>NZ_JAIEWN010000040.1:0-35825 GCF_019599295.1 Oscillochloris sp. ZM17-4 | reverse complement strand
AAACCGGCCCTTCTGAAACCTTGTCTATTGCGAAAATTGAAAATTGAAAATTGAAAATGCAGAACGCTGCTGCTCAGCTCGTTTCAGAGACGAGGGCGTAGGCCGCTCGCTTTAGCTTAACAGCGTATGCGACTTTTTCAATCCTCAATCCTCAATTCTCAATTCTGCCTTCCTAGAGGGACTTCAGGGTCTCCAGCGTGGCGCGCACCGCGTCGGCCGACTTCTGCACTAGGGCCTTCTCCGCGTCGTTGAGCGGCAGCTCGATGATCTTCTCGACGCCGCCGGCGCCCAGCACCACCGGTACGCCGAAGTACATGTCGCTCAGGCCGTACTCGCCGTTCAGGTAGGCCGCCACCGGGATGACCCGCTTCTTGTCCTTAATCACCGCCTCGACCATCTGGGCCGTGGCCGCCGCCGGTGCGTAGTAGGCGCTGCCGGTCTTCAGCAGGTTGACGATCTCGCCGCCGCCCTTGCGCGCCCGGTCAACGATCGCCTCCAGCCGGTCGGCGGCGATGAACTCGCTCACCGGGATGCCGGCGATCGTCGAGAAGCGCGGCAGCGGCACCATCTCGTCGCCGTGGCCGCCCATCAGCATGGCCTGGATGTCCTCGACCGAGACGCCCGTCTCCATGGCGATGAAGGCGCGGTAGCGCGCGCTGTCGAGCACGCCGGCCTGGCCGAGCACCCGCTCCTTGGGGAACCCGGCCGCCTGCGCGGCCACGTAGGTCATCGCGTCCAGCGGGTTGTTCACCATGATGATCACGGCGTTGGGCGAGAGCGGGGCCGCCTTCGAGATGCAGTCGCGGGTGATGTTCGCGTTGACCTTGATCAGATCCTCGCGGGTCATGCCCGGCTTGCGCGGCGCCCCCGAGGTCACCACGATCACATCGGAGCCGGCGGTGTCGGCGTAGTCGTTCGTGCCGATCACCCGCACATCATAGCCCTCGATCGGGGCGGCCTCGTAGAGGTCCAGCCCCTTGCCCTGGGGGATTCCCTCGACCACGTCCAGCAGCACGATATCGCCCAGCTCCTTGGCGGCCACCCAGTGAGCCGTTGTCGAGCCGACGAACCCGGCACCGATAATGCTAATCTTTTTCCGCATAGCGGCCTCCCACTTTCTCGTAAGAGCGGGGCGTCTCACCGCAGCGCGATCCGATATAACGCCTCTGGTGGCACGCCCGAGAACAACGTGCGTATTGTATCACAGCAGGTCACAACCGATAGCCGATAGCCGATGGCTGATAGCTCTATTATCGGCTATCGGCTATCGGCTATCGGCTATCGGCTACTCCCCCGCAGCTTCCGCAGGGCCGCCTCAAGATCGGCGGGCAGGGGCGCGCTGAACTCGCGCCAGCCGCCGCCCGGCAGGCGGAAGCCCAGCTGCTGGGCGTGGAGGAACTGCCGGTCGAGGCCGAAGCTCGGCCGGCCCTTGCGCGCGCCATAGATTGGGTCGCCCAGCACCGGCCGGCCGATGTGCAGCATGTGGACGCGGATCTGGTGGGTGCGCCCGGTCTCCAGGCGCAGCTCCAGCAGCGTGTAGGCGTCCAGCTCCTCGATCACCCGGTAGTGGGTGCGCGCCGGCCGGCCGCCGCGCACCACCGCCATGCGCAGCCGGTCCACCGGGTGTCGGCCGACCGGCGCATCGACCACGCCCTCCGGCTCTTTGACGCGCCCCTCGGCGACGGCCAGGTAGATCTTGCGCATCTGGCGCTCGCGCTGCTGGTCCGCCAGGTCGCGCAGGGCCGCGTCGTTGCGGGCCACCACCAGCAGCCCCGAGGTGCCGGCGTCGATCCGGTGCACGATGCCGGGGCGCAGGTCGCCGGCGACCTGCATGTCGGGGTAGCGGGCGAGCAGCGCGTTCACCAGGGTGCCGCCGGGGTGCCCCGGCGCCGGGTGGACGACCATGCCCGCCGGCTTATTCACCACCACCACGTCGGCGTCCTCGTAGACGACATCAAGCGGGATGGCCTCCGGGGCCAGACCGATCGGCTGCGGCGGCGGCACCGCTACGGCAACCTGATCGCCGGCCCGCAGCGCGAGGCTCGCCCGCGCTGGCCGCGCGTTCACCGTGATCTGCTCGGCCGCGATCAGCTGCTGCACATAAGATCGCGACAGCTCGGGCACGGCCCGCGCCACATAGCGGTCGAGCCGCTCGCCCTCCGCCTCAACTGCAACTGACAGGTTGTAGTGCATCGAGTTCTCGCTCATGGTCGCCGTAAGGGCGCAGCAGCGCCGCGCTGCTGCGCCCTTACCCGCCTCCCGCTCAATCAAGATCCCGGCTGAGCAGGTCGCTGAGCAGGCCGTCGTCGCGGGGGACGAGCGGCGGCGCGGCGGGGAGATCATCGCCGATAAAGATCAGGTAGACCGCCAGGGATGTCACCCCGACCGTGATCGCGCTATCGGCGACGTTGAACACCGGCCACCAGCCCACGCTGATAAAGTCCACCACCGACCCAAGCCGCAGCCGGTCGATGATATTCCCCAGCGCGCCGCCGACGATCAGAAAACATCACACCTGATCTGCAATCTGCAATCTACAATCTGCAATCTGGAGGGAGCACTATGGCCCGTGTCGGCATCTATGGGGCGACTGGCTACACCGGGTTCGAGCTGATCAAGCTGCTGGTGCGCCACCCCGAGGTCGAGATCGCCTTTGCGACGGCCCGCTCGGCGGCCGGCCAGCGGCTGAGCGATATCTACCCGACCCTGATCGAGCAGCCGCTGATAGGCCCGGACCAGGCCGATCTGCGCGGGGTCGATCTGGTCTTCACCTGCCTGCCCCACAACACGCCCGAGCTGATCCCGATCGTGCAGACGGCAATGGACGCCGGCGTGAAGGTGGTCGACTTCTCCGACACCTTCCGCCTCCAGGATCTGGACATCTACGCCCGCTGGCGCAAGAAGGATCACCCCGCGCCCGAGCTGCAGAGCGCGGCGGTCTACGGGCTGCCCGAGCTGCACCGTGAGCAGATCCGCAGGGCGCGGCTGGTGGCCAACACCGGCTGCTACCCGCTCACCGCCATCATGCCGCTGTACCCGCTGGCCCAGGCCGGCCTGCTGTCCGACGCGCCGGTGATCGTGGACAGCAAGTCGGGCGTGTCCGGCGCCGGGCGCTCGCTCTCGCTCAAAACCCACTTCGGCGAGACCCACGAGACCTTCAGCGCCTACAGCGTCGGGCGCACCCACCGCCACCTGCCCGAGATGGAGCAGGAGACCGGGCTGCATATTATCTTCTCGCCGCACCTGCTGCCGGTCTACCGGGGTATTCTGTCGACTATTTATGTCAACACAAAGCCAGGCGTGCGCCCCGAGGATGTGCGGGCGGCCTACGACGTGTACGCGCAGGAGCCGTTCATCCGGCTGCTGCCCGAGGGGCGGCTGCCCGAGCTTCGCCACGTGGCGAACAGCATGAGCCTGGTGATCGGCGTGCAGCCGGTGGAGCCGGAGCACGGCCGCTACATCCTGGTGGCCTGCGTCGATAACCTGGTGAAGGGCGCGTCGGGGCAGGCCGTGCAGAGCATGAACCTGATGCTGGGGTTTGAGGAGACGACGGGGCTGCGCTAGGGGCTTACGGTAAGGGCGCAGCAGCGCGGCGCTGCTGCGCCCTTACGGCTTACACCAGGGCCTTCTCGCTCTCGCGGTCGAAGATGTGCATCTTGTCCATGTCGAGCACGATCTCGAGGCCGTGGCCGGTGCGGGCGCTGGTGCGCGGGTCGAGGCGGCCGATGAACTCCTTGCCGTTGCTCTCGATGTAGGCGTACACCTCAGAGCCCATGGCCTCGGTCAGGTTCACCGTGGCCTGGATCTTCGCGCTCTCGTCCACGCCGCGGGCGACGTAGTGCGAGTCGTGGACATCCTCGGGGCGGATGCCGAAGTAGATATCCTTGCCCACATGACCGCTGACCTTATCGGCCTTGGCGGCGGGCACGGGCACCATAAAGTCCTTGCCGATCATCACGCCCAGCCCGCCGCTCACCCGGTCGAGCTTGGCCTCAAAGAAGTTCATGGCCGGGCTGCCGATGAATCCGGCGACGAACATGTTCGCCGGGTTGTCGTAGAGGTTCTGCGGCGAGTCGAGCTGCTGGAGGATGCCATCCTTCATCACGGCGATGCGCGTGCCCATCGTCATGGCCTCGGTCTGGTCGTGGGTCACATAGATGAAGGTCGTCTTCAGGCGCTGGTGGAGCTTGCTGATCTCGGCGCGGGTCTGCACGCGCAGCTTGGCGTCGAGGTTGGAGAGCGGCTCGTCCATCAGGAAGACGGCGGGGTCGCGGACGATGGCGCGGCCGAGGGCGACGCGCTGGCGCTGGCCGCCGGAGAGCGCCTTAGGCTTGCGGTCGAGCAGGTGCTTGATGCCAAGCATATCGGCGGCCTCGGTGACGCGCTTGTCGATCTCGGTCTTGGGCACCTTGCGCAGCTTCAGGCCGAAGGCCATGTTGTCGTAGACCGACATGTGCGGGTAGAGCGCGTAGCTCTGGAAGACCATCGCGATGTCGCGATCCTTGGGCGGCACATCGTTGACCACGCGGTCGCCGATGACGATATTGCCGTCGGTGATCTCCTCAAGGCCGGCCAGGCAGCGCAGCGCGGTGGACTTGCCGCAGCCCGAGGGGCCGACCAGCACTAGGAACTCGCCATCGTTGATCTCGATGTTTAGGTCTTTGAGTACCGACACCTCGCCGAACTTCTTCCACACGTGGTCAAACTTAATGCCCGCCATTGGTCTTCCTCCATCATCACTGAGACACTGAGACACTGAGACGCTGAGACACTGAGACGCTGGACTATTGAGATGCTGAGATGCTGAGATGCTGAGACACTGAGATGCTGAGACACTGAGATGCTGCTAAGCCTGTTATCGCAAGACGCGAGCGAAAGCGAGCCACCAGTCTCAGCGCCTCAGCGCCTCAGTGTCTCAGTGCTGCGGTTGAGCGCCGGACAATCAGCTGCATACCGAGGGCCGTGTCTGGGCCGCCGGGCTGTCGCTCAACCTGGCCGATCAGCCGGTGGGCCAGGGCCACGCCGAGGGCGTGGCGAGGGGCGCGCAGGGTGGTGAGCGGCGGGTGGGTGTGGGCGGCGAGGGGCGCGTCGCCGCAGCCCACCAGCGAGATCTGACTGCCGACGCTCACCCCCGCGTCGCGCAGGGCGTGCATCGCCCCGAAGGCCAGAGTGTCGCTGGCCGCGAACACCGCCGTGGGCGGCTCGGGCAGGGCCAGCAGCTCCTGCATCGCCGCCATGCCGTCGTCCTGGGTCGCCCCCGACTCGACGGTGTAGGATGGCTCAAGCTCAACGCCGGCCTCGGCGAGGGCGTCGGCGTAGCCCTGGAAGAACAGCTCGCTCTCGGCGAGGTCGGAGGGCGGGGCGATCTGGGCGATCCGCCGGTGGCCGAGGGCCAGCAGGTGGCTGGTGGCCGCCCGCGCCCCGCCGTAGCTGTCGAGGCCGACGCAGGGGCAGCCCTGGCCGGCCTGGGGCGGCCCGGCGCAGACGATTGGCGCGCCGAGGGTGAGCAGGTGGCGCAGGCGCTCGTCGTCGGCGCGCAGGTCAAGCAGCACGAGGCCATCGACCCGGCCGCCGCGCAGCAGCTGCTCGCCGAGCAGCGCCTCGGGCAGATCATCGCCGGCGCTGGCCAGCAGGATAAAGTAGCCGCGCACGGCGGCCGCCTCGGCGAGGCCATCCACCAGCTCAGCCATCGCCGGGTCGCTCAGGCGCGCCGCGCGGCCCGGCAGCACGAGCCCAAGGGTGCGCGAGCGCGAGCGCAGGCTGCGGGCGGCGTGGTTGGGCTGGTAGCTGAGGGCGGAGGCCGCCGCCAGCACGCGCTGGCGGGTCGCCTCGGTCACCGTGCCTGTGCCGTTAAGCACATACGAGACGGTGGCCGTCGAGACGTTTGCCCGCTCTGCGACATCTTTGATCGTTGCCACTGCCTGCCGCCCGCCGCTAGTTAATTGATTAAGCGCTTAATGGATTAAGCTGAGTATAGCACGGGCACCAGGGCATGTCAAGAGTTTTATCACAAATTATGGTAGCATTGCGAAAGGCCAGCGCCCAGCGTCTGGGCGCGCCTCACCGGAGCACACACATGCTTGCCTCCCGCCGCTACCTTGGGGATCTTCGCCAGTTCGGCCCCAACGTAGCCCGCTACCTCGTGGCGATCGCCCTAGTCGGCTTCGCCGTCGACGGCGGAGTCTACGCCGCCCTGCTCAACCTGTTCCTGGCCCGCGTCGGCTACGGGCCCGAGCAGATCGGCCTGGTGAACGCGGTGGGCGCCCTGGTCTTCGCGTCCGCCAGCCTGCCGGCGGGGGTGCTCGGCGGGCGCCTGGGCAGCCGGCGGGTGATCCTGGTGGGCCTGGGGCTCCTGGCCGCCTGCGGCACCCTGCTCCCCCTGGCCGACACCCTGCCTCCGGCGGCGCGCATGCCCTGGCTGCTCAGCATGATCACCGGCCTCTACCTCGGGCTGGCCCTCTACTTCGTGAACGCCGCCCCCATCCTGCTGGCCCTGGTCCGATCCGACCAGCGCAACCAGGCATACTCCACGCAGACGGCGCTGATCTCGCTGTCGGCCTTCCTCGGCAGCCTGGCCGGCGGGCTGCTGCCCCTGCTGATCGGCGGCATGATCGGCGTCTCGCTCGATGACCCCGCGCCCTACCGCTACGGCCTGATGGCCGCCGGGCTCGCGATCGCCCCGGCGCTGCTGGCCATCCGCCAGATCCCGCTGGCCGATCTGCGCGACACGCCGGACACGCCCGCCCCCGTCGCCGGGGCCGCGCCGGCGATCTCGGCCGCCACGCCCATCCTCGGGCTGCTCAGCCTGATCGCGCTGGTGCGCGTGCTCCAGGTGGCCGGGCTGGCCGCGACCAGCACCTTCGCCAACCTCTACCTCGACACGGCGCTGCACGTGCCCACCGCCCAGATCGGCCTGGTGCTGGCGCTGGGGCGACTCGCCGGCGTGCCCGCCGCCCTGATCACCGCACCCCTGAGCGCGCGCTTCGGCAACCGCAACGTCGTGATCGGCGCCACGCTCGCCACCGGCGTCGGCATGCTGCCGATCACGTTTATCCCCCACTGGGGGGCGGCCGCGCTCAGCCTGATGGCGGTCTTCAGCCTCTCGGCGATCCGCTACGCCGCCTCGATGGTCTACTTCCTCGACCTGGTGCCGCCCAGCCGGCGGGCAGTTGTGGTAGGCGTGACCGAGATGGCGGCGGGGGTCTGCTTCACTGGGCTGACCTTCGGCGGCGGCTATATCATCGCGCTCTTTGGCTACCAGGCGCTCTTCCTGCTCGGCGCGGCGCTCAGCGCGCTCAGCGCCCTGGTCTTCTGGGCGGCCTTCCGGCGGCGCGAGGCGGCGACATGAATCACACCGCGCGGCCTGCCGGGGGGGAGACGGCACGCCGCGCGGTGTGAGCTTCTCCCTGCTGCAAGCGCCGGGGGGGGGGCGGCGAGGGCTACGGGGAGAAGAGGCGATGAATCGCTCTCTGTATACTACATCGTTGCCGATACGAAAAAGTAACGGGTAGCTCCCGAAGATCTCACGAAATGCCTGGCGCGCGCCAGAGGGTGGCCTACGACGCTGAAGGGGCCAGCTCCGGCAGCCTGTGGTAGGCGAAGGTGCGGCCTCGGCGGAATCCGCAGGACTCGTAGAGGCCGATGGCCGAGGCGTTTGTCGTATCCACCTCAATCCGCACCGCGCGCTGTCCGTCGGCGAGGAGCAGACCGATGGTGTGGAGCAGCATGCGCCGGCCCACGCCGCGCCCGTGGAGCGCGGGCAGCACCCCGAAGGTGGAGACATAGGTCCAGCCATCGTCCACGATCAGGCGCAGGGTGCCCGCCGGCCGCCCGACCAGCTCGCCCAGCAGAAAGCGGTGGGAGCGGCTGACGATCCGCTCGGCCACGAATCGCTCCACCATCGCCGGCGGGTCGCCGAACGCCGCCACCAGCACGGCGGCGATCGCCGGCGCATCGCCGCCGTGCGCCGGGCGGATGTCCAGGTCGGGCATGGGCACCGGCGCCGCCGGCACCGCCGCTAGGTCGAGGTCCATACGGTGCTCGGCGAAGCTGAGCTGCGCGCCCAGGGACTCGGCGAAGGCCGGCCCCGACTCGGCCGTTGTGTCGGAGACGAGCAGGATGTCGCCGGCGCCACGGGCGGCCACGTGGCCGCGGGCGGCCGTGACGAGCGCCCGGCCAGCCCCGCGCCGCCGGCGCGCCGGGTCGACGCAGAGGCAGATCTCGGACTCGGGGCCGTGGCCCACCTGTGCCACCCCGGCCAGATCGCCGTCGATATGGGCCAGGAGCAGGCTGGCGCTCGCGCCAACCTCGGGGGAGATCGGCAGGTCCAGGCGCTCGGCGGCGTTACAGCGGGCCACCAGGGCGTGGATGCCCTCGGCGGTCGCGTCATCGAGTGAGTCGGGCGCGGTGATCGTGATGCTCACAGGGCTCCTTTAGCGATTGCAGATTGTAGATTGCAGATTGCAGATTGCAGCGTAGCCGAGAGCGGGCGAAACGGCCTCAGACCTGGGACGAATCTCTCGCATAACAAAAGATTGGTTAGACATGGTTTCAGAAGCACTTGACAGTTTGGCGTCACGCGGCGTGCGAGGTTCAGCCATGCGGGGCCGAGGGGGATCGACCGAACATACGGCTCGGGGCCGAGCTGGGACACGATCCAGACCTTGCTCAGCTGATCGCACATGAGGGCGAGGAGCCCGAGGGCGATAGGGAGTGCCCAGCGTGGAGGGATGCTCAGTGGCCGGGCTGGCGTCGCGCGCATCACTGCAGAACCATCGCCCGATCCTCGCGGCGGTGCGCGATCTCCTCAAGCAGAAACTGGAGCATGAGCAGGGCCGCGCCGACCGTGATCGCGCTATCGGCCAGGTTAAAGATCGGGAACCAGCCCACCTGGATAAAATCGACCACGTAGCCCAGGCGCACCCGGTCAATAATATTGCCGAAGGCCCCGCCGAGGATGAGCCCGAGGATGATCTGCACGAACAGACGCCGGTGCGGCAGCTGGGTGAGGTAGAAGTAGATCGCCCCGGCGACGATCGCCAGCGAGGTGAAGGCGAGGAGCTGCGGCATGCCCTGGAAGAGGCTGAAGGCAACCCCGGTGTTGTGCGAGTAGGCGATCCGCGCCGTGTCGCCGATAACTGGGATGAAGCGAGTCATCGTCTCTGGGCCGAGGCTCTGGACGACCCAGGCCTTGCTGGCCTGGTCGGCGACAATAATAAGAGAGCCAACGAGTGATGGGATAGCCCAGATACGATGTTTGCCTATGCTCATGCGCATCAACTCCGTTATGGTATAAACGTGGCGGCGTCACGACCCCCGCGCCGCCGCTTCTCATTATACCATCCGATACGGGACATAGCAGGGCGAATGTGTGCATGTATAAGGGTTGCTGCAACGTCCTGGGGCTGCGCCCCAGACCTGGTTTTGCCTTAAGACCTGGTTTTGCCTTGGGTTTGGGCGGCTTCGCCGCCCAAACCCAAGGCAAACATACTGCGGGGGCGGCTTCGCCGCCCCCGCACCCCCACCAGGAGGTATCGCATAGCCCTTCTGGCCTGCCCCGGCGCAAGGATCGCACCTGCGTGCGCTGCGCCTTATCTGCGATGGCACGAGGCACGGGTTGTAGCCCATCAGGGCGGCGTTATGCCGCTCAGTGTTCTATGGCTTTGCAACGCGGGGGAGACATGCTATAATGGCTCGCAGTATGCCCGCCAAGTGTCGCGTGTTCTGTGTGGTATCCAGGCAGCTGCCCTACGCCTCATCGCGGGCTCGGGGGCAGCCAGCAGCCTTATCAGCATATTGTAGAGATGGAGAGTATCAGGGGTGAAGGTTACTACTGAAAAACTGCCCAAAAGCTTGTTGGCTTTGGAGATCGAGCTCGATAAGGACCAGGTTGAGCGCGGCCTCGACAAAGCCGCGCGCCGCCTCTCGCAGAAGTATCCCATCCGCGGATTTCGTCCTGGGAAGGCGCCGCGCTCCATTATCGAGCGCTCCTATGGGCGCGCCGCGCTCTTGGAGGAGGCAACCGACGACCTGATCAATAAGGCCTACCGCGACGCCCTCGACCAGGAGAAGCTGACCCCGGTTGGCCCGCCGGCCCTCGATACGATCACATCATCTGACCCGTTCATCTTCCGGGTCACGATCCCGGTCGCGCCCACGATCACCCTCGGCGACTACCGCGAGATCCGGGCGCCCCTCGATCTGGCTGAGATCACCGATGCGGATGTCGACAGCGAGATGGATCGCCTGCGCGAGAAGCACATGGTCCTCAAGGAGCTTGATGATCCTCGCCCCTCTCAGGAGGGCGACCAGCTGAAGGTGAACCTCGATACGATCTTCGATGATGACGCGGACGCGGACGACTTCATCGACGATGATGGCGAGGACGAGGCCGATGAGGCCGGTGACGAGGACGCGATCATCGATGGCACGATCATCGATGAGGATGGCGAGATCGTTGACGATGATGACGAGGACGAGGACGAGGACGAGGACGAGGACGAGGACGAGGACGAGGACGAGGACGAGGACGAGGGCAGCGAGGAGATCCTCGACCTTGTCCCCGGTCGCCTTGTGGATGAGCTGCACAGCGCCCTGATCGGCCTCAACGTCGGCGACCGCGCCGAGGTCACGGCCACCATGCCCGCCGATCACGGCAATGAGTCGGTGCGCGGCAAGACGGTGACGTTCAAGGTCAAGGTGAACAGCATCCAGGAGCGCATCCTGCCGGACTGGGAGGAGCTGCCGACCCTGGAGAACTTCGAGGGCGACCTCGACGGCATGCGGGCCAAGGCGCACGCCGATCTGGAGAAGGCCGCCCGCGACGCCGCCGAGCGGCAGACGATCAACGCCTACATCGAGCAGCTCGTCGCCACGACCGAGTTCGACATCCCCGATGTTATGGTCTACGAGCTGGCCGACCAGATGCTCCACGAGCAGGGCCAGCAGTTCGAGCGCTATGGCATCACCCTCGACCAGATGCTCCAGTATCGCGGGCAGACCCATGATCAGGCCGTTGAGGCCCTCATCCCCGATGCCGAGCGCCAGACACAGACGACTCTGGCCCTGCGCGAGCTGGTGGAGCGCGAAGGCATTGAGATCACTGGCGATGAGATCGAGGACGAGGTTCAGCGCATGGCCCTCGACTACGACGAGGCCTCGCGCGAGAATATTATCCAGACCCTGCGCACCCAGATGATCTCGAACGTCGCCAACATGGTCATCGACCGTAAGCTGCGCGCGCGCGTTGTGGAGATCGCCACCGGCACCGCGCCCGCGCTGGAGGCTCCCGCAGCGGACGCCGCGCCCGTCGCGGTGATCGCTGAGGTCGCGCCTGTCGCCCCCGATGAGCCGACGGACGAGTCCCCCGCCGATCCGACGCCGGCCGCCACAGACGGGCAGGCCTGATCAGGCGCGCACCGAGGGACGCACAGCTTGGCGCTTCATGGTATGCTTCTAGCGTGCGAATAGATGCTGTGCGTCCGAGGTCGACTGTACACCTGAAAGAGGGATCTATGAAGTGGGAAAGCCCGTATCAGAGCATCGACTGGCGCAGCCCTTCTGCCGCCGGCATGCCCTCTGCCCTCATCCCTATGGTTGTTGAGAGCAGCAGCCGTGGCGAGCGCGCCTTCGATATCTACTCTCGGCTGCTCAAGGAGCGAATCATCATCCTGGGCACCCCGATCGAAGACCAGATCGCGAACCTGATCGTCGCCCAGCTGCTGTTTCTGGAGAGCGATGACCCGGATCGGGACATCTGGCTCTATATCAACAGCCCCGGCGGCTCGATCACCGCCGGCCTGGCGATCTACGACACGATGCGCCACATCAGGCCGAGCGTGGCTACCGTCTGCGTCGGCATGGCCGGCAGCATGGCGACGCCGATCCTGGCCGGCGGCGCGAAGGGGAAGCGCTACAGCCTGCCCCACTCGACCATCCACATGCACCCGGCGGGCGGCGGCGCCCGCGGCTACGCCCCCGATGTCGAGATCATGGCCCGCGAGCTGCTCCGCGAGCAGCAGCTCATCCGCGAGCTGCTCGTCACCGACACCGGCCAGCCGCTTGAGCGGATCTCGAAGGACTTCGACCGCGACCTGTTCATGACCCCGACTCAGGCCAAGGAGTACGGGATCATCGACGAGATCCTGACCCGTGAGGATCTGGCCGGCGCCGAGAAGAAGTGACCTGGGAGTTGGGGGTTGGGAGTTGGGGGTTGGGGGAGGGGCGGATATCGGCCACGTAATGGGCCATCGGCGCGCCCTATCCGACTCCCAGCTCCCAACCCCCACCCCCCAACCCCCAGTTCCTGACTCCTGACCCCCGACTCCCAGGAGACCCCAATGACCCGATCCCGCAACACGACAGGACGCGGCGCCTATGTCTGCTCGTTCTGTGGCCGGGGGCAGGATGAGGTGCAACGCCTGATCGCTGGCCCCGGCACGGTGTTTATCTGCGATGAGTGCGTCGCGCTCTGTAGCGCCATCATCGCCGAGGAGACCGAGCAGCAGATCGCCGCGCCGCGCCGTAACGCGCCCGCCGGGCCCGCGCGCCTGCCAACCCCGCGCAAGCTTCGTGAGAAGCTTGACCAGTATGTGATCGGCCAGGACCGGGCGAAGGTGGTGCTCTCGGTTGCGGTGTACAATCACTACAAGCGGATCAAGGCCGGCGCCAAGGTCGATGATGTCGAGCTGAGCAAGAGCAATATTCTGCTGCTCGGGCCCACCGGCAGCGGCAAGACGCTGCTCGCCCAGACGCTCGCCCGCATCCTCGATGTGCCCTTCGCCATCGCCGACGCCACCGCCCTCACCGAGGCCGGCTATGTCGGCGAGGATGTGGAGAACATCCTGCTGCGGCTCATCCAGGCCGCCGACGGCGACATCGAGCGCGCCCAGACCGGCATCATCTACATCGATGAGATCGACAAGATCGCCCGCAAGGCCGACAACCCCTCGATCACCCGCGATGTCTCCGGCGAGGGCGTGCAGCAGGCCCTGCTGAAGATCCTTGAGGGCGGCGTGGCCCACGTGCCGCCCATGCCCGGCCGCAAGCACCCCCAGCAGGAGTACATCTCCTTCGACACGACCCACGTGCTGTTCATCTGCGGCGGCGCCTTCGAGGGCGTGGATGAGGTGGTCGCACGCCGCATGCGCGGCAAGAGCACGATCGGCTTCGCCAGCGAGCATCCCGGCGCGGAGCCCGCCGACCACGCGCGCCTGCTCAGCCAGCTCAACCAGGACGACCTGCTGCACTACGGGTTCATCCCCGAGTTCATCGGCCGCGTCCCGGTGATCGTCTCCCTGGAGCCGCTCACCCACGAGGCCATGCTGCGCATCCTCACCGAGCCGCGCAACGCGGTGATCAAGCAGTACCAGAAGCTGCTCTCGCTCGACCACGTCGAGCTGGAGGTCACCCGCGATGGCCTGGAGGCGATCGTCGAGCTCGCCATGCAGGCGAAGACCGGCGCCCGCGCCCTGCGCAGCATCGTCGAGTCGGTCCTGCTTGATGTGATGTATGAGGTGCCCGCCCAGGAGCATATCGGCCGCTGCATCATCAACGCCGAGGTTGTCCAGGGCCGCGGCCACCCCATCCTCGTGCCGCGCACCGACTTCCGCCGCCGCCTGGATGAAGCCGTGTAGATGATTGCAGATTGCAGATTGTAGATTGTAGATTGCTACAATCTACAATCTGCAATCTACAATCTGCAATGGTCATATGCCGCCAATTCGCCGCACATCAGATCGCGCCAGCGACGAGGCCCAGGCCCCGCGCAGCATTTTGATCGCCGACGATGACCCATCTATCGCGTCGCTGATCCAGATCACGCTCAAGGACCCGCGCTACGAGATCACCGCCGTCTCGAACGGGCTGGAGGCGCTCAAGGCGTTTGAGAAGCGGCCCTTCGATGTGGTCATCCTCGATGTGATGATGCCCTATGTGGACGGGTTCGAGGCATGCGAGCGCATCCGCGCCCAGAGCGATGTGCCGATCGTCATGCTGACCAGCCGCGACGGCACCGAGGATGTGGTGCACGGCTTCGAGCTCGGCGCCGACGACTATATCACCAAGCCGTTCAAGATCATCGAGCTGATCGCGCGGGTCGAGTCGATCCTGCGCCGGGTCGAGGGCTACAAGACGCGGCGGGCGCCGCCGGTGGTGCGCGCGGGCGAGCTGGAGATCGACGAGCCGCGCCACCGCGTCACCGTGCGCGGCGACGATGTGAACCTGACCCCGATGGAGTTCGAGCTGCTCTACTTCCTGGCCGCCAACGCCGGGCAGGTCTTCGACCGCGAGACCCTGTTCCGCGAGGTGTGGGGCTACGAGTATGTGGGCGAGACGAACCTTGTCGATGTGTGTGTGCGCCGCCTGCGCGAGAAGGTTGAGCTGGTGCCCTCGCGGCCGCGGATCATCCTGACCGTGCGCGGCGTTGGGTATAAGCTGTCCGACGGATGAGCAACTGCCATGGATCGTGTCCACGTCTCGACCCACCCGCTCGTGCTGCATAAGCTGGCCCTGCTGCGCAGCGAGCAGACCGAGCCGAAGAAGTTCCGCGAGCTGGTGCGCGAGATCGCGCAGCTGCTCTTCTACGAGGCCACCCAGGACCTCTCGCTGGCCCCGATGACCGTGCAGACGCCGCTCGGCCCCGCCGATGGCCAGGAGGTGGCCGAGCGGGTCGGGATCATGCCCATCCTGCGGGCTGGCCTGGGCATGTCCGAGGCGGTGGTCGAGATCCTGCCCACCGTCCACGTCTGGCACCTCGGGCTCTACCGCGACCACGAGACGCTCCAGCCGGTGACCTACTACAACAAGCTGCCGGCGCAGCCCGATATCGACCTGTCGATCATCGTCGACCCGATGCTGGCCACCGGCGGCTCGGCGGTGGCCGCCGTCGATATCCTCAAGGACTGGGGCGCGAAGCGGATCAAGTTCCTCGGCCTGATCGCCGCCCCCGAGGGCGTGCGCACGCTCACCGAGGCCCACCCCGATGTGGATATCTACCTCGCCGCGATCGATAGCCACCTCAACGCGCGCGGCTATATCGTGCCCGGCCTGGGCGACGCCGGCGACCGGCAGTTTGGGACTGGGTAGGCCTTGTAATGGTGAATGATGAATGGTGAATGATGAATGACGCTCCGGAGCGCCTCAGTTCGACAGGGTATGCGCTACATTCAGCATTCAGCATTCACAATTTATCATTATGATTGCACTGGCCCTCTCCCTGACCCTGCTCACCGCCTTTATCGTCACGATCCTGCTCATCCCGCCGCTGATTCGGCTGAGCGTCGATCAGGGCTGGGTGGCGCAGCCGGGGCCGCGACACGTCCACCGCACGCCGACGCCGACCGTCGGCGGCCTCGCCATCTTCGCCGGCTTCGCCGCCGCCCTGCTGCTCAGCTTCGCCCTGGAGCGGCTCGACCCGGACCTGGCCCGCTCGCCGTTCGAGCATCTGCGCCTGGGCCTGCTGCTCGCCGGCGCGTCCCTGGTGGCGATCATCAGCCTGATCGACGACCTGCGCGACCTGCCGGCCCTGCCGCGGCTCGGCGTCCACATCCTGGCCGCCCTGATCGCCGTCGGGCCGTATCTGTGGGACCACACGCTCTACGCTGACGCCCTGGGCGCGCCCACCGAGGCCCGCGGGATCATCCTCACCGCCTTCAACTTCCCCTTCCTCGACCAGATCCCGCTGCACCAGATCAGCCCCTGGCTGGCGATCGGCGCGACGGTCTTCTGGGTGGCCGGGATGCAGAATATGGTGAACTGGTCCGACGGGCTCGACGGGCTGGCCAGCGGGGTGACGCTGATCGCGGCCGCGATCCTGTCGCTGCACACGCTGCGCCTGAGCCCGCCGCAGCACACGGTGGCCATGCTGCCCCTGGCGCTGGCCGGGGCCTGCGCGGGCTTCCTGATCTTCAACTTCCACCCGGCGCGGCTGTTTATGGGCGACGTGGGGGCGATGACGATCGGCTACATCCTCGGCCTGAGCGCGATCATCGGCGGGGCCAAGCTGGCCACGGCCCTGCTGGTGGTGGGCGTGCCGCTGATCGACATGGCCTGGCTGATTCTCTCGCGCACACTGCGGGGGGGCTCGGCGGCCCACGCCGGGCGCGACCACCTGCACCATCGCCTGCTCGATATGGGGCTCTCGCAGCGCCAGGTGGTGCTCTGCTACTACACGCTCAGCGCGGCCTTCGGGGCGATCGCCCTGCTCGACTTCTTCACGCCGCTGATGAAGCTGGCGGCCCTGCTGATCCTCGGCCTGCTGGTGATCGGGGTGATGCTCTACGCGGCCCGCCGCCGCCCCCGCGTCGCGACGAGGAGCGGGTTCTAGGGAGCGCACAGATCTCCCTAGAACCCGCTCCTCGTCAGATCAGCCCGAAGCGCAGGCGCCAGACATTGATCAGCGCCTCCAGCACGATGCGGCGCGACATCTTCGACTTGCCGACGCGCCGGTCGGGGAAGATGATCGGCACCTCGCCGATGCGGGCGCCGGCGGCGCGGGCGCGGTAGACCATCTCGATCTGGAAGGCGTAGCCGTTGGAGCGCACGGCGTCGAGGTTGATCGCCTCAAGCAGGCCGCGCCGGTAGCAGCGGTAGCCGCCGGTGGCGTCGGCGACGGGCAGGCCGAGGATGATCCCGGCGTAGAGGTTGCCGCCGCGGCTGATCAGCTTGCGGCTGAGCCCCCAGTCCGTCGTGCCGCCGCCGCGCACGTAGCGCGAGCCGAGGACGAGGTCGTACTGGGTGGATGCCGCGTCGATCAGGGCCGGGAGGTAGCCCGGGTCGTGCGAGAAGTCGGCGTCCATCTCGATGATCAGCTGGGCATCCTCGGCGAGGGCGCGGCGGAACCCGTCGATGTAGGCGGTGCCGAGTCCGAGCTTGCCGGGGCGGGAGAGCAGGCCGACCCGCGGCTCCTCGCGGGCGATGCGCTCCACGAGCGCCCCGGTGCCATCGGGCGAGCCGTCGTCCACAACGAGGACGCGGCAGCGCGGGTGCGCGAGCACCTGCGGGATCAGCTGAACAATGTTGTCAGCCTCGTTATAGGTAGGGATGATCACCGTACAGTCGGCCACGGCGATCTGAGCAAGAGGGCGTTGGTAGCGCATACGTGGTACCGCGATCGATCTCATGGCGATCTTCCCTGTCGATGAGTCTGAATGTCGTGTGCGTGAGCGTCCCGGGTGATCGTAACGTCGCCATGCTATTATAGCCGCGCGCTGAACGGGGGGCTATCCGCCCCTGGTAGCTGTTTCGTCCTGAAAACCCCTGGAAGAAGGTAGCCCCATGGCCAACCCCCGCCCGGCGCGCGTCGGGCTTCGCCTCGACCACCTGTGGGTCATCTTTGCGCTGAGCGTGATCGGCGGATTCATCAGCCTGGCCCCCACCGCCCCGAACGATTTCTGGTGGCACCTGAAGGTCGGGGAGCTGGTGGCGACGGGCGGCATCCCCACGACGAACCTCTTCGCCTGGACGCTGCCGGCGGATCACCCCTACACCTACCAGAGCTGGCTCGGCGAGTGGCTCTTCTACGCGCTGTTCCGCGTCGGCGGGCTGCCGATGACGATCTTCGCCCGCAACGCGCTGGGCACGGCGGCCTTCGGGCTGGTGGCCTGGGAGGCCCGCCTGCGCAGCGGCTCCTGGCGGCTGGGCGCCCTGGCCGCGCTGCTGGCGGCGGCGATGACGATCAATAACCTCAACGCGCGCACGCAGAACTGGTCGTGGCTGCCCTTTATGGCCACGCTGATGATCCTGGGCGGGTATGCGGCGGGCCGCCTGCGGGCGCGCTGGCTGATCGCCCTGCCGGCGATCATGATCTTCTGGGTGAACGCGCACGGCGCCTTCGTGATGGGGCTGCTGGTGGCGGGGGCCTTCGTGGTGGGCGAGACGCTGCGACGCCTGCTGCGCCAGCCGCGCGCCCTGGTCTGGCCGCAGCTGCGCCGGTTGTACCTGACGTCTGCCGGCATGCTCGCGGCGACGGTGGTCAACCCGCTCGGGTTCGGCGTCTTCGGCTATGTGGCCAGCCTCCTGGGCGATGACTCGAGCCAGGGGCTGATCAACGAGTGGCAGCCGCCGAACCCGCACAGCATAGCTGGGGCGATGTTCGTTATCGGGGTGCTGGCGCTGATCGCTGCCTTCGCCCTCGCCCGCCGGCGGCCCAGCATCACCGACGTGCTGATCGTCTGCGGCCTGGCCTGGCAGGCCTTCCTCGGGGCGCGCTATGTGGTCTGGTTCGGCGTGGCTGCCATGCCGATCGTGGCCCAGTCGCTGGCGGCGCCGCGGGCGGTCTTCAGCACCGAGGGCGCGCCGGCGCCGCGCCGGCCGGCGGGCAGCCCGGCCAACCTGCTCCCCGCGCTGCTGCTGGCGGCCATGGTCGTGGCGCTCCAGCCCTGGCTGAAGCCGCTGCTGCCGCTGCCGGAGCCGTACCGGGCGATCTTCGCCGAGGTGCCGGGCGCGCCGCAGCTGTTCAGCGCCGACACGCCGGTGGCCGCCGTGGAGGAGCTGCGGGCCAGGCCCTGCGCCGGGCCGATCTTCAACGAGATGGGCTACGGCTCGTATATGGCCTGGGCGCTCTACCCGGCGGCGCAGAGCTTCATCGACCCGCGTGTCGAGCTGTTCCCGTCGGAGCTCTGGGACGACTATGTGGCGATCAGCCGGGGCGACGGCTCGCTCGCCGGCCTCGACCGCCACGGCGTGGCCTGCGTGCTGCTCGACACCGGGCACCAGGCGGGGCTTGTCGCGGCGCTAGAGGGCTCGCCAGCCTGGGCGCGCAGCTTCCAGGCGGGGCGGAGCGAGATCTGGAGAAGAAGGTAGCGTAGGGCCGAAGCATTCGCCAGGTGCTGCCCCAAGATACATCGGGTGATCAGCAGGCGAATGCTTCGGCCCTACCGGAGGGGATATGACAAAACGCAGCGCAGGCCTGACCCTCGACCACGTCTGGATCTTCGCGGCGGTGGCGTTCATCGCCCTGCGCGCCCTGCTGACGCCCATCCCGCCGAATGACTTCTGGTGGCACATGGCCACCGGCCGGCTGATCATAGAGAGCGGGCAGATCCCGACGGTCGACAGCTTCTCGTACACGCGGGCCGGCGAGCCGTTCTACAACCAGAGCTGGCTGGGCCAGCTGCTGATGTATGGGCTCTTCACGCTCGGCGGCGCGCCGCTGCTGATCCTGGCCCAGGCCGCGCTGCTGGCCGGCACCTACGGGCTGCTGCTGCGGCTCTGCCTGCGTCGCACCGGGCTGCTGCGCCTGAGCGTGGCCTTTCTGCTGGTGGCGACGATGCCCGCCTCGTTCGATAACTGGATCGTGCGCCCGCAGACCTACGCGCTGCCCCTGTTTGTGGCCTACCTGTATGTGCTGGATGGGTGGCGGTCTGGGGGTTGGGGGTTGGGGGCAGGTTCGGAGGGCGCAGCAGTCGTCGATCAATCACGGGGTTCTAAGCATGGGGCTTGGGCAACTGCTGCGCCCCTACTCTTGTTGCCGGTGCTGGGGATTATCTGGGTGAACCTGCACGGCTCGTTCGTGCTGGGCGGGGCGCTGATCGGGCTGACCTTTGTGGGCGAGGGGCTGCGCCGCCTCGTGACCGACTGGCGCGAGGCGCGGGCCTGGGCGCGCCGGCCGGTCGGCCGGGCCGAGGATGTGCTGGATCGCCCGCCGCCGCCGTCGCGCCCGCCGCTGCGCCAGCTCTTCCTGGCCGGCGCGCTCACCGGGGCCGCCTGGCTGATCAACCCCGGCGGCCTCCAGGTGATCGGCTATGTGCGCGACCTCCTGGGCAGCTCGGCGGTGACGCAGCTGGTGACAGAGTGGGCGCCGCAGACGGTGCGCGGCGCCGGCGGGGTGGTCTTCTTCATCTTTGTGATGGTCGGGGTGGTGCTGCTTGCCTACGCCCCGCGCCGGCCCGACATGGTGGACATGCTGCTCGCCGGGGCCTTCTTCTGGCTGGCCCTGGGGGCGGTGCGCAACAACATCTGGTTTATCGCCGTGGCCACCCCGCTGCTGGTGGGCCAGCTGGCGAGCTGGGCGCCGCGCGACGAGCGACCGGCCTTCCAGGGCTCCTCGGCGATCAACGCGGCCCTGGCCGGCGTGATCGGCCTGATGCTGCTGCTCGCCCTGCCCTGGGTCAAGCCGAGCCTCGGCCTGCCCCCTGATGTGGGCGATCTGCTCGCGCCCGAGACGCCCGTCGCCGCCGTGGCCTTTCTGGAGGGCGAGCGACCTCCGCCCGAGCGGCTCTTTCACGAGATGAGCTACGGCAGCTATCTGATCTGGGCCGACCCTGGGCAGAAGGTCTGGGCCGACCCGCGGATCGAGCTGTACCCGCTGGGGCAGTGGCTCGACTACCAGCGGCTCTCGGGCGGCCTGGAGGTGGATGATCTGCTGGCGAAGTACCGGATCGACGGGCTGCTGCTGAGCAACGAGACCCAGGAGTCCCTGGTGGAGTACGCGAAGGCGCGCCCGCAGGCGTGGGAGCAGCGCTACGCTGATGAGGAGACGACGTACTTTGTGCGCCGGTAGGGCCTGCGGCCCTAAACCCTATCTGTTTGAATGCGCAAAATGGCCAGCTTCGCTGGCCATTTTGCGCATTCAAACAGATCATTTCAGAGGCATGCAGTCCTCATGCGCACGCGCGCCCTAGCGCGTGTGGACGAGGGCCAGCCACTCGCCCTCGGCGTGGCGCTCGACCTGGCGCAGGCCGACGGCGGCGAAGGCCTCGGCCACGTCGGCCTCTTTGGTGTCGATGATCCCGCTGCTAATAAGATAGCCGCCGGGGATGAGCGCGGCGGCGAGGTCGCTGGCCAGGATCACCAGCACCTTGGCGATGAGATTAGCAGCAATAAGCGCGAACTGAGCTTCAACCTCTGTGCCCTGTCCCCTGTCCCCTGTCCCCTGCTCGCCAAAATCCCCGCTGAGCCAGTGGCCCATGTGCTGGCCGGCGCCAAGGCTGCCCGTTGCCGCCGTGACGATCTGGCCGACATGGTTGGCCTCGACGTTCTCGGCGGCCACCTGGGCGGCCACCGGGTCGTTGTCGAGGGCCAGGACGGGGCCGGCGCCGAGCCTGGCGGCGGCGATCGCCAGGATGCCGCTGCCGGTGCCGATGTCCAGGGTGCGCAGGCCGGGGCGGGCGTAGCGCTCCAGCAGGCGCAGGCAGAGCTGGGTGGTCGGGTGCAGCCCGGTGCCGAAGGCCATGCCGGGGTCGAGGAAGATCGCCACATCGTCGGGCTGCGGCTCGTACTCCAGCCAGGAGGGCACCACCACGGTGCGCTCGCCGACGCGCAGGATGCTGTAGTGCTGCTTCCAGGCGTTGGCCCAGTCCTCCTCCTCCAGCGTGCGGGCCTGGAGCGGGCTCATCGGGCGGATCTGGCCGAAGTGCCAGAGCGCCTGCTCAAGCCGCTGGCGCACATCCTCGGCCTGGGCGTCCAGCGGGATGTAGGTGCGCAGCGTCACCGGGCGGGTCGGGTCGTAGGTGAACTCCGGCCCCTCGTCGCCGGGGGTCCACGCCGGCTCGGCGACGACGCCGCCGTTGTAGCCGTAGCGGGCGAGCAGCTCGGAGACGGACTCGACGGACTCGGTATCGACCTGGACGGAAAGTTCGAGCCAGCTCATATTGATTGCAGATTGCAGATTGCAGATTGCAGATTGCAGCGGAAATCTGCAATCTGCAATCTGCAATCTAGAATTTATAGCGGGTGCCCTGTGGGCCATCCTCAAGGGTGACGCCGAGGTCGGTGAGGCGGGTGCGGACGAGGTCGGCCAGCTCGAACTGCTTGGCCTTGCGCAGGCCGGCCCGCAGCTCGATCAGCAGCTCGATGAAGGGGGCCACGTCCTGGCTCTTGGCGCTCTGCTGGGGGCTGAGGCGCAGGCCGAGGACGCCGGCCAGCTCGCGCAGCTCGGCCTGGCCGGCGGCGAGGGCCGCCCCGCCGACGCCGGCGTCGCGGGCGACGTTGATCGCGCGCACCAGATCGAAGAGCGCGGCCAGGGCGCCGGCCGTGTTGATGTCGCCGTCCATCGCCGCGATGAACGCGGCGCGGGCCGCCCCGGCGCTGTGGGCGAGCGCGTCGGCGGCCGGGCCGCCCTCGGCGGCGCCGACGGCGGGCTGCAGCGCGCCGAGCAGCCGGTCCAGCTTGCGGGCGTTGTCGGCGGCGATGTCGGCGTTGTAGGTGAGCGGGCTGCGGTAGTAGCTGCCGAGCACGATCAGGCGGAAGACGTCGGCGTCATACTGCTTGAGGAAGCTGTCGATGGTGACGACGTTGCCGAGCGACTTGGACATCTTCTCGACCTGGCGGGTCTCCGGGTTGACCAGCTGGAGCATGCCGTTATGCACCCAGAAGCGCGAGAAGCGCTCGCCGGTGAGGCACTCGCTCTGGGCGATCTCGTTCTCGTGGTGCGGGAAGACCAGGTCGTTGCCGCCGCCGTGGATGTCGATCTGTGCGCCGAGGTGTTTCATGCTCATGGCCGAGCACTCGATGTGCCAGCCGGGGCGGCCCTGGCCCCAGGGGCTGGGCCAGGCCGGCTCGCCCTCCTTGGCGGCCTTCCAGAGGGCGAAGTCGGCCGGCGACTCCTTGCGCGGGTCCACCTCGAAGCGGGTGCCGCTGAGCATCTCGCCCAGCGAGCGGCCCGAGAGCTTGCCGTAGCCCGGGTCGCTGGCGACGCGGAAGTAGACATCGCCCTCGGCGGCGTAGGCGTGCCCGCCCGCGATCAGGCTCTCGGTGAAGCCGATGATCTCGCCCATGGTCTGGGTGGCCCGCGGGTAGGCGTCGGCGGGCAGCACATTCAGCCGCTGGAGCTGGGACAGGAACTCATCGGCGTACTGGGCGGCCATCTGGAGCGGGTCGCGGCCGGTGGCGTTGGCGCGGGCGATCACCTTGTCGTCCACATCGGTGAAGTTGACGACGTGGCGCACCTCGTAGCCGCGGAACTCCAGGTAGCGGCGGATGATGTCGAAGACGATCGCCGACATGGCGTGGCCGATGTGCGCGTCGTCGTAGACAGTGACGCCGCAGACGTACATGCGGACCACGTTCGGCTCGATCGTCTCAAGCGGCTCGACCCTGCGGGTCAGGGAGTTGTAGAGTTGGATGGACATAGCTATCCCCGTAAGGGCGCAGCAGCGCGGCGCTGCTACGCCCTTACATAAGAGCCTCAGATCCCGGCGCCGAGATTATACTCCTCGTTGGCCTTGCCAGTTTCATCGAGGGTGCGCCAGAGGCTCGCGGGCAGGGCGTCGTAGGCCAGGTGATGCTCGGCGTGGTGGGTCTGCGTCGTATCCTCCAGGTCGGCGAGGCGATCCTCAAGCTCAAGCACCTTGGCCCGCAGGCCGCGGAGCATCTCGCCCTCGGGGTCGGGCAGATCCTCGATGCGGCGGGTGAGGCCGGTGGCCGGGTCGCGGGTGGCGACGATGCGGGCGGGCACGCCGATGGCGGTGGAGTGGGGCGGCACGTCCTTCACCACCACGGCGCCGCCGCCGATGCGGGCGCCCTTGCCGACGGTGATCGCGCCGAGGACGCTGGCGCCGACGCCGACGACCACATCGTCATCGAGGGTGGGGTGGCGCTTGCCGGACTGCTTGCCGGTGCCGCCGAGGGTGACGCCCTGGTAGAGCATGACCCGGTCGCCGATCTCGGTCGTCTCGCCGATCACCACGCCCATGCCGTGGTCGATGAAGAAGCCGCAGCCGATCGTCGCGCCGGGGTGGATCTCGATGCCGGTCCAGAAGCGGGATGCCTGCGAGATATAGCGGGGCAGGAAGGGGACCCGGCGCTTCCAGATGGCGTGGGCCAGCCGGTGGAGCAGGATGGCGTGGAGTCCGGGGTAGAGCAGCACCTCGGCGAGGCTGTTGGCCGCCGGGTCGTTGCGAAAGATTGCGCGCACATCGTCGCGCAGCGTGCGGATCGCGCTGGAGAGGGACATGAGGTTCTCCTGCTGGGTCGCCGTAAGATATTCGGGCGTGGGGGGCACACGAAGAGAGGGGCGCTGTCATCGACAGCGCCCCTAGCTACAGACGCACCCGAGGCAAGAGAGTGGGGCGGGCCGGATCATGTGGCCCGACCCCGTAGGGTTCGCGGGGGAGCTATTCAGCAGGGCTGGCAGGCGCAGGGGCACTGGTTTCGCTCTTCTCGCTGGTGCTGGCCTTCTCGACCGTATCAGCCTTCTTCTCGGCCGTGTCGGCCGTGTCGGTCTTCTCGGCCTTGGCGGTGTCGCCGACGACGGCGGTGCTGCTGCTACCGCGGCTATCGTTAATGTACCAGCCGGAGCCCTTGAAGACCACGCCGGCGGGCTGGATCACCCGGCGCACCTGGCCCTCCTGGCCGCAGGGGCAGACGGTGAGCGGGTCTTCCTTGAAGCTCTGGAACTTCTCGAACTGATTGCCACAGCTCTTACACGCATAGACGTAGGTCGGCATAACGCTACAACCCTCCCTGAAGGTCGCATCTTACAACGGCTGCTCGCTGCCCTCTATTGTACCTGAAGCAAGTACAGCGCGCAATAAGAGGGATGTTAGAGTTTGCCTCTGGCCTGGCGCGCGGCGCTTATGCTACACTTATCACTATCGACCGCCCCACTCACTGGAGAGCCCTATGACAACGACTGTCGAGATGCCGCCGATCTACCTGGCCGAGGACGAGCGCACGCCCCACCACCTGACCGACGAGCAGATCCGATTCTACGACGAGCACGGCTACCTCATCCTGCGCAGCTGGATACCCGCCGACATGCTTGCGCGGCTCCAGGCCGCCGGACAGGCCTGGATCGCCGACGGCGAGCGCGTCAGCCCCGAGCAGGCCGGCGACGACTACAACTTCGCCCAGCGCCCCGCCGGCCCGGCCCTGTTCCGAGTCAACTACCTGCACAACAAGGGGCAGGCCGCCTCGCTGGAGCTACTCGGCAGCCCGCAGGTCCTCGCCGTCGCCGAGAGCCTCTGCGGGCCGAACTTCGTGCCCACCTACGAGTCCATGGTCTTCAAGCAGGCCGGCGACGGCGAGCGCATCCCCTGGCACCAGGACGCCGTGCAGCCCACGCAGCGCTACCGGATCTTCAACTTCGACCTCTACCTCGACCCGTCGCTGCCGGGTGCCGGCGCCCTGCGCGTGCTGCCCGGCACCCACCGCCAGCGCCAGGATATCTGCGCGCTGACCGACGCCTACGGCTGGGAGCACCCCGACACGGTCGAGGTCGAGATGCACCCCGGCGACGTGCTGCTGCACAATGTGATGGTGGTCCACGGCTCGCCGAGGGTGGAGGGCAAGGGTCTGCGGCGGACGATCTACTACGAGTTTCGTGCGGCGGAGGAGATCATCGCGGACGGGCCGTGGGATCGCGCGTGGATCGCGCGGCGCATGCGCCTGCTGCCGCTGGGCCTGGCTGCCTACGGCCGGGCCTACCCGCAGGCCGAGCCGTTCAGCTGGCGGGCGGACGCCGAGCTGCGCCCGGCGGCGCTCGGCTCCGAGGAGGCCGAGCTGAAGGTGGCCCACGAGGTGCATATGTCGGGCTCCTACTGCAGCGCCGGCGACGCCGGGAGGGAGTAGATCTGATGGGGAAGGGGCCAGCGGAGCTGGCCCCTTCCCCATCGTGCGATCAGCCGATTGGTTTTGGGGTTGACAGATCCGGCTGGTGGGGGCACACTTACGTGTAGATGTGCAAATAATGTGCATACCATACCAGAAATCCTGTGAGCCTCTCAATCCTGCCAACCCGTTCGGCGACGCTGCCGCACTCACCCGCCCGCGCCATCGCCGACTCGCTGGTTGGCCCCGAGCTCCCGCTGAGCTGGGCGCGCGGGGGCGTCGACGCGCCCGCGCTCACCGTGCGACGGCTGCCGCTCTCGCGGCTCAGCTGGGTGGCCTACGCCGACCTGCCGGCGTGCTACAGCTTCGAGCAGCTCTATGGCGACTGGCTCGCGGATCTGCCGGGGGCCATGATCCGCGGCTGCGGCCCGGCCCTCGCCGGCTTCCTCAGCCGCCAGGGCTGGGCCACCGCGCGGGCCGGCGTGGAGGCGCTCGTCGACCTTGATGGCGAGGGCATGCGCCGCCGGGCGGTGACGAAGATGGTCAAGCAGGCCCGCCGCCACGGCGCGGCCCGCGAGATCCCCTGGAGCCAGGAAGGCGCCCGGCTGCTGCGCGCCTTCGCGGCGCGGGCGCGCTACGGGGGGCGCCCCCAGCTGCACGACCTCTTCCGCAGCGAGTTTGTGCCGGGCACCCGGCTCTTTGTCTTCGACCGCGACGACGGCGCATGGCAGGGCGCCATCCTGATCTCGTCGCCCAGCCCGATGGCCGCCGTCACCGAGCTGATGCTGCGCGCGCCCGATGCGCCCGGCGGGGTGATGGAGAGCCTCTTCGTCTTCGCCGGCGCCCAGCTGCGCGAGGAGGGCGTGCGCCGCCTGAGCCTGAACGAGGCGCCCTTCTACCACCTCGACGACAGCGACCTGCGCCCCGGCGAGCGGCTGATCAGCGCGGTCGGCCAGAGCCTGCGCTACGTCTATAACGCCGAGGGCCTGCTGCGCTTCAAGGCGAAGTTCGCCCCCCAGTGGCGGCCGGTCTACCTCTGCGCCCGGCCGCGCCTCTCGCTGCTCGTGCTCGCCGAGCTCTTCGCGGCCTCCGGCTGTCTGCGCCTCGCCCTGGGGTAGGGCCGAAGCATTGGGCGCTGCCGCTTCGCGGCAGCGCCCAATGCTTCGGCCCTACGCCGTCACCACAATCCCCTCGCCCGCAACCACCGCGCCGACCTGCCAGCAGCCCTGGCCGGCGCCCGCGCAGCGGCGCGTCAGCTCTGCGGCGGCGGCGGGCGGCATGGCGAACAGCAGCCCCCCCGAGGTCTGCGGGTCGTGGAAGAGCAGGCGGTAGGCCTCATCCACCCCGTCATCGTAGCGCAGGTAGCCGCCCTCCTCCAGGAACTCGCGGTTGCGGTCGAGCCCGCCGGGGATGAGCCCGGCGCGGGCGTAGGTCAGCGCGCCCTGGAGCAGCGGCAGGTCGGCGATGCGGAAGCGCATGCCCGCCCCGCTGGCCCGGGCGACCTCGGCGGCGTGGCCCAGCAGGCCGAAGCCAGTGATGTCGGTGGCGGCGTGGACCTCCAGGTCGGCGGTGAGCTCGGCGGCCAGCTTGTTCAGCACCAGCATGCTTGCCACGGCCGCCTCCAGGTCCCCGTCGCCGACCTGGTCCCACTTGGCGGCCGAGGTGATCAGGCCGGTGCCGACCGGCTTGGTGAGCAGCAGCGCATCGCCTGGCCGCGCCCCGCCCTTGGTCAGGATCCGGTCCGGGTGGACCAGCCCCGTCACGCTCAAGCCAAACTTCGGCTCGCGGTCGGTGACGGTGTGGCCGCCGGCCAGCACCGCGCCGGCCTCGGCCAGCATATCGGCCCCGCCCTGGAGGATGGCCACGATGATCTCGGGGTCGAGGTCGACGGGGAAGGCTGCCACCGAGAGGGCCGTGATCGGCCGGCCGCCCATGGCGTAGACATCGCTCAGGGCGTTGGCCGCAGCGATAGCCCCGAAGGTGTAGGGGTCGTCCACGATCGGCGGGAAGAAGTCCACCGTCTGCACGAGGGCGGTGGAGTCATCAATTTTGTAGACGGCGGCGTCATCGCCAACATCGAGCCCGACCAGCAGGCTCGGGCTCGTCGGCAGACGCAGCGCGCTGAGGACGGCGGATAGGGCGCCCGGCCCCATCTTCGACGCTC
The DNA here is from genome assembly GCF_019599295.1 of Oscillochloris sp. ZM17-4. Classification (GTDB taxonomy): domain Bacteria; phylum Chloroflexota; class Chloroflexia; order Chloroflexales; family Chloroflexaceae; genus Oscillochloris. The sequence continues at coordinate 8,173 of NZ_JAIEWN010000040.1, read as the reverse complement.
AGCCTGCGCAGGCCGCCATGCTCGTGAGCCGAACACGCGCGCGCTGATCCATGCGATCTCTCCAGGGTACAGGGTACAGGGTACAGGGTACAGGGTACAGGGTACAGGTCGAGAACATTACTCCCTATTGTACCATCAGTATCTCAGTGTCTCAGCCCCTCAGCCTCTCAGTGCTCTATGGTACAATATCGCCATACCATCAGGCATCAGCCTGTGCCCTGTACCTTGTATCCTGTACGCTCATCTGTACCCTCATACGGAGGTTTCTATGAAGCAGGTAATTGGCGCGATCACGTTCCTCTTCGGGCTCATGGTCGGCCTGATCGGCGGCGCGGCGCTGCTGGCCTACGCCTATCAGATGGCCGGCCTCTACCCGCCCGATGACGCCACGATCAAGTTCATCGCCCGCGAGCGCGGCTGGCTGCGCGATGATGTGTAGGTGAGGTTTTTGGGGAGGGCCGGCCCTCCCCAAAACCTTTTATAGCGACAACAAAGCTGCACAAGGAGGTGCCAGGATGGACAAGCCCTGGTTTTCATTTTATGACAAGGGCGTGCCACGCACGATTAGCTACCAGAACCTGACCCTCAGCGATCTGCTCGCCAAGGCCGCGCGCACATTCCCCGAGAACATCGCGACAAACTTCGTCCTGCGCTATATGCTTGGCGGCCGCCTGACGATCGGCGGTACGTCCAGCTACCGCAAGCTGAACGAGCAGGTCGATCGCATGGCCACGGCGCTCTACCAGCTCGGCGTGCGCAAGGGCGACCGCATCGCGGTGATGCTGCCCAACTCCCCGCACTATGTGATCACCTTCTTCGCCGCCATCCGCCTCGGCGCGGTCGTCGTCAACACCAACCCCACCTACACCAGCCGCGAGCTGCAGCACCAGCTGAACGACAGCGGCGCCGAGACGATCGTCCTCCTGAACCTGTTCTGGCCGCGGCTGCGCGAGATCCGCCCCGACACCAACGTCAAGCGGGTGATCGTCGCCCACGTCTTCGACACCCTCGGCTTCCCCTCGAACCTGCTGGTCAAGAGCTCCCAGAAGAAGACCCCCGAGTGGGTCGAGGTGCGCCCCGAGCAGGACACCTTCTTCTTTGGGCACCTGCTGGAGAAGTACGGCCCCACCCCGCCGCGGGTCAATGTGGATATGGATGATGTGGCCCTGTTCCAATACACCGGCGGCACCACCGGCCTGCCCAAGGCCGCCATGCTCACCCACCGCAACCTGCTGGCCAACGTCCAGCAGATCGACGCGTGGCTGCCGGACGGGCGGCCCGGCCAGGAGAAGATGATGGCCGCCATCCCCTTCTTCCACGTCTACGGGATGACGGTGGCCATGCTCTACAGCGTCTTTATGGGCGCCGAGATCATCATCGTGCCCAACCCGCGCCCGATCGACAATGTGATGACGGTCATGCAGAAGGAGCGGACAACGCTCTTCCCTGGCGTGCCGGCCATGTATATCGGCATCATCAACCACCCCAAGGTCAACGAGTACGACCTGCGCAGCATCAAGGCCTGTATCTCCGGCTCGGCCCCGCTGCCCATGGAGGTGCAGGAGCGCTTCGGCGAGCTCACCGGCGGGCGGCTGGTCGAGGGCTTCGGCATGACCGAGTGCAGCCCGGTGGCCCTGGTCAACCCGGTCTACGGCACCCGCAAGGCCGGCAGCATCGGCGTCCCGGTGCCCGACACCGAGGCGAAGATCATCGACCTGGAGACGGGCGCCGAGCTGCCGATCGGCGGCGAGGGGCAGGGCGAGCTGTGCGTGCGCGGCCCCCAGGTGATGAAGGGCTACTGGAACCAGCCCGAGGAGACGGCCGGCACGGTGGACGCCGACGGCTGGCTGCACACCGGCGATATCTGTAAGTCGGACAGCGACGGCTACTTCTACGTCGTCGACCGCAAGAAGGACATGATCATCGCCAGCGGCTTCAAGGTGCTCCCGCGCGATGTCGAGGAGGTGCTGTTCATGCACCCCAAGGTGATGGAGGCGGTGGTGGTGGGCGTGCCGCACCCGGCCCGCGGCGACGACACGGTGAAGGCCTTTGTGGTGGTCAAGGACGGCGAGAGCCCCACCGCCGAGGAGATCCGCGCGTTCTGCAAGCTGCACCTGGCGCCCTACAAGGTGCCCCGCGAGGTCGAGTTCCGCACGGAGCTGCCCAAGACGATGATCGGCAAGGTGCTGCGCCGCGTCCTCGTCGATGAGGAGAAGGCCAAGCAGAAGGCGGCGGTCAGCGCATAGGAGCGTGACGGGTCGTAAGGGCGCAGCAGCGCGGCGCTGCTGCGCCCTTACTTCACCCGCACCACCTGCACATTCGTGTCCCCGGCGAGGAAGCTGAGCGCGGTGGCGACGAGCGAGATCACCAGGCCGCCGAAGAAGGCCGGCCAGAAGCCGTAGACGTGGAACTGGATGCCGAGCTGGTCGGCCAGGGCCGAGGTGATGCCGAGCATGACGGCGTTGATCACCAGGCCGAAGAGCCCCAGGGTGAGCAGCACCAGTGGGCAGGTGAGCAGGTAGATCAGCGGGCGCAGCAGGGCGTTGAGCAGGCCGAAGACCAGGGCCACCACGCCGATCTGCCAGCCCGGCCCGCTGAACTCGATCCCCGGCACCAGCCAGGTCGCGGCGAAGATCGCCAGGCTGCTGATCAGCCAGCGCAGCAGCAGCCGCTGCCAGGGCGGGCGGTTGTCTGTGGGGATCACAGGTTGGTTTTGCATAGGTACCTCCCGGTGGGGGTGTGGGGGCGGCCTCGCCGCCCCCACGTTCTTTTTTTGCTGGGATTGGGCGGCGTAGCCGCCCAATCCCAGCAAAAAGCAGGTCTGGGGAGCAGCCCCAGGATCGTTGTGTCAGCGCTGTGCCGGGGCCAAATAGGCGGCCCCGCTCATTTCTATGATACTATATGCCGCCGGTTCGGCTTACGCCTGGCTGGCGGCATTTCGTTTGGAGGAGCGGCCCCGATATGGCAACAAACACCCAGTCCCTCTTCGCCCAGGTGGCGCGCAGCGCCGAGGCCGACGGCAAGGCGCACTACTTCCGCCTGCACCGCCACCGCTTCGCCGCCATGCTGCGGGCTATTACCGCGCCGCCCGGCGCCAGCGTGCTGGAGGTGGGCGTCACCCCCGGCCACTTCACCGAGCTGCTCGTCCAGTCCGGCTACAAGGTGAGCGGGGCCGACCTGGACCCCTTCACGCGCAGGGCGCTCTGGGAGCGGCTGGGCGTCGAGGTGCGCCAGGTACACCTGGAGCGCGAGGCCCTGCCCTTCGACGACGATTCGTTCGAGCAGGTGGTCTTCTCCGAGGTGATCGAGCACCTGGTCTACTCGCCGCTGCCGGTGCTGCGCGAGTTCCGCCGCGTGCTGCGGCCGGGCGGGCGGCTGCTGATCACCACGCCCAACGAGCTCTACTTCAAGAGCCGGGCGCGCGGCATCCTGCGCATGCTGCTCTGGCAGAGCCTGCTCACCCGCGACGAGTTCCGCCACCAGATGCGGCTGGAGGGCGAGCAGCGCTACACCACCCATAGCCGCACCTACACCATGGGCGAGCTGAGCTGGCTGGTCGAGCAGGCCGGCTTCCGCGTGGTTGCCCGCCAGTACGAGGCGCCATGGGAGAAGGTCGGCCTGGAGGCCGGGCGGCTGCGCACGCACCCGCTGCGCGTGCTGGTCAAGGGCGCCTTCTACGCCCTCACCACGGCCATCCCGCCCACCCGCTCGATGCTGCTGGTGGTCGGGGAAAGGTAAAAGGTAAAAGGGGACAGGTAAAAGGCGCGAGTGAAGAGTTTTTACCTTTTGCCTTTTGCCTTTTACCTTTATAATGATACGGGGGCCGCTAGCTCAACGGTCAGAGCAATCGGCTCATAACCGAATGGTTCTGGGTTCGAATCCCGGGCGGCCCACCAACAAGATTGCAGATTGTATGATTGCAGATTGCAGATTGGCGGCTCCAGCTCAATCTGCAATCTGCAATCTGCAATCTGCAATTGTGATCGGCGGCGGCCTCGCCGGCCTCACTGCGGCGCTGAGCCTGGCCGAGGCCGGGGCGCGCCCGCTGCTGCTGGAGGCCGACGCGCGGCTGGGCGGCCGGCTCGCCGGCGGCGACACGGTCTCGCTGGAGCATGGCGGGCGCAGCTGGCGGTTCACCGCCGAGCACGGCATCCACGGGCTGTGGGGGCAGTACCATAACCTGCGGGCCACCCTGGCCCGCCACGGCATCGCCGCAGATCGGGTGCCGGCCCTGCGCGAGGACTGGGTCCACGCCGAGGGCGGGCGGGTGCTGCGCGCCGAGGCCGGCAGCGCCGTGCGCCGCAGCCTCTTCCCCGCGCCCCTGCACTACCTCGGCCTGCTGCTGCGCCCCTCCTTCCTGCGCATGCTCACCCTCGCCGATCTCATCGGCCTGCCCCGGGTGGCCGGCAGCCTCTACCTGGCCCTGGCCTACGACCCGCTGATGGAGGAGATCGACTTCGGCGAGCGCAGTGTGGCAGGCCTCTTCGACGGCTGGCCCGTCCGCCTGCGCGCCTTCGTCTCGGCCCTGATGCGCAGCGGCCTGGCCGCCCGCCCCGAGGAGGTGCCCCTGGCCGGGTTCCTGGCCTTCCTGCGCTTCTACACCATGCTCCGGCGCGACTCCTGGGCCTTCGACTATCTGCCGGCCGACTCGGGCGCGGCGGTGATCGACCCGCTCGCCGCCGCGATCACGGCCCACGGCGGGGCGATCCGCGCCGGCGCGACGGCCACGTGCGTCGAGCGCACGCCCGGCGGCTGGCGCGTCCGCTGGGGCGAGGGCGAGGCCGCGCACGCCGCCGAGGCGCCCCAGGTCGTGCTGGCCCTCGACGCCCAGGCCGCCCGCCGCCTGCTCGCCGCCAGCCCCGACACCGCCGCGCGCGCCGCCGACATGGTCTGGCCCGCCGGCTTGGAGACGGGCGTGGTGCGGCTCTGGTTCGCGCGCGCGCCGCGCAGCAGCGCCGAGTCGGGCATCTGTAGCGGCGAGATGACGATCGACAACTTCTTCTGGCTCCAGCGCTTCCAGCGCGACGCGGCGGCGTGGCACGCGGCCACCGGCGGGGCGGTGGTCGAGGCCCACATCTACGGGCCGCCCGAGGTGCTGGCCCAGCCCGACGCGGCCCTGATCGCCCGCGCCGCCGCCGACATCCAGCGCGCGCACCCCGAGCTGCGCGGCCAGCTCATCCACCAGACCGTCCGGCGCAACCCGCCCAGCCACACCCGCTTCGGGGCCAGCGGCGGGCCGCGCCACCTGGCCGTGGCCAGCCCCTGGCCCGACATCTCCTGCTGCGGCGACTGGGTGGCCTACCCGCACCCGGCCCTCTTCCTGGAGCGGGCCTGCGTCACCGGGGTGGCCGCCGCCGCCCGCGCGCTGGGCGAGCTCGGACTGCCCGCGCCCGCCGTCATCCCGGCGACCCCGCCCGAGCCGCTGGCCCGCGGGCTGGAGCGGGCGCTGCGCGGGGTGAGGAGGATGGTGCGGAAGCGATGACCCGGCCCACGATCTCCGCCGTCATCCCCACCTGGGGCGCCCTGCGCTTCCTGCCGGCATGCCTGAGCGCCCTGCGCGCCCAGCTTCAGCCTCAGGACGAGATCGTCCTGGTGGATAACGCCTCGCGCGACCATGCGGGCGACTGGGCGCGCCGATACGCCCCCGACGTGCGCGTGATCAGCCTGCCCGCGAACCTGGGATTCGCCGGGGGCACCAACGCCGGCATCCGCGCCGCGCGGGGCGAGCTGCTGCTGCTGATCAACGACGACGCCATGGCCGAGCCGGGCTGCGTGGGCGCGCTCTGGGCGGCCCTGCGCGAGAGCCCGCGGGCGGGGGCCGCCGCCGGGGCGCTGGTCTTCAGCCGCCGGCCCGAGGTCGTCGCCTCGGCGGGGATTATCTTCCAGGGCGACGGGGTGGCCACCGACCTGCACCTGGGCACGCCGGTGGCGCAGATGCCGGCCGAGCCGGTGGAGATCTTCGGGGCCAGCGGCGGGCTGGCCCTGCTGCGCCGCGCGATGCTGGACGACGTGGGCGTCTTCGCGGGCGAGTTCTTCAGCTACCTGGAGGACGCCGACCTGGCCTGGCGGGCGCGGCTGCGCGGCTGGGGCGCGGTGCTGGCCCCGGGGGCGCGGGCGCGCCACGTCTACTCGGCCACGGGCGGCCAGGGCAGCCCCTTCAAGCAGCGGCTGCTCGGGCGCAACCGGCTGCGCCTGATCGTGCGCTGCCTGCCTACGCCCATCCTGCGCGGCTGCCTGCCGGCCACCCTGCGCTACGACCTGCTGGCGGCGGCGTACGGGCTGCTGCGGGGCCAGCCGGCCATCGTCGCCGGGCGGCTGGAGGCCGTGCGCGAGCTGCCCGCGCTCCTCGCCCAGCGCCGGCAGATCCAGGCGGCCCGCACGACGCCGATCGGCGAGCTGGCCGCCTGGGTCGAGCCGGCCCCCGCGCCCCTGGCCGCCCTGCGCACGCAGCGTCGGCTGGCGGCCCTGCTCCAGGCGTATGGGTGAGGGTATGGGAGCGCTTCGCGCGCCCACACCCTCACTGTTTTTTGGCCTGCGCCGCCCCCCGCGCGCCTCATGGCGGTTGAAAGTTGCAGCCCCTTAACTAAAAGGGAAGAAACCAGGCAAATCTCCTCAGCCGTTTCTAATGACAGCAGGCTACACTCTTTACGTACACCCTGCGGTGGCGAGAACTCCCCCCCTCTCCCCACGTCGCCGCAGGGTGTTGCATTACTCCCCGGCCTTGAGCTGGCGCACGGTCTCGGCGTCGAGGCGGCGGATCAGGGCGGCGAGCAGATCCACCGACTGGTCGAAGTCGCGCCGATGCATGATCGCCGTGTGGGTGTGGATGTAGCGCACGGCGATGCCGAGCACGATCGAGGGCACCCCGCCGCCGAAGATATGCATGCGCCCGGCGTCGGTGCCGCCGCCCGGCATCTTGTCGAACTGGACGGGGATGCCCTCGGCCTCAGCCACATCGAGCAGCAGGTTGCGCAGGCCGGTGTGCGCGATCATCGAGCCGTCGTAGATCAGCAGCACCGGGCCGCCGCCAACCTTGCCCGCCGCCTCATCCGGCCCGACGCCCGGCATATCCCCGGCGATGCCCGTGTCCAGGGCGATGCCGATGTCGGGGGCGATCAGGTTGGTGGTGGTGGCCGCCCCGCGCAGGCCGACCTCCTCCTGCACCGTGCCGACGCCGTAGACCACGTTCGGGTGGCCGCCCTCGCCCAGCCGGCGCAGCGTCTCGATCACCAGCGCGCAGCCGAAGCGGTTGTCCCAGGCCTTGGCCATGAGCATGTCGGGGTTGCGCATCTGGGCGAAGGGGCCGACCGGGACCACCGCGTCGCCCGGCCGCACGCCCCAGGACTCGGCCTCGGCCCGCGACGAGGCGCCGATGTCGATAAACATCGTCTTGCGGTCCACCACCTTGTTGCGCTCCTCGGGCGAGAGGATGTGCGGCGGCTTGGAGCCGATCAGGCCGATCAGCGGCCCCTGGCGCGTGTAGACCTCGACCCGCTGCGCGAGCATGACCTGCTCCCACCAGCCGCCGAGGGTCTGGAACTTCAGGAAGCCCTCGTCGGTGATGCGGGTGACCATAAAGCCGATCTCGTCGAGGTGGCCGGCGATCATCACCTTCGGCCCCTCAGCGGCGCCGGCCTTGCGGCCGATCACGCTGCCGAGGTTATCGACCATGATCTCGCTGAGCGGCTCAAGGTAGCGGCGCATCACCCGGCGAACGGCGCTCTCCTGGCCCGGCACGCCGGGCGCCTCGGCCAGATCTTTGAGCATGGTCAGGGTCTCGTCCATAGGGCCTCCTGTTGGGACGCATCGCGCTGCGCCCTTACGGCAGCGCGCTACGCCCGTATATCATATCTGCGCGCGCACCCACTGCTCGGCCTGCTCGCGCGTCTGGATCTCGCCATCGAGGTAGGCGGCGCGAAGGGAGGCCAGCGCCCTGCCGATCGCCGGCCCGGGGGCGACGCCGAGCCGCTGGAGGTCGCGCCCATCCAGAGGCGGCCGAGCCGGCCGGATCTCGCCCTGATAGCGCGCCGCGAGCTGCCCGGGCGATCCTGCCTCCGCGTAGTGTAGCACACGGATTGTCGCCTCACCGTATGGCCGCAGCAGCAGGTCGATCTGGCTGGGCGGCGTGGCGGCGCTGAGCGTGCGGGCCGCCGCGCGCGCGCCCGGCAGCTCG
>NZ_JAIEWN010000004.1:211415-231676 GCF_019599295.1 Oscillochloris sp. ZM17-4 | reverse complement strand
CGTTCTTGGCGCGGTCGCGCAGCGCCGCATCAAACAGGTCGCGCATGGGGAAGGCGACCTTGGCGGTGAGCCGGGTGATCTCGGTGAGCTCGCGCAGGTCGAGCCGGTCGATCAGGCCGAGCAGGTGCGTGAAGACCTGGGCGGTGACCTCGGAGTCGTTGAGCGCGCGGTGGTCGGCCGGGTGCGAGATACCCAGGCGCTCGGCGATCGCGCCGAGCTTATAGACCGAGATCTGGGGCATCAGCAGGGTAGCCAGCTCGAAGGTGTCGTAGACCGGCTGGCTGAAGGCCATACCCTGGGCGCGGAGCATGCCGAGGTCGAAGCTGATCGAGTGGCCGACGAGCGGGTAGCTCTTGATGAAGCGGGCGACATCGGCGCCGATCTGGTTAAACGGCGGGGCGGAGGCCACATCCTCGGGGGTGATCCCGGTGAGGCGAGTGATCTTGAGGGGCAGCGGCTGGCGCGGAGAGACGAGCTGGCTGTAGCGCTCGAGGATCTCGCCGGCGCGAAACTTGACCGCCGCAAACTCGATGATCTCATCCACGCCGGCCTGCAGCCCGGTGGTCTCAACATCGAGGGCGACATAGATACGCTCATTCATATGGTGGTGGGGGGGGCGTCTGGATCGCGAAGGACGCGAACGGGTGCGGATGACACGAACGCGAGTAGCGCGAGTAGCGCGAATAATGCTTCGTATTATACCCTGTCGCCGGAGGAATCACACAGGCGTGCGACCCATGATTCAGGGCATGAGCAACGCCCTGAGCGCCCCCCGGCTGGCGACTGAAGTCGCGCCGGCGGGGCGCGTTGCGCCGGGCGTCGGCGCAGGCCGACGCCGGATCGCCCACGAAGGTGGGCGGTCGGCCGCAGGCCCCCGCGGCGCGGCTTCAGCCGCCAGCGATGTTGCACATGCCCTGCCCATGATTCAGGGCGACAGAGGCCTCCGCCTTAATGCATTTCCAAGGTGACACCGCTATGCTGTGCGTGGAATACTACAGCACAGCAGATGAAGGGGTTTTCGTATGAACAAGCGCACAACGCGCATGCTCGCCGCCGTCGGCGCAGCCATCATCCTCGTACTCGTGGGCGTGGTCATCGCCAACCGACCGAAGAGCGCCGACGTCGCGCCGCAGCCCGCAATGACGGCCGCCCCGCAGCCGGCCATCGCCACCGTCAGCCAGCAGGGCAGCTACCCCATCTCGCCCGAGCAGGCCAGCGGGGTCGCCCTCGCGGGCGCTCCCGGCGCGACGATCACCGGCGCGCCGATGCTGGTGAGCTACCAGGGGGCCACCGTCTATGAGGTGACGCTGGACACGGGGATGATCTATGTGGACGCCACAAGCGGGCAGATCATCGCCAACACGGCGACAAACGCCACAACCGCCCTGACGACGGGCGGTCAGGGCGGCACCGGGGGCGATGGCGATGGTGATGGAGAGGGGGACGACGACCACGACGACAACGACTAGTCGGCGAAGCGGTAGCCGACGCCGCGCACGGTGGTGATCAGGACGGGGCTGGCCGGGTCGTCCTCGATCTTGGTGCGCAGCCAGCGGACATGCACATCGACGGTGCGGATCGCGTCGGGCTGGCTCTGCCCCCACACGCCGCGCAGGAGCATCTCGCGGGTGAGCGTGCAGCCCCGGTAGCGCACCAGGGTGGAGAGCAGGTCGAACTCCTTCTGGGCCAGGCTGATCTCGCGGCTGCCGCGGAACACGCGGCGCGACTCGGGGTAGATGCGGATGTCGCCGGCCACCAGGATGGCGTCGAGGGGCGGGGCCGGGGCGGTGGGAGCCTCGGCCCGCCGGCGGCGCAGCCGGGCGCGGACGCGGGCGAGCAGCTCGGTGAGCCGCACCGGCTTGAGCACATAGTCGTCGGCGCCCAGCTCCAGGCCGGCGATGCCGTCGGAGCCGTCGGGGCGCTCGGCCAGCAGCAGGATCGACACATCGCTCTCGGCGCGCAGGATCTGCGCGCAGGCCATCCCGGTGATATCGGGCAGGCGCATATCGAGCAGCACCATGTCGATCGGCTCGCTGCGCGCCAGCTCCAGGGCCTGCTGGCCGCCGTGGGCGACCAGCACCACGAAGCCCTCGCTGCGCAGGTGGTAGGCCATCACATCAGACATCTGCACATCGCCCTCGACGATCAGCAGGTGGGGCGCGGGGGCGGCTTGTCGCTGTGGGGGAGTGATCATACGCTCGACGTCTGCCGTAAGGGCACAGCAGCGCAGCGCTGCTGCGCCCCAACAAGCCTCTACCCAAACCGGCCTGAGATATAGGCGAGGGTGCGGTCGTCCTTGGGGTTGGTGAAGATCTGCTGGGTCGGCCCGACCTCCACCACAAAGCCGGCGCGGGTCTCGGGGTTCATCGAGAGAAAGACCGTCTGGTCAGACACGCGGCCGGCCTGCTGGAGGTTGTGGGTCACGATCACGATCGTGTAGCGCTCCTCAAGCTCGCCCATCAGCTCCTCGATCTTGAGCGTGGCGATCGGGTCGAGGGCGGCGCACGGCTCGTCCATGAGCAGCACCTCGGGCTCGACGGCGATGGCGCGGGCGATGCAGAGCCGCTGCTGCTGGCCGCCCGAGAGGGCCAGGCCAGACTGCTGGAGCTTATCCTTCACCTCGTCCCAGATCGCGGCCCCGCGCAGAGCCTGCTCGACCTGCTCGGCGATGACGCCCTTCTTGGCGCCCTGCGACTTCAGGCGCAGCCCGTAGGCCACGTTGTCGAAGATCGACATCGGGAAGGGGTTGGGCCGCTGGAAGATCATGCCCACCCGCTTGCGCAGATCGATCAGGTCGCTAAAGCCGTTGATGTCTGCGCCCTCCAGCAGCAGCTGGCCATCGCTCGACACGCCGGGCGTCTCATCGTGCATACGGTTCATGGCCCGCAGCAGGGTGGACTTGCCGGCGCCGGAGGGGCCGATCAGTGCGGTGATCTGGTGGCGCGGCGCGAGCATGGTGATCTGCTCCAGCGCCCGGAAGTCGCCGTAGTAGAAGTTGAAGTCGCGGGCCTCGATCGCCGCCGGCGCGTCGGCGCGCGCGCTGCTCTCTCGCACCGCGAGTGTCCTATGGCCGGATGTCTGCTCGCTCATGGGGTGCCCTCTACTCTCCGTAAGGGCGCAGCAGGCGCTCTGCGCCTGCTGCGCCCTTACGTATATCATCCAAACCGCCCGCTGACATAGGCCTCGGTCTGCGGGTGCTGGGGGTTGGTGAAGATATCGTCGGTCGCGCCGACCTCGATCACGTGGCCGGCCCGGTCGGCCTCGTCCATATTCATCATCACGGTGACATCGCTGGCGCGGGCGGCCTGCTGCATGTTGTGGGTGACGATCACCACCGTGTAGCTGCGCTTCAGCTCGGCGATCAGCTCCTCGACCTTGAGCGTCGAGATCGGGTCGAGGGCCGAGCAGGGCTCGTCCATCAGCAGCACGTCGGGGCGGGTGGCGATGGCGCGGGCGATGCAGAGCCGCTGCTGCTGGCCGCCCGAGAGCTCGGTGGCCGGCCGGCGCAGCTTGTCCTTCACCTCGCCCCAGAGCGCCGAGGCCCGCAAGGCCGTCTCGACCATCATCTCCAGGTCGGCGCGCTTCGGCGGGGCGTAGAGGGTCAGCCCAAAGGCCACATTGTCGAAGATCGACATCGGGAAGGGGTTGGGCCGCTGGAAGACCATGCCCACCCGCCGGCGCAGGTCGACGACATCGGTCGTCGGGGCGTAGACATCCTGATCGCCCAGGCTGATCGTGCCCTCGACGCGAAATCCATTCACCCGGTCATTGATCCGGTTGAGCGAGCGGAGCATGGTGCTCTTGCCGCAGCCCGATGAGCCGATGATCGCGGTGACGGCGTGCGGGCGGAAGTGCAGATTAATATCTTTGACCGCCCGGAAGCCGCCGTAGAAGAGGCTGGTATCCTTCACGGTCATCGTGGTGGCGCTAGGGGTGCTGGCGTCCATGGGCTTATCCCTTCTTGCTGCCGCCGGCGCGCGGGGCGCCGCTGGCGCCGCGCAGGCGCTGGGTCAGGCGGTTGGTGAAGTAGGCCATGCCCACATTAATGATCAGCACGATCAGCAGCAGCACGGCGGCCGAGCCATCGGCCACCAGCTGCGCATCCTGCAGGCCGGGCACGCCGACAATCTTCAGCACCCAGATATGCACCGCCAGGGTCTCGCCCGTCTGGAGCGGGTTGAGGCTATACTGCGCGTTCGGGGAGATCGTGGTGCCGGTGGTCAGGATGAGCGGGGCGGTCTCGCCGATGATCCGGCCGCCGGTCAGCACCAGGGCGGTGATGATACCGGGGAGGGCGCTGGGCAGCACCGCCTTGCGGATCGTCTCCCAGCGCGAGCCGCCCAGGGCCAGGCTGGCCTCGCGATAGGCGGTCGGCACAGCGCGGATGGCGTCCTCGGCGATACGGACCATGAGCGGCAGGTTGAGCAGGGCCAGGGTGAGCGAGCCGCTCAGCACGCTGAAGCCCAGGTTCATGATCGTCAGGAAGACGATCGCCCCGAAGACGCCGAAGACCACCGAGGGCACGGAGGCCAGGGCCTCGGTGCTGAAGCGGATGGCGTTGGTGATCGGGCCGGGGCGGGCGTACTCCGAGAGGTAGATCGCCGCGCCGACGCCGATCGGGGTGACGATAGCCAGCGACAGCACCAGGATATACATCGTGACCCAGATCTGCGGGCCGATGCCGCCGCCGGGGTCGGTGATCGAGCTAGCGGTGGTGAGGAAGGTCCAGCTGATCGCGGGCAGGCCGGCGCGCAGGATGATGAAGATCACCCCCGAGAGCACGATAACCAGGAAGAGCGCGGCCAGCGACATGACCCCGGTCATCGCCCGGTCGATCAGGGTGGCCCGGCGGCGGGCGGCCATGATCCGGCGCTCCCATGCCACATCCTTGGTGGCCAAGATCTCACGAGTATCGCTATTCATCAGTCGCCCCCCTTCACAGCGGCAGTCTGGGCGGCGGGCGACGGGCGCCTGCGGGTGGTCGGGCGGGCTTTGCCTCTGGAGCCGGCGGCGCGCACGGCGGCGATCAGGCTGAAGGTGATCACCAGCAGCAGGAAGGCGACCATAATCAGGGCGGCGCGGTGCTCGGGGCTGGTGGCCTCGGGCAGCTGGGTGACGATCGCCGCCGGCATGGTTGTGGCGCCGGTGAGCAGGCTCTTTGGCATGCGCGAGGTGATATTGCCGATCACCATCTGCACCGCGATCGTCTCGCCGACAGCGCGGCCGGTGCCCAGCACCACGGCGGTGATCAGGCCGGGGCGGGCGGCGGGCAGCAGCACGCGCCAGATCATCTGCCAGCGGGTGGCCCCGACCGCCAGGGCCCCCTCGCGCAGCGACTCGGGCAGCGCCCGCAGGGCGTCCTCGGCGATGCTGACGATCGTCGGCTGGGTCATGAACACCAGCACGATCGAGGCGGCCAGGATACCCTTGCCCAGCCCGCCGCCGAAGCTCTCGCGCACCCAGGGCACCACCAGGGTGAGCCCGAGCAGCCCGTAGATCACCGAGGGCAGGGCGGCGAACAGCTCCACCACTGTGCGCATCACGCGGCGGACCGGCTCGGGGGCGATCTCAACCATAAAGATCGACACGCCCAGGGCCAGCGGCCCGCTGATCAGCAGGGCCAGTCCGACAGTGAGCAGCGAGCCGGCCAGCAGCGGCAGCACGCCGAAGTTCTCATCGTTCTGATTCCAGCTGCCGCTCAGAAAGAACTCAGCCGGGTTCATGTAGCCAAACACCGCCAGACCACGGCTGCCGGTGAACAGCAGCAGGGCGGCGGTGCTGAGCGCGACGATCGCCGCAGCGGTGAAGAAGATCGACTGGGCGACAATACCCTGACGAAGACGCATAGTACCTCAGCATGGTTGGTTGCGCCCGCCAGCGTTCCTGGCGGGCGCAACCAGCCATAGGATCAGGTCGGGGGCGAGCGCCCCCGCCACCTACTTCGCCGGCACGAAGCCGAGCTTGTCGAACGCGTCACTGCCCTGGAACTCAGCGCTGGTGACGTAGTCGAGGAAGGCCTTGGCGAGCGGCGCGGGCGCGCCCTTGGTGATCGCATAGCCGGGGCCGCCGATCGGCCACTTGCCGGCCTGGATGTCGGCCTTGGTCGGGGCCACGCCGTCGATGCTGAAGGCCAGCAGGTCGGGGTCGCTCAGGTAGGCGAAGCCCAGGTACGAGATCGCGCCCGGGGTCTGGGCCACGGTGGTCTTGACCGTCTCGTTGTTGTCCTCCTCGGACGCGCCCTCGGCGAACTGCGCGTCGTCGCCGCCGAAGAGGAACTTGGCCATGTTCGAGCGGGTGCCCGAGCCCTTGGCGCGGTTCACCAGGATGATGTCGGTGTCGTCGCCGCCGACATCCTTCCAGTTGGTGACGGTGCCGTTGAAGATACCGACCAGCTGGTCCTTGGTCAGGCTGGTCACGCTGCCGGGGCCTTCCTTGTTGGCCACGGGGGCGAAGGCCTGGATGGCGACCGGGGTCATCTCGGCGTCAGCGCAGCTCAGCTTGGTCTTCTCGTCATCCGAGATCGGCACATCGCTATTGCCGATGTCGATCTTGCCCTCGCAGACCTGGGTGCGCCCGGCGCCCGAGCCGCCCGCCGTCACCGTGATCTGCGCGCCGGGGTGCATGGTCTGGAACTGGTTGGCCGCCTCCTGGATGAGCGGCAGCAGGGCCGAGGAGCCGGCGATCGTCAGCTGGCCGCTCATCTCATCGGCCATCGCGGCCTCGGTCGGGGCCTCGGTGGCCGCCATCGCCTCGGTCGGGGCCTCGGTGGCCGCCATCGCCTCGGTCGGGGCCGCCGTCGGCGCAGGTGCATCTGTGGCCGCAGCGGCGGGAGCCGTCGTCGGCGCGGTCGCGGTGCCGCCACCACAGGCGGCGAGGGCCGGGATCAGCAGGATCAGCAGGGCGAACACGGTCCACGGTCGGTATGTCCATCGTCGGCTCAAGACACTCCTCCTCAGTCTCAGGCCGGCAGGCGCCGGCCCCGAGCAGTAGAAACCGCCACGCGTAACCTTTTTACGCGGTGGCCGTTTCTAGTCTAGGCAGGGGCGTTTAACGCAAGATCAACGTCAAGTGAACGTCAGGTTAACGAAGCGCAGTTGCTTAATATATGCTTAACACTGAATAAGACGGGCATAATATAGCAATTCTGCGCCTGCTGCAACTACGTTCCGGCCCAGCCCCTAATCTGCCGCACCAGCTACGAGGCCGCCCGCCCAAGCTCGTTTTTGTTGATTTTAAGCAAGATCTTTTTGCTAAAACGCAACAAAGAGCCACGCAGGGCGTCTCTCTGTGCCCAAAATACACCAAAAGACCCACGCCGCCCAGGACCAAAGGCCTACTCAACCTATATTCAAAAACAAAAGCGCACATCACTCACGCGTTCAAGAGAAAATCTAAAAGAAAAACAAGAATATCACAGCCCATTCTTAATGAAATTCCAAGGCCGACCATCTACACTGCTACTCAGGGGGCACGCATGTAATGAAAGGGAACGAATTCCATGAGTAGCCGCACTTCCCGCGCATTCTTTAGCACACTGCTCGCAATTATTCTCGTGTTTGTGGCCGACGGCATCATCATCCTCTACGCAAACCTGCCCAGCATGACCCTGCAGGAGAGCTACCCGATATCATTCCAGAACGCGACCGCGATCGCCCAGGACCACGCGCCCCAGGCGACGGTGCTCGCCCCGCCGACGCTGATCAAGGTGTACCCAGCGCTTATTCGCGCTAACAAAATTCGTAGAATGTCAGGTCGTGGAGCATGTTCACCATTCAGCCCTCAGCCCTCAGCCCTCAGCCCTCAGCCCTCAGCCCTCAGCCGTCACAAAAGCGGCCAGAGCGGCGCGAGCACCATCTCCGATGCGCGAGCCACCCAGGAGCGCCGGGCCCACTCCTCGGGCCGGATCTCGTGGGCGTTGGTCAGGTCGCAGATGAAGATCTCCTCCATCGAGCGGGCCACATCGGGGCTGAAGATCTCCATGTTGATCTCGTAGTTGCCGACCAGGCTGAGCCGGTCGATGTTCGCCGTGCCGACCATCGACCAGACCGCGTCGATCGTGGCCGACTTGGCGTGGATCATGGCGCCCTGGTAGGCGAAGACCCGCACGCCGCTGCGCAGACAGAGGTCGAAGGAGTGGCGGGCCAGCCAGTCGGCGAGCACGTGGTTGCTCTGCCAGGGCACCAGCACGCGCACATCGACCCCGCGGCGGGCCGCGCGCATGATCGCCTGGAGGATGGCCTCGTCGGGGATGAAGTAGGCCTGGGTCATGAAGATATGCCGCTGGGCCTGCTCGATCGCCTCGATATAGATCGAGCGGATGGGAAAGATCAGGCGCACCGGGTCGTTGCGGTAGGCCCGCAGCTCCGAGGCCCAGGCCCGGGCGGGCAGCGGGATCTTCGGGTGGTGCGGGTAGCGGTTAGCGTTCCAGAAGTCCACAAAGGCGTAGACGAGGTCGTCCACCTCGGGGCCATCCAGGCGCAGGTGGGTGTCGCGCCAGCGGGTGCGGTAGAGCTCGCCGATGTTGTAGCCGCCCACAAAGCCGACGCGGCCATCGACCACCAGGATCTTGCGGTGGTCGCGCCCGTAGCGGCGGAAGTCGATGGCGTGCCAGGGGCGGCGCCAGGCCCGGTAGGGCAGGACGTGGATCGCGGGCGGGAACTGGAAGAAGGCGCGCGGCACCACCATGTTGGCGAAGGTGTCGTAGATCAGGTAGATCTGCACGCCCTCGCGGGCCTTGGCGGTCAGCGCCCGCTTGAAGCGCTCGCCGAGCACGTCGCCCTTCCAGATGAAGGTCTCAAGGTAGATCGTCTCGCGGGCGCCCTCGATGGCGGAGAGCATCGCGTCGAAGAGCCCGCGGCCCTCGGTGTAGATCTGCACCTGGGTGCTGGCCACGGTGGCCGGCGGGGGGGTGAGGGAGGGGAAGCCCTCGGGCGGCACGCGGTGGCGGCGCAGCTTCGCCTCGATCATCAGCACGGCGGCGATGAGCATCTGGAGGGCGAAGATGCCGCCGATCCCGGCCAGGACGATCTGCCAGAGCTCAAGAGCCAACGGCGCCCTCCTCGATCCATTGCAGATTGCAGATTGTAGATTGCAGATTTGGCCCTGCAATCTACAATCTGCAATCTGCAATCTGCAATTACGTGGCCAGCCGCTCGGCGAGCCAGTCCCGCACGAGCATGAGCCCGTCCATGCTGATCGTGTGGCCGACCGGGTACTCCTGGTAGGTGTGGCGGCGGGCCAGGGGGGCGAGGGCATCGCGGGTGCGGCGGGCGGCGGCGATAGGGATCACCTCGTCCTCAGTGCCGTGGATCTGGAGGATGGGCAGATCGGCGATGGCGGCGGGCAGCGGGGCGTCCAGGCTGTCCGGGTCGAGGTAGCCGCTGAGCGGGATGACCCCGGCGAGGCGCGCGGGCTCGTGGGCGGCGAGGGCCAGGCTCATCACCGCGCCCTGGCTGAAGCCGAGCAGGTAGGTGTGCCACGGGTCGGTGCCGAGGCGGCCGGGCAGGTCGGCCACAAACTTGGCCAGCAGGTCGCGGGCGCGGGCGCGGGTCTCCGGGTCGGGCACCAGATTGCCGGGCGCGCCGCCGAGGTGGTACCAGGCGAAGCCGAAGCCCAGGTTGAGCACGCCGCGCGCGCTGACGATGTGCAGGCGCGGGTCGAGGTACTCGCCGAGGTCGAACAGGTCGCGCTCGTTGCTGCCGTAGCCGTGCAGCATGATCAGCAGGGGCGGCGGGCCGGCGGATGCGGCGCGGGGCCGGCGCTCGATCGTATGGATCGTCGTCATAGATTTAATACCATTGCAGATTGCAGATTGCAGATTGCAGATTGCCGGATACTGCGTTCCAATGCGCTATGTCTGTACTATTATATGCGGTATTGTTCAATAGGAATTGGTACAATCTACAATCTACAATCTACAATCTGCAATCTGCAATAGCTACGGGATCACCAGCTCCTGGCCGACGCGCAGGGCGTCGCCCTGGGCCGGGGTGAGGCCGTTGGCCTGGAGGATGGCCTCGACGCTGACGCCGAACTGCTCGGCGATGCTGCGCAGGCTGTCGCCGGGCTCGACGGTGTAGGTGCGGCCGCCGGCGGGCGGCTCGGGCGTGGCCGTCGGCGGCTCGGGCGTGGCAGTCGGCGGCTCGGGCGTGAGCGTCGGCGTGGCCGTCGGCGGGGGCGTCGGCGATGCGGTGGCGGTGGCCGAGGGCCGGGGCGTGAGCGTCGGCAGCACCGGCGGGCCGGCCGGCGTGGCCTCGGGGTCGCCCTGGACGGGGATGTCGGCGGGCAGGACGAAGACGGCGTCGGGGCGGGTGCCGGGCAGCAGCAGGCTCACATCGCCGACGCGGATCGCGCCCACGTCGCTGCGCGAGAGGATGAGCGCGCTGGCGATGGCCACGCCAAAGATGGCCGCCGCCGCAATCAGAATGCCCCGCGCGCCCAGCCGCTCGGCGAAGAGCCGCAGGGCCACGGCGCCGAGCACCGGCAGCAGCAGGGCGAGGGACAGCATCAGGTAGACGAGTAGCTCTGGCATAGCCGGGGCATTGTACCACGGGGCTGGGGGTTAGAGGTTGGGGGTTGGGGGTTGGGGGTTGGGGCGCAGCTCTACGCGGCATTGGTTGACCGCTAGCGGTCAACCAAGGTCGCCACCGTCACCCCGTCGCCGCCGTCGCGGCCGGCGGCCGAGGTGAAGGTGGTGATCAGGGGGTGGCCCTGGAGGACATCGCGCACCACCTGGCGCAGGGCGCCGGTGCCCTTGCCGTGGAGCAGGCGCACCTGGCGCAGCCCGGCCAGGTAGGCGTCGTTCAGGTAGCGGTCGAGCTTATCGCTGACCTCGCCGGCCCGCCAGCCGCGCATGTCGAAGGTCATCGCCACATCGGGGGCGGGCGGCAGGCTGACGCTGCGCGCGGCGGGCGCGTAGTCGCGCCGCCCCGTGTCGGGGCCGGCCTTCTCGCGCCTGAGCTCGCGCAGGTCGACCGTCATCCGGAAGCCGCCGACCTGCACGGCGGCGGTGCCGTCCTGCGCGTCGACCGAGACGATCTCGCCCTTCAGTCCGACCGAGCGCACCATCACGGTGTCGCCGGGCTGGAGGGGGCGGGGGGCGTCGGGGGCGGGGGCGGCGGGCGCGCTCGGGCGGGCCTTGAGCTGTCTGCTGGCAACATCCTTGGCCTTGGCGCCGGCCTCGGCGAAGCGCTGCTCGGCCTCCTCAAGCCACTGGCGCGAGAGCGAGACGCTGCGGAACTCCTCGCGCAGGCGCTTGAGCTGGCCGCGCACCTCGCGCAGCTCGTCGTCGAGCTCCTGGCGGGCGGCCTCGGCCTCGGCCTCGCGGCGGTCCTCGAACTCGCGCAGCTCGGCGGCCAGGCGGTCGCGGTACTTCTCGGCGTCGGCGCGCAGCTCCTCGGCGCGGCGGATGGCGGCCTCGGCGGCCTCGCGCTCCTTATGGATGCCGGCCAGCAGATCCTCGATCTGGGCGTCCTCGCGGGCGATCGAGCCGCGGGCGCGCTCGACCAGGTCGCGGCTCAGGCCGAGGCGGGTGGCGATCGCCAGGGCGTTCGAGCGGCCCGGCAGGCCGATGCTCAGGCGGTAGGTGGGCGCCAGGGTCTCCACATCGAACTCGACCGAGGCGTTCTGCACGCCGGGCGTGTTGTAGGCGAAGGCCTTCAGCTCGGCGTAGTGGGTGGTCGCCACGCCGAACACCTCCAGATTGAGCAGGCGCTCGATGATCGCGCGGGCCAGGGCCGCGCCCTCCACCGGGTCCGTCCCCGCGCCGAGCTCATCGAAGAGCACCAGGCCGAGGGGCGGCGCGTCGCTCAGCAGGTCGTAGCGGTCGGCCGCCCAGACCTCCTCGGGGATGGGCTCCTCCTCCAGCGCCCTCAGCACGCGGATGATGTTGCTCATGTGCGAGGAGAAGGTGCTCAGGCTCTGCTCGATGCTCTGCTCATCGCCGATGTCGGCGAAGATATGGCCGAAGACCGGCAGGCGCGAGGGGGCGCTGGCCGGGATCTGCAGGCCGGCCTGGGCCATCAGCGCGAGCAGGCCGGTCGTCTTCAGGGCCACCGTCTTGCCGCCGGTGTTGGGGCCGGTGATCAGCAGCAGGCGAAACTCGCCGCCGAGCCAGATCGTCGTCGGCACCACGGCTGTCTGGTCGAGCAGGGGGTGGCGGGCCTCAGTGAGATGAAGAGGAGGCAGGTGGCTGGTGGCAGGCGGCAGGGAATCTGCACCCTGCCGCCCGTCCTCTGCCTCCTGCCCCCAGCCTCCCGCATCCAGATCAACGATCTCCGGCATCACGCAGCGCAGGGCGAGGGCGTAGCGGGCGCAGGCGAGGGCCAGGTCGATGGCGGCTAAGGTCTCCACGGCGGCGACGATCTGCGCCGAGGCGGCGCCCACCCGGTCGGAGAGGGCGGCCAGGATGCGCTGGACCTCCTCCTCCTCGGCGGACTGCATCTCGCGCCAGCGGTTGTTCAGCTCGACGACGGCCATCGGCTCGATGTAGAGGGTGGCCCCGCTGCTGGACTGGTCGTGGACGAGGCCGCGCACATCCTTGCGGTGGCTGGCCTTGACCGGGACGACATAGCGCCCGTTGCGCACGGTGATGATCGGCTCCTGGAGCGCGCCGGAGTAGGACGAGGAGGAGACCATATTCTGGAGCTTCTCCTGGAGCCGGCTGAAGGCGATGCGGATCTCGCGGCGCAGGCGGCCGAGCTCAGCGCTGGCGCTGTCCATCACCGCGCCGTCGTCGCCGATGGTGCGCAGGATCTCGTCCTCGATCTGGGGCAGGGCCGGCAGGAAGCCGGCCTGCTCGATCAGGCGCGGGAACAGCGCGGGCTCCAGCTTGAGCAGGCGTGCGCGCAGCGTGCGCGAGGAGGCCAGGGTGCCGGCGACCTCGATAAAGGTCTGGCCATCGAGCACCCCGCCGCGGGCGGCGTGGCGGGCGGCCCGGCGCACATCGCGGGCGCCGCCGACCGTCACATCGGCGTACTCATCGAGCAGGGCGCGGGCCTCGCCGGTGAGCGCCTGGCGCTGGCGCACCTCGACGACGTCGGTGGAGGGCAGCAGCGCGAGGGCCAGATCGCGCGAGGCCGAGAAGGCCGTGTGGCGGGCCAGCCGCTCACGGATCTTCGGGAACTCAAGGGTGTGAAGGGTCTGATCGGCAATCGCCATATGGTTAGCGTCAATACAGAAAAAAAATAAAGAGGGGGCGGCGCCAGGCGCTCGCCCCCCCAAACCATAGCACGGCCCGCGCCGAGTCGTATCCATCGGCAGGCCGAGATCACTGGGCCAGGAAGATCAGCCGGGCGCCCTCGGGGAGCACCGGGTCGAGGATCCCGTACGTCAACGTCAGCAGGTCGCCGGCGAAGTAGCGCAGCAGGAAGGAGTTGGCGACGGCGTTGCCCAGGGAGCGCATGAACGGGAAGTCGATCGTGCTGCCGCCGCGGACGATCATGAGGTTGAAGAGCACCGCGGCGAAGGTGCCGAGGAAGAAGACCCCCAGGAGCATGCCGAGTAGCACGCCGCCGATATGGTCGAGGTACACGAGGCCGCCGGGCAGGCGCGCGTAGCGGAAGGTGTAGAGCCCGGCGGCCGCCAGCACGATGAAGCCGAAGAAGAGCACAAGGACGAAGCCGACGTACTGGCCGACGAATCGCTGTGTCTTGAAGGTGCGCACAAGAAACTCGCCGAGCGCCGTGTAGTAGAGGCTCGCCAGCACCATGCTCAGGTAGAGGGCCAAGATCAGCACCGACAGCCGGATCATACCCTGGAAGAAGCCGACGGCCAGGCTGGCGATAAAGAGCAGAATAAACAGAATATCGATGAAGTTCACACACGCCTCCGAGCGACAAAGCGGCCCCGATCACGATCATCGTGTGCGGATTATAGCACAGGGGGATCGTCTCACCCCGATATCAGCCTAAAGATAGTTGACTCTTGGTAAAGACGCGCTAGGATCGGCTCTGTGCAGTCAGGGGCTTGACCCAGGACTTATTCGCGCTAACAATTTCTTGTTGTTTTGGCCAACATGGCCAGCTTCGCTGGCCATGTTGGCCAAAACAACATCGGTTTGAGGGCGGCAGCCCCAGACCCCGCTGTTGGGGTGATGTTGGCGGCTTCGCCGCCAACATCACCCCAACAGCGGCGCAAGCTCCTCGTTCGCTTCGCTGCTATACTCATAGCACCAAACATCCTACCCGGCAACTTAGCCCCGGAGACAACGCCGATGAGTGCTACCACATCCTACCAGTCAGCAAACCTGGACCTCCAAAGCGCCGTGGCGAGCCTTGAGCAGCGCGTGACCGACCTGTCGCTCGCGGTCGATCGTCAGAACCTGCAGCTCGGACATATCATCGACCTGCTCGGCGGCGTCCGCAACAGCACCGACTGGAGCGCCGTCCAGATGGGCGAGCTGCTGCGCGTCCTGTTCACCAGCATCCAGCAGATCCGCGACACGCAGATCGGCAGCCTCCTGGCGGAGGGGCCGATCACCCTGTCCGAGCTGCAGCAGCTCCAGGCCGTCAGCCACGAGCAGGCCCAGGCGCTTGTCGCCACGAGGCGCGCCCGCGCAGCGGACTCGTGTACGCTCACCTGAGGCCGCGGCCCCGCAGCGCATATCCTTGCAGCACCTATAATAGGGTGCCCCCAGCTTGGGCGCCGTGCATGTGAGGGAAAGGGCGATGCGATGCAGGTCGGGATCATCGGGCTTGGCAATCTGGGGACGGCGCTCGCCCAGCTTATCACCGCCAATGGCCACGCGGTGCTGGGCTGGGAATATAACCCGCAGGTCGTCGCCGAGATTAACGCGGGCCACACCAACGCCCGCTACCTCCCCGACATCGCGCTATCGCCGGGGCTGACGGCGACCGGCCAGCTCGACGAGGTGCTCGCCCAGTGCGCGACGGTCTTCGTCACGCTGCCGTCGGCGTTCATCCGCAGCGCCCTGGAGCCCCACGCCCACCTGCTGCGCCCGGGCGCCACGGTGATCAACCTGGCCAAGGGCATCGACCGGGCGACCGGGCAGACCGCCTACCAGACCGTCTGCGCGCTCTTCCCGGGCAACCCATGCCTCATGCTCGCGGGCCCGGCCATCGCCGGCGAGTTCGCGCGCGGCATGCCAACCCTGGTGATGCTGGCCGGCGGGAGCTCCGCGATCATGCTGCCCGTGGCCGGGCTGCTCGACAACGACCACTTTCGGGTGCGCTTCTCGCAGGACGCCCTCGGCGTGGAGCTGGGCGGCATCCTGAAGAACATCTACGCGATCGGCCTCGGCTTCTTCGACGGCAAGCAGGTGAGCAGCGCCAACTTCCGGGCCGCCTACCTGACGATGGCCCTGGAGGAGATGGCCCGCCTCGGCGTGGGCATGGGCGCCCGGCAGGAGACCTTCTTCTACCTGGCCGGCATGGGCGACCTGCTGGCCACGGCGCTGAGCGCCCGCAGCCACAACCGCGGCTTCGGCGAGCAGATCGCGGCGGGCAAGCAGGTCGCCGAGATCGAGGCCGAGTCCGGGGTGCTGCCGGAGGGCTACCAGACGTTGCGCGTCGTGCTGCTGCTGGCGGAGAAGATCCACGTCCCGGCGCCGCTGGCCCTCGGCATCTGGCACGTGCTCACCGGCCACGCGACCGCCGAGAGCTTCATCGACGCGTTCGTGCGCGACTTCATCAGCCTATGACGCCGTTTCGATCGCCCGCCTTCCGCTACCTCTGGGGTTCGAGCGTGGCCTTCGCCGGGGCCCAGGGCATGGAGCGCGTGCTCACCTCATGGCTGGCGCTGGAGCTGGGGGCCGGCCCGCTCATGATCGGGGTGATGTTCGCGATCCGCATGCTGCCGTCGCTGCTGTTCGGGCTGGCGGCGGGGACGGTGGCGGACCGAGGGCACCGCCCGCGCCAGCTCCAGGCCGTCGGCGCGGGCGCGCTGATCCTGATGGCGGCCTTCGGGCTCCTGATCGGCGGCGGCGGCGGGCAGCTCTGGCAGGTGATGCTGTTTGGCTTCATCGCGGGCTGCGTGCAGGTCTTCGATACGCCGGCGCGCCAGGCGCTGGTGGTGGACACGGCCCCCGAGGGCGCGGCCATGCGGGCGCTGGCGCTCAACGCCCTGGCCGGGCGGATCGCTACGGCGCTGGGCGCGCTCGTGGCCGGGGCGCTGATCGCGCAGATCGGCGTCCCCCTCAGCTACCTCGCCGTCGCGGCGAGCTACGGGCTGGTCGCGCTGTTCGTCGCGGCGATCCGCGTGCCCCGCGCCGCGCACAGCGCGGCCGACCGGCCGCCCTTCCGCGAGGCCATGTGGGGCTCCGCCCGGCTGATCATCGACAGCTCGCACATGCGCGTGCTGGTGATCGCGGGGCTGATCTGCGAGGTGTTCGCCTTCTCGCACATGAGCGCGATCCCGCTCTTCGCGCAGGATGTGCTCGCGGCCGGGCCGGAGGGCCTCGGCACCCTGAGCGCCTCCCTGACCGCAGGCGGGGCGGTCGCCGTCGCCCTGCTCTCCCTGCTGCCGGAGCGGGTGGGCCGCCAGCCGCTGCTCGGGGCGACCTTCCTGGTCTACGGCGTGTCGATCATCGCGCTCGCCGGGACGCGCAGCCTGGCGACGGCGTCGGCGGCGCTGGTGATCACGGGCTGCTGCGCGGCGGCCTTCGACGTGCTCCAGCAGACGCTCATCCAGATGGCGGTGCCGGCCGAGCAGCGCGGGCGCGCGGTCGGGGTGTGGGTGCTCAGCCTGGGCTCGGCGCCCCTGGGCCACCTGGAGATGGGCGCCCTGATGGCGGCGGGCGGGGTCCCGCTGGCCCTGACGCTCAACGGGGCGGTGACGGTGGCCGCCGCCGTCGTGCTGCTGATCGTCGCGCCGAGGTACCGCTGGGCGCGGCGGCAGGCCCCGGCGGGGTAGCCGCGCGGCGCCCCCTATCCTATGAAGAGGAGATAGACCATGACAGAGCCATCGCTCGGCACTACCACCGTCACGCAGGTCGGCATTATTGTCAGAGACATCGAGGCCAAGGCCCGGGCCTGGTCGGAGATCCTGGGCCTGCCGATGCCGCAGATCATCATCACGGACGCGGCCGAGGTCGCCAAGACCGAGTACCAGGGCGGGCCGACGCCCGCGCGGGCCAAGCTGGCCTTCTTCCACATGGGCCAGGTCGACATCGAGCTGATCGAGCCGATCGATGGGCCGAGCACCTGGCGGGAGCAGCTCGACCAGCACGGCGAGAGCCTGCACCACATCGCCTTCAAGATCCAGGGGATGGCCGAGAAGGTGGCCTACCTGGCCGACAAGGGCCTGCCGCTGGCCCAGCGCGGCGAGTACACCGGCGGGCGCTACGCCTACGTCGACGGGAGCCGTCAGCTGGGGGCCATCCTGGAGCTGCTGGAGAACGATTAGGATCAGGGGGCTAGGATTGTACGGGCGCAGCAGCGCGGCGCAGCTGCGCCCCAACAGGAGATACGATGGAGTACACACATCTCGGCCGCAGCGGGCTACAGGTCAGCCGGCTCTGCCTGGGCACGATGAACTTCGGCCCGCAGACGGGCGAGGCCGACAGCTTCGCGATCATGGACCGCGCGCTGGAGCTGGGGGTCAACTTCTTCGACACCGCCAACCGCTACGGCGGGCGGCTCGGCCCCGGCGTCACCGAGGAGATCATCGGGCGCTGGATGGCGCAGGGCGGCGGGCGCCGCGAGCAGATCGTGCTGGCGACGAAGGTCTACGGGGCGATGGGCGATGGCCGCAACGACCGCGGGCTCTCGGCCTACCACATCCGCAGGGCCTGCGACGAGAGCCTGCGCCGCATGCAGACTGACCACATCGACCTCTACCAGATGCACCACATCGAGCGCAGCACGCCCTGGGAGGAGATCTGGCAGGCGATGGAGGTGCTGGTGCGGCAGGGCAAGGTGCTCTATGTGGGCAGCAGCAACTTCGCCGGCTGGGACATCGCCACGGCCCAGGGCGCGGCGGCTCCCCGCCACTTCATGGGCCTGGTCGCGGAGCAGAGCCTCTACAACCTGGGCGCCCGCATGGTCGAGCTTGAGGTGATCCCGGCCTGCCGCCACTACGGGCTGGGGCTCATCCCCTGGAGCCCGCTGGGCGGCGGGCTGCTCGGCGGCGCGCTCCAGAAGGCCACCGAGGGCCGGCGGGCCGACCCGGGCCGCCAGCAGGAGATCGAGCGGCGGCGCCCGCAGCTGGAGGCCTACGAGGCGCTCTGCCAGGAGCTCGGCGAGACGCCGGCCGATGTGGCCCTGGCCTGGCTCCTGCACAACCCCGTCGTCACCGCGCCGATCATCGGGCCGCGCACGATCGAGCAGCTCACCGGCAGCCTGCGCGCCGTCGAGATCCAGCTGCCGTCCGACACGCTGGCCCGGCTCGACGCGATCTGGCCGGGGCCGGGCGGCGAGGCGCCGAAGGCCTACGCCTGGTGATGCCGCGTAAGCCCCCGCCCCCCGGAATTTCTTGTTGCTTTGGCCAGAATGGCCAGCTTCGCTGGCCATTCTGGCCAAAGCAACACCGGTTTTAGGGCGGCAGCCCTAAGGTGCAGCCCCAGGGCTTTGCAGAAGCCCTGCCATCACTCGGATGGGTGAAGGAGCCGCGCGGGGTGCCGTGCTACAATGGCGGCGAGGCAGCACTATGCAAAAGATATCGCGCCACAGCATCCAAGAGGAGACCACCCGGCGCAGCCGGCTGGTGATCCAGACCCTGATCATCCTGCTGATCCCGCTCGGCCTCTCCACCGTGGGGCCGATGGCCTTTGGCCTGCGTCCGCCACAGCCTGGGGCGGGCACCACCCCGACCCTGCTCGGCATCCCGCAGCCCATGATCATCGCCGCGATCTTCGTCAGCGCCCTGATCATCCTGGTGCGCCTGGGCCAGCCGAGCATCTCGGCCATCCTGTTGATTGGGGCATGGACCCTGCTGACCACCCTGGTCGCCCTGCGCTTCGGCGTCACCTCGATGTTCCCTGCCCTGATGCTCATGCCGATCTGCGCCGCCGGCCTGCTGATCGACTGGGTCGCCAGCCTGAGCCTGGCCGGGGTCTCCACACTGCTGGTGGCCGGCTCGGCATGGATCAGCCAGGGCAGCACGTCGAGCTCTCTCCCCACCACCCTACAGATCGCCGGCATGGAGCCGATCATCTCGGCGCTCTTCTGGATCTCGCTCTACTGGACGGTCGCGGCCATGACCTCGCTGCTGGCCGGGGATCTCCAGCGGGCCCTGCGCCAGAGCCGGGCCCAGGCCGAGGAGCTGCGCCTGCTGAGCGAGCAGCTGGAGAGCCGGGTGTCCGCGCAGACGGAGCAGATCCTTGGCCAGGAGCGCGAGACGGCCACCCTGGCCGAGCGATCCCGCCTGGCCCGCGAGATCCACGACGGGATCGCCCAGGGGCTGACCGGGATCGTGGTGCAGCTCGGCGCGGCGCGGCGGGCCGCCGAGTCGGGTACCGTGGCCGCCGGGGATCACCTGGACCTCGCCGAGCGCATGGCCCGCGAGGCGCTGGCCGAGGCCCGCCGCTCGGTCTGGAACATGCGCGCCTCGGCCCTGGAGCGTGGCGACCTGGGCGACGCCCTGCGCGGGCTGGTCGAGCGCCAGGGCCAGCTCGGGCTGGGCGGGTCGTTCGCCCTGGACGGCGAGCCGCGCCCACTGCCGCCCGATGTCGAGTCGGCGCTGCTGCGGGTGGCCCAGGAGTCTCTGGCGAATGTGATCAAGCACGCCGGCGCGGGGCGTGTGGCGGTCGATCTGGCCTTCTGCCCGGGGCGCGTCCGCCTGACGGTGCGCGACGACGGGCGCGGCTTCAGCGACGATGTCCTGGGGGGGGCGGGCCAGATCGGCCCCTGGGGCGGCTTCGGCCTGTCGGGCATGCGCGAGCGGCTGGCCGCCCTCGGCGGCTCCCTGGAGCTGCGCAACCAGGGCGGCGCCGTGGTGATGGCCTGGGCGCCGACGCCGGAAAGCTGAGATTGAATGGCGGCTGCAATGATCCAGGTGATGGTCGTCGACGACCACCCGGTGGTGCGCCACGGCCTCGTGGCCATGCTGCGCTACGAGTCGGATATCGAGGTGGTGGGGGACGCCGCCGATGGCGCGGAGGCCCTGCGGCTGATCGGCGAGCTGCAGCCCGACGTGGTGCTGCTCGACCTGCGCATGCCCCAGCTGAGCGGCGTCGAGGTGATGCAGCAGGCCCGCGCCAGGGGCTACGCGGCGCGCTTTCTGGTGCTCACCACCTACGACACCGACGAGTATATCGCCCCGGCCCTCTCGGCGGGCGCCCAGGGCTACCTGCTCAAGGACACGCC
>NZ_JAIEWN010000004.1:196244-211315 GCF_019599295.1 Oscillochloris sp. ZM17-4 | reverse complement strand
GGAGATCGCCGCCCAGCTCACGATCTCCGAGAACACGATCAAGAGCCACCTCAGCCGGATCTTCGATAAGCTCGGCGCCCGCTCGCGCACCGAGGCGGTGACGATCGCCATCCAGCGCGGGCTGCTGAGCACTGGGTAGATAGCGACCGGGCCGCCAGCTTGCTGGCGGCCCGGTCGCCTGCTCAGGCGCTCCGCCTGTCCCCTGTCCCCTGTCCCCTGTCCCCTTAGGGCGTCACCTCGATAAAGATCCGCACCGCGCCCTCGGCCATCCGGCCGGTCAGGGCCGTGTACTGCTCGCCGTACTTGGCGCGCAGGGCCGCCTCGGCGCACTCCGCCTCGCCCTGGTCGAGGATGCGGGCCTGGCCGGAGGCCGCCGGGCCGCTCACGTTGCCCACCCGGTCGCTCGGGGCGACCAGCACCGCCGGGTTGGCGCGGATGCGCTTGGCCTTCCCCGCCTGGCCCTGCGTGGTCACGTACAGCCTGCCGCCGGCCTCGGCGAACCAGACCGTCGTCGGCATCGGGTCGCCCGACCGCCGGTAGGTCGTCAGCACCATAAACTCCGCGCCCTCCAGGGCCGCGAAGCGCGTGTCTGTGGTAGACATGGGGGCCAATCTCCTGATCTGCGCTACTGAGCCGCCCCGTGCGGCCCTCCTATAAAGTATACTCCCGCTATGTCCCGCGCGCCCGCCGCTATTGAAGGAGCAGACGATGACAGAGATCCCGCGCAGTCCGTTCGGCCGCACTGGCCACCAGAGCACCCGCACGCTCTTCGGGGCCGCCGCGCTCGGCCGCGTCACCCAGGCCGAGGCCGATCAGACGATGGAGCTGCTGCTCGACTCCGGGGTGAACCACATCGATACCGCCAACAGCTACGGCGAATCCGAGCAGCGCCTCGGCCCGTGGACGGGGCGCTACCGCGACCGCTTCTTCCTGGCCACCAAGACCGAGGAGCGCAGCTACGCCGCCGCCAAGGAGCACCTGCACCGCTCGCTCGACCTGCTGCGCACCGACCACATCGACCTCTGGCAGATGCACTGCCTGGTCAAGCCGGACGAGTGGGAGCGGGCGATGGGGGCCGGCGGCGCCCTGGAGGCCTTCATCGAGGCCAGGGAGCAGGGGCTGGTGCGCTTCATCGGGGTGACGGGGCACTACACGGTGGCGGGCTGGATGCACCGGCGCAGCCTGGAGCGCTACGACTTCGACTCGGTGCTGCTGCCCTTCAACTACGCGATGATGCAGAACGCCACCTACCGGGCCGACTTCGACTCGCTGATGGCGATCTGCGCGGAGCGCGACGTGGCCGTGCAGACGATCAAGTCGTGTACGCGCGGCCCCTGGGCCGGCGAGGCGCGCACCGCCGCCACCTGGTATGAGCCCTTCAGCGAGCAGTCCGAGGTCGACGCCGCCGTACACTGGGTGCTGAACCGGCCGGGGGTCTTTCTGAACACGCCGGGCGACATCCACCTGCTGCCGAAGGTGCTCGACGCGGCCCGCCGCTTCGTGCCCGGCCCGCAGGACGAGCGCGACGCGGCGATGGCGGATCTGGCGCCCACGCCGCTCTTTATGTGATCACTGAGGCGCTGAGGCACTGAATCGCCTCAGTGCCTCAGCGCCTCAGTGCCTCAGTGTCCCAGAACGGCCCGCTGAGGCCGAGGTCGGCCACCAGGCCGGACAGGTCGGCCAGGGGCCGGCGGCGCCAGCCGGGCCGGCGCGGGTCGGTGAACCAGGCCTGGGCCAGCGCCCAGCCCTGCCCAAGGCTGAGCAGCGCGCCCAGGGGCCGCCCGCTGCGCGCGCACCACGCTCTCGCGATCTCCTCCGACCGGAAGAGGCGGATGTTCCCTCAGGTCGAGCCGATGTCCTCCCACCACTTGGCCAGGGGCACCGCCATGCGCAGCGCCCACGGCCCCGGCTCGGGCGTGCCGCTATAGATTCTCACCGCGATCGGCGCGCCCGTGGCCGGGCAGGCCGTCTCGAGCGTGGCGTCTATGCCGAGCATCGCCGGGATGCCCAGGCCATCCCAGGCGCAGTTCGCCCACCAGGCCCGCCCGTCGTCGGCGCGCACGCGCACCGGCGTCGGCGCCGCCGAGAAGGGGATGGCCATCCAGATCGCTCGGCTGCGCGGGTCGAGCACTAGGGCCTGCTCGTCGGCCAGCCGCTCGTAGGAGCCGTGCAGCTCGCCCAGGCTCAGCCCCAGCCGCCCGGCCAGCGCCTCGGCGTCCGGCGGCCCGCCGTCGTCCACAAAGCTGGTGTAGACCTCGCAGCGCACCAGCTCGTCTATCTCATAGTGTTTCATCGTCATCTCAACACTCAGTACTCAACACGCAACGCGCCTCGTCCGTATTATAGCCGCCCTGCGGTAAGATATTGTCCTGATGGCTGGGGGCTTCTTCTCCCATCCGCGCCGCGCCCGCCGCTATACTGCGGGCAGACCCGTGTTCTTTGTGTACATTGGCACAACTGCTGCAATCTGCAATCTGCAATCTGCAATCTGCAATCTGCAATCTGCAATCTGCAATCTGCAATCTGCAATCTGCAATCTGCAATCTGCAATCTGCAATCTGCAATCGCAAAGGGAGATCCACCGTGTCCCGACTCCGCGCCATCATGGGAGCCATCATCATAGGGCTGCTGCTCGCCGGGTGCGCCCAGGGGCCTGGCCCGCTGATCGAGGGCAGCGGCCCGGTCATCCGCGAGGAGCGCCCGGCCAGCGGCGTGCGCGCCGTCGAGTTCGGCGCATTCGGCAGCCTGGAGATCGTCCAGGGCGACGCCGAGGGCCTGACGCTGCTCGGCCAGGGCAACATCCTGCCGCACATCATCAGCGAGGTGGACGGCGACACCATGCGCATCTCCGTCGATGGGAGCGCCCACCCGACCTACGGCCTCCAGATGCGCCTGACGGTGCGCGAGCTGCGCTCGATCGTGGCCGGCGGCGCCGGGGGCATCAGCGCCAGCGGGATCAGCGGCGACAGCCTCAGCGTCAGCGTGCTCGGCGCGAACACCGTGACGGTGGCCGGCACCGTGCGCGAGCAGACCGTGACCCTCTCGGGGGCCGGCTCCTACGACGGCAGCTCCCTGGAGAGCCAGCGGGCCACGGTGACGATCGACGGCTTTGCCGACGCGGTGGTGCGCGTCGAGGAGCAGCTTCGGGCCACCATCAGCGGCAACGGCTCAGTCGAGTACTTCGGCGATCCCCGGGTGATCGAGGACATCACCGGCCTCGGCCAGGTGATGCGACGCACGGTGCCGTAGAGGTATTGCAGATTGTAGATTGCAGATTGCAGATTGCAGATTATAAGATTGTATCTGTGCTGCTACACAAAGCAGTACAGGTGTCGTCTCGCCTGCAATCTACAATCTGCAATCTGCAATCCTTGTGGCGGTATAATGCGCGCCATGCGCACACCCTCACGCCGCGACGCGTGGCTCGCCCCGCTGCTGATCTTCGCCCTGGCCCTGGCCCCGCGCCTCTGGGCGCTCGGCTGGGGGCTGCCCTACGTCGAGCACCCCGATGAGCCGGCCCTGGTCGAGACGGTCGTGCGTATGGTGCGCGACGGCTCGCTCAACCCGCGCACCTTCCTCTACCCCTCGCTGAGCTACTACCTGCTGGCCGCCGCCGCCCGTCTGCACCTGGCCTGGGGCGAGTCTGTCGGCCTCTACGGCTCGGCCCAGGACCTTGTCGCCAGGACCTATACGTTCACGACCCAGCCGCAGCTCTACCTCTGGCTGCGCGCCGTCACCGCCCTGCTCGGCGCGCTGACCGCCCCCCTGCTCTACCTGCTCGGCAGCCAGATGTTCGACCGTCGGGCCGGCCTGCTGGCCGCCGCCGCGCTGGCCCTCTCCCGCTTCCACATCGAGCACAGCCACTATATCACCACCGACGCGCCCACCGGCCTCTGGGTGACCCTGGCCCTGCTGGGGGCGTGGGATGTGGCCCGGCGCGGCTCCTGGCGCGGCTATCTGATCGGCGCGCTCGGCACCGGGCTGGCCGCCGGGACCAAATATAACGCCGGGGTCGTCGGCCTGGCCCTGGCCGCCGCCGCGCTCGTCTACCTGCGCGACGCCGGCCGCCCGGCCATCCCCCGCCAGGCCGGGCGGCTTATGGCCGCAGGCCTGCTCTCCGGCCTCGTCTTCCTGATCGCCACGCCCTACGCCATCCTCGACATGCCGGCCTTTCTGGGTGCCCTGCGCTTCAACGCGGCCCACTACGCCAGCGGCGAGCACGGCGACTTCACGGGCGCATGGCCTTTTGGGCAGTACGCCGCCTTCTACTGGGCCGACGGGCTGATGCCTGCGGGGTGCCTGCTGCTGCTGGCTGGGCTGCCCGCCCTCGCCCGGCGGCGCGGCGCGCAGACGGCCGTGCTGCTCAGCGCGATCCTGCCCATGCAGCTGCGGCGCGGCTCCGACGGGCGGCGGGTGGCGGGCAGCGCGCCGGCGCGATCTGGCCGCTCGTCATCCGCCAGTCGTCGCTCGTCGTGCTCGCCCTGCTCCTCCTCGCCCCGCAGGCCGCCGGCTCGGCCTGGCTGCTCGGCTACTGGGCCAAAACCTACAGCCTGGAGCAGATCGCCGAGGCCATGCGCGCCCAGCCCCGCGGCATGCTCGCCGCCGTCGAGCTCAACCCCGTCCAGTGGTCCGGCGACCCGGCGGTCGCCCCGGTACCGTGGCTCGCCACCTACCCGGCCGACTGGTACCGCGCCCGCGGCTACCGCTTCCTGGCGCTCAACGCCGACAGGTATGGCCCACAGGATCAGGACGCCTACCGGCAGGTGCTCGGCTACGGCGATCTGATCCTGAGCCTGTCCGACCGCGACCTGGGCGCGCAGCCCGGCCCCGGCGGCGCCCTGATCGACCTCGGCGAGCACGTCGAGCTGATGCCCTTCGCCCGCCGCGCGGCGGCCTTCGGCGGCGAGCTGGCCCTCCTCGGCTACGAGCTGGCCCCCGGCGATCCGCGCGCCCGCATGACGCCCCTGGAGGGCGCCGACGCCCGCGCGCTGTCGCCCGGCCAGCCCGCGCAGATTAACCTCTACTGGCGCGCCCTGGCCCCGATGGATGTGGACTACACCCTGTTCGTCCACCTCGTGGACGCCGCCGGCGCTACCGTTGCCCAGCGCGACCTGCCCCTGCGCTACGCGGACTATCCGACATCGCGCTGGCGACCCGGCGAGCTGGTGATCGACCGCGCCGATATGCCCCTGCCCGCCCTGCCCCCCGGCGACTACCGCCTCGAGATCGGTCTGTACGACGCGGCGATGGGCGCGGCCCTCCCTGCGGATGGCGGCGCGCCCGTCGTGCTGACGACCATCACTGTTAGATCCCCATAGGGCTTCTGATGCGTTGGGGCGCAGCAGCAGAAAGAGCCCTGTCGCAACGCGACAGGGCTCTTTCTGCTGCTGCGCCCTTACTTGAGCTCTCTTTTCAGGATCTTCCCCGTCGCCGTCTTCGGCAGGGTGTCGCGCACCTCGATGCTGCGCGGGTACTTGTAGGCCGCCAGGCGCTCCTTGCAGTAGCCGATCAGGTCCTGCTCGCTGGCCGACTGGCCCGGCTTGAAGGCGACGACGGCCTTGACCTCCTCGCCGAGAGCCTGGTCGTGTACGCCGATCACCGCCGCCTCGGCGACGGCCGGGTGGCCGTAGAGCACCTCCTCGATCTCGCGCGGGTAGACGTTGAAGCCGCCGCGGATGATCATGTCCTTCACCCGGTCGACGATAAAGAAGTAGCCGTCCGCATCCACCTTGGCCAGGTCGCCGGTGTGGAACCAGCCGCCGCGGATCGACTCGGCGCTGGCCTCGGGGCGCTTGTAGTAGCCCTTCATCACGTTGTGCCCGCGGATGACGATCTCGCCCAGCTCTCCGGCGGGCACCGACGTGCCCTCCGGGTCCACCGCGCGCATCTCGACGCCCCAGATCGGCGTGCCGATGCTGCCCGGCTTGGTCGGCCTGTCCAGGTGGTTGAACGAGGCCACCGGCGAGGTCTCCGAGAGGCCGTAGCCCTCCATAATGGTCACATTGTGCTTGGCGTTGAAGGCGTGCATCACCTCGACGGGCATGGCCGAGCCGCCGGAGACGCACAGCCGCAGCGAGCTGAGGTCGTAGCCGCCGGCCTCGGGGTGGTTCAGCAGGTAGAAGTACATCGTCGGCACGCCGGCGAAGTACGTCACCTTGTCGCGCTGGATGATCTCCATGGCCTTGAGCGGCTCGAAGCGCGGCAGCATCGTGATCGTCGCCCCAGCGTAGAGCAGCGCGTTCATCACGCAGGTCTGCCCGAAGGAGTGGAAGAGCGGCAGCACGGCCAGGCCGATCTCGTCGTCCTTGACGTTCAGCAGCTTCTCGACGCCGACCATGGCGTTGAAGAACATGTTGAAGTGGCTGAGCTCGGCGCCCTTGGGCCGGCCGGTGGTGCCCGAGGTGTAGAGGATCACCGCCGTGTCGCCGGGGCCGGTCTGCACCGTGTCGAAGGCCGGGCTGTGGTCGGCCATCATCTGGTTGAAGGTCGTCGCCCCGTCGGGGATGGGGTTGGCGCTGCCGGGGGCCTGCACCACCACCAGGCTGCGGCAGCCCTCGGCGCCGCGGAAGCCCTGGGCCGCCTCCTGGATGAAGCCCTCGAAGGCGATCAGCGCCACCGAGTCGCTGTCCTCCAGGTGGTACTGCACCTCGCCGTGCTTGAGCAGGACGTTCAGCGGCACCACCGTGGCGCCGGCCTTGAGGATGCCGTAGTAGCAGATCGGGAAGTGCGGGGTGTTCGGCAGCATGATCGCCACCTTGTCGCCGGGCTGCACGCCCATCTGCACCAGGGCGTTGGCGACCTTGTTGGCCGCGCCGTTGACCTCGGCGTAGCGCAGCTTGTAGTCGTCGAGGATCACGGCCAGCTTGCCGGGGTTGCGGCGGGCGCTCTGCTCCAGCAGAAGGGCGAGGTTCAGCACTGAACGGCTCCTTTCGGCGGATCTTTAGATTGTTTATTCCATCTGGATATGAAAATTATAACATAGCCGCCCCGCGCCCACCGTGCTATGATTAGGGGACAGGGGATAGGGGATAGGGGACAGGCGCGCTCCCTCATCAAGTGAGAGCCGCCCGTCGCCCATCACCTCCGCCTGTACCCTGTACCCTGTACCCTGTACCCTGTACCCTGTACCCTGTACCCTGTACCCTGTACCCTGGGGACGCTGATGCAACAGTCGATCGAAGTGCTCGCCGACTGGGACAGCATCGCCACGCTGATGGCCTTCACCGACAGCGTGGAGAGCCGCATGCCCCTCACGGCCGACCAGCGCTACCTGATGCGCCTGGTGATCGAGGAGATCGCGACCAACATCGTCAAGTACGGCTACTCCGACGCCAACCGCGACGTGATCCAGCTGGACTGCTCCTACGAGGGCGGCACGCTGCGCATCCACATCCGCGACCGGGGCGAGTCCTTCGACCCGCGCGACCACCCCGACCCCGACCTGAGCGACGCCGACGCGGCCTCGCGCGATGTCGGCGGCCTGGGGCTCTACTTCGTCCGCGAGTTCGCCGACGATCTTACGTACCAGCACGATGCCTCGAGCGGATGGAATGAGCTGACTGTGATCAAAGGGCGGTGAGATGCTGCACGACCTGTTGCGCGCGGTTCCGTGGTTCGAGCACCTGGACGCGGCCCTCCTCGGCCAGATGGCCGCGAGCATGGGCCAGCGCCGCCTCGACGCCGGCGAGGTGCTCTTCCACCAGGGAGACACCGGCTACGACTGCTTCGTCATCCTCAGCGGCTCCCTGGAGGTGCTCACCTTCGTCAACGAGGTTGAGCACCAGCTTGAGGTCTACGCCGCCGGCCAGATCATCGGCGAGATGGCCCTGATCGACCGCAGCCCGCGCTCGGCCACCATCCGCGCCGTCGAGCCCAGCCACCTGGTGGTGATCACCGAGTCCGACTTCAAGACCCTGATCGGCTCGAACCCCGAGCTGGCCATGAGCATGCTGCGCAACGGCACCACCCGCGTGCGCAACACCAACCAGCGCATGATCGGCGACCTGGAGCGCAAGAACGCCGAGCTGCTCAAGGCCTACCAGCAGCTCAAGGCCGCCCAGGCCGAGCTGATCCGGCTCAACCGGATCGAGCAGGAGCTGGCCGTCGCCCGCCAGATCCAGGAGTCCTTCCTGCCGCGCACCCTGGCCCAGCCCGCCGGCTGGCAGGTGGCCGCCTACAGCCGCGGCGCCCAGGCCGTCGGCGGCGACTTCTACGACTGCATCGAGCTGAGCGACGGCCGCCTCGGCCTGGTGGTGGCCGACGCCTGCGGCAAGGGCGTCACCGCCGCGCTGTTCGTGGCCCTCAGCCGCTCGCTCCTGCGCGCCGCCTCCCTCGCCCCCTGGATCTTCCAGGGCGGCATGGTGCTCGACCCCGAGAGCATCCTCACCGGCGCGCTCTGGCTGGTCAACGACTACATCTGCCGCGAGCACGCCGAGAGCAACATGTTTATCACGCTCTTCTACGCCGTGCTCGACCCGCGCAGCGGCAACCTGGCCTATGTGAACGCCGGCCACAACCCGCCGCTGCTGGTCGACGCCCCCGGCCAGGGGCTGCGCGAGCTTGAGGAGGGCACCCTGCCGATCGGGATCATGGCCAGCCAGGAGTTCGAGGTGCAGCACAGCCACGTCGGCCCCGGCGAGCGCCTCATCCTGTTCAGCGACGGCATCACCGAGGCCATGAACACCGCCGGCGAGCCCTTCAACGACGACCGCCTGCACGCCGTGCTGCGCGAGGGCGTCGCCATGCCCACCCAGGACCTCGTCAGCATGGTGATCCGCCAGGTGGACGCCTACGCCGCCGGGGCGCCCCAGGCCGACGACATGACCCTGATGATCGTCACGCGGGCGGCGTAGGGGCGCAGCGCGCTGCGCCCCCTACTGCCGCCCGAATCGACATGATATAATAGACGCCCAGAATGCCAGTGTGACTCGCGCATATCACCTCCCGAGCAATGGAAAGGGGTTCCGCCCGTGAACGTAGAGCATATCGACGACGTCCTGGTCATTGAGCTGCCCGCCCGCCTCGACGCGGTTGGTGTGGCGGCCATTGAGGGCAACCTCGCCGAGACGGTCACCGCCCACAAGGGCAAGGTTCTCGCCGACATGAGCCAGGTGAACTTTGTGGCCAGCCTCGCCCTGCGCATGCTGCTGACCAACCTCAAGGCGGTGCAGCCCCTCGGCGGGGACCTGCGGCTCGCCGGGATGCAGCCCCAGATCGCCGAGATCTTCCGCAAGAGCCGATTCGACACGCTCTTCAAGATCTACCCCGACCGTGAGTCGGCCCTCGCCACCTATAAGGCCTAGCGCAAAGCCCCAGACCCTACGTTTGTTGGGGTTTTGGCGGCGCAGCCGCCAAAACCCCAAACCCCCACGGGGAGCGGATCTACGGCCAACTTGCCGCCCACTAGGGCTTATGCTATAATCCGCTCCAGCGATGAGCCATCGTGGCAGGTAGTGCTGTGCTACCTGCCATATTCTATGTGAGATCGAAGCGGGCTGCGCCCGTGGTCTTTACGGCTCTCAATCAAGCGTACACACAGGTGCAGACGAAAGGAGCGACAGGCAATGTCGCAGCAGATTCTTACCGAGCTGGCCCAGCGCCAGTACAAGCAGGATATCCCTGAGTTTCGGGTCGGCGACACGGTGCGTGTCGGCGTCAAGGTCGTCGAGGGTGTCCGCGAGCGCGTCCAGGAGTTTGAGGGCGTGGTGATCCGGCGCCGCAGCGGCGGGATCAACGAGAACTTCACCGTGCGCCGGATCGCCTCGCACGGCATCGGCGTCGAGCGCACCTTCCTGCTCCACGCCCCCCGCCTCGACAGCATCAAGCTGATGCGGCGCGGCAAGGTGCGGCGCGCCAAGCTCTACTACCTGCGCGGGCTCACCGGCAAGGCCGCCCGCATCAAGGAGCGCCGCGACTAGTGCTGCGCTACAGCGATTCTGTAAGGGCGCAGCAGTCGCGTAGCGACTGCTGCGCCCTTACACATCTTGTCCGCTGGGCCTTCGAGCGGCTCTACCGCGAGCTCTCCTGGGCGTACGACCTCGTCGCCGCAGCGGTGTCCGGGGGGCTGTGGCAGCGCTGGACGCGGGCGGCGCTGCCCTTCCTGCGGGGGCGCGTCCTTGAGCTCGGGTTCGGCCCCGGCCACCTGCAGCTGGCCCTCGCCACGGCGGGCGCGTCCCCGCCCTTCGGCGTCGACGCCTCGCCCCAGATGATCGCCCGCGCCCGCCGTCGCCTGCGCCGCGCCGGGCTCCCCGCCCGCCTCGCCCGCGCCCGCGCCCAGCGCCTGCCGCTCGCGCCCGCATCCTTCGACACGGTCCTCGCCACCTTCCCCAGCGAGTATATCGCCGACCCGCGCACCCACGCCGAGATCCTGCGCGTGCTCGCGCCCGGCGGCCGGGTCGTGATCCTCCCGCTGGCCCAGCTCGACCGGGGCCTCTACGCGCGCCTGGTCGACCTGGCCTATCGGCTCACGCTCCAGGCCCCCGTCGCCCGCGACGACCGCCAGGATGCCGCGCCGCCCACGATGTCTATCGGCGATCTGGCCCTCTCGCCGCGCTGGGTGCGGGTCGGCCCGAGCCGCGCCCTGGTGCTGGTGGGCGACCTGGATCACCAATAGCGGCGAATGAGCGAATGTGGGCAGATGTGCGTCTCGCACTCCGCATTGGGACGATGGCACCGACGATCGCGCATGAGCTTGCCCTCCAGCGGCGGGGGCTGATATCCCTGGCCGGGATCGACGAGGCCGGCCGCGGCTGCTGGGCCGGCCCGGTGGTCGCCGCCGCCGTGGCCCTGTCGCCCGCGGCGCTGGCCCGCCCCGAGCTGCTCGCCGGCGTCGATGACTCGAAGCAGCTGACGGCGGCCGCCCGCGAGCTGCTCTACACGCGCATCCACGCCCACGCGGCGGGGGTCGGCGTCGGCGTCGTCCCGGCCTTCCTGATCGACGCCTACGGGATCGTGCCGGCCACGCGCCTGGCGATGACGGTCGCCCTCCTCGCGCTGCCCTGCCCGGTGGACGCCCTGCTGATCGACGCGCTGCCGCTGCCCGCGCTGCCGCACCCCCAGGAGGTGCTGATCCGGGGTGATGCGCGCTGCCTCTCGATCGCGGCGGCCTCGGTGGTGGCGAAGGTGACGCGCGACCGCCTCATGCGGACGGCCGACATGGCCTTTCCCGGCTACGGATTCGCCGCCCACAAGGGCTATGGCACGGCGGAGCACCAGCGGGCGCTGGCGGCGCGCGGGGCCTGCGCGATCCATCGGCGCACCTTCAGGCCGCTGCTGGATCTGGTGTGAGGCGCGAGGCGTGGGGCGTATGCTATACTGCGCCCGAGCTCGATTCTAGGTAAACATAATCGCTTACGCCTGCGTACAGCCTAATCCGCAATCTGCAATCTGCAATCTACAATCTGCAATCATTCAGGGAGGTTGGAATGCCTGTCGCGACACCGGCCGCCGATCTGGTGCGCCAGCTCAGCAGGGCGGGCCTGCGCCCCGACGAGCGCCTTGTGGGGCAGATCCTCGATCTGGGCGACGACGCCCGCGCGGCGCTGATCGCGCTGGCGACCGACATCCCCGCGCTTCATGCGGAGGTGCCGGCTTGCCTTGGCCCGCTGCACGCCCTGCGGCTGCTCGGCGAGCTGGCCGAGCCGTCGATCATCGCCCCGCTGCTCAACGCCCTGCCGGTGCCGATCATCGACCCGGAGGATGATATCCCGGCGAGCATGTACGCCAACGAGATCCTCCATATCATCGGCCGGGTGGGCGCGCCGGCCGTGCCCGTTCTGTGGGAGATCGCCGACGATGAGGGCGTGATCGCGCAGGCGCGCGGGGCGGCGGCGAACGCCCTGGCCTATGTGGCGACCTACGCCCCCGAGGTGCGCGACGCGGTGATCGCCGAGGCCCGCCGCCGGCTCACCGACGAGACTCTGCCTGATGTGGCGGTCGCCGGCTCCGTGGCGCTCCTGGCCGAGATCGGCGATGCCCCGAGCTATAAGGCGGTGATGGCCGCCTACCGCGCCGGTAAGGTAGACCAGTCGCTCATGCCGGCGGCGGCCGCGCGCCAGTTCCTGCTGGGCGGCGGGCGAAAAGATCTCGCCTGCGTGCGCCACCCGTTCTGGGAGCGCTACGATGAGCACGGGCCGACCTTCAAGACTGAGAAGAGCTGAGTCGCTCCGGGAAGGACCCCCATCGCCTATGCGCTTTCGCACCCACGCGATCACCTCCGCCCTCGCCGGCGTCGCGATCTACCCGCGCTCGCCCCTGCGGGCGGCGGCGGTCCTGCTCAGCGGGACGCTGATCGACGTCGATCACTTTGTGCTGTACGCGCTCCAGACCGGCGACTGGAGCGTGGCTGGGGCGCTTGTCTATAACCGCTACCGCCACGACCCCGGCCTGGCCGGGGATTCGCGCCCGCGCTATGGACCTCTGCGCTCATGGCTTCACAACCCGCTGCTGCTGCTCACGCCGCTGTGGGTCGCTGCCTCGCGCCGGGCGGCCCTGCGGCCGGTGGCGATCGGGCTGAGCCTCCACATGCTGCTCGACTACATCTGGTGGCCGCGCTACACGCTGGCCTTCTGGCGCGCGGGGCGGCGCTGCGCGGGCTGTGGCCGGACCGACCGCAGGCTCACGGTACACTGGCGGCGCGCGTGGGGCGAGCCCGAGATGCGAACCCTCTGCCGGCCCTGCTTCGAGATCAGCCTGAGGCGTGAGCGCGACGGGTAGCGTGGCCGCCCCTTGTGGTACACTGACAGTGTCGGTGTCGTTTGCATAGGGGCCGGCTGGAGGATTGACGCTATGGATGACGATGATGATGCCCTGACTCCGCAGCGCGAGGAGTCGAGCGAGGAGCTGGCGCGCCTGGCGCGCGAGGCGATCGAGGCGCAGGCCGGGTCCGTCGATATGACCGGGGCGCGGCGCCGCTGCCAGCGGGTGATCGACCTGTACAGCGCCGGGCTTGTGCGCGATGGCCGCGATCACTTTCACGCATCCTGGGTGATGCTCTGCGGTGAGACTCAGGGCCACTACAGCATGGCCCGTATGCTCGCGCGTCGCGCCACCGAGCTGGGTGAGGAGCGGGCCTGGACGCTGCGGGCGATGTCGTGGGATCGCTGGCTGGTGAAGGGCGGCCACCCCCAGCGCTTCGGCACGCAGATCATCAAGCAGGATGGCCGCTGGTCGCTGGGTGCGGTTGACCCGAGGGTGACGGATCTGGACCGGGCGCTCTACGCGGTGCCGCCGCTCTATGTCCAGCGCCAGAGCGCCGATCAGCTTCAGCGCCGCGAGGATAGCTAGCCGTGCGGGTTCGGTGACGCTCAGCGAGTGCGCGCCCATACGTACTAACGTTAGGGCTTCCGCCCTAAAAACCGGCGTTGTTTTGGCCAAAACAACAAGAAATTCCAGGCGGATGCCCCAGCCACCTCGCTACTCGGCGGGGTCGCTGGCGGGCTCATACTGGAGCCCCTGAAAGAGCGTCTGGAGTAGGTTGTGCAGCTGGGTGACCTCTGACGGGGCCAGGCTGCGCATGCGGCGGCTGACGCGGGCGTGGTGGCGGGGCTTGATCCGGCGCAGCTTATCGGCCCCGGCGGGCGAGAGGCAGATCAGGCTCACCCGGCGATCCTGCGGGTCTGGCCGCCGCTCGACATAGCCCTTGCTGATCAGGCGCTCGACGATCCCGGTGAGGTTGCTGTTGTCGCAGCGCATACGGCTGCTGAGGGCGCTGAGCGGCACCCCGTCCGGGGTCGCGTAGGTGAGGATCATGAACTGCGGCACCGTGAGCTCTTCGCTCCGCAGGTCGTAGCGGTTATAGGTTTCAAGCATCGAGTTGACTTGGCGGAGCAGCGTGTACGCCTCAAACTCTATTTCGGCCGATGAAGGCTCTGGATCGGAGATGTCTTGCTGGACGCTCATGGTCGAGACCTCGGGTATATGGGTGGGAGGTTTGAGCGGGTTTGTGAAGGCTTGAGGATCGCGAAGGCTCTTATCTTACATAGATTAATAAAATCGTTTCTATAGAAAAAATATATCATGCTGTACTATCTATGTCAACCTTATGCCATAGCTATGCACAGAAAAAACTGTGCAGATACCCCCCAACAGGCCGAACGAATAATGATGACGCCCTCGCCACAACCGCGCTATGATCGGATCGTCTCGCTCGTCTTTATCATCCTGATCGGGCTGGCCGTAATCTTCCTCGTCGATGGGAATCCGAACACCCTCCGGATCGTGATCGGCGGCGACCTGCCGACGATCACGCTCTCGTGGTTCCTGATCGCCTCGCTGGTCGTGATCACCTGCGCGGGGGCCGATCTGCTGGCCCGGTCACACCCGCAGCTCCAGGCGCGCGCGCTGCCGATCATCAACCTGGGGCTCGTGCGCTTCGAGGTCGCGCCGGCCTTCTGGATCCTGCCCTCCTTCAGCGTCGTGGGCTCATTCGCGTTCTTCCGGCTGTTCAGCGGGGCGCTGCAAGGGGCCGCCTTCGCGATGGCCCTCGTCGCCGCGGGCGGGTCGCTGCTGGCGGTGCTCCTGGCCCAGCACTTCGCCCTCGACCGCCGGCCGCAGGTGAGCCAGCCGGCGCAGACGGTGCTCCAGGTGATCGCCTACCTGCTGGCCTTCGGCTGCTTCAGCGCCGTCTACTACACGCGCTTTCGCACGCTCTACTCGGCGACGCTGATCGGCACCACGGCGACGCTGCTGTCCTACGCGCTGATGGCCTGGATGCCGCGGCCGGGCAGCTTCCTGATCGCTGCGCTGGTCGGGATGACCCTGGCCGAGGCGACGTGGCCGCTGAACTACTGGGCGACGACCTTCCTGATCGCGGGGACGCTGCTGCTGGTGATCTTCTATGTGGCGGTCAGCCTGCTGCAGCACGAGGCCCAGGGGCGTCTCCATCGGCGCCTCGTCGTCGAGTATGTGCTGCTGGGCGGCGGGCTCTTTCTGGCGATTATGTACGCCACGCTTGTGCTCTGATCAGGGGGTGTCACGAATCTTCTTGCAACGGTGGCCATGGCGGGCGGCTGAAGCCGCGTCGGGAGGGCCTGCTGCCGCCCGCCCGCCTTCGCGGGCGGTTCCGGCGTCGG
>NZ_JAIEWN010000004.1:191070-196144 GCF_019599295.1 Oscillochloris sp. ZM17-4 | reverse complement strand
CGGCCCCAGGCCCCCCCCCGGCGCGG
Source organism: Oscillochloris sp. ZM17-4 (assembly GCF_019599295.1). GTDB lineage: Bacteria > Chloroflexota > Chloroflexia > Chloroflexales > Chloroflexaceae > Oscillochloris. The sequence goes on along the minus strand of NZ_JAIEWN010000004.1, from coordinate 196,118 downwards.
CTTCAGCCGCCCGCCCGCATGCAAGAGTTTACGCCGCACCCCGAGCACAGGAACGAAGGGGGACTGTGGAATATCCTGTCATTTTGAGTATCTGATGGACGGCGGCCAGTGGCTCCGGGAGAAACTTGAACGCTACCTGTAGCGTTCAAGCTTCTGAGGAGCGAAGCGAAGAATCCCGGTCAGGCCCCCTTCGCTTCGCTCAGGGTGATAGCGTTACCTCTGCGGTATTGCCAGTTTAGGCAAATGATCTAGAAGAGAGCTTCGCCTTTTTAGACATGATCGCTATGGATTGAGCCCAAGAGATTTGTTACTATTTTATTAACGCTCATCACCTAAATGAAATATGAGGAAGCCAAGCGCGCTTCAAGAAAGAGGGGTGTATACGAGGTGTACCTGTTTCTTCTGCGATGCTGCAGATGTAGGAACCGGCGCACCATTGCTGTGATATGTGACCTCGTGGGTGCCTAGAGATAGCCAATCTTTCGGCAGGGCTCCCATCGATAGCGCCCCTAAGGGCACACCTCTTCATGTAGACTTGCTGGCGACCACGTATATTTCTTTTCCAAATACATATACCGCACCGGACATCCCGGATGCACCAGCGATGGAGCTGTCTCTGCGAAGGAGCAAGAGGTATCGGCTGTCGCATGTGCGACAAGAGCGCCGCCAATGGGTAGGGCGAACGCCATTACTCGATAGGCCCACATCTGATGTGGAGCGTGCGCTAGCAGATTCTTTCTCGCTCGTGTCGTGAATGTTGTTAAGGAGACACACTATCATGAAGTTGACTTGGCGTAAGACTGGGCTGGTATTTGCCGGAGCCCTCGGCCTCTGGTTCGCCTCACGCGGCACCGCCTTCGCACAGGATGGTGGACCTTCGAACGAGGAGATCGGCATCGCCCTCGACACGATGTGGCTGCTGATCAGCGCGTTCCTGGTCTTCTTTATGCAGGCCGGATTCGCCCTGGTTGAGGCGGGCATGACCCGCTCGAAGAACACTGTCAACATCCTGATGAAGAACCTGATGGACTTCGCAATCGCGTCCATCGTGTTCTGGATGGTTGGCTGGGGCTTCGCCTACGGCACCTCGGCCGGCGGCTTTATCGGCATCGACCAGTTCTTCCTCGGCTATGACGCGGCGGCCACTGGCACGCCGGTTCTGGCCAGCTGGCTCTTCCAGGTTGTCTTCGCCGGCACGGCGGCGACGATCGTCTCGGGCGCGATGGCTGAGCGCACCAAGTTCACCTCCTACCTGATCTACAGCGCGGTGATCTCGATCTTCATCTACCCGGTGGTGGTCCACTGGGTGTGGAGCGGCGCCGGCTGGCTGAACCACTACAGCGGCAGCACTGAGGGCAACTGGGGCTTCACCGACTTCGCCGGCAGCACGGTCGTCCACAGCGTCGGCGGCTGGGCCGCCCTGATGGGCGCGCTGATCCTTGGGCCTCGGCTGGGCAAGTACGCCCCCGACGGCACGGTGAAGACCATCCCCGGCCACAACATGGCCCTGGCCGCCCTCGGCGTCTTCATCCTCTGGCTCGGCTGGTTCGGCTTCAACCCCGGCTCGCAGCTGGCCCTCTCCTCGCAGGGCGATGCCAACGCCGTGGCCCTCGTCGCGGTGAACACGAACCTGGCCGCCGCCGCCGGCGCCCTCGGCGCGATGTTCTTTGTCTGGGTCCGTGGTGGCAAGCCTGACCTGGGCATGACCCTCAACGGCACGCTGGCCGGCCTGGTCGCCATCACCGCCGGCTGCGCCTACGTCGATCCGCTGGCCGCTGTGGTCATCGGTCTCATCGCCGGGCCGCTGGTGGTTGTCGCCTGCGACGTGATGGACAAGGCGAAGATCGACGACCCGGTCGGCGCGGTGCCTGTCCACCTGGTGAACGGTGTCTGGGGCACGCTGGCCGTCGGCCTCTTCGCCTCACAGGCTGGCAACACCGGCACCACCGGCCTCTTCTACGGCGGCGGCATGAGCCTGCTGATCGCCCAGTTCGTCGGCGTGGTCGCGATTGGCCTCTGGACGGCCGTCCTGGCCGGCGCGATGTTCTACGCTCTCAAGGCGACGGTCGGCCTGCGCGTCAGCAAGGCCGAGGAGGAGGAGGGTCTGGATGTGGGCGAGCACGGCTCGGTTGCCTACCCCGACTTCCTGTCGATGCCCGAGCCGAGCGCTCACGGATCTGCTCCGACGGCCGGTGGCGCGGTGGGCGCGCCCGCCAAGTAGGCTCGCATCCGCTTCGGCGATCACTCGCGGGGGCGGCTACCGTGGTAGCCGCCCCCGTCGCTTTGCCTCAACACTGGTTCTGCTGCAGCGCGGCTACGCCGCGCCAGAGCAGAGCCAGTGTTTGTGTGGGAGGTTCATGCGTTCCCACGCCCTGATCAAAGCCGGCCAGTGCATCAATATTGTACAAAAAGCACAATTAACAAGGCCACTAAACTGTTGAAAATATCCAAACCATCTGCTAGGATGGGTACAAGTTACCTGCAACGAAGCAGTTTGGAGGTTCGACATGGCCACTCTCTACCCTCTGCAGAGCATTCTCTTTGGCCTGATGGGCTGGGCAGCAACGGCGCTGGCGGTGATGAACTCCTCGCGGCTGACGATCAATGATCGCCGCGCGATGGTGGTGTGTAGCTGGATGGTCTGGATGATCCCGTCCCTGGGCGCGCTGGTGTATCGCGGGCTGATGACGACTAACAATGCGGCGATCTACTGTGGTGTCACCACTGTGCTCCTGGCGCTGATTGTGATCGTCGGCTCCGTGGCACGTCCGCCGCGCACCCATCCGTAGCATACAAGGGTACAGCGGACAGGGAACAGGGTATAGGCGAAGGCCATCAGGCGTTGATATGTTTGGCCTGTGCCCCCTTATAGCCTTGTCATAGAACCACAAAGGGCCGCCGCGACAGGGTACAGCGGACAGGGAACAGGGTATAGGCGAGGATCATCGAGAACTGATGTGTTTGGCATGCACCCTGTAACCTTATCATAGACATAAACATAGACACACAAAGGGCCGCCGCGACAGTGTCGCGGCGGCCCTTTGTGGTAATGGGCTCTGCCTGTACCCTATACGCTGTACCCTGTACCCTCGTCTGGGCTCTGCCTATACCCTATACGCTGTACGCGGCACCCTTGTCTAGGCGTCGTAGTACATGATGAACTCGTAGGGGTGGGGGCGCAGGGCGATCGAGACCGCCTCCTTACGCTTGGTCTCGATGAAGGAGGCGAGCAGGTCCTCGGTGAAGACGCCGCCCTTGAGCAGGAACTCGTTATCGGCCTCAAGCGCATCGAGGGCCTCGGACAGCGAGCCGGGGGTGCCGCGGATATCGGCCTTCTCCTCGGGGGAGAGCTCGTAGATATCGACATCGAGCGGCGCCGGGGGCTCGATCTTGTTCTGAATGCCGTCGAGGCCGGCCATCAGCATGGCGGAGAAGGCCAGGTAGGGGTTGGTCATCGCGTCGGGGGCGCGGAACTCGATGCGGCGCGACTTCGGCGAGGAGGAGTAGGTCGGGATGCGGATGGCCGCAGAGCGGTTGCGCTGCGAGTAGACCAGGTTGATCGGGGCCTCGAAGCCGGGCACCAGGCGCCGGTAGCTGTTGGTGGTCGGCGCGCAGATCGCCAGCAGGGCCGGGGCGTGCTTGAGGATGCCGCCGACATAGTACTGGGCCGTCTTCGAGAGCAGGGCGTACTGGCTCTCGTCGAAGAAGAGCGGCTGGCCGTCCTTCCAGAGGCTCTGGTGGACGTGCATGCCGCTGCCGTTGTCGCCAAAGAGCGGCTTAGGCATGAAGGTGGCGCTATAGCCGTGCTTGCGGGCCACGTTGCGCACCACATACTTGTACTTCTGGAGCTTGTCGGCCATCACCACCAGCGAGTCGAAGCGCATGTCGATCTCGCACTGGCCGGCGGTGGCGACCTCGTGGTGGTGCAGCTCGATGTCGATGCCCACATTCGCCATCTCGATGATCATCTCGGAGCGGATGTCCTGGAGGGTGTCGGTGGGCGGGACGGGGAAGTAGCCCTCCTTGTGGCGGATGCGGTAGCCCATGTTGCCGCCCTCGACGCTGGCGCCGGTGTTCCAGATCGCCTCGGGGCTATCGACGAAGTAGTAGCCGCTGTGGGCGTTCTGGTCGAAGCGCACATCGCTGAAGAGGAAGAACTCGGCCTCGGGGCCGAAGTACGAGGTGTCGGCGATGCCCGTACTCTTCAGGTAGGCCTCGGCCTTCTTGGCGACGGTGCGCGGGTCGCGCGAGTAAGGCTTGCGCTCCAGCGGGTCGATGATATCGCAGATCAGCACCAGGGTCGGCACCGAGAGGGCCGGGTCGATGAAGGCGCTCGACGGGTCGGGGATCATGAGCATGTCGCTCTCGTTGATCACCTGGAAGCCCTTGATCGAGGAGCCGTCGAAGCCGAGCCCCTCGGTGAGCATATCCTCGGTGAGGCGCGACGCAGGGAGTGAGTAGTGCTGCCACCCGCCGAACAGGTCGGTGAAGCGGGTGTCAACAATCTGGATGCCCTTCTCTTTGATGAGATCGAGCACGGCCTTGGCGTCCATAGTCATTGGGCCTGTCTCCTTGTTCTTACAGACGAACGTGGTCCTGGCGAAGGGATCTATGCAATGCGCGGCACCGGCGCGCGTGGCCGGCGCGGATCGCGAACGCATCATAGTGAAATGCCCGGCCCGGCAGCGCCGTCCGGTATGCGTTATCGGTTGGTTTAGCAGGAGAACGCACGGCCACCGGGGATGGCGGCTGGGTGGGGGTCACTGACTTCGTGGTATGGGGGGGTGTGTCACTTGTCGTGTCGACTCGCTGCACCATCGCAAGGTCGAGCACAGGGTGTGCTTGGCGCGTCACGATGCCGGTCTTTCCTCAGAGCGAGACACGCGCGCATATTGGTCTATGATGATTGGGTGCTACCGATGATCATAGCGCGCCAGCCCGCACCTTGCTACGGTGAGAGTAGACAAAAACGGGGGGGCAGGGTTTGGATGATGTGCACAATGCAAGCGCGGGGCAGCGCCGACGATGGATCCGCCCAGGGCTGATGC
>NZ_JAIEWN010000004.1:180779-190970 GCF_019599295.1 Oscillochloris sp. ZM17-4 | reverse complement strand
ACTTCAGTCGCCAGCCGGGGGGCTTGCCCCGTTTGCACCAGCCCTGGGATCCGTCGGCCTCTGCCCGCCCCCCCACCCAGACGTATAGTATAATTGTGGGTGCTGTGTGCCTGGTACGCTGTGTGCCTCAGGCCACTTCGCTTTTTAGTCGAGAACAATGGGCTTTATGGGGGCACGATCAATGCTGCGCGCCGGCCTTGTGCTGGCTGCGCTCGCCCTGCTCGGCTACGGGATCCTTCAGCCGGTCGAGGCTGATACCCGCTGGCTGATCTGTCTCTGGGCGTCGGCCCCGCTGATCGGGCTGGCCGGCTGGCTTAGCCAGCCGGCCTCGCCGCGCGGACTCCCCCGCAGCGTCGCCAACGTGGGCCTCGTCATCCTGGTCGGATTCGGCCTGCTCAGCCTCCAGCTCCTGCGCCAGCAGTTCGTCCAGGCCGACGCGATCTATACCTACGTCGCCGTCGGCGCCGACGGCAGCACCACCAGCAACGTCCGCCCCGTCCTCGACTCGCAGCGGGTGCTGCGCGGCCAGATCCTCGACCGGCGCGGCGTCGTGCTGGCCGATAGCGACTCGGTCGATGGGTTCGCCCGCCGATCCTACCCGCTGGCCGACCGCTACGACCCTGCCGCCTTCAGCAATATCCTCGGCTTCTTCAGCACGCGCTACGGCCAGAGCGGCCTGGAGGCGACCTACGCCGCCTACCTGACTGGCGACCGCGGCAATGAGCTGCAGCGCATCCAGGAGCAGTTCGTCGGCGGGCAGCGGCGCGGCAACACCCTGGTGCTGACCCTGAACGCCGACCTGCAGGCCCGCGCCGCGCAGGCCCTCGGCGGGCGCACCGGCTCGGTGGTGGTGCTCGACCCGCGCAGCGGCGCGGTGCTGGCGATGGTCTCGCAGCCGGGGTTTGACCCGCGCGGCCTGAGCTTTGACCCGAGCGCGCCCGACTGGGAGGCCGAGAACGCCCGCATCGGGGACTACTGGTCGCAGATCAACGCCGATAGCGCCGGGCAGCCCCTGCTGAACCGCCCGGCCCAGGGCCTCTACCCGCCTGGCTCGACCTTTAAGACGCTGACTGCGATCGCCGCCCTGGAGCACCAGGGCGCCGCCCAGCCCGATAGCATCACCTGCCCGCAGGAGTATCGCCCCGACCCGAGCGCGCCGCCGGTGGTGAATGCGGTGGACAACCTCTCGTCTCTCACCGGCGACCCGGCGACCCTGGAGAAGGTCTACGCCTACTCGTGCAACACGGCCTTCGCCCAGTATGCGGTGCGCCTCGGCCCCGACCTGTTCGGCGATACGGCGCGGCAGTTCGATATCTACCCGCCCCAGAAGGCTCCCTCGCCCTACGGCGAGTTCTCCGACCTGCCGACGGCGGCCAGCCTGCTGTATGTTGACCCGGGCTTCCTGAACCAGCCGCGCGGCATGGCCGACACCGGCTACGGCCAGGGCCAGCTGCTCGTCACTCCCCTGGAGATGGCGATGATCACGGCGGCGGTCGCCAACGATGGCGTGATGATGCGGCCCTACCTGGTGCAGAAGATCACCCGCCCTGACGGCAGCCTGATCGTCGAGCAGTCGGCGCGGCCGATCCGCCGGGCGATGTCGGCGGCGATCGCCAAGACGATGCGGGCGGATATGTCGGCGGTGGCGCGCTACGGCTTCGGCCGCTCGGTGAGCGAGTACACGCCCGGCATCGCGGTGGGCGGGAAGTCGGGCACGGCCGAGCACGTGCCGGGCGCGCCGCCCCACGCCTGGTTTATCGCCCTGGCCCCCCTGGAGAGCCCGCGCTACGCGGTGGCGGTGATGGTGGAGAGCGGCGGCGAGGGCAGCAGCGTCGGCGCCCGCCTGGCCGGCGAGGTGCTGGCGGCGGCCTTTGCGACAGAGTGATCTCGGTGACAAGGTGACAAGGTGACAAGGTGACAAGGTGACAAGGTGGTGGGGTGACAAGTTCTGGCGGCGTGGCGCGGCGCTGGCGGCAGCATCTCTGCTCGTCGCCGGCTGCGGCGCGCGTGCGGCGCAGCCCCCCGCGCGCCCGACTGGCACGCCGATCGCGATCGTCTCCGCCGTCACTGCGATCCCCGCCCCGCCAGAGGCGGCCCCCCCGACGCCTACCCCCGCGCCCCCGCCCCGCGCGACCGCCGCGCCATCGCCTGAGCCGACCCCCTCTGCGACAGCGACTCCCGCCAGCCTGACGCCCACGAGCATCCCGACGACGGTGCGCCAGCAGATTCTCGCCGAGGTCTGGACGACGGTGAACGACAACTACCTCTACTCCGACTTCCGCGGCCTAGACTGGGCCGCCGTGCGCGAGGAGTTTGTGCCGCTCGTCGCGCAGCCCCAGAGCGATGAGTCGTTCTACCGCCTGCTGGGCGCGATGGTGGAGCGGCTCGCCGATAACCACTCGCGCGTGCTGGCGCCGAGCGCGGCGAAGCGCGAGGATGTGCTGAGCAGCGGCATCGATGAGCAGGTCGGGATCGGGGTGATCGCCCTGCCCCTGGCCGACTCGCTGCTGATCCAGCACGTCTTCCCCGATAGCCCGGCCGACCGGGCCGGCCTCAGGGCGCGTGACCGGATCGTGGCGGTGGACGGCGTCTTCTACACGCGGGCCGACATCCAGGGGCCGGCGGGCAGCAAGGTGCGGATCACGGTGGTGCGCCCCGATGCGGCCAGCCGCGATATGGTGCTCACCCGCAGGCTTGTCGAGGGGCGAATCACGCCGGAGGCCCGTATGCTGCCGGGCCGCGTCGGCTACCTGGAGGTGACGACGCTCTGGGTGAATGATATGGCCGACCTGGTCGCATCCTCGCTCGATGCGCTCGCACGGCAGGGTCGCCTCAACGGCCTGATCATCGACCTGCGGCGCAACCCGGGCGGCTGGCGCGCGGTGCTCACCGGGATGCTCGGCCACTTTGTGCGTGGCCACGTCGGCGACTTCTTCAGCCGCCAGGGCGACACGCCCCTGGAGATCGCTGCCTCGGCCCCCCCTGATCTGCGTGGCCTGCCCCTGGTGGTGCTCGTCGATGGCGGCACCGCGTCGTACGCCGAGCTGCTGGCCGGCATCCTCCAGCGCGAGGCCGGCGCGATCGTGATCGGCGCGCCCTCGGCGGGCAACACCGAGACGATCTACTCCTACGATCTCACCGGCGGCGCGCGGCTCTGGGTCGCCCAGGAGGGCTTTCGCCTGCGCAACGGCCAGAACCTGGAGGGTGTCGGCGTTCAGCCTGACATCGCCCTGTCCCAGGACTGGACGCGCTACAGCGAGGAGTCCGACCCGTGGATCCTGGAGGGCCTGCGGGTGATCCGCGAGGGCTTCGGCGGGAAGTAGGTGTGGGTGGGGCTGAGTCCCTAGAGCGGCGGGCAGAGGGATTGAGCCTGTCATCAGGAAGGCGCGAGCGCAGCGAGCCACCAGATTCAGTGACTCAGTGGCTCAAGCATGCTGCTCAGTGCTCTAATCCGTGCTGCCAACCGCCCGCTCGCCGACGCTCTGGCTGAGGGGGGCCGGCGGCGTCCAGCGGGGGGCGGTGATGCGGGGGCCGATGGGGCGCGGCGTCTGGCGCTCCTGGTACTCCAGCGAGAGCTTGTTGAAGCGGCGCAGGTTGAGCTGCTGGGCCTCGGGGTCGCGCCCGGCGGGGATCTCCATGTGCAGGTCGAGCTCGATCGACAGGCTGCGGCAGATCGCGTTGACCAGCCGCGGGTCGCTGGTGAACATCGTCTGGAAGCAGCGATCTCGGCTGTGGAGCCCGTCGGTCTCGAAGACTTCCGTCGCCAGGAGGGCGCAGGCGAAGCCGGGCGCGTTCACCACCACGAACCACTCGTCGGCCACTGGCCAGTCGGGGCTGATCGGCGCGAAGGTGATGCCGTCAATCTCGGGCGGGTCGTCATCGGCCACCGCGCAGACCCAGATCCGCTCGTATGCTGTGGCGATCTGGCGGTAGTGCGGCGCCTCCTGGTGGAATGCCGAGAGGTGGCGCGCTCCCACGGCCAGATGCGCGTCGGGGAGGCCCTGGAGCACCACGTCTTCCATGGCGCGCCCCATAGACTGGAGCGCGCAGAAGGTGGTGACGGTCGCCGATGCGATCGATGGCGTGAGGAACGGGCGCGTGACCGAGAGGGGCATACAAGCAATCCTGCCATTAGGCATGTTTCAAACGCACTTGACAGTTTGGGCCTCAGGCCACCAGCGCATGGCGGCGGCCTGGGGGTGCGCGGGGTAGGCGGCGAGGTAGTCGTCGAGGTCGGCGATGGCCTCCCGGAGCTCGACCTCAGGCGCGAGATGCGCGCCGCGCCGGTAGAGCTCCTCCGCGCCGGCATGGTCGCCGGCGGCGAGCCGGTAGAGCGCCAGGTTGAAGCCGAGGCGCCAGTTCTCCGGGCTCGCCTCAAATCTCTTCTGCCCATACTCCAGCGCCCGCTCGAGATCGGCGCGGGCCTCCTCGGGGCGGCCGATCAGCTCGTGGAGGATCGCGCGGTGGTAAAAGCCAAAATCAACCTCTGGCTCAAGCTCAATCGCACGATTGATATCAGTGAGTGCTTCATCATAGCGACCAAGAGAGCGGAGCGTAACGCCTCGACTTCCTATAGCGGCGACAAATGTTGGATCGATCTCAATGACGCGGTTAAAATCGGTCAGTGCGCTCTCATATTGCCTCGTCTGTCGATAGAGCTCGCCGCGACCGCCAATTGCTGCGGCAAAATGATGATCGAGCTCGATAGCACGAGTGAAGTCATCGATCGCATGATCATAACGCCCCATTTGCCTGTAGATTTCACCGCGCCGGCCGATAGCCCAGGCGTAACTTGGGTCAAGCTCAATCGCACGAGTCAAGTCAGCCAGCGCCTCGCCATAGCGATATACAGCCTGATAAGTGACGCCACGTGAGGCAAGCGCCCATGGGTAATTCGTACTGAGCGCAATTGCGCGGGAGAAGTCAGTCAGCGCCTCGTCGTATCGCTTCATCAGGCGGTAGGTCTCGCCGCGCCGCGCGAATGCTGAGGCGTCTTTAGGATTAAGCTCAATCGCGCGGGAGAAGTCGGCGAGTGCTTCGTCAAAACGCTGCATAAGCCGATAGCTCTCGCCGCGCTGTGCGAACGCCGAGGCGTAATTATTATCGAGTTCGATGGCGCGGGCGAAGTCAGTCAGTGCCTGATCATACTGCTTCAGCGAGCGATGTGTTATGCCGCGCTGGACGACGGCCCATGTGTAGTTGGGGGCAAGCTCAATAGCGAGGGAGAAGTCGGCTATGGCCTCCTCGTAGCGCTTTATCAAGCGGTAGGTCTCGCCGCGCCAGGCAAACGCTGAGGCGTCATGAGGGCCAAGCTCAGCTGCACTTGTGAAGTCGGTCAATGCTTCATCATAGCGCTGCATCAGGCGGTAGGTTTGAGCGCGCTGCCTATAGACCCAGCTATAGCTGGGGTCAAGTTCGATAGCGCGGGAGAAGTCGGTGAGCGCCTCATCATAGCGCTGCATCAGGCGATATGTCTCGCCGCGCGAGGTGTAATTACCCGCATCCGGCGCAAGATCAATCGCCTGGCTATAGTCGGCCAGCGCCTCGTCGTAGCGCTGCATCAGGCGGTAGGTTTGGCCGCGGCCACCATAGGCTAACGCGCTGGGGTTTAAGCTAATCGCCCGATCAAATGCTTCCAGCGCCTCGTCATAGCGCCCCATAATCCGCAGCGTGCGGGCCTGATTGCGCTGGGCCTCGGCGTGCTGCGGGTCCAGTGCGAGCGCCTGCGCAAAGGCGGCCAGGGCCTCCTCGTTGCGCTTCAGGTCGACGAGGATGCTGCCCTGGGCCTCGATAATGTCGGCGCTCTGCGCAGCGTGTGCGCGCAGGCGTTCGAGCAGCGCCTCGGCCTCCGCCGGGCGGTCGAGCCGGCAGTAGGCCCGGCCCAGCTGCCGGTACGCCGCGGCCGGCGGCACAGCGTCCGCGTCCAAGGCGTCGATCGCTCGCTGAAGCGTGACGGCGGCGGCCTCGCGGGTCGGGCGGTCATTGCTGCGCGTATGCTCCAGCGTCGCGGCGAGCTGCTCGATCGCCTCGCGATGCTGGCCCGAGTCGAGCAGCGACATGCCGAGGGGCAGCAGCAGGTTCGGCTCGCGCGGGGCGCGCCGCAGCGCGGCGCGGAAGACGTCGATCGCCTCGGCGTGCGCGCCGGCCTCGCGCAGGACAAGCCCCAGGTTGAGATAGGCGTCGAGGATCTCTTTTGCGCTATCGTCGCTGAGCTCAGCTGTCGTCATTGCCTCGTGCTCCTGCCGATCCACGGAGGTCATATGCATCGCTGCCGGCACGCAGCTGCGCGTCGATGTCAGGCTCGCTCGCGGCGTCCAACCCCTCGTCGCTCAGGCTGCGGCTGCGCGCGGCGCTGCCGCTCGCCCCTTGCCGCTGCGCGGCGGGGGCGGATTTCTGCTGCTGGTCGATCTTGTCTAGGAGCTCATGGCGGAGGAGCCAGGCCAGCGGGGTGTGTACCAGATGGTGGCTATGGATCGTCCCAATATCAGCGGCTATCTGCCGGATATGCTTGATCGGATCAACTGGGCTAGAATTGAGCGGTTGTTTCGCCCATACGGCATAGTAATTGATCGCTCTCAGCTCGTAGATCTCGCGCTCTGAGATGGCGTGCTTCGCGGGCTGGCCATAGCTCTCGATAATGTTACGGAGCAGCTTGGAGACTTTCGCGTGGCTTCCCTTGAGATAGGAAAAGCGCGCCTCTTCAAAGAGTAGCGGCGCATAATCATCGCCATAGATTGCTTGCGCTTTCATAACTAATGAGTTGATGTCCGTAAAGAGTCGTTTCCGCTCATGCGGCGCCCGCAGCATCGTCCCGTCAATCATCTGGCGCAGCTTCTCCAGCGTGTCGGAGGTGTCGCTAGGGGGGCGCGAATGGCTGTCGGGCATCTCGCTTGCGGCGCGGTCGGGCTGCGCGCCTGTCAGCTGGAGATCGTCGATGCCGCGATCTTCGCGTGGGTCGTAGGCCCGCTCGCGGTCAGGATCGGCGTCCGGCATCGCGCGATCTTCGCGGGCGCGCTCCGGGCGCCAGAGCCTGCCGTCGGCGACCCGCAGCAGCAGGGCGGGCATCCACCAGGGCAGGCCGGGGTCGAGGGTCTGTCGGGCCTGGGACAGGGCCAGGTCGATCTGGCCGTGGGCGAGCAGCCGCTGGAAGAGCGCCGGCATAAGCTGCTCGATCAGCCTCACCGGGGCGGCCCCCTGCATGGCGACCACCGCCGGCACGCCGGCGCGGGCCAGCCGCGCGCCGAGCGCGACCAGCGCGCCCTCGCCCTGGGGACCGGCGGCGCTGTCGCAGACGGCCAGCACCACCAGCAGCGGCCGCCGGCGCAGCCCGGCGATGGCCTGGGCCAGATCGGCCCCGCCCACGCGCTGGGCGGCGCCGCCTTCATCCTCCAGCCAGAGGTAGCTCTCGCCGCTGTGCAGCGTGCCGTGGCAGGCCAGGTAGAGCAGGTCGCAGCCGTCACTCAGCGCCGCCAGCAGCTCCCGGCGCGAGGCGCGCGGCCCGCCATCTGGGTCGCCGAGCGCGACGATGGGCAGCGGGGCCAGGGCATCACGGGCGAGGCGCAGCTCGCCGGCCGCATCGACCGGGGCCATCCCGGGGCGCAGGCCGCGCGGGCTGGCGGCGACGGCCAGGGCGCGCAGGTCGCCGCGCGGCCCGACCCTCACCGGCGTGAGGTCGCCCGAGCTGAGGTAGCGCGAGAGCAGCACCTGGGCGCTCTTGGCCAGGGGCGCGTCTGTCTGCGGGTCGCGCAGCCGCTCCCAGCACAGGGCGTGCATGTCGTCGGCGCGCAGGCTCAGCCGCAGGCGCAGCTCGCAGCCGGCGCCGTGGGCGGCACCTCGGGCCGTGTCCCAGGCCGAGCGCAGCGCGTCGCTGTGGAAGAGCGCCCGGCTGAGCAGGTGCCCATACGCCTCGGGGTCGCCGTCGGCGGCGAGCAGGGCCACGGAATCAATCGCCACCGGCACACGCTCGGCCCGCATCGCCCGCGTATCGCCGTGGGTCAACTGGGCATCGGCGAGGAGCTGGGCGTCGCCCTGCCGGTAGAGGCTGATCTCAAGATCTGCGCTGGCCAAGGCGGTTCCGTTGTCTGGCTAGTGGAGTACGATAGCCTATCTTAGCAGATCGGCAGAAGGCCGCGCAAGCAGAGGGGGCAAAGCTCTCAGGGCTGTTGCAACGTCGCTGGCGGCTGAAGCCGCGCCGCGGGGGCCTTGTGCGCCTGGCTGCGCTCGTCCCGCCCATGTTGCAACGTCGCTGGCGGCTGAAGCCGCGCCGCGGGGGCCTGCGGACAGTCGCCCGCCTGCGCGGGCGGTTCCGGCGTCGGCGCAGGCCGACGCCCGGCGCAACGCGCCCCGTTGACGCGACTTCCAGTCGCCAGCCGGGGGGGCAGGGACGTTGCTCATGCCCTGTCAAAACCCTCGGCTACCCGCCCAGTTCTGTCCACCCCTCGCCCTCGGGCTCCCATGCCTCAAGGTTGGGCAGGCGGCGGAACCATGCGCCCTGGCGGCGGATGAAGCTGTGGGTGTCGAACTTCAGCCGCTCGGCGCAGGCCTCCAGCGATGCCTCGCCCTCCAGGAAGGGCCGCAGCTGGATGTAGCCCAGGCTCGACATCGACGGCAGCTCCCAGCCATAGCCGCGGGCGCGCAGGCCGGCCACCTCATCGGCCAGGCCGGCGGCCAGCATCGCGTCCACCCGCGCGTCGGCGCGGCGGTAGATCTCCTCGCGGTCGCGCTGTAGCCAGATCGTGCGGATGGCGTAGGGCGGCGGCACCCGCGTCTGCTGGGCCGAGATCGTCTCGCCGCTGACCATGTAGACCTCCAGGGCGCGGATGACCCGGCGCAGGTTGGTCGGCGCGATCTGCGCGGCGGCGGCCGGGTCCACCTCGGCCAGGCGGGCGTGCAGCGCCCCGGCGCCCAGCTCGGCGGCCTGGCGCTCCAGGTCGGCGCGCAGCGCGGGCTGCGGCGGCACCCGCGGGATCTGCCAGCCCTCCAGCAGGGCGGCCAGGTACTGGCCGGTGCCGCCCACCAGCAGCGGCGCGCGCCCCCTGGCCACAATGTCGGCGATCGCGGCCAGCGCCAGGTCCTGGTAGGTCGCCAGCGAGAACTCCTCGTCGGGGTCGCGGATATCGACCAGGTGGTGCGGCGCGGCCGCCAGCTCCTCGGCGCTCGGCTTGGCCGTGCCGATGTCCATCTGGCGGTAGATCTGCCGCGAGTCGGCCGAGACGATCTCGCCGCCCACGCGGCGGGCCAGCGCGACGGCCAGGGCCGTCTTGCCCACGGCCGTCGGCCCGACGATCGCCGTCAGGGTTGGCTGGCCCATATCACGAGCCGATGTCGGTCAGAAACGCGCGGATGAGCGCCGAGAGCCGGGCGGGCTGGTCGTCCTGGATGCTGTGGCCGCTGTCGGCGACAAACTCCAGGCGGCAGGTCGGGATGCGCGCGGCCAGGCGGCGCACATCCTCCGGCAGGTTGTTCACCTCGCCGTCGCCGTTGATCAGCAGGGCCGGGCAGCGGATCTGGTCAGCCTGCGCATAGACGATGTTGCCGCCGGCGGCCACGATCGCGGCGGCGGCGGCGGCCCACCCGGCGACCAGCGGCTCCAGCATCTCTGCGCCCTGGGTCTCCAGGATCTCGGCGCGCCAGTCCGCCCTGCTCGCGTCCCACGCCGAGACCGGCAGCCAGCGCTGGGCGGCGGCGGCCATCTGCGGCGAGATCACGCCGGCCACGCCCCAGGCCACCACGCCGCGCAGCAGGTCGGGCCGCGATGCCGCAAGCAGCAGGGCGCTCTCGGAGCCGTCGCTGAAGCCGAGGGCGACGACCGGGCCGGGGTCGAGCTGGTCGAGCAGGGCGGCCATGTCGGCCGCGTCGCGCTGGTAGAAGTCGGGCGGGAAGTCGCGCGCGGGCGGCCGGCTGGCCCCGTAGCCGCGCAGGTCGGGCGCGATCACGCGGTGGTCGCGCGCGAGGTCGGCGATCAGGCCGCCGAGGTGGCTGCGCGCGGTGCCGGTGAACCCGTGCATCAGCAGCAGGGGCGGGCCGGCGCCCTCGTCGTGGTAGGCGATCGGCGCGCCGTCGGGGAGCACCACCGTGTGCATTCTCACCTCCTGGTAGTAGATAGGATCAGCGCTGGTAGTATAGCCAGGGCATGTGCAACGTCCTGCGCGCCCCCTGGCTGGCGACTGACGTCGCGCCGGCAGGGCGCGC
>NZ_JAIEWN010000004.1:168757-180679 GCF_019599295.1 Oscillochloris sp. ZM17-4 | reverse complement strand
CGCCGCCACCGCCGGCAGCGAGAGCCCCATCGCCAGCCCGCGCCGGATCAGCTCGCGGCGGCTCAGCCGCCCAGCCAGGGCCTCCGCGATCAGGCGGTCGAGGCGTGTGGCATCAGTATGGTCGTCATTCATTCATAGATCATACCCCACATCGCGCGCGGGCTCAAGGAGTCCTGCGATCGCCCCACACCTGCGCGGCCCCCCGGAAGGCCCGGAAGAGCACCACCGCCAGGATGACCGCCAGGATGACCGCCAGGGCCGGGGCCATGATGGCCAGCACGCTCAGCAGCAGCGCGGCCCCGTCCTCGGCCAGGCTGATCACCGGGTTGCCCGTGCCCGCCGTCGCCGCCGTGACCATCGGGCGCGCCGCTGTGCGCGCCAGGTGCGCGCCGCCCGCCGCCACCACGCCGGCGATCGCCACCACCGCCGGGTGGATCGTCGCCACATCGCCCTGGGCCGCCAGCGCCAGGATGGCCCCGGCGATCGGCGCGATGATCATGCCCGCCGCGTGCAGCGCGCTATCCACGGCGGGCACCTTGTCGCCCACAAAGTCCAGCACCGCCAGGGCCGCGATGATCAGCAGCACCAGCGGGTGCGTCAGCAGCCCGAAGGGCGCGGCCAGCTCGATCAGGCCGAAGCGGGCCAGGATGCCGATCGTCAGCAGCGGGAGAAAGGCGTTCAGCCCGGCGGCCGTCGAGAGCCCCAGGCCGGTGGCGAGCGCGATCAGCGTCCCCATAGTCGTCCCCTTGTGTGATTGCAGATTGCAGATTGCAGATTGGGCAAAGATCGCCTGAGTCTGCGCTGCGCTACGGTTGGGACGGACTCGGCCGCCCAAAGGTTGCATAACATAGATAATCGCAGCCAATCTGCAATCTGCAATCTGCAATCGAAAGCCTGGACAAATGTCCGATCCCCGCACGCCGCAATCGGGCTATACTGGCCTGATGACAAAAAAGGAGCATCGATGATCGCAACCCGCGGGCGCCGCACACCCACGCCCGAGCAGGGGGCCGAGCCCCCTAAGACAATCCGCGAGCGATGGGCCGACATCCGCTCGGCTTTCCGCAACGTCCCCAAAGCCTTCATCCTCGTCTGGGAAGCCCATCGCCTGGGCACCGTGCTCATGGCCCTGATGACCTTGGTCAGCGGCGTGCTGCCGATCTCGCAGGCCTGGGTCGGCAAGCTGATCGTCGACGCCGTGGTGCTGAACGTCAGCACGCAGGCTGGCGCGCAGGCCGGCATCAGCGCCACCCTGCCCTTCCTGATCGCCGAGTTCGCCCTGCTCACCGTCGGCACCGCGATCAGCCAGGGCCGCACCCTGGTCGAGCACATGCTTAACGCCCGGCTCACCAACAGCATCAACACCTCGATCATCCGCAAGGCCCTGGCGCTCGACCTGCACTACTTCGAGGACGCCCAGTTCTACGACAAGCTGCAGAACGCCCGCCGCGAGTCGAACTACCGCGCCCTGAGCATCATCACCACCAGCTTCAACATCGCCCAGGGCAGCATCACCCTGATCTCCTTCGCCGCCGCCCTGCTGGCCTTCAGCCCGCTGGTGGCGCTCATCCTCTTCGGCGCCACCGTCCCGTCCTTCATCGCCCAGAGCAAGTACGGCAAGCTGAACTTCCGCCTGCTCACCTGGCGCGCCCCCGAGCACCGCCGCATGAACTACCTGGAGCACCTGCTCACGGTCGACCACAGCGCCAAGGAGATCAAGCTCTTCGGCCTCGGCGAGCCGCTGCTCAAGCGCTACCAGGAGTTCTTCTGGAAGTTCTACCACGAGGACGAGTCGCTGGCCCGCCGCCGCTCGCTGATCAGCATGCTCTGGGGCCTGCTGGCAAGCGCCAGCTACTACGGCTCCTACGCCTGGATCGTCTACCGCACCGTCGCCGGCCAGATCAGCATCGGCGACATGACCCTCTACCTGACGGTCTTCCGCCAGAGCCAGATCACCTTCCAGGGCATGTTCTACAACACCAGCCAGCTCTACGAGAGCGGCCTGTTTCTCGAGAACCTGTTCGGCTTCCTGGCGATCACCCCGCAGATGCACAGCGGCGAGGGCATCGCCGTGCCCCGCCCCATCCAGCAGGGCTTCGAGTTCCGCGACGTCAGCTTCCGCTACCCCGACCGCGAGGACTGGGCGCTGCGCGGGGTCAACCTGACGGTCCGCCCCAGCGAGAAGATCGCCCTGGTGGGGGCCAACGGCGCCGGCAAGACCACCCTGATCAAGCTGCTCACCCGGCTCTACGACCCGGTCGAGGGCCAGATCCTGCTCGACGGCGTGGATCTGCGCGAGTACAACATGGAGGATCTGCGCGACTGCGTCGGTGTGATCTTCCAGGACTTCGTGCGCTACCAGGTCTCGGCCCGCGAGAACATCGGCTTCGGCCAGATCAAGGACCTGGACAACGAGGCGCGGATCATCTCGGCGGCCGAGCGCGGCGGGGCCGACGAGGTGATGGCCAAGCTGTCCGGCGGCTACGACACCCTGCTCGGCCGCTGGTTTGAGAAGGGCGCCGAGCTCTCCGGCGGCCAGTGGCAGAAGATCGCCCTCAGCCGGGCCTTCATGCGCGACAGCGAGGTGCTGGTGCTCGACGAGCCCACCTCGGCCCTGGACGCCGAGCGCGAGTACGAGATCTTCCAGCGCTTCCGCGAGCTGACCGCCGGGCGGATCGCCTTCCTGATCAGCCACCGCTTCTCGACGGTGCGCATGGCCGACCGGATCGCGGTGATTGAGGGCGGCCAGATCGCCGAGCTGGGCACCCACGCCGAGCTGATCGCGCTCGACGGCACCTACGCCCGGCTGTTTAATTTGCAGGCCGAGGGGTATCGGTAGGGCGTCTGAATCACGGAAGACGCGAAATTGGCCCCCTGTGACGCGGGGGCGGTTCCGGTGGCGCGGAATGACCCCGATGATGCGGGGCGTAGGGCCGAAGCATTCGCCCCGCATGTATCGCCTACCTGGCCATGCATGTGGGGCGAATGCTTCGGCCCTACCCACGCCGGGGCGGGCGCCGGGGCACGGGGGCGGGGCGCCGGGCGACGGGGTGAGCGCATCGCTATGTCACCCCGTCGCCCGTCACGCCGTCACGTCGCTGCCTGCTCGGCGAACTGCAGGTGGTACAGCCGGTGGTAGAAGCCGCCCAGCGCCAGCAGATCCTCGTGGCTGCCGTCCTCCACCACCCTGCCGTGGTCCAGCACGATGATCCGGTCCACGTGGCGGATCGTGCTCAGGCGGTGGGCGATCACGATGCTGGTGCGGCCCTTGAGCATCTTCACCAGCGCGTCCTGGATGAGCGCCTCGGTGGCCGTGTCCACGCTGCTGGTGGCCTCGTCGAGGATGAGCAGCACCTCGGGGTTGAAGGCCAGGGCGCGGGCGAAGGCGATCAGCTGGCGCTGGCCGATCGACAGGTTCGAGCCGCGCTCGCGTATCTCGTGATCGTAGCCGCCCGGCATGCGCTCGATGAACACCGAGGCGTTCACCAGCTCGGCCGCCCAGCGCATGCGCTCGTCGCTGATCTCCGCGCTGTGCAGCCGGATGTTGCTGGCGATCGTCCCCGAGAAGCAGACCGGGTCCTGCGGCACGGCGGCCACGTGGCGGCGCAGCTCGCGCTGGGCCACCGTCCGGATGTCCACCCCGTCCAGGTAGATCCCCCCCTGCTGCACGTCGTAGAAGCGGGCCAGCAGGCCCACCGTCGAGCTCTTGCCGGCCCCGGTGGCCCCCACGATCGCCACCGACTGGCCGGCCGGGATGCTGATGCTGATCCCCTTCAGCACCGGCTCGTCCGGGTTGTAGCCGAAGACCACATCGCGGAACTCGATCGCGCCGCGCACCGGGCTCGGCAGGATCGCGGGGGTCTCAGGGTCGCGCACATCCTCGGGCGTGTCCAGCACCCCGAAGATCCGCTCGGCCGAGGCCATGGCCGCCTGGAGGATGGTGTAGCGCTCGGCCAGGTTGCGGATGGGCTGGAAGGCCCGCTCGGTGTACTGCACGAAGGCCGCCAGCATGCCCAGCGAGGCCCAGCCCGCCAGCACGCCCTGGCCGCCGCCGTAGAGCACCGCCGCCGTGCCGATCGCCGCCATCAGGCCCACCGCCGGGATGAATAGGGCGAAGATCAGCACCGAGCGCACGTTGGCCTGTAGGTAGTCCTCGCTCAGCTCGGCGAAGTGGGCCTGGCTGCGCGCCTCGCGGGTGAAGAGCTGCGTCACCAGCACCCCGCCGATCTGCTCGTTCAGGTAGGCGTTGATCTTCGCCAGCCGCTGGCGCACCACCCGGTAGGTGCTGCGCATGTGGCGCTGGTAGATCGACACGATCAGCGTCAGCACCGGCAGCGTGGCCATGCTGATCAGCGCCAGCCGCCAGTTCAGCACCAGCATCACCGAGATGATCCCCACCAGCGTGACCATGTCGGCCAGGATCATCACCAGCCCCTGGGTCAGGAACTCGTTCAGGGCGTCCACATCGTTGGTGATCCGGGTGAGCAGCCGCCCCACCGGGTTGCGGTCGAAGAAGCTCAGGCTCATGCGCTGGATGTGGCGGAAGATCGCCGTGCGCATGTCCTGCATCACCTGCTGTCCCACGCTGTTGATGATGTAGTTGTGGGCGTAGCGCAGGGCGAAGTTGCTCACCAGCACGCCCGCGTAGATCGCGAAGATCGGCCACAGGCCGTCCAGCTGCCGCGCCGAGATCGGCCCGTCGATCGCCCGCTGCACCAGCAGCGGCGGCGCCAGGTCGGTCAGGGCCGCGCCCAGCAGCAGGGCCACGGCCACGGCCAGCCGCCGCCAGTAGGGCGCCACGAACACCGTCAGCCGGCGCACCAGCCGCCCGTCGTAGGCCTTCCCCAGTATCTCGTCGTCCTCGAATCCTCGGGACATATCCCCTCCCTTCGGGAGGAATTGAGCGTTGAGAAATGAGAAATGAGAAAGCTGTGGCTTCCATTCTCAATTCTCAACGCTCAACGCTCAATTCTCAACTCAGACTCCAGCAGCTCGCGGCGGTACATCGCGGCGTAGCGCCCGCCGAGCCGCAGCAGCTCCCGGTGGGCGCCGCGCTCGACGATCCGCCCGCCGTCCAACAGGACGATCTGGTCGGCATCCTTCACGGTGGCGATGCGCTGGGCGATGATGATGCTCGTGCGCCCGCGCATCACCTCGCGCAGGCCGGCGAGGATCTGCGACGCCGTGTGCGTGTCCACGCTGCTCATCGCGTCGTCTAGGATCAGCACCGCCGCGTCGCGGGTCAGGGCGCGGGCGATCGCCACGCGCTGCTTCTGCCCGCCCGAGAGCGTCACCCCGCGCTCGCCCACCATCGTGTCAATGCCGTCGGGGAACTGCGATAGGTCGTTGCTCAGCCGCGAGACCGCCACGGCGTGGTCGAGCAGCTGCTCGTCGGCGCCGTCGCCCAGGCCAAACCCGACATTCTCGCGCAGCGGTACGCTGAACAGGAAAGTCTCCTGGGGCACATAGGCGATCGCCCGCCGCAGGTCGGCCAGGTCGAGGCCGCGCACATCGAGCCCGTCAAAGAGCACCTCGCCGGCGTCGGTGTCGCGCACCCGGCCCAGCAGGTGAACCAGGGTCGTCTTGCCCGAGCCGGTGGCGCCGATGATCGCCAGGGAGGTGCCGGCGGGGACGGTGAAGGAGATGTCTTCGAGCAGCCAGTCGGAGGGGCCGTGGGCAGGAGGCAGGAGTCCGGAGGCCGGGCCCTCAGCCTCCTGCATCCTGCCACCTGCATCCTGTTCATAGCGGATCCCCACCCCGCGAAACTCGATATCGCCGCGGGGCGCGGGCAGGGGCCGGGCGGCGGGGCGGCTGGCGATCTCGGGCTCGCGGCGCAGCACCTCGATCAGGCGCCCCATCGAGGCGGCGGCCTGCTGGTAGAGGCTGACCATCCAGCCGAGCATGATCATCGGGAAGGCCAGCAGCCCGAGGTAGGCGTTGAACTGCACCAGCTCGCCGATCGTCATCTCGCCGGCGGCCACCAGGCGCCCGCCGACCAGCAGCACCAGGGCCGCCACCGCGCCGAGGGCCAGCGCCATGCTTGGCCAGAGCGCGCCGCTGAGCAGCACGTAGCGCAGGTTCAGCTGGCGGTAGCGGGCGTTATCCTCGGCGAAGACGGCGATCTCGGCGTCCTCCTGGGCGTAGGCCTTGATCGTGCGGATTCCGCTGAAGTTCTCCTGGGCGCGGGTGGAGATATTGCCGAACTGATCCTGTACGCTGGTGAAGATCTGGCGCATGCGCCCGCCTACAATCACAAAGACGAGCGTGGAGAGCGGCATGAGCAGCAGCATCACCAGCGCCAGCTGCACATTGATCCCGAGCATGAGGATGGCGGACGCGATGAAGGTGAGCACCGCCGTGGCCGTGCCGTTCAGGCCCGCGCCGAGGAACTGCCGCACCGCGCTCAGGTCGTTGGTGGCGCGGGCCATCAGGTCGCCGGTATGGTTGCGCCCGAAGAAGCCCTGGTCGAGGCTCAGGTAGCGCCGGAACAGGTCGCCGCGCAGATCATACTCCACCTTGTAGGAGGCGGTGGCGATCAGCATGCGCTGGGCGAACTTGAAGGCGCCATCGACGAGGGCGACCAGGATGATCAGGCCGCCGAAGGTGAGCAGGGGCTGCATCTGGACGCCCCCAGAGCTGATCGCATCGACGGCGAGGCGCAGCAGGTAGGGGCCGAGGGCGCTCACCCCGGCGCCGACGGAGGCGCAGAGGACGCCGATGATCAGCATGATGCGGTAGCGCGCCATGTAGGGCAGCAGGTGGCGCAGATTCGACATAGGCTGATGCTCCTTCACGAGGGGGCTGTAGACGGCAGGGCATATCAACGCAGAAGTCGCCCGGATGGGCGCAGGGGGCAGTATAGCACCCGTGCGGGGCTTTGTAGTCGGTCTGGGGGCGGAGCGGAGGAGGTGTAGGGGCGCACGGAACTCCCCCCCAACGCAGCAAAAAGTGTTTAAAAGCAAACGATTGACAAATTTTGTTGACTCCTATATAATTTGTCCCAACACAAGGGATTTGATTTGCATACATCGCTCGTTCATAGCCGCCCATTCCTGAGCGGTGAGGGACGCGGATAACGGCCAGGCTCGCTGGACGTACCTGGTATTCACCGTGGCATAAGGTCTTGTAACAAGTGGAGGTTCGCCCATGCGCGACGACGACGATCTGGTACCATCCCGCTGGCGCTCGCTGTTCAACAACCAGGACTGGCTGATGCACGACATTATGGTTAAGTCGTTCTGGGCCTTCGGTGGGATCGCGGCTGTTGCCCACCTTGCGGTATGGCTGTGGCGCCCCTGGCTGAACGTCGGTATCTAAAGGTAATTACAGATTGTAGATTGCAGATTGCAGATTGAACAAAGCACTCTGCCGCCAATCTACAATCTGCAATCTGCAATCTGCAATTTCTAGGAGGCTCGCCCATGCCCCCGCGCAGTCCAGTTCGAACGAACATTGTCATCTTCACCATTCTCGGCTTTGTTGTGGCCCTGCTCATCCACTTCATCGTGCTCAGCTCGGTGCGGTACAACTGGCTCGATAACCTGACGCCCCAGGGCGCTCCCGGCGCAGTTCTGATGCTGAACTACCTCGGTTCGCTCATCGGCTTCTAGCAGCGTAGGCAGCCTGATGCCGGCGTTGGCGCCGACAGACAAGCAGACAGAACAACAACCGCCGGCAGGCCATCTGCTGGCGGTTGTTGCCTATCGGGGGCGTTACGAGGGGTTGATTTTGCACATAAGAACAAAATTTGACCTCAAAAAGCATCTCGTGTATACTAGAGCGGTATCGCCCCACCTTACCGATGACGCTCCATACCAGCATGTCACTCCACCGCTTTGTGATGGAGGGCGCGCGGCTCGCCGTATCACCCGCAGATGTTATGTCGGAGCCGGCCCCGCAGTGCGCGGCATCGCCGGGCTGCTGACCTGGAGTTGAGGAGACTCCCATGCAATCGTCGTCCCGGCCAAGCGATCGACAGACGGCAATTTTTGTCTCGGTGGCCGTAGGCATCATCGTGGCTGTGGTGACCACCGCAACCTTCTACTGGGTCTATGATCTCGCCCTCGGCCAGGAGCGCGCTGCCGCCACGGTCGTCTCACAGGCACCATGGAGCTCAAGCGACGGCATCAAGGTCATCACTTCATCTGCCCCGAATGTGCCCACCGATGGTCGCCAGCCATGGCTCGGCACCGACGCCTGGGTGCAGGGCGTCCAGGCAGGCCAGACATGGGTGCAGAATAACCCGAACCCAGTGAACGTCCAGGTGCTCACCGGCATGGACTCGGCCCAGATCTGGGCCTATATGCAGCAGTATGTGGCCGGCGCGCTTGGCGTGAGCTGCCAGTACTGCCACGATATCAATAACTTCTCGCTCGACACCTACGCACAGAAGACCACCGCCCGGAACATGATGTACCTGGCGACTGACCTAAACGCGAACTTCATCCTCCAGCTGCCGAACTGGCGTGGTAACTATGTTCAGTGCGCGACCTGCCACAACAGCAAGCCGAATAATCTGGAGGGCTTTGCCCCGCAGTTCGTCAAGAGCGTCCCGCCGATCCACGTGACGGTCGATCCGCTCGACAGCAACGGCGAGGCTATCACCGACCCGGCACTGAAGCCGGCGGCGATCCAGGGACAGGTGAAGCTCCAGGACGCCATCCTCTACTACATCTATAACTATCAGGTCTGGAAGCCCTACGACGCAGCTGACCCGGAGAGCGGGCGCGGCTCGCTGGCCCTCACCTATAAGGGCGGGCGGAGCCAGGATCAGGTCACGATCAACCAGAACGTGATGAACAATAACTCCTGGAGCCTGGGCGTCGGCTGCAACTACTGCCATAACTCGCGCAACTTCACGGCCTATGAGACGCAGCCGGCCAACAATGTGACCAACCAGCTCTACGCCTATAACAAGCTCAAGGCCCAGCAGATGCTGCTGATGACCTCGTGGATCCAGGCGAACTGGACGACCTACGGCGCCATCGCGAAGCCGGCCATCCCGACGGCGCTTGAGGGCGGGGCGAGCAGCTTCTCCTACCAGCAGCTCAATGGGCAGTACTACAATGTGCCCGGCTGCTACACCTGCCACCAGGGCTACAATAACGCCGATGGCATCAGCGTCCCCAGGGCGGCGATGAACCAGTCGTCCTTCGTGGATAAGGGCGACGCCGGTCAGGTGATCTTCCCGCAGGCACTGCGCGGCGGCCAATAGCGGCCAAATGTTGAATGTTGAATGTTGAACTACATTCAACATTCAACATTCATTATTTAGAATTGAGCACCCCATGCGCGACCTCCGCGACAGCTCTAGTATTACCCCTCCCACCCCCACCGTTACGCAGGCCATCAGGCCCACCGGTGGGGTTCGCGGTATACTGAGCCGCTCGTTTCTGCTCATGAAGCCGGTGACCTGGTTTGCGCCAGCTTGGGCGTTTCTCTGCGGCGCGGTGGCCAGCGGTCAGCTGGGCTGGTCTGTCGATCTGATCGGCCGGCTGCTCCTTGGCACGCTGATGGCTGGGCCGATCCTCACTGGCCTCTCACAGGTGGTGAACGACTACTGCGACCGCGAGGTGGACGCGATCAATGAGCCGCAGCGGCTCATCCCCTCCGGCCAGGTCACCTTGCGCCACGTCTACATCCTCACCGTCGTGCTGACCTGGCTCGGCTGCAGCGTCGCGATCTTCCTCGGCCGCGAGGTGGCGCTCTATGTGGGCATCGGCCTGATCTGCGCCCTCTCCTATAGCATGAAGCCGCTGCGCGGCAAGCGCAACGGCTGGGTGGGCAACACCCTGGTGGCGATCTCGTACGAGGGCCTGGCCTGGCTCGCCGGCCACGCCGCCTTCGGCGCCCTCACCGGGCCGAGCGTCGCTGTCGCTATGCTCTACTCGCTTGGCGCTCACGGCATCATGACGGTCAACGACTTCAAGAGCATCGTCGGTGATACCAAGATGGGCATCAGGTCCATCCCGGTGCAGTACGGCAAGGTGATGGCCGCCCGCCTTGTGGTGATCACGATGGGCGTCGCGCAGCTCGGGGTGATCGGGCTCCTCTTCTGGTGGGGCCACCCGATCGCGGGCGCGGTGGTCGGCCTGCTCCTGGCCGCCCAGAGCGTCCCGAACGTCCGCTTCATCCGCGACCCGGAGCATAACGAGGTCTTCTTCAACGCCACCGCGATCATGCTCTTTGTCTGGGGCATGCTCGCCGCCGCGATCGGTCTGGCTGGGTAAATAGGACATCTGGCTATCGTATCGTATGGGCGCGACACACTGCGTCCCTAGTATGGAAACCACATGGCACCTCGGGTACTCATCATAGGCGCGTCTGTCGGCGGGGCTACGGCGGCGATTACGCTACGCGGGCTCGGCGTCGAGACGGTGATGATCGAGAAGGAGCTGCAGAAGGCCAAGCCCTGCGGCGGCGCGGTGCCCCCGGCCGCCTTCCGCGAGTTTGATCTGCCGACGCACCTGATCGACCGTAAGGTGAAGAACTGCCTGATTGTCTCGCCCTCCGGCCAGGAGACGAGCGTCCCCGTCGCCGGCACCATCCCCACCGATGATGACTATGTCGCCATGGTGCGCCGCGAGGTCTTTGATGGCTACCTGCGCGAGCGCGCCCAGGAGCGCGGCGCCGAGCTGATCCACGCCCAGCTCACCGGCCTTGAGGTGACGGAGGCCGGCGTGCGGGCCTCCTACCGCTCCATGGCCGACGGCAGCGAGCACACGATCTCCGCCGATGTGGTGATCGGTGCCGACGGGGCCTACTCGCCCACGGCGAAGATGCTTGGCCTGCCCGCCCTGCCCCGCGCCGTGGCTATCCAGGAGCGCATCGCCCTCCCCGATAGCCAGATGGCGCGCTGGGAGGACACGGCCGACCTCTACCTCGGCGCGGAGGTCAGCCCCGACCTGTACTCCTGGGCCTTCCCGAAGAAGGACCACATCACCGTCGGGATCGGCGCCGGCCCCGGCCACACCCAGCGCGCCAAGGAGCTGCTGGCCAACCTCAAGCGCCGCATCGGCCCGTCTCTCGACGGCGGGCGGGTCATCCTGCGCGAGGCCCACGCCCTGCCCATGGAGCCGCGCAAACAGATGGCCTTCGACCGCGCCATGCTGATCGGCGACGCCGCCGGCCTGGTCGTCCACACCTCCGGTGAGGGGATCTACTGGGCCATGAAGAGCGGCGAGATGGCCGCCCAGACGCTCGGCCAGCACCTCGACGCGCCCACGGCGAAGAACCTGCGCGCCTACGAGCGATCATGGTGGAAGCAGTACGGCACCATGTACCAGTTCCTGCGCTTCCTCCAGTGGTGGGGCTACGGCAACGAGCGCCAGATGGAGGTCTTCACCGAGATGTGCCGCAACCCCGATGTGCAGCGGCTCACCTTCGACAGCTACATGCACAAGACGATGGCCCCCGCCCCCTGGGGCGTCCAGATGAAGATGACCTGGGATATCATCCGCGCCCAGGCCCGCAACTACGCCCGCCGGCGCACCCCACTCCGCATCACTGAGGCGCTGAGCCGCTGAGGCACTGAGGCCGGGCGTGCTGCTCAGTGTCTCCGCATCACTGAGACACTGAGATGCTGAGATACTGAGATACTGAGACACTGATGACGAGCAAGGCCCCCGGCGCGCATCGCGCGCCGGGGGCCTCAGTGTCTCATCTCATCAGTGCCTCAGTGATGCTAGTTCACCACCAGCTCCCCAGCCATGCCGCCCGCATAGTGGGCGGGGAAGGTGCAGAGGAAGATGTAGGTGCCCGGCTTCGTCGGGGCAGTGAATGTCATCGTCCCCGTCTCGCCAGGGTTGATGATCGGCATCGCCGCCAGCAGCCCGGGCGTGTCGGCCGGGGGCACCGCGCCCGCCGCATTGCGCGCCTTGGCCATCGCTGTTGCCGCAGCCTCATCGATCGTCTGGGCGACAT
>NZ_JAIEWN010000004.1:153946-168657 GCF_019599295.1 Oscillochloris sp. ZM17-4 | reverse complement strand
TGGCCCGACCGATGACTGGCTCGACTGCCACCAGCGTATGATTGCACGGCGACCCAGACCAGATCTGCGATCCCGCGCAGCGAAGCGGGTCATCGGCCATCGCCGTCGCGCCCGTCAGCAAGCGCCAAAACGCTCCGTCGCGGATGCGACCCTCTTCGCACCCCCCGAATCCCCGCCAGGGGATTACTACGCCGCGAGCGCGCGATCCCCGATGGGCGTGGTTGCGCCTTCGCACCCCCCGAATCCCCGCCAGGGGATTACTACAAACCTTCCTTCCGTATTGTCAGAGAACACTGATAGACTTCGCACCCCCCGAATCCCCGCCAGGGGATTACTACAAAAGACCCACCGGTCAGGTTGCCGTCGCAGATGACTTCGCACCCCCCGAATCCCCGCCAGGGGATTACTACACCACGTACGCCTTGTCAGGCGCACCGAGCGCAATCGTCTTCGCACCCCCCGAATCCCCGCCAGGGGATTACTACTCAGGCCACTGCACCATGTCCCATCCGTTAGCCGACTTAGATCCCAAAGACCAAAATCCCCGCCAGGGGATTACTACGCGATCTCCTTGACGGTGGCGTTGTTGAGGATCTTCAATCCCAAAGACCAAAATCCCCGCCAGGGGATTACTACACATCGCCGAACTTCCACACCCAATCCAGCACGAAGTCTACTTCGCACCCCCCGAATCCCCGCCAGGGGATGACTGTTGTGTGCCGCATGGTGGCGTATTGTGCAAATACCCTATTCAACGCTCATGCCAACTCTCTACGTGATCGAGCAAGGTGCCGAGATCGGCTGTGACGGCGAGCGACTGGAGGTGCGCCGCGCCGGTGAGGTTCTCGCCGACGTGCCTCTGGTGAAGATCACCGACATCATCGTCTTCGGCAATGTCGGCCTGACCACCCCCGCGATCAAGCGCCTGCTCGACCGGGGCATCGACGTGACCTTTATGACTATCGAGGGGCGCTATCACGGGCGGCTCGTCGGCGAAGTGACCGCCCACGTGGCCCTGCGCCAGGCCCAGTACGCCCGCGCCGCCGACCCGGCATGGGCGCTCCGCCAGGCCCAGGCGATCGTCGAGGGGAAGCTGCGCAACCAGCGCGCCCTGCTCCAGCGCTTCGCCCGCAACCGCGCCGACCCGCCCCCCGAGGCGGGCGCGGCCGCCGAGGCGATGGGCGACTACCTGCCCCGCGTCGGGCGCACCACCCGCATCCCCGCCCTGCTCGGCGTCGAGGGCAGCGCCACCGCCCGCTACTTCGCCGGTCTGCGCAGCCTGATCGGCCCCGACTGGAACTTCCGCGCCCGCCAGCGTCGCCCCCCCGCCGACCCGGTCAACGTCCTGCTCTCGCTCGGCTACACCCTGCTGGCCAACAAGGTGCGCGGGGCTGTCCAGGCTGCTGGCTTTGACCCCTACCTCGGCTTCCTGCACCAGCTCGACTACGGGCGACCCTCGCTGGCCCTCGACCTGATGGAAGAGTTCCGCCCGCTGCTGGTCGACTCGCTGGTGCTGCGGGTCTGCGGCGATGGGCGCATTGCGCAGGACGACTTCACCCCTGGCGACGCGGCCCGCCCGGTGGTGCTGAGCGACGCCGGGCTACGCCGCTTCCTGACGGCCTTCGAGGAGCGTATGCGTACCGAGGCTACCCACCCGCTCGGCGCCGACAGCGGGCCGGGCAAAGTTCGCTACCTACGCTGCCTGGAGCTACAGGCCCGCCAACTCGCCCGCGCCGTGCGCGGCCAGGACGAAGCCTACACCCCCTTCACCGTGCGCTGAGCGCGATTGCAGATTGCAGATTGCAGATTGCAGATTGCAGATCGTCTCATACATTGGCCTGGCACCTGACACCTGACACGTGCCACCTGTCCCCTCTCAAAAGGAGCGCCTATGCTCTACCTGATCAGCTACGACATCAGCGAGAACAAGCGGCGGACAAAGCTGGCCAAGCTGCTTGAGGGCTTTGGCCAGCGTGTGCTTGAGAGCGTCTTCGAGTGCGACCTGGAGCCACAGGCATACCGGACACTCCGGCGGCGGATTGATCGGCGGCTGCGGCCAGCGGAAGGGGATCGGCTACGGGTCTACCGGCTCTGCTCCAGCTGCGTGGCCCAGGTCGAAGTGATCGGCGATGGGCCGCCGGTCGAGCGCAGCGTTGACGTGTACATCGTTTAAGGGTATATTTGAGCGAAATGCCGCGCAAGCGCATTGGAATGCGCCAAAGCCTGTCAGATACGCCCGCACAACACGCGGATGAGGCCGAAAATAGGCTAAATCGGCAGGCACCGCGCAAAACGTCTCCGCGATGGCTTTCTGACGCCATGCGCGGGGGGCACTATCCCAAAGACCAAAATCCCCGCCAGGGGATTACTACGTTGAAGTCGAGTTCCTCGATACGCACGCGGTATACGACATCCCAAAGACCAAAATCCCCGCCAGGGGATTACTACCTATACCGACTGCGCCCGGTGTATCTCTAAGGACGCTTTCCATCCCAAAGACCAAAATCCCCGCCAGGGGATTACTACGCTATGCTATGCAGGCGCGCTGTGCATACATACAGTTCCATCCCAAAGACCAAAATCCCCGCCAGGGGATTACTACTGCATACAGTCCTCCTTGTGTGTCGCCGCCTCAACCCTACCATCCCAAAGACCAAAATCCCCGCCAGGGGATTACTACCCTGGACGCTGTGTCCAGGCGTGGGCCACTACAGGAGTTTGTCGTATGATTCTCCGACTGAACGCATCCCAAAGACCAAAATCCCCGCCAGGGGATTACTACGGACTCGCCGCGCAGGGCCGAGAGCTGGGAGACGTAGCATCCCAAAGACCAAAATCCCCGCCAGGGGATTACTACAAAGTCCACGAGGTATTCTTTACCACCACATCGCCAGATCCCAAAGACCAAAATCCCCGCCAGGGGATTACTACCATCCCTAATCGATCCAGCGGAAGCCACCGTTATCGCCCTTGATCCCAAAGACCAAAATCCCCGCCAGGGGATTACTACACTACCCGCAGCCTTATCTGGTGCCCTCACTAGCGATCCCAAAGACCAAAATCCCCGCCAGGGGATTACTACGAAACGTAGCGAGTGCAATACAGTCGCCCACAGGTACCTGATCCCAAAGACCAAAATCCCCGCCAGGGGATTACTACGGTGTTCAGGTTGCTGCTGCTCATGGTAGGGTCTCCTTGATCCCAAAGACCAAAATCCCCGCCAGGGGATTACTACCCTCATCTTCCATCGCCTCGATCTCGTCGCCTATTCGTTTTATCCCAAAGACATGGTTTCAGAAGCACTTGACAGTTTGGCGTCACGCGGCGTGCGCTAACCGCAGCGGTGAAGGCATAACCGCCTCCACCGGAGGATAGCCCAGCGCCACCAACCAGTCGGTTGGGGCATCGGTCATGCCACTCAGGTGGAGAGGACTCTGCCCTTTATGGATGCCACGGGGAAAGACCCGATGATTATGCCAGACGGCCAGCAGCGCCAACATCCCCGTCGTCAAGGTGCGCCGCACGGCCAGATGCGGGCGCAGAATGGAGTGCCAGCGTTCCACCGCGCTGCTGACCCGCACGGCGTCCGCCCACGTCGCCAGTAGCACGCGGGCGGCGTCGCGCCAGTCGGCGGGGATGGCCGCCAGGATGTCGTCCCGCGTCCAGGCCAGTGCCTCCCGGCGCAGCCACGCCCACCCCAGCAGTGCCTGCCGTGCGGGGGCCAGCACGCCCGCCAGATCCTGCTGCACCTGGGCGACGTGGGGCACAAAGGCCAGCAGGGCGGGCAGATCGGCGCGGATGCGGCGGCCCAGCCGCTGCACCTCGGCCCGCGACCGGCTCGGGCAGGTGGCGGCCAGCTCGTCCCACAAGGCCAGCAGGGCATCCAACTCCGCTTGCCGCTGGGCCGGAGACCACAGCTGGTCGGCACCCACGACGACGACCGCCAGCAGGTCGTGCAGTTCGGCGCTCAGATAGCGCAGCCCGTCGGCCACCCGCTGGGTGGCGGCCAGGGTCGCGGCCTGGGTCGCCAGATCTGTTTTGGCGGCGCGGCCCTTGGGGCGCTGCCCGGCGGCCACCCGCGCGGTCTGCCGGGCGACCACCGGGGTCTGCTGGGCGACCACCCGATCCAGGCGTCCCTGCACCTGGGCACACTCCTGCCAGAGATGCCACTGGTCCAACTGCAGGGCCACTTGGGGCGTGACCTGCTGGCAGGCCGCGTGCATCGGGGCACCCGCGTCCATGACCGCCCGATCCCAGCGCAGGCCACGATCCTGCAGGCTCCACAAGACCAACGTCCAGCTCTCCGTATCGACCGCCAGCGGCCCTTCACTCGCCCAGACGGCACCGCTGTGGACATCCACCACATTGAGATAGGCGCCGTGCCGCCGGTGCCCATAGATCTCATCAAGCGCCAGGGCGCGGGTGCTGGCGGGCACATGCGTCTGCATCCAGGTGATGGCCCGCTGCTGGGCTTCATGCAGCACCGCCGTGATCGTGGCCAGGCTCAGCCCCTGCCGCAGCAGTTCGGCGATGCCCGCCTGGATACCCCGGTCACTGGCGTGGTTGATCCACAAGGTCAAGATGTGGCGGACGGTCGTGCGCGCCACCGGCGTGGGGGGAGGCAGCGCAGGGGTAAACGCCGCCATCAGCGCCTGACCGGCCTGGTCGCGCCAGGTATAGAGCGTTTGACGCGAGACCTGGATCTCCCGACTCAGCTGCGTGACCATCCCGTATTCCCCCGGATGGGCCAGCAGCATGGCGGCCCATTGTGCCCGCTCGGCGGGCGTGCTAGGATGCGTCTGACCCATACGGTCCTCCCTGGCTCTTTGGTTGTCGGTGGTACGTCAACCATAGCACCAGGGAGTTTGTTTGTCTGCGGGCCGAAGCAGACTGTCAAGCTGATTCGGCCCTTCTGAAACCTTGTCTAATAAGGTTTTTTGTGGGAGAGCTTCGCTCTCCCACACCCTCACTGCGCGCAGTGTTGTTGCTGGCAACAAAAACCGTTGTTGTTTTGGGGAGCGATGCCAGCTTCGCTGGCATCGCTCCCCAAAACAACAAGAGATTCCGGGGGCCGGCGGCTCAGCCAAATCGTGGTACGCTGAGAGAGGGAGATTCTGTGCATACCCAAAGGAGCGTACGCGTGCCAACACTGACAGTGAGCGGGAAGACGAGCGAGGTCGCCGCCGGGACGCGGCTGGTCAAGGCGATCGAGGACGCCGGCGTGGAGATCGGCCACCGCTGCGGCGGCCACGCCCGCTGCACCACGTGCCGGGTCGCCTTCGCCGAGGGCGAGCCGGACACGATGACCCGCGCCGAGTATGATAAGCTGACGGAGCGCGGCATGATCGGCCAGCACCGCCTCGCCTGCCAGATCGTCTGCGACCACGACATGGCCATCGCCGAGGTCGTGATGACGAGGGAGAACCAGGGCTGGGAGGACACCGGCTCCGCCCCCGAGCCGACGGTGACGCCCGACCCGGCCACCTTCCCGATCGACGAGCTGCGCGGGGCGTAGCGACGCGCCTGCGGCCACCGGGGCGCGCGCCCCGGTAGCCGCGCTAGTACCCCTCGGGCGCCCGGTAGCGCTCCAGGTTCTGGAAGCGCGTCGTCCGCGCCTCGAAGCGCAGCGGGATGATGCCCAGCGGCCCGTTGCGGTGCTTGGCCATGTGGATCTCCGCGATGCCCTTTTTTTCGGTCTCTTTGTCGTATAATTCTTCCCGGTAAATAAACATCACAATATCCGCGTCTTGCTCGATCGAGTTGTGAGGTATGAAGTCATTAGCTATAAAGCAGTGAATTTCATCAACAGTAAGATCGTATACAGCCTCCTCGCCGTTGGGCTCGATACTGACGATCTGATCCCAGTAGACATCGCTCGCGGCGAGACGCTGGAGCTCTGGCGATCTCACAATGCTCGCCAGTTTGGCGGCCCGCTCTCGACTCAGATTTTGTTTGTAGAGACCAGTTCCACAGTAGGCATTTCCTAGACTCGCCTGCATCTGGCGGCCCGTGATACCTTCTACCTGCATTGTGGGCACGACGAGAGATCGCCAGACGGAAGATGGCACAACGTCACGATTGGTATTGACGGTTCGCTCTGCCAGATACGCTGATATCTGCGCCAGCTGGGCCGCCTTACGTTGCCCCACAGCTCCGATAACTGCAACAAAGTGTCGCTGATCAGCCGTGCCGCTCACATCGACGTGATATTGATCGCGCCCTTTACCTGTTTGGAGCTTACGTCGAAGGCTGGCATTGATGCCGAGCCGGAGCAAGAGCGACTGTACATCGCGGGCCAGACGCTCGCTGCTGCTTGCGTAGTACATCGTCGGCGCATGCCGCTTGCCAGGGCTCAGGTGCATACATCCATCGGTGGCCCAGAGGTGCCGCAGGAAGTGGGCGATCTGGGCGTCGGGCTGGGCGAAGACCTGCTGGGGCACGAACTTCTCGTACGAGCGCAGGTCGAAGGCTCCCATTGCGTCGAGCCATGCCGCCACCGGGTTGCGCACGCCGTGGGTCAGCCGGGCCGTCGCGGTGAGGTAGACCTGGATCCAGGTTCGCTCGGGGCTGATCCGCGGTGCGATCGCGGCCCCAAAGATGCGCGTCGCCAAGGTGGCGGCGATCTCTGCCATATCGGCATCAGCCGTCGTGAAGTGGATGGGCTGGCGGGCCAGGGTACAGCCATCGCCGATCAGCAGGGCCAGCAGGGCGAGCTCGTCGTCGGACATCGTCGCCTTGGTCGGGCCGGGGAGGCGCCGCGGCATAGCCAGTCGGTCGCCTTGCTTGAGCTCGTCGATCCGCCGCCAGCCGTCAATGGTCAGGAACTTGTGGTTGCCGGTGGCCCGGATGGTGCGACCGAGCCTTGTTGTGAGGCGGTAGACCGGCTTCACGCCGGTGCAGAAGGCGTTCGTCACTGGGCGCGGCTCCAGCTTCCATGTCGTGGTGTTCAGGGCCAGCACGTTGAAGCCGGTCTGGCCGACGAGCGAGTCGATCCGCAGGTAGTTGCCGCTGTCGGGCATGTAGACCAGGCTCTCGCCAGTGAGGCAGCCCGACTCTCTGAGGTCGCTGAGCATCGGCACGTGGCTCTGGCGGCCCTCGACGGCGCGGGAGAGCTGGGAGAGGGCGATCACCGGGACGTTCAGCTCGCGGGCGAGGCCCTTGAGCCCGCGGCTGATCTCGGAGACTTCCTGGACGCGGTTGTCGCTGCGCTTGCCCGACATGAGCTGGAGGTAGTCGATCATGATCAGGTCGACGCCGGCCTCGGCCTCCAGGCGGCGGGCCTTGCTGCGCACCTCGTTGATGCTCAGGCCGGGGGTGTCCTCGATATAGATCGGGATCTCGGAGAGCACGCCCATGCCCTCCAGGGCCAGGTTCAGCTCGTCGCCGCGCAGGTTGCCGGTGCGCAGGCGCTGCATGTCGATGCCGGTGTGCATCGAGAGCATGCGCTGCACCAGCTGGTCGCGGCTCATCTCCAGGCTGAAGACGCCGACCGTCTGGTTGGACTGGTAGGCCACGTTGTAGGCCAGCGAGAGCGCGAGCGACGTCTTGCCAACGCTCGGCCGGGCCGCCAGAATGATCAGGTCGCTGGGCTGGAGGCCGCCGGTGAGCTCGTCGAGGTCGGTGTAGCCGGTGGGCACGCCGACCACCTCGCCGCGGCGCTCCTGGAGCGTCTCGATCTGGGTGAAGAGGGCGTTGACGATCTTGCCGATGTGGACGAAGTCCTGGGTGCCGCGGCGCTGGCTGACGGCGAAGAGCTGGGCCTCGGCCTTGTCGAGGGTCGCCTCCAGGGTGTCGCTCTCGTCGTAGCCCATGGCCGAGATCTTGCCGCCGGCCTCGATCAGGCGGCGCAGCACGGCGGTGCGCTCGACGCTCTTGGCGTAGTACTCGATGTGGACGGCGGTGGGCACCTCGCCGAGCAGCTCGCCGAGGAAGGAGAGGCCGCCGACAAGGTCGATCCGCTCCTGGCGGCGCAGCTCGGTGGCCACGGTGGTCAGGTCAGGGGGCTCGCGGCGGCCGTAGCAGGCCAGCATGGCCTCGTAGACCATGGCGTGCTTCTCGAGGTAGAAGTACTCGGGCGGCAGCCAGCCGGCCACGGCCACGATCGCCTCGCGGTCGAGCAGGATCGAGCCGAGGGTGGCCCGCTCGGCCTGTAGGTCGAATGGTACGGAGCGATCCATCTGGCCTCCTGACTCTCTCCCCAGCTAGTCCGACAGTCGTCCCACGCTTATCCCGATCCTATCCACAGCCTGTGGAGAAACGACAATGTGCCGCAGCGTACGCTGCGGCACATTGTCGATAGCTTCCGTTACGGCGCCCGGCGGGCGCGGGAGGAGCCTAGAGCTCAGGGATATCGCTATCGGACGGGCCATCCTCGGTGGCGGGGGCCTCGGCCTCGGGGGCGCCGCCCTCGGGCTCGACGATCACGTTCAGCACCGGCGCAAGGTCGCTCAGCAGCTGCACCTTCACCGCGTAGATCCCGGTGCGCTTGATCGGATCCTCAAGGTCGATCTTGCGCCGGTCGATCTCGATGCCGATCTGGGCCTTCAGCTTCTCGGCGATGTCCACGTTCGTCACCGAGCCGTAGAGCCGATCCTGCTCGCCGACCTTCACCGAGAAGTGCAGCGACACGCCGTTGATGCGGGCGGCCAGGGCCTGGGCGTCCTTGCGTCCGACCTCTGCACGCCGGCGCTGGGCCGACATGCGCTCCTCGGCCTGGCGGATCTGGCCCCTGGTGGCCAGCACCGCGAAGCCCTTCGGGATCAGGTAGTTGCGCCCAAAGCCACCGGATACATCTTTAAGCTCACCCGCCTTGCCAAGATGCTCGACATCATTGGTGAGCAGGACTTTCATTTTTGCGCTCACAACGCCACTCCTCGGGTACTTAGCCTTTAAGACAACGGACGCCATAATACCACAGGCCGCGCCAGGCCGTCAATGTGCGTGACGGGCGCGGGTGCAGCGTATTGTTGATACCGCTGGCGAATGGTCGCAGTTGCCCGCAAACGCTGCCGGATGCAGCCATACTCTGCATCTGGCAGCGTTGGAAATCGTAGGTCAGAAGGGCATTTTGGAATTCGCCAGCGGTATCAATAATACGCCGCACCCGACGAGCGCTTCTGCTGGGGGCGCTCCTTTGTGATCGGCTTGGATTATCACCGACACCATGCACTGAACCCCGGGTGCCACGTAAAGCCTTGCATGCGGGCGGGCGGCTGAAGCCGCGCCGGGGGAGGGCCTGCGGCCGCCCGCCCGCCTCCGCGGGCGGCTCCGGCGTCGGCCTGCGCCGACGCTCGGCGCGCAGCGCCCCGGCGACGCGGCTTCAGCCGCCCGCCAGAGCACCGCTGCAAGGCTATACGCCGCACCCCTGAACCCCAAGCGGCGTGCAATTCACGGCCTGGTGTGATAGACTTCTCACAGCGACGTCAATGACGACGGATTCAATGGGCCTGCGCGGCCGCGCCACCTGCGGCGCGCCACTGGCGAGGCCATGAGCCCCAGCGTTATTGACGCCGGGGCTTTTCGTGCAGCTATGCTCAAGGAGGAGAGCCATGGCCGTTTCAACGAAGGCTACGGCGCCGGGGGCAGATGTCGCCGCGCAGCGGGATCTCGCCCCCACCATGATGCGCGACATGTTCCGCTTTATGCTGCTCGCCCGCGCCCTCGATGAGCGCATGTGGCTGCTGAACCGCGCCGGCAAGGCGCCGTTCGTGATCTCGTGCCAGGGCCACGAGGCCGCCCAGGTGGGCGCCGCCCTCGCCCTCGACCGCACGAAGGACTTTACCCTGCCCTACTACCGCGGCCTCGGCACCGTCCTTGTCATGGGCATGACCCCCGCCGAGATCATGCTGGCCCTCTTCGCCCGCGCCGCCGACCCGAGCTCCGGCGGGCGCCAGATGCCCGCCCACTACTCTAGCCGTCGCCTGCGCATCGTCACCCAGTCCAGCCCGGTGGGCACCCAGATCCCCCACGCCGCCGGGGTGGCCCTCGCCGAGCAGATCCGCGGCGGCGATGCGGTGGCCTGGACCTCGTTCGGCGAGGGCACCGCCAGCCAGGGCGACTTCCACGAGGGCATTAACTTCGCCGCCGTCCACCGGCTCCCGGCCATCTTCCAGTGCGAGAATAACGAGTACGCGATCAGCGTGCCGCAGAAGATGCAGATGGCCGTCAACAGCGTGGCCGATCGCGGCGTGGCCTACGGCATCCCCGGCGTCTGCGTGGACGGCACCGATGTCCTGGCGATGTACGAGGTGACGCAGCGCGCCGTCGCCCGCGCCCGCGCCGGCGACGGCCCCACCCTGATCGAGGCCCGCGTGGTGCGCCTCACCGCCCACAGCTCCGACGATAACGACCGCACCTACCGCTCGCAGCACGAGCTGCGCGCCATGCGCCAGCACGACCCGATCGCCCGCTTCGCCTCCTACCTCCACGAGCACGACCTGATCGCGGAGGATGAGGAGCGCGAGCTGCGCGAGGCGATCGCCGCCGAGGTGGACGCCGCCACCGAGGCGGCCGAGCAGGCGCCGCTCCCCGAGCCGGAGACCCTCTACGACCACGTGTACGCGCCGTAGGGCTGCTGCCCTAAAAACCTGCATCTATTCGGCTGCGATTGCCAGCTTCGCGGCAATCTCAACCGAATAGATCATTACTCTTTAATGCTGCCAGCAACAACATTGCGCATAGTGAGGGTGTGGGAGAGCTTCGCTCTCCCACAAAAAAACTGATGGTGCTGCGGCGCGGCGTAGCCGCGCCGCAGCACCATCAGTGCGGCATGTGCCTGTCGGGCACAATCATTACTCTTTAAGGGCATGACCATGCCAGAGATCAACATCCTTGAGGCCATCCGCCAGGCCATCGATGAGATGATGTCCAGCGACGAGCGGGTCTTCGTGCTCGGCGAGGACGTCGGCGTGCGCGGCGGGGTCTTCCGCGTCACCGATGGCCTGATCGCGAAGTACCCCCGCCGGATCATCGACTCGCCCCTGGCCGAGAGCGCGATCGTCGGCGCGTGCGTCGGCGCGGCCATGAACGGCACCCTGCCGATCGCCGAGATCCAGTTCGCCGACTTCATCGCCCCCGCCTTCAACCAGATCGTCCAGGAGGCCGCCCGCATCCACTACCGCTCCAACGGCGACTGGACGATGCCGCTGGTGATCCGCGCGCCCTACGGCGGCGGCATCCACGGCGCCCTCTACCACAGCCAGAGCATCGAGGCCTTCTTCGCCCACGTGCCTGGCCTGAAGGTGCTGGCCCCCGCCACGCCCTACGACGCCAAGGGGCTGCTCAAGAGCGCCATCGAGGACCCCAACCCGGTGCTCTTCCTGGAGCACAAGAAGACCTACCGCCTGATCAAGGGCCAGGTGCCCGACGATGACTACCGCGTGCCGATCGGCGAGGCCGATGTGAAGCGCCCCGGCGAGGACC
This sequence comes from Oscillochloris sp. ZM17-4, assembly GCF_019599295.1. GTDB lineage: Bacteria > Chloroflexota > Chloroflexia > Chloroflexales > Chloroflexaceae > Oscillochloris. The sequence goes on along the minus strand of NZ_JAIEWN010000004.1, from coordinate 157,236 downwards.
TGAGCGTCTTCGCCTACGGCCTGATGCTCCACTACTGCATGGAGGCCGCCCGCATGCTCGCCGCCGAGGGCGTCAGCGTCGAGGTGGTGGACCTGCGCTCGCTGCGGCCCCTGGACATCGCGACCATCCTCGCCAGCGTCCGCCGCACCAGCAAGGCCATGGTCGTCCACGAGGATAACCTGACCGGCGGCTTCGGCGGCGAGATCGCGGCCCTGATCGGCGAGCACGCCTTCGAGCACCTCGACGCCCCGGTGATGCGCCTCGGCGGCCCCGATGTGCCCGCCATGCCCTTCGCCAAGCCGCTTGAGGACGCCTTTATGCCCAGCCCCGCCAAGATCGCCGCGGCCATGCGCCGCCTCGCCGCGTATTAGGAGGGGCGCAGCAGTCGCGCTGTGAACCTGTCGCTCTTCACGCATAAGCAGCGCGACTGCTGCGCCCTTACAAAATGTATGACCACAGATATCAAGATGCCCCAGCTCGGCGAGAGTGTCACCGAGGGCACGGTCGGGCGCTGGCTGAAGCGGCCCGGCGAGATGGTGCAGAAGTACGAGCCGCTGCTGGAGGTTGTCACCGATAAGGTGGACACGGAGGTGCCCTCGCCCGTGTCCGGCACGCTGATCGAGGTGATCATCGCCGCACGAGCAGGCCGATCCCCATAAAGATATACATGATCGTGAACAGCTTGCCCGCCGCCGTCTGCGGGCTGAAGTCGCCGTAGCCGATGGTGGAGAGGGTGATCACGCAGAAGTACAGGCTGTCGATCCAGCCCCAGCCCTCGACCGAGTGGTAGAACAGCGTGCCCATGGCGAGCACAAGCAGCACCAGGGCCGCCAGGACGCGGAACTCCGCGTCGCGCCAGGCCCGGCGCATGGCGAGGTAGAAGTGCTGGATCGTCAGCAGAAGCGGGAGCAGCATGGCGAGCATGATACCACGGCCCTGCCGAGGGCAGTATAATATTGGGACGATGACCACCCACACTGAGATAATCGCCGTGCAGCCGGGGGCGCTGATGGCCACGGCCCCCGCCGGGGCCACCATCGAGCAGATGAGCGCGGCCCTGGCCGGGCACGGCCTCTGGCTGCCCATCTGCCCGCTGACGCCGGGGCTGCGCCTGGCCGACCTGGTGGCCCACAACGCGGGCGGGCGTCGCCGCCTGGCCCACGGGCCGATCGGGCGCTACCTGCGGGCGGCGACGCTCGGCGATGGCCTGCGGCTTGGCGGGCCGACGATCAAGCGCTCCACCGGACTCGGCCTGCACCGGGCCATCGCCGGCGGCGCGATCGACCTCGGCCAGCCCCGCGATCTGACCCTCAGCCTGCGCCCGCTGCCCGCCGCCCGCGCCGCCCTGAGCCTGCGCTGCGCCGACCTGGGGGCGGCCTGCCGGCTGGCCGCCGGCCTGCTGCGGCGCGGGCTGGCCCTGAGCGCCCTGGCCCTGGCCGAGGGCGAGTCCGGCGCGGGCCTGCTCCTGGCCGAGCTTGAGGGCGCGCCCGCCGTGGTCGAGCGCCAGGCCGCCGAGCTCATCGCCGCCGCCCGCGCCGCCGGCGCCGCCGCCGCGCCCGCCGATGAATCTGCCTGGGCGCGCTGGGAGTCCCTGGCCGCCGCCCAGCTCGCCGCCCAGCTCGCCGTCGAGCTGACCCTGCCGCGCGCCGCGCTGCCGGCCGCCATCGCCGCCGCCCGCGCCACGGCCCGCCGCCACGGGCGCGGCCTCGCCATCTGGGGCGACGCCGGGGTCGGCGCGCTCTGCCTGCGCCTGGCTGGCCCGCCGGACGCCGCGGGCCAGCGCTGTCTGGCGGAGCTGGTGGGCCTGGGCCGCGCCGCCGGCGGCGATCTGTCGACTGAGCTGGGGCGGGGCGTGCGCGCGCACTTCCCCGCCACACATGCGGTGTCGTATCAGGCGAGCGCGAAGCGCTCGCCTGATACGACACCGCTCTTCGACTCGCTCCGCGCCATCGTCGGCCCGCGCTACCTGCTGACCCGCCCGGACGACCTGGGGGCCTACGCGATCGACGCATCGATCGCCCGGCCCGAGGGGCCGCCCCTGGCGGTGGCCCTGCCCGCCAGCGCCGCCGAGCTCGCGGCGCTGATGCGGGTCGCCGCCGCCCACGGGCTGCCGGTGGTCAGCCGGGGCGCCGGCAGCGGCCTGGCCGGCGGGGCAATCCCCAGCCCCGGCGCCCTGCTGGTCGGGCTCAACCGCATGGGTCAGATCGCCATCGACCGCGCGCAGATGGTCGCCCACGTCGGCGCCGGGGCGACCACCGCCGAGGTGCAGCGCGCCGCCGAGGCCGTGGGCCTCTTCTACCCGCCCGACCCCTCCAGCCAGAGCACATCAACCATCGGCGGGAACATCGCCTGCAACGCCGGCGGCCCGCGCTGCGTGAAGTATGGCGTCACCGCCGACTACGTGCTGGGGCTGACGGTGGCCCTGGCCGACGGGCGCATGGCGCGCTGGGGCGACGGGCTGGCCGGCCAGGGGCCAGAGAGCGGCCTGGCCCAGCTGCTCGTCGGCTCCGAGGGCACCCTGGCCGTGATCGCCGAGGCCACCCTGCGCCTGCTGCCCCTGCCCGCCGCCCGCCGCACCGCCATGGCGATCTTCCCGACCCTCGACGCCGCCTGTGAGACGGTCGAGCAGATCATGGCGGCCGGGGTGGTGCCGGCGGCCCTGGAGCTGATGGACGACACGACGATCGCCGCCGTGGAGGCCTACCTCCAGATCGGGCTGCCCCGCGACGCCGGGGCCATGCTGCTGATGCTGGCCGACGGCGAGCCAGAGGCGGTGGCGGCCGACTCGCTGGCCCTGGCGGAGCTGGCGCGGCGGGGCGGGGCCGTGCGCGTCCAGGTGGCCCGCGGCGCCGCCGAGGAGGCCGACCTCTGGCGCGGGCGGCGGGCGATCGCGCCGGCCCTGGCGCGGATCAGGCCCAGCCGGCTCGGCGAGGATATCAGCGTGCCCCTGCCGCAGATCGCCGCCTGCGTGCGCCGGATCAAGCAGATCAGCGCCGAGCACGGCCTGCCGATCGTCGTCTTCGGCCACGCCGGCGACGGCAACCTGCACCCGAACATCCTGTTCGACCCGCGCGACCCCGCCGAGGCCGCGCGGCTCTGGCCCTGCGCCGAGGCGATCTTCGCGGCGGCCCTGGAGCTGGGCGGCACGCTCTCCGGCGAGCACGGCGTCGGCACCCTGAAGCGACCCTTCATGCGCCGGGCCATCGGTGAGCCGGCCATCGACATACAGCGCCAGATCAAGGCCTGGCTCGACCCGGATGGCCGGCTCAACCCGGGCAAGGTGTTGCCGG
>NZ_JAIEWN010000004.1:135618-153846 GCF_019599295.1 Oscillochloris sp. ZM17-4 | reverse complement strand
CAAGCTCATCCAACCCGACCATCCGGCAGATCCGCGCCCTGCGCCAGCGCAAGGAGCGCGAGCGCACGGGGCTGTGCTTTGTCGAGGGCGTGCGCCTAGTGGGTGAGGCCGTGCAGCTCGGCGTCGCTATCGAGGCGCTGGTGGTGGCCCCCGCGCTGCTGAGCAGCCCCTTCGCCCACAATCTGGTCGCCCGGCAGTCCGCTGCGCAGGCCCAGATCATCGAGGTGAGCGCCGAGGTCTTTACGGGGCTCTCGCAGAAGGACGGGCCGCAGGGGCTCGCCGCCGTGGCCCGCCAGCGCTGGGTGGAGCTGGCCGACGTGCGCCTCGGCCCGCCGCCCGGCTGGGTGGCCCTGGTCGAGCCGGCCGACCCGGGGAATCTGGGGACGATCCTGCGCACCGCCGACGCCGTGGGCGCGTCCGGCGTGATCCTGATCGATAACGCCACCGACCCCTACGACCCGGCCGCCATGCGGGCGAGCATGGGCGCGACCTTCGCCGTGCAGCTGGCCCGCGCCTCGTTTGCCGCCTTCGCCGCATGGAAGCGCGCCTCCGGGGCCTTCCTGATCGGCGCATCCGACAAGGCCCCCGCCCACTACCAGGACATCATCTACCCCCAGCCCGCCGTGCTGCTGATGGGCAGCGAGCGCCAGGGGCTCGGCCAGGCGCATCAGGATATCTGCGACCAGATGGTTCACCTGCCGATGCGCGGCCGCAGCGACTCCCTCAATCTGGCGGTGGCAACCGGCGTTCTGCTCTATGAGCTGCTTAGCCAGAGTCGCTGGGGTGGTGTTACAGCTCAATAAACCTCTGCGAACAATGATCTCGGGCAGGTACATCGAGGCCAACGACACATGTAGCCAGCCCTTCTTTGCATAACAGCCCTCTGTATGCACAAGTCAAAAATATCTTAAACCGACAATACGTCTTAAAGAATTGATCATACAGAGATGTACATACTATTATCTGTAGTTGCTTGTATAAATGTGCCAGATCGAATACAATTATTTGTGACCATCGGCTCTAGTACGATAGCCTGAAGTTCCTATCCAGACCATCATGTTTCAGAGGGAAGATATCGGGCAAACACCTGATATCTTCCCCTCTCCCGTAGTCGTACTTGGATAGGTTCTGTTGCATAGCTGTGCGACCTCGGGCGCACAGCGAATTGATGTCTGCTGGCAATGCCGCCAGCATCTGCCGCTCCAAGACTACGGGAGATCTAAATCTTGAACACACACTATCGTCGTGTACGCCAGATGAGCCGCACCCTCAGGGCCGTCATCATGATAGCCCTGACATGCATGCTCATCCCCGCATCAGGCCAGCGCGCGCGGGCCGAGGGCAGCAGCGACATCACCCAGGGCTACCGCGCCTACCTTGAGTGGCACGATACGGCCACATCAGGGGACATCCCCCGCAAGACCACCATCCGCGCGTTCGCGCGGGCCGGCGAGCAGATCGACATTGGGTCAAGCGCCATGGGCATAGGGGCGGTGAATCTGGCCACCGGCCTTCCCTACGGCAACGTGCGCTTCTATGGCCCCGACGGAGTCACCACCGGCGACTGCGTCACCCAGGGCGGCGGGCTGATCAATGACATCAATGAGGAGCAGGCCGGGCCGCTCCCCGCTGGCGGCGGCTTCACCCCCTGCGTGATCAGCACGGCCCAGACGAGCGCCGCTGGCGACGGGATCTGGGAGTTCGAGTTCATCAGCCCCGACCCAACCGCAAACATCGGCAATAACCCGCCGCCGCTGCCCATCGGGGCGGCCTGGACTCAAGACCCCGCCCACCACTGGATCAACGCCTGGCATGTCTCAGTACACGACGCCGCCAATGTGACGATCCCCGGCCGCGTCTTCGCCAAATACCTCGCCTACAACATGGGTGGTAACGCATCGGCGGCGAATCCGACCCTTGGCCTCGACGCCAACTACTGGATCATCACCTACGATGGCTACGGCTACAGGGTCAATATGAACGGGATCGACCCCTTCGGCTTTATCTTCTTCTCAAACGCCGAGGGCGTCGTCGATGCACGCGGGAACTCAACCTACCGCTCGTTGCAACTGGTCGGCAACCCGCCCAATGTCGGCCCGCCGACCGGCTACGCGCTGCATAACCCCAGGCTCGCCGATGATCTTGCCCAGGGCAACATCACCCACAAGATCTTCTTCGAGGATCCCGATAGGACCATGCCGGCCACGGCCCGGTCGTACTCGGGCGACACATGGCTGCTCCCGAAGACGATCGACCCGCCGCAGCCGCTGAACTTTGCCTTCACCGGGATTGAGGGCACGCCCGGACAGGCAGGCACGGCGCCCCTTGGCGGGAATTTCACCTTCGATGTTGCCAATGACGCAAACTACCAGATCATCCTCGATATCAACGGCAACGGCACCTATGGCGACGGCAACGACCGCGTGCTGGTGGGCCGGGCCTTCACCGGAGCGAACACCGTCTTCTGGGACGCCCTCGACGGCAATGGGGTTCCTGCGCCATCCGGCATCCAGGCGATCAGCGCAACGATCCAGACCAACGCCGGCGAGGTACACTTCCCCTTCGTCGACGCCGAGAACAACGTCGGCGGCATCGAGCTGCTCCGCATCATCGGCGGCCAGGACCCCGCCGCGGCGAAGGATCTGGTCTACTATAACGACACCTACTCCTACACGGGCACCAGCGCCTACGACTACTCGCCCTGCGCCGCCCTTGATACGCCGCCCCCGCCCGCTGGGTCCTACCCCATCCCGCTCTGCTTCGGCACCTCGCCGACGCCGCGCGCGGCCCTGCTCGGCCAGCCCAGCACGGGCGGCGCCCACGCCTGGAGCGCGATCTTCGGCGACCGACGCGTGATCGACACCTGGACCTACTTCCCCTCCGACCCGGTGCCCCTCAACTCCGCGATCACCCTGGCCGAGTCAGAGCTGTCGATCACCAAGACCCACACCCCCGCCACGCTGATCCCCGGCCAGCCGGTGACCTACACCGTCCAGGTCACAAATGGCGGCCCGAGCGCGGCCGTGGGCGCCCAGGTGGCCGACAGCGTTCCGGCGGCGATCCAGAGCACGGTGTGGTCCTGCGCGGTCACGACGGGGACCGGCGTCTGTAACGACACCTCGGGGATCGGGAACATTATCGACACCACCGTCGATCTTGACCCCGGCGCTGTGGCGAGCTATACCGTCACCGGGGTTCTGGACCCCTTGGCGGCGGGGAGCCTCATCAACACCGCCTCGGTGCGGCGGCCGAACGATAACACCGACCCCGACCTGAGCAATAACGTGGTCAGTGACACCGCGCCCATCCTGGCCGTCGCCGACCTTGAGCTGAACAAGACGATCAGCACGCCGCTGCCGATCGCGGCCAACTCGCCGGTCGAATTCACCATCACCCTGCGCAACCGCGGCCCCGCGCCGACCACCGGCGTGGAGGTGAGCGAGCAGCTGCCCGCCGGGCTGAGCTTCATCAGCTCTAGCGCCACCAAGGGCAGCTACAGCGCGGCCACCGGCCTGTGGTCGGTGGGAGACATGGCGGTCAATGAAGTGGCCAGCCTCACACTGACCGCCCTCTGGAACGGCGCCCCGGTGACGAACACGGCCCAGGTGAGCACGTCGGCCCTGCCCGACCCCGACAGCACGCCGGGCAACAGCGTCGCAGGCGAGGACGATCAGGCCAGCGCCGCGCTCCCGGTTCAGATCGCCGACCTGGCGCTCACCAAGCGGGTGAACACGGCGCAGGTGAATGTCGGCGCGAATGTCATCTTCACCATCGACCTCGTCAACCAGGGTCCCGATGGCGCCACCGGCGTCCGGGTGAGCGAGCAGCTCCCCATCGGCCTCGCCTTCGTGAGGGCGACCGCGAGCCAGGGCACCTATAATCCAGCGACCGGCACGTGGGATGTCGGCAGCCTCGCCGCCAACGCAACCGCCAGCCTCCAGATCGAGGTCACGCTGCTTGGGGTTGGGCCGTTCACCAACAGCGCTCAGATCAGCGGCAGCGACCAGTACGACCCGGACTCCGACCCAAACAATGACAACCCGAGCGAGGACGACCAGGGCTTCGCCACCGTCAGCGGCAGCCTCGTCGATCTCTCGCTGAGCAAGAGCGTCGATAACCCGCAGCCGCCCTATCTGGGCGTGATCAACTACACGCTGACTCTCAGGAACGCCGGCCCCAGCAATGCCACCGGCGTGGCCGTGAGCGACAAGCTGCCCGTCGGGCTCAGCTTCATCAGCGCCACGCCAAGCCAGGGCACCTATGACCCTGTCAGCGGCAATTGGGTGATCGGCGCCGTGCCGGCCAACGGAAGCGCCACCCTGGTGATCCAGGCCCGTGTGCAGACTGGCACGATCATCCGCAACACCGCCCAGGTGAGCACCTGTGATCAGCCCGACTCCGACAGCACGCCGGGCAACAGCGATGGCAGCGAGGATGATCAGGCCAGCGTGTCGCTGACCCCACAGCTCGCCGACCTGTCGCTGGTGAAGACGGTGAGCGCCACCACGGTGAACGTGGGCGATGAGGTCGTCTTCACCATCGCCGTGACGAACAACGGCCCGAGCGTCGCCACCGGCGTCGAGGTGAGCGATAAGCTGCCCAGCGGCCTCCAGTATGTGAGCCATGTGGCGGGCCGGGGCTCCTATAACCCGACCACCGGCGCATGGAGCATCGGCACGATCAACTTCGGTGAGATCGTCACCCTCGACATCCGGGTCAAGCTCACCGGCATCGGCCCGTACACCAACACCGCCGAGATCGCCAAGTCGGACCAGCCAGACCCCGACAGCACGCCGGGCGACGGCACATCCGGCCAGGATGACCAGTCGAGCGCGACGGTTGGCGGGGCGATGGCCGACCTCTCGGTGACGAAGCGGGTGAACACGACCATCCTCCCGGCGAATGGGATCGTGACCTTCACCATTGAGGTGCGGAACAGCGGGCCGAGCCAGGCAACTGGCGTGCAGGTGGGAGAGCGCCTGCCGGCCGGTGCCACGGTGCTCGGCACCACCCCGAGCAAGGGAGCATACGCCGCCAATGTCTGGACAGTTGGCACCCTGGCGCTGAACGAGGTGGCGACGCTAGACCTGAGCGTGCAGCTCACCGGGGCCGGGCCATTCATCAATGTCGCCGAGGTCGTCGCCTCGGATCAGATCGACCCCGACAGCACGCCGAATAACAGTGTCGACGGCGAGGACGACCAGGCCAGCGCGACGGTGGGCCTGGGCTCCGCGCCCGCCGAGGCGGATCTTGAGCTGACCAAGTCGGTCGTGACGCTAGGCAAGCTGAGCAACAGCGCCTCCTTCCTGATCAGCGTCTTAAACCGGGGGCCCGCCACCGCCACCAACGTCGAGGTGAGTGAGCAGCTGCCGGCCGGCCTCGCGCTGATCAGCGCCGCGCCAAGCCAGGGCAGCTACAGCCCGGCCACCGGCACCTGGGTGATCGGCAGCATCCCCAGCGGCCACACGGTGACGATGATCGTCTTCACGCTGGTGACGGCGCCGCCGTCACAGTCGATCACCAACATGGCGCAGGTGAGCCGCTCGGATCAGATCGACCCGGACAGCACCCCGGGGAATAGCGTCGCAGGCGAGGATGATCAGGCCAGCGTGACCTTCACCCAGCTCACGGCGGTGACGATCACCGGTATGCGGGCCGAGCGACAGGATAAGGGCGTCTTGGTGCGCTGGAGCACGGGCACCGAGCTGAACAGCCTGGGCTTCCACATCTACCGCAGCGCCAGCGGCAGCCGCGCCGACGCGGTGCGGATCACGCCGCAGCTCATCCTGGCCCGCGGCGACATCAGCACCGGGGCGAGCTACCAGTTCCTCGACGCCGACGCCCTGCCGGAGGCCAGCTACTCCTACTGGATCGTCGAGCAGGACTACGGCGGAGCCAGCAGCGAGTTTGGCCCCGTCGCCCCCGCCAGCCTGAGCGCGCAGTTCACGGTCTATCTGCCGCTGGCGATCCGCTAGGGATTCGGTCGCGTCTGCGTGTTCCACATGTCGTACTGGTTCTGCTGCGGCGCGGCTTCGCCGCGCCGCAGCAGAACCAGTTTTTTTGTGGGAGCGCTTCGCGCTCCCACACCCTCACCCCGCCCTTCTTTGTGCCGTGCGACACATGCGAAAAGGCGATTATACTAGGGCCACGGTATATGTGGCCCCTGAGGGGGCTGTGGAGGGTATTGTCTATGAGCAAGGTTCATAACTTCAACGCCGGCCCTGCGGTGCTGCCCCAGGCGGTGCTCGCGCAGGCCCAGGCTGAGCTGCTCGACTACCAGGGGCGCGGGATGTCGATCCTGGAGATGAGCCACCGCTCGAAGGAATACGAGGCGGTGAACGCGCAGGCCGAGGCGCGCATGAAGGCGCTGCTCGGCCTGGGCGAGGGCTACCGGGCGCTCTTCCTCCAGGGCGGCGCCAGCTTCCAGTTCGCCATGATCCCGCTAAACTTTCTGCCGCCCGGCGCCGTGGCCGACTATATCGTCACCGGGGCGTGGGGCGAGAAGGCCGTCGAGGAGGCCCGCCGCATCGGCGAGGCGAATGTGGCGGCCAGCACGGCCGAGGGCGGCTTCCGCAGCACCCCGGCGGCGGCGGAGATCCAGCTCAGCCCCGGCGCGGCCTATATCCACCTCACGACGAACGAGACGATCCAGGGCGTGCAGTGGGCCGAGATGCCCGACCTCGGCGACACGCCGCTGATCGCCGACATGAGCAGCGATATTATGTCACGCCCCTTCGACGCCGGCCGCTTCGCCATGATCTACGCCGGCGCCCAGAAGAACATCGGCCCGGCCGGCGTCACCGTCGTGGTCATCCGCGAGGATCTGATCGCGCGCGGGCGCAACGATCTGCCGGCGATCATGCGCTACTCCACCTTCGCCAAAAATAGCTCGCTCTACAACACCCCGCCGGCCTTCTCGGTCTATCTGCTGAACCTGGTGCTCGGCTGGATCACCGACCTGGGCGGGCTGCCGGCGATGGAGGCGCGCAACCGGCGCAAGGCCGAGCTGGTCTATGGGGCGATCGACGGCAGCGGCGGGTTCTACCGGGGCCACGCCGCGCCCGAGGCCCGCTCGCAGATGAATGTGACCTTCCGGCTGCCCGAAGAGGCGCTGGAGAAGCAGTTTGTGGCCGAGGCCCAGGCGGCCGGCATGGTCGGGCTAGGCGGGCACCGCTCGGTGGGCGGCATCCGCGCCTCGATCTACAACGCCCTGGAGGAGGAGTCCTGCGCGGCCCTGGCCAGCTTCATGGGCGAGTTCCTGCGGGCAAATGGATAAGGGGACAGCGGACAGGGTACAGCGGACAGGTTGCGCAGGGCGAATGCTGCGCGGCCTGTACCCTGTACCCTCTACCCTGTACCCTATGATACAGGTTGCGCAGGGCGAATGCTGCGCGGCCTGTACCCTGTGTAGGCCCGCACCAGCAGCACGCAGCCGAGGAGGGCCAGGGCCAGGGCCACGATCTGCTGCGCCCCGATGCGCTCCTTGAAGATCAGCCACGCCCCCAGCGTGACGATCGCCGGGTAGAGGTAGATCAGCACGACACCAAGGGCCGCGCCGTTCAGCGCGACCGACGTGACGAACAGGGCGTGGTAGAGCCCCACGCTGATGACGCCCATCGCCCCAAACCCGCGCAGGTCGGCGCGGCTGACGTGCGGCAGGCGACCGCGCCCGGCGACGAGCAGCCCCACGAGACACGCCAGGGCGATGAATGCGTCACGCCAGAAGGCGATCGCCAGCGGCGGCATGTGGTAGGCGCTGATGAGATAGGATATCCCTGGCCCGGTGCTGGACCAGACGATGGCGGCGAGGACGGCGAGCGTGTAGCCGGTGCGTGCGGATGGGTGCATAGGGAGTATTGAATGTGGAATGTGGAATGCCCGAACATTCAGCATTCCACATTCAGCATTCAACATTATGTTAGCGGATGCCGAATATTCAGAAAGCGGCGGCGCATCGCCCTACACCACCGGCACATAGTCGGAGAGTGCGGGCGCCGCAAGGCTGCGCCCGCCGCCGCGCTCGCGCAGCAGGCCGCCGAGGCTCGCCACCGCGTCGGCCAGCCGCTCAGGCGGCTCGGCGCTAAAGCAGAAGCGCAGGTGCGGCTCAGGGTTCGGCGTGGCGCTGAACACCGCCCCGGGGGTGAAGGCCACCCCGCGGCTGATCGCGATCATGTACAGATCCGTCACCGCCGTCCCTGGGGGCAGCGTGACCCAGCACGAGAAGCCGCCCTGCGGGCGCGTCCAGCGCACCTCGGCGGGGAAGAAGCGCTCCATCGCGCCGACCAGGGCGTCGCGGCGCTCGCGGTAGCGCGGCAGCATGCGCTTCATGTGGCTGTGCCACCATCCCTGCTCGATGAAGAGCGCCAGGGCGCGCTGCGTCAGCGGCGGCGAGCACAGATCCTGGGCCTGGCGCAGGTAGACGAGCTTGCGGATCAGCTCGGGCGCGGCCGCGATGTAGCCGATGCGCAGCCCCGGCATCAGGCTCTTCGAGAAGCTGCTCATGTAGATCACCCGCCCGCTGCGGTCGGCCGCCTTCAGCGCCGGCGGCGCCGCCCCCTCGTAGGACAGCCGCCCGTAGATGTCGTCCTCCACGACCGTCAGCCCGTGGCGCTCGGCCAGGTCGAGCAGGGCCGCGCGACGCTCCGGGCGCATGCTCACCCCACTGGGGTTCTGGAAGGTGGGGATGGTGTAGAGGTAGGCCGGGCGCTCCCGGCGCAGCGCCGCCTCCAGCGCCTCGATCACCAGCCCCTCGCCATCGACGGGCAGCCCGACGGCGCGCACGCCCCGCGAGGAGAGGATGTTCAGCATCCCCAGGTAGGTGGGCTGCTCCACCAGCACCGTGTCGCCGGGGCGGGTGAGCAGATCGGTGATCAGCGCCATGCCGTTCGTCACCCCGGCCGTCACAATGATCTCATCCGGGCCGGCGCTCACCCCGCGCTCACGGATCACCTCGGCCAGCGTCGAGCGCAGGCGCAGGTCGCCCTGGGCGGTGGTGTAGCCCATCATCAGCGGCCCGCCCGACTCCATCGCCTGCTCCATCGCCCGCTGCCAGTTCCGCAGGGGGAAGAACTCGTGGGCCGGGTCGGCCTTCGCCATCGAGATCATGCCGGGCAGCTGGCTCATGCGCAGGATGTCCGCAACCATGCCGGCGGGGGTCAGCTCTCGGCCGAGCTGCGCCTCGGGCGGGGCGATCAGCCCCTCGATCTGCGCGGCCACGAAGGTGCCGCGGCCAACGGTCGCCTCGACCCACCCGCCGGACTGAAGCTCGGCGTAGGCGCTGTGGACGGTGAGCCGGGTCACGCCGAGCTGCTCGGCGAGCTGCCGCACCGTGGGCAGCCGCGTCTGCGGGGGCAGGGCGCCGCTGCGGATGCGCTGCTGGAGCCCCGCCGCCAGCTGGCGGTAGATCGGCTCGCGGCTGCTGCGGTCCACATCTATCTGCATGGTCGCCCCCCGGTAGTGTCTCTGTCGGCCGCGCCAACTGCTCGGATTATACCAGGACAATCTGCGCGCCAGGAGAGACAATGGTGTCGCTACCGGAGAGACAATGTCCAGCCCCAGCCCCCAGCCAGGTACACAGACTGCCATCTATCGTCCACAATCTGCAATAGCGATGTCACGTATGGGTGGTGTCGGCATGGTATAATTTCCAGGCGTAGCGACTACGATGCGTACATATAGAGGTGAAACTATGCCGATGTACGAGTACGGCTGTCAGTCGTGCAACAGCCGTTTCGATCGCCTTCGCCGAATGGATCAGGACGACACGGGGCTGACCTGCCCCACATGCCACAGCACATCCGTGCAGCGCCGTTTCTCAGTGTTCGCCAGCTACAGCCGGGGCGCGTCTTCGCCCGAGGCCGCCGAGGTGGCCGCGCCTGCGGGGGGCACATGCGGCGGCGGCTGCCCCGGCTGCGGCTGCGCAACAAGGAACTAATGCATGAAAGTGATGATCCTCACCGCCGGACTCGGCACCCGCCTTCGCCCGCATACCTACAGCAAGCCAAAGCCCCTGGTGAGTGTGGCCGGCAAGCCAGTGCTTGCCCATATTATCGACGACCTGCTCGACATCCAGATCGATGAGCTGATCTGTGTGACTGGCTATCTGGGCGATCAGATCGAGCGCTATGTCCGCGACCACTACACGATGCCAATGCGCTTCCTGGTGCAGCAGGAGATGCGCGGCCAGGCCGACGCGATCTACCTGGCCAAAGACGCCGAGGGCCCGATGCTGGTCGTCTTCGGCGATGGCCTGGTGGGCATCGATAAGGATCGGCTGAACGCCCAGCCCGACGAGGGCATCATCTACTGCCAGGAGGTCGAGGACCCGAGCCGCTTCGGCGTGGCGGTGGTGCAGGACGACCAGATCACGCGCCTGGTGGAGAAGCCGAGCACGCCCGTCTCGAACCTGGCGGTCGTCGGGTTCTACTACCTCCCCGAGGCGCGCCGCCTGATGGACGCCATCACCCACATGATGGAGCACAACATCCAGACGAAGGGCGAGTACTATCTGGCCGACGCCCTCCAGATCATGCTTGAGCGCGGCGAGGTCTTCCGCGCCGAGACGGTGTCGATGTGGCGCGACTGCGGCACGATCGACGCGCTGCTCGACACGAACCGCTACCTGCTGGAGCACGGGCACAGCCGCGATGGCGCGGTTGCGAACTCCGTGATCGTCCCCCCCGTCTACATCGGCCCGGGGGCGAAGGTGGAGAATGCGGTGCTCGGCCCGCACGTGTCGCTGGGCGCGGGCGCGGTTGTGCGCAACGCGATCATTAGCGACTCGATCATCAACACAGGCGCCCAGATTGAGGGCGCGGTCCTGTCCGGGAGCGTGATCGGCGATAAGGCCGCCGTCACGGGAGCGGGCCAGGAGCTCAATATCGGCGACGCCGCGACTATTCGTATCAGGTGAACTATGATCGCCTACAACTTCCGCGCTGGTGGCAAAGGCGCCACCAGCCAGGCCGGCGCAGGCCAGGGGAAGTCGGCATATACGCCAGCCACAGCCTATGCCCCTATCCGGCATAGCTACCGCCTCGCCCAGGCCCGCGTCGGTGAGCAGGCACTGATCGGCCATATGTGCGACTCCCTCGGAGCCGCATTCCCCCGCTCGCTGATTACCAGCTACTATGTCTCGCTAAAGACCAACCCCTTTGTGGTGCTGACCGGGCGCGAGGGCGCAGGCAAGGCCGCGCTCGCCACTGGATTCGCCTCCGTCATCGTCGGCGCAGAGAGCGCGCAGTTTGTCACGATCGGATCGAACAGCTGGGCGCAGCACAGCGGCGAGAGCAGCTACTACCGCAGCGTCCACGAGCGGCTCGGGTCGCTGCACTTTCTCGAGACGCTCCAGGAGGCCGCGTCGCCCGCGAACCTCGGGAAGCTCTACCTGGTGCTGCTGCGCGGGCTCACCCTCGACGAGCTGAGCCACTACTTCCGCGATCTGCTCCAGATCGACGCCGCCGGCGTGCGGCGGCTGGCGCTGCCGGGCCTCGCCCCCGAGGGTCGCCCGGTGCTGCCGCCCAATATCTTCATCACCGCCACGCTCCACGTGCCGCGCTCGGTGACGACGAGCGAGCGCGAGCTGCTGCGCGCGGCCGGCCAGATCGCCTTCGACGCCGGCGCCCACGACCTCGGGCCGCTGCCGACGCTCCCGCCGCCGCACGTCGGCCTCCAGCGGATCATGCTCGGCTCGGCATGCCACAACCCGGCCGACGCCCGCGACCGCCTCGCGGCCATCCTTGGCGCCCGCGAGCTGCGCCGGCTTGGGCCGTCTGCCGCCATCGCCCGGCGGATGCCGGACAGCGGCGCGATCATCCGGCAGCTGGCCGATACGATCATCGCCTATGTGGCCAATAGCTTCGACGGCGAGGGCCACGGGCTGTTCGACCCGGACGACGCCCGGCGCAACGCCCAGATCGCCTACGATGATCAGGTGATGCAGCGCGCCTACGACCAGATCGCCCCGCCCGACCAGCGCCTCCGGCGTGGCCGCCTCGGCCGCCTCTCCCCGGTGATCGTCTAAGGACCGCGAGGGCGGCGCATGGTACTATCAAAATACCGCATATACATAACACATATGGCTACGTATGCCTCTGATGACCGCGCCATGGTCACATGATCAGGTGGCTCGCCTGTCCTCATGGCAAGAGACGCCGCACCACTAGTGCATACCAGGAACAGCGAGGAGTCGATGGCCCCACTGCTCGAAGTACGTAACCTCGAGACCCATTTCCACACCCAGGATGGCGTTGTGAAGGCCGTAGATGG
This sequence comes from Oscillochloris sp. ZM17-4, assembly GCF_019599295.1. Taxonomy (GTDB): domain Bacteria; phylum Chloroflexota; class Chloroflexia; order Chloroflexales; family Chloroflexaceae; genus Oscillochloris. The sequence goes on along the minus strand of NZ_JAIEWN010000004.1, from coordinate 141,579 downwards.
CGTCTCGTTCCACGTGAACCGTGGGGAGACTCTTGGGATCGTCGGTGAGTCGGGCTGCGGCAAGAGCGTCACGTCGCTCTCGATCATGCGGCTCATCCCAAACCCGCCCGGCAAGATCGCTGGCGGGCAGATCCTCTTCGACGGCGAAGATCTGCTCCATGCGAGTGACGAGGAGATGCGCCACATCCGGGGCAACCGGATCGCGATGATCTTCCAGGACCCGATGACCTCGCTCAACCCGGTGCTCACCGTGGGGCGGCAGATCACCGAGTCGCTGGAGCTCCACCTCAAGCTCTCCAAGCGCGAGGCGAGCAACCGCGCCGCCGAGCTGCTGGATATGGTCGGCATCCCCAGCGCCTCTAAGCGCCTCGATAACTACCCGCACCAGTTCTCCGGCGGCATGCGCCAGCGCGTGATGATCGCGATGGCGCTCTCGTGCAACCCCGAGCTGCTCATCGCTGATGAGCCGACCACCGCCCTCGATGTGACTATCCAGGCCCAGATCCTTGAGCTGATCAATCGGCTCCGCGAGGAGCTGGACACGGCGGTGATCATGATCACCCACGACCTCGGCGTGGTCGCCGGGATGACCGACCGGGTGACGGTCATGTACGCGGGCAAGGTGGTCGAGGAGGGCAAGACGGACGAGCTGTTTGCCAACCCGCGCATGCCCTACACCATCGGCCTGCTGCGCTCTATCCCGCGCCTCGATGAGGGCCGCGGCCGCAAGCTTAACCCGATCCGCGGGCTGCCGCCGAGCCTGATCGACCTGCCCCAGCTCTGCCCGTTCAGCCCGCGCTGCGACTTCGCCCAGGAGTCCTGCCTCTCCCAGACGCCGCCGCTGCGCAGCGTCGGGCAAGACCACCGCGCCGCCTGTCTGTTTGATATCTCGATGGAGACGCCGGTGCCCGAGCAGAAGGCTGCGGACGTCGCCGCGTAGGGGCGCAGCGCGCTGCGCCCCCACACAGGACTCCCAAATACACATATATACCAGAGTACCTATCATATGACGACAGCACCAAGTGGCGTTGGCGAGTCCGGGAACCTGATCGATGTCAACGGCCTAGAGATGCACTTCCCGGTCAACCGCGGCATCATCTTTCAGCGCCGCGTCGGCACCGTCAAGGCGGTTGATGGCATCACGTTCGGGATTAAGAAGGGCGAGACCCTCGGGCTCGTCGGCGAGTCGGGGTGTGGCAAGAGCACCACTGGCCGCGCGATCCTCCAGCTCTACCGGCCCACCGCCGGCAATGTCATCTTCGAGGGCCAGGATCTCACCAAGCTGAGCGGCGATGCCCTGCGCAAGATGCGCCGCCGCGTCCAGATGATCTTCCAGGACCCCTACGCCTCGCTGAACCCGCGCATGACGGTCGGCGATATTATCGGCGAGCCGATCCGGGTGCATAAGCTCCGCGAGGGCAAGGCCGTCCGCGAGCGGGTCGAGGAGCTGCTTGGCCTGGTCGGCCTGAACCCGGCCTTCGCCAACCGCTACCCCCACGAGTTCTCCGGCGGCCAGCGCCAGCGCATCGGCATCGCCCGCGCCCTCGCCGTCGAGCCGCAGTTCGTCGTCTGCGATGAGCCGGTCTCCGCCCTCGATGTGTCCATCCAGGCCCAGGTGGTGAACCTCCTCGAAGAGCTCCAGCAGAAGCTCGGGCTCACCTACCTCTTCATCGCCCACGACCTCAGCGTGGTCCGGCATATCTCCGACCGCGTGGCCGTGATGTACCTGGGCAAGATGGTCGAGCTCTCCGAGGGCTCGAAGCTCTACAGCATGCCGCTGCACCCCTACACCCAGGCGCTGCTCTCGGCGGTGCCGATCCCTGACCCGAAGATCGAACAGCATCGCCGGCGGATCATCCTGGAGGGCGATGTGCCCAGCCCGCTCAACCCGCCGAGCGGCTGCCACTTCCACACCCGCTGCCCGATCGCCATCCAGCAGTGCAAGGAGGAGGAGCCGCCATTTATGGACTATGGCGACGGCCACTTCGCCGCCTGCTGGCGCGCCCGCGAGTCCGCTGAGCTGATGCCCACCGTGGCCCAGAAGCAGGCCGACGCGGTGGCCGCCCGTATCTCCGCCGATATCGCGAAGGTGAAGAGCGTCACCCACTAGCTTAGGGGACAGGGGATAGGGGACAGGGGACAGGGTTTTCCTGTTCCCTGTTCCCTGTTCCCTGTCCCCTGTCCCCTGTCCCCTGTCCCCTGTCCCCTGTCCCCTAGTAGTTCTGCTTCAGGTACGCGCGCCAGCCGGCGTCGAACTCCTGGTAGCTCACGCCGAAGGCCGACTGAAGCGCCTTGTCGTAGCGGGCCTCCCCGGTGCCCGACGCGGCACGGATTGCGCCGCAGAGCTTCCAGAAGCCGTCGATCCCCCCGTAGGTGTCGGCCACATAGGCCACCAGCGAGTAGGCCAGGCCGTAGCCAAGGCTCACATCCTGGCTCAGCAGCGAGAGGTGGTCGAGGTCCTGGGGCGCCGTCAGGTTGTCGCGGTTGATGATCGGGATGATCTTGCCGCTGGCCACGGCCGCGCTCACCTCGCCCGCCCGCGGGTTATCCGAGACCCACTCCGCCAGCCCCTCGATCGTCCAGTCGGAGAGGCCGTAGTACTGCGGGAAGCTCCGCGTGTGGACCAGGTGGGTGTACTCGTGGGCCAGGGTGCCGAACAGATCCTCCTGCCAGCCGACCGCCGGGTCGTAGGTGCCAAACTGGAAGCCGCCGGGCAGGTTAATCTGCATGCGGTCGCCCCGGGGGCGCGAGGCCGCCTGGTACCAGGCCAGGGCGCCCGGGCTCGATGGCGGCGTGAGCCCGAAGATCGGGCGCAGGTTCACCTGGTACTTCTCCTCGGGCGCCGTGCCAAGCTTCTCGATCACCTTGGCCCGGGCGCGCTCCATCAGCTCGGCGACCTGCTGGTTCACATCGTCGGACCAGTGGTAGGCCTGGTAGATGAAGTGCTCGCTCTCGAAGGTGTAGCGCTCGCCAAGCTGCTTCTCGGTCGGCTCCGAGAGCAGCCAGCGATCGCCCACCTGGCTGAAGATCCAGTCCGCCCGCCCGCCATCCTGACGGTCGACGTGGGCCAGGACGAACCCGAGGTCGCGCCGCTCGATGCCTTTCACGGTGAACCGCCAGTTAATGCCGCCGCCGAAGATAGACGCCTGGAAGGTGTTGAAGCGCTCCTCGATCAGCCGGCGTATCGGCGCGTTGCCCGGGTCTACGGTAGACTCGAGCAGGGTCTGGTCGTTGTCGTTGTAGGCCTTGGCGTAGTCGTCGAGGGTGGACTGGATGGCGGACATGATCGCGGCGTCGTCGGGGGTGCCTGCGGGCGCGGCGGCCGCGGTGGGCGCGGCGGGGGCCGCGGTGGGCGCGGCGGCCGCGGTGGGCGCGGCGGGGGCCGCGGTGGGCGCGGCGGCCTGCGGCTGCGAGCATCCGGCCAGCACGACGGCCGTCAGGAGGAGGGCGAGCATGGTTCGGCGCATAGGTTCTCCCAGAGTGCGGGTACAATAGAGCACTGAGCGGAATGAACGATCTTCTGAGGCACTGATGCCCGTGTGCGGATCTCTATGATGGGCGCGGCTCAGACTCTGCTCTGTCGCTTGTTGCCCGTTGCGGGCAGCGCCCTACGCAGATCGTACCATATCTTGCCTGGCGGGGCCGCTTACATATCGGCGTCAACACATGGATCTCGACACCCTCGCGTGGCTCCAGTCCCCCCCCGGCCAGGCGCTGCTCGCCGAGCTCGCGGGGCGCCCGCTCGCCGAGCCCGATGTGCTGGGCGAGCTGACGCGCCTGCGCCGCAGCTACGCGGCGGAGCGGGCCAGCGCCGCCGTGGATCTGTCGATGCTGCGCCGCCGCGCCGCCGCGAAGTTCCCCGCCGCCGGGCGCATGTTCTTCACCCGCGAGGCCCTGGAGCAGGCCAGCGCCGCCCCGACGTGGCCGACCTCTGCTGCGGCATCGGCGGCGACGCCCTGGCCCTCGCCGCGGCCGGCGCCACGACTACCGCTGTCGACCGCGACGAGCTGCGGCTGGCGATGGCGGCGGCCAACGCGGAGGCCCTCGGGCTGTCCGATCGGATCAGCACGCTGCGGCGCGACCTGCTGGCCGAGGGGCCGCCCGACGCCGCGGCGATCTTCTGCGACCCAGGCCGGCGGGCGGGCGGGCGGCGGCGCTTCCATGTGGATGAGTATGAGCCGCCCCTCGCCCACATCCTCTCCTGGCGCGAGCGCACCCCGGCCCTGGCCGTCAAGCTGGCCCCCGGCGTGGACGTGGCCGAGCTCCCCGCCGACTGTGAGCTAGAGTTTGTCTCGCTCGACGGCGATCTAAAGGAGGCCGCCCTCTGGTGCGGGCCGCTGGCCCAGGTGGCCCGCCGGGCCACTGTGCTGCGCACCGACGTCGATGGTCAGGTGCAGCCACACACTATGGCCACAGACCAGTACGCGTCACCTTCATCCTTCATCCTTCATCCTTCATCCTTTCTCTACGAGCCAGACCCGGCGGTGATCCGGGCCGGCCTGGTGACCGACCTGGCCGCCCAGATCGGCGCGGCCCAGATCGACGCACAGATCGCCTACCTGACATCGACCGACCTCGTCGCCACGCCCCTCGCCCGGGCCTGGCCGGTGATCGACTGGCAGCCCTTCGGCCTCAAGCGGCTGCGGGCCAGCCTGCGCGCGCTCGACGCCGGCCCGGTCACGGTGAAGAAGCGCGGCTCGCCCATTGACACCGACGCCCTGGCCCGCCAGCTCAGCGGCGACGGGGCGCGGCCCCTGGTCGTGACGCTCACCCAGCACCTCGGCCGGCCGATCATGATCATCTGCGGCCCGCCTGTGGCGCCGTAAGCCTGCGTTACTGAGACAAAGAGGGCCGAGGAAGAGCATTTTGCTCTTCCTCGGCCCTCTCAAGTACCTCAGCGCCTCAGCGCCTCAGTGATCTAGAACGGGATATCGTCGTCGCTGTCGATGTTCTCGATCGGCTGGGGCTGATTGCGGGCGGGCGGGCGCGACGGGGCGCGGCCGCTGGGCGCGGCGGGCGCGCGACCGCTGGGCGCGGCTGGGGCGCGGCGGGCAGTCGCGCTCGGTGCCGAAGGCGCATCCTCAGACTCGTCGAAGCTATCGTCGGCGTCGGGGACCGGCCCGCGCTCGCCGCGAGGCGACAGGATGATCATGTCCTGGGCGATCACCTCGCTGGTGTAGCGGTCCACGCCGTCGCGGTCGGTGTACTTGCGCGTCTGGAGCCGCCCCTCGACATAGACCCGCGTGCCCTTGGTGAGATACTGGTTGCAGATCTCGCCGAGCTTGTCCCACGCGACGATGCGAAACCACTCGGTGTCGTCGTGCTGGGTGCCCTCTTTATCCTTCCAGCTGCGGCTGCTGGCGACGCGAAAGTTCGTCACCGCGCTGCCCTGGGCCGTGTAGCGCATCTCAGGATCTGCGCCGAGATACCCCGTCATCTGCACCTTGTTTAAGTCCTTGGCCATGGGTTGCCTCCCCGTTCGTGTAGATGCTCGTACCGCTAGCTCTAGCCGCCATCACGACCGAACTATTGTGCGTATTCTAGCATGAAAAAGCCCGCCCGTCAAGAGGCCCGTTTCCCCATTGTGACGGCCAGATCGGGCGCTCAGGAAAGGCCGATATCAAACCCGGCCTCAAGGTCGCGCTTCGCGTAGCGGCGGAAGGCGAGCACCGTCCGCGTGCTCGTCACACCGGGGATCAGTGCGACCCCGCCCGGCACCGAGTCATCGAGCGAGTCGTAGTCGCTCACCCGCAGCAGGGCGATAATATCGACCTCGCCCGTCACCGAGTAGACCTCGGCCACATTCGGCAGCTCGGCCACGGCCTGGGCCACCTCGCTGATCCGCGCGGCCTCGCACGAGATCAGCACAAACGCTGTGAGCATCGTCTCCTCCTCATAATTGCAGATTGCAGATTGCAGATTGCAGATTGCAGATTGCAGATTGCAGATTGCAGATTGCAG
>NZ_JAIEWN010000004.1:115233-135518 GCF_019599295.1 Oscillochloris sp. ZM17-4 | reverse complement strand
GCGGATCGGCTCGGCCGGGGCGGCGCTCGCCTCGGCCTCGATGTACATCCCGGCGATCTCGGCGGCGGTCTCGGGGGTGATGGGCATAGGTGGCTCCTTCAATGAGTATAGTAGTGGCTGAGCGTGCCAGCGAAGCTGGCACGCTCAGCCACTACTATACTCGGTTTTGTGCCCATCAGGCACATAACGTACTGAAGGCCGGGCCACGCCATTGTGGCGTGGCCCGGCCTTCACCCAGGCCCGGTCGTGAACGACCGGGCGGAACGAGCCCCGCAGGGGGCTTGGCAGATCAGCCCGGCCGTTCACGGCCGGGCGGGCGGCCCACCCTCCCTACTGGCAGGGCAAGGCGGCCGGCGCGTCGCCGAAGAACTGCCGGATCTCCTCATCGGTGAGGCGGCGCCCCGCCGCCAGGCAGGCATCCCGCATCTGATCATCAAGCGACAGCCCGGCGACAAAGGCGGCGCGCTGATCGGCGGTGCGCGGCGGCAGATCCCAGCGGCGCAGCTGGCCATCCCTGCCCGCGCTCAGCAGCCCGTCGCTGGTGGCGAGCAGCGCCTGCACCGTCTGCTCGTGGCCGTGCAGCCGGTAGGGCTCAGCCCTGAGCAGGCGGATCGGCCAGATCAGGATGTCGCGGTCGCTGCTGGCGGTGACGGCGAGCAGCGAGTCGGGGCTGAAGGCCAGGGCCGTGATCGCCTGGCTGTGGCCGGTGAGCACCACCGCCTCGGCCCCGTTCGTCGCAAAGGCATCGGCGCTCCAGAGACGGGCGTTGCGGTCGGAGCTGCCGCTGAGCAGCCAGGCGCCATCGGGGCTAAAGACGAGCGCGGTGATCGAGCCGATCGGCCCGGTCTTCACAAAGGGGCCGCTGCTGAACCCGCCGCCGCCGACCCGCCAGAGGTGGATGGTGCTATCGGCTGCGCCGGCCGCAATCCAGCGGCTATCGGCGCTGAAGGCCAGCGCGGTGATTGCCCCGGCTCGCGGATTCAGGCGGGTGACGAAGCGGTTCGCGGCCTGGGTCGCGGTGAGGTCCCAGAGCCGGGTGACCCGGTCGGCGCCGCCGCTGGCCAGCCAGCGGCCGTCGGGGCTGAAGGCCAGGGCGCGGATCGCGCCGGTCGGCTGCTCGGCGCTAGAGAAGAGCGTCGGGCCGGATAGCGCCGCACCATCGAGACGCCAGCCGCGGATCGAGCCGTCGCCGCCGGCGATGATCAGCCAGCGCGGGCCGCCAGGGCTTGCCGGGCCGATGCCGAGGGCGCTAATATTCTCAGGCAGGTTGGTCAGCTCCTTCGGCGCATCGATGCCGGCGCTGGCCTTGATCGGGTAGACCAGCGCGCGGGCGGTGCCGGCGATAGCCGCCCAGCGCCCGTCGTCGCTCAGGGCGGCGAAGCGGGCCGCCTCGCCCAGATCGCGCACGGTGGCCAGCAGGGCCGCGCCCGGATCGGCGGCCGCATCCCAGAGGGCGAGCGTGCCGCTCTCATCGGCGCTGGCCAGCAGGGCGCCGTCGGCTGTCATCGCGGCGGCCACAATCGGCCCAGGGGCCATGCCTATACCGACACCATCGGTGCGCGCGAGGGCGGCGATCAGTGCGGCCGAGGCGATCTCGGCGGGGGAGTCGCCCACCTGGGCCGCCGCGACCGCCAGGAGCAGGCCGCGCTGCGGGCGGCTGGCGAGCGCCTCCTGGGCCTGAGCCGACAGCTCGCCGGCGCGGGCCAGGTTGCGCTGGGTCTCGGCGGCGATGCGCTGAATGTTCGCCTGCTCGGCGCTGCGCTGGGCCTCGCCCTGGGCCGCCACCGCCGTCCTCCCCAGCGAGCGCTCAAGCTCGCTCTGGGCCTCGGCCGTCTGGCGCAGCGCGTCCGAGGTGGCGGCGAGGCTGGCGTTGGTGGCGGCGGACAGCACGGCGGTGGCCTTCAGGCTCGTCTCGCGGGCGGCCGAGGCGATCGCCTGCGTGCCGAGGTAGAGCGCGGCCACCGCAAGGGCGGCCATGCCGGCCAGCAGCACGCGCAGCCATACGGCGCTGCGCCGCTGCGAGTCGGCCCGCGCCGCCTCGGCCTCGGCGCGGGCGCGCTGCTCCTCGGCCAGGGCGCGGGCCTGCGCCAGCTCGCGCTCGCGGATCGCCTCGCGGGCGTCCTCCGCCTCGCGCAGCGCCTCGCTCGACGCGACGATCAGCCGGGCCAGGACGGGGTCGTAGCCAAGGTAGAGCGCCTCGGGCGAGGCCACCCAGTGCTCCGCCTCGCGCAGCTGCGTCTCATCGAGCAGGCCGGCGCTGCCCGACCCAAGCCGCTGCCACTCCTGGGCGCGCTGCTCCAGCCGGCGTCGCGTGGCCAGCGCCAGCTTCTCGTCCTCCAGCCAGCCCACCAGCCTCGGCCAGTTGCGCACCAGCGCCTCGTGCGAGACCTCAAGCTGCGAGGGGCGGCCGGCCTCGTCGTGGGTCAGCCGCACCAGCCGCGCGGCCACCAGCTTCTGGATCACCCGGTTGATCCGGCCGGGGTCCTCGCCGCCGACAGAGAGCTCGTCCAGCCGCACGCGGCTGCTCGTCACCTCAAGGCCATCGCCGGGGCGCACCATGCGCAGCAGGATGCGCCGGGTGCTCACCTGATCCTCGGGGATGAGCGCTTCGTAGAAGGCGTCGGCGCTGCGGGCCAGGGCCTGCCGCCCGCCGCCAACCCGCTCGTAGGCCGCCAGCGTGATCCGGTTGTGCTCGCGCTGCTCCCACAGCTTCAGCAGGGTGAACTGGAGCAGCGGCAGCCCCGCCGGCTCGCCGGCCAGCTCCTGGACGAGCAGATCCACCACGCCCGACTCAAACTTCAGGCCAATGTCCTGGGCCGGCGCCTCGATCGCCTCACGCAGCTCGGCCGGGCTCAGGGGCGTCACCGGCGCCCGCGTCTCCTCGACCAGGGGCTTCAGCTCAGGGACAGCCAGGGCGAAGGTCTCAAAGTCGCTGCGCATCGTCAGCACGATGCGGTGCTGCGGCGCAGCGGCCCCGACAATCGCCAGGATGGCCCGGATAAACGCGGCCCGGTCGGCCTCGCGCTCCGCCAGGGTGAACAGCTCCTCGAACTGATCGACCAGCAGCACGGCGGGTGCGCCGCTATCGCCGCCGATCATGGCGAGCACCGACTCGGGGTCGTCCCGCAGCCGCCGCGCGATCTCTAGGGCCTGGTAGCTCCGCGCGTCGGGGTAGATCGCCCGCGCCAGAGACAGGATCGGATCGGTGCTGGGGATCATCGGCGGCAGGTAGCGCCAGCCCGCGCTGCCCGGCAGGGTGCCGTCGCGCAGGGCCGGGAGCAGGCCGGCGCGCACCAGCGAAGATTTGCCGCTGCCCGATGGCCCGACCACCAGCAGCGACCGCGCGGACTCTAGCCGCTGGACGAACTGCTGGGTGAGCTGGGCGCGCCCAAAGAATCGCCGCCGGTCGCTCTCGCGGAAGGAGTCGAGGCCGAGGTAGGGGCAGAGATCTTCGGGCAGATCGGGGGCCATACTCGGGTCGAAGTCGGCCAGAACCGACTCGTCGATATCGTAGCCGATGCGCTGGAGGAAGTTCGCCCAGAAGATCAGCATGCTCTGGGCGCCCATGCGCTCCTCCTCATCGTCGAGGATCGCGCCGGTGCGGCACCCGCCGCGCACAAAGGCTATCGCGTCGTTGGCGAACGCCGTCAGGGCGCGCCCCTCCTCTCCCGACATGGTGATGGGCCGGGCGTTAATGCCCTGCTCGCGGCGGCGCTGGATCAGCTCGTTATGGGCCGCGCGCATCGCGGCGGCCGAGCGGAAGAGGCCGTTCGCCAGCGGCGGGCCGGTGGGGTCTGCGGGTTGGCTCATGCAAGCATCTTGAGGACGGCCTGGGCGGGCAGGCCGATCCGCTGGAGATCAGTACACACCGTGAGCAGGTCGCGATCGACTTTGTTGAAGCTGAGGGTAGCATAATGGTAGAAGATATGGAAGGCGCGGCGGATCTTGATCGGCTCGTTCGTGGCCATCGCCGCGTCGAGCCGCTCGCGGTTCTCATCCATGCGCGCCGCCCAGTCCTCGCCGTTGCCCGCGCAGAGCTCCTGGGCCAGCGCGCGGATGTCCTCCCAGGCGAAGATCAGCTCGGCCACGTCCTGCGTGAGCAGCCTCTTTACCCGGCGCAGCTCGTCGTCCACCTCCTGAAAGGTGTCGTGGGTGCCCACCAGCGTGGCCAGGCGCCCGCTGATCCGCGACAGGTCGCCCACGCCCTCGGCGAAGATCTCGAACTTATCCCGGACCGCCGGGGCCGTGAGGGAGGGGGCGAGCTGGTCGCGCACGGTTGTCAGCGCCGTGATCAGCTGCTCCAGGCGCAGGGTGCGCGCGGCCGCCACGAGGGCGGCATTCATGCGCGAGAGCTCGCGCCCGATCACATCGTTGAGCCGGACGAGCGCCCGCTTGAGCGCTGTCACATCGCGCTGCGCCAGCGCCTCGCCCAGCTCTACGCCGGTGCGCTCCAGGCGGCGCGACCAGATCGCGTCGCCGATGATCGGCCCCTCGGCGACAACCCGCAGCACCTCGGCGATCAGCGTCTGGAGGTCGGGCTCATTCTCCTCCAGGTCCTCCCAGGCCAGGTCGTCGCCGGGCAGGCGCCGGGCGTGCTGATAGATCACGCCATAGGCGTCCTCGATCTGCTGGAGCAGGTCGTGCAGGCGCTTGTAGCAGCTGAGCACATCGATCTGGTCGCAGGCCGACTGAAAATCTGCGCCGAAGGCGATGATGGCCGCGCGCACCTGCTCATCGCTGGCGAGATCGGCCAGGGCCAGCAGGCCCTCGCTGGCCGCGCTCGGCGCGGCGGCCGGCGCGGCCGCCCAGAGCCGGCCGTCGCGCATCTGCATAAAGAGGGCCGGCATCCACCAGGGGTGATCATCCGCGAGGTCGGCGCGGGCGATGGCCAGGGCGCGGTCGATCTCGCCGTCGCGCAGCAGGGCGCGGAAGAAGGCGGGCATCAGGCGCTCGATGGTGCGCGCCGGAACGTTGCCCTGCATTGCCAGGACGGCCGCCACCCCCGCGCGGGCCAGGGCGGGGCCGACGGCGGCCAGTGCCGCGTGGCCAGAGCCGGCGCTCTGGCACGACGCCAGCACCACCAGCAGCGGGCGCTGGGCGGGCGGCAGGTCGCCGATGCGCCGGGCGAAGTCCTCGCCAGAGATGCGCCCCTGGCCGTCGCTGTCATCCTCGAGCCAGAGCACGGGCCGCCCCTGGAGCATCGTCCCGTGGCAGACCAGGTAGAGCAGCGGGTGGCCCTGGCGCAGCGCGTCGATGATCGCACCCGCCGATGCCGGGCTGCCGCCGGCGTCGCGTCCGAGCAGGGTCAGCGGCACATCGCCCATGGCCACACGCACGCGGGCCGCCTCGCCGGGCGCATCGACGGGGCTCAGTCCGTAGCGCGCGAGGTCGCTGGGGTTGGCGATCGCCGCCAGGACACGCAGCTCGGGCCGGCCGCCCTGCGTCACCCGCCCAAGGTCGTCGGTGTCGAGGTAGCGCGAGAACAGCACCCGCTCGGAGCGGCAGAGCGGCGGGCCGTCCATGTCGCGCAGGGTCTCCCAGTACAGGCTGTTCAGGTCATCGGCGCCGGGGTTGATCCGCAGGCGGACGCGCAGGGCGACCGCGGCGCCGCTGGCGTAGGAGCGCGCGCGCACCCACGCCTCGCGCATGCGCGGGTCGCCAAACAGCATCGCGCTCAGGCGGCGGCCGTAGGCGTCCGGGTCGAGGGCCAGGGCGCGCAGCTCCCCGGCGTCGATCCGCACCGGCAGGCCCGCCCCCAGCTCGCTGTCACGCCCGCTATCCAACGCGCGCAGCCGCAGGTCCGCCACCGTCGCCCCATCGGCCTGCCGGCGCAGGATAAGCTCCAGGTCTGCGTATGCGCGGTGCGGGTCGGCCATCATAATATGCGTGTTGCGTGTTGCGTGTTGCGTGTTGAAGGCTGAAGGCTGAAGGTACCAACCTGCAATCTGCAATCTGCAATCGCCCTACGGCCCGCCGAGGAAGCCGCGCACGGCGGCCCCGAACATGGAGGGGAGCAGCGCGGTCAGCGCCCCGCCCACCCGCAGCAGCCCGGAGGCCAGCGTCGAGCCCTCGACGGCGGCGGACCAGGCGGGCGAGGGGAAGGTGATCAGGCCGATCAGCAGGGCCGCCCCGGCGAGCACCGCCTGGGCCAGCCCGAGCACCCCGCCGAGCAGGTGGTCCGCCCAGCCGAGGAAGAGCAGGCCGACGAAGATGCGCAGCGCCGAGGCGATCAGGCTGGCGACCGCGCTCACCAGGATCAGCACCGCCGCGAAGCCGATGATCCCGGCCACATCGGGGTCGGTGATGAAGGAGCTGAGCCAGCCGGCCACGGCGGGGCCGTAGCGCCCGGCCATGCCCACCCCGACGACCAGGCCGACGATCGCCAGCACCTGGCGGATGACGCCCCAGTAGACGCCGAGGAGCACGAAGACCCCCGCGCCGATGAGGAGTGTGATATCGAGAATATTCATCCGGGTACCGTTGGGGCGCAGCAGCGCGGCGCTGCTGCACCCTTACAAAGGGATCACGCCTGGCGCTGCTTCAGCTCGTAGCGGATCATGCCGGCCACGCTCATGCGGCTCCAGCTGCGGGCCACGGTGGCGGCCGGGCCATCGTCGGGGTAGGGCAGGTAGCGCGCGGCCAGGGCGTCCACATCGGGGGCGCCGTCGTCCAGGGCCGCATCTACCAGGCCCACCAGCTCCTCCAGGCGCTCGTGGGCGCGGGAGAGCTGGAGGTCGACATCGTCGTGGGGGCCGTGGTGGGTCACATAGATCCGCGGGATGCTCTGGGCGCGCAGCATGGCGATCGTGTCGCGGTGCGCCCGCAGGTTGTAGGTCGGCACCGGCGTGACCGGGAAGTACAGCCCCCAGCGGTCCATCACCAGGCCGGCGGCGTCGCCGATGAACAGCCCGCCGCTCCGGCGGTCCCAGTACGAGAGGTGGTCGGGCGAGTGTCCTGGGGTGGCGATCGCCTCCAGCACCACGTCCCGCCCCAGGTCGAGCCGCAGCTGCTCGGCGGGGCGCAGGCGCTCGACGGGGATAGGCTTCACATCGCCGTGGAGCGCCCATGCCTCCTCGCCGACGGCGCGGCGCACGCTCGCCATCAGGCGGGCGGGGTCGGCCAGGTGCTCGATCGACATGCTGTGGATGTAGACGCTGGCCCGGGGCAGGGCGGCGGCCAGGTAGCCGGCCCCCCCGGCGTGGTCCATATGCACGTGGGTGCAGATGATATGGTCGATCTGCTCGGGGCGCACGCCGAGGCGCTCCAGGCCGGCCAGGGTGTGCGGCACCGTGGGCGAGGTGCCGGTCTCGATCAGCGCCGCCGACTCGCCGCGCACCAGGTAGCTCACGCCGACGCCGGGGATGCCGAGCAGGTTATGGTCGATCGCGGTGATATGGTCATCGACGGGGATGATCTCCATGGGGGCTCCATGTCAGGGCTGTCGCCCTATAAACCGTTATTGTCCTGGTGACATATGCCAGCTCTGCTGGCATATGTCACCAGGACAATAGAGGCGACCGCAGACCCCGGAGATCTTGGCCGGGTTGAGCGGCAGGTCCTGGTCCTTGGCCATCTTGATGCTGACGCGGGCGTAGTCGGGCAGGAAGGAGGCGCAGCAGAGGACGCGGCCGCAGGGGCCGATCCCGCCGAGCAGCTTGGCCTCATCGCGCGGGCCGATCTGGCGCAGCTCGATCCGGCTCTTGAAGGTGCGGGCCAGGTCGCGCACGAGCATGCGGAAGTCGACCCGCTTCTCGGCGGTGAAGTAGAAGGTGAGCCGGGAGCCGTCGAAGCTATACTCCGCCTTCACCAGTCTCATGGGCAGGCTGTGCTCGCGGATCTTCTCGCTGCAGCGGGCCAGCACATCCTCGTGGCGGCCGTGGAGCAGCCGCTGCCGCTCTAGGTCGGCCGGCTCGGCCCGGCGCACCACCGGCTTCAGGTCGCCGATGATCTCGCCCGACAGCACCTCGTGGCGCAGGTAGGCCACCTTCGCCAGCTCCAGGCCGCGCGCCGTGTCGACGATCACATAGTCGCCCTGGCTCAGCTCCACGTCGCGTGGGTCGAAGTAGTAAGTCTTCCCGCTATCTTTGAATCGGACGCCGATCACAACTGGCATATATGAATAATGTTGAATGTTGAATGTTGAATGTTGAATGCTGTTTAATTCAACATTCAACATTCAGCATTCAACATTGGTTATTTCGCGCCAAGCACCTTGAAGGCCATCACCAGCTGCTGCTTGCCCTTGAGCTGGAGCTTGCCCATCTCCTGGAGGGCGAAGCTCGCGCGAACCATCTCGGCCGTGTCCTCGCCGATGAAGACGCTGCCGGGCTCGGCGGCGCTCTCAAGGCGCGACGCGGTGTTGACCGTATCGCCGATGGCGGTGTACTCCAGACGGTGGCGGGTGCCGAAGAAGCCGGTGTAGGTCATCCCGGTGTTGACGCCGATGCGAATACTGAAGGCTTTGCTCGGCTCCCACTTATCCACCAGGCGCTTCTGGGCGGCCTGCATCTCAAGGGCTGCCGCCACGGAGCGCATGGCGTGCTGGTCGTCGACGGGCTCATCTGGCAGGCGGGGGGCACCGAATATTGCCATGATACCATCTCCGATATATTTGTCCACCGTGCCGTTATAGCGGAAGATCACCTCGGTCATCTCGTGCAGGTACTCGTTGAGCAGATCCTGAACCTCATGTGGCGAGAGCCGCTCGGAGAGCGAGGTGAAGCCCTTCACGTCGGCGAAGAGCACCGAGACAATCTGCTCCTGGGCCTCCCAGAGCTTGCCGTACTGGGCGACGTAGATGGAGAGGCGTTGGGCGACGTTGGGTGAGAGGAAGCGCTCAAGGTTCTGGCGCAGCTGGCCCTGCTGGCGCAGCTCCTCGGTGAGCCGGGCCCGCTCGATCGCCACCGCCGAGAGGTTGGCGATCGCGGTGACGAGGTCGCGGTCGCGCTCGCTGAACTGCTCGCGGCCGGGCGAGTCGAGCAGGATCACGCCGATGGCGCTGCCCTGGAGCAGCAGGGGGGCGCAGATCGCCGAGCGGATGTTCGCGCTGATGATGCTCTCGGAGCCGGCGAAGTCGAGGCGGGCGTCCTTGGTGAGCACCGACTCGCCGCCCTCCAGGGCCTTGCGCACAATGCTGCTCGAGACCGCCACATCGCCGGTGCCAGCGGGCACCACCACCCTGGGGACAAGCTCATCGCCCTTGCGCAGCAGCAGGAAGCCGCGCTGCGCCGGGACGACGCGCATGATCTCCTCCATCACCATGTCGAGCACCTCGCGGAAGTCCACCACCTGGTTCAGGCGCATGCCGATGGTGTAGAACTCCTGGAGGTTGATCGCCTCGGGCGGCAGCTCGTGGCCCCCGACGGGGCGACCCTCGGAGGCCAGCGGGAAGTAGCGGCTATCGTCGAGGACGACGCTCTGGGCGGCGCGATCCTCGTACTGAAGCTCAAACGGCCCCACCCCGATCACATCGCCGTCGTTAAGCTGCTCCTCCTTCACCCGCAGGCGGTTCACCGTGACGCCGTTGCGGCTGTTCAGGTCGGTGAGCCAGGCCTGCCGCCCGCGCATCTCGATGTGTACATGCTTGCGCGAGACGATCGCGTGGTTGAGGACGATCTCGTTATCAAGCTGGCGGCCAATGGTCAGCCCGTGGCCGTGTATTGCGAAGGCGCGTGGCTCGCCATTAATGGTGACCGAGATACGGGCCATAGCGCGGCTCCTCTCGCTATGCAGCGTGCGCTCGAGCGATCAGTGGCGCGCGGCACGGCATTGGTGTGGGCGATACCGGCTATGATAACAGACGCGCGGGGGGCGATCAATATGCTATGGCAAACTAGATGGCGTAGTAGGGGGGTGGGAGTTGGGGGTTAGGGATTCGCTCCACCCCCCACCCCCTACATCACCTCGCCCCACAGCAGCCTGGCGATCTCCGCCGAGACGGTGATCGTCTTGCCGGGGTGCTGGAGGGCGACCCCAAAGGACGGGGAGACATCGCTGACGGCGAACTCGGCGCCGGGCACGAGGCCGTTGCTCTGGAGGTAGCGGATCAGGTCGGTGTTCTCCTCGGCCTCCTCGACGATCCGCCGGATCACAAAGCGCCTGCCGGGCACCGCCTCGGCCAGGCAGGTGCTGCCATCGTAGCCGAGGGCGTTGCCGGGGATGGGGTTGCCGTGGGGGCAGGTGGGCGAGTCGCCCACCAGGGCGGTGATCCGCTCCTCCATCGTGGGCGAGAGCGCGTGCTCCAGGCGCACCGCCTCCTCGTGGATCTGGTGCCAGGCCACGCCCATCACATCCACCAGGAATCGCTCCAGGATGCGGTGGCGGCGCACCATAGCCTCGGCCAGGGTGAAGCCCTCCGGGGTGAGCGTGATCTCACCGTGGGCGCTGCGCGCGATCAGCTTCTTCTTCTCCTCAAGCTGCCGCAGCATCACCGTGACCGTGGGCGGCTGGACGCCCATCCAGCGGGCCAGGCGCGCGGCGATCACCGGCTCGCTGCGCGCCGCCAGGTAGTAGATCACCTCCAGATACTCGCGCTCCTTCTCCGTTGGCCCCTCGCCGCTGAGGTGCCGCTTGCGCGGGTGCGGGCTTCTGGCGCCGGTGGGGTTCGTCACGGCCTGCTCCTGACTGACTAGCTTCAAGGGGACAGGGGACAGGGGACAGGGGACAGGGGACAGGGCAATCCGCTACTCGATGCCGGTCCCCTATCCGCTGTCCCCTGTTCCCCTCGGTTCTTGCATTATACCCCGCGCCAACCGGCGCGGCAACCTCCAGCGGCCCGATCTCCCTTGCCACCGCACCCGCCCTGCTGCTATAATCCTGCCGCACCACACCAGATCGGGGACGGCATCACCATGCAGAAATTCGAGACGCGCACGAGCCAGCTCGGCCTTGTAGGCGGCATCCGCCAGCAGGCCAGCGACCTGATTATCATCGCGACCCCTGGCTCGCTGTTCGCGCCCGAGGCCCGCAAGGGCACGCTCTATATACTCGTGGAGGCCGACGCGGCGGCCCCGCGCAGCCAGCAGGCCTGCCAGCTGGCCGCCCGCACTATCCGCCGCGTCTTCTACGAGGACAGCACGGTCAGCATCACAGCGGCCCTGCGCCGCGCCGTGAGCGCGGCCAATAAAGAGATCTACCAGCAGAATATCGCCCAGCCCGCCGGCAAGCGGGCCACCGTCGGCGTCACCGTCGCCGCGCTGAAGGACGACGACCTCTTCGTGGCCCAGGTGCAGCCGGCCCAGGCCTATGTGATCAACGGCGGCGAGCTGCGGGCAATGCCGGCCCACCCCTCGTGGGACCCGGCCCACGTCAGCGCGGCGCCCTTTATGCGCGGCGGGGCCATGGGCGCCAGCCTGTTCATCGAGCCGGAGCTCTACCGCTGCACCCTGCGCCCCAACCAGGCGGCGATCCTCTGCTCCAGCGACTTCGCCCCGCTGCTCGCCCGCGATGAGACCGACGCCCTGCTGCACACGCGAGATGCGGACGCCGTCGCCGAGCGGCTGCACGAGCTGGCGCTCCAGCATGATCTGGGCGACGCCCACGCCCTGGCGATCGAGCTGCGGCCGCCGCTCAGCCCGGCCGCCGAGCGCGAGCCGCTCAGCCCGGCCGGCGTGAGCGAGCGCGGTCGCCTGGCCGCCCGCTCGCTGCGCGGCTGGCTGTCCACGCTCACCGGCGAGGCCGCCCTGATCGCCCGCCGGCGGCGCACCGAGGCCGCCGAGGCCAGCCCGCCGCCCGACCCTATGCGCACGATGCCGGAGCAGCCGCGGCACTCGGCGAGCCCGCCCTCCCGCCCGGCGCCGATTAATATCGGCGAGGGGCTGGGCGAGCGCTACGCCCGCTCGCAGCAAGAGCGCGAGCGCGCCAACACCTCCCCGGAGCTCCCGCCATCGGCCTACCTCGGCGAGGGCACCTACCCCACACCGTCGCGCCGGATCGACCTCGGCGACGGCCCGTCCCTCGCCGCCCAGGCCCGCCCCTATCGCTCGCGCTACGAGATGCGCCCCTTCGTCGATCTGAGCTGGGGCGAGCGCCTGGCCCTGCCCTTCAACCGGATCTGGCTGGCCATCGACGAGGCCCGGCGCAGCCGGAGCGTCCGCCCGAAGACGCCGCCGGCCCCGGTGGTGCGCGGCCAGGGGCTCTCGTACCGCCGCACCCGGCCGGCCTTCCCGTGGCTGCTGCTGCTCGTCCTAGTTATGGTCGTCTCGGCCCTGATCGTCTACGGGATGAGCATCACCCGCCAGAACGACCAGCAGATCGCCCTGGAGTACTTCACCGCCGCCGAGGGCCGCCTCGCCATCGTGCGCGAGGCCGTCAACGAGGCCGACGCCCTCAGCTCGCTGGACCTGGCCCGCCAGGCGATCGATGAGGTGCGGGCCAGCCCCAACGTCACCGACACCAACCCGACGCTCTGGCTGCGCTACCAGGAGCTCCAGCGCGAGTACGAGCGCGCCCTCGCCGCCGTGCAGCGGCTCACCTTCTTCGATAGCCCGACGGTCTTGTCCACCTACCCGCTGCCCGCCGGCAGCTTCACCAGCGTCGTGGTGCCCCCGGCCACCTCGGTCGTCACCGACCCGGTCCAGCTCGACGCCCTGCGCTATATCTATGCCCTCGGCGGCGATAAGGCCAGCGCCCAGCTCTACCGCATCCCGCGCGACGGCGGCACCCCGCAGCCTTACCTCAGGCCGAACGACCAGATCGGCCAGGCGGTCGTCGGCCCGCTGCGCGCCGCCCTCTGGCGCATCGACCAGGTCGTCGCCGTCGACCAGGCCCCCGAGGGCTTCGGCTACTACTTCCGCAACGGCAACGAGTGGAACTACTCGAAGCTCGGCGGCAGCGAGATCTGGTCGGTGCGCGACCGGCTGAGCATCAGGGAGTACGACGGCAACCTCTATATCTGGGGCGCCGTGCCCAACGAGGTGCTCAAGTTCCAGTCCGGCAATTACGGCGACACGCCCGAGTACTGGCTCGACCCGGCCGGCCTCGCCGATGTGGATATCAGCGGCGCGGTCGATATGTCGGTCGATGGCGCGATCTACCTGCTCAAGCCCAACGGCACGGTGCTGACCTTCAGCCAGGGCCGCCCGGTGGGCGAGATCAAGCCCGAGGCGATCAGCCCGCCGATCAGCGCGGTGACCCACTTCTTCATCACCAGCGATGGCTCCGGCGGCGGCTCGATCTTCCTGGTCGAGACCCTGAGCGAGCGGATCATCCAGATGGACAAGGTCACCGGCAAGGTTGTCCAGCAGATCAAGGTGCGGCCTGACGGCGACCTGAGGCTCGATAAGCTCGACGGGATCTTCG
The DNA here is from genome assembly GCF_019599295.1 of Oscillochloris sp. ZM17-4. Taxonomy (GTDB): domain Bacteria; phylum Chloroflexota; class Chloroflexia; order Chloroflexales; family Chloroflexaceae; genus Oscillochloris. The sequence continues at coordinate 122,219 of NZ_JAIEWN010000004.1, read as the reverse complement.
TGGACAATAGCAGTGCGCGGCCGACCCTCTACCTGGTGAACGGCGACCAGATCATCCGCGCCGAGCTGCCGGCCCCGCCCAGGCCCTTCCGCGACCAGAGCGCGGCGCCGACCCCGGCGCCCACGGCGGGGCCATGAGGCGGCGGGCAATAGACGGGAGGCGGCTTGTTGGCCCTCACCCCCCAGCCCCCTCTCCCGCTGCGGCGGGAGAGGGGGGGCCGTGCCTTGATACTGCGATACGGATGGCCGCCCGGCTATCGGCTATTGGCTATCGGCTATCGGCTATGCTCCTGCTCATCCTCGCCCTCGCCGGCTGCGCGGCCCCCGCCGGGTTGGCCAGCGATAGCGCCAGCGGCGGCGGCCCGACGCCCGAGGGCGTGGTTGAGAGCTTTATCGAGGATCTGAACAGCGCCCTGCGCGACCCGAGCCTCGGCAATGTGGAGGCCCGGCGCGGCTGGGCCGAGCGATTGGCCGGCTACTTCGCGCCGGGCGAGCGGGTCGACCAGCGCGCCGCCTTCAGCGACACGCTGGCCGGGTTCGCCGACACCTCCACCAGCCCGGTCGTTGGCACGAAGGCCACGCTCGAGATCACCTACAGCCGCGCCGAGCTGCTCAGCCGCAGCGGGGACGAGGCGCTGGTGCGTGTGGTGGATGGGGCCTTCAACCTGCGCTGGCTCGACGATACGGGCGAGGTGCTGCGCGAGCGCACCGGCAGCCTCGCCGAGGTGATCGGCCAGAAGGATGACGGCCTGCCCGTGATCGAGGTGGGCGGGCTGTGGTTCCTCACCGAGCGGTAGGGGCGACCCGCCGTGGTCGCCCGTCATGCGGTGCAATCGTGCATTGCAGCATGACTGGATCGCGTCTCCCTACGCACCACCCTGGCTCTGGAAGGCGCCTGGCCCCAGGATCAGCCGGCTGGCCGCCAGCGGCACCAGGTCATCGGCGCGGGCCGCGCCGAGGCCGTAGATGCGCGCCGTCTCATAGGCCACAGATGTGATGCGGGAGAGCGGCACCGCGATGGCCACCGGGCGGGTGTAGAGCAAGACGACCACGCTGAGCGCGGGGTCGCCGGGCTGTCCAGTCGGGCACAGCTCGGCCCGCTCGTGCGGGTGGGCCCCGCGCTGGCGCACGATCCGCTTGAGCGCGAGCCGGACGATATCCGCCTGGTCGTACTGGGCGACGTGCTGGATCTCGAGCTGGAGCAGGCCCAGCACGGCGCCGATCACGGCCGGGGCCACCGGGCTGAGCCGGGTCTGCCAGGGCGGCAGGGAGCGCCGGCGCGGGCGCGGCGGGCCGGGGTCGGCGAAGTAGCCGTCGATCAGCACCTCGAAGTCATCGAGCTCCTCGGGCGCGGCGGCGGCGATCACCTCGCGGGCCAGATTGCGCAGGAAGGTGCGATCATCGGGGGCTTCTGTCCACATAGCGAACCTCCACGGGTATCTGGCCGGTAGCTACACCTCTACTCTACCTTCCCGCACGCCGCCATAAAGTGTGTATCATTGTGAGTCATAGTGAGTCGTGCCCGCCAACCCAACAGGCGCTATGTCCTACTCCCCTAACCGCATCGCCTACTACCGCGACCGCTGTCAATATTAGATCCACAACTGTTGAGTGTGGTGATCGTTTCTTGATATAGACTGACGTGAGCTTGCCAATCGGCGGCAAGTTGGTTGTTTGAAGACTTATCATCATGCTGTTGAACTGACTGCCCCCGGCGGCGTCTTCTGGCTGAGCTTTGGCGACCCCGCCGCCGTCGCCGATGGCGTGGCCGCCTGCGGCCGCGCCGAGCATCTCGCCCTGCACCCCGACTTCGACTCGCTGCCCTTCGATCGCCAGGTGCGCCTGGTGCGGGCCGCCTGGCGCGAGCCGCTGCCACGCCTGCTGGTCTTCGACAACTGCGAGGATGAGTCGCTGCTGGCCGAGTGGCGCCCGCCAACCGGCGGCTGCCGCGTGCTCGTGACCAGCCGCCGCGCCCGCTGGAGCCCGGCCCTCGTCTCGCAGGTGCTGCGGCTGCACGCCCTTGAGCGGGCCGAGAGCCTGGCCCTGCTGCGCGCCTACTGCGCCAACCTGCCCGACGCCGAGTCGGTCTTTGCCAGCCCGGCGGCCCTGGCCGACCTCGAGGCCATCGCCGCCGAGCTGGGCGACCTGCCGCTGGCCCTGCACCTGGCCGGCAGCTACCTGGCCCACCGCTACCTCAGCCTGAGCCCGGCGAGCTACCTGGCCGAGCTGCGCGGGGCTCAGGATCAGGCGCATACGCACAGCTCGCTCCAGGGCGGCGACTTCTCCCCGACCCGCCATGATCAGCACATCGCCCGCGCCTTCGCGCTCAGCTACCGCCGGCTGCGCCCCGAGGTCCCCACCGACCTGCTGGCCCTGCGGCTGCTGGCCCGTGCGGCCTGCTTTGCGCCTGGTGAGACGCTGCCGCGCGCCCTGCTCCTGGCGACCGTCACAGACCCTGAGGCAGCGCCGCACGCCCTCGGCGAGGATGCGCTCACCCGGCTGGTCGGCGACCTGGGCCTGATCGAGCCGCGGGAGGGCGGCGCGCTGCGCATGCACCGGCTGGTCGCCGGCTTTGTGCGCGCCGTGGCCGCCGACGCCGAGGCCCAGATGGCGGTCGAGCGCGTCGTGCTCGCCGAGGCCCAGCGCCTGAACGAGGATCGGCTGCCGATGCCCATGCGCGCCCTCCAGCCGCACCTGCGTGCGGTGACCGGCGCAGCCATCCCGCGCACGGATACGCTCGCCGCCGAGCTGTGCGCCGAGCTTGGCTGGCAGCTGGTCCTGCTCGACATGTTCAGCGAGGCCCAGCGCGTGATCGCCCAGTCCCTAGCCATCCGCGAGGCGCTGCTCGGCCCCGACCACCCCGATGTCGCGACGAGCCTGAGCCTGCTCGGGCTGTCCTACCAGTTTCAGGGCGCCTTTGCGGCGGCGCGCGCGCCCTTCGAGCGGGCGCTGGACATCCACGAGCGGGCGCTCGGCCCCGACCACCTCGAGACGGCGACCGACTGCAACAACCTCGGCTACCTGCTCTTTCATCTGGACGGCGCCCCCGGCGCACGATCCTACCTCCGGCGAGCCCTGCTCATCCGCAAGCGCACCCTGGGCCTGCGCGATGCCGGGACGGCGCGCACCTTGAATAACCTGGGCTATGTCGAGCTGCGCACGGGCCGTATCGCCGCCGGGCGGCGCTACCTCAAGCTCGCGCTCGCCATCCGCGAGCAGGTGCTCCCGGCCAACCACGTCTCCACCGCCCAGACTCTCAACAACCTGGGGGAGGCGCTGCTTATGCAGGGCGACTACGTCGGCGCACGGCGCTGCCACGAGCGGGCGCTCGCCATGCGCAACACGGTGTTTGGCCCCAACCACTTCCACGCGGCGGAGAGCATGCGCAGCCTGGCCCACGTGCTCCAGGCCCAGGGCGACCTCGCCGCCGCCCGTGCGCACCTGGAGCGCGCGCTCGCTATCTGTGTGTCCACCCTGGGCGAGCAGCATATCGAGACGGCCTGGAAGATCGAGGCCATGGGCAACCTGCTCTACGATCAGGCCGATTATGTGGCCGCGCGGAGCTACCTCCAGCGGGCGCTGGCGGTCTACCGCGAGCTGCTCGACCCCGAGCACCCTTCTATCGCCCAGGTGCGCGAGCGGCTGGAGCGGATCGAAGCAGATGGCTTGCCGTAGGGCGTGTTCGCACGCTCATGTGCGCTATGACATGGTTCAATCCAGCTTGACCGTCTGCCCGACAGCCCGACAGCTCGACAATCGCGTTGTGTCGGGCTGTTGGGCTGTGAGCCAACCCCCAACCCCCAACCCCCAACCCCCAACCTACCCCCACTCCGGCAGGTAGGCCGGGTCGCGGCGGGCCTTCTTACCGAGCAGGGTGAGCGAGAGCCGGCGGTACTCATCCTGCTCATCGCGCTGGATGTAGCCGTCGGCGACCAGCCGCTCGACGAGGTCGTCGATGGCGCTCTGGGCCAGGTGGCGCAGCGCGCCGAACTCCGGGCAGCGCTCGGGCTCGACCGGGCTGCTGGCGGCGCCCTTGAGCACGCGGGCCAGGCCGCTGCGGCCCATGGGGAAGGGCAGGTTATTCAGCCCATCCAGGGCGCGCTGCGCGTCGCTGCGCGGGTCGTCATCATCGCGGGAGGGGATGGGCTGCGGCGCGGCCCTGGTCGCGCGGGTGATCCCCGAGCGCAGGCCGAGCTGCGGCGCGCAGATATCGCAGGCCGTCTTGCAGCGGGCCAGGCGCTGGCCGAAGTGGCCGGCGATGCTGCGGTGGCGGCACTCGCTGGCCTTGGCGTAGGCGGCCACCGCGTCCACGCGCTGGATCTGGCGCTCCTGGTAGTCGGCGAGCAGCGTGTCGATCCGCGCGGCCACGTCGGACGGCGCGCTGAGCAGCTCGATCAGCACCTGGCGCGGGCCGCCCCGGTAGCGCAGGTAGCCGGCGTCGTGCCAGCGCAGCATGGCGCCCTCTAGGTCGGCCGGCGGCCAGCCGACCTGCTCCGCTAGCTCCAGCAGGTTCGTCTCCTGCCACAGCCCCGGCGCAAGCCCGGCCAGGTCGGCCACCCGCTCGGCGTCGGCGTCGGGCGGCGGCTCGCCGGTCAGGCTCAGGCTGGCCGTCTCCGGGATGTCGAAGTGACGCCGCAGCAGGCCCACCCGCTCCAGCATGCTCAGGCCCACCCGCACCAGGGTGTCGTCGTCGCCCTGTAGCGTGCGCTGCACCCGCTCCAGGTCAACCACATCGTAGGCCCCGCGCATCTGCTGGCGCAGCGCCTTGTAGAGCGCCCGCAGCTGGTCGCGGGTGATCGCCTCCTCCTGGAGCCAGGTCGTCAGGCGGGCCTTGTCGCTGGCGGCGTAGAGCAGCACGCAGCGCGCCGGCTGGCCGTCGCGCCCGGCCCGCCCGGCCTCCTGGTAGTAGGACTCCACCGACTGCGGCAGGTTGTAGTGGATGATCGCCCGGATGTCGGCCTTGTCGATGCCCATGCCGAAGGCCACCGTCGCCACCAGCACCCGCGTCTCGCCGCGCATAAAGCGCTCCTGGGCGGCGGCCCGGTCGGGCACCTGGGCGTGGTAGTGGTCGGCCGAGACCCCGGCGCGGCGCAGCACCTCGGCCAGCTCCTCGCAGGCCTGGCGCGCCCGGGCGTAGACGATGATCGGCCCGGTGATATCGCGGCAGAGCCCGACGAGCGCCTGCTGCTTCTCGTCGCGGCTGGAGGCCCGCAGCACCTGGAAGTAGAGGTTCGGCCGGAAGACCGAGGCCAGCACCGCCTCGCTCTCGCCGAGCACCTGGGCCACCTCGGCCTGCGTCTCCTGCGAGGCGGTGGCGGTCAGGGCCAGCAGCGGCGGGCGGCCCAGCTCGTCGAGGGCCTGGCCGATGAAGAGGTAGTCGGGGCGGAAGCTCAGGCCCCACAGGCTCAGGCAGTGGACCTCGTCCACCACAAACAGCGAGACCCCGCAGCGCTTGAGGGCGTGCAGGAAGGCCCGCTGGCGCAGCCGCTCGGGGGCGATGTAGACCAGCTTATACTCGCCGGCGGCGATCGCGCGCATGCGCGTCGTCAGCTCGCGGGTGCTCAGGCTTGAGTTGATCAGCGTCGAGCGCTCGCGCACGGCGTCGGACATGCCATCGAGCTGATCCTTCATCAGGGCGATCAGCGGGCTGACGACGACCGTGGCCTGGGGCAGGAGCATGGCCGGCAGCTGGTAGGTGAGCGACTTCCCGGCGCCGGTGGGCATCACGGCCATGGTGCGCACGCCGCCGAGCACATTATGGATGACGCGGGCCTGGTTCGGCCGGAACTCCTGCAGGCCAAACGACTCGCGCAGGGCGCGGTAGGCCTCATCGGGGAGCAGCGGCGCGGCGGGCGGCGGCGGCTCGGGCAGGTCGGGGGCGTCAGCCTTCGCCCGCTCGAAGCGCACGCCCAGGTCGCTGAGCAGGCTGGCCCGGTCGAGCGACTCGTGGTCGGCGAGCTGGGCGCGCAGCGCCTCAGCGGCGGTGCGGTCCTCGGACAGCTCGGCGGCGCGCAGCAGGATCTGGAGGTCGGCGATGCCGGGGGCGAAGTCGGGGCGCAGCATCAGCGCATCGATCTGGCCGCGGGCCGCCTCGGGGTCGTCCTGCTCAAGGGCCAGCTCGGCCAGGCGGCGCACGGCGGCCAGGCCGCTCGGGTCGCGCGCGGCCACGGCGCTATACTGGTCGGCGGCCTCGTCGGGGCGGCCCTGGGCGCGCAGCGCGTCGCCGCGCATTAGCCAGGCGGCCAGCTCCTGGGCCGGGTCCTCGGCCAGCGCGTCGAGGGCCATGTCGAGCTCGGCGTAGCGACCGGCGGCCAGCATGGCTCGCAGGCGCAGCTGGCGGCGGGTCACGCTGGTGGGCCGCTCGGCGTCGATCTCGGCGAGGATGGCGAGGGTCTCCTCGCCGCGGCCGAGGTCGGCCAGCACCCGCGCCCGGCCCTCGCGCAGAGTCACGCTGGTGGGCTGATCGGCCAGCCAGGCCTCCAGGTAGCGCAGCAGGGTGTCGGTGTGCCCCCAGCGGTTAAGGTAACTCACTAGCCGCCGGCGCGCGTCCCCGGCGATCAGGCTCAGGGCCGCCGGCGCGATGTCGAGGATCGGGTTGGCTTGGGTCGTGACAGTCATGAGGCAGAGTGGCTGGCGCAGCATGCGCTATGCTCAAGATTTCGCAGCGATACTCATGATACCACGCGGGCGAGGGTAAAGGTTACGCATGGCTCCAGAATCCGCGCGCGAGTATGAGAACACGATAATTTGACAAGGGGGAGGGGATGCGGTATACTCCGCCACGTTGCGAGTGCGATGCCGGTCTCACCCAGAGGTAGACCCCGACAAGTCAACCGAGAACGGACAATCTAGTCCCCACCTCAGTTGCTAGGGCCACAGTTGTGGCGCTAGTTTTTTGTTCGCAGACCGCTTGTAGCATGCACCTTTCCAATCGAGTGTGGTTGTGTAGACGTGGCAGCCCGTACGTCAGGCCTCGGCCTGACATTC
>NZ_JAIEWN010000004.1:100393-115133 GCF_019599295.1 Oscillochloris sp. ZM17-4 | reverse complement strand
CTCTTCGGCGCCCTGATGAACCTCTGGTTCTGGCCCTTCAGCCCGCCCGGCGAGCTGGCCTGGAGCCCGGGCATGGGCTTCGGCGAGACCCTGCGGCGCTACCTGCTCTTCTACGGCGTCACCTCCTTCGCCTGGGACTCGCTGCGCGCCATCGGCAATGTGCTGCTGGTCGCCGCCCTCGGCCGGCCCATCCTCAAGGAGCTGCGCCGATTCAAGGCCAGGTTTCAGTTCGAGGTCGAGGGCTGAGCCGCGCGCCAGGGCTATGGTAACGTCACCTCCCTGTGGGGGATCAGGGCATGAGCGCCCCCCTCCCCCAGCCGGCGACTGACGTCGCGCCGGCGGGGCGCGTTGCGCCGGGCGTCGGACTGCGCCGACGCCGGATCCGCCCACGAAGGGTGGGCGGTCGGCCGCAGGCCCCCGCGACGCGGCTTCAGCCGCCAGCGACGTTGCACATGCCCTGTTCACCGCCTGTGGGAGTGGGATGTGGGATCGTGGGATTGCCCCGCTTGACATCGCGCGAGAAAGGTGGTATTATCCTCTTTCGCAGTCACCAATAAATAGTTTCGGCAAAACTATCATCCAACCCTATGATCATCAGCGCGTTCCCGGTGAGCAAAGCGATCATCAACTAGCCTGTCATGCGCCACCCGGCGCGTTTTTTTTGCGAATATCCGTTTCACTTCGCCCCCCCGCCAGTTCTGAGGCCACCCCCCGATGGGTCAGCGCCGACGACCGGCGATTTCTGTTTTCCGCCTGCCGGAAGCCTGTACGTGCCAGAAAATAGCGGCCATCGGCCGCCGTCTCTGGGTGCAACGACTGAGGAGAGGTGAGTATGCCCCCATTAATTGAGAGTGTCGTGCTGCAGCCGCTGATCACCCCCATCGACCCTGGCGTGGGCGGCCGCCGCGAGAAGCGCATCGAGCGCCGCTCCTTCGCACGGATCTTTGATGCGATCGAGGTGCCGCGCCTGATAGAGACCCAGGTCAACAGCTTCGAGTGGTTCAAGCGCGAGGGCCTGCGCGAGCTGTTCGATGAGATCTCGCCGATCACCGACTTCACCGGCAAGAACCTGGAGCTGCACTTCCGCGACTATGTCTTCGGCGAGCCGCGCTTCTCGGAGTTCGAGTGCCGCGAGCGCGACCTGACCTACGCCGCGCCGCTGCGGGTCAACGTCGAGCTGCGCATCCTCTCCACCGGCGAGATCAAGGAGAGCGAGCTCTTCCTCGGCGACTTCCCGGTGATGACCGATAACGGCACCTTCATCTATAACGGCGCCGAGCGCGTGGTCGTCTCGCAGCTCATCCGCTCCCCCGGCGTCTACTTTAAGGATGATAAGGACCCGACCAGCGGCCGCTCGCTGCACTCGGCCAAGCTCATCCCCAACCGCGGCGCCTGGCTTGAGTTCGAGACCAATAAGCGCGATGTGGTCAGCGTGAAGGTCGATCGCAAGCGCAAGATCCCGGTCACCATCCTGATCCGGGCGATCCTGGCCTGGAAGGCCGATGAGACGGGCGAGGGCCACTGGGTGCCCGATAATGAGCTCGACCAGCACGGCCATAACGACCACGTGATCGAGGTGCTCAAGCATATCGATACGCTGCCGGAGCACCCCTACACCCAGGCCACCCTCGATAAGGACCCGGCCCACAACAGCAAAGAGGCGCTCATGGAGCTGTATAAGCGCCTGCGCCCCGGCGACCCGCCGACCCTGGAGAACGCCCGCTCGCTCCTCGAGTCGCTGCTGTTTAACCCGCGCCGCTACGACCTCGCCAAGGTCGGGCGCTATAAGCTGAACAAGAACCTCTGGGAGCGCGAGGCCCGCCGCGATGGCGTCTCGAACGCCCCCAGCATGAGCGTGCGCGTCCTGCTGCCGCGCGATATCATCAAGATCGTCGAGCAGATCGTCCACCTCAACAATGGCCACGGCCGCCCCGATGATATCGACCACCTCGGCAACCGCCGCGTCCGCACGGTGGGCGAGCTCATCCAGCAGCAGTTCCGCGTCGGCCTGCTGCGCCTTGAGCGCGTGGTTAAGGAGCGCATGTCGCTCCAGGACCCCGAGAGCGCCACGCCTAACGGCCTGATCAATATCCGGCCCGTCGTCGCCGCCATGCGCGAGTTCTTCGGCGGCTCCCAGCTCAGCCAGTTTATGGACCAGACCAACCCGCTGGCCGAGCTGACCAACAAGCGCCGCCTCTCGGCCCTCGGCCCCGGCGGCCTCTCGCGTGACCGCGCCGGCTTTGAGGTGCGTGACGTCCACCACTCGCACTATGGCCGCATCTGCCCGGTGGAGACGCCCGAAGGCCCGAACATCGGCCTGATCGGCACCATGTCTACCTTCTCGCGCGTCAACGAGATGGGCTTCCTTGAGACGCCCTACCGCAAGGTCTATAACGCCGTCGATAACGCCCCGGTCTGGCTTGAGAAGGGGATGGTCCTGCGCGATGTGCGCGACCTGCGCACCGGCGATATGATCGCGATGAAGGGCTCCCGCATCGATGTCGCGACCAGCAAGCGCATCGCCATCGGCCTGCTGCGCGGCCAGATCCTGCGTGAGGATATCACTGACCCGACCAGCGGCGCGACGATCGCCGAGGCCGCGACGGAGATCAACCGCACCCTGGCCGAGAAGATCGTCGAGATGCCGATCAAGACGATTAAGATCCGCCCGATCGTCTCCCAGGAGGTGGACTACCTCAGCGCCGATGAGGAGGACCGCTTCGTCGTGGTGCAGGCTAACGCGGCCATCGATGACCATAACCGCTTTGTCAAAGACCAGGTGGCCTGCCGCTTCGGCGAGGACTTCGTCACCGAGCGGGTCGACCGCGTGGACTATATGGACGTCTCGCCTAAGCAGGTGGTCAGCGTCTCTACGGCGCTCATCCCCTTCCTGGAGCACGACGACGCCAACCGCGCCCTGATGGGCTCGAACATGCAGCGCCAGGCGGTGCCGCTGCTCCGCCCCGACGCGCCGATCGTCGGCACCGGCATGGAGTTCCGCGCCGCCCGCGATAGCGGCCAGGTGGTCGTGGCCCGGGTCGATGGCACGGTGCTCAGCGCCACCGGCGATAAGATTATCGTCGAGGAGGATGACGGCAACGAGCGCGAGTATCTGCTGCGTAAGTTTATGCGCAGCAACCAGGACACCTGCATCAACCAGCGGCCCAACGTGCTGCGCGGCCAGCGCGTCGAGGTCGGCGAGGTGATCGCCGATAGCTCCAGCACCGACTTCGGCGAGCTCGCCCTCGGCCAGAATATCCTCGTGGCCTATATGCCCTGGGAGGGCGGCAACTTCGAGGACGCCATCCTGGTCTCCGAGCGCCTGGTGCGCGAGGATATCTTCACCTCGATCCATATCGAGAAGTATGAGGTTGAGGCCCGCGACACCAAGCTCGGCCCCGAGGAGATCACCCGCGATATCCCCAACGTCGGCCAGGATAGCCTGCGCAACCTTGATGAGCACGGCATCATCTATGTCGGCGCCGAGGTACAGCCGAACGATATCCTCGTCGGCAAGATCACGCCTAAGGGCGAGACCGACCTGACGGCTGAGGAGCGCCTGCTGCGGGCGATCTTCGGCGAGAAGGCCCGCGAGGTGAAGGATAGCTCGCTGCGTGTGCCCAACGGCGTGCGCGGCAAGGTGATCGATGTCAAGGTCTTCTCGCGCAGCGAGGGCGCCGAGCTGCCGGTCGGGGTCAACCAGACGGTGCGCGTGCTGCTCTGCCAGAAGCGCAAGATCAGCCCCGGCGATAAGATGGCCGGACGCCACGGCAACAAGGGCGTGGTCTCGCGCGTCCTGCCGATCGAGGATATGCCCTTCCTGCCCGACGGCCGCCCGGTGGACATCATCCTCAACCCGATCGGCGTGCCCTCGCGCATGAACATCGGCCAGATCCTGGAGACGCACCTGGGCTGGGCCGCCGCCCGCCTCGGCTACCGCGTGGCCACCCCGGTCTTCGACGGTGCCGATGAGGCCCAGATCAAGGACATGCTGCTGCGCTCCGGCCTGCCCGGCGACGGCAAGGTCACGCTCTACGACGGGCGCAGCGGCATCCCCTTCCACCACCCGGTCACGGTCGGCTACGCCTACATGCTCAAGCTGGCCCACCTGGTGGAGGATAAGATCCACGCCCGCTCGACCGGCCCCTACAGCCTGGTCACCCAGCAGCCGCTCGGCGGCAAGGCCCAGTTCGGCGGCCAGCGCTTCGGCGAGATGGAGGTCTGGGCGCTGGAGGCCTACGGCGCGGCCTACATCCTCCAGGAGATGCTTACCGTCAAGTCCGACGATGTGGTCGGCCGCGTGAAGACCTACGAGGCGATCGTGAAGGGCGAGCCCATCCAGGAGGCCGGCGTGCCCGAGAGCTTCAAGGTGCTGATCAAGGAGCTGCAGTCGCTTGGCCTGAGCGTCGAGGTGCTCAGCGAGGACGAGAAGCCGGTCGAGCTCTCCGACGATGTGGACGGCGATATGGCCGCCCTCGACGGGATCAACCTGTCGGGCATGGAGCGCGGGGAGTTTTAACCACGCGCCTGCCGTAGGGACGCAGTGTGCTGCGTCCCTACGCCGGGGACGCAGCGTGCTGCGTCCCTACGTATCCGGTTTCGGTTGACGGGCGACCCGAAAACAGGTATCATCTCTCCAGTACACACGTTCTACTGGAGAGACGCCATGCCCCGCGGCGCGCGCACCGTCGAGTTCTTCCGAATCTGGTCGGCTGAGATGGCCTATGTGCTCGGGTACTGGTGGGCCGATGGGTATATGCGCCATCGTAAAGATACCGGCGCGCATCTCATTGAGTTTGCCAGTATTGATCGAGAACATCTGAAAAAACTCGCTGGTGCGGTTGGTGAGGCACCAAGCCTCCGTAAGGTCTCAGGGACAACGAACTGCTACGAGATCGAATTCTGTAGCAAGGAGATGTACTACGACCTACTAGCCCTCGGCGGGATGCCGAACAAGTCAAATGTTATCGGCTTTCCAGACATTCCAGCACATCTCCTGGTACATTTTGTGAGAGGTTTCGTTGACGGTGACGGAACTCTTGTATGGAATGGGGATCGACCGGTCATTCAGATCTACTCTGGCTCAAAGCGCCTGCTGGAAGAGATGGCAGTTGCTATCGAAGAGCAGACAGGTATACCAGCACCAAATGTCGTTGCAAACCGTGCGCTCTGGTATATCAAATGGAGCACGACACGGGCGAAGTGCCTAGCCGCCTGGCTCTATGTTGAGAATCCAGGTATCGCCCTTGACCGTAAGGCTGCCATCGCAGCTAAGTTCTTGGAATGGCAGCCGAAGAAACGCCCTGAGCGTGGCACAATCACAGAGGGGATGCGTGAGCGGTTCGCTGCGTATCTCCCGCCACAGGAGTGAGCCTCAATGCTTGAGATCAACGACTTCAACGCGATCCGCATCAGCCTGGCCTCCCCCGAGGATATTCGCGGCTGGTCGCACGGCGAGGTGACGAAGCCGGAGACGATCAACTACCGCACGCTGAAACCTGAGCGCGATGGATTGTTCTGCGAGCGAATATTTGGACCCACGAAGGATTGGGAGTGCTACTGCGGGAAGTACAAGCGCGTCCGCTATAAGGGCGTGGTCTGCGACAAGTGCGGCGTCGAGGTGACGCGGGCCAAGGTGCGGCGCGACCGCATGGGCCACATCAACCTGGCCTCGCCGGTGTCGCATATCTGGTTCGTGAAGGGCACGCCGAGCCGGCTGGGCCTGCTGCTCGACATCAGCCCGCGCAACCTGGAGCGGGTGCTCTACTTCGCCTCCTACGTGATCGTGGAGGTCAAGGAGGAGCTGCGCACCGTGGCCCGCGAGATGCTCCAGGAGGACTACGCCAAGAAGCGCGAGAACATCCAGCGCCAGGCCGAGGACACCCGGGTCGAGCTGAGCACACAGCTCACCCAGGACCTGGGCGGCATGGAGAACGCGCAGGTCAGCACGCAGCGCAAGATCGAGGAGGACTACAAGCGCCTGCGCGACGACATCGCCGGCGAGGCCGAGCGCCTGCGCGAGCGGCTTGAGGAGATGACCAACCTCGTGGCCGACGAGGACATCGCCTTCCGCAACACCACGCTGGTGGAGGAGGGCGAGGCGATCACCGAGCGCACCCTGGACCAGCTGGACGAGCTGGTGGACCAGGAGCTTGAGGCGATGGAGACCCGGCGCACCCGCGACATGGCGGACGCCGAGCTGCTCACCGACGCCGAGCGCGAGCGCAAGGCCTTCGAGGCGACCCAGGAGCAGGAGAAGCTCCAGGAGCGGCTGCAGCGCGAGCAGGACACCCTGGTGCGCGAGGAGAAGGATAAGCTCGACCACCTCGACGGCCTGAAGCCCTGCCGCATCCTCTCGGAGATGGAGTACCGCCAGCTGCGCGACCTGGCGCCGGGCGTGTTTCGCGCCGACATGGGCGCGGGCGCGGTGCGCGAGCTGATCGTGCGCCAGGTTGACCTGGACAAGCTGGCCGAGGATCTGAACGCCGAGGTGCAGACGACCCAGGGCCAGCGCCGCAAGAAGGCCACCAAGCGCCTGCGCGTGGTCGAGAGCTTCCGCAAGAGCGGCAACAAGCCCGAGTGGATGATCATGACCGTGCTGCCGGTCATCCCGCCCGACCTGCGGCCGATGGTGCAGCTGGACGGCGGGCGCTTCGCGACGAGCGACCTGAACGACCTGTACCGGCGCGTGATCAACCGCAACAACCGGCTCAAGCGGCTGATGGAGCTGAACGCGCCCGAGATCATCGTGCGCAACGAGAAGCGCATGCTCCAGGAGGCCGTGGACGCCCTGATCGACAACGGCCGGCGTGGCCGGGCCGTCTCGGGCAAGGGCAAGCACCGCCTGAAGAGCCTGAGCGACATGCTCAAGGGCAAGCAGGGCCGCTTCCGCCAGAACCTGCTGGGCAAGCGCGTGGACTACTCGGGCCGCTCGGTGATCGTGGTCGGCCCGAACCTGCAGCTGCACCAGTGCGGCCTGCCCAAGAAGATGGCACTGGAGCTGTTCAAGCCCTTCGTGATGCGCCGCCTGGTGGAGAAGGGCTTCGCCCACAACATCAAGAGCGCCAAGCGCATCGTCGAGCGGGTGCGCCCCGAGGTCTGGGACGTCCTTGAGGAGGTGATCAAGGACTACCTGGTGCTGCTGAACCGCGCGCCCTCGCTGCACCGCCTCTCGATCCAGGCCTTCGAGGCCAAGCTGATCGAGGGCTCGGCCATCCAGCTGCACCCGCTGGTCTGCGCGGCCTTCAACGCCGACTTCGACGGCGACCAGATGGCCGTCCACGTGCCGCTGTCGCGCAAGGCCCAGGAGGAGGCCCGCACGCGCATGCTGAGTAAGTACAACCTGCTCAGCCCGGCCCACGGCGACCCGATCATCACGCCGTCGCAGGACATCGTGCTCGGCTGCTACTACATCTCGCAGGTGCGCGACGGCGCCCTGGGCAGCGGCAAGAAGTTCGCCGACGAGAACGAGGCCATGCTGGCCTACGACAAGGGCCTGGTGGCCATCCAGGCGCCGATCTGGATCCGCATGGAGGGCCGGCCGGCGGGCAAGAACGACCGCCCCGGCAGCGTGCGCGAGCTCGCCCCCACCGCGGACGGCACGCCGCGGATGCTGCTGGAGACGACTATCGGGCGCATTCTGCTGAACAACGAGCTGCTGCCGCCCCTGCGCTACCGCAACCGCGTCATCGATAAGAAGGGCCTGCGCGAGATCATCGCCGACTGCTACCAGTACTACACCAACCTGAAGAACGTCAGCGATGAGGAGATGGCCGAGCTGCGGGAAACCTGGCCGGGCAAGTCGGAGAACGAGCTGGTGCGGATCTTCGGCTCGGAGAAGACGGCCCAGCAGGCCGATAAGATCAAGGCGCTCGGCTTCAAGAACGCCACCTACGGCGGCATGACGATCGGCATCAACGACATCGAGGTGCCGGCGGCCAAGTACGAGATCGTCGCCAGCGCCGAGACCCAGGTGGCCGACATCGAGAAGCAGTTCCGCCGCGGCCTGATCACCGAGGAGGAGCGCTACCAGGAGGTGGTGCGGATCTGGCAGAAGGCCACCAAGGATACGATCGAGGCGGTGCGCGACAACATGAACGAGTTTGGGCCGGTGGCGATGATGTCTACCTCGGGCGCCCGTGGCAACATCAACCAGATCTCGCAGATGTCCGGCATGCGCGGGCTGATGTCCGACCCGACCGGGAAGATCATCGAGCTGCCGATCAAGGCCAACTTCCGCGAGGGCCTCTCGGTGCTCGACTACTTCGTGTCCACCCACGGCGGGCGCAAGGGTCTGGCCGACACCGCGCTGCGCACGGCCGACGCCGGCTACCTGACCCGGCGCCTGGTGGACGTGGCCCAGGACGTGATCGTCACGATCGAGGACTGCGGCACCGAGGATGGCTTCTGGCTGCACGCCGCCGACGACAGCGAGCTGATGGAGCGGCTGGCCGTGCGTATGATCGGGCGCATCCTGGCCGCGCCGGTGTACGACAAGCAGACCGGCGAGCTGCTGGCCGAGCGCAACACCGAGATCGACGATGAGATCGCGCACAACCTCGACCGCCACGGGATCGAGTCGGTCTACGTCCGCTCGACCCTGAGCTGCCAGTCGGAGCACGGCATCTGCAAGCTGTGCTACGGGCGCAATCTGGCCACCGGCAAGATGGTCGATATCGGCGAGGCCTGTGGGATCATCGCGGCCCAGTCGATCGGCGAGCCGGGCACGCAGCTCACCCTGCGCACCTTCCACACCGGTGGCGTGGCCTCGGCCGACGACATCACGCAGGGTCTGCCCCGCGTGCAGGAGATCTTCGAGGCCCGCGTGCCGAAGGGCAAGTCGCTCCTGGCCGAGGTCGACGGCGTGGTTCAGATCATCAAGGATGACAACGGCGTCCGCACGATCAAGATCGTCGCCTCCGAGGTCTACACCGACGAGTACAAGCTGCCGATGGGATTCATCTCCCTGGTCGATAACGAGTCGGAGGTGGCCGAGGGCCAGGTGATCGCCGAGAGCAACAACAGCGAGAGCAGCGAGCTGCCGATCGTGGCCCGGCTCTCCGGCAAGGCATATATCAGCGGTGACAGGATCGTGATCAGCCAGGAGGATCGCGAGGAGCGCGAGCTGGTGGTGCCGCACACGGCGCGCCTGCGTGTGGAGAACGGCACGCGGGTGGTGGCCGGCCAGCAGCTGACCGACGGCAGCGCCAACCCGCAGGAGCTGCTCGACCTGCAGGGCCGCGAGGCCGTGCAGCGCTACCTGGTGAACGAGGCCCAGCGGGTTTACCGCTCGCAGGGTGTGAACATCAACGACAAGCATGTCGAGGTGATCGTCCGCCAGATGCTGCGCCGCGTGCGGATCGAGGAGCCGGGCGACACCGGCCTGCTGCCGGGCGAGCTGATCGAGGCGGCCGAGTTCCGCCGCCTGAACAACGACATCGTCAGCCAGGGCGGCGAGCCGGCGACGGCGGCCACGGTGCTGCTGGGCATCACCAAGGCCTCGCTGAACACCGACAGCTTCCTGTCGGCGGCCTCGTTCCAGGAGACGACCCGCGTCCTCACCGACGCGGCGATCACCGGCAAGGTCGACTACCTGCGCGGCCTGAAGGAGAACGTGGTCATCGGCAAGCTCATCCCGGCCGGCACCGGGATCGAGAAGCGCAGCGAGCGCGGGCGCGATGAGCTGGTCGATGAGATGGCGCGCATGATGGAGGGCGGCCCCGAGGTGGCGGCGGTGATCACCGAGGACAGCCCGGACGACGTGCTGCGCGCCGAGTCGCTGCTTGGCCTGGGCGACCTGGCCGAGGCGGTGCCGCCATCCGAGGGCGTGAGCGCCGATGTGCTCCGCGCCCGCCTTGAGGCGCTCCTTGGCGGCGGTGACGATGACGACTTCGCCGATGAGGGCGAGGGCGAGAGTGAGGGCGAGCTCCCGCTCGATGAGGCGTAAGTGATGGCCTGCCCTCACCTCCCGGTGGGGGTGCGGGGGCGGCGAAGCCTCCCCCGTAGTGGTAGTAGTGAGTTTGGGCGGCGAAGCCGCCCAAACTCACCAAACAACCGGCTCTGGGGCGAAGCCCCTGAACGTTGCAGCAGCCCTGTGGCACAACAGCGCCCCGCATTGCGGGGCGTTGTTGTGCGCTATAATCAAGCCGCTATGGCTACCAACGAGTTTATGCAACCCGGCGCATCACTGGGGGCGCGTCGCGCCCGCCTGGGCCTCGCCCTCGGCGCCGAGCTGCGCGGGCTGACTCGACCCGCGCTCTGGCTCGGCCTTGGCGCGCTGCTGATCATCTTCCTGATCTCCCCGCAGCTGCCCCTGCGCTACATGATCGACGTCGGCTATGAGGAGGGCGTCGGCAGCGACCTGCCCTTCCTCCAGGGCTTTAACACCGCCGAGCAGGACTCGCACGGCACCTACCGATGGACGGACGACGGCGCCACGATCCGGGTGTCGGGCGTGGGCCGCCGCCCGCTGGGGCTGCGGCTCCACTTCTTCCCCGTAGGCGCCGCGGTTATGGCCGACGGCCCGCAGATGATCGAGCTCGCCACCGATGGCCAGCCGCTGGCGACTCTGCCGGTGATCGCGGCCGGATCAACCCAGTATGTCCTGGTGCCGCCGCCCGCGGGGGGCGATCTGGAGATCACCCTGCACACATCCACCTTCAGCCCGCCTGGCGACCCGCGCCGGCTGGGCACGCCGCTTGACCGGGTGGAGATCATCGCGCTGCCCGGCGATGGACCGGCCTCCCCAGACTGGACGGCGGCCCTGGGCTGGCTCGGCGCGGCGGCCCTGGCCTGGCTGGCCCTGCGGCACGCGCTGGGGGCAGACGCCCCGGCGGGACGTCTCTACGGGGTGTTTGTCGGGCTGGCTGGCTTGGCGGCGCTCCTCGACCCGCCGCGCTGGGCGGCCGGCACAGGCGCGGCCCTGATTGCTGCGGCCCTGGCCTACCCCCTGGCGGCCGGCGTGCGCGCCGGTCTGCCGCCCCTGTTCCGGCGCTTCGGCGTGCCGCTCGGCGCGCCGCAGCTCGGCTGGCTCGCGGTCTTCTGCGCGGTCGCCTTCGCCATGCGCTACGGCGGCCGGCTCTACCCGGACTCCATGCATGGCGACATCGGGTTCCACGTCAACCGCTACAACGACGCGATCTGGGGCCTGATCTTCATCCTCTCAAAGAATCGGGGGATTGACTTCCCCTACCCGCCCGGGCCGTACCTGCTGGTCGCGCCCTTCACCCTGCTCGGCCTGAGCGCTGGCGCGGCCCTCCAGATCGGCGCGGCGCTGGTGGATGCCATGAGCGCGGCGCTGGTCTACGCGATCGCCAGCCGGATCATGAGCGCGCGGGCCTCGCTGCTGGCGGCGGCGATCTACGTGTTTACGGCGGCCACCTACATGACAACCTGGTGGTCGTTCGACACCCATATCTACAGCCAGTTCTTCCATCTGCTGACCGTTGCCGCGCTCTGCTGGGCGATGGAGGCCTGGCAGGGGGATGACCGGCGCCTGCGGGCGGCCTGGGGCGCGGCGGTGTTTGTGCTGCTGAGCCTGGTCTTCCTCGGGCACTTTGGGTTTCTGATCAACACGACCCTGCTGGTCGGGCTGCTTGTGGCGCTCATGTGGCTGATGAGCTGGCGCGGCGCGGCCTGGGCGCGGGCGGCCCGCTGGCCGCTGAGCCTCGCCTTTGGCGGCGCGGTGATCTTCGCCGGGGCCTTCTTCTACAGCGCCTACATCCCGCTCTTCCTGAGCCAGCTGGAGACCGCAAGGTCGGGCGGGCTGAGCGCGGTGGCCGAGCGGGCTCCGGTGAGCCGGGCGGCGCTCTGGGACACGCTCTGGCGGGCCGGGCTGATTACCCACTTCGGGGTCTTCCCCATCCCGCTGGCCCTGGTCGGGATCGGGATGCTCGCCCGCGATGGCGCGCGCGAGCCCGGGCTGAGCCGACGTCAGGCGGCCCTGGCGCTGATGCTTGGCAGCCTCGCCGTCGGCCTCTGCTTCGCCGCGCTGCCGTTCATCACCCTGGCCACCAATAGCCCGCGCTGGCTGATGTTCCTAGCCTGGGTGGTGGCCCTCGGCGCGGCGCTGGCCAGCGAGGCGATCTGGAGGCGCGGGTGGCTCGGGCGGATCGCCGTCCTGTCCATGGGCGCGCTGGTGCTCGCCAACACCGCCTGGATCTGGCTGTCGCCGATGCTCTGGCGGATTCGCCCGCCCGAGCCGTTTTAGATTGCAGATTTTAGATTGTGCAATCTGCAATCTGCAATCTGCAATCTGCAATCTGCAATCTGCAATCTGCAATCTGCAATCAAGGCCGGGGCCACCAACGCCGGCGCCCAGGCCAGCTTCGGCCTGAGCCAGTCGGTCTACGCCGCGCTGCTCGCCGAGGGGCAGGTGCCCGACGGCGGCGAGATCGACGCGGGCCGGCTCATCCACCCGCGCGTCGAGTGCGAGGTGGCCTTCCGCATGGCCGCCGACCTGGCCGGCCCCGGGGTGACGCCCGAGGCGGCCCTGGCCGCCGTGGCTGGCGCGATGGCCGCCTTCGAGATCGTGGACGCGCGCACGGTCGGCTGGGGCGTGAAGATGCCCGAGATGATCGCCGACAGCGTCTTCGCCGCGCGCTATGTGGTGAGCGCGGATCTGCTGCCGGTGGGCGGGCTAGACCTGGCCGCGGTCAGCGTCACGCTGCTGAAGAACGGCGAGCAGGCGGCCCAGGCCAGCGGGGCCAACGTGCTGGGCAGCCCGGCCAACGCCCTGGCCTGGCTGGCCAACCGCATGGCCGAGCACGGGCGCGCCCTCCACGCCGGCGACATCGTCCTGGCCGGCTCGCTCACGCCGCTGGTGCCCGCCGCCGCCGGCGATAGCTTCGAGGCGCGCTTCGAGCACCTGGGCGCCGTGCGGGTGCGCTTCGTGTAGACAAAAAAGGGCTGGCGAGGGCAATATGCCCTCGCCAGCCCTCAGCGTCTCAGTGCCTCAGTGATTACTTCTTGGTGCTGGTGCTGGCGGCGCTGCTGGCGGTGCTCATCATCATGCGGCCAAACTCGTTCTGAGCCTCGATAGCCTTCTGGGCAGCGTCCTGCCAGGTGGCCATGATCTTCTGGGCCTGGCTCATGTCCCAGCCCTGGCCCATCGCCGTCGGGTCGGCCTTCTTCAGCAGGTCGAACCAGTTCTCCGAGAAGCGCACCTGCGTGTCCGTCCAGGTGCGGGTCATCTCAAGCATCTGGCGGGTCCACTCCACGGCGGTGCCGGGGACGCCCGGAATGCTCGGCATGTTTGGCATCGCCGGCATCCCCGGCACGCTCGGCATGCTCACCGACGCGGCGGCCACGCTCTCGGCCCACATCTGGGTCAGCTGCATCTGCGACTCGAGCGCCTGCTTGACGGTGCCGCGCCACGTCTCGACCATCTTCTGCCAGGACTCGGGGCTCTGCGGGGTGGCCACAAGCTGCATCGAGTTGAGCCAGGTGTCCCACACCTTCTGCTGGGTGCCCGTCCAGGTCTTGACCATATCGTTCGCCTGCTTTGTCCAGTCCATGAGGTTCTCTCCTTGATCTATATGCCGTTGATTTATCGCTACAAGATGCGCCACGCTCGCGGCGTCTGATCTGAGGGTACGTTCGTAGGTTACAGGGGAGTTACGTCTTGACCGGTGCGAAGGTGCTACAATAGCCTATGAAGGAGGTATGCCCATGATAATGATCGCCCCCGGGCTGCCCGCCCTGCCCCGCCGCGCCCACATCCGCGAGGTCGGCCCGCGCGACGGGCTGCAGAACGAGGCCACCATCCTCAGCACGGCGCAGAAGCTCCAGCTGATCGACGCCCTAGGCGCCGCCGGCCTCGACCAGATCGAGGCCGGCTCCTTCGTGCGCCCGCAGAACGTGCCGCAGATGGCTGACGCCGCCGCGCTCTTCGCCCAGATCAGCCGGCGGCCGGGGGTGATCTACAGCGCGATCGCGCCGAACGAGGTGGGCGCGCGCCGGGCGGTGGCCGCCGGGGCCGATATGGTGCAGGTCTTCCTCAGCGCCTCGGAGAGCCACAACCGCAGCAACGTGAACATGAGCGTCGAGCGGTCGCTGGCCCACGTCGCCAACATGGCCGCGATCATGCGCGGCGCCGGACGGCCCTTCGACGCGGTGCTCTCGGTGGCCTTCGGCTGCCCCTTCGAGGGCGACGTGCCCATCCCGCACGTGCTGGATCTCTGCGCGCGCCTGCTCGACCTGGGGGCCGAGCAGCTGACGCTGGGCGACACCACGGGCATGGCCCACCCGGTGCTGGTGCAGCGGGTGGTGCTGGCCTTTCAGGAGCGCTTCCCTCGCCAGCCGCTGCGCCTGCACCTGCACAGCGCCCGCGGCGCCGGCCTGGCCAACATCCTGGCCGCCATGCAGGTCGGCGTCAGCGCCTTCGACAGCAGCGTCGGCGGGATCGGCGGCTGCCCCTTCGCCCCCGGCGCGCCCGGCAACCTCTGCACCGAGGACCTCGTCCACATGCTGCACGAGATGGGCGTGGAGACCGGGCTGGACCTGCCGGGCCTGATGGCGACCGCACGTATCCTGGAGGGCATGCTCGGCCACGAGGTGCCCTCGCAGACGATCAAGGCCGGGATCTGTAAGCACCTGACGGACTCGCAGGGTAGTAGGTAAGGGCGCAGCAGCGCCGCGCTGCTGCGCCCTTAGCGTGGTGCCAGCATGGACCCACACAACCGTGTCGTGATCATCACCGGGGCCTCGGCGGGCATCGGGGCGGCGGCGGCGCGGGCCTTCG
>NZ_JAIEWN010000004.1:90929-100293 GCF_019599295.1 Oscillochloris sp. ZM17-4 | reverse complement strand
TCCCGACCGATGTGGCCGACCCTGCGCAGTGCCGGGCGCTGCTCGCGCGGGCCGCCGCCGCCTGCGGGCGGGTGGACATCCTGGTCAATAACGCCGGGGTGGGCCTGGCCGGGCCGGTGGCCGAGCTGGACGTGCCCGACCTGGAGCGGGCGCTGGCCGTGGACCTGCTCGGCCCGCTGCGCCTATGTCAGGCCGCCGTGCCGATCATGCGCCGCCAGGGCCGGGGCCAGATCATCAACGTCTCGTCGGTGCTGGCCGAGCAGACCCTGCCCTACCTGGGCGGCTACGCGGCGGCCAAGGCCGCCCTTGAGCGCATGAGCGAGGCTCTGCGCATGGAGCTGCGCGGCGCGGGGGTGGCGGTGAGCGTGCTGCGCCCCGGCACCACCCGCACCGAGTTCAGCCGGAGCCGGCTCGGCCGGGGCAGCGAGCGCCGCCGCGTGGCACCCAGGGGCGTGCCGCCCGAGGCGGTGGCCCTGGCCCTGCTGCGCGTGGCCCGCCGCGAGCCGCGCCTGGCCTACGTCACACTAGGCGACCGGCTGAGCCTCCTGGCCGCCCGCCTCGCCCCCGGCCTTGTCGAGGCCGCCCTGGCCCGCGCCATCGGCTGGGATGGGGGGTAGCGCGCGGATGGCGAAATTGCCGATGTGCGATACAATAAGGCAAGCAATCTCCCTGCCATCGATATGGTGCGCCCGTTCGGCGTGGGCATCACGGGGCTTCCAGGGATCAGCTGGATTGATGAGGTGCGACTATGGCGACCCCACCACTACGCTTCTCGGTCTGCGTGGAGACGCTCTTTCACGAGAAGCCCTTCGAGCAGCGCCTGGAGTATGTTCACGATCTTGGCTTCCCCGCCTTCGAGTTCTGGGGCCGCCAGGGTAAGGATATGAACATCACCCTCGCCCTGAAGATGGCCCTGCGCCTGGAGGTGAGCGCCTTTGTCGGCAGCACCACCTCGCTGGTGGACCCGGCCCAGCGCCCGCAGTTTCTCACCGATATTAACCGCGCCGCCGCCCTGGCCTTCGACCTCTCCTGCGCGAACCTGATCGTCTCGAGCGGCCCGGCCCTCCCAGGCGTGCCCCGCGAGGAGCAGCAGGCCAGTATGGTCGCGGCGCTCCAGGCCGCCGCCGAGACGGCCGCCGACGCCGATGTGACCCTGGTGCTGGAGCCGCTCAACCAGCGCGATCACCCGGGCACCTTCCTCAGCTCCTCGGACGAGGGCTTCGCGATCGTGCGCGCCGTGGGCAGCCCCAATGTCCGCCTCTGCTTCGATATCTACCACCAGCAGATCACCGAGGGCGACCTCAGCCGGCGCATCACCGAGAACCTCGACCTGATCGGCCACATTCAGGTGGCCGATGTCCCCGGCCGCAACGAGCCCGGCAGCGGCGAGATCAACTACGAGCATATCTTCGGGCTGCTGCGCGAGTGTGGCTACCAGGGCTTCGTCGGCCTGGAGTATATCCCCCGCTTCGATGCGGCGGCCAGCCTGCGGGCGGTGCGCGCCCTGAGCCAGTGATTAATTGCAGATTGTAGATTGCAGATTGTAGATTGCCGGACAATCTGCAATCTGCAATCTGCAATCTGCAATCTGCAATCTGCAATGGCCTAATCCCCGGCCGGCACGGCGGCCGGCACCGCCAAGGGGCGGCTGCGGCCGGGCAGGGTGAAGCCGAGGATGGCCGCCGGCACGCCCAGCAGCGTCAGGTAGAGCATCACCGTCTGGAGGCCGACGACATCGGCGATGGTGCCGGCCAGCCAGGTGCCGATCGCGCCGCTGGCGAAGGTGAAGCCGAGGATGAGCCCGGCGGCGAAGCTCTGCTTCACCGGCAGGAGCCGCTGCGCGTAGACCACCAGCACGCTGTGCTGCCCGCCGACGAGCAGGCCGGTGGCGGCGCAGGCGGCGAAGATCACCCAGGTGGACGGCGACAGGAAGCAGAGCATGCCCACCGGCACGCTCAGCAGCAGCGGCCAGACGACCGTCACCCGCATGCCGAAGCGGTCGGCCAGGTTGCCGTTGATCACCTGGCCGATGGCCCCGGCGCCCATGAACACGCCGGCCAGCAGCCCAAACAGCGTCGGGTCCCAGCCGCGGTCGCTGAAGAGCTTGGGCAGGAAGGCCTGGTAGGTGGCCTGGATCGACGAGCGGACGGCCACCAGGGCGACGAAGGCGATGATCAGGCTGATGGCGATCTGCTGGCGCGGCGGCGCGGCGCGCTCGGGCCGGGCGACGCGCTGGGCGCGGCCAGCCTGCGAGCCGCTGCTGAAGAAGAGCAGCGCGGCCGGGATGAAGGCGAGCACGGCCAGAGGGATGATGCCGATGCTGCTGAACCTCCCGGCCAGGAAGCCGGCCAGGAGTGGCCCGAGGGCCAGGCCGGCCTGGCCGCCAAAGAAGAAGATCGCCGTGGCGCTGCTGGCCCGGTCGGGCTCGGCCAGGGCCGCCGAGGCCGTGCCGACGGGGTGGAAGAGGCCGCTGCCCAGGGGCGCTATCAGGAAGACCGGCAGCAGCAGCGCCCAGCTCGGCGCCAGGGCCACCAGGCTGTAGAACAGGCCCATCCAGGCCACGCCGATGGCGGCCAGCAGCAGCGCGCGGCCGTGGAGCCGGTCGGCCAGCAGGCCGAACAGCGGCTGCGAGAGCGAGCCGATCAACAGGTATGCCGTCAGGGCGGCGGCGATCTGCCCGTTGCTCAGGCCGAGCGGCACGGCCAGCACGGCGAGCAGCACGGCGCCGGTGCTGTTGAGCACATCGATCATGAAGTGGCCGCTCACCACGGCCATCAGCTGTCTGTTGCGAAACATAGCGCTCTTCTCTCTTCTCTCAGTGGGGCGCAGCCCCACACCTGTTTGCAAGGGCTGCCGCCCATAATATATGGCCGAGATTGCCAGCGAAGCTGGCAGTCTCAGCCATATATGTATGGATTCCTGGGGGCCGGAGGCCCCCTACCGCTCAAACACAACCTTGCCCTCGACGAGGGTCATCGCGGCGGTGATCGCGTGCAGCTCGCCCGGCGCGCTGCGGAACGGGTCGCCGGTGAGGACGGCCAGGTCGGCCAGCATGCCGACGGCGACACGGCCCTTGATGTCGGCCTCGCCGCTGGTGATGGCCGGGCCGACGCAGTAGGCCTCAAGGGCCTCGGCGACGGTGAGGCACTGCTCGGGGTGCCAGCCGCCCTGCGGGACGCCGCCGGGCCGCTGCCGGGTGACGGCGGCGTGGACGCCGGCCCAGGGGTTCATCGTCTCGACGGGGGCGTCGGAGCCGAAGGCCAGGGTGGCCCCGCTGTCGCGCAGGGTGCGCCAGGCGTAGGCGAGGCTGCAGCGCGGCCCCCACAGCTCATCGGCGGTCTCGATGTCGCTGGTGCAGTGGATGGGCTGCATCGAGGCGATCACGCCCAGCTCGGCGAAGCGGCCGACATCTTTGGGGTGGAGCACCTGGCAGTGCTCGATGCGGTTTGGCATGGCCAGTGCCGGGGGGGGGCCGTCGCCGCGGGCCAGCTCGATCGCGTCGAGCACCTTGCGGTTGGCCGCGTCGCCGATGGCGTGGATGATCACGCTGATGCCGTTGGCGTTGGCGCGGGCCACCGTCTCCTCAAGCACATCGCGCTCGATGGTGGCGATGCCCAGGTGGCGGCGGCCCTCGTAGTGGCTGAGCATCTCGGCGCTCTCCGAGCCGAGCGAGCCGTCGGCGAAGATCTTCAGGCCGCCGACGCGCAGCCAGGGGTCGCCCAGGCCGCTCTTCAGCCCCAGGGCGATCGCCGCGTCCAGGTCATCGACCGAGATCGTGGAGAGGCAGCGCAGGCTGAGCTCGCCGCGCCCGCGCAGATCCTGCAGGTCGATCAGGGTCTCGCGGCCGTCGGTGGGGCCGGTGCTGGTGGGGATGTGGATGCTGGTGATGCCGTAGCTCAGGGCCTCGCGCAGCGCGAGGCGCAGCGCGGCCTGGCGCTCCTCACGGCTGTGGGGCGGCACGACGGCGCGCAGCAGATCCATGGCCGTCTCCAGCAGGATCCCGGTCGGCTCGCCGTCGTGGTCGCGCTGGATCTGGCCGCCCGACGGGTCGGGCGTGGCGGCGGTGATCCCGGCCGCCGCCAGGGCCGCGCTGTTCGCCCAGAGCGAGTGGCCGTCCTTGCGCGAGAGGACCACCGGGGTGGTCGGGCAGACGGCGTCGAGGTCGCTGCGCGCGGGCCACTGGCCGCCCCAGGCGGAGTGGTCCCAGCCGCCGCCGCGCAGCCATGCGCCGGGCATCATGCCGCCGGCGCGGTCGGCCACGCGGCCCACCGCCTCGGCGATGCTGGCCGCCCCGCCCAGGCGCACGTCCTGGCTGGCCAGCCCCTGGAAGGTGATGTGGACGTGGGCGTCGGTGAGGCCGGGCACCACGGCGCGGCCCTGGAGGTTGATGCCCTCGCTGCGCCCGGCGGCGGCGGTGACGGCCTGCACGTGGCCCTCGCTGCCCATCGCGACGATACGCCCGTCGCGGATGGCCACCGCCCGCACCACGGGGTGCTGCGGGTCGAGGGTGTAGATCGGGCCATTGTAGAGTATCAGCGTTGACATGGGGCAACCCCTATCGCGTGTGCGCCGGGCGACCCATGCGCCAGGCGGTCATGAGATCGTACCTGTGTCATAACCGATTGTCAACCATCGGACGAACGAGCGCAGCGTCGCCGCCCGCCGTTGGTCGTTCGCCCCTGGTCATGGTATGATGGCGCGTGGGTGGCCGCACAGGCGCCATCGCAAAGGCGCGCGAGGAGTGAGGAGCATCATTGATGACCAGCACCATCTACCTGATCCGCCACGGCGAGACGGACTGGAACCTGGCGGGCCGCTGGCAGGGCCACGCCGATGTGCCGCTGAACGACCTGGGCCTGCGCCAGGCCCGCCTGCTCGCCCAGCGGCTTCAGTCTGAGCAGATCCAGTTCAACGCGATCTATAGCAGCGACCTCGCACGCGCCTACCAGACCGCATGGGAGCTCGGGTCCGCCGTGCGCGTCCCCGTGCAGCTCTACCCGCCCCTCCGCGAGATCGACATTGGGGCCTGGAGCGGCCTGCACTACGACCAGATCCGCGAGCAGTTCCCGATCGAGGCGAAGCTGCTTGAGGAGGGCCAGGACATCCCCCGCGGCGGCGGCGAGACGCTGTCGGCCCTGCGCAAGCGCGTGGTCGAGGCCGTCGAGGCGATCATCGCCCACCGCGACGGTGAGACGATCGCGCTGGTGACCCACGGCGGCTGCATCCGCATGCTCCTGGCCCACGTCGAGAGCTACCACGGCGACGGATTCAAGCGCTTCCCGCACATTGGCAACACCTCGATCAGCATCGTGCGCTGCGGCAAGAGCAGCTGGGAAGCCCTCGATATCAACGATATGCGCCACCTGGAGGAGCTCCACGAGGCCGACCTGGCCTCCTCGCCCCCCGATGACGCCGAGCGGCCGGCGCTCTAGGGTATAGGGTACAGGGTACAGGGGATAGGTCGGACATCGCGCTCTGTCCCCTGTCCCCTGTCCCCTGTACCCTGTACCCTGTACCCTGTCCCCTGTACCCTGTACCCTGTACCCTGTACCCTGTACCCTGTACCCTATGGACGACCGCTACCTCGTCGAGACGCCCGAGATCATCGACTTGGCCTACGACGTGGCCGGGCTCGGCTCGCGCTGTCTGGCGGCGGCGATCGACACGCTGCTGATCCTGCTCGTCCTGGGCGGCCTTGGGGCGGCGCTCTTCTTCGCCGTCGGCCAGCTGGTTGACGAGGCCGCCGGGAGCCTGGTGCTGGCCGCATGGTCGCTGCTCTCCTTCGCCGCGCTCTGGGGCTACTACCTGGCCTTCGAGCTCGTCTGGGCCGGGCAGACTCCGGGCAAGCGCGCGCTCGGCCTGCGCGCGGTGCGCGAGGGCGGGCGCCCGCTTACGGCGAGCGCCTCGGCGGTGCGCAACCTCGTGCGGATCGTTGACTTTCTGCCCTTCGGCTACGGCCTCGGCACCCTGGTGATGTTCGCCGACCGGCGATCGCGCCGCCTTGGCGACCTGGCCGCCGGCACCCTGGTGGTGCGCGAGGGCGCGGCGATCTCGCTCGACCGCCTCACCGCCCAGTCGGCCCCAGTGCTCATCCCGCCCCGCGCGCCCGACGCCCCGCCCACGCCGCTGCTGCCCGACCTGCAGCGCATCGCCGCCGATGACTACGAGCTGGCCCAGGACTTCCTTCGCCGCCGCGACCGGCTCGCCCCCGAGCCGCGCGCCCGCATGGCCGCCCAGCTCGCCGCCGCCCTGCGCGCCCGCCTCGGCCTGCCCGATGGCGGCGAGCCCGAGCTGTTCATCGAGCACCTCGTGCGCGAGTACCGGGTGTACCGGGACACGTAGGGGCGCAGCAGTAGGACGCCGCAGGCCGCAGCGCGATGTGTCCCTACGCGTCCTACTGCTGCGCCCCTACTTCATCCGCATCGCCCTTACCGCCGCCGCCTCGCCGCTGAGGATGGCCCCCTCGACGAAGGGGCCGCCCAGGTAGTCGCCGGCGAAGGCCAGCCCCGCCGGCCCGTGCTCGCCGTCGGCGAGCCGCTGGAGCCGCTGGAAGTGGCCCACATCGAACTCGGGCAGCGCCTCGGGGCAGCGGTAGAGCCGCTGGAAGACCGCGCGCGCGGTCGGGTCGTAGCGCGGGGCTAGCCGGCGCAGCTCCGCGAGCATCAGGCCGGTCAGCGCCTCGTCGTCGCACTGGCGCAGGCCGGCCATCGCCGGGCCAGAGAGGTGCAGGGCCAGGGTGTCGCGACCGGGCGGCGCGGCCGAGTCACTCTTCACCGCCTGGATGGTCGCCGAGGCCAGGAAGGCCGACTCGCGTCGGGGGAACAGCAGGCCGTAGAAGTCGCTCGGGAGCCGCCCGCAGGTTCCGGTGGCCAGCAGGGCGGTGGACGAGTAGCGCACCCCGCGGAAGAAGGCCAGCCGCTCGTCGCCGAGCCAGGGCATCAGGCCGGGCACGGCGCTGGCCGTGGTCGCGCAGATGACCATATCAGCCGCGAGGCCCTGGGCGCCGCCCTCAAGGCGCGCCAGGAAGCCCCCGCCGGGCCGGCGCTCCACCGCGCAGACCCGCGCGCCCAGCCGCACGTCCAGGCCGGCGGCCATGGCCTGGGACAGCTGGCCGAGCCCCTGGCGCAGCGTGAAGAGCTGGAGCCCCGCCGGGTGACTCAGGCCCGCGCGCAGCACCAGCATCAGCAACGCCCGCGAGGTGCGCTCCGGCGTCCAGTAGAAGATCCCCGAGAGCGGGGGCTGGAGCACATACTCCAGCAGATCCTCGGAGAGGTGGGCGCGGGCGTAGTCGCTCACCGAGGAGTCGTCGATCGGGTGGGCCTTCTGGAAGGCCGCCAGGTCGAGCAGGGGGGAGTGGCGCACCAGCGAGGCCAGCAGGTAGGAGAGGGCCAGCTTGTGTCGTGGCCCGACCAGTGCGGTCAGGGCCAGGCGGGCGCTCGGCCAGAGCGAGTGGAATCGCCCGTCGCGCAGGATGGCCGAGCTGCTCGGGATGCGCCGCAGGTCGCCGCGCAGGCCGAGCTCATCGATCAGGGCCAGGGTGCGCGTGTAGAAGCTGGCCAGGAACTCGGCGCCCAGCTCGATCTGGCAGCCCTGCTCGACCAGCGTGCGCACGCGGCCGCCCACCGTCGGCTCAGACTCGATCACGATGACGCGGGCGCCGCGGGCGCGCAGCTGGCGGGCGGCGGCCAGCCCGGCGACGCCTGCGCCGATGACGATAGCTGTGGGGGTTTTGCTCAACTTACTTCATCAGCAAGATCGGGAGGAGGTTGCTGATCCACATATAGCGCATGATCTTCAGGGCCAGGGTGATCGTCGCATCGTCGGCGCTGCGGGCCAGCATGATGATCACGGCGATGGTCGGCAGCACCGCGCAGGGCAGCAGGGCCAGCAGGTAGGCCGCCCCGGCCAGGCCGGCCAGCCAGGGCAGCAGGGCCACCGCGATGAAGAGCAGCCCGGCGGCCTGGAAGATCCACACCGCGCCCCGCACGCCGAGGGCCGTCGCCACCGTGCGCAGTCCGGCCCGCCCGTCGCCCCGCCAGTCCGTCATGGACTTGATCGCGCTGACCGGGACGCT
Source organism: Oscillochloris sp. ZM17-4 (assembly GCF_019599295.1). GTDB lineage: Bacteria > Chloroflexota > Chloroflexia > Chloroflexales > Chloroflexaceae > Oscillochloris. The sequence goes on along the minus strand of NZ_JAIEWN010000004.1, from coordinate 92,219 downwards.
GTGGGCGTACTCGCCGAAGACCTGCTTGATCGCCCTGGTCTCGGCCACATCGCCGAGCAGGGTGGATGTGGCGTGGGCGTTGATATAGTCCACCTGCTGGGGGTCGACCCGGGCGCGCTGGAGGGCGCGGCGCATGGCGCGGGCCGCCCCGTGGCCCTCCGGGTCGGGCGAGGTGACGTGGTAGGCGTCGGCGGTGGCGGCGTAGCCGATCAGCTCGGCGAGGATGGGCGCGCCGCGGCGGCGGGCGCTGGAGAGGCGCTCAAGCACGAAGACGCCGGCGCCCTCGCCGGAGACGAACCCGTCGCGGCCCAGGTCGAAGGGCCGCGAGGCGCGGGCCGGGTCGGCGTTATAGCCGGTGCTGAGGGCGCGCATCACGCAGAAGGCGCCGAGGCTGAGGGCGGTGATCGGGGCCTCGGCGCCGCCGGCCAGCATCACCTCGGCGTCGCCGCGGCGGATGATCTCGGCGGCCTCGCCGATGGCCTGGGAGCTGGCGGCGCAGGCGGTGCTGATCGCCGAGATGTGGCCGCGCAGGCCGAGCTGGATGGCCACCTGGCTGGAGGGCATGTTCGGCACGGCCGCCGGGATGAAGAAGGGGCTGATCTTCATCGGGCCGCGCTGCACCATGGTGATCACGGCCTGCTCCACGTCGGGCATCGATATCGTGCCACAGGCGATCAGGGTGCCGACATCATCGCGGTTGCCAGCGTCGATGCGCAGCCCGGCCGCGTCGACGGCCATGCGCGCGGCGGCCACGGCGAGCTGGCTGGAGCGCGACATGCGCCGAGCCTCCTTGGCGTCCATGAACTCCTGCGGGGCGAAGTCCGGAACCTCGCCGGCGAGCTGGCAGGGGAAGGCGCCAGGGTCGAAGCGGGTGATCCGTCCGATGGCGCTGCGCCCGGCGGCCAGCCCCTCCCAGAACGGCCCGACGCCGACGCCGAAGGGTGAGACAACGCCGATGCCGGTGATGACGATGCGATCATCCTCGCTCTGGTCATCGGGGATGAGCGGCAGCGGCGCGGCGAGCGGGTCGTCCTCTAGCACCTCGGCCAGGAGCCGGTCGATCTGGGCGTCGATATCGGCCTCGGTAGCGTACTGGAAGAGTGCCAGCAGCTCGGCGCGAAGTATCTCCCGTCGGTTCGTCGATGTGCGCGCCATAGATCTCACCTTGTGCTATGCCCCAGATCTCGGCGGAAATTATAGCACGGGGCATACCATTTAGGGCTGATGCCCTAAAAAACGCTGTTAGCGCGAATACGCGCTGGGTACACCTGGGAGCGTCGGTGGCCCCGC
>NZ_JAIEWN010000004.1:86809-90829 GCF_019599295.1 Oscillochloris sp. ZM17-4 | reverse complement strand
GGTCGGGCAGGCCGCCGTCGCCGAGGTTGAGACGGCCAGGGCTGTGGGCGGAGCCGCGATGAGTATCGGGGCGGCTGCGGTGAGTAGGCCGAGCATAAGGGCCAGCAGCGCCGGCAGCCGGAACATGCGCGTCGGATGTGCGGAGTGGTGCATGAGCGTCTCCTGCGAGATACGGGGCAGCATGGTGCGGGGAGCAGGCGCCCTAGTGTCCTTTAACTTTTTATTAACTTTTGCCCCCCAGGAATGTTATACACCGCTTTCTCGCCCGCACCTATAGCCCAGAAGTCCTTGTATCGGCCCACCCCGGTCATAGCTCGTACTACGACCCTGAGGGCTGATGAAAAGACACCTCCCACCGAGAGGTGATGTTGCGGATGCGGGTATAATACCCAGAGCGGGCGCCTCGGGCGCCGAGTTTGATCTACAATCGACGATCTGCAATTGTCCGAGGAGCGACCGAACCATGCCGAAGGAAGTGATCACCACCAGGGCGAAGGACTATAACCAGTGGTACCTCGATATTGTCCGCGAGGCCGATATGGCCGAGGTGGCCGAGGTGGTGCGCGGCTGTATTGTGGTTAAGGCGAACGGCTGGGCGGTCTGGGAGCTGATGCAGCGCGGGCTCGATGACCGGATCAAGGAGACGGGGCACAGCAATGTGCAGTTCCCCCTGCTCATCCCCAAGAGCTTCATCATGAAGGAGGCCGACCACGTCGAGGGCTTCGCCCCCGAGGTGGCCGAGGTGACGCGGGCCGGCGGCGAGGAGCTGACCGACCCCTATGTGATCCGGCCGACCAGCGAGACGATCATCGGCCACTTCTACAGCAAGTGGATCCGCTCCTACCGCGACCTGCCCCTGCTCTACAACCAGTGGTGCAACGTGATGCGCTGGGAGATGCGCACCCGCCCCTTCCTGCGCACCTCGGAGTTCTGGTGGCAGGAGGGCCATACGGCCCACGCCACCGAGGCCGATGCGGAGGCCGAGACGCTCAAGATCCTGTATGATGTCTACGCCGACTTCGCCGAGCAGGTGATGGCCGTTCCGGTGATCCGCGGGCTGAAGACCGAGAAGGAGAAGTTCCCCGGCGCCCTGCGCTCCTACTGCATCGAGGCCATGATGCAGGACGGCCGCGCGCTCCAGGCCGGCACCTCGCACAACCTCGGCCAGAACTTCGCCCACGCCTTCGACATCACCTTCACCGACCAGAACAACACTATCCAGCACGCTTGGACGACCAGCTGGGGCGTGAGCACGCGGCTGATCGGCGCGCTGATCATGACCCACTCGGACGACGAGGGCCTGGTGCTGCCGCCGCGCCTCGCGCCCACCCAGGTCGTCGTCGTGCCTATCTACAAGAACGACGCCGAGCGCGAGAAGGTGATGGCCACCGTCGCCGCGCTCACCGCCGGCTGGAAGGGCGCCCTGCGCTATAAGGTGGACGACCGCGACAACCTGTCGCCGGGCTTCAAGTATAACGAGTGGGAGCTGAAGGGCGTCCCGGTGCGGATCGAGGTCGGCCCGAAGGATGTGGAGAAGGGCAGCGTGGCGATCGCCCGCCGCGACGTGCCGGGCCGCGAGGGCAAGAGCTTCGTGCCCCAGGATGGCCTCACCGCGCGCATCCTGGCCTTGCTGGAGGAGATCCAGGCCAGCCTCTTCGCCCGCGCCCTGCGCTTCCGCGAGGAGCGCACCGCCGACGTGGCCAGCTACGACGAGCTGAAGGCCCAGATCGAGCGCGGCTTCGCCCGGGCCTACTGGGCCGGCGACACCAACGATGAGAAGCGCATCCAGGACGAGACGCGGGCCACCATCCGCTGCATCCCGCTGGATCAGCCCGGCACCCCCGGGATCTGCGTCTACACCGGCAAGGAGACGACCCAGCAGGCCAGGAGCAGAACGATGACCGACACCACAGTCGCCTTCGGCTCGTACCTCCAGGAGCATATCAATGATGGCCTGGATGCGCTCGTCGACCGCGTGTTTCAGGAGAGCCCGGGCTATCGCTCCCAGGGGGTCGATGGCCTGCACCAGACCATGTACTCAACCCTGCTGCTGATGTGCAATGCGCTCGTCACCGGCTCGGAGGAGACGATAGTGTCCCGGCTCACCAACGCCGGGGCCGACCGGGCGCAGGACGGCTACATGATCGACGATATCCTGATCGCGATCAGGCATGTGCGCAACTTCGTCTGGGATCGCGCCGAGCAGTTCATCGCCGCAGGCGCCGCGCTGCTGCCGGCCGACGCGCGCGCCCTGGAGGATCTGCTGCACCTGATGAGCCGCACGCTCATGCTCGGCTACAGCCAGACCTACCAGCAGACGATGCAGGCGGTGGCCCAGCAGGCCGCCGAGATCGAGGCCCAGCGCTACACCATCCGCGAGCTGGGCACGCCCATCCTGCCGCTCTACGAGGGCGTGATCGCCCTGCCGCTGGTCGGCGCGATCGACAGCTACCGGGCCACCCAGGTGCTTGAGCGGCTCCTGGAGGCGATCAGCGAGAAGCAGGCCGACATTGTCATCCTCGATATCACCGGCGTGCCGGTGGTGGACACCGGGGTGGCCAACTACCTGCTCCAGACGGCACGGGCCGCCCAGCTGATCGGTGCCCAGGTGGTGCTGGTCGGCATCGGCGCCGAGATCGCCCAGACCCTCGTGCAGCTCGGGGTGAGCCTGAGCCAGCTCAAGGTCTATGCGAACCTGCAGGCCGGGATCAGCTACGCCCTTGGCCAGCTCGGCTATAAGATCACCGCATCTTGAGGATTGCAGATTGCAGATTGCAGATTGCAGATTAGCCTATCATCGAGCAGCGGCTATCCGCAATCTGTCATGCTGTAGAGGCCCCGAATAGGGCGTCCCATCCCGCTCCTCGTTATGTTATCCAGATCTGTGGATAACCTGTGGACAAAGACTCAATCTATGCGCGTCTGCCCGAGCATGGCGGCGTAGACCGCGACATGCCGGCGGGCGACGGCGGCCTGGGTGAACTCGGCTAGGATGCGGGCGCGCCCACGCTCGATCAGATCCGCGCGCAGACTCGCGTCGTCCGCGATGTGGGCAATGTCGTAGCGCAGGGCGGCCACATCGCCCTCGGGGAAGGTCAGCCCGGCGTCACCGATCACATGCGGGATCTCGCCGGAGCTTGAGCCGAGCACGGGCACGCCGCAGCTCATGGCCTCGATCAGCACGCGGCCGAACTGCTCCTTCCAGCTCGCGGTGGTGCGCGAGGGCAGGACGAGCAGGTCGATCTCGGCCATGGCGGCGGGCACCTCGGTGCTGCCGACCGCCGGGCGCAGCTCGACCCGGCCCGCCACGCCGAGGGCGGCGGCGCGGGCCATGATCTGCGGGCGCTGTGCGCCGTCGCCGATCAGGCGCAGCCGGATATGGCCGGGCAGCCCGGGCAGCGCCTCGACCAGGTCGAGCACGCCCTTCTCGGGCACCAGGCGGCCGAGGTAGCCGACGGTAAAATGTTGAATGTTGAATGTTGAATGTTGAATGTCGGGCCGGGGGGCAAACATCTCCGGGTCGACGCCGAACTGCGGGATGACGGTGACCGGCCCGCGGTAGCCGTGGCGGCGGATGATCGCGGCGGCCTCCTGGTTCCCGGCGATGGCGTGGGCGGCGTGGCGGAAGCTGTGGCGCTCGAAGAGGCTGAAGGGCGGCGGGTAGCGCCGGTCGATGTTCGCCCAGTTATAGAAGCAGCAGCGGGCGCCCACGGCCATCCCGGCGCGCATGGCCAGGAAGGTGGCCAGGTTGAAGCTCTCCTCGTCGATGTGCAGCACATCGGGGCGCAGGTGGCGCAGGGCGCGCCCGAGGGCCGGGTAGAAGTGCAGGTGGTGTCGGCCGTTCAGCGCGATCGGCAGGGATTCGAGGCGGTAGCCCTCGGTGAAGCGGCGCTCAAGGCGCTGCTCGCCCACCCGCGGCTCGCGCCAGCTCGGCGGCACCAGGGCGGTCAGCTCCACGCCGAGGCGCGCGATCTCCTCTAGCTTGCGCTGGTAGGCGCCGGCGACCAGGGCCTTCGAGAG
>NZ_JAIEWN010000004.1:72460-86709 GCF_019599295.1 Oscillochloris sp. ZM17-4 | reverse complement strand
GCCGCCTGCCAAGGCACCTCTGCAAGACGTTTCGTCCACCCCCCATCGGGCACATGATGCACTGATGGTGCAGCGGCGCGGCGTAGCCGCGCCGCTGCACCATCAGTGTTTGTGTGCGAGAGCGAAGCTCTCCCGCGCCTCAGCGTGCAGGCAGCAGGCCCAGCGCCACCTCGGCCACGTGCTCGGCGGTGATGCCGAACTTCTTGAACAGCTCGGGGGCCGGGCCGGACGCGCCGAAGTGGTTGATGCCCACCATCGCGCCGCGCGGGCCGACGTAGCGGTCCCAGCCCATCGACACCCCGGCCTCCACGGCGACGCGCGCCGTCAGATCGGGCGGGAGGACGCTATCGCGGTAGGCCTGGTCCTGGGCCTCGAAGAGATCCCAGCTGGGCAGGCTGACCACCTGGGCGGCCACGCCGCGCTCGGCCAGGATGTCAGCCGCCTTCAGGGCCAGCTCCAGCTCCGAGCCGGTGCCGATCAGGGCGACCTGGGGGCTCTCGACGGCGCGCAGCACATAGCCGCCGCGCAGCGCGCCCTCGGCCGGCGCCAGGGCGGCGCGGTCCAGGGTTGGCACATTCTGCCGCGTGAAGATCAGCGCCGTCGGCCCGTCGCGCCGCTCCAGCGCCACCCGCCAGCCCATCGCGGTCTCATTCGCATCCCCGGCGCGGAACACGCACATGTTGGGGATGGCCCGCAGCGCCGCCAGGTGCTCCACCGGCTGGTGGGTCGGCCCGTCCTCGCCCACGCCGATGCTATCGTGGGTGAAGACATACACCACCTGGAGCTTCATCAGGGCCGCCAGGCGGATGGCGGGGCGCAGGTAGTCGCTGAACACGAAGAAGGTGCCGCCGTAGGGGATGACCCCGCCGTGCAGGGCCATGCCGTTGAGCGCCGCGCCCATGGCGTGCTCGCGCACGCCGTAGTGGACGTTGCGCCCGCCGAAGTCGTCCGGCGTGATCGAGGCGTAGCTCTTCAGGTAGGTCTGGTCCGAGGTGTGCAGGTCGGCCGAGCCGCCCAGCAGCTCGGGGATGGCGGCGGCGATCGCGTTCAGCACATCGCCCGAGGCCGCCCGCGTCCCCTTGGCCTTCGGGTCGGCCGGGAAGACCGGCAGGGTCGCCGGCCAGTCGTCCGGCAGCGCCTTGGCCATCATGCGGTCCCAGAGGGCGCCCATGTCGGGGTAGGAGGCCTTATAGCGCGCCAGGGTCGCCTCCCACTCGCGCTGCCGCGTCCCGCCAACCTCGACGGCCAGCTGCATGTGCTCGTACACCTCGCCCGGCACAAAGAAGTCCGGCTCGGTCGGCCATCCGAGGAACTCCTTCGTCTTCAGCACATTGGCCGCGCCGAGCGGCTCGCCGTGCGCTGTGTGGCTGTCCTGCTTCGGGCTGCCGTAGCCGATATGGGTGTGGCAGATGATCATGGATGGGCGATCGGCCTCGTCCTTAGCCTCGGCCAGCGCATGGGAGACATCGGCCATGTTGTGGCCGTCCACATCAAGCACCTGCCAGCCGTAGGAGCCGAATCGCTCGGCGATGTTCTCCGAGAAGGAGAGGCTGGTCGGCCCGACCAGCGAGATATTGTTGCTGTCGTAGAGGACGATCAGCTTGCCCAGCTTCAGGTGGCCGGCCAGGCTCGCCGCCTCGTGCGAGATCCCCTCCATCAGGTCGCCGTCGCCGCAGATCACATAGGTGTGGTGGTCGACGACGCTCGTCCCAGGCCGGTTAAACGTCGCGGCCTGCCAGCGCTCGGCGATGGCCATGCCCACCGCCGTGGCCACGCCCTGGCCGAGCGGCCCGGTGGTCATCTCGACCCCCGGCGTGTCGTGGTACTCCGGGTGGCCGGGCGTCTTGCTGCCGACCTGGCGGAACTGCTTCAGGTCGTCGATCGACAGGTCGTAGCCGGTCAGGTGCAGCAGCGCGTAGATCAGCATCGAGCCGTGCCCCGCCGAGAGCACGAAGCGGTCGCGGTTCGGCCACTGCGGGTCGGCCGGGTTATGGCTCATAAACCGCGACCAGAGAACGTACGCGGTGTCGGCCATGCCAAGCGGCAGGCCGGGGTGACCGCTATTCGCCTTCTGGACACCGTCGATCGCCAGGGCGCGGATCGCATTCGCGCAGAGCTGGTCGAGTTCGGCCGATGTGGTCTCGCTCATGATATAGTACTCCTCCTCTGGTCAGTCGGCTGGCTAGGGCCATTATAGCACCGCCACTATTTGCGGCCCCGCAGCGCATGTGTGATTTTTCTCACCCTCTCACCTGCCCCCCCCTGCCCAGCCGGCCCGCCGCGCAGCAGGCCACCCGACGCTCCCTGGTATAATTGCAGATTGCAGATTGCAGATTGCAGATTGCATTCAACATTCAACATTCAGCATTCAGCATTCAGAGGAGCCCCATGCCCACCCTGATGCCCGACCCCGACCGCGCCATCGAGGCGCTGATGGACGACCTGGACGCCGCCCGCGCCGAGAGCTACCCGCTGCTGCTGAGCGTGCGCCGCCTGGGCGGCCCGCCCGGCGAGCCCGCCGATGTGCTGGACGCGCTTGCCATAGATGCAGGATACACCGGGCTGGGGGGGGGCTGGGTGGAGGTGCCGAGGCGCATCGCGACCAAGATCCTCACGCACCTGATCGCGAGCGAGCTGGCCTACCCGAACGAGATCGTCGAGCAGTCGGCGGCCGAGGAGCTGGCCGGGCGGTTCCTGGGCCTGTTCCCGCCGGGGACGCGCTACTTCACCAACGGCGCGTGCAGCGGGCCGTTTGCGATCTACGATACGGCCGGGGGCGAGGTGCTCGGCTGGCGCTCGATCAGCGCCGCGCCCTTCGATAACGGGGTGATCGGCCTCTCGGCCGAGCGGGTGGGGATGATCTGGGCCGAGGACGCGCCGTGAATCTTCTATGCTGCGGTGTTGGCGGCAAAGCCGCCAACACCGCAGCATAGAAAACAGCTAGCGCGGCCGGCTGCGCTGGAGGCCGGCCTCGATGGCCCGCATATGCAGCAGGAGGTTGGGGTAGAGCAGGTTGAGCCGCTGGATTGATGGGGCCGACAGCTCCCAGATCTCCGAGGCGACGCTGGCGCGGGCCGAGGCGCTGCGCGGGGTGCCGTAGAGCGCCGAGCGCCCGCCGAAGAACTGCCCCGGATCGCTCAGCGTATCGAGCAGCCCGCCGCCCGCGTCGCTGAACATGATCGCGCCAGAGAACAGCAGGTAGCCCTCGTAGCCCGGGTCGCCGTAGCGAAACAGCACCTCCCCGGCGGCCACCTGGCGCGGCAGAAAGTCGAGCGCCAGGTCGAGCAGGCTGGCCCAGGGCAGGTCGCGCAGCACCGGCACCTGCCCCAGCCAGTCGGCCCGCGCGAAGGCATCGGCCAGGCCGAGCTGCTCCGCCATCGACTGGAACAGCTCCGGGGGGAAGCGCACCAGCTGCACGTGGCCACGGGCCTGCAGCGTGCTGGTGCGCATGTCGCCCAGGATAGCCCCGCGCTCGCCGATGCTGCTGCCTCGTCCGAGGACGCGCACCTGCGCCCCGCCGACCCAGATCCCGACCAGGCCCGAGTGGACAATATAGGCGTGGCCGTCCGAGGCGTCGCCCTCGTGGATGATCGTCTCGCCGTCCTGCCATTCCACCACCTCGGCCTGGATGGCCAGGCTGAGCCGGCGGGCCACCGAGAGGCGGGCGAAGAGCGGGCAGGCCGCGATCGTCTCGGCGATCTCGATCCGCGTGTCGTCGGGGAGGATCGCGCCCAGGGCCACCACGTGGCCGCTCTCGGCGAACTCGATCTGCCCGGACAGGGCATCGCTCTCGGCCGGCAGCATGTGCTTGCTGGTGTGCGCCAGCACGAGGCGCTGGCTCTTGGCGGTGAGCGCCTGGAGCAGCCGCGGCGTGATCGTGCTGTGGATGGAGCCGCCGCCCACATCCTGCACCAGCACGCTGGCCCCCTCGGCGAAGCGCATGAGCTCCTCGCGCCGCTGGTGCGACAGCACCCCGCGCGCCTCCAGCTCACCGAACCAGTCCTCGTCGTAGCGCATGTCGCCCGAGTAGCAGACCCCGTTCACGCGCACGGCGATCGTCGGGATCGAGTGGATGGCGTAGATCGCCTCAAACCGCCGGCCCTCCAGCTCCACGGGCGTGCCGGGGTTGAGCGGGTAGTAGTCGAACAGCGCCGCGACCTCATCCTCGGGCAGGGCCAGCATCGCGCCGAATATGCGCAGCAGGCTGGCGTACACAATGTCCGAGGTGAGCAGGCGCACGCGGTGGCTGCCCATCAGGATGATCTCCGGCAGCCCGGCCACATGGTCCTCGTGCAGGTGCGAGAGCACCACCTCGGAGATATGATGGGATGACATGCCCAGGTTCCCCAGGCGCACCAGCACATAGGCCGCCGCGTCGAAGAGCGTGGCCTGGGTCTGCACGCTGGTGCCGAGGTAGGCCAGAAAGCAGGTCGTGATCCCGGCCGGGTCGAAGCCATCGCTGCCGCCGATAAACTGGAGGGTCAGCTCCTGGCGGTGGAGCGGGCGGGGCGGCGCCACCGTCAGCGGCATCGCCACCTGGGAGACCTCGGTGCTGACCCGCGCCGTCACCTCACCGCCCTCAGAGAAGACAAACTCGCCGCCCTCGAGGGCGATCTGGGTCGGCCCGAGATCGCCGCCGCCGGCCTCCAGGCTCACAATATCGGCCATATCTTCGGGGCGCGGCGATCGTCCGAGCGGCGGGTAGTAGCCGACGGCGGCGCACTCGCGGCGCACCCAGCCGTACGGCCCGTAGGCCGCGTCGTCCGTCGGCCCGCTGATCGTCTCGGTCAGGATCATGCGCAGGCGGCGGGCCTGATCCTCGGTGACGGTGATCAGGCGGGCGCGGCGGCCCTTGACAAAGAAGTTGGAGTAGACAAGAAACTCGACGCTTGCGTAGCTGATCCCGCGGCGCACAAACCCGCTCGACCCAAGCTCCTGGCCGGCGGGCACATCTGGCGGGAGCAGCACATTGGCCGGCGGCGTCACGCCGGCGGCGATGAGGTACTTCAGCGTCTCCGGCGGGCAGTTCACCAGCACCTCGCCCGCCTGGGTGTCCACCAGATAGATATTGTTCGGCAGCGCGCGCACCTGTTTTGAGAGGCTGATCAGCGCAGGAGAGTCACTCATCGACGAGCTTCCTTTCACGGGCACCAGTCAGGTCAGTGGGGGGGGCTGAGGGGATAGTCTGACGCCCCCTTGAGGGGTACCTATGTAAACGTGTGGTGCGACGCCCTTTGCGTAGACTATTATCGCATACTCCTGGCCGTATGAGGAGCCCCTACCTTGCCGAAGGTTCTGTTATAATGGGCCAAACTATAGACCATGCAGGAGGCATACTGCCATGTCCGGCCATTCCAAATGGCATAGCATTCGGCGCTCGAAGGGCGTTACCGACCAGCGCCGGGGCCAGCTCTTCACCAAGCTTGCCCGCGATATCACCATCGCGGCCCGCGAGGGCGGCAGCGCCGACCCGGATCAGAACTTCCGGCTGCGTCTGGCCGTCGATAAGGCCCGCGCCAGCAACATGCCCAACGAGAACATCCAGCGCGCCGCAGACCGCGGGGTGGGCAAGGGCGGCGAGGCGGACCTCGAGGAGATCTACTATGAGGGCTACGCCCCCGGCGGGGTCGCCCTGATCATCGAGACGGCCACCGACAACCGCAACCGCACCAGCTCCGATGTCCGCTCGGCGATCAACAAGGCCGGCGGAAATCCCGGCGAGCCTGGATCGGTGGCCTGGATGTTTGAGCTGAAGGGTCTGATCACGGTCGAGCTCACCGGCACCAAGCTCGACCCCGACGAGGTGCAGCTCCAGGCGATCGACGCCGGCGCCGAGGATGTCGAGGTGTCCGACCAGGTGCTTGAGATCTACTGTGACTGGACGGGCCTGCACAGCGTGCGCCAGGCGCTGATGGATCAGGGCCTGCCCGTCACCGGCGTCGAGAAGACGATGCGCCCCAAGACGATCGTCCAGCCCGACGAGCAGGCGGCCCTCTCCACCCTGCGCCTGATCGAGAAGCTGGAGGACCTCGACGATGTCCAGAAGGTCTACTCCAACCTCGATATCACCGATGAGGTCGCGGCGAAGTTTGATGAGTAGGCGAGCGGGGACAGGGGACAGGGGACAGGGGACAGGTCGCAATCCGAACCCTATACCCTGTCCCCTGTCCCCTGTCCCCTTATGAAAACCATCGGCATCGACCCGGGCACCGCGCGGATGGGCTGGGGCGTGGTGGATGAGCAGGGCAGCCAGATCCGTCTGGTGGAGTTCGGCGTGCTGACGACGCCGGCGGGCATGCCCCAGGCCGAGCGCCTGCGCCGCCTGTACGATGGCCTCAGCGAGATCCTCGGCCGCCACCACCCCACCTACGCCGCCGTCGAGGAGCTCTTCTTCGGCAAAAACGTCAACACCGCCATCACCGTCGGCCAGGCCCGCGGCGTGGCCCTCCTCGCCCTGCACCAGGCCGGCGCCGACATCCACGAGTATAAGCCCACGGCCGTCAAGCAGGCCATCACCGGCTACGGCGGCGCCGACAAGCGCCAGATGCAGGAGATGGTGCGGATCACCCTCGGCCTCGCCGCCGTCCCCCAGCCCGACGACGCCGCCGACGCCCTGGCGATCGCGATCTGCCACGCCTACACCGGGCCGACCCTGCGCCGGATCGCCGGGGGGGCGTAAGGGCGCAGCGCGCCCATCGTAGGGCCGAAGCATTGGATTGTGGCCCTGCGGGGCCACAACCCAATGCTTCGGCCCTACACCATGGATATACACATGTCATCACGCCGCCGCCCGGGCGCGCCCTGCGACTTCGAGGAGATGCGGCCGGGCCTCTTTATCATCCATAACCCCGCCCTCGGCCCGACCCTGCGCGGCGAGGGCGATCGCGAGGGCGACCGCTTCACCCTCACCTCACAGCGCGGCGAGGGGCTGGTCGCCCGCCTGCGCGCCCGCTCCTTCAGCGTGCTGACCCTCGCCGACCAGGCGGCTGGGCTGCCCGGCCTCCCGACGCCCGCGCCCCCCGGCGAGCCGCGCGTGCGCCAGCTCGCCGCCGGCGAGCGCGTGAGCTACTTCGCCGCCGAGCCCCTCGGCTGGGCGCCGGCCCCCGAGGCCGGCCCGGGGGCGGTGAGCCTGCGCGAGGGCTGGCCCCTGCGGCGGCGGCGCTCGCGCGGCTCCTTCAGCTACCATCAGCTTGTGGGCGGCGCCCTGGCCCCGCTCGACGAGGATCTTGCGCTGCGTATCGGATACGCCCAGATCGCCCTCGCCGGGCCCCTGTCGATCCCGGCGACGCCCGTCGCGGGCGGGCACCTCCTTCCCGACATCCCGCTGCCGGCGGCTCACCGCCGGCTCCTCGGCCGCGCCGCCGCGCGCACGCCCCAGGGCTGGCTCGTGCCGCCCGAGGGCCTGCACACCGCCGCCGCCATCCTCGCCCGCCTCGGGATCGACATGATAGCGTAGGGGCGCAGCAGGCTTCGCCTGCTGCGCCCCTACCATCACCACGGCACCGTGTCACCCCGTTCCCCCGTCACCGCCCTTCCTTCTGCTTCAGCTCCGCGATCAGGCTCTGCACCGCCAGGTAGGCGGGGCGCGGGCTCCAGTCCGGGTTGAGGATGCCGAAGGAGGCCTGCTCGTGCATCGGGTCGCCCCGCTCGCCCCAGAGCACCGCGAAGTTGATGTTCCAGAGGAACATATTGCTCACCCAGGGGTACTGCTCGAAGGCGCGCCGCATCGCCCCGGTGATATAGTCGGCCTGCTGATCGAGGCTCACCTGGTTGCCGAACTCGTAGCCCGGCGTGTCGTTCGGCGTGGCCCAGCCGTACTCGGTGATCCACATCTTCTTGTCGGCCATGCCGTACGCCTCCATCCAGGTGCGCACGTTCTCGATATGCCGGAAGTAGAAGGTCGAGTCGGTGGTCCAGCCATCGGCCGTGCTCGGGTTATCGGGCCAGAGCGTGTCGGGCGGGTTGGCCGATCCGCCGGGGTGGACCGCCTGCACGTCGAAGTAGTTGCGCACCTCGCCGCCGTTGTAGGTGTACATCGCCTTGTAGAACCCCTCGTCGGAGAGGGCGATGGCGGGGTCGGTCACGCCGCTCGACGATGAGGCCGCCGCGAGGACGATCGCGTTGGGGCTCACCGCCTTGATCCGCGTGTACGCGACCTTGAGGATCTCTACGTAGTGGCCGACATCCTCGGGGACGATGCGCCCGCCGTTCTCGTGGGCCAGGTTCGGCTCGTTCCAGATCTCGTAGGCCTGGATCTTGTCCCCGTAGCGCCGCGCCATCTGCTCCACAAAGTTCCCCAGGGTCTCCGGGTCGGCGGGCAGGCCGTTGGTGGGGTTGTAGGCGCTCGGCGACTGGACGATGTTCACCAGCAGCTTACGCCCATAGGCGTTCACCGTGTCCACGATCCGGTCGAGCTCCTCCCAGCCATAGATCCCAGCGCCAGGGTCTTCGATGTCGCGCCAGACAACCTGCTGGCGCACCCAGTCGAACCCGGCGTTCTGCACCAGCTGGAGCACGCGGTCGCGGTCGGTGTAGTACAGGTGCCCCACCACGCCGAACTGAAGGGTGTCTGCGCTGACCGGCGCGTCGGTGGGTGTCGCGGGGGCCGGCGTGTCCGCGCCGGCGGTGGGGGAGTCGCTAGGCGAGGCCGGCGTCGGCGCGTCGGCGACCGGCGCGGCCGTGGGCGCGGCCGTCGCCACAGGGGACGACGTATCGGGGGTGGCGATCACCGCCGCCGTCGGGACGTCCGATGCGGGCGCGCTGGGCTGGCCGCCGCAGGCCGCAACGAGCGGCACAAGCAGAAAAAGCAGCAGGAGGCTGCTGCGCACGCGGGCGGATAGGTTCATTCTCTACGCTCCATTAATATGTGCCCGCCGGCGACTGGCGTCAAGGCAGCCAATCGCCGGCGGGCACAGAGAGTGCTAGTTCTTCGGCATAGCCTGGATAGCGTACCACGCCGGACGCGGGCTCCAGTCGCCATTCAGCACGCCGAACGAGGCCTGCTCGTGCTGCTCGTTGCCGCTGGCCCGCCAGGACACGGCGAAGTTCAGGTTCCAGACGAACATTCCGCCCACCCACGGCGCGTAGTCGTGCCGGCCCTTCTGGAAGGCGCGCACGATCCAGTCGGACTGGGTCTGGAACGAGATGCTGTTGCCATACTCGTAGCCGGGGGTGTTGTTCTGCGTGGCCCAGCCGAACTCCGTGATCCAGATCTGCTTGTCGGCCATGCCGTTCTGCACCAGCACATTGCGGATGTCCTCGACGCGCCGGAAGTAGAACTCGCGGCTATTCCGCCAGTTCGGCCCCGGGCCGGGGTTGTCCGGCCAGAACTGGTCGGGCGAGTTGTACTGGCCGCCGGGGTGTACGCCGACCGCATCGACGTGGGTGCGGAACTTCGGGTTCGAGGCCATCGAGGCCATGTACGACGTGTCGCTCTGGGCGATGTCGGGGCGGTTCGTCTCCGTCGAGGTGGGACCGCCGCTGATCACGATCGCGTAGGGGTCGCTGGCCTTGATCGCATCGTAGGCGGTGGCGAGCAGGTCGACGTAGTAGTCGGCCCCGGCCACGGTGCCGCCGACCCCGCCATTGGTGGCGCAGTCGCCGCCATTCTCACAGGCCCGGTTCTGCTCGTTCCAGATCTCGTAGGCCTGGACGCGGCCCTTGTAGCGGGCGGCCATCTGGCCCATGAAGTAGCCGAAGTCGCCAAAGTGATCGCGGCTGGGCATGCCGTGGCTGCCATTGCTGGTGGCCCAGCTTGGCGCGGCCACGATGCTCAGCAGCAGGCTCACCCCGTTGGCGCTGGCGTCGCTGACGATATTATCCAGCTCGGCCCAGTAGATCGCGCCCGAGCGGTCGTGCAGGTCCATCCAGCGCACCTGCTGGCGCAGCCAGGTTACGCCGGAGTTCTTCGTGACCTGCATGACCCGCGGGCGATCCTGCCAGGCGCTGCCCTGGTTGTAGAGGTTGGCGTTGTAGCCGTAGACGAACTGGCGCGGCAGCGCGTTATCGGCGCCGCGGTAGTTGAAGGCGCTGTTCCCGCCCTGGTACCGGTCGCGGTACTCATTGCCCAGCAGGCCGAGCAGGATGCGGTACTGCGGGTTCGGCTCGTTGGGGTGCCACTCCATGCGCTGGCGCTCGAAGTACTGCACCCAGTAGGTCTGCCCATCGGCCGAGTTGACCTCCTGGAACTGCTCGGAGAGCGGCCGGCCGAAGACGCTCAGCCCGCCGTTGTTCAGCCAGTAGTCGCGGAAGGGCGCCGGGCCGTTGCGCAGGGTGTGCCCGGTGGCCGAGTCGAAGGTCCCGTCGCCGGGGTCGCCCACCTGCTGGAAGGCCGGCTCGGTGCGGCCCTGGGCCAGGCGGCTGCCCATCAGGCGGCCGAGCACGTAGAACTTATTGCCCTGCTGGCCAAAGTTCTCGGGGTGCTCTTCGAGCACCGCCCGCTCAAAGTACTGCACGCGGTAGTACTGGCCGGGGTTCGTGAAGCTCTCCTCGATGAAGGGCTGCGAGATCGGGTAGCCGAGGACGAACAGGGCGTTCGGGGTGCTCTTCCAGAACTCCAGGAACCAGTTCACCGCCGAGTGTCCAGTCTCGCCAAAGTAGCGCGCCTGGTAGGGCGGGTAGGTGTCGGCCACGCCCGACTGGGCCGCGCTCGTCTTCGGCCACGCCGCCAGGGTGGCGATGGTCGAGACGAGGGCTAGAACAAGCAGGATACGTTTCGCCATGCGCGCTCTCCTCAGGTTTTCTCGGGTAGATAGAGTCTTCACTATGTGCGATTGTAGCAGCGGCGGCTGAGAGGGATCTGGAATGCCGCTGATTGGCCGGTTACGGTTCGGTTACCGCCCCCCGCCGGCGAGGCGCAGCGCGAGCGCGACGGCCTCCGCCGGTGTCGCGGTGGCGTGGATGGTCTCTGGGCGGCCACCAAGCTCCCAGGTGCGCATGCCGACGACCGGCCGGCCGCAGGCGCTGGCCAGGGCGATCTCTGAGAGCGTGCCGTAGGCCCCGCCCACCGCGATCACGGCGTCGGCCGTCTGCACGATGATCGCGTTGCGCGCGTGGCCCATGCCCGTCGCCACGGCGATCTGCACGTGGGGGTTGGCCTCGGCCGGATCCCCGCCCGGCAGGATGCCGATCGTGACCCCGCCGGCCGCCAGGGCGCCCCGGCATGCCGCCGCCATCACGCCGCCGCCTCCTCCGCAGACGAGCGTCGCCCCGCCGGCGGCCAGAAGCCGGCCCACATCCTCGGCCAGGCCGTTGAGCTGCGCGTCCTCGGCGCTGCTGCCGCACACGGCGACCACCGGCCGCCGCCTGGCAGATATGGACTTCAGATCAGGTGAGTCAGACATGCGGGGTGGCGGGCGGGCCGCGGTGCCTGCGCCGTCGGAGCTGCATAATCGGTTAGGACGCCGCTGATTATACGGGGGGGCGTCCACTGCGTCAAATGATTATAGGTCTCACCTGTTGACGGATAAGAAGATATGTGCTATTATTAATTATCCTTTTCCGAGTAGGAGCATCGCATGGGGCGCACATCGAGAGCTATCGAGAACTATTGGTTAGACAAGGTTCACATCAGCTTGACAGTCTGCCGCCAGACAGCCCTCACCCCTCTCCCTGAGCGGGAGAGGGGGCTGGGGGGTGAGGGCCATGACGGAGCTGTTACGTAAAACTGGCCCATCTGAAGTTTTGCGCACGGGCGGTGCCGCATTGGCGGCGCCGAGCGCGCCGCGTTAGGGTATTGTGTCGGTAATTAAATTTTTCACAACTCCTCCTCCCCACGGCCACGTGCCTAAAAAGAGGCTCTCTACAGCATTGTAATGCTAAAATAGGCGCACATCGGCGATTTGTTGAGTAAGCCTTCACGTACTATTTTGTCACTCTATGGTACGCTTTTCGATATATAATCTGCCTGCTCGTAGAATCGCCTATAGCCTCAGCGTTGTCTTCAGCCGCACATGAACAGGCTCAACATCGAAATCTGGCACATCGCACATGTCGCACCCGCTGAACAACCTGGAGATACCCTCTGTGAGGGCATCATCCCAATGACAGGAGACCGTCAATGCTAGATGGCCGCTCCACCCACTCATTCGCGCACAGACGCGCGCGCGTTTCCGCCCTGATCGCCCTCGCGATCATCCTTATCCTCTCTGGCTTTGCCCTGATCGGGCCGGCGCACATGGCGGATACGCTCCAATCCCCATCGGGTGCCCTGAGCACCGCCGTCACACCCGAGCAGACCGACATGTTCTTCAGCAGCCTTGTCCCGGCGGCGATGTCACCGTCCTTGCCCAATGCCGGGGCCAACGATGGGGTGGCCCTGCTGATCGTGGCGCTGGGCGGCCTGCTGCTGCTGGGGCTGGCGGCGAAAAGGCGCTCACGCTAGAGTTCTGCGCAATAGCGCTCACGATCATCGGCCGCCGATGATCGTGAGCGCTCTTTTTATGCGTTGTGGCCCATCCACTCCGGCCAGCACCCTACGCGAACGGGTAGAAGGCCCCGAAGAAGACCCCGCCGTAGATCGCCATGGTCAGCGGGGCGTCCACGGCGACGTAGGCCAGCAGGAAGAGCGCGGCCGAGTTGGCCCCGCGGCGGTAGGTGAGCCGCCAGGCGGCCCACAGGCTCAGCCCGCCGATGATCATCGGCACGCCGAGGCGCAGGGGCAGGCCGAGCCAGCCCGGCATCCCGGGCACCCAGGCCGCGAAGGGCACGTAGGATCGCGCGTCGGCCAGCAGCGTCCACTTGGCGAACCAGTAGGCGGCCAGGGCCAGCCCCAGACTGAGCAGGGTCGCCCAGTGCCGCAGATCGCCGTGGTCGCGCCGCAGCCCGGCGGTGAGGCCGATGATCGCTAGGGGCGCGAGCGACCAGAGCAGGGCGGTGAGCGGCGAGAAGAGCGCCCCGCTGATCATGCCGTAGATGATCTCGAAGCCGACCCGCCCCACGTCGCGCAGCCCCATCTGGCCCAGGGCCGCGCGCATATCCGGCGCGGTGCTGGCCAGGTAGACGTCGAAGCCGCCCGCGCCCATGCTCAGCCAGCTGGCGTAGAGCTGGCCCGCCCCATCCCTGGCCAGCGCGGGCGCGTAGGCGGAGCGATCGCCGAAGCTGATCAGCTGGTAGCCCGCCGGCTGGCCCCCGGCCAAGAGGATCGCCCCCGCCTGGCTGAACCTGTGGCTGGCGCGGTGGCGCACCTGCGCCTTGCAGATCATGGCCGGCGCGCCGGGGCCTACAGGGGCGGCGCAGTCGGCGGGCGGGCCGCCCCCGGCCACGCCCCCCGCGCCCAGCGCCACCTGCGGGCCGCCCGCGCCATCGACGTAGTCTAGGTCGGCCCCCGTCGGCAGGCCGATGGCGCGCACCTCGCTGGCCGGCCCGCCATCGAGCGGGAAGCTGAGGTACTGCGCGTAGGAGCTGCCCGCGGTCCGCCCCTGGGTGACCGTCAGATTCCAGAGCAGGTAGCCGTCGGCGTCGTCGGCGCTGAGCCAGGGGCCGGACAGCGCCAGCCCCGGCCCCATCTCGATGCTCCCGACCGCCTCGGCCCGCCCGCGCGTCGGGTCGCCGCCGGGGTAGACCCCGCGCCAGATCGCCAGCTTGTCCGCCTCGGGCGCGACCCAGGTCGCGACGAGCGCGCCGCCCGTGGTGAGCTGGATGGCGGGGCGCGACCCGGCGGGGGCGATCTGCGTCGGCGGGCCGGTGAGGTCGCCCGGCGGCTGGGCGAAGATCCCCGGTGCCTCGGGGGCGCCGGCGTACCAGATGAAGGTGGCCCCGCGCCCGTCGCTCGCGGCGGCGAAGGACTCGACCTGCGCGCTGCCCCCCAGCGGCTGGGCGGCGGCCAGCACCTCGCCGGAGGGCCCGACCGTCGAGCCATAGATACGCCCATGGTCGAGCCAGAGCGCCCGCAGCATCTGGCCGTCCCAGAGCAGGGCGGGCTGGTGGATCTCGCCCGCCGGGGCGGAGAGCTCGCGCCGCCAGCGCACGCCCGCGTCGCGGCCGTAGGCCGTCAGCAGCGCCTGCGGCGCGGCATCGCGGCGCGCGATGGTGAGCAGGTAGATCTGGCCCGCGCCGTCCACGGCCAGCGGTGCGACCTGCGGGGCGGGGGTGTCCGCCGCAGACAGGGCCACCCTGCGCGCCCAGCTCCAGCCCGGCGCGCTTGTCCACATCACGTCGGGCGCGCCCTGGGCCGCCCAGTAGGTGAAGGCCAGCAGGGCGACAATCATCGATGCCAAGAGGATTCGGGAGATGAGGCGCATGGGTTGTTT
>NZ_JAIEWN010000004.1:34795-72360 GCF_019599295.1 Oscillochloris sp. ZM17-4 | reverse complement strand
CAGCCGCCCGCCATGGCCACCGTTGCAAGAAGATTCGTGACACCCAAAAAAGAGCAGCGCCCGCATCCAGGGGGGGAAGGATGCGGGCGCCTGCTGGGCTGTGGCCGGGCGTCTGCCTCCCCTATCGCCCTCTGGGGGGGAGACAGAGGGCGAGAGGCGAGAACGTGTACCGGCACAAACCCCACTGAGCGCTGCGGCGAGCCGCAGCCCGCTGCGTCTGGGGGCAGATACAGCGGCGAGATGGTGTTCTGGGGAGCTGCGCGAGCGGACGCGCCGTGCTCATGATCCAGCTACCTATCTAAACGAGTCAGCCGCCAAATAGTTACGGCGTAGTGCTGAGCGAAGCGAAGAATCCCGGTCGAGACCCTTCGCTTCGCTTAGGGTGACAGAATGCACGGTATCAATCAAGATTTGATATTACGTGTGCTCTATTGCGCTATGGCCCATATACACTATGGGTGAGGAGTCTCAGTCGGCTCCCGCGTCTCGGTCGGCTTCCGCGTCTCGGTCGGCTCCCGCGTCTCGGTTGGCCTCGGCGTCTCGGTCGGCTTCGAGGTCGTCGTCTCTTCGGGCAGCGGCGTCTCACTATGCCTGGGCTCAGGCGTTTCCGTCTCGCCGTGATGGTTGTCGTCCGTCGGCTCCGGCTCAGGCGTCTGCGAGGGTTTCGCCTCGTCAGTTGGCCTGCGCTCAGGCGTCTCGGTCTCCCGCGGCTTTGTCGGCTCCGGCGTAGGCGCCGGGCGTCGGCCGCCGCCGCCCGGCCGATCATCCCCTCCTGGGTCGGGCGATGTGGTTGCGCTCGGCGCGCGTGTCGGTGTGACGAACGACCCGCTTGGCCCTTCATCCGTCGGCGCGGCCGTGGGCGGCGCGGCCGTGGGCGGCGCGGCCGTGGGCGGCGCGGCCGTGGGCGGCGCGGCCGTGGGCGTGGGCACAACTGCCGGCAGAGGGCTCGCCGTCGGGCTCGGCAGAGGGCTCGCCGTTGGGAGATCCGTTGGCCTCGCCGTCGGCCTCGGCGTCATAGACGGACGAGCCGTCGGCGACTGCGAGGGCTTCGGGCTCGCGGTCGCCGTCGCCGGGGCGGTAGGCCGCGCCGTATCCTCCATCGTGGGCTCAGGGTCCGTGGCGGGCATCTCGGCCGGGCCGCTGCTCGGCACGATCGCGCCGGCGGCGACAACTGCTCTGCTGGCGTCATCGATCGCCAGGCGGGCCGCATCATCGAGGCCATCGCGATCGATCGCACCGAGGATCGTCTGCTGGGAGGCGATCTGATCGTGATAGACCATCAGCAGATCAGGGCGCAGGCTCGGCTCAGCCGCCTTGATCGCATCAGCCGCTTTGAGATAGTGTGCGTCCAGATCCGCGATCAGCTCCGGATCGATCACGGCCCCCGCACGCGCGAGCGCCGTGATCTCATCGACCCGGTGCTGGGCGAGCGCCAGATGCTGATCGACCTGGCTCGCGCTACCGATCGCCAAGGCGAGCCGCGCATGCTCGCCCAGCCGCTTGAGCGGATAGAGCGGCGTGCCTGGCAGACTCGCGCCCGCAAAGGCGACGCCGCTGCCGAGGAGCGCGGCTATGAGCAGCGCGGCGGCGCCCATGCGCAGCGCCCACCTGCCCCAGCCCCACGATGCGCGCCGGGGGTGGGCCTGGCGCAGCGCGACGTGTGCCCGCCGGCGCACCGCCGTCCGCGTCTTTGTCGATATCGTGGGCGGCTGCCAGCTTCCAAGCTCCAAGAGCGCGGCCAGCATTGGCCTCAGCTCATCAGCGTGCTCGGGGAAGTCGCTCAGGCATACCTCGGCCGGCTCTCCTGCGCTTATGCGTGCCAGGCAGCTGTCCAGGGCATCCTCAACGCTGTAGGAATGGTCAGTCATGGTGATCGCCCAGCCCATAGTGGGCTATAAGTAGTATGACAAGGTTTCAGGTGGCAGGTGGCAGGTGGCAGGGTTTACGCATTGGGATGCCTTGCGCTATGCCAAACTGTACAGCTCTCTGGAACCTTGTCTATGCGCGCATGATACGGAAGGTGGGTGGGAGAGCCTCGTCGCACCTCTGCGAGAGAGCCCTGTGGAGCGGAGCATCGCCCCACGCGCCTCGTTACCTATTTCCCCGCCTACCTTCTAGGTGGTGATGATGCGACAGCGCGACACGGTTCTTGGGCATACCATGAGGGGGCGCTGTCTGAGCGACCGCTACGTCACTCCTCCTGATGATAGTTTTCGGGCCGTCGCCCGCGGCTGCCACCAAGCAGCTTGGCTAGAGCGCCCAGCGCCCTGTGCTGCATGACCTTCACCGCCCCCTCGCTGCGCCCGGTCAGGGCGGCGACCTCGGCGTTGCTGCGCTCCTCGATAAATCGCATCAGCACAACCTCTCGCTGATCGGGGGTGAGCTTCTCGATCGCCTCGCGCAGCTCGCGGCGCTCGTCGCCGATGATCGCGTGATCGTCAGGCGATGGGTCTCGGTCTGAGATATATGGATTGAGCGGGACGTTCCCCGACTCCTTGCGCCGAAAGGTGTCGATCACAAGGTTGTACGCGATCCGGTAGAGCCACGCGGCGAAGGCTTGCTCACCGCCGCTTGGCGGCAGGCGAAAGCCCTCTATCCGCTCGACCACGCGCACCCACAGATCACCAAGCATGTCCTCGGCTGCTGTTGCGTCGCCGCATCGCGCATAGATATAGCGAAAGAGCGGGTCGGCGAAGCGATCATAGATCACATCAAAGGCGCGCTGGTCGCCCTGCTGTGCCCGCTTGATTACCTCGCTGAGATCGTCCTTCGAGGTTGACACTGCTGTTCCCCTACTTAGGACGCTTCAAACAAGAAACGGCAAGCGATGATAAAAAGTTACGCATTAATGAGGAAGTCGTGAGACTGCAGCTAACGTCACGGGCTACGCTCCAAGGGTGTGACGGAACGTCTTGCATGCGGGCGGACGCAAGAAGATTCGTGACACCCACGCTCCAACCAGCTATTGTAAGTTGAATCCGTAATAGGCTATACTTTAGCATAGAACAAATCTCCTGGAGCAAAAAATTGGCCCGGTGCGCCCTAAGAACCTCCTTTCTTGAGGCGTAGCAGGCGGCGGCGCGGTCTTCGCCCACGAGACGAAGCTGCTCGTCTCGTCGAGCCTCTCCGAGGGCTACCCCGCGCGCCCCCATGTCGCGCTCATTGCGTACACATGTGCGCCTCTACACGACATAAAATCCTTGACGCACCCTATCGCAGTTGCTATAATACCAATGCCTGTATCTTCCAGGTACTCCTCTTACAGACTCCCTGAGATCTAAGCTGTATAGTATGCCGCGCGGCAGTCACATCTAGGTGCCTGCGTTCGCGTTCGGGTATCGGCCGAATCGGCATGCATCCAGCCCCAAGATCGCACACCTGCACGTTAGCAACACCACTCGCGTAACCTTCACATGGCCCCAGACCTCGGGCGCGCCCAGCGCAGCGGTGTCTCCCTATCCCTATCCCATTCGCATATGTGTCTTCGCGCATGGGCGGTGCCCTCAGCAGGAGGACAATACATGGCTACCAATGGCTCGTCGCTGATGCAGTTCCTCGGTGAGTTGCAGGACCGCAAGCAGTTCCAGCAGCTCAACTGGCGAGGGACGTTTGTTGACTACCTCGACCTCGCGGCGGGTGACCCCCGCGTCACCCGCAACGGGTTTCAGCGTATCTACGACATGATTATGTCGTATGGGACCGAGGAGTTCATCGACGCGAAGAAGCGCCTGATCCGCTATAAGTTCTTCTCCGACGCCTCCTTCGACGGCGATGACTCGATCTTCGGCCTTGAGATCCCGCTGATGCGCCTGGTGAACTTCTTCAAGGGCGCGGCCAAGGGCTACGGCACCGAGAAGCGCGTCCTGCTGCTCCACGGCCCCGTCGGGTCGTCGAAGTCCACCATCGTGCGCCGCCTGAAGAAGGGCCTGGAGCACTACTCGAAGACCGACGCCGGCGCCCTCTACACCTACGACTGGTACCTCGGCGCGATCGAGGACCCGTCCAGCTTCGACTACGCCAAGGTCCCCGAGGCCGAGTGGGAGAAGTGCCCCATGCACGAGGAGCCCCTGCACCTCGTGCCCATGGATATGCGCGAGCGCCTGCTCGCCCAGGTGAACGCCGACCGCCCGGACGAGGATCACCTGCGTATCGTCGGCGACCTCTGCCCGGTCTGCCGCTTCCACTACAAGGAGCTCATGCGCCGCTACGACGGCGACTGGAGCCGGCTGGTGCAGCATATCCGCGTGCGCCGTCTGGTCTTCAGCGAGCAGGACCGGGTCGGCATCGGCACCTTCCAGCCCAAGGACGAGAAGAACCAGGACTCCACCGAGCTCACCGGCGATATCAACTACCGCAAGATCGCGATCTATGGCTCGGACTCGGACCCGCGGGCGTTTAACTTCGACGGCGAGTTCAACATCGCCAACCGCGGCATCATCGAGTTCGTCGAGATGCTCAAGCTCGATGTGGCCTTCCTCTACGACCTGCTCGGCGCCTCGCAGGAGCACCGCATCAAGTCGAAGAAGTTCGCCCAGACCGACATCGACGAGGTGATCCTGGGGCACACCAATGAGCCCGAGTACCGCCGGCTTGAGAACAACGAGTTCATGGAGGCGCTCAAGGATCGCACCGTCCGCATCGACATCCCCTACGTCACCCGCCTGCGCGACGAGGTGCGGATCTACGAGCGCGACTTCAACAAGAAGAAGGTGCGCGTCCACATCGCCCCGCACACCCTGGAGGTCGCCGCGATGTGGGCCGTGCTCACCCGCCTTGAGGACCCCAAGAAGCCGAACCTGACCCTGCTCCAGAAGCTGAAGCTGTATAACGGCAAGACCCTGCCGGGCTTCACTGAGGACAACATCAAGGAGCTGCGCAAGGAGTCCATCCGCGAGGGCATGGAGGGCATCTCGGCCCGCTACATCCAGGACAAGATCTCCAACGCCCTGGTGACGAACCAGGAGGAGGGCTACATCAACCCCTTCATGGTGATCAACGAGCTCGAGGGCGGCCTGAAGAACCACGCCCTGATCAGCAACGAGGACGACCGCAAGCGCTACCGCGACCTGCTCGCCACCGTGCGCGAGGAGTACACCGAGATCGTTAAGAACGAGGTGCAGCGGGCGATCTCCGCCGATGAGGAGGCGATCAAGCGGCTGGCCGGCAACTATATCGACAACATCAAGGCCTACACCCAGCGCGAGAAGGTGCGCAACCGCTACACCGGCCAGTATGAGGAGCCCGACGAGCGGCTGATGCGCAGCATCGAGGAGAAGATCGACATCCCCGAGTCGCGCAAGGACGACTTCCGCCGCGAGATCATGAACTACATCGGCGCCCTGGCCATCGAGGGGAAGACCTTCAACTACCGCACCAACGAGCGCCTGCACAAGGCCCTGGAGCTGAAGCTCTTCGAGGACCAGAAGGACAGCATCAAGCTGACCTCGCTCGTCTCCCGCGTGATCGACCAGGACACCCAGGAGAAGATCGACGTGGTCAAGGCGCGGCTCATCCGCGACTTCGGCTACAACGAGCAGAGCGCCACCGATGTGCTCAACTATGTCGCCTCGATCTTCGCCCGTGGCGACACCAAGAGCAACTATTGAAGGATGAAGGATGAAGGATGAAGGATGAGAGTAGACATTCATCCTTCATCCTTCATCCTTCATCCTTTCACAACGCATATGTCAATGAAACGCGTCGACCGCGATCTGAACCGCTTCAAGCAGATCGTGCGCGGCAAGATCAAGAAAGATCTCCGCAAGTATATGTCCCACGGCGAGATGATCGGCCGCCAGGGGAAGCGCTATGTCAGCATTCCCGTGCCGACGATCGACCTGCCCCAGTTCCGCTACGGATCTAAGCAGGGCGGCGGGGTCGGCCAGGGCGAGGGCGATGTGGGCGACCCGGTCGGCCAGGGCGATGGGCAGCCCGGCCAGGGCCAGGCCGGCTCAGACCCCGGACAGCACGCCCTGGAGGTGGACATCACGCTTGACGAGCTGGCCGCCATCCTCGGCGAGGAGCTCCAGCTGCCCAACATCCAGCCCAAGGGCCGCAAGAACCTGGTCAGCGAGAAGGATAAGTACAGCGGCATCCGCCGCACCGGCCCCAACTCGCTGCGCCACTTTAAGCGCACCTACCGCGAGGCCCTGCGCCGCCAGATCTCCTCCGGCGAGTACGATAGCGCCGACCCGATCATCGTGCCCATCCGCGATGATATGCGCTACCGCTCCTGGAAGGAGACGATGCTCCCCGAGAGCAACGCCGTGATCATCTATATGATGGATGTCTCCGGCTCGATGGGCACCGAGCAGAAGGAGCTCGTCCGCATCACCGCCTTCTGGATCGAGACCTGGCTGCGCTCGCAGTATAAGGAGATCGATATTCGCTATATCGTCCACGACGCGGCGGCGAAGGAGGTCGATCAGGAGACCTTCTACCATATCCGCGAGGGCGGCGGCACGAAGATCTCCTCGGCCTACAAGCTCTGCAACCGCCTGATCGATGAGCGCTACCCCTCCGAGGAGTGGAATATCTACCCCTTCCACTTCTCCGACGGCGATAACTGGGGCGGCGGCGACACCCGCGAGTGCGTCGAGCTGCTCAAGAATGAGCTGATGCCCAAGGTCAACCAGTTCTGCTACGGGCAGGTGCGCTCGCTCTACGGCTCGGGCCGCTTCGCCCACGACCTTGAGGAGTACCTGGGCGGCGACGAGCGGATCGTGGTCAGCGAGATCACCGACCGCGATGATGTGTACGATACGATCAAGGATTTCCTGGGCAAAGGGAAGTGAGCAGCCTGTCCTTCGCCACTCGTCGCGCGCCCCGTACCGTCGCCCGCGCGCCCTGGGCGGTCGCCCCGCCCCTGCTGCTCGGCCTGCTAGCCCTGGCCCTCACCCTGGCCTACTACGGCGGGGCCTACCACACCCAGGTGCGCGCCGACGACCGCATCCTCGGCCTCTTCTCCGGCTTCCAGTCGCTTGAGGCGGCCGACACGCCGAACCCCTACCGCTGGACGAAGGGCGAGGGCACGGTCTGCCTCCCGGCGGCCGGGGCCACCCGCCCGGCCGGCATCCTCCAGCTCGATCTGCTCGGCAGCTCGGTCGCCGGCATCGACCGGGCCGACCTGCGCCTCGGCGAGCTGACGATCCCGCTCCAGATCGCGCCCGAGAGCCGCCGCTACCGCATGCTCACCCCGCCCGCGCCCCTGGCCGGCCCGGTCTGCCTCACGCTGATCAGCGCCACGGTAGACCCCGGCCAGGGCCGGGTGGTCGGGGTCGGCCTGCGCTCGGCCGAGCTCTGGAAGCTCGGCCCCGCCGCGCCGCCCTACGGGCAGCTGGCCGTGAACCTCTGGCTCGCCGTCGGCGGCTACTGGCTGCTGCGCCGGCTCGACCTGCCGAGGCTGCTGGCCCTCGCGCTGGCCCTCGCGCCGCTGGCCCTGCTCGGCGCGGGGCTGCTCGGCGGCGCGCTGCGCGTCGCCCCCAACCTGCCCTTCTGGAGCGCCTTCGCGGCCGTGTCCCTGTCCCTCGTGCTCGGCGCCGTGGTCGCCTACCAGTCCGCCGCGCCGCGCTTGAGCGCCTGGCAGCGCGAGCTGCTCGGCGTGGCCCTGACCGCCGCCCTGCTCGGCGTCGGCTGGTACGCGATGGCGCACCTGCCTGGCTACTTCTGGCCCTTCCCGCTGATGGCCCGCGCCGGCACTGAGCTCTCCTGGGCCGCCGCCCTGCCCGCCGGCCTGTTCGCGATCTTCGCCGCCGCCGTCATCTTCTGGCTGCGCCGGGACGCACCGCCGCCCGCCGCCCTGGTCGTTGGCGTGAGCTGGCTGGCCGCCGCCGGCCTGCCCGTCGCCCTCAAGGCCTCCCTGCGCGGCTGGGACTCGCTCTTCCAGACCTTCGCGCTCCAGGAGGGCGACTACATCCGCGACGTGCCCCTGGTCGGCGCCGACCCGATCGGCTTCCTGCGCGGCTACGTGGCCGCCATGCCCGACCTGGCCCTGCACAATAAGACCCACCCGCCGGGGAACACGCTCTTCCTCTGGCTCGTTGAGTACACGCTGGGGGCCGGGCCTGAGCCTGCTACCTGGGCCGTGATCGCCCTGGCCGCCCTGGGCGTCTGGCCGACCTACCTGCTGGCCCGCCGGCTGAGCGGCTGGCGCGCGGGCACGCTGGCCGCCGCGATCTACGCCCTGCTGCCGGCCTATATGATCTACGCGGCCACCTCGATGGACGCCCTGCTGGCCACAGTGCTGGCCTGGGCCACCTGGGCGCTGTACGCTACTTTTATATCTGATGCAGGGCCGAACGCTGCGCGTTCGGCCCTGCATCAGATATATCCAGTCCTCGCCGGCCTGCTGATCGCCCTCGGCCTGCTGCTCAGCTTCACCACGCTGATGCTGGGGCTGGTGGCCCTGACCCTGGCGGTCTGGCGGCTGCGCGCCGGCCCCGTCGGCCGGGCCGACCTGCTGCGCTGGGCGGGGCTGGCGGCGACCGTGGCCGGCGCGGCGCTGCTGGCCCTCGGCGCGGTCTGGCTGCTCAGCGGCTACAGCAGCCTCGCCGCCTTCCTCATGGGCGTGGCCAACAACAAGATCGACGTCGGCGAGCGCGTCTCGCCGCTCGGCCTGTCCAGCTACCTGTTCTTCCTGGCGGTGAACGCCGTGGCCTACGGCTGCTTCCTCGGCCCCTGGCTGCTGCACCGGCTGATCGTCGGCGCGCGGCGGGGCGTCGGCCAGATCGTCGCCGGCAGCCCACGGCCCGCCGACGCCGTCTGGGCCGGGGCCGCCGCCCTGATCGGCGGCATGCTGCTCTCCGGCCTGTTCTACCGCGAGGTCGAGCGGATCTGGCTCTTCAGCCATATTCTCCTTGCGACAGCGCTGGCCGATGGTATCATGAGAGAGACGAGCCGCCGCAGCCAGATCGCCCTCGCCGCCCTGATCCTCGTCGGGCTCTTCGCCCACAGCCTGATCTTCCGAGCCGCCCTACGTGTCTCGTGGTGATAGGGGAGACGTATGAGAAACACCCGCATTCCGCCGAACCTGGAGGCCGCCCGCGAGGAGATCGAGGCCCACGCCCGCGCCTACGGCCTCGACTTCTTCCCGATCCTCTACGAGGTGCTCGACTACCGCACCCTCTATGAGACGGCGGCCATGGGCGGCTTCCCCACGCGCTACCCGCACTGGCGCTTCGGCATGGACTTCGACCAGCTGATGAAGGGCCATATCTGGCAGGGCTCGACGATCTACGAGATGGTGATCAACACCAACCCGTCCTACGCCTACCTGCTGGAGGGCAACGAGGACGTGACCCAGAAGATGGTGATGGCCCACGTCACCGGCCACGTCGACTTCTTCAAGAATAATATGTGGTTCGCCCACACCAACCGCAAGATGCTCGACGCGATGGCGAACCACGCCACCCGCATCCAGCGGATCATCGACCGCATCGGCTACGATGTCGTCGAGGACTTTATCGACACCTGCCTCTCGCTGGAGAACCTGATCGACTACCACTCGCCCTATATCAAGCGCGCCGAGGCCCAGTCCCAGCCGCCGGCGGCGGGCGCGGCCGAGGCCGAGGAGGAGACGGCCCAGGGGCTCAGGGTTGACCGCGGCTACATGCGCGACTACATCAACCCGCCCGAGTACATGGCCGCCCAGCGCAAGAAGATCGAGGACGAGCGCGAGAAGCTGCGCCGCTTCCCCGAGAACCCCCAGCGCGACATCCTGCTCTTCCTGATGAACTACGCGCCCCTCGACCGCTGGCAGCACACCGTCCTGGAGATCATCCGCGACGAGGCCTACTACTTCGCGCCCCAGGGGATGACCAAGGTCATCAACGAAGGATGGGCCTGCCTCCAGATCAATTCTCTAGTGTATACTCAGAGTGGAATTCTACGTATAAAAGAGATCGTTGACACTGCCTCGACAGCTCTGGTCAGCGACGGCGAAGAGCGCCAGCAGATCTACGACTGGGCGAAGTTCGAAGACTACGAGACGGTGAAGATCCGCACCCGTCGCGGCCTGGAGCTGGAGGGCTCGTTCAACCACCGGCTGATGCTGCCCGACGAGAGCTGGCGACGCCTCGATGAGATGCAGCTCGGCGACCGGGTGAAGATCAGTGGCGGCCAGCGGCTCTGGGCCACCGAGCAGGTGCGCCTGAGCTGGAAGCCGACCGCGCGTGCGACATTGAACAGCGTCGCCCAGCAGGCGGGCGTATCGATCGATACGGTCTTGCGCTATCGCCAGGGCCGTAAGACCCGCGCTGATGCCGCGCTCGCCCCGCTTGTCACTGAATATGAGGCCGCGACCGCAGTCCTCGGCCCGCCCTGCAACTCGCGCAAGCCCATCCGCGTGCCCGAGATCGTCGACGAGCGCCTGGCCGCCTTCCTCGGCTACCTCTGCGGCGACGGGCATATCAGCGTGGTCAAGCGCACCATCGGCCTGACCACCGGCGACGAGGATCAGGCCCAGGTCTTCGCCAACCTGGTCAGCTCGCTCTTCGGCATCGAGGCCCGCTGGCGCCAGGACGGCAACCGCTGGCGGATCAGCTTCTCATCGCTCGATGTGCAGGACTTCCTCAAGCACCTCGGCCTGACAACCGGCGTCTCCGCGCGTCAGAAGACGGTGCCCGACGTGATCCTGCGCTCGCCTGAGCGGGTCGTCGCCAGCTTCCTGCGCGCCCTCTACGACTGCGACGGCTACGCCGGAAAGCAGGGTATCATCCTCTCCTCGTCAAGCGAGGAGATGGGCAAGCTGGTGCAGCTGCTCCTGCTGAACTTCGGCATCCTCTCGACCCGCCGCCCACAGCAGGATGGCTGCTGGCACATCCACACGGCGGGCCGCTCGGCGGTCGACTTCTACATGCGGGTCGGCTTCGGCCTGGAGCGCAAGCAGGCCGCCCTGGGGGAATACCTTGAGAACCGCCGCTGGTACAAGGCCGAGGCATGGGACGACGAGGTTGTGAGCATCGAGCGCGGGCGCGCCGATGTGTACGACATCTCGGTGACGGAGACGCACCGCTACGCGGCCCAGGGCTTCATCAACCACAACAGCTACTGGCACAGCACGATCATGACCCAGAAGGTGGCCACGGCCTCCGAGATCGTCTCCTTCGCCGACCTGCACTCGGGCGTGGTGGCCACCGGCGGCGGCCGGCTGAACCCCTACAAGCTGGGGCTTGAGCTGCTGCGCGACGTGGAGGAGCGCTGGGACAAGGGCCGCTTCGGCAAGGAGTACGACGAGTGCGACGACATCGCCGCCAAGCGCACCTGGGACAAGCAGCTCGGCCTGGGCCGCCAGAAGCTCTTCGAGGTGCGCAAGCTCTACAACGATGTCACCTTCATCGACGAGTTCCTGACCCCCGAGTTCGTGATCGAGAACAAGCTCTTCTCCTTCCGCTACAACCGCGACACCGACCTCTACGAGATCGCCTCGCGCGAGTTCAAGGAGATCAAGGAGAAGCTGCTCTTCCGGCTCACCAACTTCGGCCAGCCCTTCATCTACGTCGAGGACGGCAACTACAACAACCGCGGCGAGATGTACCTGCGCCACCGCCACGAGGGCGTCGATCTGAAGATGGACTACGCCCGCGACACGATGCGCAACCTGCATAAGATCTGGACCCGGCCCATCCACCTGGAGACCCTGATCGACGACAAGAAGCGGCTGCTCTCCTTCGATGGCAGCGACTTCACCGAGCGGCGGATTGATTAGTGTTGCGGCGCAGCTTCGCTGCGCCGCAACACGAGCAGCGGTTCTGCGGGCGGCTCGCCGCCCAGCCATACCAGGAGGAGATCCTTATGTCACTCGCGAAGCTGATCACCGCCGAGCTGCGCCGCCTGGGCGCCGACGCAGCCGCCCTGGCGGCCATCCCCGCCGACGAGGCCGGACTGCGCACCGTCGAGCTCGGCGGCGCCGATGGTACTCCCTCGGCCCGCGTGACCTTCTTCGACGCCGACCGCTACAGCGTGAGCCTGCGCATGCTCACCGTGGCCGGGCGCGAGCTCCCGCCCCCCGGCGATGAGCCAGGCGCCGCCGACGCGCGCCTCGCCGCCCTGGCCTCCGGCGTGATCGCCGGGCTCTCCTACCTGGAGGAGCCCCTGGCCGTGGTCGAGCGCGACGCCGCCGACGCCCAGGCCCAGATCCGCTCGCACCCGCCCCTGCGCGAGGACGAGCTGCTGAGCTACTGGGATGTGGCCCTCACCTCGGGCGCGCGGCCCAGCGCCAGCATCGCCCGCTACTGCTGGGAGCCCGGCCTGCCCGAGCGCCAGCCCCTGCCCTACCCGGCCACCTACGCCCTCGTCGCCCGCATCGCCGACTCGCTCGTCGCCGCGCTTGATATCTGATGCGTGATATGTCCCCTACGATCTCTGACCTGCTAAGTGGCGGACGCTCCCGCCTTGAGTCCGCCTCAGCCACCCCGCGCCTCGACGCCGAGCTGCTCCTGGCCCACCTGCTGGCCTGGCCGCGGGCCAGGATGCTGGCCGAGCGCGAGTATCCTGTCGCATCTGAGCTGGCCGACACCTTCAGCGGGCTGGTCGCCCGCCGCGCCGGCGGCGAGCCGGTGGCCTACATCGTCGGCCACAAGGAGTTCTACGGGCTTGAGCTGGCCGTGGACCGGCGCGTGCTGGTGCCGCGACCCGAGACCGAGCTGCTCGTCGAGCTGGCCCTGGCGGCGGCCGGGCGGATGGCCGCCGGGCGGGCGGATCCCCTGCGCATCGCCGACATCGGCACCGGCAGCGGGGCGATCGCCGTCGCGCTCGGCGTGAGCCTGCCCGAGTCCCAGATCGACGCCGTCGACATCTCGGCCGAGGCCCTGGAGGTGGCGCGCGCGAACGTCGCGCGCCACGGGCTCGCCGAGCGGGTGCGGCTGCTGCGGGGCGACCTGCTGGCCCCGCTGGAGGGGCGCTACGACCTGATCGTCAGCAACCCGCCCTACACGATCCTGGCCGAGGTGGAGCCGAACGTGTACGCCCACGAGCCGCACCTGGCGCTGGCGGGGGGCGGCCCCGCCGGTGCCGACATCTACCGCCAGATCTTCGCCAGCGCGACCGAGCGCCTGCGGCCCGGCGGCGCGCTGCTCTGCGAGATCGGCGCGTGGCAGGGCGCGCTGGTGGCCGACATGGCCCGCGCCGCCTTCCCCGCCGGCGAGGTGCGCGTCGCCCGCGACCTCGCCGGCCACGACCGCGTCGTGAGCGTCGCTGCCGCAACGTAATCCAGCTGTCATCCGTAGGCATAGCCGCGCGGGCTCCTCCTTCCTATACTAGTTTGTAGGTAGGAGGAACACTATGACAGCACTCTTCGTCGCCCTCGGCATCGCCGTAATCACCCTGCTCGCCCTGCTGCTCTGGTTTGTGCCGCACCTGCTCCACCAGCAGGCGCTCCACAACGCCGATGAGTCGGCCAGGCTGCGGGATATGCTGCTCGACATGCTCAATGAGCAGGAGGCCGTCACGATGCGCCAGTCGCAGCTGGGCACGTCGATCGCCTACCTCCAGGAGCAGCTTGAGCAGATCGCTGAGCACGCCCAGCGGGCCGGGGATCGCGGCGATCCCGCGGCCCGCACCCCGGCCGAGGAGGCCGCCCTGCGCCAGCTTGAGGACCGCATTAGCGCGATGCAGTCGCAGATCCAGGTCTGGCTCGATACCCGCGGCAAGGCCCAGCGCGCCACCAGCGCCCAGGACAACGAGTCGTGGGCCTACCTGATGAGCCTGCTCTCGGCCATCCAGGACCGCATCGGCCATATCTCGGTCGACCGCGGCAGCGCCCAGGTCGGCATGCACGCCCGCGCCCTGCTCGATGAGCTTGAGCAGGAGATGGGCCACCTGCGCGGGATCTCCGAGGATATCGCCACCCTCCAGTGGCGGCTGCGGCGATCGCTCCACGAGCGCGAGTCGAACATCTCATCGCTGCGCGCCCGCGCCAGCGGCGGCGCCGACTAGCCCCCCCAGTCGGCGCCAGCTGATGACAAGATTGATTGCTGCGCGACGCCCCTCATATACAAAATCGTTATATACTTGCGTTATCATGGGATGTAGGAAGGCGTAATGCCTCTCTCCTCTTAAGCTTTGGCGCACCCCTATGAGCATCGTCGTTATCGACAACCAGGCTGTTCACTATGAGGTCCTCGGGCGCGGGCGGCCGGTGCTCTTCTTGCACGGCTGGCTCGGCAGCTGGAGGTACTGGTTCCCGACGATGGAGGTTGTGGCCGAGCATTTCCGCACCTACTCCTTCGACTTCTGGGGCTTCGGCGACTCGCGACGCAAGCTGACCCAGGAGAGCATCCAGAACTACTCGGATCAGGTGATCCGCTTCCTCGACGCCCTCGGGATCGACCGCGTGCAGCTCGTCGGCCACTCGATGGGCGGCATGGTCGCCCTCAAGACGGCCATCACCTACCCCGACCGCATCCAGCGCGTGGCCACCGTCGGCGCCCCGATCGACGGCGACTCGCTCTCCTGGCTGCTCAAGCTCACCGACCGGCCCATCTTCGCCGACGCCTTCGCCCGCCTGCCCTGGGTGCGCCGCCGGCTCTTCCGCTTCTTCCTCGGCGAGACGAGCGACCCCGCCATCGGCGAGATGATCGACGACAGCGTCAAGTCGAGCGCCCTCTCGCTCCGCCGGGCCGTCAGCTCGATGTGGCGCACCGACCTGCGCCCCGAGCTCAGCCGGCTCAAGGTGCCAGCCCTCATCGTCCACGGCGGCCGCGATGATATCGTGAACCCGAACCAGGCCGACCTCTTCGACAATGTGCCATCCTCTGAGGTTGTGATGATGCCGCGCAGCCGGCACTTCCCCTTCCTCGATGAGGCGACGCTCTTCAACGATGTGCTGCTGCGCTTCCTCAAGGCCCAGTCCTCTAACGGCGGCGTCATGCCGAGCCTGATCACCCGCGAGCGCCAGCCGGTGCCGTAGGCAGGGGACAGTGGGCAGGGGACAGGGGACAGGCCGGGGGCAACCCCGGTTTTGTGTTTGTGTTCGGCCCCCGGCTCCGCGCCTTCGCGCCTTCGCGCCTTCGCGTCCGTGTCTTCCGCCCCCTTTCGCGTCCTTCGTGTTCCAAACCGCCCCCAACCCCCAACCCCCCACTGTGGTACAATCCCCGGCGATGGAGATCAGCCTGACAGTAGAAGAGCTCGCCGCGAGCTACGGCGCGCGCACCGTCTTCGCCGGCGTGAGCCTCCAGGTGCGGCGGGGCGAGGTGCTGGTGGTGAGCGGCTCAAACGGCAGCGGCAAGAGCACCTTCCTGCGGCTGCTTGCCGGACTGCAGCAGCCCTCGGCGGGCATCGCCGTGTATGCGTGCGCGGGGAGGGCATGGGCTCCGCGCGAGGCTGGCCCAATTATCGGCTGGGTCGCCCCGGATCTGGCCCTCTACCGCGAGCTGACCGCCCGCGAGAACCTGCGCTTCTTCGCCGATGTGCGTCGCCTGAGCCTGGGCGACACCGAGATCGACGATCTTCTCGTGCAGGTTGGGCTGGGCGGCCGCGGCAATGATCGGCTGTCCGCCTACTCCTCAGGGATGGCATACCGCCTGCGCTACGCCTACGCGCTCATCCACCGCCCCCCGGTGCTGCTGCTCGACGAGCCGACCGTGACGCTGGACACCCGCGGGGCCGAGGTGGTCGATCAGGTGATCGCCCGCCAGCGGCGGGAGGGCATCGTCGTGGTCGCGACGAACGACCCGCGCGAGCTGCGCTATGCCGATCTGCTGCTGCAGCTCGGCAGCCCGTAAGATAAGATTTCAGATTGTAGATTGCAGATTGCAGATTTGACGCAGTAGGACACCAGGCCGTCACCTTGTCACCTTGTCACCTTGTCAGTTCCGGTGACAAGGTGAACACTATCAAGCCAGATGTAATAGTACCTCTATGCAAGCCCAGCCAGAGCAGCAAGAGCAGCAAGAGATCGAGCCAGGCCAGGCCATCCGCTCGATTGGTGTCCGCGATCTGCTGGCGGCAGCCTGGGCGATCTTCGTGAAGGATCTGCGCAGCGAGCTGCGCACGCGCTACGCGCTGAACGCGCTGGTGCTCTTCGCCGCCAGCGCGGCGGTGGCGGTGAGCCTGGGCGTGGGCTTTATCGGCATGCGCCGCACTGATGAGTATCTGCTCATCCAGTCGGCCCTGCTCTGGATCGCCCTGCTCTTCGCCGCGCTGAACGGCCTCTCGCGAGGCTTCGTGTACGAGGAGGAGACGCGCACCATGGCCGCCCTGCGCCTGGCCGCGCCGGCGATCTCGGTCTACCTCGGGAAGCTGCTCTTCAACCTGGCCCTGCTCCTGCTCCTCGATACGGTCACCAGCCTGCTCTTCATCGTCCTGGTGCGGGTCGAGGTTGGCAGCCCGCTCGCCTTCGTGCTGGTGCTGGCGGCCGGCGGGCTCTGCCTGGCTACGGCGACCACCATCCTGGCCGCGATCATCGCCAGGGCCAGCTTCAAGAGCGCCCTCTTCGCCGTCCTCGCCTTCCCCCTGCTCGTGCCCCCGCTGATCGTCGCCATCCAGGGCACCGCGCTCACCCTCGATAGCGCCGGGATGACCCTGGCCCTGCCGGCGATCCGCACGCTTTTGGCCTACGCGGTGGCCATGTTCGTCGCCTCGCTCATGCTCTTCCGCTTCGTCTGGGAGGCGTAGCCCCGAAGCGGATCGCGCGACATGTGATATATTGCCCATGCGATAAACATGCTGCGTGATGAAATGCACATGAAACCCCTGGCACGCAGGTTACATCATGACAAGGTAGCAAATTGCTGTTGTCCGTGACGCACCGGCGTAGTATGATACGTCAAACAGGTATTTTCCTATAAGGGACTGGAAAGGCGTAGGCCGATGGCACAGCGCATGGCCCAGACTGCCAAGCTGCTGGTTGGGGTGTGGATCGCAGGTGTTGCGGTGGCGATGTTCCTCGTGGTACCGCAGTACGAGGGCCTGGGCAATGCCGGGCGCATCATCATTATGCACGTGCCCACAGCCTGGGTGAGCGTGATGGCGTTTGCGATATCGGCGCTGTTCAGCGGGCTCTACCTCTGGCGCGGGCGCCCCGAGCACGACGACTACGCCCTCGCCGCCGCCGAGAGCGGATTTCTCTTCACGGTTCTCGCCACCGTCACCGGGGCGATCTTCTCGCAGGTGGTCTGGGGCGTCTACTGGAACTGGGACCCGCGTCAGACATCGATCTTTGTGCTGCTGCTGATCTACGCCGCGCTCTTCGCCCTCCGCTCATCCATCGACGATGTCGCCCGCCGCCGCCAGCTCAGCGCGGTCTACTCGATCTTCGCCTTCATCACCGTCCCCTTCCTGATCTTCATCGCCCCCCGCATCAGCGACAGCACGCTCCACCCCAACTGCGCCTTCATCCAGGGCAGCACGTGCGATGGGATCGCGCTGGAGGTCGGCAAGCTCGGGCTGCTGGGAGACCGCAAGGTCGAGCTGCTAAGCCTCGACCGTGCCGGCGATGTGGTGACGGCGCAGGTGCAGGTGACGGAGCCGGGGCTGAATGGC
The DNA here is from genome assembly GCF_019599295.1 of Oscillochloris sp. ZM17-4. GTDB lineage: Bacteria > Chloroflexota > Chloroflexia > Chloroflexales > Chloroflexaceae > Oscillochloris. Next base: position 54,882 of record NZ_JAIEWN010000004.1, on the reverse strand, counting down.
AGCGCGACCCTGAGCCCAACCTACGATGTGGCGCTCGACAATGCGGTCGATCGGCCCAACTTCCCGGGGCTGCGCTTCAGCCTCGTGGTCGAGGGCGTCGATATGACGACAAATAGCGTGCGGCTGAATATCGAGGCCCCCGGCACAGGCCTGCTTGATAACGGGCGCACACTCTTCACCTTCCTGGCCTCGATCTTCGGATTTACCGCACTGTTCTTCTGGATGCTCAACGTGCGAGCGACGCTGCTAGGCGTGCAGTGGGCGCTGGCCCGCAGAGAGGGGGCGCGCTCATGAATGTGGCGCTTGAGGCAGGCGCGGCGACCTATGTCGCCATGGCTGTCACGCTGTCTGTCTGGATCGGTATCTTTGTCTACCTCTGGCGGATCGACGCCCAGGCCCGCGCACTCAAGCGCGAGATGGAGCGCGAGCAGCCGCGCGAGCAGCCCGCCCCCACACGCGCCACGGTCACCAGGGTGAGCGAGGCCGAGCCGGCGAAGAAGTGATTGCAGATTGCAGATTGCAGATTGCAGATTGGGTAACGCTCTGTTGCGGCAAATCTGCCACCTGCCACCTGCCACCTGCATAGGTATTACGGACATAGCGTAGTGGAACGCAGTATCCGGCAATCTGCAATCCAAAATCTGCAATCTGAAATGGTATAACACGAGGGGAGCAATGGCGACTATACCAGCACCAGCCCGCCGCGGCTTCGAGATTAAGCCGCTCCACATCGCCGGCGTCGGCATCATCCTGCTGGCGATCATCTACGGCCTCTTCGGCTTTAAAGACGCCTTCCGCGCCTACACCACCAGCGTGGACGAGGCGATCAGCAGCTCGCGCAGCATCCAACTGGCCGGCTTCCTCGGCTCAAAGGGCGAGATGGACGACACCGGCCGCTTCACCTTTATGCTCCAGGACTCGGACAAGAAGATGGTCAAGGTGATCTCTGACGACCCGCGCCCCGCCAACTTCGAGCAGGCGATCAGCATCGTCGCGATCGGCCACTACGACAGCGCCCAGCAGGCCTTCATGGCCGACGACCTGCTCGTGAAGTGCCCCTCGAAGTACCAGGAGCTCCAGGCGAGCGCGAGTAAGTAGCTGCGCCACGGGCGCAACAGACATATCATCTGGGTGAATGTTCCAGCTCCGCTGGAACATTCACCCAGATATATCATTGATAAGGCGGCAGCCCAAACCCTAGAAGGCTCACGTATGTACCCTCTCGGCACCTTCCTAATCGTCACCTCGATCGCCATGGCCCTGCTCGCGATCGTCAGCTATGTGCTGGTGGTTCGCGGCAACCGCCTGGCGCTGCTCTACGCCCGCTTCGGCGTCTTCGGCAGCCTCGGCGCACTGCTGATGGCCTGGACGCTGCTGCTCACGCTGTTTCTGGCCCATCGCTTCGACATAGATTATGTCTATAACTACAGCTCGCGCGACCTGGAGTTCTTCTTTGTGGTCGCGGCGAGCTGGGCCGGGCAGCCGGGCAGCTTTCTGATCTGGACGATCTGGGGGGGTATCGCCGCCGCCCTGCTGGTGCGCCGGACGAAGCACTTCGAGCCCTATGTGCTCCTGGTCATGATGCTTGTCCAGACGGCGCTGCTGCTGTTTGTGCTCAGCCTGAACCCCTTTAAGCCGCTGCTCGATGCGGCCACCGGGCTGCCGGCCGCGCTGCCCGCCGACGGCAAGGGGCTCAACCCGCTGCTGCACAACTTCTGGATGATCATCCACCCGCCGATCCTCTTCGTCGGCTACGCCCTGACCACAGTGCCCTTCGCCTTTGCGATCAGCGCCCTCGTGCGCCGCGACTACGACACCTGGGTGGCCCGCGCGCTGCCCTGGACGATCGCCGCATGGGCCTTCCTCGGCTTCGCCCTGCTGCTCGGCGGCTACTGGGCCTACGAGACGCTCGGCTGGGGCGGCTACTGGGGCTGGGACCCGGTGGAGAACTCGTCGCTGGTGCCCTGGCTGATCCTCACCGCCCTCATCCACGGCATGGTGCTCCAGCGCTCGCACGGCGGGATGCGCAAGGCGAATCTGTTCCTCGCGCTCCTCGGCTACATCCTGGTCTTCTACGCGACCTTCCTCACCCGCAGCGGCGTCTACGCAAACTTCTCGGTCCACTCCTTTGTGGCCGAGGGCATCTTCAACTCGCTGGTCGGCTTCCTGGTCTTCCTGATCGCCGTGGCCATGACGCTCTTTGTCATGCGCTGGCGCGACATCCCGGCCCGCCCGCTCAGCGATAAGTTCTTCTCGCGCGATAGCTTCTTCGTCCTGATGATGATCTCGTTTGTCGTGACCGCCCTGGTGGTCGGCGTTGGCACCTCGATGCCGGTGATCTCGGCCATCCCCGGCCTCGGCCACACGCTCCAGAGCTGGATGAGTAGCGCCTTCGAGGTGGACGACGGCACCCTGATGAACCCGCAGGCCCAGCCGTTCACCGACGGCCGCTTCAGCCTGGCGGCGAGCTTCTACAAGCGCACCGTCCCGCCGCTCGGCGCCGTGATCATCATGCTGATGATCGTCGGCCCGCTGCTCGGCTGGCGCGATGCGAACATGCGGCACCTGCTGCGCGCCCTGCGCTGGCCGGCCATCGCTGCGGTGATCGCCGCGATCATCGCCATGCTGATCAATGTGCGCGATGTGCTCGCGCTGGCCTATGTGGCCGGCGGCACCTTCGCCATCGGCACGAACCTGGTGATGATCATCCGCACGCTGCGCGGCGGCTGGATGCGGATCGGCGGCTACCTCGCGCACCTCGGCTTTAGCCTGACCATGATCGGCATGGTCGGCTCTAGCGCCTACGCCACCCCCGAGCAGCGCCTGGTGATGGCCCCCGGCGAGACGACGAAGATCTATGGCTACGACTTCACCTTCAACGGCTACCAGCTCGACGATCAGCAGCGCGGGGTGCTCGACTTCACCGTGACCGACGGGAGGAACGACACCTTCAGCGCGCGCCCCTACCTCTACTACAACGATCGCATGGGCGCGACGATGCAGACCCCGTCGATCCACAGCCTGCTCTACCAGGATGTCTATATCTCGCCGGCCGGCTACGACCCGGAGGTCAACCCGGCCCGGCCGATCCTCGGCGCCGGCAGCACGACCACGATGGGACCATACGAGCTCACCTTCGTGGACTTTAACCTCGACACGGCGGCGATGACCGGCGGCGGCCAGATCAAGGTCGGCGCGAAGATAACGGTGCTCTATAACGGGGAGACGAGCGAGGTTGAGCCGGTGATCCAGGTGGCCACCGACCCCGCCACCGGCGAGCAGAAGCTGGAGCATCTTGCGGCAACCCTGCCCGGCGGCCAGACTCTGACCCTCGTTGAGGTAGACCCGACCAACCGCATGGTGCTGCTTGAGGGCAAGGGCGATGGTATCGACAGCCTGCCGGCGGTGCCGGCCAAGGGCGTGATCACGGTGAGCGTCAAGCCGCTGGTGATCTTTGTCTGGACCGGCGTGGTGATCGGCGTTATTGGCGGCGTGATCGCGCTGCTCCGGCGCTACCTTGAGGGCCAGGCCGCGCTCGCCGGCGAGCGCGTGCGCCTGCCGAAGGGCCTGTTCGGTGGTCTGGCGAGGCGACGTGGGCTACAGAGCCCCCGTCCTACCAGCGGCGACTGACATACCACAGGAGGCTCGCGGGAGGGTAGCCCTCCCGTGAGTCCCTCCCCTCTGCAATAGCTGGGATATGCAAGACTACTACGAGACACTCCAAGTCCACCCGAAGGCCGATCTTGAGGCTATTCGCGCATCGTACGAGCGGCTGCGCCAGCGCTATGACTCATCGCTGCTAGAGGGCGCCGCCGATGAGCTGGTCGAGCTCGCCCGCCGCCGCCGCGATGAGATCGAGCGGGCCTACACGGTTCTTTCGGACCCGAAGCGGCGCGCTACATTCGACAGCGATCTCAGCGCCCAGGTCGCCGCCCCCGCGACAGTGGAGGCGGCGGCGGCGGGCGACGATTCAGGCCTGGATGATGATGACCTGATCGACTATCGCCCGCTGCCCCCGGCGCGGCGACAGGAGCGGCCCAAGGGGTTCGATACCCAGCCCCGCATCCGACCCGCGCAGGCCGCCCCCCGGCGCAGCGGCCGTCGCATCGAGCGATCCCAGCGGCTTCCAACCTGGGTCCTGCCGATCCTGATCGTCGCGGTGGCCACCTTCGCGATCGTGCTGATCACGCTCGTCACAACGGTCTGGAACGCGCCGCAGCAGGCGGCGGGCAGCGCGAGCGGGCCAAGCGCGCTCGGCCAGCCCACGGCATCCGCCCCGACGCCCTCGGTCGATGATATCGCTAACCAGTTCGAGGCCCAGATCACCGCCGCGCGCCAGGTGGCGCAGCAGGTCCCCGACAACGCAAATGCCTGGATCGAGCTTGGCAACGCCCTCTATGATAGCGTGGTGGTGGTGCGCGAGCGGATCGACGGCGGCGACCAGCGCTTTCAGGGAGTCTATATCGAGCGCCTGCCGCGCTGGCTTGAGGCGCACGACGCCTATGCGAAAGCCCTGGCGATCACCCCCGCCAACCCGGTGGTTCGCGCCGACATGGCCACCGCCCTCTGCTACTACGGCCAGGGCGTGAACGACCAGAGCTATATAGCGCGGGGGCTTGCGGAGGCCGACCAGGCGATCAGCGACTCCCCGGAGGAGGGGCGGGCCCTGCTGAGCAAGGGGCTCTGCCTGGTCTACTCTGACCCGCCGCAGACGGCGCAGGCCCTTGAGCAGTGGCAGAAGGCCATTGTCATGCCGAATGTTGAGCCAGGGGTGGCCCAGCAGGCCCGCCAGCTGATCGCTGAGCATAGCCGCTAATTGTCCCTTTTGCGCGAAGCCGTTCGACAAAAGTTAAAGCACCTGTGTTAAAATACAGGTGCTAAGGCGTTTACGAGGCATGAACACACATTATGCGCTGCTGGGCTTGGGGCAGCAGGCCGGCCCAGAGGAGATAGCGGCCGCCTATCAGCTGCAGCGGGAGCGCTACAACCCCGAGCGCGTCGCTGATCTTGACGATGATATGCGGCGGGTCGCAGAGGAGCGCACCGCCGCGATCGAGCGGGCCTACGCTATCCTCTCAGACCCCGCGCGGCGACATCAGTATGATAGCAGCATCGGCGCCGCCCCGGCCAAGATCGCCTCTGTCAGCGCCAGCGCCCGCCGTACGATCACCCCGCGCGAGCGCACAGCCTGCAGACCTTGAGCGGCGATACGGTCAACCTGACAGCATACCGCGGACAGGTGGTGCTGGTAAACTTCTGGGGCACATGGTGCGAGCCGTGCAAGCGTGAGCTTCCGGCGCTTCAGGCGGCGAACGAGCGCTACGGGGATAAGGGGCTGACGATCATCGGCGTGAACCTGACCGATGATGAGCAGAGCCAAGGCGTCAGCGAGGATGGTATCCGCACGTTTGCCGAGCAGTATAACCTGACCTACCCGATCGCCCTCGACCGTGACGGCAGCGTGACGGATGCATTTCGGGTGTTCCCGCTCCCCACGAGTTTCTTTATCGATGCGCAAGGCCAGATCCGCTATGTCCATGTCGGTGAACTTACGCTCGATGACGTAGCCGCACGGTTTACTGAGCTACAGCGAGAAGGGCTGGCCCGCAGCGCACCATAGAGCACTGAGTGATAGGATGATTGAGCCGCTGAGCCTCTGGAGCCCATGCCTGTCGCGAACGTATATGTTGGTGACGTAGGCTCAATCGCTCTGCTCTTTAGCTTTTAGCGCAAGGATTGCACATGGAGCAGCGTACCATCCTGGTGGTCGACGACGACAACGGCCTGCGTGAGCTGATCCGCATCAACTTGGAGCACGAAGGCTATGCCGTCATCCAGGCCGCAAATGGGGTGCAGTGCGTCCAGTCGGTGCGCGAGCAGCGCCCCGATATGGTGATTCTCGATGTGATGATGCCTGAGATGGATGGCGTGGAGGCCGCAGGCAAGGTGCGCGAGTTCTCGCAGATCCCGATCCTGATGCTCACCGCAAAGGTGCAGAGCGAGGATGTGATCACTGGCCTCGACCGCGGCGCCGACGACTACCTGATCAAGCCCTTCAACATGGACGAGCTGTCGGCCCGCATCCGCGCCCTGCTGCGCCGCGTGCCCCCGGCCTACCGCCCGCTCGCCGCCGGCGATGGGCAGATCCAGATCGACCAGCAGAAGCGCGAGGTGCGCGTGCGCAACGAGGTGGTGGATCTGACCCCCACCGAGTACCACCTGCTGCTCATCCTTACGGAGAACGCCGGCAAGGTGGTGGCGCACGAGACGCTGCTGCGCGCCGTGTGGGGGCAGGAGTACACCCGCGATAACGATTACCTCAAGGTGTATATCTGGCACCTGCGCCGCAAGATCGAGCAGGACCCGCGCAACCCCATCCTGCTGCTCACCGAGTGGGGCGTGGGGTATCGTCTGGTGCCGTAGCGGCAGCCCCGCCCCCCCCAGTGGGCCAATGATCGGCGTTGCGGGCGTACACCTTGATCCGCCCCTACGGCATGGGATTCATTTTAGGTGTTTAGGTGAGGGTGTGGCGTACCCTTTCGGGCTAGCGAATCGCCGTGGGGCGGAAGCCCTCGGCTCTGGTTTGCGAAGGCCGCCTGCGCGGCCTGCATGCGCCGCCGCAGGGCGGCTTCGCCGTATCCCCACGGCTTCACCCACCGGGCGGGTCGGTCGCCCTACATTTTTTTACCTCCCCCTCGCCACAATCAGTGATAGAATAGACTCACTACCCATCAGCTCTCCCAGATTTGCTGCGCCGACGTGAATCGCCGGCCTATCACGGCTGCCCGCCGTGGAAGGATACCCCTATGTGCTATGACGATAACGCCCGACCGCCGCTGCCCCCCGGAGCCACCGGCAGCGCAAAAGGCATGGACGTGGTGCTCACCGCCGCCGACGGTAACCGCTTCGCCGCCTATCTGGCAACCCCCGAGGCTCCGCCCAGCGCCCTGGTGCTCGTCCTGCCCGACGTGCGCGGCCTGCACCAGTTCTACAAGGATCTGGCCCTGCGCTTCGCCGAGGTCGGCGTGGCCGCCATCGCCATGGACTACTTCGGCCGCACCGCCGGGCTCACCCCGCGCGACGACTCGTTCGAGTTCTGGCCCCACGTGATGCAGGTGACTCTGCCCGGGATCTTCGCCGACGCGCAGGCCTCGCTGACCCACATGCGCGAGCAGGGCTCGTCTGTGATGAGCAGCTTCACGATGGGCTTCTGCATGGGTGGGACGATGTCATTCCACTGCGCCACACAGGAGCAGCTCGCCCTTACCGGCGCGATCGGCTTCTACGCCGGGCTCTCGCGGGATTTCGGCGGCGGCGGGACGATGCTTGAGCGGGCGAAAGACATCAAGGTGCCGTCTCTCGGCCTCTTCGGCGGGGACGACCCAGGGATCCCGGCCGACCAGATCGCGGCCTTCGACGCGGCTCTGGGCGTGGCCGGGGTTGATCACACGGTGATCACCTACCCAGGGGCGCCGCACAGCTTCTTCGACCGACGGGCCACCGACTTCGCCGAGGCCTCGGCGGACGCGTGGGAGAAAGTGCTGGCGTTCATCGCCGCCCGCGCCGGGGCCGCAGTGTAGGGGGCGCAGCGCGCCGCGCCCTCTACCGTAGGGCGGCGCGCAGCTCGGGAAGGCTGAGACAGAGGCCGGCCCGATCATCGGCGCGGCGCAGGGCGAGCCGGACGGCCGGGGCAGAGGGGCTGGCGGCGCGGATGTGGAAGAGGCCTGCGATCCGCTCCGCGAGGAGCAGCTCGGCCGCAGCGGCCGCGTCGGCGCGGCCGAGGATGAGCACGCTCAGGTCAAAGCCGGTGTGCCCAACCAGCAGGTTGGGGCCGGCGACCCGACGGATGGCCGCGCCCATCTGGCCGGCCAGCCCGTCCACCATCGCCCGGCCGTAGGCTCCGACGAGCGCGGCATGGTTCGCGAACGACAGCTCGATGGCCGCCCAGCCGGGCCGCGCGCTGCGCGCGGGCAGCGCGGAGGCGACCTTGTGCATGCAGGGCAGCCCGGTGGCCGGGTGGTGCGGATCGTAGCAGGGCAGGCCGATGGCGCGCTCCACCAGCTCGCTGCGGGCCGGGCCGTCCAGGTCGATCATTGTCGTGATGCGGTAGAGCAGATCCTCAAAGGGGAAGGGCTTGACAATGTAGTCATCTGTCGGCGCGAGCCCGGCGTGCCGGGAGTCGCCCCGCAGGTTCATCGCCGTCACCATCAGCAGCGGGATGCGCGCGGTGCGCGGGTCGGCGCGCAGGGCCGCCGCGAGGGCGTTGCCATCCATCGTCGGCTTGTTAATGTCGGTGATGATCAGCTGCGGGAGCACGAGCCGGGCCAGCTCCAGGGTCAGCGCGCCATCGCCGCCGGGCACGCACACCAGCTCGAAGCCGTGTTCGGGCAGGAGCCGGCTGTAGATGCGCTGGATGCCCGGGTTGTCCTCGCTGATCAGGATGCGCGCGATCGGCGCTGGCGCGTCACAGGTCAGCGCCAGGGTCGGGCCGCGCACGTCTGATCGCGACGTGCGAAGCTGCTGCTGCGTGGCTGCTGGTTGGGCCTGTGTGAGCGGCGCCATGCTCTACCCTGTGATGATAGGTCCCGTGCGTTCGGGGTGCGTATGTACCATTATGAACGTGGCTTGTAACAATTCAGGTACGTGCCTCGCTGTAGTACATAACAGATTCGCCACATAGATAAGGGTACAGGGTACAGGGCACAGGGTACAGGGTACAGGTGGAGTGCATCAACTAGGGGAAGTGGGAATTTTTACGTATCCCGGTGACATGGGAGCGTGATGGGACAATGAAAAAGATCCGCTTCCCTAGCGATACGTGCCACCAAGCTGTCAAGCTGCTACGAACCTTGTCCTGCAACAAAAAAGGCCGGGTGAGGCAGATGCCTCACCCGGCCTCTCGCCATGGTCACGCGGCGCGGCGGCGCTGCACGTGCCGGTAGTGGCCCATGAGCTCGGACATGACGGTGGGCCATGAGCGGCCCTCGGCGGCGGCCCGGCCGGCCCGGCCGAGGGTGGCCCGCCCGGCGTCGTCGCGCACCAGATCGTGCAGGCGGCTGCGCAGATCGCTGGCGACGCCGGGGGCGAAGAGGTGGCCCGTCCGCCCCTCGCGCACCAGGTCGAGGGTGCCGCCGCTGCGGGCGCCCACCACCGGCAGGCCCGAGGCCATCGCCTCCTGGACGACCTGGCCGAAGGTGTCGGTGTCCGAGGGGAAGACGAAGGCGTCGGAGCTGGCGTAGGCGGCGGCCAGATCCTGGCCCTTGAGGTAGCCGGTGAAGTGGACGGGAAGTCCCTGGCAGCGGCGCTGGAGCTCGGCGCGGTAGGGGCCGTCGCCCACGAGCACCAGCCGGGTGTTTGGCAGGCCGCGGATCGCCTCGGGCAGCAGGTCGACGCGCTTCTCGGCGGCCAGGCGGCCCACGTAGAGCAGGGCGCGCTCGCCGGGCCGCAGGCCGACCGACTCGCGCCAGGCGTGGCTGTAGTTGCGCGGGTGGAAGCGCTCGGTGTCCACGCCGCGGCCCCAGATACGCAGGCGGCGGAAGCCGAAGGATCGCAGCGAGCTGAGGGTGTAGGTGGAGGGGCAGAGGTTGAGCAGGCAGCGGTTGTGGATCCAGCGCAGCCAGCCGTTCACCGCGCTCTGCATGAAGCCCAGTCCGTAGTGCCGGCTGTAGGCGCCGAAGTCAGTGTGGTAGGAGGCGACCACCGGCAGGCGCAGGCTGCGGGCGATGAAGGGCACCGCAGCGCCCATCACCGCCGGGCCGGCCAGGTGTACCAGGTCGGGCTTGAAGGCCCGCAGGCGGGCCGTGAGCCCGGGCTGGGGCGGGGTCAGCTTAACCTCGGGGTACATCGGCAGCGGCATGCCGCCGAGCGGCACCACCGGCGTGCCGGCGTACTCCTCGGGCGCGCCCTGCGGCGCGAACAGCAGCGCCTCGTGGCCCTCGCGGCGCAGGTGCTCCAGCAGGCGGCAGAGGGTGGTCGTCACGCCATTCACGTCGGGCAGGAAGGTCTCGCAGATCAGGGCGATACGCATGGTGGCCCTCGCTACACGTGAGCTATTCTCTGCGCAGTGTAGCGGGGGCCTGTTAGGGCCAGGTTATGGGCGGTTTAACGCTGGGCTAACGCCGGGTTGTGTCTGGTGTGGGAAGGGCCTCCGCCGCGTGACAATACTGTAGCCTAACCGATCTGGCGCCGCCTGGAACACCCCGATCCGACAGTGCTATAATAGTTTGAGGAGCGCCGCCGCGCCGAGCGAGTCGCCACGCCACGCTATCGGCTATGGCATAGTAGGAGCAGCATGAGCAGCCCGCAGCCCACCGTCGACGATGCGCAGGAGAGCATGGCCGTATGCACGCGCGCCCTGCGCGTCCTCTTTGAGCCCGGCGAGCCGGTGTGGATCACCGAGGCGGCGTATGAGGAGAACGGCCCGACCTGGCGCGTGACCCTGCTGTGCCCCGGCGAGCGGGGCGGCTGGTCGCGCCGGCGCTACCACTATGATATCCCGAGCGGGACGCTACACTTCGCCGGGGCGACGCCCGCCGGCGAGGGCGATCTGGCCGCCGCGCGCCAGAGCGGGCGGCGGATCTAATACCATTTCAGATTGCAGATTTTGGATTGCAGATTACCGTGCATGGCGTTCCAACGCGTTCTAGGGGCAACACCTATGCAGGTTGCTCAATCGTTCTGCCCGCCGCGAGAGCGGGTTCCGCTGCGGATGTGGCGGCCGGCCTTCCCAGAGGAGAGGAGCACTCGATGTCGTCTCAGCCCGTTGATGCCCAGCCCGCCGCTGAGGCTCAGCCCCCAAAGGATCGCTGGGGGTACCGCCGGATGCTGTTCGCGGTCGGCGCGATCGCGGTGCTGGCGGCCCTGATCATGCTTTCGCTCAACAGCGGCCAGGATGTGAGCTACCTGACCGGCGGCTCCAGCGTGCTGGTGCTGGCGGTGCCGGCCTTCCTGGCCGGCGTGCTGAGCTTCCTCTCGCCCTGCACCCTGCCCATCCTGCCGGCCTACTTCGCCTTCACCTTCCAGGCCGGCAAGCGCGGCGTCTTCATGATGAGCGTGGCCTTCTTCTTTGGTCTGGCCACCACCATCACCCTGCTGGGCGCCAGCGCGACGGCCCTGAGCGGGCTGATCTTCGACAACCGTCAGGCGCTGACCTTCTGGGGCGGGATCGTGATCATCGCCTTCGGGCTGATGGGCATGTTCGGCAAGGGCTTCGCCGGCCCGCAGATCCAGGAGCGACCGGCGGCGACGGTGCTCGGATCCTATGTCTACGGGGCCACCTTCGCCCTGGGCTGGACGGCCTGCGTCGGGCCGATCCTGGGGGCGCTGCTGACCCTGCTGGCCACCACGAGCGGCGTGGCGATCCTCCAAGGCGCGGTGCTGGCCTTCATCTACGCCCTCGGCCTGGGCACCCCGCTGATCCTGCTCTCGACCTTCTTCAACCGGCTGGGCAACGGCTCGTCCTTCTGGAAGGTGATCCGCGGCAAGGGCTTCGAGGTCAACATCCTTGGGCGGAGCCTGTTCCTGCACAGCACCAGCCTGATGAGCGGCATGCTGATGGTGGCCATGGGCGTGCTGCTGGCCAGCGGCCAGCTTGAGGCGATCTCGCGGGTGACGAACAGCAGCGACTTCGCCCAGTGGTGGGTGCAGCTTGAGAGCGGCGTCGGCCGCCTGTTTGGCCTCCAGTGAGCGGCGGGCTCATCCGCGCCGCCGGCGGCGTCGTCTTCTGCGACGGCCCGGACGGCGATCAGCTGCTGCTGCTGATCCGCGACAAGTACGGCGTCTGGACGCTGCCCAAGGGGCACCTGGAGGCCGGCGAGGACGAGCAGGATGCGGCCGTGCGCGAGATCGCCGAGGAGACGGGCATCGACTGCGATCTGGGCGACCTGCTGCACCGCATGGTCTACCCGGTGTTCAAGCGCGGGGCCTGGCGCGATAAGCAGGTGGCCTACTTTCTGGCCCGCGCTGACCACGCCACGCCCACCCCGCGCCTTGACGAGGGCATCGTCGAGGCCTGCTGGCTGCCGCCCAAGGAGGCGCTCGCCCGCCTGAGCTACGCCCAGGTGCGCGATGTGGTGCGCCGGGCGCTGGCGCGGGTCGGCCGGGAGGGGTAGGGGACGCAGCACGCTGCGTCCCCTACCCCTCATGGTCGATCTTCGGCAGGACGATCCCTACCTGGCCCTGGTACTTGCCCTTCTTGTCGGCGTAGGATGTCTCGCACTCCTCGTCGCCCTCGAAGAACAGCACTTGGCCGATGCCCTCGTTGGCGTAGATCCGCGCCGGCAGCGGCGTGGTGTTGCTGATCTCCAGCGTGACGTAACCCTCCCACTCTGGCTCTAAGGGCGTTATGTTGATCAAAATTCCGCAGCGTGCGTACGTTGATTTTCCGATCACAATACATGATACCGTGCGCGGTATGCGAAATCGCTCGACCGATCGGGCCAGGGCAAATGAGTTCGGCGGGATATCGATATGATCGACCTTCATATCAACAAAAGATCGCGGGTCGAGGTGCTTCGGGTCGACGATGACGTTCCAGACGTTTGTGAAAACCTTGAATTCGTCGGCCACCCGCATATCGTAGCCATATGACGTGAGCCCGTATGAGATCACGCCCTCGCGGATCTGCCCATCCACAAATGGCTCGATCATGCCGTGCTCAAGGGCCATCTTCCTGATCCAGCGGTCGGCCTTGATGCTCATCAGGGTCTCCTACAGTAGCAAGTTATACACACAGGTGTGCTACACGAAATCAGGTCTGTCAAGGGCGAGCGGCAGATCCTGGCGATAGGCCTCGGGCCGGCCGAGGGCTATCGCCAACTCGGCCTTCTGGAGCTCCTGTCCGAGGTAGATCGCGTGGCTGGCCTCGCCGACGTAGGGGGTGATCTGGCGGCCCAGCTCGCGGGCGCTTTCGCCGCGAAAGGTCTGCAGGTGCTCGCCGGAGGGGGTGTAGTGGCGCACCAGGATCGCGGGCGGCTCGATGGCGATCACAAAGGAGCCGCGGGCGTCGCGGGCCAGGCGCGGGTCGGCGGCGCGGTAGTGGTGGGCCAGCAGCTCCCCGGCGCGCTCCCAGTCGTGGGCGTAGATGTGGGCCGAGTGCGAGAGGATGGCCAGGTCGCCCAGGGGCAGGTCGCCCAGCCGCTCGGCGATCAGGGCCTGGAGGGCGCGCAGGCCGTAGGCGTTGGAGGCCCAGGCCCGGAAGATGTCGTGCGAGCGGAAGTAGGCGGTCAGGAAGAGCCGGGGCGTCGCGTCGCCGGGCCCAGCGCGCAGGCGGGCCTGCACCAGGTTGAGGCAGGGCGGGCTGGGGCTGCCGATATCCTGAGCCGGGCTCCAGAGGGCGGCCACGGCGCGGCGGCTCTCGCCGGAGGCCCGCAGGTCGGCCACGATCGCGGCGACCTGGTCGATAGCGCCGGCGAAGCTGCGCAGGCGCGAGCCGTAGGTGTAGCTGACGCCCTCGGGCATCCCGCCCTCCAGGAACTGGCCGAGGTAGCCGCTGTAGCCGCCGTCGGCCCCCCGCCCGCCCAGGCTCTCGCGGGTGAAGGGCATCCAGTCGGCGTGCGAGAAGGCCGCCGGGCCGGCCGGCTCGTCGCCCACCACGGTGAGCACGTCCAGGATCTCGCGCTGGTCGGAGCTGTGCTGGGTGCCGCCGCGCACGCCGAAGCTGAGCACGTGCCAGATCAGCCGGAGGTAGGCCTGGCGCACCGTGCCGGCCCTGACCAGCAGGCCAGTGGCGGCGGCGGGCAGTGCGGCGGCGGCCGGCTCGCTGTAAGGGAAGGTGATCGGCGCGGGGGCGAAGGGCTCGGCGGGGCGGCGCAGCTCGCGCAGCAGGGCGGCGATCTGCTCGGGCCGCACGGCGTCGCGCGCGTCGTGCAGGGCCACGCTGCGGCGAAAGAGCTCCACGGCCTCGCGGGAGATCTCGGGGTGCAGGCGGGTGCCGTCGCCGACGATGCGGCCCTCGGCGTCCAGCCCGTCGCGCATGAGGGCGACCAGCGCCGCGCCGCTGCCGGTGGCGTCCTTCCCGCAGAGCAGGATGGCGCGGATGCTCGGGCGGGCCAGGACGGTGCGCAGCAGGAAGCTGACCCCATCGCGCGAGTAGAGGTTGCCGGCCACCGCGTAGTCGGCCGGGTCGAGGGCGGGCAGCACGCGCTCCTGCGGCGTCCAGAGCAGGCAGACGCCCACGCGGGGCGCATCGGTATATGATGCGCCCCGCCGCCCCCAACCCCCAACCCCCAACTCCCAACCCCCAAGACCTACACCTCCATCACCACGGGCAGCACCATGGGCCGGCGCTTCGTCTCGCGGTAGAGGTACTCGCCGACCACGTCCTTGATCTTGCGGCTGATGTACTGGCTGTCGCCCTGGATGGCGTTGCCGCCGTTCTTGTTGGTCAGGGCGGTGCGCACCGTGTCCTTGGTGGACTCGATCAGGTCCTGGCTCTGGCGCATGTAGACGAAGCCGCGCGAGACCACATCGGGGCCGGCGACCAGGTCGCCGGTGGTGCCGTCGATGCTGACGACCACGATCAGCATGCCGTCCTTGGCGAGCATCTGGCGGTCGCGCACCACCACATTGCCGACATCGCCCACCGTCGTGCCGTCCACATAGATGTAGCCGACGGGGGCCTTGCCGGTGATCTTGCCGAAGCCGGGGCCGAACTCCATGATCGAGCCGCCCTCGGTGATCAGCACCTTATCCTCGGTGTACATATCGTTGAGGCTGGTGGCCAGCTTGCGGTAGATCATCATGTGGCGGTAGTCGCCGTGGAAGGGCACCACATAGTCGGGGCGGAGCAGGGACAGCACGAGCTTCAGCTCCTCCTGGGAGGCGTGGCCGGAGACGTGGACCTGGGCCTGCGCGCCGTAGATCACATCGGCGCCCAGGCGGAACAGGTTGTTGATCACGCGGCTGACCGAGACCTCGTTGCCGGGGATGGGCGTGGCCGAGACGACGACCGTGTCGCCCTGCTTGATCTTGACGTTCGGGTAGTCGCGGTTGGCCATGCGGTTGAGCGCGGCCATGGGCTCGCCCTGGCTGCCGGTGCAGACGACGGCGATCTGGTCGTCGGGGTAGGCGTTCATCTCGTGGGGCCGGATGATCGAGCCCTCGCTGGCGTGGAGGTAGCCCATCTCCAGGGCGATGCGGGTGTTGTTCTCCATGCTGCGGCCGAGGAGCAGCACCTTGCGGCCGTAGGCCTCGGCCGACTCGATCACCTGCTGGACGCGGCTGATGTTCGAGGCGAAGGTGGCGACGATCACGCGGCCGGGGGCCACGGCGAAGATGTTGTCGAAGGACTCGCCGACGCTCGTCTCGCTGGGCGTGTAGCCCCGCCGCTCGACGTTGACGCAGTCGGTGATCAGGGCCAGGGGCTTGCGCTGGCCCAGCTCGGCGAGCTTGACCAGGTCGGTCGGCTTGCCATCGACCGGGGTGTGGTCGAGCTTCCAGTCGGTGAGGTAGACCACGAGGCCGCCGGCGCAGGTGATCGCGAAGCCGACCGCGTCGGGGATGGAGTGAGCGATGTGGAAGGGCTCGATGGTGAACCCGCCGACCTGGAAGGAGTCCTTATCGTTGATCGTGATCTGCTTGACCTTATCGAGCAGGCGGTGCTCCTTGAGCTTATTGCCAAGGATGCCGTGGGTGAGCCGGGTGGCGTAGACCGGCGGGAAGCCGAGGTCGGCGCTGAGGTGGGGCACGGCGCCGATATGGTCCTCGTGGCCGTGGGTGAGCAGGATGGCCTTGATCTTGTCGGTCTTCTCGCGCAGGTAGGTGATATCGGGCAGTACCAGGTCGACGCCGAGCATATCGGAGTCGGGGAACATGACGCCGCAGTCGAGGATGAGGATCTCCTCCCCGTACTCGAGCACCCACATGTTCCGTCCGACCTCGCCGACGCCCCCGAGGGGCAGGACACGGATTCGCTGTTTTGCCATAGTCTTCGTCTGAAGCCGCAGTTCTTCATTGCAGATTGCAGATTGCAGATTGCAGATTGAAATCGACAATCTGCAATCTGCAATCTACAATCTGCAATCTAAGCGGGGCTTCGTCTCCTTTCGGGTTTGAGCACAACGCTCATTGGGGCTGCGCCGCCGCCCGAGGGGCGCGAGACGCAGCCGATCTTGCACCAGCTGGCTTATAGACAGAGCGCCCTCACGACAGGCAGCTCCAAGCTCCATCATTAGATCACTGAGCCAGATCATTGAGCCACTGAAACACTGAGGCTCGATCATTCGGCTCCTTGCTCTAGAAGAATAGACGGCGCGCGCGCCGTTTGTCACACATCAGGTCTCTTGTGGCCGCCACACACATTCTCGGATGAAAGCCAGGTCAGTGCCTCACCCATTCAGCGGCTCAGTGATGTTGCGGCGGATCTCGTTCAGCAGCTCGGCGCGATCCTCAAGGCCGGCGTAGACAGGCAGGCGGCGCGCGCCGTAGGCCTGGCGGTGGAGGAAGCGCAGCAGCGGGTTGGCGATCTGGGCGGCGGCGTCCTGGCGGAGCATGATCTCGTCCAGAGGTTCGTCGCCGTCATCGTCGGCGGGCCGCAGGCCGGCGACAGCCGACCAGGGCAGGGCGATCGTGATCCCGATCGACTCGAAGCGCAGCCCGTCCTCGCCGGCGGCGTAGGCGGCGGACCACTCCTCAAGGATGTTCCAGATCAGCAGCGGGGTGGCCACGATCATGGCGAGCATAAGCAGGGCGGGCACAACCTGGCCGACCCCGAGTCCAGAGGCGAGGCTGGCCTGGAGCGATGGCACGAACTGCGATACGCTGAGGCTGAGCCCCAGGGTGCTCACGAAGCTCCAGAGGGCGAAGGCCCAGATCAGGAGCGCGCCTACCAGCAGCACGATCGACGTGCGGCGCCCGGCGGGCGAGAGTCTATAGGTCTTCATACGAACATATCCGGTGGGGGAGGGCCAGGGAGGGCGCGCCCTCCCTGAAGCCCACCCCTTTAAAACAGGCTCAGCTGCTCAAGGGGCCGGTCATCATCAGGTCTGGCGCTCGCGGGGCCGGGGCGGGCGGCGGCCTGCTCGGCCTCGGCGCGGGCGAGGATCGCAGGCAGGCCGCGGAAGTCGGCCTCGATCAGCGGGCGGTTCTGCGGCTGGTGCAGCGCGGCGGCCGGGTGGAGCATGGGCACGATCAGGCGGCCGCCCGCCTTGCGGGGCTGGCCGTGGATGCGCGTGATCCGCTCGCCGGGAAGGAACAGGGACATCGAGAATCGCCCGAGGGTGACGATCACCGGCGGGTCGATCGCCTCGATCTGGCGGTAGAGGTAGTGCTCGGTGCAGGTGGCGACCTCATCGGGCTGCGGGTCGCGGTTCTGCGGGGGGCGACACTTCACCACGTTGGCGATAAAGACATCGGCGCGGGCGAGGCCGGCCATGGCGAGGAGGTCGTCGAGGAACTGCCCGGACTGGCCGACGAAGGGGCGGCCCTGGCGATCCTCGTGGTAGCCCGGCCCCTCGCCGATCAGCATGATCCTCGCGTCGGCGGGGCCCTCGCCGGGGACAGCGCGCGTTCGCCCGGACGCGAGGCCGCACCGCGTGCAGCCACGAACCTCCTGGGCGATAAGCTGGATTATCTCGGCAGACAAGCGGCGCGCGCTCACTTTCACCATGAGTAGCTTTACCATATCTATTATACCCCATCCGGAGGCCCGCGCACAAGGAGAACTGGGGCGAAGGTCTGCTATACTGAAGCTGACATGTGAGGACTGAGCTGACAGAAGGAGACCCCAATGAGCAAGACACTCGTCCAGCTGATCCAGGAGAAGACCGGGATCAGCGAGGAGCAGGCCCAGGGCGCCTTGAATACGGTGGTTGGGTTCCTGAAAGAGAAGCTGCCCGAGCCGATCGCCGGGCAGATCGACGGACTGGTGAGCGGGGATGTGAGCGGCGTCGCTGACCAGATCAGCAGCCTGACCGCCGGCCTGGGCGGGCTCTTTGGCAAGAAGGAGTAGTGTGTCGTCTGGGGCTGTGTGCCAGCGGCGCTGGCACACAGCCCCAGGCCGATGATTATCGTGGAGCACTTCTATGGTTTTCGGCGGATTCATCCTCATCATCATCGCGGTGATCTGCTTCTTCGTCGCCCGCTCCAACGCCAGCTCCTTAACCGCCATGAACGCGGCGGAGACCTACACAGCCCAGCTACTGGCCGAGGTACACCGCAAGATCACATCCAGCCTCGGCGCGGATGCGCTGGCCCAGGTCTGCGAGGTCGAGGGCACCATCGAGTGTGAAAAGCCCCTGCACGGCCCGGTCTCCAAGCAGCCCTGCGTGGCCTACAGCTACAGCCAGACCCGCGAGTACGAGGAGCGGGTGACCAAGACCGACGCGAACAGCAAGCGCGAGACGACGGTGGAGCGGCGCAGCGAGTCGCTCAAGAGCGAAGACCGGCAGGTGAGCTTCTATGTGCGCGACGCCACCGGGCGCACGCTGGTGCTGCCCGAGGATGCCGAGCTCGACCTGGCGGAGAGCGGGTCGCGCTTCGACGCGGCCGAGCAGCCCTGGACGGGGGCGACCCGCACGCTGGGCCAGCGCCACAGCGAGAGCAGCCTGGCCCCCGGCACGCGGGTGTATGTGCTGGGCACGGCGGTGGACCACCAGGGGCAGCCGGCGATCACCCGCCACCCCGCCAACGCCAAGCAGCGCTTCCTGGTGAGCCGCAAGAGCGAGCGCGAGCTGGCGGGCTCGGCGGCGACCTGGTCGCGCAACATGTACTACGCGGCGGCGGGCAGCGGCGCGCTCGGGCTGATCGTGCTTGTGCTCGGGCTGCTGATGGGGTAGCAAGCGCTGAGTGTTGAGTGTTGAGTGTTGAGTTCGCTCACTCAACACTCAACACTCAACACTCTCATCACGGCATGTGCATAAGCATGTTCTCGAGGACGAGCTGGGGGTTGCCGTTCTCGCGGAGCTGCTGGGCGGCGGCGCCGATGCGGCCGACGAAGGCGTGGATGGCGGGGATGGGGTGGCGGGCGGCCATGCGGGCCAGATCCTCGCGCCGGTCGATGTTGACGACGCTGTCGGGGCAGCCGGCGGCCACCAGCAGCACGTCGCGCCACCAGCCCTGCCAGAGCTCAAGCCAGGTGAAGACGGCCTCCTGCTCGCCGCCGCGGTACTCTTTGGAGCGCTGCTCGGCCCAGCGGAAGATCGCCCCGCGGCCCTGGCCGCCGAGCTGCATCAGTGCGTCGAGGTGCTCCTGGCGGGCGGCGATCGTCTCGGGCTGGGCGGTGGCCTGGATGGCCCAGCCGACCCGGCCGCCGCTCCAGGCCGCCAGCAGCTCGGCGTCCTCGGCGACGATGTTGCGGGCCAGCAGGGCCTCGGCCACCTGGCGGCGAGGCAGCGGGCGCAGGCGGATCACCCGGCAGCGCGAGACGATCGTGGGCAGCAGCTCGGAGCTGTTGGCCACCAGGATGATCGTGGCGTAGTCGGGCGGCTCCTCCAGCGTCTTGAGCATCGCGTTGGACGACTCCTCGTTGAGGCGCTCGGCGTCGTGGAGGATGAGCACGCGGCGGCGGCCCTCGTAGGGGCGCAGGCTGATGTCGCGCTGCCACTCGCGGACGGTGGCGATCTTCAGCTCCTTCTGGCGGGCGGCCTCGTCGGCCTTGAGGGCGGCGCCCTGGCTGGCCATGCCGGCGACCCGCACGTCGGGGTGGTTGCCGCGCGCGATCCGCCGGCAGGCCCGGCACTCCTGGCAGGGGTCGCCGGGGCTGCGCTCGCAGTTGAGGGCCAGGGCCATCTGCATGGCGATGGCGGCCTTGCCGAGGCCTGGCGGCCCGCTGAGCAGGTAGGCGTGGGCGTCGCTGCCGGCCAGGATGCTGCGCCGCAGCTGCTCGACCGCCCACTCGTGGCCGATGATGTTCCAGCTCACTGTAGATACCTGCTGAGGGGGTAAGGGCGCAGCAGCGCCGCGCTGCTGCGCCCTTACAGCGCCTCGCTAGATCTTCCGAAAGGCGAGGACGGAGTTGACGCCGCCGAAGCCGAAGGAGTTCGAGATCGCCACCTGGAGGTCGGCGGGGCGGGCGACGTTGGGCACATAGTCCAGGTCGCACTCGGGGTCGGGCTCCTCCAGGTTGATCGTGGGCGGGATGAGGCCGCGCT
>NZ_JAIEWN010000004.1:3471-34695 GCF_019599295.1 Oscillochloris sp. ZM17-4 | reverse complement strand
GTATTCGCGCTAACAGGTTTTTTCGTGGGTGGTTGGCGGCAAAGCCGCCAACCACCCACGAAAAAGCAGTGTCTGGGCGCAGCCCAGGACGTTACACCGACCTGGGCACTACCTGCATCCCTTGACATGAGGGATATCTTCAAGTATCTTGAATATCAAGATACTTACAGGATACCATGATTCGTCCAACCCTCGATCCCATCGCGCAGGATCTGCTGGCCGTCCTGCCCCAGCTCAACCGGATCATCGCCGCCGAGGTGCGCCGCGAGGTGGGCGGCTCGGCGAGCGTGGCCCAGCTGCGGCTGCTGACCGAGCTCGACGGCGGGCCGCAGACGCTGAGCGCGATCGCCCGGCAGCAGCACGTGAGCCCGCAGGCGCTCTGCGTCCTGGCCAACGACCTGGTCGAGCGCGGCTGGCTGGAGCGCACGCCGCACCCGCACGACCGGCGGCAGCACCTGCTGGAGGTGACGGACCGCGGGCGCGACGCCTTCGCCCTGGCCCGCGAGCGGGCGCTCCAGCAGATCACGCCGCTGCTCAGCTGCCTGAGCGAGGATGAGGCCCAGGCGATCCGGGTGGCCCTGCCGGCCCTGCGGCGCGTCCTCGGCGCCCACGATGTTGGGCGATAGATAACGCTAGGGCGCTTGAAACTGCACTAGGGCGGCTTTCCTCGTGACGGCGGGGCAGGGCCGCCGAAAGGAGCGCCAGTGGGCATTGCCGCAGACATCGCGATCATCCTCGTCGCCGCCCTCATGGGCGGCTTTGTGGCCCAGCGCCTCGGGCAGCCGCTCATCCTGGGCTATATCGTGGCCGGCATCCTCGTCGGCCCCTACACCGGCGGGCCGACCGTCGGCGATATCCACGACATCGAGCTGCTGGCCGAGATCGGGGTGGCCCTGCTGCTCTTCGCCCTCGGCCTGGAGTTCAGCTTCGGCAAGCTGGCCAACGTGCGCTGGGTGGCCTTTCTCGGCGCGCCCATCCAGCTGCTGCTGACGATCGGCCTCGGCTACGGCCTCGGCCTGCTGCTCGGCTGGTCGCCCTACGCCTCGCTCTGGCTGGGCGCGATGATCGCGCTCTCCAGCACGATGGTGATCCTCAAGACGCTCATGGCCCGCGGCGCCCTGGGCAGCCTCGACAGCCGGGTGATGCTGGGCATGCTGATCGTGCAGGACCTGGCCGTCGTCCCGCTGCTGATCATCCTGCCCGAGCTGGCCGACCTGGGCGCGGGGCTGCCGCAGCTCGGCTGGGCCCTGCTGCGCGCCGGGCTGTTCCTGGCGACGATGATCTTCGTCGGCACGCGGGTGATCCCGGCCCTGCTCAAGCGGATCGCCGCCTGGGGCTCGCGCGAGCTGTTCCTGATCACGATCATGGCCATTGGCCTGGGGGCCAGCTACGCCACCTACCTGGCCGGCCTCTCCTTCGCCTTCGGGGCCTTCGTGGCCGGCATGGTCCTCAGCGAGTCGGACTACAGCCACCAGGCGCTGAGCGACATCGTGCCGCTGCGCGATGTCTTCGGGATGCTGTTCTTCGTCTCGGTGGGCATGCTGCTCGACCCGGCCTTCCTACTGGCGAACGTGGGGCCGATCCTGCTGCTGGTTGTGGCGGTGAGCCTGGGAAAGGCCCTGATCTTCGCCGGGGTGGTGCGCGGCTTCGGCTACCGGGGCGAGGCCCCGCTGGCGGTGGGGCTCGGCCTCTTCCAGATCGGCGAGTTCGCCTTTGTGCTGGCCCGCGCCGCCGTGGGCGTCGATGCGATCAGCGCCGACCAGTACAGCCTGCTGCTGGCGGCGGCGCTCACCACCATGCTGCTGACGCCCTTCGTCTCCGGGCTGAGCGCGCCGGCCTACGCCCTGCTGCGGCGCTGGCGCGGCGCGCCCGCGCCGCCCGTCGCGCCCCTCGCCGAGGAGGAGCTGAGCGGCCACATCATCATCGCCGGCTACGGCCGGGTCGGTCGCTACACCGCCGACCTGCTGCGCCGGCTGGACCTGCCGAGCGTGGTGATCGAGCGCGACTCCCGGCTCATGGACGAGCTGCGGCGCGACGGCCAGGCGGCGATCTACGGCGACGCCGGCAGCCCGGTGGTGCTGGAGGCGGCCGGGGTGCAGCGCGCGCGCCTGCTGCTCGTGGCGGTCTCGGCGGCGATCGACGCCGAGCTGATCGTGCGCGAGTGCCGCCGGCTCAGCCCGGGGCTGCATATTGTGGCCAGGGCGACCCAGCTCGGCCAGCTGGAGGTGCTGCACGAGCTGGGCATCCACGAGGTGGTGCAGCCCGAGTTCGAGGCCGGCCTGGAGATGGCCCGCCAGGTGCTGCTGCACCTCGACTTCGCGCCCGCCGAGATCGAGCGGCTCAGCGACGGCGTGCGCAGGGAGCACTACCGCCCGATCGAGGCCCCCCACGAGAGCGCGGCCATGCTCGGCCAGCTGCGCCGCGCCCGCCGCTCGCTGGAGATCGACTGGTTCGACCTGCCCGAGGGCTCGCCCCTGGCCGGGGGGAGCATCGGCGCGAGCGCCATCCGCCAGCGCACCGGGGCCTCGATCGTGGCGGTGCTGCGCGCCGGCGCGCTGATCAGCAACCCCGGCCCCGAGACGCTGCTGCTGGCCGGCGATCAGGTGGCCGCCCTCGGCACCGCCGCGCAGCGCGAGGCCTTCCAGCGCATGATGTCGCGCGGCGTGGGGACGCCCGAGCTGATCGAGGCGTGAACCGTGTTAGACTATGTTCTATGTGATTGCAGGTTGCAGCGCCCCGAGCACGAGGCGCAATCTGCAATCTGCAATCTGCAATCTGCAATCTGCAATCTGAAGATAGGGGACTCCCAACCATGAGCGAGCAGGAGAACGACCGCAAGACGGCCCTGGTGGTGGTGGCCCACCCCGACGACGCCGAGTTCGGCTGCGGCGGCACGATCGCCGCCTGGGCCAACGACGGCTGGCAGGTGACGCTGGTGATCTGCACCGACGGCTCCTCCGGCGGGCCGGACGAGGCCACCGATGTGCGCACCGAGATCCGCCGCCAGATGACCGCCACCCGCAAGCAGGAGCAGGCCGCCGCCGCCAAGGCCCTCGGCATCCACGAGGTCGTCTTCCTCGACTACCCCGACGGCGAGCTGGCCCCCACCCTGGAGCTGCGCCGCGAGATCGTGCGCCAGATCCGCCGCACCCGCGCCTACCGCCTGGTCTGCCAGTCGCCCGACCGGGTCTGGGAGCCGCAGTACATGATCGGCCGCTTCCACCCCGACCACCTGGCCGCCGCCCAGGCCACCATGGCCGCCCTCTACCCGGCCGCCCAGAACCCCTGGGACTTCCCCGAGCTGATGGCCGAGGGATTCCCGCCCAGCCGGGTCAAGGAGCTGTACGTGGTCGGCGCCCCGCTGATCAACCACGCCGTGGACATCAGCGCGACGATCGAGCAGAAGCTGGCCGCCCTGGCCTGCCACGTCAGCCAGCTCGGCACCGACCAGACCAAGCTGGCCGAGCGCATCCGCACATGGGCCGCCGAGCGCGGCGAGCCCTACGGCCTGCCGATGGCCGAGACCTTCCACCGGGTGGAGAACTAGATCACTGAGCCGGGCGATTGAGGCGCTGAGATCCTGAGGCTGGTGGCGGGCACTGCTCGCGCCTTCATATCATAGGGTGGGTCTCCGCGCGGGCGACGCCCTCGCGGAGACCCACCCTGGTTTTATGGGGCCACGTTGACGGTCAGCGGCCCAAAGCGGTTATTCGTCTCATCGGCCTCGTCGATCGCGCCAGTGGGCGATCCTCCTGCGAAGGCGTCGACCAGCGCGTAGATCTGGCGCGGGCCAGCCTGCACAAAGGCGCGGAAGTCCGAGTAGTTCGTGCCGGGGGCCTGCGGGTCGTTCGGGAGCAGGCTGCTCAGCACCTTGCTCTGGCCGGCCCCCAGCCCGTACACGCGCCAGCTCACCCCGGTCGAGCTGAGATCCGACCAGACCTGGTTGACCTCGGGCGGCGTGAGCGGGTCGACGTACAGGTCGACCCAGAAGGGCGCGACCGCCGCGCGGGTGCCGCGGTTCGTGATCGTCACCCGCAGCTCGGCGGCCTGGCCGACGCTCGGCTGGGCCGGCAGCACCTCGACGCCGGTGATCGCCAGGTCGGGCGCGCTGACCGGATCGAAGTAGCGGTTCATCACGACCGGCAGGTAGATCTGCGTCTGTGCGCCGAGCGGGATAGGCACGCCATAGGGGCCGCCGACTCGCTCCGGGGTCGCGGGGTCGAGCAGCTTGAGCAGCGCGGCCCACTCGGGAACGTCGGCGCTGAAGCTGAGCTGCTGCGGTCGGCCGTAGTAGTCTAGCTGCCACTCGGCTACCGGCTCGCCGACAGCGGACAGCGGCACCGTGCATGGCCAGATTGCTCCGGGGGCGGTCGTCGTCGTGCGGATCGGCCCAGTCGGTCGGCAGTCGCGCTCGCCGATCGGCATATAGATCGACAGGCCGGTGGCATTGCTGAAGTCCCACTCAGGGAACTTTGAGTAGCGGCCTGTGAGCGTCTTCGATGCCGTGATGACCACGCTCTGAAGGATGAGATCGTGTACGTCCTGGGCGCTGCTGTCCACCGCAGCGCTGATATGCTGCTCCTCTAGCATCTGGGCCAGGTGGGCGAGATCAACATAGCCATCGGTCTGATCGATCCGCAGGTTTGCATCATAGTCGAACTTCTGGGCGTTGGCGTAGGCGCTGCGGATCTTGCCCTCAATCTCCGGCACTGTTGCCTGCAGGTCAGTGGTAGCCTGGAGGGTCTGGGCTGTCCCTCCATCAGCATTCACCGCATCAAGCAGGTCGATCGCCATCTGCCTGACTGCGTTCGCCAGGCTGCTGAGCTGGGCCGTGTCGATCGCTGCGATGACAAAGGGGTTGGTGATCACGCCCTGCGCATCATAGGTGAGCGGCTGGTTGTACAGCTCGACGATCAGCTCGGCCAGCGCGCGCGGGCCGAGCGTCGCGGTGAGGCGAGCAGGGTCAAAATACTGCTCGTAGGGGAATTTCGCCCAGAGCAGGTTCTCGCCGGCCACCAGGTAGCTGGTGTAGGGCGCGACCTCGTAGGCGCTCTCGACCATGCCCATCAGGCAGGCGTCGAAGAAGATCAGATCGAAGCGGCCCAGCGCGCCCAGGCCGCGCAACACCTCGCCGGTGTCGCGGGTCGAGAGCGCGTTGCCGCTGCGCCAGTCGACGCTCATGCCGCGGAGCCCGCCGGGCTGGGGATTATCAGGTTCTCCGCTGTTATATTGCGAGGTGGCGCTGAGATCAGGAGCCCAGCCGCCGCCGTGGTCAACGATCGAGAGCATGGTATGGGTTGAGCCGGGGTAAGTCGTTCTGGCCCAGCGGATGAAGTTCTGCAGCGTGATGACCGAGCCGGTGTCAAGCTCATTATCGGCCGGGAAGCCATCGTACCAGAGCGACGATCCGCGCACCTCGTCGGTGACGTCGCGCAGATTGAGCTGCTCGCGCACATAGATGCGCGAGTCGCCATTGGCGTTCCCATCATAGAGCACCACCAGGCGCATGTTCGGGTTATAGGGCATGCCATCTAACGCGGTGATCAGCGAGAGCAGCGCGGGGGTCAGACTCTGCTTACCCGTCTGCGGATCGCCATCATCGCCGGCCAGGTAGAGCAGAACGAGCCAGGGCGGCGGCGGGGTGCCGTCGATCGCCAGGGCCGCGTCGGCGGGCTTGCCCGGCACGTAGCCTGCGCCATCGCTGAGGGTCAGGCTGACCGTTTCCCCATCCTGGCTGCTCGCGGTCGGCGTAAGCACCAGCGAGATGCTGGTTGTCTGCGGAGTGAATGTGACACTGCCGCCGCCCGGCCCAGGGGCGTAGCCGGCTGGGCCAGTGAGCGCATAGTCGCTCCCATAGGCGGCGCTGCCGCCGAGGGCAAAGCCCACGCTGAGCGGCGCGCTGAGCTGCTGGCAGCCCGGACAGGTCAGGGTGAACGTGCCGGGAACCGGGCCGTGACGCGAGGGGTTGCCGCTGGCGGAGACGGTTATGACGGGCAGGATGTTCAGGTGAGCACTGGATGGATCGCCGATAGCGTAGGCAGGATCGACCGTGAGGCTGATCGCCACCGTTCGCCCGACTGTCGCCACGGGCTTGAGGCTGATGGTGACGGTGACGCTGGAGATGCTGGCGGGGATGACCGCGCTGTAGTGGCCGCCGACGGGCGTTGCGCCGGTTATCTCGTAATCGTCGTCGGGTGTCGCATTGCCTGCCAGGGTGAAGCTGACCGTGAGCGGGCTGGTCGATGTGATGTCGCGGGTGAGGACAAAGCCGGTCGGGCTGACCGCTGAGAGCTGGCCAGAGGTGCCCACGCTGACGCTGGCCCCGAGGGTTACGCGCGCGCTCTGGCTGTCGGTGCTGCCGTTGGTGTTGGTGATGCGGACCCAGTAGCTGGTGTCTGCGCTGAGCGCCGGGGTGGTGAAGCTGAGGCTGTCGGTGCCAACCGGGGTACTTGTATCACCGCTGCTGCCCTGATACCACTGATAGCTCATTGGCGTCAGGCTGCTGGCGGTAACGGTGATGGTGGCGCTGCCGCCAAGGGTAATAGTCTGGCTCTGCGGCTGGGCGGTGATCAGCGGGTTCAGGCTGACCGTCGCCGTGTTGCTCGCGACACTCCCATTGGAGTGGCTGATCCGC
The DNA here is from genome assembly GCF_019599295.1 of Oscillochloris sp. ZM17-4. Classification (GTDB taxonomy): domain Bacteria; phylum Chloroflexota; class Chloroflexia; order Chloroflexales; family Chloroflexaceae; genus Oscillochloris. Next base: position 28,061 of record NZ_JAIEWN010000004.1, on the reverse strand, counting down.
ACCCAGTAGGTGGTATCGGCGGTGAGCGCCGGGGTGGTGAATCGGGGGCTGTTGGCGCCCACCGGGGCGCTGGTATCGCCGCTGCCGCCCCGGTACCACTGGTAGCTGTATGGCCCGGCGTCGGTGGTGCTGACGCTCAGGGTGGCGCTCATCCCAGAGACAATCGCCTGGCTGGCCGGCTGGCTGGCGATGGTCTGAGCCAGCGCAGCCTGGCCGGGGGCGTTGCCGAGGTTGCCCGCCGCATCAGTCTGGCTGGCGCTGAGGCTGTAGTTGCTGCCTTCGATCACACTGCCCTGGAGATTAAGGCTGCCGCTGAAGCTCCCGGCGCTACAGGCTATGTCGCCACTGACGCCTGCCAGCACCACATGCACAGGGTTATCCCCACTAGTGCAGCTGCCGCTGATCGGGTAGCTGGCCCGGTTGGCCAGGGTGATCGTCGCTGGGGCATTCAGGCTGAGCGTCGGAGCCTGCCGATCGACGGTGTAGACCTCGCCACGGGCGAAGCTGGCATCGCCGGGGCTGCCGACCGTGCCAGCGCCGCCCAGCACACCAAACGCCCCCGCGATGATCGTGTCGTTATCGATCAGGTCGAGCCGGATCGTCCCACTGGCATTATCAACCGTCGCCACGGTCACGAACCAGCTGCTGCCGCCGCCGCTCACCAGCGTAATGCTGGCCCCGCTCTGCCCGCCGGTCGTGGTCAGGCTGAAATCGCTGCTGTCCACCCCGCTGACCGGCAGGTCGAAGCTGACCAGGAAGCTGACGCTGGCGGCGTTGGTGGGGTCGCTCCCGGCGCGCATGATTCGGCTGACCACCGGGGCTTGCACCTCATAGGCGCCCATATCCACAGTGTTGGCGAAGACGCGCGGCTGGCCGTCCATGTCGGTTGCCGGGAGGGCGGGGTTTGTCACGGCGTTATTGCCCGCATTGATCGCCGGCGAGCTGAGCCGCAGGCGCAGGTCGCCGCCGCTCGCATTTATAAACAGCGGATCGATATCCAGATTTCCAGTACCCGCATACCCACCCTCGATCAGGCTGTAGCTCACCGAGGCGGCAGAGCCACCAATCGCATACCCGTTGCCCCAGATGATACTGTTGCGAATCGTCGGGCTGCTGACGGTGTTGGATATCCCGCCGCTGTTACCGCTGATGGCCACATTGCTCAGCGTTGGGCTGCTGTAGTTGTTGTACATCGCGCCGGCGTAGCCGGAGGCGCTGTTGCCGCTGAAGATCACGTTGCTCACTATCGGGCTGCTGCCGGAGTAGTTGGTCATCCCGCTGCCAATGTTGGCACTGTTGCCGCTGAAGGTCACATTGCTCAATGTCGGGCTGCCGTTGGTAACGTTGAACATCCCGCCGCCGAGATAGCCTGGCCAGGCACCACAATTGGCATTGCCCCCGCTGATCGTCACCCCGTCGAGGATAGCGGTAGCACTAACGCTCGACGATCTGACAACGTGGCAGCTGTTGTCGGCCCGGGTCGGCTCTGTGTCAGCGATGGTGCCATTGTCGTTACCAAGCAGATCGCCGCTCAGCGTGACCAGATTGGCCGCCCAGTCGCGCTGGTCGCGGGCGGTCTCCGTCCCGGCGAAGCCGCCGTAGATCGCCACGCCGCTCTTGAGCTGGAAGGTGGCGTTGCGATCTGCGCCGGTGGTCGGCTTGTAGGTGCCCGCCGCGACCCAGATATCCTCGCCGCTGGCGGCGGCCAGGGCACTCTGCAAATCGGTGTAGGCGTTGGCCCATGAGCTGCCATCGTTGGCACCTACGGCGCTCGCCGATACATAGCGCACACGCCCGTACTCGTAGGAACCCATATCCACTGCGCTGCCGACAATGCGCGGGTTCCCATCCAGATCGGTGGCGGCGATAACGAGCGCGTTATTCCCGACATCGATCGCCGGCGAGCCGGACAGGAGGCGCAGGTTGTCAGCGCCCGCATCTACAAACAGCGGGTCAGTATCGAGGTTGCCGCCACCATTCGTGCCAAAGGCGCTATTCCATGCCGCGCTGCCGCCCGAGTACTGCACCAGACTGAAGCTGATGCTGGGTGTAGACGTGTTATTGTAGAGCGTGGCGCCGCTGGGCGCCGTGTTGCCCCAGATGATGCTGTTATAGATCTGCGGGTTGGCGGAGGAAAGGTTACTCATCCCACCGCCGGCGGTGCTGGCGCTATTGCCGCTGATAGTGACATTGCGCAGCGTCGGGCTGCCGCCGCCATTGGACAGACCGCCGCCGATCCAGGCAGAGCTGTTGCCGCTGAAAATGCTATTGATCAGCGTCGGGCTGCTGGACTCATTGTACAGACCGCCGCCCTGACTGGTGGCACTGTTGCTGCTGAAGATGACATTGGTCAGCGTTGGGTTACTGCCTGCATTGCCCATCCCGCCTCCGACCAGGGCATTGTTGCCGCTGAAGGTAATATTCGTCAGCGTCGGGCTGCTGGAGGAGTTGTACAGACCGCCGCCGCGATCAGCGGCGCTGTTGCTGCTGAAGGTGATATTGCTCAGCATCAGGCTACTGGAGATGTTCAGCATCCCGCCGCCATTACTATTCATCCCTCCACCGTTCGCATTGCCCCCGCTGATCGTCACCCCGTCGAGGGTGGCGTTGCTCGCCCCGGTAACGACGTGGTAGCTGTTGTCGGCATTGCCGGCGGCGCCAATATCACCGCTCAGCGTGACCACATTGGCCGCCCAGTTGCGCTCGTCGCGGGCGGTCTCGGTTCCGGCGAAGCCGCCATAGATCGCCACGCCGCTCTTGAGCTGGAAGGTGGCGGTGCGATCGGTGCCGGTGGTCGGCGTGTAGGTGCCCGCCGCGACCCACAGCTCATCGCCGCTGACGGCGGCGGCCAGCGCGGCGGCCAGGTCTTGGCCCTGCGCCCACGAGGAGCCGTCGCCCGTGCCGCCGGGCACGACATAGATCACCCCGGCGGCGCGGGCCGGCGGCGGGGCCGGGAAGCTGAAGGAGACCAGGGTCAGGGCGAGCGCGATCAGGATGGATGCGCCGACGCCAGCGCGGCGCCGGGGGGGACGATGCTTCATCGACATGGGATGCCTCCGCGCGTGTCAAACCAATTCCTGATGAACATGCCGCATTTCTGTCACCCTGAGCAGAGCCGCAGGCGGAGCGAAGGGTCTCGGCCGGGACGCTTCGCTGCGTGTACCCTGAGCGCAGTCGAAGGGCTCAGCGTGACAGCGGTACTTCTGGCTATCGGCTATCGGCTATCGGCTATTTCTGCCATCACCCGCTCCATGGCGGCGATCAGATAGGGCTTCTGCTGCTGCCGGGCGAGATCCATGCCCTGGCCGGCCAGTTCGTGGGCCTGTTTGATCGCGCCGGTGGCATGGGCCAGGCGGGCCTGGGCCGCCAGGGTCAGCGCCTGCTCGTCGCGGTCGCCTGCGGCCTCCAGCCGAGCCCATGCCGCCGCAAGCTGGGCCGCCGCCGCTTCTCCTTGTCCCTGCGCCAGCAGCGCCTCGCCGATCAGCCGCAGCGCCTGGCCCTCTTCTGCGCCGAGGCCCTCGGCGCGGGCGATCTCGCGCGCGGCCTGGCCGTGCGTATAGGCTGTGGTCGGGTCGTTGCTCAGCAGAGCGGCCTCGGCGAGGCGGCAGAGCGGATCAAGCTCCAGCGAGCGATCCCCCAGTGATCGGCTCAGTTCTAATGCCCGGTTCAATGTGCCGATCCCAGCGACTAGCTGCCCTTGCGAGAGCTGAGCGCTGCCAATATTCATCAGGCTAATCGCCTGATAACGCCTATGCTGTAGCGCTTCAGCGATCTGCAGGCATTCTTCGAAAGATGCCTGCGCTGCCACATAGTCCCCACGATCCTTCTGAATAATTCCGATCATATTCGCGCCAAGCATACGGCCACGCCGATCGCCGATCTGCGTGCGCAGGGTCAGGCTCTCACGGAGGCAGGCATCCGATCGCTCAAGCTGATCGACTTGGTAGGCGTAGAAGCCAAGGTTATAGAGCAGCACCGCCAGCACACGCACATCACCGCTCTGGCGGGTCAGCGGCAGGGCATGCTCTAGCCTGGCTACCGCCTCGGCATAATGCCCGCGCTGGCCGGCGATCATCGCCTGGAGCTGCAGGATCGTCACCCGCTGCACCGGGGCGGCCGGCTCGGGTGGCAGCGCGGCCTGTGCCACGTTGCATGCTTCTTCGGCGGAGTCAAGGTGCTTTTGTGGCCAGAGCGCCTGGGCCAGTTGGATCTGGAGAAGCGCAACTTCGAGGTCAGGCAGGGGCTGGCTCGCCAGCAGGGCCAGGCCGGCCCGGCAGGCGGCCTCAGACTCGGGGTAGTTGCTCATGCGCACCTGCACCATGCCTAGCAGACGCTGACGTTTGGCCTGGGTCAGCGGCGGCTCGCCCCACTCGTCTCCGACGCGCAGCGCCCGCTCCAGCCGCTCGCGGGCCTCGGCAAACTCGCCCAGCAGGGCCAGCAGCTCGGCCTGGGCGGTGTCGAGGGCGGCGGCCTGGGACGGCCCGAGCCGCTCGGCGGGGATCTGGGCCAGCAGGCTGCTCAGCAGGCGGGCCTGGCCGCTGTTGATCGCGTCGTATACGCTGCTCGCCGCCAGCGCGACCGCTCGCCCCAGCTCGCCGGCGCGCAGGTGGTGCAGCACCGCGCGCAACGGGTTGGGCTCCTCGGTCTCATAGTAGTCCGCCGCCCGGCGGTGCAGCTCGGCCCGCTCGCGCTTGCCCAGCTCCTCATAGTAGAAGCGCTGCACGATCGCGTGCTGGTGATACTCCTTGCCCGCCGCCGCCTCCTGGGTCACCAGCAGGTAGCGGTCGCTCAGACTGCGCAGCGGCCGGCGCACGCTGGCCCCGTCGGCCAGGGCCTCGATCGCCCCGCGCGTGCCGCCCGGCTCTAGCAGCGCGGCGACCGGCTTCATCGTGCCGCGCTCCTCATTACTCAGCGCGGCGTCGATCGTGTCGAGCAGGTAGCGCTCGATGCTGTCGACCTCGGTCAGCGCGCCGATCAGCCGGGCCGGGTCGCCCGTGCGGCGCAGCGCATCGGCGGCCAGCACCAGCAGCTGCGGGTTGCCATTGGTGTGGGCGTAGAGCTGCGCGGCGAGCTCGGGCTCCAGCACCACCCCGCGCGCGGCCAGCAGCAGATCGGCGTCGGCGGCGCTCAGCTCGGCCAGCCGCTCGATGCTCAGGTCCGTCGAGAAGGCCGGCACGCGCCACGCGGTGATGATCACCCGCAGCTGACCGGCGCGCAGCAGCGGGCGCAAGCGCTCGACCAGCGGCTCGATCTGCGGGTCGTCATCGACCAGATGGAAGTCGTCGAGGCAGAGCAGCAGGCCGCTGTCGGCCAGGCTCTGAATGAGGTAATCGATCAGCACCGCCGTGGGCGGCGGCTGGCCGCCGCTCAGCCGGGTCGACTGCAGCAGCTCCCACAGCCCGGCCTGGTCCTGCTGGGCCAGGAAGCCGGCCAGCGCCCAGATCAGCGTGTCGACGCCCTCGCCGGGGCGGAAGCTGTGCCAGAAGGTCGTGCCGGGCTCGCCGACCTGGCGGGCCAGCGCGGCGGCCATGCTGGTCTTGCCCACGCCGGGCATGCCGGTGAAGACGACGACCCCGTCGCGGGCCAGGCTGGCGCTGAAGGCGGCCAGCTCGGCCGCGCGGCCGACGAAGCCGGTCAGCTCGGGCGGGCGCGCGGGCTCCGGCGGCGGCGGGATGGCCGGGCCAGCCGGGGCTACTGGGATTGCCGCAGTCTCATCCAGCCAGAGCCGGCCGTCAGGCACGCGCAGGAACAGCGCCGGCTGCCACCAGTCACTGCTGCCACGCAGGGCCAGCCGTGCGCCGGCCAGCGCCCGGTCGACCTGGCCGTCGCGCCAGAGCTCGCTGAAGAAGGCCGGCAGCAGCCGCGCGGCGCTCTCCATGGCCATGTTGCCCTGCATGGCGATCACGGCGGCCACCCCGGCGGCGGCCAGCTGTGGGCCGACCCCGGCCAGCGCCTCGCCCGCGCCGTCGCCGGCGCCCTGGCAGCTGAGCAGCAGCACCAGCAGCGGGCGGCGCGGCAGGCGCGCCACCGCCTCGACCAGCTCGACGCCCTCGACCCGCTCGGCCCCGCCCTGGCCGTCGTCGAGCCAGAGGTAGGATCGGCCGCGGCGCAGGCTGCCGTGGGCCACAATGACGGCAATCTCTGGCCCGTCGCGCAGCGCCCCGACCAGCGTGTCGAGGGTGGCCCCCGCGCCCTGGCCCGATGCGACCGTCGTGATCGGCAGCTCGCCGAGGGCGGCGCGGGCGCGCTCCAGCTCGGCGGGCACATCGACCGCGGCCAGATTATAGCGGGCTAGCGCGTCGGCGGGCGGGCCGGCGATAGCCACCAGGGCGCGCAGCGTGGCGCGCGGGCCGATCTCCAGCGGAGTCATATCGGCGCTGTCGAGGTGGCGCGCGAAGAGGATGCGCTCGGAGCGGGCCAGCGGGTCGGCGCCGCCGGGCGGCTGGAGCGTCTCCCAGCGCAGGGCGTGGATCTCGTCGTCGTCGGCGGCCAGGCGCAGGCGCAGGCGCAGCGGCACGCCCAGGCTCTCGGCCTGGGCGCGGGCCTTCGCCAAAGCCTCGCCGACGCGCGGGTCGGCGAAGAAGGCCCGCCCGAGGGCGGCGCCATAGGCGTCGGGGGTGATCAGCAGCTCGGTCAGCGCGTCGAAGTCGATCCGGATGCGCGGCGGGCTGCCGGCGATCAGCTGGGCCGGGGCGGCCGAGGCGGAGAGCTGGAAGCGGGCCTCCAGCGCGTAGTCGTCGCCGCCCCAGCGGCGCAGCGAGAGCTCAAGGGCGGCCGATCTAGCGTGAGATGACATAGCAATGCTCTGAGACGCAGGCGCAGAACGCGAGCATAGAGAGGGCAGGGATGTGGCGAGTGAGCGGGAGCGACCGCGCGCGAGGGGTGCGCAGCGAGGTGTGATGTTCGAGGGGAAGCTACCGCTCGCCAGATATTACGACGATGCATAGAGTATAGCGCCTGGGGTCAGATCTGCATATGTAAATGCATATAAAATTTTGGGATTTTAACAGAGTTAATGATGAGATACGATAGCGCTGCGATCTTTAATCCCGCAAAGTGGGCAAACGTACGTGCCTGCCGGGCAGATATCCTCGCCCAATTCGTCTACTTTTTGTTGCCAGCCAGAGCCCGGTGGGCGTGGCCCGAAACAGGTGGAAGCGCACGGCGAAGCGCTGCCAGATCGTGCGGTGGTCGGCCTCGACCGGCGAGCCGTCCCGGCTCGGCACGCCCAGATCCCCCAGCGGCACGCCCTGGCTGTAGAGCATCCGCGTCACATAGTGGTCGGGGATGATGAACAGCTCGGTCGGCGAGCCGAAGCGCGCGGCGGGGTCGGACAGCAGCGCCGGCGGCACGTGGCCGTGCGGGCAGATCAGCGGCAGGCCGACGACCCCGGCGTAGAGGTCGCGGGCCACCCGGCGCTGGGCCGGGTCGGCGTGGAAGCAGCGGTCGGGCGAGAGCGCCCAGGGCGCCTTCGGCGTTCTGTCATGCATATGCGTGGGGGCCGGGCGGCGCGGCCCGGTGGCATCACCCCAGCCCGCCGCTGGCGATAAAGATCACCGCGCCGAGGCACAGGTAGCTGCCGTAGGAGATATAGTCGGGCGTGGGCCGGCCGGCGCGGCGGGCCACGATGATCCCGGCGGAGACGACGCCGGCCAGGGCCATGCCGATGATCAGCGCCGAGGCCAGGTTAGCGACCCCGACGACCGCGCCGATGAAGATCGCAAGGTAGACATCGCCCAGGCCGAAGGGCGCCGCGTGGCCGGGGAAGAGCGCGCGGGCCAGGATGTAGAGCAGCACAAAGGCGAACCCGGCCACCAGCGCGCCGAGCGCCACATTGATCCAGTTCATGCCCACCAGCGGGCCGACCACCAGGGCGACGGCGGCGGCGCCCAGGATCACGAAGGTGTAGATCCAGCGGTGCAGCCAGTCGATCGCGCCGGTGACGATCAGCACCGCGCAGACGAAGGCCAGGTAGAGGAAGATCGGGCCGAGGCCGTAGATCTGGTAGATGCGCAGCAGGGCCAGGCCGCTGATCAGCTCGACCAGCGGGAAGATCCAGTGCAGCGGCCGGCCGTCGGCGGCGCGCCCGCGCTGCATGGCCCAGCCGAGCACGGGGATCAGCTGCCACCAGGCCAGGGGCGCGCCCGTGCGCGTGCAGCGCGGCCAGCCGAGCATCCGGCCCTCGCGCGGGATGCGCACGATCAGCACGTTCAGCAGCGAGCCCAGGAGCAGCCCGGCGATCAGGACGAGCGCGGAGGTGAGCATTGAGGAACCCTTCGTCTTGTGACAGGGTGGCAGCGCACCCGAGAAGGCTATAGCCAATCTACAATCTGCAATCTACAATCTGCAATCTACAATCTGCAATCTACAATCTGCAATCTACAATCTGCAATCTACAATCTGCAATCTACAATCTGCAATCCACAAAGGCCGCCCACATCACAGCGAGCGGGGCGTCGCGCCCCGTCCAGCGCGTGAGGGCGAGGGCGCCCTGGTGAACGAGCATGCCCGCGCCGTCGCGCGTGCGGGCGCCGCGCGCGGCCGCCGCGCGCAGCAGGCGCGTCTCGCGGTAGACCATGTCGTAGACGAGGGCGTGCGGGGAGACCGGCGGATCGGGCAGGGGGGTCTCGTCGGCCTGCCAGCCGAGGGAGGTGGCGTTGATCAGCAGGTCGGCGCCGGCGATGATCGCGGGCAGGCCGGGGTCGTCCAGGGCGACGGCGCGGATGGCCGGCGCCCCCCCCAGGTCGGCGGCGAGGGCCTCGGCGCGGGCGAGCCCGCGATTGGCGATCGTCAGGCGGGCGAGGCCGGCGCCGGCCAGGGCGAAGGCGGCGGCGCGGGCGGCCCCGCTGGCCCCCAGCAGCACCGCCGAGCGCCCGGCCAGATCCGCCCCGCCCTCGCGCAGGTCGTCGAGCAGGCCGGGCGCGTCGGTGTTCGCGCCGATCAGCGCGCCGCCAGGAGCCTTATAGATCGTGTTCACCGCGCCGATCTTCGCCGCCTCCGGCTCCAGGTCGTCGAGCAGCGCGATCACCGCCTGCTTGTGCGGCAGGGTCACGTTCGCCCCGAGGTACTCGGGCCCGCGCAGGGCCGCCACGCGCGCCGGCAGGTCGGCCAGGGGCGTGTGGGCGGCGGCGTAGCGCAGGCGGGACAGGCCGAGGTGGGCCAGGGCCGCGTTCTGCATCGCCGGCGAGCGGCTGTGGGCGACCGGGTCGCCGATCAGGATGATCTGCATTGTGAATGTTGAATGTTGAATGTTGAATGTTGAATGCCCGAACATTCAGCATTCAACATTCAACATTCAACATTATTGACAGGCCAGGTACTCGGCCTCGTAGATCTGGAACTCCTGCAGGGTGGAGGCGAACTTGTGCGAGCCGTCCTTGGCGCAGCTGGCGACGAAGAAGAGGTATGGCGCAGACTCGTCGGGCTGGGCGGCGGCCCGCAGGGCATCGAGGCCGGGGGCGGCGATCGGGCCGGGCGGCAGGCCGGGGTAGCGCCGGGTGTTATAGGGGCTGTCGATCTGGAGGTCGGCGGCGGTGAGCGTCTTGCGCCACCAGGAGCTCTCGGCGGCGCTGTAGCCCAGGGCGTACTGCACCGTCGGGTCGGCCCCAAGCTGGCCGCCCCCAAAGTCCGGGGCGTTCTCGGGCCTGAGCCGGTTCCAGAACACCGCGCTGATCGTCGGCATCTCGCTGGTCAGGGCCGCCTCGCGCTGCACGATCGAGGCCATGGTCATGATCTGGTGGACCGTCACGTCGGGCACGCGCACATCGCGCTCGATCGTGCCGTACTGCTCGGCGAAGCGGTCGAGCATGGTGGCGACGATCTGATCGGCGCTGGCGTCCTTGGCGACGCGGTAGGTGTCGGGGAAGAGGTAGCCCTCCAGGCTCGCGCCCTGGGGCAGGCTGTTGAGCAGGAAGTACTGGTCGCGGAAGCGCTCGCCGTCGCGGGCGGCGCGCAGGAAGGCGTCGGCGCTGACCACGCCCGTCTTCTCGACGATGGCGGCGATCTCCTCAAGGCGCAGGCCCTCGGGGACGGTGAGCTGCGCCTCCTCGACCCGGCTGCTCTGGAGCGCGATCATGATCTCGCTCATCGTCATGGTCGGGCTGAGGATGTAGCGGCCGGCCTGGAGCTTCCCGTCGAGCCCGCGCAGGCGGGCGAGCAGGGTGAAGATCGCGGGCTGGCGGATCAGGTCCTCGGAGCTCAGGCGGGTGGCGATATCGGCGGTGGCCTCGCCGGGCGCGACGATAAATTCGACGGGGTCGCCCTCGGCGGCGGCGGCGGCGCGGATCTCGCCGAGGGCGACGTAGCCGCCGCAGGATACCACGAGGGCGATTAGGGCGATGCCCAGCATCAGGGCGCGGACGTGCCGCATCGACGGGGCCTCCTCAGAAGCTCAGATCGGGCGCGTGTGGCCCGGGGATTATCGCTCAGCGCTGGCATTATAGCACGGAGCATGCCACATCTCCCGGCGCGGGGGCTGCCGCCGGCAGGGCATGTGCAACATCGCCGCCAGGCGGGGGCTTGGGTGTGGATTCGTCGCCCCGATAAAAAACCGAGCCTGGGCCTGGGCGGCGCTGTTGTGGTTTGTGTAGATTCTTAGGTCTTAGTGTGTGCTTTTATGTAATACTACCGCCGTGTGTACTACATAAAATGCACTATCACGCATGTATATGTGTCATCATCGTACCATTTTGGTGTTTACAGGTGAGGTTTTTGGTATTTTACCGTAATTCGACGGCGATACAATCTTGGCGGCGACCGCGATGGTTCTTCTCTGATGCGAGGAGTATGGTTATTTCCCTTTTATTGCACTATTTTATACGCGAATCAGTGCCACGAAAACGCTCAATCATAGATGATAAAAGAGACATCCGATGAAACCCACATGTATTGGCCTATATGAATAAAGCTTCAGCCTGCGATACATTGCGTTCGTCATGAATTCATCTATTACAGCTATGATCTGCCGCAGTTGGCAGTCAACACTATGTAGGCAAACACTCACGGCCGCAGAGCGGGCGGGGTGCCGCGTAAGGAGCGGGTCCAGATGAACCGTCGTCAGGGGTGGGTGCTGTTGAGCCTCGGGATCGTCCTGGCCCTCGGGACAGGCGCGCTCGTCTTCTTCCTGCTCCAGCAGCAGCAGCGAACGCTCTCGGTCGAGGCCGAGCGCATGGCCGCCGAGCAGGTCGCGCCGGTTGTGGCAACTATGGACCTGCCGGTGGCCGCGCGGCCGCTCCAGCCCGGCGCCGTGATCACCAGCGACGATGTGCTGATGAAGCCCTTCCCGCTCGACCTCGTCCCGGTCGCGGCGATCACCGACACGATCAGCCTGAGGGACCAGATCCTGATCGCGCCGATCGGCCAGGGCGAGACCTTCAGCACCGGCAAGCTCGCCGGCGGTGAGGCGGGCACCATCAGCCAGCAGATCGAGCCCGGCCAGGTGATCTTCGCCTTCCCGATCAGCGACCTGCTCACCCAGGTGGACATCCTGGCCGACGGGGACCGCATCGATATGCTGATGACCATGCCGGTCATCTCGGCCGATGGCACCGAGAGCCACGATGTGACGGCCTACACCCTCCAGAATATCAATATCTTCCGGGTGCTGCGCCCGAGCCTGGAAGCCGATCAGCCGCCGATTGCCCTGCTGCTCACGATGACGCCAGAGGATGCGCTGATGCTCAAGCGCCTCAAGGACAGCGGCGGCAAGATCGACTTTGTCCTGCGCCCGATCACCGACCGCGAGCCGGTGGAGGTGCCGCCGGTGACGGATGAGGTGCTGGTCTCGCGCTACGGGCTGCGCTAGCGGTTAGATACGCTGGGGCGCAGCAGCGCCGCGCTGCTGCGCCCTTACACCTCACGGAGGGCCGGCCCTCCTTCACTCCTCCCAGGAAAGGGAACTCACGTGGCAGTAGATGAGACAATGCGCGTCGCCGTGGTGACGATGCCAGATCAGATTGACCAGGAGTGGATCGACCGGCTCGGACAGGACCCGAGGGTCGGCTGGCTGGAGCGCGTGGCGATCCTCTCGACGGGGCTGGAGATGGTCCAGCAGAGCCGCCCCGACGTGGTGATCGTCGACCGGCCGCCGCTGGAGGCCGAGGAGTTCATCCGCCAGATCTTCACCACGCTGCCGAGCACGATCTGCATCGCCCTGACCTCGCTGACCGACATCAACCTGGTGCGCCGGCTGATGATGGCGGGCGCCCGCGATGTGCTAGTGCGCCCCGTGCGCCACGTCGATGTGCTCCAGAGCCTCAGCACGGTCATGCAGATTGAGCAGGACCGGCGCAGCCGCCAGCTCGTCACCAGCGACCGGCAGGGCCGCGGGCGGGGCAAGTTCGTGGTGGTGATCTCGCCCAAGGGCGGCGCCGGGACCACGGTGGTCTCCACCAATATGGCGGTGGCCCTGCGCCAGATCAGCTCGGGGCGGGTGGCCCTGGCCGACTTTGGCCTGCAGTTCGGCCACGTCGGCACCCACCTGAACCTCTTCTCGCGCCACACCCTGCAGAACCTGCTGGCCAAGAGCGACGAGATCGACGACACCATCCTGGCCGGCGTGATGCAGCAGCACGGCTCGGGCGTCCACGTGCTGCTCGCCCCCAGCTCGCCCGAGGTGGCCGGCGAGATCACCCAGGAGCAGATCAGCGCGGTGCTCGACAGCCTGCTGCTGCGCTACAGCTATGTGATCGCCGACACCTGGTGCGTGCTCGACGAGGTGACGATGGCCCTGCTGGGGCGGGCCGACGATGTGCTGGTGGTGACCACCCCCGAGATCCCGGCCCTCAAGAACGTCAAGTTCTTCCTGGAGTACATGACCCAGCACCAGCTCACCCGCGGCCGGGTCAGCATCGTGCTGAACCGCTTCCCCAGCGTAGATGGCGTCTCGCTGGAGGATGTGCAGCAGCACCTGCGCCACCCGGTCAGCGCGAACATCCCGAGCGCCGGGCAGCTGATGGCCTACAGCATCAACCGCGGCGTGCCGGTGGTGCTCTCGCACCCGCAGAGCTGGGCCGGCCAGAGCCTGCGCAAGCTGGCGGCCTACGTGGCCGGCGAGCAGGTGAAGACGATCACGATGGAGCCGGACAAGGGCAAGGGCAAGGGCCGCGAGAACGGCCAGCCGCGCCGCGGCTTTATGTGGGGCCTGCGCCGCCAGGCGTGATCGCGCGTCGGTGCTCTTTGGGGCTGCGCCCCAACAAAAAAAGTATCGCGGGGGCGGCGAAGCCGCCCCCGCACCCCCACGAAAGCGAAGCTGATGCCACGACTACGATTCTCCCGCCCCGAGGGCGGCCCGGCCCCCGAGCGCGAGGCGCCCGACGCCGAGAGCGGCCAGGGCGCGGCCGCCACGCGCCAGATCACCACCAGCGACTACGCCAGCAGCTCGAGCGAGGACCGCGACCTGATCTCGAAGGTGCAGGCCCGCCTCGTCTCCGAGCCGGAGACGGCCAACAACCGCCGCGAGCCCGACTACTGGGCGCGCCGCATCGCCACCCTTGTCAGCGAGCAGATCGAGAGCCTGGGACGCGCCGTCACCGAGCGCGATAGGGTGCGGCTCACCCGCTACGCCCAGGCCGAGCTGCTCGGCCTCGGCCCGCTGGAGCCGCTGCTGGCCGACGACAGCGTCAGCGAGATCATGGTCAACGGCCCGAACCATATCTGGGTGGAGCGCAGCGGCAAGATCGAGCTGACCGGGGCCACCTTCCTGAACGACGAGCACATCCGGCGGATCATCGACCGGATCATCTCGCCGCTCGGCCGCCGCTGCGATGAGACCACCCCGATGGTGGACGCCCGCCTGCCCGACGGCTCGCGCCTGAACGCGATCATCCCGCCGCTCTGCCTGAACGGCCCGAGCCTGACCATCCGCAAGTTCTTCAAGAAGCCGCTCGGCCCGGCCGACCTGGTGGCCCGCGGGGCGGCCACCACCGAGCTGATCGAGCTGCTGCGGGCCTGCGTGCTCGGCCACCTGAACGTCGTCGTCTCCGGCGGCACCGGCACCGGCAAGACGACCATCCTCAACATGCTCTCGTCGTTTATCCCCGACGGCGAGCGGATCATCACCATCGAGAACGCCGCCGAGCTTCAGCTCCAGCAGCGCCACGTGATCACCCTGGAGACCCGCCCGGCCAACATCGAGGGCCGCGGCGAGGTGGCCATCCGCGACCTGGTGGTGAACGCGCTGCGCATGCGCCCCGACCGGATCGTGGTCGGCGAGTGCCGCGCCGGCGAGGCGCTGGATATGCTCCAGGCCATGAACACCGGCCACGACGGCTCGATGACCACCCTGCACGCCAACACCCCGCGCGACGCGATCAGCCGCCTGGAGACGATGGTGCTCATGGCCGGCCTCGACCTGCCGCAGCGGGCCATCCGCGAGCAGATCTCGGCCGCCGTCCACGTGATCATCCAGCTCGAGCGGCTCCAGGACGGCTCGCGCAAGATCGTCAAGGTCAACGAGCTCACCGGCATGGAGGGCGACGTGATCACCATGTCCGAGATCTTCGCCTTCCAGCAGCAGGGCGTGCGCGACGGCAAGGTGGTGGGCAAGATCATGCCCACCGGCATCCGCCCGCGCTTCCTGGAGAAGCTCCAGCAGAACGGCATCACGCTGCCGCCCAGCGTCTTCGGCTTCGGCGGCCGCTCGCCCGCCTAGCGGGAGAGGGTGTGGGAGAGCTTCGCTCTCCCACAAAAAAACTGGTTCTGCTGCGGCGCGGCTACGCCGCGCCGCAGCAGAACCAGTGCAAAGCAACGCGGGTTTGTAGGGCAGCAGCCCTGCCGTTATCTGGGGATCTGCCCCAGCAGCCACGAGGTCTGTGATGGATAGCACAACAATTATCATCCTGGGCGCGGCGGCCCTGGCCACCCTCACGATCATCGTGCTGATGATCGGGCTGCGCTCATTGACCAGCGACGCCAACCCGCTGGCCTCGCGGCTCGAGACCTACCTGAGCGACGATGTGTACGGCATGGACGAGGCCGAGCGCGTGGCCGATCTGCCGAGCGCCCGCATCGCCGAGCGGATCAACGAGAGCATCGGCCAGCGCGGCTTCGCCCAGCAGATCGCCCGCCAGCTCGAGCAGGCCAACCTGCCCCTGAAGGTGCCCGAGTGGATCCTGCTGCGCACCGCCATCCCGCTGCTCCTCGCGCTCGGCGCCCTGCTGATCTGGCGCGATGTCCTGGTGATCCCGCCCGCCCTGATCGTCGGCTTTATCGCCCCCGTCCTCTGGCTGCGCTCGCTGAGCAACCGGCGCAGCACGCTCTTCGGCGAGCAGCTCGCCGAGACCCTGACGATGATCTGCGGCGCCCTGCGCGGCGGCTTCAGCCTGGCCCAGGCCCTGACGATGGTCGCCAAGGAGGCCCGCGAACCCACCCGCAGCGAGCTTGAGCGGGTGACACAGGAGGTTCGCCTCGGCCTGAGCCTCAGCGACGCGCTGGACAACCTGGTCGCCCGCCTCAAGAGCACCGACCTGGAGCTGGTGGTGACGGCGATCAAGATCAACGGCCGGGTGGGCGGTAACCTGACCGAGATCCTTGAGAGCATCAGCGTGACGATCCGCGAGCGCGATAAGCTGCGCCGTGAGGTGCGGGTGATCACCTCCATGCAGCGCATGTCGTCCTATGTGATCGGCGGCCTGCCCTTCGGCCTGGCCGGCATCCTCTTCATGATCAACCCGAAGTATATGGGCAAGCTCTTCGAGCCCGGGATCACGCTGTGCATCCCGGTCGGGGCCGCCGTCAGCGCGGTGATCGGCTTCCTGGTGATCCAGAAGATCGCCGACATTAAGGTGTAGGGCAGGGGACAGGGGACAGGGGACAGGGGACAGATTCAAAAGACCCTTTGTGGACTGCGCTCTGCGCTCTACGCTCTACAAACTAACTATGATGAACACACTCACCTTTGCGGTACTGATCAGCGTGATGGCCGGGGGCAGCGTGCTGCTGCTGGTGTTCGGGCTGCTCCAGGCCCGCCGCCGCCCGGCCCTGTCCGACCGGCTGGAGCGCTACCTGGGCGAGGAGCGGCCGAGCGTCGATATCTTCCATGAGATCGAGCTGTCGCGGCCCTTCATCAACCGGGTGGTCTTCCCGCTGCTGCGCCGGATGGCCCGGCTCTTCAGCTGGATGTGGCCGGAGACGCGCCTGCGGGCCTCGCAGCAGCTCCTGCTCATGTCCGGCGCCCGCGGCCTGGGCACGGTCGAGTACCTCGGCCTGCGGCTGATCGCCGGGATCGGCCTGCTCGGCATCGGCGTCGGCTACAGCCTACTCGCCGGCTTCCCCTTCAGCTTCGTCAACATCCTGATGCTCGGCGTCGTGGCCATCTGCGGATTCTCGCTGCCGAAGTTCTGGATCGCGCGGCGGATCAAGCGCCGCCAGGGCGAGATCACCAACGCCCTGCCCGACGCCCTCGATATGCTGACGATCACCATCGAGGCCGGCCTGAGCTTCGAGAGCAGCCTGCAGGAGATCATGACCCGCTGGGACAACGAGCTCTCGCGCGAGTTTGCCCGCGTGCTGCGCGATATCGGCATGGGCCAGAGCCGCCGCGCCTCGCTCAACGGCCTGGGCGAGCGCTCCGGGGTGCCCGACATCCTCAGCTTCGTCACCGCGCTGAACCAGGCCGACGAGCTGGGCGTGAGCATCGGCCGCGTCCTGAAGACCCAGTCCGAGGACATGCGCGTGCGCCGGCGCCAGCGCGCCCACGAGAAGGCCAACCAGGCCCCGGTCAAGATCATGTTCCCGCTGGTGTTCCTGATCTTCCCGGCGATCTTCGCCGTCCTGCTCGGCCCGGCCGTGCCCCAGCTGCTGAATATGGGGATCTAGCTCGATTGCAGATTGCAGATTGCAGATTGCACGCTGCGCTATCTGTGCCTGCTCGGTCGGGATCCGGACAATCAACAATCAACAATCTGCAATCTGCAATCTGCAATTTATCTGTGCCTGCTCGGTCGGGATCCGGACAATCAACAATCAACAATCTGCAATCTGCAATTCATCTGTGCCTGCTCGGTCGGGATCCGGACAATCAACAATCTGCAATCTGCAATCTGCAATCTGCAATTTATCTGTGCCTGCTCGGTCGGGATCCGGACAATCAACAATCAACAATCAACAATCTGCAATCTGCAATGTAGGAGTAGCCCGCTATGGAAGCCCAGCCCGAACAGCTCACGCCAGACCAGCTCTACGACCAGGCCCTCGCCCTCTTCCGCAGCGCGCGCTGGGATGAGGCGATCGGCGCGCTGCGGCAGCTCCAGTCGCAGGGCGGCGGCGCCTACCCGGAGGCCGAATCGCTCCTCGCCGATATCCAGCTCAAGCAGGGCGTGGAGCGCGGCCAGGCGCCCACGGCCATCGCCCCGCCCCGCGAGCGCCCCAGCCGCGTCCGCGGGCTCGCCCTGGCCGCCGTGGCCCTGGTGACGCTGGGGCTGATCGGCGGGCTTCGCCTCATGACATCCGGCGTATCCCCGGCCCTGACCGCCAGCGTGCCGGCGGTCAGCCAGCAGGCTGTGGTCGGCGCCCTGCCCACCCCGGCGCCCACGCAGCCCAGCGGGGCGGCTGGCGGGGCCGCCGGCGAGGGAGTCCTGATCGTGCGGCCGGCCGAGGCGGCGGCCACCGTCGAGAATATCTACTTCATCCTCGACGCCTCGGGCAGCATGCTGGCCCGCATCGACGGGCAGCGCAAGATCGAGATCGCCCGCCAGGCCATGGGCGCACTCGTGCAGGACCTGGGCGACTCGACGCGTGTGGCCCTGCGCACCTACGGCCGCAACCGGGCCGATGACTGTAGCGATATCGAGCTGCTCAGCCCGCTGGCGCCGCTCGACCGCGAGGGCCTGCTGGCCCAGATCAACGCCATCCAGCCGGTCAACCTGAGCCGCACGCCGATCGGCAGCTCGCTCGCCGCCATCGCGGCCGACCTGGGCGACACGCCGGGCGAGACTCTGGTGGTGCTGCTGAGCGACGGCGAGGAGAGCTGCGATGGCGACCCGGTGGCCGAGGCGACGCACCTGCACGCTGATCACCCGAACGTGCAGGTGAGCGTGGTGGGCCTCGACATCGCCCCGGAGTCGCAGGAGCGCCTGGCGGCCATCGCCGAGGCGGGCGGCGGCAGCTACTTCGGCGCCGCCGATGTGGACCAGCTCGGCGCCGCCCTCAAGCAGGCCCTCACCCTGCGCTACCGCGTCATCGATGAGCGCGGGGGCGTGGCGGGGAGCGCCAATGTCGGCGATTCGCTGAAGCTCCCCGTGGGCAACTACCGCGTCCTGATCGGCGGCGACCCGCCCCTGCTGGAGCAGAAGATCGATGTCCGCCGTGGCATGGCCACCCTGATGGCCGTCAGCAGCGACCATGGCCAGATGACGGCGGCGCTGAGCCGCGACTGGGCGCCCTAGCCCGCCGGACCGCTGGGAGGGGCTCGGGGAGGGCTTGCCTCTGCCCGAATAATCACCCACACATTATTACTGTAGTGCGCCACTATCGCTCGGGAAACTCATCTATGAGCCGACACAAGCCGAAACCCTTACGCCGCGGGGCACAGAGCGTCGTCGAGTTCGCCCTGGTGCTGCCGCTGCTCCTGCTGCTCCTGGTCGGGATCATCAACCTGGGCTATGTGCTCTTCATGTACGCCCAGATCAACCACGCGGCCCGCGAGGGCGCCCGCGCCGCCGCCGTGCGCCCCTGCCCTAGCCCGGCCGAGCTGGCGCTCATCCGCGCCGAGACGGTGGCCCGCGTGCCGGCCTTCGCCGACACCGAGCTGATCTCCAACACCATGCTGATCGACTATAGCAGCCCCTACCGCCAGAACTACGGCGACCCGGTGACGGTCACGGTGACGTATCGGATCGAGCCGCTCGACCCGTTCAGCCAGGGCTTCATCGATGGCTTTGACCTCGATGCCGTTTCGATGCGGACGATCACCACCGGCTGCGATGGCCTGCGCGCGCCGCCCGTGGGCCTGCTGCCCACGGCGACGTTCACGCCGACGCCGACGGATACGCCGACCTCCACGCCCACCGAGACCTCCACGCCCACCGAGACGCCGACCGAGACGGCCACGCCGACCGAGACGGCCACGCCGACCGAGACCGGGACGCCGACCGAGACCGGGACGCCGACCGAGACGTCCACGGTGACGAGCACGCCGACCGAGACGGCGACGCGCACGAGCACGCCGACGCGCACGAGCACGCGTACGCCGACCAGCACGCCGACCAGCACGAGCACGCGTACGCCGACCAGCACGGCGACGCGCACCGCGACGGCGTGTCCGGCATCCATCTGTACGCCAACGCCCACGTCGCCGCCGACGAACACGCCGACGAGCACGCGCACGCCGACGAGCACGCGCACGCCGACGAACACGCGCACGCCGACGAACACGCGCACGCCGACGTCGACACGGACGAATACGCCGACACGAACGATCACGCCGACGGCGAGCAATACGCCGACGCGCACGAATACGCCGACGCGCACGAACACGCCGACAGTGACCAACACGCCGACGCGCACGAACACGCCGACGGAGACGCCGACGCTCGAGCCGCCGACGGAGACGCCGACGGCGACCTACACGCCGACGCCCACCATCCCGCCGGGGATCTCGGTGTCGCTCAGCGCGGTGAAGCACTACAACCCGGGGACATCTGGCAACGCTGGGCTCTACCTCTCGGGGCGTGTCTACACCAGCCTCGGCGGCGTGGGGGTGGCCGGCAAGACGATCATCGTCCATATCGCCTATGTCTTTGGCGGCGTCACCTTCTATGACACGGTGAGCCTGGGGCCGACGGACGCCAACGGCTTTGCCCGCGCGTGCCCGGCGAATAGCTACCCGGCCAGCTCCCAGCTCACGATCAGTACCGACCCGGTCGACAACGCGCCTGGGCCGAATGGCCCCGGCCTGGGCGATGTCCAGGTGCAGAATCAGGCTCAGGGCGCCGTGCCGCCCTTCTGTCAGTAAGACAAGGGGACAGGGGACAGGGGACAGGGGATAGGACACAGGGGACAGGACACAGGGGACAAGCATCGCACAACTAGAAAAAAAGAAAGCCCTATGACTCGTTTCGCCTGTCCGCTGTCCCCTGTCCCCTGTCCCCTGATGTAAGGAGGGATCCTATGCGCGCACGACATCGAAGCTGCGGCCAGTCGGTGGTGGAGCTCACCCTGACGCTCCCGCTGCTGCTGCTGATCATTTTTGGGATGGTGGATTTCACCCTGGCCTATACAACCGATGTGTTTATCCGCAACGCGGTGGCTGAGGGCGGCTACTACGCGGCCCAGAACCCAGGGAATGTCCAGGGTGTGCGCGATCAGATCCGCCACGAGCTGCGCGATCTCCAGCCCGCGATCACCGACGGCGATATTACGATCACGCCCTGTGTGACCGGCGCAAGCGGCCCGCAGACCGAGATCACGGTCACCTACACCTACCATGTGCTCTTCGGCCTGGCCGGCTCCGGCCCGACCATCACGCTGCGCAACGGCACCACCGTGCCGCAGTTCGGCGGCTGCCGCTAGGTGATTGCAGATTGCAGATTGCAGATTGTCGATTGCTGCGAGTAGCCCTCTCATCTGCAATCTGCAATCTGCAATTCCACAAGAAGAGGCCCGATATGCCTGTAGCGCGCCAACGAGCCGAGGGCCAGGCCCTCGTCATGGTTGCTCTCTCCTTCATTGTGCTGGTGGCCTTCCTCGGCCTAGCCCTGGATGGCGCCAACGCATTCGGCCAGCGCCGGCGGGTGAACAACGCCGCCGACGCCGCCTCGCTCGCCGCCACCCGCGTGCTGATCGCCAGCAAGAGCGATGGCAGCCACGGCGACGCGATCAACACCACCATCAGCGAGTTCTTGCTGGCAGACCATAACTTCGACGCCGTTGACGTCACCTGGCAGGCCAGCTATGTCACCCGCGATGACCCTGACACGATCATCGGCCCGGTCGATGATAGCCTGGCCCCGCCGAGCGATGCGGATGGCGTGCGGGTCGATATGACCTTCACCTTCGAGACCTTCTTTATGCGGGTGATGGGCCAGCCCACCCTGTCGGTGGGCGCGAGCGGCACCGCGATCTATGGCCCGCTCGGCACCGCGATCGGGCAGGATCTCATCCCGCTGGGGATCAGCGACTCGGCCTTGTCCACCCTGCTGCGCCTGGGCCACCTGCGGGTCGATCTTCGCGGCAAGATCATGGACGACTACAGCTACCTCGCCCCCGGCGATCCGCTCCCCTCTGAGCTCGATGATGTGATCACCGACGCGAACTTCGCCCATGTCTCCTTCCGCGATGTGGCAGGCGCGCCCGAGACCGGCAACGACTGCGCGAGCCCGACGGTGGCCGAGAACCTGACCTACTGGTGGTGCCAGGGCTCGCCGAACCAGCTGCAGATCAACCGCGAGCTCCCCTCGGGCGGTGTCACCTGGGGCCCGCTGCGGAGCGCGATCACCACCCGGATCAGTGACCGCTCCCGGGCGGTGGTGCCTGTCTATGTGTCGCTGCCCGGCGGAAGCGGCGGCATCTACTACCAGCTGGCCTACTTCGTCGCCGTCGATCTCAGCTACAGCTACAGCAAGCAGTCCGTCACCATGACCCTGCTCGACGACTACGTCTCGGCCGGGGCCATGATCGGCGAGGGCAGCGGCGTCGAGACGGGCGTCTGGGCGGTGAACCTTAAGCGCTAGGGCGACGAATTCGCCCCACACCCCACCAAGAGGTTGCTATGCAGCAGATCTTCAGGCGGGCCAACGAGTCGCTCTATAGCGACCTAGAGAGCTACGCGACGGCGCTGCGCCGGATCGTGTCGGCCCTGCCCGAGGCGCGCGCGCTCTGCGAGCAGGTGCAGCGCGAGGCCCGCCTGGCCGACGCGCTGCTGGCCTTCGGCAGCGGCCCGCATGTCATGGAGCTCAAGCAGGCCCTGTTTCATATCGGCGACCTCTGGCCCTTCCGCGAGCACGGGCCGACCCGCACCTCCGGGTTCAGCGACGAGATCGCCGAGGCGGCCAGCCACGCCGAGCTGGCCCGCAAGGCCATCAGCATGCTCGCGCGCCTCCCCGACGACGCGCTGAGCGGCGAGCTGCGCACCTGCTTCACGAACATGGCCCAGCACCTCAAGGATGAGCAGGCCCTGCTTGAGGAGTGCCACGCCTATATTGCGCCCTTCAGCACCAACTCAGACCTCACGCGCAAGCGGCTTAACCTGCTGATCGCCGCCGCCGAGGCCCGCCTCCCCGCGAGCGAGGATCGCCGTGCGGCGATCAACACCTACGCCGAGGCGGCCGAGCTGCTGCAATCCTGGGAGGGCGGCGTGCCGATCGACGATCACGGCGTCGCGATCCTCAACCGCTGCATCAGCCTGCTCGGCGCCAGCAGCGAGCTCTTCGGCATCCTCAGCGTCCCCGCCCACAGCTCTGCCGTTAGACAAGGTTTCAGAAGGGCCGAATCAGAGTAACAGTTCGTAGTGTGGGCTTCAGCCCCCTGTGGCCCATCTGGCGCGCTGAAGCGCCCACTACGAGCCTCGCAAACTGTAAATCGCCTACGAACCTTGTCTTAGCTGAGAAGGCTTGCAAAGCCCTGGGGCTGCGCCCCAGCCCCTGCTTTTATTGAGGTGTTGGCGGCGAAGCCGCCAACACCTCAATAAACAAATATCGGCTACTCTCCCAGATCGGGTATCATGCGGTCGGTCGATATATGACCGAGGCGCCGCAGGAGAACCCGCCTATGCCCGACACCCATCCCCCGCCGCTCTGGAGCCGCATCCGCGCCCGCTGGTGGTACATCTGGGGCCTCAGCCTCTGCTACAGCGGCAACCGCAGCCACGAGCAGTCTTTCTACCGCTCCGGCGTCGAGTCCTTCAGCCGCGCGCTCCAGATCTGGCCGGACTACGCGTCGGCCCACTATCGCCGCGGCCTCATCCGCGGGCGCGAGCTGGGCGAGTATCGCGCCGCCATCGTCGACCTTAACCGGGCCAGCGCGCTCCGCCCCGACTGGGCCGACCCCTACCTCCAGCGCGGCCTGTTCCACCGCTTCCACGGCGACCCGCACGACGCTATCGCCGAGCTGGAGCGCTATGTCGCGCTGGCCGACGCCGGGTACTGGCGCGATGAGGCGCACCGGCAGATCGACCTGCTGCGCGGCGAGCTGTAAAGGGTACAGAGGACAGGGGACAGCGGACAGGGTATAGGTCGCTCAAACCTTGGTTATGTTTGTGCTCACAATAAGTCTGCACCCTGCACCCTGCACCCTGCACCCTGTACCCTGTACCCTGTACCCTGTACCCTAATGTGGAGGAAAAGATGGACTACGATGCCTGGTTCGCCGCACAGGACGACCCGAGCGAGCGCTACCCGCTCACCGATGTCGTGTATTACTCGAAGTCGGGCGGCCTGCTAGAGGTTCAGCACAACATGGACGCCCTGCGCCAGCGCAGCGCGGCCGAGTGGAAGCAGCTTTTCGAGAGCCGCTGGATGCGCACCAGCTGGCCCTACGGCAGCGGCGTGTGGGGTAAGAAGGAGTGGATCTGTCCGAACATCGACGACGCCAACATCGTCAGCATGTTCGAGGGCGGCTCGAACCTGTTCTGGGCCGAGCGCCTCGGCCGCGAGATCGGCGTCGACGAGCTGTGGATCAAGATGTGCGGCAACAGCCACACCGGCAGCTTCAAAGACCTGGGCATGACCGTGCTGGTGAGTGTGGTCAAGCAGATGATCAGCGACGGTAAGCCCATCCGCGCCGTGGCCTGCGCATCCACCGGCGACACATCGGCCGCCCTGGCCGCCTACGGGGCCGCCGCCAGCATCCCGACGATCGTCTTCCTGCCCAAGGGTAAGGTCAGCGTGGCCCAGCTTGTGCAGCCGGTGGCCCACGGCGCCCTCGTGCTGGCGCTCGACACCGACTTCGACGGCTGCATGAAGATCGTCCGCGAGGTGACGGCCAGCCCCGACAGCGGCATCTACCTGGCCAACTCGCTCAACTCGCTGCGTATCGAGGGCCAGAAGACCGTCGGCATCGAGATCGTCCAGCAGTTCGACTGGGAGGTCCCCGACTGGATCATCATCCCCGGCGGCAACCTGGGCAACACCTCCGCCCTCGGCAAGGGCATGCTGATGCTCTATGAGCTGGGCCTGATCAGCAAGCTGCCGCGGATCGTCTGCGCCCAGGCCGAGCGGGCCAACCCGCTCTACCGGGCCTACCAGAACGGCTGGCGCTACGAGCCGATCGCCGCCCAGTCCACGGCGGCCAGCGCCATCCAGATCGGCGACCCGGTCAGCGTCAACCGGGCGATCGGCACGCTCAAGCGCTTCAACGGGATCGTCGAGCAGGCCAGCGAGCAGGAGCTGGCCGACGCCGCCGCCCGCGCCGACCGCACCGGAGCCTACGCCTGCCCGCACACCGGCGTGGCCCTGGCCGCCCTGGCCAAGCTGGTGGACCGCGGCGAGATCAAGAAGAGCGACCGGGTGGTGGTCATCTCTACCGCCCACGGCCTCAAGTTCAGCCGCTTCAAGGTGGACTACCACGAGGGCAAGCTGGCCGGAGCCGTCGGCACCTACGCCAACCCGCCGATCGAGCTGCCAGCCACAGTGGACGCCGTGCGCCGCGCGATCGAA
>NZ_JAIEWN010000004.1:0-3371 GCF_019599295.1 Oscillochloris sp. ZM17-4 | reverse complement strand
CCTGAACCGCCGGCGTCGCGCCGATGTACGGCACGGTCTCGGATAGGTCCAGGCTAAAGTCCACGACGGGGGAGATCATGACGACCCGCACATCCGTCGCAAGGTCGGACAGCTTCGTCGCGTCAATATCAAGCATCACCGCGTTGAGCAGGATCTTCGTCCGGCCCAGCACCCTGACGGTCGGGTCGAGCTGCCTGATGCGGGCGATGATCGCGTCCTGCTCGGCGGCGACGGCGACGCCCTGGGCCTGCTGGTTCGTCATGAGGGCGGCCGGCGACTTGCTCAGGCGAACGACCACTGATGTGCGGCCTGAGGCGACCGCAATGTCGCGGCTGATCTTGTTGGGCGCGGTCACGGGCTCGGGCAGGCGGATCGCGTCGATGCCGGCGGGGGGCGCCGCGCCGAGGCGTGCCCCCCCGCCCTGGGCGGAGACGCGCGGGATGCCGAGGAGCGCGAAGCTGAGCAGCATCAGCATACTGAGGATACGGAACGTCACGTTATTTCTACCGGGAAGCATCATCGCCCTCCCCTCCTGAGCTAGGCATAGATACGAGCGGGGCAGGTTGTGTGGGCCTGGAAGCTCGCTGCATGCGCGTGTGTGTTGCCACCGTGTGTTGGAGCTGTCTTCGCCGTGGGGGGGTGTGCTGGTGCTGGCGGCGGAACAATACGGGTTGATCTGGGATAGTTGTAGTTGAGTTGAGTCTTCCCGCGCTCCTTTCTTCTCGGCTCAAGCAAGATGCGAGCCCATGATGGGGCTCGGCGCATTGAGATCCGGCCCGTGCCGTCGCCGCTATCGCGCCCCGCCGCCCGTGCGCTCGCAATGTACACACATCAGATGGGGACAGTCATGGGGGCGTAAACCCAATACCTTACAACTAAGGAATCTACCGCCGCACAGCCCTCACCCCCCAGCCCCCTCTCCCAGAGCGGGAGAGGGGCCGGGGGCTTCGACGTGAGCTCAGCCGAACGGGTGAGGGGGCAAGGCCGGCGCACGATCAGCGTATTTGAACGGTATTGGGCGTAAACCTGTCAGGTGCGGCCCCTGATGCATCAGGATTCGGTCATTTCATCGCTGGCCGCACCTGACAGGTTTCATAGGCATTACTACTGCGTGTAGTTTGTCTGATGGACTGCTGGTTACGCGTCACTCTAGTATCAGGCGTAAAGGATCTATCATGTTACATACATTGTCAAGCGAGCAGGAGGGATTATAACGAGAACGTCATCTCACATATATAGCGCTGTAGGACTATCCGCACCCGAGTCGCAAGCACATTTATGGATAGGCCACAGCGGCGTAATGATGCACAAACGCACGATAGTCGCAGCAAGCAGACGCCGTCGGATCGCGCGATCCGACGGCGCTGCCGCAGCAGAGGAGGCATGTTCTCTATGAGTGATTTGTCAGATACGCGGCCGGCGATCCGCTGGCCCCAGAGCGGCGAGGATGTGGAGCGGCTGGCCGCCTTCCACGGCACGATCCACGGGCCGGGCCTGGTGGATATGTCGCTCGCCCTGATGCGCGAGCACCCGCACGCCGCGCGGCCAGAGAACTGGCTGTTTGTGGAGGATGCGGGGTCGGGCCAGATCGACGCCGGGCTGTGCCTGATCCCGTGGATGATCCGCTACGGCGATGTGACCCTGCGCGCCGGCGAGATGGGGATTGTCGGCACCGCCGAGGGCCAGCGCGGGCGCGGGCTGATCCGCGCCCTCAACGCCCAGTTCGACGCGCTCCTGCGCGCGGACGGCTACGACATCAGCATCATCCAGGGCATCCCGTACTTCTACCGGCAGTTCGGCTACGAGTACGCGCTGCCGCTTGAGTCCTGGTGCCGGGTGGAGCTACACAGCATCCCGCCGGCCGAGGGTGAGACCTACCACATGCGCGTGGCCGTCGCCGCCGACATCCCCGCGCTGATGCGGCTCTACGATGAGGCCGGCGCGCAGCTGGATGTCAGCGCCCTGCGCGATGAGGCGACCTGGCGCTTTCTGCTCGGGCCGGGCGCGCAGATCGAGACCGCCGGCGAGTGCTGGATGCTGGAGGGGCCGGGCGGGGCGCCGGCCGGCTACCTGCGGGTGATGGCGGCCGGCTTCGGCGATGGCCTGATCTGTGGGGAGGCCTCGCTGATGCGCGCCGACGCGGCGCTGGCGGCGCTGCGCTGGCTGACGCGGCTGGCCGGCGAGCGCGGTAAGCCCTACCTGCGGCTGAACCTGCCGCAGGGTCACATCCTCAACCAGCTGGCCACCCGCCACGGGGCCAGCCCGTGGCGGGCCTACGCCTGGCAGATCCGCCTGATCGACCCGCCCGCGCTGCTCCGGCGGCTGGCCCCGGTCTTCGAGGGGCGCCTGGCCGGCGGGCCGTTCGCCGGGCTCACGCGCGATCTGGCGATCGATATGTACCGCAGCGCGCTGACGCTGCGCTTCGCCGGGGGGCGTCTGGCCTCGGTGGAGACGGAGGCGCCGGGTGGGCCGCACGACCTGCGGGTGCCGCCGCAGCTGCTGGCGCCGCTGCTGTTCGGCTGGCGCAGCCTCGATGAGCTGAGCTATGCCTACCCCGACCTGTACGCCTCGGACGAGGCGAGGCTGCTTGTCGAGGCGCTCTTCCCGCCGACGGAGGCCTTCCTCTACGGCATCTACTGATGCCGCGTACGTGTAGGGACGCAGCGCGCTGCGTCCCTACGCGCGTGTGAGTCATGCCTTACCTGCGGCGCAGGTAGAACCAGGCCGAGTTCCAGCGCGTGTCGACCACGGTCGTCTTGCCGTGCTCGACATGCTCGAACAGAAAGTCGTCGGTGAACAGGTCGCGGATGGTCGCCTCGGAGACGCCGAGGGGCTCATCGGGGCGGTTGCGCAGGTGGGCGAAGAGCAGGTAGAGGCCGCCGGGGCGCAGCAGGCGGCGCAGCTCGCCGGCGTAGTCGCGCAGATCGTCGCCGTGGAAGGCGTGCATGCAGCCCACGTCAATCGCCAGGTCGTAGGGCGGCTCCAGGAAGGGCATGTGGGTGACCGACCCCTGGTGCAGGCGCACCTGGCCGGCCACGCCGGCGGCGGCGACGCGGGACTCGGCCAGGGTGATCGCCTCGGGCACGAAGTCGACCCCGTCGGCATGCCAGCCGCGCTGGGCCAGGTAGATGCAGGCCCGCCCCGAGCCGCTGCCGAGGTCGAGCAGGCGGCCGGGCGGCAGCTGGTCGGCGATGGCGACGACCTCGGGCGGGGGCAGGTCGCGGTCCCAGGGCAGGTCGCACTCGCGGTAGCGGCGCTGGAGCGCCTCGAATCGGCTCGGGGTGGGGTCGGTCATAGGGTGGGCTCCTCGGGGTAGGCGGCGTTTGGATCACGAAGGGCGCGAAAGTGGGCGGCTGTCGCTAGCAACAATA
>NZ_JAIEWN010000039.1:31716-56770 GCF_019599295.1 Oscillochloris sp. ZM17-4 | reverse complement strand
GGCGGGCCATTTGACGAGGCCCAGATGCCGCTGTCGGCGGCGGCCAAGGCGAATATCCTGCGCAAGTACGGCCTCGACAAGCCGCTCTATGTGCAGTACCTGCTCTATATGGGCAACGCCCTGCGCGGCGACTTCGGCATCTCCTTCCAGAGCCCCGACGAGACGGTGATCCAGCTGATCGCGCGCACATGGCCGGTGAGCATCCAGCTTGGCGGGCTGACCGTGATCTTGGCCATGGGCACCGGGCTTGCCCTGGGGACGATCGCCGCTGTCCGTCAGAACACATGGGTCGACTATGTCGTCACCACCTTCGCCACCCTCGGCCTGACGGTGCCGAACTTTGTGGTGGCGATCTGGCTGATCCTGATCTTCGCCGTCCAGCTGCGCTGGCTGCCGGTGGGCGGCTGGGGCGACGACTGGCGTCAGATGATCATGCCGGTGATCGCGCTGGGCCTCGGCCCGATGGGTATCACCGCGCGCTACACCCGGTCGAGCCTGGTTGATGTGATCGGCGCCGACTATATCCGCACGGCGCGGGCCAAGGGTCTCAACGAGCGCATGGTGCTCATGCGCCACGCCTTCAAGAACGCGCTCATCCCGATCATCACCGTGCTCGGCCCGCGCATCCCCGACCTGATCACCGGCACGATCTTCATCGAGACGATGTTCCGCGTGCCCGGCCTCGGCAAGTTCTTTGTCACCAGCGTCACCCAGCGCGACTACCCCATGATCATGGCGGTCATGCTGCTGATCGCCGCCGTCTGGGGCTTTGTCTATCTGCTGACTGACCTGCTCTACACGGTGATCGACCCCCGGATCCGGCTGTCGTAAGGTCGTAGGTCACAGAGGCGTCGCCAGCCGTAAGGCCGAAGCATTCGCCCCTGATCCATCGTAAAGACCGAAGTCATCCGCTGCGAATGCTTCGGCCCTTCGGCCCACCCCGAGCCACCCATCCATAACCAGGAACACCCATGAGCGCCATCGTAACCGAGAAGACATCATCCTCCGCCGACACCCTGATGGATAGGCAGAAGTCGCGCAACCTGTGGAGCGACGCGGCGCGGCGCTTTGCGAAGAACCGGCTGGCGATGGCGGCCTTCGTCGTGGTGATGCTGCTGATCTTCACCGCAGTCTTCGCAAACTTTCTGGCCCCCGCCCCCTACGACTTCGCCGTGCTCAAGGATGCCCGCAAGTTCCCCAGCGCCGAGCACTGGCTCGGCACCGACGAGGTCGGCCGCGATATGCTCAGCCGGATCATCTACGGCGCGCGGATCTCGCTCACCGTGGGCTTCTCGGTCCAGGCGATCGCCCTGGTGATCGGGGTCTCGCTCGGCCTGGCCGCCGGCTTCCTCGGCGGCTGGGTGGACTTCCTGATCGCCCGCGTGATCGAGGTCTTCACCGCCATCCCGCAGGTGCTCTTCGCGCTGTTCCTGGTCTCGATCTTCGGCAGCAGCATGCAGAATGTGATCCTGGCGATCGCCCTGATCGGCTGGGTCGAGATCTGCCGGCTCACCCGCGCCCAGATCTTCGCCCTGCGCGAGCGCGAGTTCATCGAGGCCGCCCGCGTGATCGGCACGCCCAACATCCAGATCATGTTCCGCCACCTGCTGCCCAACGCCCTCACCCCGCTGATCATCGCCGTGACCCTGGGCATCCCCACGGCGATCTTCACCGAGGCCGGCCTCAGCTTCCTCGGCCTCGGCATCAATGACCCCCTGCCCAGCTGGGGCAAGATGGTCGGCAACTCCTTCTCCTACATCCGGGTCTACTGGCACCTCGGCGTCTTCCCCACGCTGATGATCGCCATCACCATGCTCAGCTTCTCGCTCGTCGGCGACGGCCTGCGCGACGCGCTCGACCCGCGCGCGAAGAAGTAGCCCGGCCGGCGGGTTGACAAGGGCGGGCGGCGGGCGCATCATGCGCCCCACATGATCGAGCTATCGCACGTCTCCTACAGCTACCCGGGCGCGTCCGCCCCCGCCATCAGCGACCTCTCGCTCCGCATCGACGAGGGCGAGTTTCTGCTTGTCTGCGGCCCGAGCGGCGCCGGCAAGAGCAGCTTCCTGCGCGCGCTCAACGGCCTCGTCCCCCACTTCTACGGCGGGCGCTTCTCCGGCAGCGTGCGGCTCTGGGGCCGCGACACGCTCCAGCACCAGCCGCGCGACCTGGCTGACCTGGTGGGGTTTGTGTTCCAGGACCCCGAGAGCCAGTTCGTGGTCGATGTCGTCGAGGATGAGATCGTCTTCGGCATGGAGAACCTGGGCCTGCCGCAGACGATTATGCGCCGGCGGGCCGAGGAGGTGCTCGACCAGCTCGGGATCGCCCACCTGCGCCGCCAGCGCGTCTCGGCCCTCAGCGGCGGCGAGAAGCAGCGCGTCGCGATCGCCGCCGTCCTCGCCGCCCAGCCCCGCGCCCTCGTCCTCGATGAGCCCACCAGCCAGCTCGACCCCCACGGCGCCGAGGAGGTGCTCACCGCCCTCCAGAAGCTCAACGCCGACCTCGGCCTGACGATCATCCTCTGCGAGCACCGCCTGGAGCGCGTGGTGCAGTACGCGGATCGGATCCTGTTCTTTCCGGGGGTTGGGAGTTGGGGGCTGGGGGCTGGTGAGAGCGGGCCAACCCCCAACTCCCAACCCCCAACCCCCACCATCGGCCCGACCCGCGAGATGCTCGGCCAGATCGGGCTGGTGCCGCCGCTCCAGGGGCTCGGCCGGGCGCTCGGCTGGCAGCCGCTGCCCCTGACGATCAAGGAGGGCCGGGCCTTTGTGGCGAGGCAGCCGCTAACCGATAACCGGCAACCGACCGCCGCATTCAACATTCAACATTCAACATTCAACATTCGCCTGCAAGGCGTGACGCTGCGCTACGGCGATCACGAGGCGCTCTACCGGCTGAGCCTGGCGGCGCGGCCCGGCGAGCTGCTGGCCCTGATGGGTCGCAACGGCAGCGGCAAGAGCAGCCTGCTCAAGGCGCTGGTCGGCCTGGCCCGCCCCAGCGAGGGCCGGGTCGAGGTCGCCGGCCGCGACATCGCCCGCGTGCCCACCGAGGAGCTCGCCCGCAGCGTCGGCTATGTGCCGCAGGACCCGCGCAGCATCCTCTACCACGACACGCTGCGCGAGGAGCTGGAGTTTACGCTGCGAGGCAGGGGACAGGGGACAGGGGACAGGGGACAGGTGGCGGAAGATAGGATACAGGGGACGCTTACGTCGCTGGGCATCGCCCACCTGGCCGAGGCCTACCCGCGCGCCCTCAGCGGCGGCGAGGCCCAGCGCGCGGCCCTGGCCGCCATCCTGGTCGGCGACCCGCAGATCCTCCTGCTGGACGAGCCCACCCGCGGCCTCGACTACAGCGCCAAGGCCGACCTGGCCGGGCTGCTGCGCGCCCTCTGCGCCGCCGGGCGCACCGTGATCATGGCCACCCACGACGTGGAGCTGGCCGCCGCCTGCGCCGACCGGGTGGCCCTCCTGGGCGACGGCGAGCTGGTGGTGGAGGGGCCGGCCGCCGAGGTGCTGGGCGACAGCCTCTACTTCTCCCCGCAGATCGCCAAGCTCTTCCCCGGCAGCGGCTGGCTGACCCTGGAGGACGCCCTGGGCGGGCTGTCGCCCTAAAAGCCAGTGTTGTGCTGGGCACGGCGAGGGTGTGGGAGAGCTTCGCTCTCCCACAAAAAAGCCTGATGGTGCTACGCCGCGCCGCAGCACCATCAGGCTTTAAGGTGAGGTTACACCTCGATCCGCTCGAGCCCGCGGGCGCCCATGATCATGCTGCCCCAGCAGATCGCGCCGGTGAGCAGGGCGGCCAGGGTCCAGCCGAGTAGGCTGGCTCCAGCGGATGCCGCCGCGCCGCCGGCCATGCCGCCGAGGGCCGCGCTGCCCACCACCGTGCCCACCATCAGAGTCAGATAGACCGGGTAGAAGATCGTCCCCAGGCAGCCCGTCTGCCAGGTGGACTGCTGCTGCGGGTTCTCCCAGTTCAGTCTGGGGAAGGCCGCGCCCAGGCCGATGGTGAATGCCGCGCAGCCGATGCCGGCGATCATCAGCAGGAGCCACTGTTCGATGATGAGGGCCGGCGCGGTGTGGCGCAGGGCGGCCAGCAGGGCCAGGAAGGGCGTGCCGATGGCCGGGAAGGGCAGGTAGGCCAGGGCGAACTTGCCGATCAGGATGTGCGTCGGGCTGACCGGTGCCAGCTTGAGGATCCAGAAGGCCTTGCCCTCGCGGCTGATGCCGGTGCCGGCCAGCGCGCTGGAGATCGACAGGCAGATGAAGAAGGCGATCCCCGCGCTCAGCAGGTCGCTCAGCTGGCGCAGGGCGGCGGGGATCTCCGCCTCGGCCGCCGGGTCGGGCGGGCTGGCGATCAGCCGGAAGGTCCAGATCCCGGCCAGGGCCACCGGGAAGATCAGCTGCTGGAGGTTGCGTAGGTCGCGCACGAACAGGCGCAGGTCTTTGGCGAGGATGGCGCGCGAGTCCGGGGGGAGCAGGCGGGCCAGAGGCGACCATGCGGCCGTCGCCGGCCTCCGGCCTCCGGCCTCCGGCCTCCTGGCCCGCCCGCGCCCGCCCTGGGTGGCCATACTGCTCCAGCCGTCGTAGTAGAGCCGCTCGGACAGCAGCAGGCAGCCGAGGAAGACCCCGGCCGAGGCGACGACAAACAGGCCGCCGAAGACGATCAGCGCGAGCGCGTCGCCGGTGCCGGCGGCCACCAGGGCCCGCCCGGCCCATGCCGAGGGCAGCAGCGGGAAGTTGCTGGCCAGCAGGGCCTGCAGGCTGCCGGGGCTCGCCACCGCCGGGGCCACCTCGCTGGCGAACTGGCTGATCACATAGAAGCTGATGCCGATCAGGCCGCCGATCACGCTGACGATCTCGCGGGCGCGGCGGGCCGGCAGCACGCGCACCACGGCCATCACCAGCAGGGCGCCGATGCCTGCCGGCAGCAGGGGCAGCATCAGCAGGGCCAGCACCGCGCAGACGAGGTAGAGCGGGCCGTAGCCCATGCCGCGGCCGTAGCCGAGCAGCACCGGTCCGACCAGGGCGATCAGCAGGGCGTACTGCGTGATCAGGCCGCCGAAGAACTTGACCACGAAGACGGCGCGCATGGGCACCGGGGCTACCAGGAGCATGTCCATATCGCCCGAGAGGTAGAGCGAGCTGAGCAGCCCGCTGAAGCTGGAGAGCACCAGCAGCAGCAGGGAGCCGAGCAGCACCACGCTCGGCAGCGCGTCCAGGTAGGGCGTGAAGTCGGTGGGCAGCCCCGGGCTCTGGGCGGCCGCCTCTTGCAGGATGCCGGCGAAGTCGGGGCTGCGGATCGCCCCCACCAGGAAGCTGACGAAGTTGTAGATCCCGAACGAGCCGATGCAGAGCAGGGCGGTCAAAAAGACGAGGCCGATCTTTCGGCGCAGCCTGCCGCGCCACAGCGAGTTGCGCGTGATCAGAAAGCGGGTGCGCACCAGCACCCAGATTGCGTTGATCATATGTTCATGATGCGCGCGCTGATGTCGCCTTCGGCGACATCAGCGCGCGCATCTTATACCAGCGCCTCGGCGACAGCCGCATCCTCAGCGCCGCCGGTGAGGTTCAGGAAGATATCCTCAAGCGAGGAGTCGCCGCCGGCGCGCAGCTGCTCCAGGGTGCCGGCGGCGATGATCGCGCCCTTGCTGATGATGAAGACGCGGTCGCACATGCGCTCGGCGATCTCCAGGATGTGAGTTGACATAAACACCGACGTGCCCTTGTCAGACACATCGCGCAGGATGTCCTTGATCAGGCGGGCGCTGCGCGGGTCGAGGCCAACGGTGGGCTCATCGAGGAAGAAGGCCCGCGGGCCGTGGAGCAGGGCGCCAGTGAGGGCGGCCTTCTGGCGCATGCCGTGCGAGTAGCCGCCGAGCAGCTCGTCGGCGCGGTCGGTGAGCCCGAAGAGGCCCAGCAGCTCCTCGCCGCGCCGGCGGGCCGTGGCCCGGTCGATCTGGTAGAGGCCGGCCATAAAGTCGATGTACTCGCGGGCGCTGAGCTTCTCGGGCAGATAGGGCTGGTCGGGCACGTAGCCGAGCAGCGCCTTGGCCTTGAGCGGCTCCTTCTGGATGTCGAACCCGCCGATGCGCGCCGTCCCGGCGCTGGGCTTCAGCAGGCCGATCAGCATCTTGATCGTCGTCGTCTTGCCGGCGCCGTTGGGGCCGAGGAAGCCGACGATCTCGCCCGGGGCGATCGCCAGGTCAACCCCCTTGACGGCGAGGGTGTCGCCGTAGCGCTTCTGCAGGCCCTCGGCCGCGATCATCGGCGCGGCGCTATCCATCTCGTGCATAGACGCTCCTTCAGATTAATACGCAGGCATTGTAGCACGCAAAGAAGGGGGGTTTCTGGGAGAGCAGATGCTCTCCCAGAAACCCCCCTCCCGGATGGGGGCGCGTGCGGCGCCGAGTGCCGATTCAAGCAGCCTGTTTGGAGTGGCGGCGACGCAAGGCTGGATTGCAGCGCCCACCCCCCGACTCCCAACTCCTAACCCCCGCGCTGAAAGCGCACTAGTACAGCCCCTTCAGCTCGGGGCTGCGGCGCAGGCGGACGAGGATGTTGCGCTTGAGCGCGTAGACCTCGGCCACGTCGCCGAAGAGGTCGCCGCGCGCGGCGAAGATGTCGCCGGGCTTCATGCCCAGCAGGAAGGAGCTGCGGACGAGCACCCGCTCGGCCTCGCTCTGGAGCATGCCGTCCACCAGCTGCCAGAACTCGGCGCGGCTGACGCGCTCGGTGGCCTCCTCGTCGGCGTGGGAGAGCTTCTGGGTGTTCCAGTTGATGCACTCCTCGGGCAGCAGGTCGGCGTAGGAGTGGGCGCGGGCGCTGTCGATCACCACGCAGCTGGCGCAGCGGCGCAGGTAGTTCAGCAGCGCGGCCAGGCTCGGGAAGGAGCCGAAGCGATCGGCCGGGATGGCCTTCCAGAAGCGGGTGAAGGCCGCGCTCACGAAGAAGTCGCTCGTCTCGCCGCTCACGGTGAAGGCGCCGGTGCGGCGCACCCAGTGCTCGACGAGCTGGAAGTAGTGCTGGTAGATGTGCTCCCAGGCGTCCTCGCTGCGCTCGACCAGCGCGCGGCGGAAGAGCTCGTAGGCGAAGCTCGGGTCGTAGTCCTGGTGCGTGTAGAAGAGCCGGCTCTCTGTGGCGCAGTGGCGCATCAGGGTGCCGAGCTCCATCCGGCTGAGGTCGATCGCGCTGCTCGGGTGGGCGCCGCTCAGCGGGGCGGCGGGCTGGGCGCTGCTCATCGTCTGCATCATCTCGGGCCTCCTCTGGTCTGTCTCGGCTACTCCATTCGCTAAGACCAGGGTACCCCGACGCGACGCCGTTTTAGAGGCTGGGAACCTTCCGGAAAGCTGACGAAACGGGGAGGTTCGGGCCGCGGCCCGCGCCTCCCCGTTTTTCTGCTATGATGTTGGGGCGCAGCAGCGCCGCGCTGCTGCGCCCTTACGGCAGCGCCGCGCTTTATGGTTTATGTTGGGGCGCAGCAGCGCCGCGCTGCTGCGCCCTTACGGCAGCGCCGCGCTTTATGGTTTATGTTGGGGCGCAGCAGCGCCGCGCTGCTGCGCCCTTACGGCAGCGCCGCGCAGCGCCGCGCTGCTGCGCCCCGCTGCTGCGCCCTTACGGCAGCGCCGCGCTGCTGCGCCCTTACGGCAGCGCCGCGCTGCTGCGCCCTTACACCTACACGAGAGATTAGGCTATGCGGATTGTGCTCTTTGGGGCGACGGGCGGGCTGGGCGGCCTGGTGCTCGCCGAGGCGCTGGATCGCGGGCACGCGGTGACGGCGGTGCTGCGCGAGCCGGCCCGCCTCGCGGTGCGCCACGCGCGCCTGGCGGTTGTCGCGGGCGATGTGCGCGACCACGCCGCCGTGGCCGGGTTGATCGCCGGACATGACGCGGTGGTGAGCTGCATCGGGCCGGGGCTGCTGGGCGGCGGGCTCGATGTGATCAGCGCCGGGATGGCGAGCATCCTCGCCGGGGTGCGGGCCTCGGGGGCGCGCCGGGTCGTAGCCGTGGCGGCGGCCGGCATCCTCCAGGAGGACGGGGAGACGCTGATGCGCGATGCGCCGGGCTTCCCGCCGGCGCTGCGCGCGATCTCGGCGGAGCACCTGCGGGCCTACGAGCTGCTGCGCGCCTCGGGGGCGCGCTGGACGCTGGCCTGCCCGCCGACGATGGCCGACGGCGAGGGGACGGGCGGCTACCGCGCCGAGCGCGACTACCTGCCCGAGGGCGGCGAGCGGATCGCCTATGCTGACGTTGCCCTCTTCATCCTCGACGAGCTGGAGAGCGGGGCGTTTGTGGGGTCGCGGGTGGGGATCGCAGACTAGGGGCGTAGCCGCGCGGCGCTGCTGCGCCCTAACATGAGGAGCTGATATATGCGGCGGATTGTGCCGGGTCTCTACTCGCTCACTGGCCTGACCGTCGGGCGGGTCTATCTGATCACCGAGGGCGATGGGCTGACCCTGATCGACGCCAGCCTGCCCTTCGCGGCCGGGCAGATCCTGGGCCAGATCCGCAAGCTGGGCTTTGCGGCGACCGACGTGCGGCGCATCCTGATCACCCACGCGCACCCCGACCACGTGGGCGCCCTGCCGGCCCTGGTGGAGGCCACGGGCGCAGAGGTCTGGGCCTCGCGGCTGGAGCGGCCGGTGATCGAGGGGGCCATCCCGATCATGCGGTCGACAGACCAGCTGCGCGGCGTCGCCCAGCTCATGGCCGCGGGGGAGCCGATGCGCTTCCCGCGCGTGCCGGTGGCCCGCGAGCTGCGCGACGGCGAGGCGCTGCCCGAGGTCTTCGATGGGCTGCAGGTGATCGCCACGCCCGGCCACGCGCCGGGGCACCTCTCGTTCTGGCACCCCGGGCGGCGGCTGGTCATCCTCGGCGATGTGATCATGCATCTGCCGACGCGGCTGCTGCTGCCCGTCGCGGCCTTCACCTACGACATGGCCGAGAACATCCGCTCGGTCGGCCGGGTGGCCCGCCTTGAGCCGAACATCGTCTGCTTCGGCCACGGCGCGCCGCTGACGGCCAGCGCCACCAAGCGGATCGGCGACTTTGCGCAGCGGGTGGGGGCGATCTAGAGTCAGTGCACCATGCACCTGGCACGGCTCTTGCTTATGAGCATGGCGTAGTTCAATCGAAATACGTCAGGGGCGACGCCCCTGCTCAACAGGAGGAGCTTCTTATGATCAACTTCATTCTCTGGCTGCTGTTCGGCGCACTGGTCGGCTGGCTGGCGAGCATCGTGATGAAGACGAACGCCCAGCAGGGCGCGCTGATGAACATCGTGGTCGGCATCGTCGGCGCGATGATCGGCGGGTTTGTCTTCGGCCTGTTCGGCGCCGGCGGGAGCAACATCAACAACAGCGACTTCAGCCTGGGCGCGCTGCTGGTGTCGTTCGTGGGCGCGGTCATCCTGCTCGGCATCGTCAACTTCTTCCGCCGCGGCAGCGTTCGCTAGATCGCTGAGGCACTGAGCCACTGAGCCGCACAGGCCGGCGCGCATTGCGCGCCGGCCTGTGCGATTCTTGCGCGCACAGGGAAGGTGCGGTATCTTTTAAAGCACACCTGACCACAACTATCAGCTGCACATCGGCGCGCATGTGCATTGGCGGGGGCTAACGGCCCCCGCTTCCCGTCTCTGGGAGACGCCATGACCACCACCGCCCCCCTTGAGGATCTGGCGAGCTACGTCCCGGCGCTCGTCGTGCGGCGCATGGCCGCCGACATGGGCGCGACGATGTCGCCATCGGTGGAGCGGATCCCGGCGGCCGCGCTCTTCGCCGATCTGTCCGGCTTTACGGCGCTCACCGAGCAGCTGAGCCTGCACAGCCCGGCGGGCACCGAGGAGCTGACCCAGATCCTCGACCTGTACTTCGGCCACCTGGTGCGGGTGGTGGCCGCGCACGGCGGCGACGTGGTGAAGTTCGCCGGCGACGGGCTGCTGGCCCTGTGGTACGGCGACGAGGATCTGCCCCTGCTGGCCCGGCGCGCGGTGCAGTGCGCGCTATCTGTGCAGATGGTGATGTCGCCCGATGTGTGGGGCAGCTTCGACGGCGCGCACGCGCCGGCCCCGCTGAAGATGCGGGTGGGCGTGGGCGCCGGCGAGGTGACGACCATGCATATCGGCGGGGTCTTCGGTCGCTGGGAGCTGCTGGTGACGGGCGACCCGGTGCGGCAGACGGGCTTCGCCGAGGCCCAGGCCCGGCCGGGCGATGTGGTGATCTCGGCGGAGGCCTGGCCCCTGGTGGCCGAGAGCTGTGACGGCGAGCCGCTGCCCTCGGGCGCGGTGCGCCTGGTATCGCTGACCGACTACCTGCCGATGCGCGGGCTGGAGACGCCCCCGCTGCGGGCCGGTATGGCCGACGCCCTGCGCTCCTACCTGCCGAAGGCCATCCTGGCGCGCATGGACGCCGGGCAGACGGCGTGGCTGACGGAGCAGCGGCAGGTGACGGTGCTGTTCGTGAACCTGCCCGACCTGTGGTCCGACACGCCGCTGCGCCAGGCGCAGAAGCTCATGCGCACGATCCAGTCGATGCTCTACCGCTTTGAGGGCAGCATCAGCCGGCTGGGCGCCGACGGCAAGGGGCCGACGCTGGTGGCGGCCCTGGGGCTGCCGCCCCTGTCTCACGAGGACGACCCGGAGCGCGGGGCGCGGGCGGCGCTGGCCATCCAGGCGGCCCTGGCCGAGCTGGGCTTCGCCTGCGCGATCGGGGTGACGACCGGCCAGGCCCTCTGTGGGGCGGTGGGCGGCGAGGCCCGCCGCGAGTACACGATGATGGGCTCGATCGTGAACCGCTCGGCGCGGCTGATGCAGGCCGCCGCAGCCCTGGCGGCGCGCGACGGCGGGCTCGCGATCCTCTGCGACGCCGCCACGGCCCACGCCAACCACCACGCCCTGCGCTTCGAGCGGCTGCCGCCGATCAGCCTCAAGGGTGTGCGCGATCCGGTGCCGGTCTACCGGCCCGTGTCCGACGCGGCGGCCCAGCCGGCGCAGGAGCCCGACGCGCACACCGGCGCGCTGATCGGCAGGCGCCGCGAGACGGCCCTGATCGCGGATCTGGTGGGCGACCTGGCCCTGCGCGGGCGCGGCGGCTCCCTGCTGATCGAGGGCGACGAGGGGATCGGCAAGTCGCGGCTGATCGAGGCGCTGCACGCGGCGGCGCGGGCCGCTGGGCTGCCGGCCTTCGCCGGCGCAGGCAGCCCGGTGGACACGGCGCCCTACGGGGCGTGGCGGCCGATCTTTGGCGCGCTCATCCCGACCGACGGGCATGCCGAGGGCGCTGGCTGGGCCGCCCGGTCGCTCGGCGAGGAGCTGGCCCCGCTGGCCCCGCTGCTCCGCGCCGTGCTGCACGTCGAGCTGGAGGACACGCCGATCACCGCCCAGATGGCCGGCCAGGTGCGCGCCGATACCACGCGCGAGCTGCTGGTGCGCCTGCTGGCCCGGGCCGCCCACGGCGGCCCGCTGCTGATCACGATCGAGGACGCCCAGTGGCTCGACGCGAGCTCGTGGGCGCTGCTGCTCGCCGCCGCCGAGCGGGTCGACCGGCTGCTGCTGGCGCTGGCCGCCCGGCCGATGCCCGACCCGTCGCCCGAGTACCAGCGCCTGGCCTACCTGCCCGGCACCCGGCGCATCCAGCTGGCCGGCCTCGACCCCGAGCAGGTGCGCGACCTGCTCGCCCAGCGGCTCGATGTCGACCGCGTGCCCCGCGAGGTCTGGCAGCTGATCGCCGCCCGATCGCGCGGCAACCCCTTCTTCTGCGAGGAGCTGCTGCACGCCCTGCGCGACAGCGGGCTGATCCTGGTGGCGGGCCGCGAGTGCCACGTGGTCGCGGGGTCGGGCGACCCCATCCAGGTGCTCAACAGCGTGCGCCTGCCCAGCACGGTGCAGGGGCTGATCACCAGCCGCATCGACCGGCTGAGCCCGGCGCAGCAGCTGACCCTGAAGGTGGCCAGCGTGATCGGCCAGGGCTTCACGCTCTCGGCGCTGAGCGCCATCCACCCGGTGGAGCGTGACCCGGCGGATCTTGTGGATCAGCTCTTCACCTTGCAGCAGACCGGGCTGGTGCAGATCGACTCCTTCGAGCCGGAGCTGGCCTACGTCTTCAAGCACGCGGTGGCGGCCGAGGTGGCCTACAACCTGATGAGCTTCCGGCAGCGCCGCCAGCTCCACCGCGTCCTGGCCGAGCGCTACGAGGCCGGCGACGAGGGCATGGCGGCGAACGCGGCGCAGCTGGCCTACCACTGGCGCCAGGCCAACGATCTGCCGCGGGCGATGGGCTACCTGGCCAGGGCCGGGGAGCAGGCGCTGCGGGCGGGCGCCTACAGCGAGGCCGGCGGGTTCCTGCGCGAGGCGATCCTGATCGCGGCGGGGCTGCCGGCGGGCGGGGGCGCCCCCGACCTGGCGACACAGGCGCGCTGGGAGCGGCAGCTCAGCGAGGCCGACCACGGGATGGCCGGCTGAGCGCATAGCGGCGGACACGCTGGTCCGCCCCTATGCGCCAGATTGCGCCCTGCGGAAAGTACCCCTATAATTGCCTGATAGTAGCGAGGTATAGATTCCTCGGCCCAAAGATGAGCCACAGGAAGATTTTGATGGCAGGTGACAACGGTGTACCGATGCCCGCGGCCCAGATGCAGATCGACAGCGTCGGGCTGAGCTTTGGCGGCGTGCGCGCCCTCTCGGGCATCAGCTTTAATGTCTACCCCGGAACCATCCAGGCGATCATCGGCCCGAACGGAGCGGGGAAGACCAGCCTGCTCAACTGCATCAGCGGCCTCTACAAGCCGCAGCAGGGGCAGATCCGCTTCGAGGGCCGCAACCTGATCGGCCTGGCCCCGCACGAGATCGCTCGCCTCGGCGTCGCCCGCTCGTTCCAGAATATCGAGCTGTTCCGCCACATGACCGTGGTCGAGAACCTGATGCTGGGCCGCCACGTGCATATGCGCGGCGGCGTGATCAGCGGCGGTCTGTACTGGGGCGCCGGCAAGCGCGAGGAGATCGTCCACCGCGAGTTTGTCGAGCAGGTGATCGACCTGCTTGAGATCCAGGACATCCGCAAGAAGACGGTGGGATCGCTCTCCTACGGCCTCCAGAAGCGGGTTGAGCTGGGGCGAGCGCTGGCGATGGACCCGCGACTCCTGCTGCTCGATGAGCCGATGGCCGGCATGAACAGCGAGGAGAAGGAGGACATGGCCCGCTTCATCCTCGATATCAGCGAGGAGCAGCGCACCACGATTGTGCTGATCGAGCACGATATGGGCGTGGTCATGGACATTAGCGACAATGTCGCGGTGCTTGAGTTCGGCCAGCTGATCGCCTACGGCACCCCCGACGAGGTTAAGGCGCACCCCGATGTGATCGCGGCCTACCTCGGCCACCAGCACGCCGCGCACTAGCAGCGTGACTCATAGACAATGATGGTTGTTACGCTCGTGCGAGCGAAGCTCGCACGAGCGTAACAACCCCTCCGCCCCAGACGTTGCAGAAGCCCTGCCCTCCGCCCTCTCTCCGCAAGCGGAGAGGGGGCGCTTGTGCTGCGAGTGCGTGGGTGTAAGATCTCCCCCGTGACAAACAGAGCCTTTTCGGTTATTATCTCTCATACCTTTTTGTTACCTAAACGATATGTGGCTTTTATCAGAGAGGATAAGAGCGTATGGGCGACGAGACCCTACCCCGCCTCCTCATGCACAACGTCGAGCAGTTGGGCGAGAAGGTCGCGCTGCGCGAGAAGGAGTTCGGCATCTGGCAGACGGCCACCTGGCGTCAGTTTGCCGACCATGTGCGCGCCTTTGCTATGGGCCTGAGCGCCCTGGGCGTGCGGCGTCACGATATCATCGCGATCATCGGCGACAACCGCCCCGAGTGGCTCTACGCTGAGCTCGGCGCCCAGGCCATCGGCGCGATCAGCGTGGGCATCTACCAGGACTCGGCCCCCGAGGAGGTGAAGTACATCCTCCAGGCCACCGACTCTCGCGTGATCATCGCCGAGGATCAGGAGCAGGTCGATAAGATCCTTGAGCTGTGGCCCGGGCTGTCCGGCGTGCTCAAGGTGATCTACTACGAGCCGAAGGGGCTGCGGAACTACGATGAGCCCTTTCTGGCGACCTTCTCCGCGATCGAGGAGCTGGGCCGCAGCTTCGACCAGCAGCACCCCGGCTACTTCGACCGCGAGCTGGCCCTGGGCCGCCCTGAGGATGTGGCCATGCTGGTCACGACCTCTGGCACCACCGGCAAGCCCAAGCTGGCGATGCTCACCCACAGCAATCTGATCAGCCAGGGCCGCGGTCTGCTTGAGGTGGACCCGCTCGAGTCCAGCGACGAGTTTGTCAGCTTCCTGCCGCTGGCCTGGGTGGGCGAGCAGATGATCACCGTCGCCGCCGGCATCCAGTGCGGCTTCACGATCAACTTCCCCGAGTCGGCCGCCACCGTGCAGGAGAATATTCGCGAGATCGGGCCACGGGTGATGTTCGCCCCGCCCCGGATCTGGGAGAATATGCTCTCGCAGGTGCAGGTGAAGACTCAGGACAGCACGCGCCTCAAGCGGGCCGTCTATGCGTGGGCGATGGCCCAGGGCTACGCGATGGCCGACTCGCGCTTCAGCGGCGAGCCCGCCGGCATCGGCCTGCGCCTGAGCTACGGGCTGGCCCGCCTGCTTGTCTTTGAGGCGCTGAAGGATCATCTGGGGCTGCGCTTCCTGAAGCGGGCCTACACCGGCGGCGCGGCCCTCGGGCCGGATGTCTTCCGCTTCTACCACGCCCTCGGCGTGAACCTGAAGCAGGTCTACGGCCAGACCGAGAGCTCGGGCCTGTGTGTGATCCACCGCGATGGGGCGATCAAATTCCAGACGGTGGGCACGCCGCTGCCCAACACCGAGGTGAAGATCGCCGAGAGCGGCGAGATCATGGTCAAGAGCCCGTCCGTCTTCATCGGCTACTACAAGAGCCCCGAGTCCACCGCCGAGACGATGGAGCAGGGCTGGCTGCGCAGCGGCGACGCCGGCTACTTCGACGATAACGGCCAGCTGATCGTGATCGACCGGGCCAAGGACGTGATGACGCTGCACGACGGCACCAAGTTCTCGCCCCAGTTTATTGAGAACAAGCTCAAGTTCAGCCCCTACGTGAAGGAGGCGGTGGTCTTCGGCGGCGACTGGCCCTTTGTGACGACGATCATCAACATCGACTTCGCCAACGTGGGCAAGTGGGCCGAGAGCCGCCAGATCTCGTACACGACCTACACCGACCTAGCCCAGAAGCCGCAGGTCTATGCGCTCATCCGCAAGGATGTGGAGCGGGCCAACGGCGATATGCCCGACGCCGCCCGGATCAGGCGCTTCCTGCTGCTGCACAAAGAGCTTGACGCCGACGACGGCGAGCTGACCCGCACGCGCAAGGTGCGCCGAAATCTGGTGGCCAAGCGCTACCAGGAGATTGTGGACGCGCTGTACGGCGACCGGCCGGATGTTGAGATCGAGACGACGATCACCTATCAGGACGGGCGCACGGCCCTGCTGAAGACGAAGCTGCATGTCGAGGAGATGGACGAGGGGCCAAGGACGAACGCCGACAAACGAACTGCCAGCGCGGCCAGCGCCCGCTGAGGCCCGGCTCTCCCCCATCGCCCTTCGGAGCAACGACTATGGAAAAATTCATCCAGCTCAGCCTTTCCGGCGTCGCCAACGGCGCGATCTTCTCGCTCGTCGCCCTGGGCTTCGTGCTGATCTACAAGAGCAGCGACGTGATCAACTTCGCCCAGGGCGAGCTGCTCATGATCGGCGCCTACCTGACCTACATGACCGTGCAGCAGTTTGGCCTCTTCTGGCCGATTGGCGTGGTGGTGGCGGTGGCCCTGGCCGCTGTGGTGGGCGCGATGATCGAGTCGCTGGTGCTGCGGCCGCTGATCGGCGAGCCGGCCATCTCGGTGATCATGGTCACGATCGGCCTCTCGTCGCTGCTGCGCGGCATCGTGGGCGCGATCTGGGGCGTGACGCCGCTGCCCGCGCCGCAGTTTCTGCCGCGCGACCCGGTGAAGATCCTGGGCGCGAGCGTCGGCCTCGATAAGCTCCTGGCGATCGGCCTGGCCCTGCTGCTCTTCGGGCTGCTGACGCTCTTCTTCCGGCGCAGCAACGAGGGCATCGCCATGCGCGCGGTGGCCGATGACCAGCAGGCGGCGCTGAGCATGGGCATCAGTATCAAGCGGATCTGGGCGGTGGCCTGGGCGATCGCCGCCGTCACCGCGGCGGTGGGCGGCATCCTGCTGATGAGCATCTTCGGCGGGGTCAGCGGCACGATCGGGCGGGTCGGCCTGCTGGTCTTCCCGGTGGTCATCCTGGGCGGCCTCGACAGCATCCCCGGCGCGATCATCGGCGGCCTGATCATCGGCCTGCTCCAGGCGTTCGCCGGCGGCTACCTGCCCCCCGAGCTGGGCCTGGGCGAGGTGGTCCCCTACGTCGTTCTGATCCTCATCTTGCTCGTCCGGCCCTACGGCCTCTTCGGCCAGACCCGGATCGAGCGGGTATAGCGGTAATCTTGAATGTTGAATGTTGAATATTGAATATTCAGCATTCAACATTCAACATTCAACATTAATTATGCAAAGCGGAACCTTCCACTCCTCGTACTCCAGCGACATGGGCCTGCGGCCCTACTGGCCGATGCGGCTGCGGATCATCCTGGTGATCGTGATCATGCTGGTC
Source organism: Oscillochloris sp. ZM17-4 (assembly GCF_019599295.1). Taxonomy (GTDB): domain Bacteria; phylum Chloroflexota; class Chloroflexia; order Chloroflexales; family Chloroflexaceae; genus Oscillochloris. Next base: position 40,087 of record NZ_JAIEWN010000039.1, on the reverse strand, counting down.
TTCCCCTGGTTCGCCGGGCGCTACTGGCTGAACCTGGCCAACACGATCGGCATCGCGGCGATCAGCGCGATCGGGCTGAATATCCTGGTCGGCTACACCGGGCAGATCAGCATTGGCCAGGGCGGGTTTATGGCCGTCGGCGCATACACCTCGGGCCTGCTCGCCGCCAACGCCGGCCTGCCGATGTGGGTCAGCGTCCCGATCGCCTGCGTGGTCACGGCCGTCGTGGGCGCCCTCTTCGGCATGCCCTCGGTGCGGCTCAAGGGGCTCTACCTGGCCATCGCCACCCTGGCCGCTCAGGAGATTATTATCTGGGTGCTGACCCACGGCAAGATCCTGGGCATCGGCGAGTCGCTGAGCCTGCCGCCCGAGACGAGCAACCTGTTCGGGCTGAGCCTGGCGGGCAGCACCGACTTTAACTTCTACTGGCTGATTATGGGCTGCCTGGTGCTGACGGTGATCTTTGTGAGCAACCTGTTCCGCTCGCGGGCGGGGCGGGCGATGGTTGCCATCCGCGACCAGGACATCGCCGCCCAGGTGATCGGGGTGGACCTGTTCCGCTACAAGCTGCTGGCCTTCGCCACCTCGTCGTTCTTCGCCGGGCTGGCCGGCGCGCTGACGGCCCACTACCGCGGGATCATCTCGTGGGAGCGCTTCACCATCGAGACGAGCATCCTCGTGCTGGCCATGATCATCATCGGCGGGCTGGGCAGCGTGTCGGGCGCGATCTATGGCGCGACCTTCATGACCCTGCTGCCGGCCCTGCTCTCGAACGTCAGCCGCGCGGCGAGCGGGGTCTTCCCCTCGTTCTCTAGCTACCTGCCCTACATCCAGCAGGGCGCCTTCGGCCTGGCGATTGTGCTCTTCCTGATCTTCGAGCCCGAGGGCATCGTCAAGATGTGGCGCAACGTGAAGGACTACTTCCGGCTCTGGCCATTTAGCTATTAGCTGGGGGTTGGGGGTTGGGGGTTGGGGGTTGGGAGCGTCGCATCAGTAAGCTATGCGCACACGCTGCAATCTGCAATCTGCAATCTGCAATCTGCAATCTGCAATCTGCAACCTGCAACCTGCAACCTGCAACCTGCAATCTGCAATTCCCCAGGGAGGGCCGGCCTCCCTCTTTGACCCAGGTGGCGAATGATGGGCGGGCGCCGGAGAGCGCCCCGAATGGAGGAAGCAAAGATGCTCACAGGACGACGGTGGTTCGGGACAATGGGCGCGCTGCTCGCGCTGACGCTGCTGCTGGCGGCGTGTGGGGCGGCGGCCCCGGCGACGGCCCCGGCGGCGGCCCCGGCGGGTGAGGCGGCCCCGGCGGCGAGCGGCGAGCCGATCAAGGTCGGCGCGATCTTCGACCTGACCGGGGCGACGGCCGACGTCGGAACCCCCTACTCGCAGGGACAGATTGCCTACATTGACTGGAAGAACGCCAACGGCGGCATCGCTGGCCGCCCGCTTGAGCTGATCAGCCAGGACTATGGCTACGATGTGGCCAAGGCCGAGGAGCTCTACACCCAGTTCATCGGCGAGAGCGTCGTCGTCTTCTCGGGCTGGGGCACCGGCGACACCGAGGCCCTGCGGCCCAAGGTCACCCAGGACAAGATTCCCTTCATCTCGGCCTCGTACTCGGCCGCCCTGGCCAACCCGGCCGAGACGCCCTACAACTTCCTCACCGCGCCCAGCTACTCCGACCAGCTGATCGTGGGGATGAAGTGGGCGCTGGAGGACTGGAAGGCCAAGGGCAACACCGACGCGCCCACGTTCGCCTACCTGATCAACGACAGCCCCTTTGGCCGCTCGCCCCTGGAGGACGGCACCGCCTTCGCCGCGGCCAACGGCGTGGCCACGCCGCTTGAGGTCCCCTCGCCCAGAGGCGCGACCGACCTCACCCCCCAGCTGACCCAGATCAAGGACTCGGGCACCAACTACGTCTTCATCCAGAACGTCTCCAGCCCGGCGGCCCTGGCGCTGAAGAACGCCAAGAGCCTGGGCCTGGACGTGCAGTTCGTCTGCCTGAACTGGTGCGCTAACGAGCTGCTGGTCAAGCTGGCCGGCCCCGACGCCAACGGCGTGGTGGGCACCATCCCCTTCAGCCCCGCCGGCCCCGGCGCCGAGGTGGCCCTGGCCTACGCCAAGGAGAAGGGCATCGACTTCGGCGGCGCCGATAGCACCTTCGTCCAGGGCTGGACGGCCATGTCGATCCTGCTTGCCGGCGTCGAGAAGACCGCCGCCGACGGCAAGGAGCTGACCGGCGAGAACATCAAGGCCAGCCTTGAGACCCTGAACAACTTCGACACCGGCGGCGTGACCCAGCCGATCACCTTCACGAGCACCGACCACGCCGGATCGAAGGCGCTGCGCGTCTTCCAGATCACGGATGGCAAGTGGGCGCCGATCACCGACTTCATGACCGCGAAGTAGGGATCTGCTTGTAGGGGCGCGGCGCGCCGCGCCCCTACGCATTCTTCTCGATGCAGTAGAAATAGTCCAGCATATGCTTGAACTTAACAACATTGAAGTTATCTACAGCGATGTCATCCTGGTGCTGAAGGGGCTCTCGCTTACGGTGAAGGAGGGCCAGATCGTAGCGCTGCTCGGCTCGAACGGGGCCGGGAAGAGCACGACTCTCAAGGCGATCTCGGGGCTGCTCAAGCCCGAGAACGGCGCCGTGACCGACGGCGAGATCCGCTTCCTCGGGCAGCCCATCCACAAGAAGGACGCGGCCTCGATCGTGCGGACGGGCATCTTCCAGGTGATGGAGGGCCGGCGGGTCTTCGAGCACCTGACGATCGACGAGAACCTGCGGGCCGGGGCCTACACCCAGAGGCACGCCGTGCTGCACGAAGATCTGCCATGTGGTGGCGATCGGGCGCTTCTTTGCCTCCTCGAACATGTGTGGCGCGTGTGGCTGGATACACGAATTGAATCTCTCCATGCGCGAGTGGGATTGCCTCAATCCTGCGTGCGGCGTGCATCACGACCGTGATCTGAACGCCGCACGAAACATTGACCGTGAGGGCAAGCGCCTGTTTGATGTGAGGGTCGCGGCGGGACACGCCGAGACACAAAATGCCTGTGGAGACTTGGTAAGCCCAATCGTCAGGATTGGCACGGGTCGATGAAGCAGGAAGCCCAAGCGCTTTAGCCTTGGGTATTTCACGTCTCCGCATATTTCATTGCCACCAATACCTACGGGAGCGTATACTGAGGATCTGAACAGAACCACACAGAGGGAACTCCAAGGTATGACAGTTCACACGCATGCAACAGAACTCCGCATCGTAGATCCTGACGATGACACAGTTCTCAGCCTTGCACCCATTCAGGGGCTCTGGACTGAGGAGCAATACCTTGTGATGACGGATCATAGCCGACGGATGCTGGAGTTCGACGACGGGTATATTGAGGTTCTACCGATGCCCATTCCCGAGCATCAAAAGATTCTGGCGCTCCTCTACGAGTTGTTCGTTGCCTTTGTCCGCCCGCGAGGTGGCATCACGCTTTTCTCGCCCCTGCGCGTTCAGATTCGTCCACGGAAATTTCGCGAGCCTGATCTTGTGATATTGCTCGATGCCAATGATCCGCGTCAACATAAGCGCTACTGGCTTGGTGTGGATGTGGCGCTCGAAGTGGTCAGCGCCGACGACCCTGAGCGCGACACGAGGGTCAAGCGGGCCGACTATGCCGAGGCGGGTATCCCCGAGTACTGGATTGTCAACCCGCTCAACCAGACGATCACGGTGCTGGTACTTGCGGGTGAGGTCTATGTGGAACACGGGGTCTTCCAGCGTGGGGATACGGCGACATCAACGCTGCTTGACGGCTTCAGGGTGAGCGTAACCGCTGTGCTGGACGCTAGGTGAGTTCAGCACAGCGAGATGGGTTTGTGGAAGGTATCGGCTCGATCCGCACATCCGCTGCGCGCATAAGTGGCTGGAGCGCGGCCCAGTAGTAGGGGTGGTCGTAGCCTGAGTCGCGCAGGGTGGCCTGGGCCTGCTGGATGGCCGCCGTGAGCGAGGCGCCGTCTCGCAGCGCGCCGTAGCAGCTCTCGACAAAGAGCCGCGCCGCCTCGGCGTCGATCTGCCAGAGCCCGGCGAGCACCGCCGTGACGCCGGCGGCCAGAAAGGAGCCGGAGAGCGCGAGCGCCAGCCCGCCCAGCGGGGCGACGGCGCTGGTCTCGCAGGCGCTCAGCACCGCCAGCGCGGTGCCGGTCAGATCCAGGTTGAACACGTCGGCCAGCAGCAGCGGGCCGTCGGCCAGGGTGATCGCGGAGAGCAGCGGCTGCTGGGGGTTCAGCCTCCCGTGGGCGCTGATGTGCAGCAGCGCCGCCCCGCGCGCGCCGGCCAGATCCGCATTGCTGGCCTGCGGCAGCACCCGCGCCGTGGGGAAGATGCGCGCGTAGGCGGCTAGCTCCGCCTCCACCTGCGCTGCGATGGCCGCATCGGCGCAGCCGAGGGCCAGCGGCGGGCCAGACGCAGCCGGCGGGCGCTCCAGCGCCAGCAGGGCGAGCGAAGGGACGAGGCTCAGGGTGTGACGCTGGCCCAGGTAGGGAGTCGGGCTGCCCCGCTCATAGAAGGCGGCCCAGGGCAGGTCGGCCAGCGCCCCGTCGGGGGCGAGGATGAGCGGCGCGTCGGCGGGCATGGTGCCCAGCGGGGCGACCAGCAGGTCGTGCAGCTCGGCGAAGATCGTATCGGTGGCCCGGCGCTGGGCCTGGGCGCGCGCCCGCCGCTCAGCGGGCGGCAGCTGCGCCAGCGGATGCAGCCGCAGCCCCAGGCGCTCGGCGGCATCGCGGATCGCCGCCGTCTTACCCAGCGTGACCCAGCGCGGCGGATCGGCGCGGGTCAGCACACAGGCCAGCGCATGGCGCTCGCCGAGCAGATAATCGACCGCGACCGCGCCCGGCGGGATCTGGGCCTGGATCGCAGCCAGCGAGGGCAGCGCTGCTGCGGGCCGCGCGGGCCGCGCACTCCGCAGCAGCGCCAGCGCGGCGCGGATCTGCTCCTGACAGACCGTGCGCTCAGCGTCGTCGGCAGCCGCGCGCAGCTGCGCTTCCCAGAAGAGCAGCGCGGTGCGCGCCTGCTGCCACGCCGGGTCGGGCCGGTCGACCTGGCGTGTCGCCCCCATCTCAGCCCAGATCCCGCCCTTCGCCGCAAGTAAGGCCGTGAGGGCCAGATCGGGCTGGCGCTCGCGCAGGTATGCCTCGACCAGGCGCGCGTGCAGCAGCGACTGGCTGGTGAGCGCGCGGGCCTTCAGCTCCTCTGACGACAGCCCGCGGCGCATGGACTCCGCCAGGTCGGCGGCGCGCTGGAGCGCCGCGCTCACGGCGCGGCCCCGCGCAACCGTCGCAAGCCCCTCCATCGCCTGCTGCTCCAACCCTGGCTGGCCGAGCGCCGCCGCCTGTGCGGCGAGCGCCCGATAGCGCGGGGCCGGGCTGGCGCGCAGTGCCGCCGCCAGTTCGGCGGCGATCAGGCCCGCATTGAGCGCGGCAGCTGGGGCATTGAGCGCTGTCAGTGCAGTGGCAGCCGCATCGGCCTGAGACAGCAGCGCCGCCATGTCCGTCGTCGGCTGGAGCGCCGGGTGCGCCTGGAGCGCGGCCATGGCCGCCCGCAGCGTGGGCGAGACCTGATCGGCCAGCGCGCGCGCCGGCGCCCGCAGCGACTCGCGGTCACGCACCAGCCAGCGCAGCTGATCGAAGGCCCAGGGCGGCAGGCTGCGCTCGGCGGTCAGGGTCATCTGGAGCGCCAGCAGGGCCGCCTCGCCGCTCTCCTCCGCCAGCTGGTGCGCCGCGAAGCGCTGCGCGGCGGCGCGGGCCGCCCGGTAGCCCTCCTCGTACATGCCCAGGCGCGCGTAGAGCAGCGCCTCCTCGACCGCCACCGTGGCCCCCTCGACCGCCAGCTCGGGGGGGAATCGCGCGCGGGCCTCCTGGAGCAGGCGCAGCGCCACGATCAGCCGATCTTGGAGCGTACACAGGCGGGCCTGGTTGACCGCGACCCGCGCAACCAGATCATCATAGCCCTCGGCCACCGCCAGATCGCGGGCGCGATCAAGCGCCGCGCTCGCCAGGTCCAGGTCGCCCAGAAACATCGCAGCAAACGCCTGGTTGATCTGGGCCATGATCGCGAAGTCGGGAGCTTCGCAGCGCAGCGCGGCCTGCTCGGCCTCGCGGGCGTAGGCAAGCATCGTCGCGTACTGGCCTCGGCGGGCCTCTAGCTCCGAGCGGTTGAGCAGCAGCGGGGGGAGCCGCTGGAGCAGCCCGTTGGCGCGCAGCGTCTCCTCGGCCTCGGCCAGCGCCGTGGCGCCCTCGTCAACCCGGCCGAGCCTAGCCAGCAGCGGCCCGCGGTTCACCTGCACGCGCGCCGCCAGCACGGGATCATCCCGGTACAAGGCGTAGGCCGCATCGAACTGCGCGAGAGCCGCCGCGCTCTCCTGGTGCATGTGGGCCAGCCCGGCGCACCAGTGGGCCTCGGCCACATCGGCGGGATGGCCGCTGGCATCGGCGAGCGCCCACGCCTGCTGCACCAGCCCCTGCACCGGGCGATAGTCGCCCTGGCTACACGCCGCGACAATCGCGTCCTTGAGCGGCTGGAAGGCCGGGCTGGCGCTACTGCGCATCGCCAAGCACAATCGGCGCGGTCAGCAGCACCCCGGCGTCGAGGCGAACCCGCAGGTGGTAGCTGCCGACCGCGAGGCGATCAAAGGTGAAGAAGCCGCCGCCGTCGGTGGTGCGGGAGCGCCGCCGACCATCGGGCGTGCGCAGCACCACCGCCGTCGCCTCCAGCGGCGCGCCGCGCTGCTCCAGGTAGCCGCGCAGCCGCCAGGAGTCGGCGGCCATCGGCAGGACACGCACGACCACATGCGCGGCCAGCTCGGTCGAGACCAGCAGCGTGCCGCCGCGATCATCATCGCCGTCGCCCTTCGTGCCAAATGCGCCGACCGGCGGCGTGGCCAGGAAGAGCGCGGCGGCGCCGCCGCCCGGCGCGCGGGCTCCCTCCAGCAGGTAGGCCATACGTGCGCGCCCGGCCGCGCTGACCCGCAGGTACGCGGCGACCCGCAGCTGCTGGCGCGGGGTGGCCTGCCCGGCGGCGACATCGGCCAGATCCTGCGTAGTGGGGATGGTCGTCTGCGGTGCCAGCGCGTGCAGCCGCTCGTTGGCCCGCTCCAGCAGCGCCAGCTCCTGCCGGAGCTGCGGCGAGGCGGCGAGCGCGGCGACCACATGCGGCAGCCGCTCGCCCTCCAGGTACCCCTGGAGCGCGCCATCTTCTATTACCACATCATCGGTGCTATCCACGGCAGCGCCCCCTTAGGATTTTTGATAGCAGATAGCAGATAGCAGATAATTAAGCCCGAAATATGCCCTATTTCCCGGCCCCGAGCCCGACGAGCCCGACTCGTGGCGCTGGGGGCCGGCCTTCCGCGCCGCCGGCTTCGGCCCCGGCGACGTTGTGCTGAACTGCTTCGGCTACCACCTCACGCCCGCCGGGATGATGTTCGAGGAGGGCGCCCGCGCCGCCGGCTGCGCGGTCATCCCCGGCGGCATCGGCGCGCAGGCCCAGCAGATCGAGGCCATGGCCGCCCTGGGCGTCACCGCCTACGCCGGGCTGCCCAGCTACCTCAAGGGCCTGCTCGATAAGGCCCAGGAGCTTGGGCACGACACGAGCAGCTGGCCGCTCTGCAAGGCGTTTGTCGCCGCCGAGCCGCTGCCGCCCTCGCTGCGCGCGCTCTTCGAGGAGCAGCACGGCATCCTGGTCTACGATGGCTACGGCACCGCAGAGACGGGCAACCTGGGCTACAACGGCCCCGAGCGCCTCGGCTGGCACCTGCCCGACGATGCCCTGGTGCAGGTCTGCGACATCAACACGGGCCAGCCGGTGCCCCCCGGCCAGACCGGCGAGGTGGTAGTGACGCTCTTCCGCCGCGACTACATCCTGGTGCGCCTGGGCGTCGGCGACCTGTCGGCGGTGATGGCCGACGCGCCGCCGGCCAGCCTGCCGACGCCGCGCCTGGTGGGCTGGCTCGGCCGCAGCGGCGACAGCGTGAAGGTGCGCGGCCTCTTCGTCCACCCGCGCCACGCCGACGAGGCGCTGCGGGCGCTGCCCGGGCTGGCCGCCTACCAGATCGTCGTCTCGCGCCACGAGCACCGCGACGAGCTGACCTGCCGCTTTGTCCCCGCGCCCGATGCCGACCCGGCCGATCTGGGCGACCGGATCAGCGCCGCGCTCCAGGAGGCGCTGAAGCTGCGCTGCCACGTCGAGCGGGCCGAGGCCATCGCCAGCGACGCCAAGCGATTCGTCGACGAGCGGACGTGGGAGTGAAAAATCGAGTTAGCGCGAATAAGCGCTGGGTCAAGCCCCACCGGCTGGCGACTGACGTCGCG
>NZ_JAIEWN010000039.1:22316-31616 GCF_019599295.1 Oscillochloris sp. ZM17-4 | reverse complement strand
CAGGCCCCCGCGACGCGGCTTTAGCCGCCAGCGACGGTGCACATGCCCTGGGGGTATGATTACGGTGACTATCAGGTGGCGCATGCGCTGCCTATGTGAGGAGAGAAGTCGTGCGGATCATCTATATCGATTGCTTTCACGGGGCGGCCGGCGACATGCTCCTGGCCGCGCTGCTCGACGCCGGCCTAGAGATTGATGCGCTGCGGCGGGGGCTGGCGGGGGTCGATCTTGGCGGCTACGATCTGGAGCTAGAGCGGGTGCAGCGCCACGGTGTGCAGGGGGCGCGCCTGCGCGTGCGCGTCGATGAAGGGCAGCCCGCCCGCGACTGGGCGCAGATCCGCGCGCTGATCGCCGGCGGCCGCCTGTCCGACCGGGCGCGATCTATGGCGCTCGGCGCCTTCGGGCGGCTGGCCCGCGCCGAGGCCGCTATCCACGGCGTCCCCGTCGACGCTGTCCACTTCCACGAGGTCGGCGCTGTCGATAGCATCGTGGATATGGTCGGCTTCTGCGTGGGTGTGGACATCCTCTCTGTCAGCAAGATCTATGCCTCGCCGCTGCCGCTGGGGCGGGGCTGGGTGCGCACCCAGCACGGCCCGCTGCCGGTGCCCGCGCCGGCCACGCTGGCCCTGCTGGCCGAGGTCTCCGCGCCGATCATCCCGGCCCCGCCCGGCAGCGACGGCGAGCTGCTCACGCCCACCGCCGCCGCGCTCCTGGCCGAGCTGGCCACCTTCGGCCAGCCGCCGATGCGCGTCCAGCGCGTCGGCTACGGCCTCGGCTCCAAGGAGTTCCCTCGGCTCAACGGCCTGCGGATCTGGCTCGGCGAGAGCGATGCGGCCGAGGGTGACGGCCGCGAGTCGCTGTCCGAGCTGCGCTGCAACCTGGATGATGTTACCGGCGAGGCGCTGGCCTACGCGATCGAGCGCCTGCTGGCATCGGGCGCGCTGGACGCGTGGGCCGCCCCGCTGGTGATGAAGAAGGGCCGCCCGGCCTATCAGCTCGCCTGCCTGGCCCGGCCCGGCGACGTGGCGCCGCTGACGGACATCATCCTGCGTGAGACGCCCAGCCTGGGGGTGCGCTGGTCGCCGGTGGAGCGTCGCGCCGCCGGGCGCGACAGCCTGCCCGTGGAGACGCCATGGGGCGCGGTGCGGGTGAAGCGCAAGCTGATCGCCGGCGAGGTGGCGGGCGGGGCGCCCGAGTACGAGGACTGTGCGGCGCTGGCCCGCGCCTCGGGCGCCCCGCTGGCCGATATCTACCGGGCGGCCCTGCGCGCCGCCGGGCTGTAGGGTAGGGCTGTTGCCCTAAAAACCTGCGTTGTTTGTGCCCAGCAGGCACATGCTGCACTTGTTCTGCTGCGGCGCAGCGTAGCCGCGCCGCAGCAGAACAAGTTTTTTTGTGGGAGAGCGAAGCTCTCCCACACCCTCACTGTGCGCAGTGTTGTTGCTGGCAACAAAAACCTGCGTTGTTTTGGTGAAATGTGGCAGCGAAGCTGCCACATTTCACCAAAACAACAAGGGATTCCGGGGATGGGGACGCAGCACGCTGCGTCCCTACGGGCACGCCGGGGCGAGTGGGATGGCAAGGCCGGGCGGCGGGTAGCGGCTGAAGATCATCGCGTCGCGGACAAACAGGATCTGGCCGGGGTTGAGCGCGTCGCAGGGCAGCAGCCACAGCGAGTAGACGTGCCCGCCAACCGCCGGCGAGTCGAGCTGCCAGCGGCGCGCGCCCGGCCGGCCCGTCGCCGCGAAGCCGGCCAGGGCGCAGGCCAGCAGCAGGATCAGCAGGGCGGCGCCGGCGGCGACGGCGGCGCGGGCTGGTCGTGTCATGCCTTCATTCTACCCCATCTGGGTGAGCGCCGCGCCGCCCCTGGTCATAATCCAGAGCAGGTTGATCAGGATCCCGACCACCAGCGACACCGCGACCATCAGCAGCAGGTACATGGTGCGGCGGCGCAGCTCGCGCTTGAACTCGCTCTGGAGGATGAGCTCCAGGGTGGCCTGCTGGGCGGCGAGCACCGTCTCGACGGATGCGCCCTCGGACTCGGACTGGGCCAGGGCCTCGGCGACATCGGTCAGCTCGCGGCAGCCCCGCGGGCGGGCGGCGAGCGCCAGGGCGGCGAAGGGGCGCAGCCGCCGGTCCTGGCCGAGCTGGATGGCCTCGGCCACCAGCTGGCGCATGGGGGCGATCCGCGGGTGGCCCTGGGCGACGTAGCGGCTCAGGATAGCCGTGGGCGACTCGAAGCTGCCCAGGCCGACGCGCACAAAGGCGATCATGCCGGGGGTGAGGCGGCGCAGGGCGGCCGCCTCGCGCTGGCGGCGCACCTCGGGCCGGCGCGGCAGGGCCAGGCCGAGGCCGAGGTAGGCGCCGAGCGCTGCCGCCAGCAGCAGGGTGCGCGCGCTGCCGCGCACATCCCCGGCGAGCACGACGGTGATCAGCAGGCTGGCCAGGGCGACGCCGGCGATCTGCCCGGCGGCGAGGCGGGCGGTCGGGCTGATGCCGGGCGTGGCCGGGCCGGCGGCGAGCGGCCGGGGAGGCATTAGGGCCAGGCCGAGCCCGGCGAGCAGGCTGGCGGCCAGCGCGCCCAGGAAGTAGGGCGCCCCCGGGGCGATCAGCAGGTCTTGCATAAAACCCTCCCTGTTATTGCTGGCTGGCGACTATGTCGCCAGCCAGCAATAACACTTAATAATCCACGTCGTCGGCGCGGGCGAGCAGCGCCCCGCCGATGATCGGCAGGGCCAGCGATATAGCCACCACCGCGCCGACGACCGCGCCGAGCGGCGTGCTGTAGGCCTCGACCACCCGCCCCCACTGGGTAATGGTGAGGTAGGCGGCCATGGCGATGCCGGCCATGCCCACGGCGATGCCGCTGTAGCGCATCTGGGCCAGCTCGGTGACGGCCTCCTCGCGCCGCCTGTCCGAGGCCTGGATGGCCGCGTAGGCCGCCTCGCAGCGGCGGGCCAGCACGTCCTGGGGCTGGCCGACGGCCACGCTCAGGTGGCTGAGCAGGGTGGCCTGGCGGGCGGACGCCGTCTGCTCGGCCATGGCGGCCACCACCTGCTGGGGCGTGGCGATGCCGCCGGAGGCCAGGTTGGCCCCCTGGCGGGTGAGCAGGTAGCCCCACTCGTCGCGCAGCGGCCCGGCCGGCAGGTCGGCGAGGATGCGCTCGACGGCGCTGCGGAAGCCGCTGCCGCTCTTGAGCAGGGCGCTCAGCCGGCCGACGGCCGCCGTCAGGTCGCGGTCGATCCGGGCGATGTAGCGGGCCTCGGCGGCGCCCAGCAGCGCCCAGATCAGGGCGGCGGCCAGGGGCGCGGCGAGGGCCAGGGCCAGGAAGATGGGGGCATGTAGGCCCCCGGCATCGCCGCGCAGTCGGCGAAGCGCAGCACGGCGCGGGCGGCCGAGCGGGCGTGGATGGTCGTCACCACAGCGTGGCCGCTCACCGCCACGGCCAGGATGGCCCCCGCCTCCTCGGCGCGGGTCTCGCCGGGCGCCACCAGCGAGGGCGTCTGGCGCAGCACCTCGCGGGCGGCCCGGCCGAAGGCCCCCGGCTCGGTGGCGCTCTGCACCAGCTCGCGGGTCCAGGCGCGGTGGCGCACATTGATCTCCTGGGCGTTATCCTCGATCGTGATCACGTGGGGATCGCCGGGCCAGCTGTTGACGATCGCCTCCAGCAGGGCCGTCTTGCCGCTGCCGGTCTCGCCGGCGATCAGGAAGGAGCAGCCGGCCCGCGCCAGGAGGCGCAGCAGGTCGCCCACGGCGGCGTCGCAGGCGCCGCGGCTCACGATCTCATCCAGGCCCCATGCGGCGCGGCGGCCACGGCGGATACAGATCAGGGCGCTGCCCTCGGGCGTGCAGGGCGGGATGCTGACGTGGACGCGGGTGCCGTGGGCCAGGGGCAGGGTGTCCTGGGGGCGGGCGCGGCTGAGCGGCACGTTGAGCCGGGCGGCCAGGAGCAGGGCGCGGTCGAGGGCCTGGCGCGGCGCGGCGAAGCGCTCGGGCACCAGGGCGAAGTCCGCGCCCTCCTCCTGCACCATGATCATGTCGCCGATGATCTTGACCTCCTGGATGCGCTCGTCGTCCAGGTAGGGCTGGGCCGGCCCCCAGCCGAGCGACTCCTGGAACATGTGGAGCAGGCCGGCGTCGTCCTGGGGCAGCCCGCGCAGCGGGCCGTAGCCCTGCTCGATCTGGCGGCCGACCAGCTCGCGCAGCACGCGCAGCACCTCGGGGTCGCGCACCGCCGCCGGGGAGACCGGGTCGAGCAGCGCGGGGTCGAGCCGCTCCAGCAGGGCGTCGCGCACGGCCTGGAGGGTGGCCGGGTCGGCGGCGGGGTCGGCCGGCGGGCGGCGGGCGGCGGGCGATCCGATGGCGGCCAGGCCGCCGTCCTCGATCACGGTGAGCGGGCGGGATGATGATGATGGTTGCATGCTACTCCTCAAAACTCACCTATTTTCTTGGTTGAAATTACCAGCAGAGCTGGTAATTTCAACCAAGAAAAGAATATTCTATCGGCATCACGCCATCGCCGGCATCGCCGGCTTATCGCCCTGGAGCCCGGCGACGAGCCTGCGCCACGGGCTGACTCGCGGCATGGGCAGGCTGGGCGACAGGCCGAGGCGGGCGCAGAGCGCCTCCGTCACCCGGTGGGAGGCCTGGGTGAAGGCGCTGTGCGGCCCGAGGTCGAGCATCGAGATGTAGCCGTCGTACTCGTCGGCCATGCTGGCCAGGCGCGGCGAGCGGGGCAGGGTGCCGAGGGCGCTCACCTGCGGGTAGCGGCGGGCGAAGAGGCCGGCCACATCGTCCACGCTGGCCGTCACGCCGCGCTCGGGCTCCATAAAGAGCAGCGTGCAGTGGTCGAGCCGCTCGGGGGCGTGCTCGCGAAAGTGGTCGAGCATGTGGCCGACGCCCATGCGCTCGCGGGAGCCGGGGGGCGCGGGCAGAATGACGGTGCCGCCCTGCTGGAGCACGTGGGTGGCGTAGGGCCGGCGCAGGTAGTCGGGCGGGGTGTCGATCAGCACCAGGTCGTAGCCCTCGGCGGCGGCCACGCCCGCGAAGAAGCCCTGCCAGTCGGGGAGGCGCACGTCGTTCTCGGCGCGGGCCACGCTGTGCGAGCCGATCAGGAAGTCGATGCCGCCCCAGCCCTCGCCGCCGCCGCGGGTGTGCTCGGGCGCGTAGATGAATGGCCTGATGCCGGTGGGGTTCCAGTGGGCCGGGCCGCGCTGGATGAGGTGCAGGTAGGAGGGCGCGCTGGTGGGCACGCGGAAGGCCGGCACGAGGCCGGGGTTCGAGATGTCGCTGTCCCAGACCAGCACGCGCAGGCCGCGGCGGCGTAGCCCCTCGGCCAGCACGCAGGTGGCGAAGGTCTTGCCGATGCCGCCCTTGGCCGCGCCGATGGCGACGACCGGCAGGCGCCCGCCGCCGCCGGATGCGGCCAGGCCGAGCTGAACGCCGATCCACGCGGCCACCGCCTCGGGGTCGGCCTGGCTGATGGCGGGGATGCCGGCGCTCTGCGCGTCGTTCAGGGCGGCGCGGGCCGGGCCGTAGAGGTTGAGCAGCACGCGCACCCCCGCCTGCTGGGCGATGGCCGCGCTGCGCCAGAGGTCGGGCAGCGGCACGCCCCGGCTGTCGTCCATGTAGAGCGCGTCGGGCGGGCGCTCGCCTGAGAGCAGGCGCTGGACCTGGTCGAGGCGCGAGGGCGCGAGCACCGCCAGGTCGCGCAGGGCCTCGGCCCGCGCCTGGAGTCCGTCGAGGGCGCTGAAGATCACGAGCTCCATGGGAGGTTCTCCTTCTGAATTGCAGATTGCAGATTGCAGATTGCAGATTGCAGATTGCAGATTGCAGATTGTAGATTGTAGAGCGCAGAGCGCAGAGCGCAGAGCGTAGATTGGGCGCACCTTGCGCTGCAACCATCAATCAGAGCCGACAATCTGCAATCTGCAATCTACAATCTACAATCGGCCAAGCCCCCAGGCCCCGCTCACGTGGCCCACGCGCACGAGCGCGTCGGCCTGGGGGTCGTGCCGGAAGAGCGGGCTGGTCGGGAATTGGTCGCCGCTCTGGCCCTGGCCGCCCTGGCGCAGCACCTCCTCGACGCTGAGCACGGCGCGGCGCCCGCCGGGCGTCTGGCCGATCTGCACGACGATCAGGCTGACCACGTCGGAGGTGATCAGGCCGCGGACGATCTGGGCGGCGGCCTGCCCGCCGCCGCCGGCCTCGGCCGAGAGCCCGAGCATGGCCATGCGCTCCAGGTTGCGCAGGGCGCCCTGGGCGCTGCCGGCGTGGATGGTGCCGATGCCGGGGTGGCCGGTGGCCGCCGCCTGGAGCATGGCCATGGCCTCGCCGCCGCGCACCTCGCCGACCACGATGTAGCTCGGCTTCTGGCGCAGGGCGAACTTCACCGCCCGGCTGAACGCGCCCTCGCCGTCGAGCACCTCGACGTGCAGGCTGTTCGGGCTGCGCGGCAGCTCCCCGCCGTCCTCGATCATCACCAGCCGCTTGCTCCGCCCGATGGCCTGGGTCAGCCCGGCGGTCAGGGTCGTCTTGCCGCTGCCGGTCGCGCCCGAGACCAGCACCGAGGCCCCGCAGGCCAGGGCCTCCAGCAGCAGGTCGGCCGCCTCGCGTGTGATCGTCCCGGCCTGCACTAGGTCGTCGAGCGTGCGCCAGCGCTCGGGCAGCAGGCGCACGGACAGCGAGATGCCCTGGGGCGTGGCGGGCGGGCGGGTGATGGCGTAGCGCAGCCGGTCGGCCACGCCCTGGGCCATCAGCAGCTCGCTCTCGTCGTCGTAGAGCAGCGAGATCTTCCCGCTGCGCAGCAGCAGCTGGCGATACACCCATTCGATCCACTTCGGGTGCGTCGTCACGCCGGTGTCAACCATCGCGCCGCGCTGGACGATGAAGAAGGGGTCGCCCGCCGGGCCGTTGAACAGGATGTCGGAGACCTCGTGCTCGGGGCCGCGCCAGATCTCCAGCGGGCCGTACCAGTCGATCTGGGCCCGCTCGCGGTCGGACAGGCCCTCGCCCACGCCCACGAGCTCGAATGCCTCCTCGGGCGGGAGCTGCCAGCAGCTGCGCATGCGCCCGCTGCGCACGAGCATGTGCAGCTCCTCGGCCAGCGCCGCCGTCGCGCCGTAGCGCTCGCCCCAGAGCTGGAGGCCGGCCGCCTGGAGCGCCCAGATCGTGTGGGCCTGGTAGGGCGTCAGCTCCAGGTAGGCCACGCCCGCGCCCTCGTCCACGTAGAGCACGCGCACCGAGCTGAGCAGGCGGCATGCGTAGGGCCGGGCCTGGGAGGCCGTGGCCGATGGCGCGCTGGAGGGCGCGCCGCCCGCCGCGCCGCGGGCCTCGTCGCACAGGTCCGGTGCGCCGCTCGGGTCGCTGAACCCGATGTTCAGACGGTCGCGATAGGTGATCGGCCCGACCGTGCCGGTGGCGAAGGGCACGGGCACCATGTTCGGGTCCAGCTGCTCGCCGTTGGGGTAGGTCGGCTGGGTCGGCGGCTCGGCCATCAGCATTGAGGGCTGCACCAGGTCGTTGGCCCCCAGGTTGCGCGCGGCGTACTGGCCGATGATCGCGCCGGGGCTCGTGATGCCGGCGAGCTGGGTGGGGCGGTGCAGCGACACCTCGACGGTGCCCACATCCTCGGCGGTGATCTGCTGGCCGTAGGCCACGTCGCGGATGAGCACCGCGACGGCATCGGTGCGGCGGCTCTCCAGGTAGCCGACGACGGCCAGCCCGATCGCGGCGAGCAGGCCGACGGCGAGCAGGATCGCTGGCAGCGGGTTGGACTTCTTGCGGTTGAGCGCCTGGCTCAGCGGGGCGGATGAGGTGGTGGCCATTGAGGTCGGGTCTCCTTGTCAGCTAGGGGGCCGTGCGGGATCGCTACGGCCGAGTCGTCTCAGTCAGTCGTATCGAGCGTGTCAGCGGCGGTGATCCACGGCGTGTAGGTGCCCCAGCCGACGATGCCGGTCATCACCGGCCGCACCTCGGCGCAGAGCAGCGGGCTGATCTCGGTCGTGTAGGTGCCCCCGCTGAAGCTGCAGGTGCCGCCCTGGGGCAGCACCGTCCAGCGCACGCGGGCGGCCAGCGTGCCGGCATACTCACCAAGGCCGCGCACCCCGGTGAGGTTGGTGCGCAGGAAGCGGTCGGCGACTATCACCACCCCCCGGCACGCCCCGGCGGTCTCCAGCGTCACCGCTCTACAGTCGCTGGTGACGCGCAGCCCATCCTCTCCCCGGGCCAGCCCCGCGTAGTCGAATGCCTGCACGGCCGAGCGGGTGGCCTGCTGGAGCGCGTCCTCGACCATCGCCACCTCCAGCCAGCGCTCGGCGACCTCGACCACCATCAGGACGAAGACCATCAAAAAGGGCAGGATGATCGCCATGATCACGAGCGACTGGCCTGTGGTTTTAGCGTGCAATTTCTTCTGTATAGCGCTCATTGTTCGTCCCTCTCTGCGGCGCGGGTGGCCTCGCCGCGCAGCGTGAACTGCTCGAAGAGCGGGGGCAGGGGCGTCCAGAAGTTGCCGACGTAGGTGATCGACACCGTGATCGGGTCGTAGCGCCGACATGGGCTGTGTGTGCAGGCGACCAGGATGGCCGCATCATCGGCGCGAGTGCCGACGCCGCCGTCAAGCACATCGGCGGCGGTCTGGTTCGCCGCCTGTGCATTACCGCCGGCGAGGGCGGCCTGGTGGGCGGCGGCGCGGGCCGCCTGGCTGACGGTGTAGTTGGCCAGCAGCAGCTGGCCGATATCGATCAGGCCGATCAGCAGCATGAGCAGGATGGGGATGACCATCAGGGTCTCGACGAGCGCCTGGCCGCGCGCGCGGCGGCACGGGCGCATCAGGGCCGAGAGCCGAAGGCCCGATGGGGCGAGCGTGGTGAGGATTTGTTTCAAGACGACGCTCCTTGTCTCCGTGGGAGGTGCGGGCGGAACCCTCCGCCCCGGCCACGGGTGTGTCAGCTATTCGCTCAGCTTGGCTGCTGGTGCGAGGGGCGAGATCGTGATCGTCACTGAGACGGGCGGGAAGGGCGGATGGCCGCTGCTGCGCCTCGGGGCCGCCACGGTGCGCGCCCGGCGGCGGCGCCACTGCCAGAGATCTGGTCTCCCGTTGGGCCGCTCAATCACAGGTGATCGAAAATCCGGATCGGTAAGGCAACGCTTCACTGTGATACTCCTCGTAATCCCCGATGGGCAGGTGCTGCGGCCAAGATAACGCTCCCTGGTGCGCTGGCGGGGACGCATCCCCGCCAGCGCAGTCGCCCCTACGGGCTCCCCGGCGCGATCACGCTGCGCGGGATGAGCAGGTTCACG
>NZ_JAIEWN010000039.1:20474-22216 GCF_019599295.1 Oscillochloris sp. ZM17-4 | reverse complement strand
CGGCGGCGGTGATCCACGGCGTGTAGGTGCCCCAGCCGACGATGCCGGTCATCACCGGCCGCACCTCGGCGCAGAGCAGCGGGCTGGTCTCGGTCGTGTAGCTGCCCACGATGAAGCTGCAGGTGCCGCCCTGGGGCAGCACCGTCCAGCGCACGCGGGCGGCCAGCGTGCCGGCGTCCTCACCGAGGCCGCGCACGCCGGTGAGGTTGGTGCGCAGGAAGCGGTCGGCGATCTTTATCACCCCCCGGCAGGCCCCTGCGCCGCCCAGGGTGACGCCGACGCAGGGCGCGCTGACGCCGATGTCGCCCTCGCCCCGGGCCAGCCCCGCGTAGTCGAAGGACTGCACGGCCGAGCGGGTGGCCTGCTGGAGCGCGTCCTCGACCATGGCCACCTCCAGCCAGCGCTCGGCGACCTCGGCCACCAGCAGGGTGAAGGCGACCAGGAAGGGCAGGGCGAGGGCGACGAAGACGGCGGACTGGCCCCGCGCGCGCACGCGATAGCCGATAGCCGATAGCCGATAGCCGATAGGCCGACATTGAGAGCTGCGAAGATCTGCGCTCATTCGCTTGATCCTTTGCTGTACGTATACCGATGCCCTGTTCCCTGTCCCCTGTCCCCTGTCCCCTGTCCCCTGTTCCCTGTTCCCTTACTGGCTGTCCCTCTCTGCGGCGCGGGTGGCCTCGGCCCGCACGCTGAAGCGATCCATCAGCCCCGGCACGGGCACCCACAGCTCGCCCGCGTAGGAGACCTGCACGGTGATCGGGTCGTAGCGCCGGCACGGCGTGCGCGCGCAGCTCACGGCGATGCTGGCGTTGGTCGCATCGGTGCCGACCCCGCTGTCGATCACGTCCTCGGCGGCGCTGGACGCTGCCAGCGCCACCCCGCCGGCCAGCGCCCCCTGGTGCGCGCCCACCCGCGCCGCCTGGTTCACGGTGTAGCTGGCCAGCAGCACCTGGCCGACCCCGACCAGCCCGAGCAGCAGCAGCAGCAGGATGGGCAGCACCATCATGAACTCGATCAGGGCCTGGCCGCGCCGCCTGTACGCCCTCGCGCGGGGAGGGAGCGTCCGTTGTTTTTGTGTGATCATGGGGGTCTCCTTAACTTGTGTGCCACGGGGGTGGACTGTATCGGCTATCGGCTATCGGCTATCGGCTATCTCTCACCGGCTCCCCGGCGCGATCACGCTGCGCGGGATGAGCAGGTTCACGGTGAAGTCCTGGGCGATCAGCTGGCGGGCCGGGTCGGGCAGCGGCACCACCGGGATCTCTGGCAGCGGCACCCCGCCGATGCTGCCGGGGTAGGCGTTGACGATCCAGACCTCGACCTCGACCTCGACGCGGATTCCCACCGACTCCAGCGGGTCGAGGGTGTACAGGTACACGTCGTTGCGCATGCGCGGCGCCGGCGGCTGCGTCCAGTAGGCGTGGGCCTGCGTCGCCAGCTCGGCCTCGGCCAGCGGCGCCGGGCTCGCGATCGCGCTGCGGCTCTGCCCGCCCAGGTAGGCGTAGGCGCAGCCGCCCAGCCGCTGCGGCACCGTCGTCGGCTGCGCCCTGGCCCGGCAGCCGGCCACACCCCGGTCATCGGCCGCCTGCGGGTCGCGGGTCGCCCCGTTGACCGTGAGGCCCGCCACGCTCCAGCCCACCACCCGCGCCCGGTATTCGTAGGGGAAGGGCAGCGGCTCGTCGGGGAAGGAGATCCCGCCCAGGCGCGGGGTGAAGTCCAGCACCTCGCCCGCCGGCCAG
>NZ_JAIEWN010000039.1:0-20374 GCF_019599295.1 Oscillochloris sp. ZM17-4 | reverse complement strand
TCTGCCCGCCCGCGTTGGGAGCCAGCGTGCCCAGGTCCCAGCTGAGAGTCTGCCCGCTCACGCTGCTCGGCGCGACATCGGCGCTCACGAAGGTCACATCGCCCGGCAGGGTCGCCGTCAGCACCACCCCCTCGGCGGTGCGGGTCAGGCTCGGGTTGGCCCGGTACTGGTTGCCGTAGTTCACCGTGTACCAGAAGGCGCTGCCCTGGCCGACGATGCTGGCCGGGCCGGCGGCGGTCACGAAGACGTTGGGCCGCACCACGCTGACGCTGGCCGTGGCCGTGTTGTCGCCCTGGTCGGCCGGGCGCTCCGGCGTGGTCGTGGCGATCGTCGCCGTCACGTCGAGCCGGTCGGCGGCGAAGGTCGCCGGCAGGCTGACCGGGATCACCCGGCTGCCGCTCGCGCCCGATGCGAGGTCGCCCAGCGGGCAGGTGAGGGTGCGCGGGCCGGCGCTGTAGGCGCAGCCGCTCGGCAGGCTGCCCAGCGTGACGCCGGACGGGATGCTCATGCTCAGGCTGCTGCTGCGGGCCACGCCGGTGCCGGTGTTGCGGTAGGTCGCCGTGATGCTGCCGCTGGCGCCCACCGGGAAGGGCGACGGGCTGATGCTGGCCCCCACGCCGGGGTTGGGGAACTGCACGGTCGTCGTCGCGGTGGAGCTGTTGTTGGCCGGGTCGTCGCCGGTGGTGGCGGTGGCGATCGTGGCCGTGTTGGCCACGCTGGCGGCGGCGCTCACGTCGGCCTTGGCCGCGAAGACCACGCTGCCGCTGGCCCCGGCCGCGAGGCTGGCGAAGGTGCAACTCACCCGCCGGCTAGCCGCCGTGTAGCTACACGCGCCGCCGGGGTTCTGGATGAAGCGGGTGAGGGCCACGCCCGCCGGCAGGGTGTCGGCGATCTGCACCGTGGCGGCGGCGAAGCTGCCGCTGTTGGCGTAGGCCAGCGTGTAGCTGTACTCGTCGCCCACCAGGGCCGTCGCTGGCCCGCTCTTGACGATGCTCACCTCGGGCCGCACCAGGGTGCCGCTGCTGGAGCTGCTGTTGTTGCCCGTTGGGTCGTTCGGGCTGGTGGTGGTGATGCTGGCCGTGTTGGTGACTGGCTGGCTGGTGGCCGCGCCGATGCTGGCCGGGGCGCGCACGGTCAGGGTGATCGCGCCGACCTGCCCGGCGATCAGACTGCCCAGGTTCCAGGTGAGCACCTGCCCGCTGACGCTGCTCGGGGCCGGGCTGGCCGACACGTAGCTCAGCCCGGCGGGCAGGGTGTCGCGGAGCTGCACCCCGGCGGCCGCCAGCGCCCCGGCGTTGCCGTAGTCCAGGGTGTAGCTGAAGGTGCCGCCGACGAGCGCCTGAGCCGGGCCGCTCTTGGTCACCCACACGTCCGGCACGCCGCCGAACAGCCCCAGGTCGAGGGTGGTGTTGACGTGGTTCGGCGGCGCGAGGATGGTCACGTAGGGCGTGGCGTAGCCGGTGCTGGCGTCGGCGTCGCTGTCGGCCGCGTCGCTGCCGCCCCGGTCGCGCAGCGTGGCGCTGAAGGGGGCCGGCGGCGTGGCGAAGGTCACCCGGTAGCGCCCCGGCGGCAGGTCCTTGAAGAGGTATCTGCCGCTGCTGTCCGTCGTCGTTGTCTGGACATAGCCCGCCGGCAGGATGGCGGCGTTGCTCGGGTCGGCGGTGAGGGTGACGGCGAGCCCGGCGTGGCCCGGCTCGCCAGTGTCCTGCACGCCGTCGTGGTCGAGGTCGTCCCAGACCCGGTCGCCGATAGTGCCGACCGCGGCCACGCGGGTCAGGCCGATGTCATGGGTGCGCTGGTCGGCGCGGTTCAGCGGCACCGGCATGGCCATGCCGGTGAGCCCGCCCTCGACCTTGCCGTAGCGCTGCCCCTCCAGCTCGATGTAGCCGTCTACGTTGCTCGCATCGCTATCGGTCGCATCGTTCCCGCCGACGTTCGGGTCGGTGAGGCGCCAGCCCTGCGTGAACAGGGTGGCCCGGCTGCTGGCGGCGATGCGGATGTTGACCGGCGTGTTCGGCGGGGCGGCGAACAGGTAGCGCCCCTGCGCGTCGGTGGTCAGGCTGGCGATCGGCGGGGCCAGCGCCCCGCTCGCCCCGCTGCCCTGGTTGCGGAACAGCTCCATCCTCACGTTCGGGATGCCCGGCTCGCCGGCGTCCTGCACGCCGTCGGCGTCGTTGTCCTGCCAGAGCCGCCCGCCGACGAGGGCGTAGCTGCAGAGCACCTCGACATCGCCGAGGGTGGCGGCCTTGCCGCTCAACGGGTTGCCCGCGCTGATGTCGATCCTCTGCTGGTTGACGATCCCGCCGCCGCTGCTGGCGTAGGTGCGGGTGCCGCGGCTGTTGGCGCCCAGCAGTGAGGTGGCCATCAGCTGCTCGCTGAAGTTGTTCGGCCCCGTGCCGCTCAGGCTGATCGCCGCCGCGCCCATGAAGTTCTCGACGTGGGCTCCAAGCGCGGTGGGCGCACCTGGATAGGCGTGGGTGTTGTCATCGAAGAGGTCGCCTTTTCCGTCGCCCTGGAGCCACCAGGCTCCGCCGCTGAGCTTGTAGGTCAGCACGTCGCCCTGGGCCAGCGACATCAGATCCCCGGCCGGCGGAGCTATTGTGAAGTACTGGTCGCCGGTACGGTCGCGCAGGCCGAGGAACATGGTCTGCCCGTCCTGGCTGAAGGTGATGTCGGTGAGCATTGGCTGGGGGAAGCGCACCGCGCCGTCCGACCGCGAGAGCCCCACAATGCTCACGGGGCCCCAGGGGTTCCACGGGCCTATCTGGGCGAGGCTGCTTCCAGGTCCGGGCATGTAGGTGGTCGGGGGAGAGATCAAGCGGTTGAAGAGGGTGGGCGCTCTGAGGTTCTGGGCCACGGCGACCCCCCAGCCGGCGCCTGGGGCGGATCCGGTGTTCTTGCCGAGCACGTAGGCGGTGGGGGCGACCCAGGGCGGGCTGTTGTTCTTGTGGATGCTGCGCTCGCCCGAGTCGACCAGGCCGACCACCAGGCTCGGCCCGCTGGTCGCGCTGAGCGTCGCCAGCGGGTAGAAGCCGAGGGCGAAGGGGCGCAGGTCGGCCTGCACCGCCGGGTCGCTGCTGATCAGGCCGAAGGGGATGTCCAGGGGCGATAGGGGCACCAGCGCGCCGCCGCTGATGTCGTAGCGCTCGATCCGGCGCAGGTTCAGGTTCATCGCGTAGAGCGTGCGCCCATCGGGGGAGACCTCCAGGTCGCCGAGGCCGACCTTCCCCACCTGATCGGTCATGCCGGTGTCGTTCACATTGGTTGCGGGGCGGTTTGGGCTGCCGACGTTGGGCACGACGGCGGCCGGTGACGGCGAGTAGGTACCGGTGGCGAAGCGGTACTCGTAGATCGCACCCGGCCCGGCGCTGCCGAGGCCGACGCTGCGCTTGAGGTAGGCGGCGGCGAAGATGCGGCGGATGCCGCTGATGCTGCCGTCGTCGTAGGCCAGGCCGTAGGTGGCGCCGATCCCGTTGACGACGGGGCTGTTCGTGCCGTAGATGTCGCTGGCGCCGATCCCGACCAGTTTGGCGCTCGATGTTGCGGTGATCTGGAGCAGGGCCGGGTCGGTGGCGTCCAAGATCGCGGTGGTGTTGAGGATGGTGTTGGCCATGCTGGTGGTGGCGAAGGTCGGCGCACCACTGAGGCAGGGCACGGCGCTGGCGAAGCCGCTGCCGGCGGCGACCTGGGCCAGGGCGGGGGCCGGGCGCGGGGCGAATGGCCCGACGAGCCCGAGCAGCAGGGCGAGCAGGAGGGTGAACAGGGGGCGTTGCGGGCGAAGATGAGTCATACCGGCTCCTTGGGCCAACCCACGAACACAATCCGTCGCAGGACGGATGACAAGTTACACGATACAGTGTATACTGCGATTCCTCGCCGGATGCGAGCCCAGCGGTAACGACCGCCGGTAGGATAGAAGCGGAACCGCCCACATCGCAGGAGCACACTGATGAACCACCGTACGCTGTTCACCCTGTCCGCCCTGGTCGCCCTGGTCGTGCTGACGAGCCTGGGGCTGCGCGCCCGCGCCGCCGAGCTGAATGCGACCCAGAAGGTCTACCTGCCGCTGGTGGTCTGCCCGACCTGCACCGGAAGCGCCGGGAGTGTCACTCCGACGCCGGTCACGCCCACGCCGGTCACTCCCACGCCGGTCACGCCCACGCCGACGCCGAGCCAGGACGCCGCCGAGGTGATCCGGCTGGTGAACATCGAGCGGGCCAAGGTGGGCTGCCCCGCGGTGGTGGCCGAGGCGCACGTGATGGCGGGCGTGCAGGCATGGGCCGAGTACATGTGGGCCAACAACTACTACCAGCACGCGATGATGGACTGGTACGCGCCCTACGGCTACCCGACCGGGGTGATGGAGAACATCGGCGGCGGCGGCGCCCCGGCGCAGATCGTGGATCAGTGGCTGTCGTCGCACATGGGCCACCGCGAGAACCTGCTGTGGTGCTACCCGACCGACGACCCCTCCTACGACCCGAACCGGGTGTACGTGGCCGGGGTGGGCCACGCCGGCACCTATTGGGTGTGGGGGCTGGTGGATCTGCTGCCCGAGGACATCCCCACCGGCCCGCTGCCCTAGCGTCGAGCGCATCGCCGCCCCCCTAGCGCCCTTGCCGCACTGCTGCGGCGGGGGCGTCGTTCGTCGGCTCCTGGGCGGCGAGGGCGTCGGCGAGGGCCGCGCCGAGCAGCCGGCCGGCGACGACGGCGGGGGCGCTCGCGTCGCCGCGCCAGCAGCCGGCCCAGGCGGCGGTCGGGGCGGCGTCGCGGGCGGCGTCGGCGCGCAGCGGGTGGGCGCGGGCGATCTGGCGGGCGGCCACCTCGGCCAGCACGGCCTCGTCGGCGATGGCATGCCCCTCGGCGCGGGCGAGGTCGGCGAGGGCCAGCCCGTCGCTCATGGCCGCGTCGAGGGCGGCGAGCTCGGCCCGCACGCCCGCCTCATCTAGCCCGTCGAGGGCGGCGGCCTGGCGGGCCATGTCGCGCCAGGCGGCGGCGGGGTCGCCCCAGGCGGCCAGGACAACCGGGTCGACGGGCGCGGGCGGGGCGGCCACGTCGCCCGCGGCCACATCGGGCGGCAGGGCGGCCAGGATGGGCGCGGGGTCGGCGACGAGCTGGATCTGGCGGGCCGGCGCGGCGGGCGCGGCGGGCGCGCAGCCGGCCAGGAGCAGGGCGAGGAGCAGGAGCCAGAGACGCGCAGGCATGCCCCCCTCCTCTCAGGCGCATGGCGGCTGGTGCCAGATAGACTCGCTCGCGGGGGGCGGCGGCGGCGGCGGTAGGGGGCATCCGGACGCCAGATAGTGCTCCCGCAGCGCCTCATCGGCGACGATGCCCTGCCCCGCGCCGCCCCAGAGCCGCTCCAGGTCGCGCAGGCTGGCCGACTGATCCCCGCGGGCGTCCTCTGTGCTGTTACCTCTGCTCATCTGCGTTTCTCCGCTGCTATGAAGGGAACCTGTGTTGGCACTACCGCAGAAGTGGCGCTGTGGGATATCGCGTCATGCTGAGCGCAGCGAAGAACCCCGGCCGGGACCCCTCGCTGCGCTCAGGGTGACATGCTGATGCTGATGCCTGCATTCCCGCGTAACCTCTACGGTGTGGCCTATCTTGTGTAGTAGACCGGACAGGCGGGCGGGATCGTTCGCGGGGGAGCGCAGACTCTGGTGGGATCTTTGTGTGGACGAAGGTACCAGGGCCGGGTGGGAGATCTGGACAGCGCAGATGGCACAACCTTCTCGCCGCCCGTGCGGTGTATATAGCTATTGCAGATTGGTGATTGCAGATTGCGAAATGCTGTAGAATGCAATCTGCAATCTGCAATCACCAATCTGCAATGAGCTTGAGGGGCGCGTGGAGGAGAGCGTACAGCGACGGGCGCTACAGCGGCTATTCTTCTCGGTGGGGGCGCTGACCCTGCTGCTGCTGGTGGGCACCGCCGGCTACGCCCTGATCGAGGGCATGAGCTGGATCGACGCTCTCTACATGGTGGTGATCACCGTCAGCACGGTGGGCTTCGGCGAGATCAACCCGCTGACCCCGGCCGGCCGGCTGTTCACCATCGGGCTGATCGGGGCGGGCGCGGGCCTGGTGGCCTTCACCCTGAGCGGGGCGGCCGAGTTCATCCTCTCGGGCGAGTGGCAGGAGTACCTAGACCAGCGGAGGCGCCAGCACATGGTGGAGCAGCTCAGCGAGCACACGATCATCTGCGGCTACGGGCGGATCGGCCGGCACGTCGCCGACGAGCTGCACGCCCAGGGGCTGCCCTTCGTGGTGCTCGACATGAACGAGGCGAAGGTCGAGCATGTCCGCCACAAGGGCTACCTGGCCCTGCGGGGCAACGCGGCCAACGAGGAGGACCTGGAGTCGGCGGGGATCGCGCGGGCCGGCAGCCTGGTCTCCACGGCGAACTCGGACGCCGAGAATGTCTTCATCGTGCTGACGGCGCGCAGCATGCGGCCGGACATGGTGATCGTGGCCCGGGCCAACTTCGACGAGTCGGAGGACAAGCTGCTGCGCGCCGGGGCCACGCGGGTGATTCTGCCCTACCGCATCTGCGGCCGGCGCATGGCCGCCCTGATCTCGCGGCCCGGCGTGGCCGACTTCCTCGACGAGGTGATGCACGCCAGCGGGCTGGAGCTGCTGATCGACCAGGTCATGCTCGACCCCGGCTCGCCCCTGGCCGGGCAGACCCTCGGCACGGCCAACCTGCGCTCGCGGTTCGGCGTCACCGTGCTGGCCGTGGGGCCGCCCGGCGACCGGGTGGACATCAGCCCCGGCGTGCAGACGGTGCTGGCCCCCGGCAGCATGCTGATCGCCCTCGGCACCCGCGTGCAGCTCCAGGCCCTGGCCGCTATCGCCCGCGCCGCGTGAGCGCGGCTCTCGCCCGCACTTCGTAAGGGCGCAGCAGCGCCGCGCTGCTGCGCCCCAACTCTATCGCAAGGAGCCTACCCATGACCGCCATCGTCCGCCTGAACAACTACATCGCCGGGGCCTGGCGCGCGGCCGACGCCGAGGCGCTGCCGGTGGTCAACCCGGCCACCGCCGAGACACTGGCCGAGGTGCCGCTGAGCCCGGCCGCCGAGGTTGCCGCCGCCGCCGAGGCCGCCATGACGGCCCTCCGCGCGTGGCGGCGCGTGCCGGCGGGCGATCGCATCCAGCCGCTGTTCAAGCTGAAGGCCCTGATCGAGGCCAACATCGACGACATCGCGCGCACGATCACCGAGGAGTGCGGCAAGACCCTCGCCGAGTCGCGGGCCGAGATCCAGCGCGGCATCGAGAACATCGAGGTCGCGGCGGGCATCCCCTCGCTGATCCAGGGCTACAACAACGAGGACATCGCCCGCGGGATCGACGAGCACATGTTCCGCCAGCCGGTCGGCGTGGTGGCCGCGGTCACGCCCTTCAACTTCCCCTTCATGATCCCGCTCTGGTACCTGCCCTACGCGATCGCCTGCGGGAACTGCTTCATCCTCAAGCCGAGCGAGAAGGTGCCGCTGAGCAGCCAGAAGCTCTTCGATCTGATCGACCAGATCGGCCTGCCGCAGGGCGTCGTCCAGCTGGTGAATGGCGGCAAGGAGACGGTGGACGCCATCCTCGACCACCCGGACATCCGGGCGATCAGCTTTGTGGGCAGCACGCCGGTGGCGAAGTACATCTACAGCCGGGCGACGGCCAACGGCAAGCGCGCGCAGTGTCAGGGCGGGGCCAAGAACCCAGTGATCATCCTGCCCGACGCCGACATGGACATGGCCGCCAAGATCCTGGCCGACTCGGCCTTCGGCTGCGCGGGCCAGCGCTGCCTGGCCGCCTCGGTGGCCGTCACCGTCGGCTCGGCCCGCCAGGAGTTCGTCGAGCGGATCGCCGACATCGCCAGCAGCCGCAAGGTGGGCTACGGCCTCGACGCGGGCGTGGAGATGGGGCCGGTGATCTCGCAGCAGAGCCGCGAGCGGATCGAGCAGCTGATCGGCCTGGGCAGGCAGGAGGGCGCCGAGCTGCTGGTGGACGGGCGCGGCCGCGCGGTGGCGGGCTACGCCGCCGGCTCCTTCGTCGCGCCGACCATCCTCGACCACGTGGCCCCCGGCGGCGAGCTGGCCCGCACCGAGATCTTCGGCCCGGTGCTCAGCCTGATGCACTCCGAGAGCGTGGACGAGGCGATCGCCATGGTGAACAGCAACCGCTACGGCAACATGGCCTGCATCTTCACCAGCTCGGGCGCGGCGGCGCGCAAGTTCCGCGTCGAGGCGCGGGCCGGCAACATCGGCGTCAACATCGCCGTGCCCGCGCCCATGGCCTACTTCCCCTTCTCGGGCTGGAACGAGAGCTTCTTCGGCGACCTGCACGCCCAGGGGCGGCACGGCGTCGAGTTCTACACTGAGACGAAGGTGGTGGTCGAGCGCTGGCCCAGCGAGTGGAGCCGGACGTTCTGATGCCTGCGGGCGCGGCTGCCACATGATACCGATGAACCTCCCGCATAGGGGATGGCCGCCCCCTGTAGGGCCGAAGCATTCGCACCGGATGAATCTGCGTGTTGCACATGCATGGGGTGCGCATGCTTCGGCCCTACGGTGCCCCCGCCGGGGATGGGCCGCCCCGGCGGGCCGACACGGGGCTGAATTTGATGCGGTGGCGTGTGGAATGCCCGTTGTTTGGCCTGTGCGCGGTGCGGGAGGCGCCCTGCCATTAGCATTGCTTGTGTCGGGCATGGGCTCTGATGCGATCCTGCTCAGCGCCCAACCCCCGACTCCCAACTCCTAACCCCTGCGCTGAAAGTGCCCTAGATCACCGGCTTGACCGGCACGCCGTCGGACCATGCGCCCATGTCGAACTGGAGCTGGTCGGCGCGGGCGCCGTAGCGGATCACCTGGTCGAGGGCGTGCCAGATATAGCGCCAGTTGAGGTTGTCCTCGCGGGCCACCCCGCCCACCGACATCATGGCCATCACGTCGGGGATGAAGCTGGTGTCCACCCCGGCCTGGATGTGGTCGGCGACGAGGGGCGGCGCGCCGTGGGAGTCGCTCTGCGATAGGTAGAGGCGCTTCTCCGCCGAGGCGATCGCGCCGAGGGGCCGCTCCCATGCCTTCGGCGGCACCAGGATGTCGCCCGCGCCGTGCAGGATGGCCACGGGCACCCGCAGCGCGCCGCCGGTCTCGATGATGTCCACCCGGTCGGCGTAGGCGCCGATGATCCTGCCGGTGATGCGGATCGGCGTCGGGATGAGCGACTCCGAGTCGGGGATGGGGTTGGCCGCGATCACCTGCCTGGGCATGAGCCCGGCGGGCACCTTCTCGACCGCGTAGGCCGGCCAGCTCAGCGCGAACAGGCCGCCGAGCGAGTGGCCGAACAGGTAGGTGTCGACCGGGGCGTCCGTCAGCTGCGCCCGCCCGTAGGCGCCGGCCACGCTGGCGATCGCGCTGCCGAGCCAGCCCCGCGGGCTGATCGGGAAGGGGCGGAACAGCGCCTGGGTCAGGTCGCCCATCGTCGTCGGCAGGCTGTCGCCGTAGCGGCAGAAGCCGCGCTGGTAGCTGGGGAAGAAGACGTGGTAGCCCTGCCGGGCCAGGTGGACGAGGTGGCTCTGGTAGATCTCGGCGGCGCCCAGGCAGAAGCCGTGCAGGTAGACGACCGCCTTCATGCGGCCGTCGGTGTCGCGGTACGGGCGCGCGGGCACGTAGGAGCGGATGAAGCTCCCGTCGTCGCACTGGCCGTGCTCGTGGACGGCGAAGTCCGGCGAGCTGTAGCGGTCGCTGTAGTCGGGCCTGGCGGGCTGGGTCGGCATCGTGCGCGGCATCGTCCGGCTCCTCTCATACCATTTCAGATTGCAGATTTTGGATTGCAGATTGCCGTGCATGGCGTTCTAACGCGCTCTAGAGGCGGCGCGTATGCGGCTTGCTCAATTCCAGCTGGTATCATTTCCGGGGCCGTGCGGGCTGAGCCAGCGCAAGTATAGTCAAGCCTCGCGGGCGGTGGGGTGGTGAGTTGATCACCGGGGGTAGCGTCATGTCCGCCGGCGCGATCGCGCGCATGGTCACGCTGCGCAGGTGCATCCTGTCTGCCCGTGCTACAATTCATCGACGCCGGCCGCATTGTATCGCACCCGCCGCGGCGCCGCCTGGACAAGGAGCGACAGCGATGATCAGCCTGGAGATGGCCCGCCAGCTGCGCGAGGCCGGCCTGGAGTGGCGGCCCGCCGAGCGCGATGTCTTCGCCCTGCCGGGGCACGACATGGACGGCCAGGTGTTTGTGGTGAGCCCGCTCCCGGCGCTGGTGCAGCGCTACAACGGCATGCCGGTGGTGGCCTTCCAGACCAGCGCCGAGTGGGCGCTCGACTATGTGATGCTGGCGGAGGCGATGTGGATGCCCTCCGAGGGCCAGCTGCGCGAGGCCCTGGCCGGGCTGCTCGCCCCCGACGCGCCGCTGGGCCTGTCCCGCACCGCCCTCGGCTACCGCTGCGCCATCGCGCTCGGCGGCCAGCCCCGCAGCTTCGACGGCCCCGACGCCGAGACGGCCTACGCCCAGGCGCTGATCGCGGCCCTCGTGTACGCGGCGTAGGGACGCAGCGCGCCGCGTCCCTCTTGCGCATCTGGGTTCTCTTTTAATCTCGTTAGGCCTCGGCCATGTAGGCACCGGTGAGCGAGCCCTCGGCCCCCACCAGCTGCCGAGGCGTCCCCGTAAACATCACCCGCCCGCCCTTGCTGCCGCCCTCTGGCCCCATGTCGATGATCCAGTCGGCGTTCCTGATCACATCCAGGTTGTGCTCGATCACCACCACCGTGTTGCCGCTGTCGACAAGCCGGTCGATCACCTCAAGCAGGTGGCCGATGTCCGACATGTGCAGCCCGGTGGTCGGCTCGTCCATCACATAGATGCTGCCCTTCTTGTGCAGCTCGCTGGCCAGCTTGATCCGCTGGCACTCGCCGCCCGAGAGGGTGCTCAGCGGTTGCCCCAGGCTCAGGTAGCCCAGCCCCACATCGCGCATGGCCCGCAGCTTGCGTACGACCTCCTTGAGCGTGAAGAAGTCGAGCGCCTGCTGGACGCTCATGGCCAGCACGTCGCTGATCGACCTGCCGTCTAGGGTGTAGCCGAGCACCTCGTCCTTAAAGCGCCGGCCCTCGCAGGCCTCGCAGGGCGTCTTGACGCCGCTCATAAATGCCAGGTCGGTGTAGATCACCCCCAGGCCCTGACATGTCTCGCAGGCGCCCTTCGAGTTGAAGCTGAACAGCGAGGGGCTGACCTTATTGGCGGCCGCGAAGGCCTTGCGCACGTCGTCCATGATCCCGGTGTAGGTCGCCGGGTTCGAGCGGGTCGAGGTCCCCACGGCGGCCTGGTCGATCACCACCGCCTCGGGGTGCTGGCGCAGGAACTCCTGGTTGATCAGCGAGCTCTTGCCCGAGCCGGCCACGCCCGTCACCACCGTGAGCACGCCCACCGGGATGTCGACGCTGACGTGCTGGAGGTTGTTCGCGCAGGCGTTGGTGATCGCGATCTGGCCCTTGGCGGCGCGGGCATGCGCCTTGATCGGGTGCGACTTCTGCATGTGCCGGCCGGTGATCGTGTCGGACTGGAGCAGCCCCGCGAAGCTGCCCTCGTAGACGACCGTGCCGCCGCCGCTGCCGGCGAGCGGCCCGACATCGACGATGTGGTCGGCCGCCCTGATCACGTCGGGGTCGTGCTCGACCACGATCACCGTGTTGCCCTTGTCGCGCAGCTTCAAGAGCAGCTCGTTCATGCGATGCACGTCGCGCGGGTGCAGGCCCACGCTCGGCTCGTCGAAGATGTACATCACATCCACCAGGCTGCTGCTCAGGTGCTTGACGATCTTGACCCGCTGCGACTCGCCGCCGGAGAGGGTGTCGGTCTCGCGGTCGAGGCTGAGGTACTCCAGGCCGATGTCGACCAGGTGCTGGAGGCGCTCGGCGAGCGTGGCGACTGTCGGCGCCACCGAGGGGTCGTCGATCTCGCGGATCACCCCGATCAGCGCGCCGACCTCCATGGCCGCGAGCTCGGCGATGGTGTGGCCGTTGATGGTGCAGCTCAGGGCCGCCTGGCTCAGGCGCGCGCCCTTGCAGAGCGGGCACGGCCCGAGGGTCAGGTAGGGCTCGACGGCCTTCTGGGTGCGCTCCGAGAGGGTCTTCAGGTCGCGCGTGATGTACTTGCGGCTGAACTTGTTGATGACGCCCTCGAAGGTGAGGTTGATCGGCTTGCCCGCGACCTCGGTCTTCACCTTGTAGGGCTCGCCGCGCAGCAGCCGCTCCATCTCCTGCTCGGAGTAGTCGTCCAGCCGCTTGTCATTGTCGAACAGCCCGGACTGCGTGCAGATGCTCCAGTCCCAGCTGCCGACGGCGTAGTCGGGGAAGAGGATGGCGCCCTGGTTCAGCGAGCGGGATGTGTCGAGGAAGCGGCGCATATCCACGCCGATCTTGCGGCCGATCCCGCTGCACTCGGGGCACATGCCCTGCGGGTCGTTGAACGAGAAGAGGTTGTAGTTGCCGATGTGGGGACGACCGACGCGCGAGAAGAGCATGCGCAGGACGGTGTAGATATCGGTGATCGTGCCCATAGTCGAGTGCGACCCGCCGCCCATGCGCTTCTGGTCGACCACGATCGCCATGCTCAGGTTCTCGATCGCGTCGGCGTCGGGCTGGGCGAAGCGCGGCAGGAAGTTGCGGACGAACATGCTGAAGTTCTCGTTCAGCAGGCGCTGGGCCTCGCTGGCGATCGTGTCGAAGACGATCGAGGACTTGCCGGAGCCGGACACGCCGGTGAAGATGGTGATCTTGCGCTTGGGGATGCGCAGCGACACCTCCTTGAGGTTGTTCTCGCGGGCGCCGCGGATCTCGATATACTCCTGGATCACGGTGCGCTCCTCTATAGATCGCTTGTGGGCCGCATGATGCTGCGTCACTATAGCACGAGCGTTCGCCGGCGCCTATCCGACCAGGGGCGGAGTCCGCGCAGAGCTGTTGCCAATGCTGGGATGATCACGGTGCCGGCATCGCCGGGCATGGGCGTGGCGCTTAGCTCAGATTGAGCTGCCAGGAGACCCCAAAGCGGTCGTTGAGCCAGCCGAACCTCTGGCTGAACCCGTAGTTGTCGAGCGGCATGAGCACCTCGCCGCCCGCCGAGAGTGCCTCGAAGGCTCTGCTCAGCTCGTCCTCGCCCTCACATTCGACGAAGAGCGAGATCGACGGCGTGAAGCTGAAGGCGTGCTTCTGCGGGCTGTCGATACACATTACGCTATGCCCGCCCAGGATGAGGTCCGCCTTTCGCACGCTGCCCTCCGCCCCACCCTCCCCCGGGCCGTAGCGATCGATCTGGGTGATCGAAGAGCCCTTGAAGAGAGAGACGTACAGATTGATCGCCTCCTCGGCGGCCCCTTCGAACATCAGAAATGTCGAGACAGTACGTGCCATAAGAGACTCCTTTCATCATGTCCTCATGGGCATGGAGCTGGACGAGGCCAAGATCGAGTCCGAGCGCGACCTGCGCTGGAAGGCCTGAGGCGATTTAGGATGCGCATAGAGCGTCTGCCCGCTCGCGCAGCAGCGGCTCGCGGATCGCCGTCGCGTCCAGCCCGCTCGCGCCGAGGAAGGCCACGAACCGCGCGAACCCGCGCGCCAGCGCCTCGGCGAACGCAGGGTCGTCGCCGAGGGCCGCATCCTCCAGCCACAGGCCCAGGACGACGAAGGTGCCGGTCGCCCGGTCGAGCTTGCTGTCGAACCGCGCGACCAGCCGGTCGCCCCACAGCACCGGCAGGGTGTAGTAGCCGAAGGTGCGCTTCTCCGCGGGCTTGTAGACCTCCCAGATGTAGTCGAAGCCAAACAGCACCTTGGCCCGCCCGCGCGCGCTGACCTGATCGAGCGGCGCGAGGAAGACGACCTCCTCCGTCGTGGGTATCTCCAGCGGCGCCCATGCCTGCGGCACGCGCCCGGCGCTCACCTCGTGCAGCGCCTCAGCGTCGCTGCCGAGCGCGTAGTGCAGCGCCTTCCAGCCCTCGACCTGCACCGCGATCAGCTCGCCGTCGGACAGCAGCTCCGCGATGCGCTGCTTCGCGCTGCCGAATGAGACGCCGCGAAAGAACGCGTCGCTTGATCGGCTCAGCCGCGACAGGCCGGAGAAGCTGACGTCCTTCGTGATCAGGAAGCGGTCGGCCTCGGCCTCGTCGCTCTCGCGGATGAGATGGGCGGGCGCGACCGCCTCCGTGAGCGCGTAGACGCGCTCGAAGTTCTCGCGGTGGTGGGTCATCACCTCGCCGGTGCGCCACATGTAGTACAGGGCCAGCGCGCTGTCCTTGCGTCCGCGATAGCTCTGGGTGCGCGTGCGCGTCGCCATCTTGAAGTCGCGGTTGCTCACCGTGCCGCGCTCGCGCAGGATGTCGCGCATCTCAACGATCGCCTCGGCGTGGTCGCGGCCCATCGTCTGGATGCGCGAGTCGCGGCCAGGCTCGCCATCCCGCTCGCGGCGCATGACCACGCGCCAGTGCGGCAGCTCGTCCATCGGCCGGGCGGCCAGCCAGCCGCCCCAGTCGAAGAACTTGCGCTGCTGGTAGGCCAGATCCTCCCACATGCCCGGCGCGTAGTCGAGGACTCGGCTGTGCAGCGTGATGTCGTGGCTGCGCGCGATGATCTGCAGCGGGTCGAGCTGCAGGTACTCGATCGCGCGCATGGCCTGCTCGGCGCCCGCGACGCCGCGCCAGCGGCGGCCGGGCCACAGGCCCTGCTTGCCGAGGATGAAGCGGCGGGCCGCGTCGATGGTGAGGTTGATAGGTAGCATCATGGGCTTTCTCGTGTCACTCTCGCGTAGCCTACCACAGCCGCAGCTGCACCGCCGACGCGCGCCCGTCGAGCAGCACATAGGGCGCGGCCCAGCTTGTGGTCACGCCAAGCGCCTTGAGCTGACTCATGTCGCGCAGCCTAGCCTCGCGGCGGGCGGCGATGATCTTGTCGGCGCTCTTGGGGCCGATGCCGGGGACGCGCAGCAGGGCGCTGCGCGAGGCCCGGTTCAGCTCGACCGGATCGTGCAGGTTGCGCTCGGCCCAGACCTGCTTGGGCGTCCTATCGCGCGGCAGCAGCCCGTCGGCGTCGAAGGGCAGCTCGTCATAGCGGAAGCCGTAGTCGCGCAGCATAAAGTCGGACTGGTAGAGCCGCAGGGCGCGGGCCGGGTCCTCGGCGGGCTGGTCGGAGAAGGGCGATCGGTCGATCGGCTTGAATGCCGAGAAGTAGGCCCGCCAGAGGCCGAGCTCCCTGTGGGCGCGCTGGACGGTCTCAAGCAGCTCGCAGTCGCTCTCGCCGGCGGCGCCGACGACAAACTGCGTTGTCAGGCTGCGCGCGGCCGGGCGGCCCTCGGCCCGCGCCCGGCGGATCAGCTCGGCGGCCCAGGCCATGCGCCCCCACATATCGCCGGCGAACTCCTTGTCGGGGGCCAGCTCGCTGAGCCGGGCCTGGCTGGGCGCCTCCAGGTTCAGGCTGACGCGATCGGCCAGCTCGACCGCGCGCGCGATCAGGTCGCGCGAGGCGCCGGGGATGAGCTTGAGGTGGATGTAGCCGGCGTAGCCCTCTTTCAGCCGCAGGCGCTCGACCGTGCCGAGCATCTTCTCCATGGTCGTGTCGGCGTCGGGCACGATCCCCGAGGAGAGGAACAGCCCGTCGACCCGCCGCTGCTGGCTGAGCGAGATGAAGGTCGTCGCCAGCTCATCGGGCTTGAAGGTCGTCCGCTGGCGCTTGATCGCGCATGACGTGAAGCAGTAGGGGCAGGAGAACCGGCAGGCGTTCGTCTGGAGCACCTTGAACAGGCGGGCGGTGCCGCCGCCCGTCTTCTGGGCGCCGTAGATGAATCCCGTCTCGTGGCGGATGCCCCGCTGGATGCTCTGGGTGGCGGGCGCGTCCGTCTGCTCCTCGGCGGCCTCTGCGCCGAGGATGGCCAGCTTCTGCTGAATATCGGGCTCGACCTTGATCAGCGCGTCCATGGCTACGCCCTCCCCCGCGAGATCTGATACAGATGCGCTTTGATTATAGCACGCATGTGCAAGAGGTGCCGTGCGCCATGCGCGCAGCTGAAACGGCGTTGGCAGGCCGCTACGACGCCCTGATCATCGCCATGCTGCGCCAGCGCTGCCTGGCCGACCAGCTGCCCGCCTACGGCGACGTCTTCGACGCCCAGCTCCACGCCCACATGAACCGCGGCGTCCTGCTGCTCTACCAGCGCGCCAAGTCCCTGCCCGACCTCTGCGCCCTGGCGGCGGGGGAGGGGTAATCGGCAGGAGGCAGGAGGCAGGAGGCAGGTGTATACTACGTATAGGACGAGCGGCACATGCGGAGGAGGCGTGTGCTATGACGACGACACTCGAAGCAGCGTTTAGCGAGGCAGCAAAGCTTGCGCCTGAAGATCAAAAGCTGTTCGCCGCCTGGATCATCTCCGAGCTGAAGGCCGAGCATCGCTGGAATACGCTTTTTGCGAGGAGTGCCGATACCCTCAATGCGCTCGCAGATGAAGCTCTGCGCGAATTTCGGGCGGGCACAACGAAGCCGCTGGATGTAGACTGAAAACGCCGTGAAATCACGCACCACTGAGAGATTTTGAACCTTGTCTCATGAGGTGCCATCATGCCTACCACGCCGATCTACATGGACCACCACGCCACCACGCCGGTTGAGCCGCGCGTGCTAGCGGCCATGCTGCCCTTCTTCACCGAGGTCTTCGGCAACGCGGCCAGCAAGGACCACGAGTTCGGCTACCAGGCCAGCCATGCCGTCGAGCAGGCCCGCGCCCAGGTTGCCGCGCTGGTCGGCGCCCGCCCCGACGAGATCATCTTCACCAGCGGGGCCACCGAGTCCGATAACCTGGCCCTCTTCGGGGTGGCCGAGCGCTACGCCGACAGGGGCGACCATATCATCACCTGTGTCACCGAGCACAAGGCCATCCTCGATGCGGCGAAGCGCCTGGAGGCGCAGGGCAGGCGGGTGAGCTACCTGGGCGTTGACCAGTACGGCCAGATCGACCTGGACGAGCTGCGCGCGGCGATCACCCCGCAGACGGTGCTGATCTCGATCATGGCCGCCAACAACGAGATCGGCACGCTGGCCCCGCTGGCCGCGATCGGCCAGATCGCCCGCGACCACGGCGTGCTCTTCCACACCGACGCCACCCAGGCGGCGGGGTATGTGCCGCTCGACGTGCAGCAGATGCAGATCGACCTGCTCTCGCTCTCGGCGCACAAGATGTACGGCCCCAAGGGCGTCGGCGCGCTCTATGTGCGGCGCAGCGGCCCGCGCGTGCGCGTGGCCCCGCAGATCTACGGCGGCGGCCACGAGCGCGGCATGCGCTCGGGCACGCTCAATGTGCCGGGGATCGTCGGCCTTGGCGCGGCGGCGGAGATCGCCCGGCGCGAGATGAAGCAGCAGGCGGCCCAGCTGCGAGCACGGACCGCGCAGCTCTTCGCCGGCTTGCAGCAGCGCATCGCAGGGGTCGCGCTCAACGGCCACCCCAGCGAGCGCCTGCCGCACAACCTGAACATCTACATCCCCGGCGTCGAGAGCCGCGCCTTCATCGCTGGCCTCAAAGATCTGGCCGTGGCCACCGGCTCGGCCTGCACCAGCGCCTCGGTCGAGCCATCGCACGTGATCAGCGCCCTGGGCTTCGGCGAGGAGCGCGCCCACCGCTCGCTGCGCTTCGGCCTGGGGCGCAGCAACGACGCCGCGCAGGTCGATGCCGCGATCGCGATCGTCGCCCGCCGCGCCGCCGAGCTGCGGGCGATGATCGCGGCGGCGTAGCCGCTATGGGATCTCCTGCTCATCCCGCGCAAGCTGGTCCACCGTCACCCCGAAGTAGTCCGCGAGCTGGAGGGCGTGGCGTTTGGTCGCCTGTGCTACAATCGCCTGGCTCCCATGAACTGATTCCGATAGCCTGCCCTGAGCATCATACGATGGTTTCATTGAACACCGGCGCCTACACCTTCCCCGCGCTGCGCATCCGCCAGGGCGAGCATCACTACTACCTGATCCAGTGCCCGCTGCGGCTCATCCCGCGCATGCTGCTCTTCGATGAGGCTGAAGTTCCGGCGTCAATCCGTCGCGCGCAGACGCTCGACCCGGCCAGCGTCACGCGCTGGGGGCAGTACCTCGCTGCACATCCAGCCGACTATGTCATGCCCCCGCTCATCGCCAGCGTCGATGGAGATCTTCTGTTTGAGCCGCTTGCGCCGGAGCAGCCGGAGATTGGTCGGCTGCGGATCTCAATCGAGGCGCGCCTGATCGTCCGCGACGGCCAGCACCGCCGGGCGGCGATTCAGGCGACCCTCGCCGAGCACAGCGCCCTGGCCGACGACTCTGTCCCGCTTATGCTCATCCCCGACCCCGAGCTGCGCCGGGCGGCAGCGCTCTATCGCGATCTTCATCCCAGCCACGCCCGGCCCACCATGTCAAAGCGGGTGCTCCAGGACCGGGGCGACCTCGCGGCGCTCGTGCGCCAGCTTGTCGATGAGCTTCCGCTCTTTCAGGGCTTGACCGAGATTGAGAAGACGACGATCTCGAACCGCTCGACCGCGCTCTTCACGCTGAGCGCGATCTATCAGGCGACCCAGGCGCTGCTCGGCGTCGGGGCGGGCGATGTGCTGGGCGATGATCGCGTCGCGCTGGCCTTCCAGTTCTGGCAGTCGCTCGGCGAGATCGTGCCCGAGTGGCGGCAGATCATCGGCCGCGAGACGACGGCGTCAGCCCTGCGGCAGGCATACATCCACTCACACACCGTCACGCTGCTGGCGATCGGCATGGCAGGCAACGCGCTGATCACCGCGCACCCCGCCGACTGGAAGGAACGGCTTACGGCCCTGGGCGATGTGGACTGGTCGCGCGCGAACACGTCGCTCTGGGAGGGCCGGGCGATGGTGCGCGGCAAGATGAGCAAGACCCGCGACAGCATCAGCCTGACGGCCAGCGCGATCAAGCAGATCCTCGGCCTTGAGCTGACCGAGCGCGAGCGTGAGCTGGAGCGGCTTGTCGCTGGCCTATAGCAGCGGGTAGGGGCTTGTCGCTCGGTAGATGCTACTCATGTGCCAGCGCAGCGCTGCCCGCGCCGGCCAGAGGGCGCGCTCGCGCGGCATCACAATCTCGCGCCCGTCCAGCGCCAGGATCGCCTCGGCGCGCTGCGCGTCGAGCCGGAGGATCGGCGAGACCTGCAGCGTGTACGCGGGCGTGACGGCGATCAGCCCCTGGTCGAAGACCCAGTGGTGAAGCCCGCAGAGCGCCATCCCGTTGCGCGGGTCGTCGTTGTGGCTGTGGCTCCAGGGCACAATATGCGCCGCCGCGATCGCCGTGCGACCCTCGGGCGTCACGATTCGGACGTGGCACATCGCGCAGGTGTGGTTGTAGGCTGAGGCCACCACGCGCCGAAATCCCGCTGAGCGCGCCTCGGCAACATAGGTGTCGGCATCTGTCGGGGCATCCTGAAGCGTGAAGCGGCCCCGCGAGCGGTTCAGCAGATCGCGGCTGTAGGCAAATGAGCTGGTCGTGATATGGCTAACCTCGACGATGGTCGGGCGCGCATCCGGCGTGAAGTAGGTCTCGATCAGCACGCGGCGAAGCTCATCGCGACTCTCCGTCGTCTGGAGCAGCTGGTACAGCTCGTCGTCGATCCTCGCTCCAAGTGCATGGCTCTTGATCCGCCGGAAAATCTCGTTGCGGTCTACGCCGTGCAGATCCGGCTCCTCCCCGCTCGCGTCGACCAGATGCCAGAAGCCCTCGCTGCGCATGTGATTGAAGGGCATCACCGGGTTGCTCTCGCGATCGCCGCCGACAACCCGCACCCAGTACAGATCAAAGGCGTCCATCAGGTCGGCGTTGAGTCGAATCACGTTGGCGTTGATGACCTGCTGCGCGATCAGATCCATGACCGCCATGAGCAGAAGAGGCTTGTATGGCGCGCGATGCAGTGCCGCCTCTGGCCAGTAGGGCTTGGCGTCGGCGCGCAACGTGGCGAAGGCGGCGGTGTAGTGGGCGAGGGGCATACGCAGCGGTGTCGAAGATACGCTAAACCGGGGCTACCTTCGTAGTATAGCACCCTGCGCCGCCCGCACCGGCACGTGGCGCAGCCGTCTACCTTGGCGCCGCGCGGTGCCGCGCGGGCGCGCAGAGGCTTTGGCAGGGCGCGCAGAGGCTTTGGCAGGGCGCGCAGAGGCTTTGGCAGGGCGCGCAAAGGCTTTGGCAGGGCGCGCAAAGGCTTTGGCGGGGCGCGCAAAGGCTTTGGCAGGGCGCGCAAAGGCTTTGGCAGGGCGCGCAAAGGCTTTGGCGGGGCGCGCAAAGGCTTTAACAGGGCGCGCAAAGGCTTTAACAGGGCGCGCAAAGGCTTTAACAGGGCGCGCAAAGGCTTTAACAGGGCGCGCAAAGGCTTT
>NZ_JAIEWN010000038.1:56354-58961 GCF_019599295.1 Oscillochloris sp. ZM17-4 | reverse complement strand
GGACGGCCTACGACGGCGGGCGGAGCGACGCGCCGGTCCGTAACTTTGTGCTGGCCCTGCTCGACCCGACCCTGAGCCAGGATCAGCGGCGCGGGCTGCTGGCCGACGAGCGGGGCGGCTCGTGCCTGTACGCGGCCGGCGATACGCGCATTCTGGCGGCCCTGGAGCGTCCGGCGGCGCAGATCACGCAGGCGGACCGGCAGGGACTGCTGAGCGCCGAGGCGCTCTGCCTGCTGCGGGCCGCACCGGGGGCCTTCGTGACGAAGAGCCTGGGCGAGCTGATCGACCTGTTCCAGATCAACTACACCGGCGACGAGCGGCTGAGCAAGGGCTTCGCCCTGGGCCGCCTGCCGCCCTGGTACGCCCTGTCGCTCTTCCTGCTGGACGATACGCTGTATGTGCTGGCCCTGCCGCTGGCGGTGGTGGGGTGGGGATTGATTCGGACACAGGGGGGCGCAGCAGCAGGCCGACTGCGTCGGCCTGCTGCTGCGCCCCTACTGGGGTTGTGGTTATTGTATAACCTGGGGACGGCGCCGCTGCTGTTTGCGATCAACCGCTTCCGGGTGCCGCTGATGCCGCTGGTGTTTGTGCTGGCAGGCTGCGCCCTGGCGGCGCTGCCGGGCTGGGGCGGGCTGCGCACGCGCTACGGGGCGGCCTGCGCCGCGCTGGCCGGGATGCTGCTGCTGGTGGCGGCGACGCCCTACGCCTACCTGGAGCCACGCGCCCCCGGCGAGGCCGCGCGCTGGGCCTCCTACCTGGGGCCCTACCCGTCGAGCCTGGCGAGCACCGGGCTGGCCCTGGCCGCCCGCCCCGGCTACCTGGCCGAGCAGCGGCTCGGCGCCGCCCTCGGGGCCGGGGATGTGGGGGCCGCCCACGAGCTGCTGATGGATCAGCAGCTGCCGGGCTACGCGGTCGCCGTGGGCGCGCCGCTGCTCGCTGGGCTTGAGGGCCGCCCGGCGGCGGGCCTCGACCGGCTGGCCGACGAGCCGACGCGGCCCCTGGAGGGCTGGCAGACGAGCCTGATCGCCGGCGAGCTGTTCCGCCAGCTGGGCGACATCGAGGCGGCCCGCCGCGAGCTGAACCCGCCCTCGGTGGACGACCAGAACCCGGTGGCATGGGCATGGCAGTGGCTCCACCCGCCGCCCGCCCCCGACAACCGGATCGATCTGGCCGACGATAACGACCTGGGCTATATCGATGGCTTCTACCTGGGCCGCTATGACGCCGACCTCGGGGCGACGGTGCGCTGGGCGACGGGCGAGTCGCGCCTGCGCTTCCCGCAGGCGGCCAGCGGCGCGCCCCAGCGGCTCTGCCTCAATATCTCGGGGCTGGGCTGGCCTGAGGATCTGGACCTGCCCACGGTGAGCGCGAGCCTCGACGACGCGCCGCTGGGCGGATTCGCGCTGACCCGCGAGCTGCGCACGGTCTGCCTGGATCTGTCGGCCCGCCCGGCGAACTCCGACCTGACCATCGCCCTGCGCGGCGACACCTTTGTGCCCGACGCCCTGGACCTGGTGCGCCAGCAGGGGCCGCAGGTGGGCCAGCTGCGCCGGCTGAGCTTCCAGCTCGACTGGGCGGAGGTGAGGGAGAGATAGAAGGGCGGACTTCGTCCGCCCTTCTATCTCTTGTGATTATGAAAAAGCGAATTCTGCTAATACTGATTATAGCCTTTGGGCTGATGCTGCGCCTGCTGGCCTGGCGCTGGCGCGAGTTCTACCCGCTGGGCGGGGATGAGCGCGAGTATCTGGACCAGGCTATCACGCTGCTGCGTGACCACCAGTATGTCGAGCTGCGGCTGATGCGCCCGCCGCTCTACCCGGTCTTCCTGGCTGGCTGTATTTACTTCTTTGACTCGCTGGTGCAGAACCTGCGCCTTGTCCAGGCGCTGATCAGCGCGGCGACGGTGCCGCTGGTGTATCTGCTGTCCCGCGAGGTTGCCCGCCGCGCGGGGGTCGAGTCGCGCGGGCCGGCGCTGCTGGCGGCGGCGCTCTGCGCGCTGAGCTATACGCTGGCGGCGAACGCGACGGAGCTGCTGACGGAGGCGCTGTTTCTGTTTGGGCTGACGGCGGCGCTCTGGCTGCTGCTGCGGGCCGCGCGCAGCGGGCGCCTGGCCGAGGCGGCTGTGGCCGGGCTGATCGTCGGGGCGCTCTGCCTGCTGCGCTCGGTGGCGCTGCCGCTGCTGCCGCTGGGGGCGGTGTGGCTGTGGGCGAGGGCGCAGCAGGCGCGGACGCCTGCTGCGCCCCTACGGTGGCGGGGCGGGTGGCGGATGGCGGCCACGTATGCTCTGGCGACGCTGCTGGTGGTGCTGCCCTGGGCGGCGCGGAACTATGTGATGTATGGCGGGATGATCCTGATCGATACGACGGGCGCGGAGAACCTGTGGCTGGACAACGACCCGGCCGGGCGCGAGGCGGTGAAGGCGCAGCTCTACGCGATGGGCGATGACCGGCTGGGCCGCCAGCAGCTGGCGACCCGCGAGGGGGTCGCGGCGATCACGGGCGACCCGGCCCGCTTCGCGGCGAAGGCCTGGGTTGAGCTGAAGAAGCTGTTCGCCCTGGAGTTTAGCGATGACATGCTGGCCCGCCCGGCGATCTGGGTGCCGCCGGC
>NZ_JAIEWN010000038.1:53942-56254 GCF_019599295.1 Oscillochloris sp. ZM17-4 | reverse complement strand
GGGGCTGCTGCTGCCCTGGGCGCTGTATGTGGGGCTGACGACGGTGCTCTTCCACGTGGAGCTGCGCTACCGCCTGCCGCTCTACCCGGCGCTGCTGCCGTTTGCGGGGCTGGCGATCGTAGGGGACAGGGGACAGGGGACAGGGGACAGGCGTGCGGCACGACTCATAGGCATTGCATGTGTGCTGCTGACGCTCGCGCTCACGTTGGCCCACGCGAACTACCCGGCGCTGGCGTGGCGGCTGGGCTGGAAGCATCTGGAGCTGGGGCGGGCGGAGGCGGCGCTGGGGCGGGGCGACGCGGAGGCGGCGCGGGCGGCGGCCGGGGGCGCGCTGGCCCTGGACGATGGCTCGGCCCTGGCGCGGGTGGCCCTGGCCCGCGCCGACCTGCTGGCCGGCGATGGGGCCGGGGCGATGGCGCAGCTGGATGCGGCTATCGAGGTGATGCCGGCCCACCCCTACGCCCACCTGCTGCGCGGCGACCTGCTGCGCCGGAGGGGCGAGGCGGCGGCGGCCCGCGCCGACCTGGCCTTTGAGACGAGCTCGCTGGAGGATCTTCAGGGGTGGAGCTGGGAGCGATTCACGAGCGAGCCGCCGGGCCAGCTCGACCTGGGGGATGGGCTGGACCTGGGGTTTGTGCGGGGCTTCCACAGCCTGGCGCCGGGCGAGGCGGGCTTCCGCTGGACGACGGGCGAGGCGCAGCTGCGGCTGACGGCCCCGGCGGGGACGACGGAGCTGCGCATCCGGGCGGCCTCCGGGCGGCCCGACGGCTCCCCCGCCGCGCTGCGGGTGACGGTCGATGGGCGCGATCTGGGATCGCTTCAGATCAGTGCCGAGGGCGGAGGGTATATCGTGGTACTGCCTGCTCGGATCCCCACCGCCCGGACGGTGGTTGTGGGCCTGCGCAGCGCCACATTCACGCCGCGCGACTTCGAGCGGGCGAGCGACGACGGGCGGCGGCTGGGGGTGAGGGTTATGGGGGTGGAGTTCGGCCCGTAGAGCCCCAGCTCGGCAGGGCGAAGGGCAGGCGCGGGCGGGCGGGCGGCGCGGGCTCGGCGGGCGGGCCGAGCCGCCAGTCGCGCAGGGCGAGCAGCTCGGCGGCGGCGGCGCGGGCGGCGGCGGCCCCGGCGGCCTGGCCCTTCTCGGGGGATGACAGGTCGAGGGTGGCGATGTCGGCCACGTCGGGGCGCAGGAGCAGGGCCGGCGGGTGCTGCTCCAGGTAGTGCCTGGTGGCGCGGGCCATGAGCAGGGCGAGCGCGCGGTTGGCGATGGCGAGCTGCTGCGGGGCGAGGGCCAGCCGGGCCAGGGGGTTCTCCGCCTCGACGGGGGCGAGCTGGAAGCCGGGGAGGGCGTCGTCGAGATCGACGGCGATCACCTTCTGGGCGCCGAGGGCGAGGGCCACGTCGACCGGCAGATTGTTGAGGATGCCGCCGTCGGCGAGGATCATGTCGTCGCGCAGGACGGGCGGCAGGATGCTGGGCAGGGCGGTGGTGGCGAGCAGCGCCGCGACCAGCGGCCCCTCGCGGATGATCACCGGCTGGCCGCCGGCGAGGTCGGTGGCGACGACGGCGCAGGGGATGCGCAGGTCGGCGAAGGTGCGCTCGCCGAGCAGCGCCGTCAGGTAGGCGGAGAGCTTGCGCTGGCCGATCAGCCCGGTGCGGGTCGGGTCGGGCGTGGCGATACGGCGCAGGGAGGTGTCGCGGAAGACCTGGCAGATCTGCTCCCAGCTGAGGCCGGCCGCGTA
Organism: Oscillochloris sp. ZM17-4; assembly: GCF_019599295.1. Taxonomy (GTDB): domain Bacteria; phylum Chloroflexota; class Chloroflexia; order Chloroflexales; family Chloroflexaceae; genus Oscillochloris. The sequence continues at coordinate 54,512 of NZ_JAIEWN010000038.1, read as the reverse complement.
GAGCACGGCGACGGCGCCGCCGGCCGAGGTGCCGACCATGAGGTCGGGCGTGATGTCGAGCTCCTCAAGCACCTGGAGCACGCCGATGTGGGCGGCGCCCTTGCCGCCGCCGCCGCCGAGGGCGAGGGCGAGCCGGCGGGGCTCGGGGGCGTCGGCGGGCGATGCCTCGCGCGCGGGGGACGGCATAAGGTCCTGAAGCCAGCGCACCCAGCCGGCCTGTGTGTCTTGCATATTTGGTTTGCTCCACTGAATCACTGAGGCACTGAATCACTGAGCCACTGCGTAGATGCGTGGGTGAGTAGATGCGTGGGTGAGGGCGCTGACCCGATGTATCACTGAGCCACTGAGCCACTGAATCACTGAGTAGATGATGTAGATGAGGTGTGCGCCGGTCGTAGGAGTACTGTAATTATACGCATATTCCGCTGAGTCACTGAGCCACTGAATCACTGAGCCACTGAGCCACTGAATCACTGAGTAGATGATGTAGATGAGGTGTGCGCCGGTCGTAGGAGTACTGTAATTATACGCATATTCCGCATAGCATGGGGCATCAGTGCAGGGCATGTG
>NZ_JAIEWN010000038.1:39426-53842 GCF_019599295.1 Oscillochloris sp. ZM17-4 | reverse complement strand
CCGAAGCCGCGCCGGGGGGGCCTGCGGCCGCCCGCCCGCCTTCGCGGGCGGTTCCGGCGTCGGCGCAGGCCGACGCTCGGCGCCCAGCGCCCGGCGGCGCGGCTTCAGCCGCCCGCGACGTTGCACATGCCCTGCCTCCCCTATAGCCCCGCTTGACCCTGCCGGCGATAGCTTATATTATCCTTATACACGAGCGGTGATCACACAATACTGACGTGATGGGCAGATCCAGCCATGCTCCGATCAAACCTGGGCGCCCCCGGCCGATCGCTCCTCGGCCCGATCCTCGGCACCTACCTGGTGTTTGTGCTGGTGGTGCTCGGGGCCGGGCTGGGGGTGACGGCTTATGTGCGCGGGCGGCTCCAGGAGCAGGTGCAGGCCAGCGACCTGGCCCTAGCCCAGGCGATCGCCCTTGAGCTCGACAACAAGCTCCAGCACGCCCAGGACGCCCTGGTCGACCTGGCCCAGCTCGACGACCTGCGCGGCGACGACGAGCTGGCCATGGCCAGCATCTTCCGGGCGTTTAAGGCCGCCCGCCAGGATGTCGACAGCGTCTACTGGCTGAACGCCGACGGCCTGCTGCGCGTGTCCATCCCCAGCAGCGCCCGCACTGTGGGCACCGACTACTCGGGCGAGCGGATCTTCCAGCGGGCCAGGCAGGCCGGAGGGCCGCTGGTCGAGGCCGGCGTGGTCGACCTGATCACCTTCAACCCAGTGGCCGTGCTCGGCCACCCGGTCTATAGCGACGGCGGCCAGTTCCTCGGCGTGGTGGCGGCCAACCTGCTGCTCGACGAGCTGAGCGCCCCGCTGCGCACGATCGTCGGCGAGCAGGGCAGCAGCATGGACATCCAGGTGCTGGACGCCGAGGGCCGGCTGATCGCCTCGCCCGACCGGGCGCGCCTGCTCCAGCAGCGCCTGCCCGACCTGCCCGGGGCCGAGGTGGCCCTGGCCGGGCGCCCGGCCACCAGGCTCGGGGTCGGGCGCGATGGCAGGTCGTGGCTGTTTAGCGCCGAGCCGGTGGGCGGCGTCGGCTGGGCCGTGGTCGTCCAGCGCCACACCAGCGACGCCTTCGCCGTGGTGGCCGACTTCAGCCGCTGGCTGACCGCCCTGGCGATCCTCTTCGCCGGGGGCGGCGTGCTCTTCTGGCTGCTGCTCAGCGCCCGCGTGATCCGCCCGATCCAGATGATCGCCCGCCACAACCGCAGCCTGCCGATGGACCAGCCCCTGCCGCCGGCCCTGATCGCGCAGATCGCCCGCCGCCCCGACGAGGTCGGCGACCTGGCGCGATCGCTGGACGGGCTGCGCCACACGGTGGCCGGGCGCATCGCCGAGCTGCAGACGCTGCTGGCCACCTCGACGGCGGTGGTGGGCACGCTCGACCCGACCGCCGTGGCCCGCCAGATCATCAGCGCGGTCGGCCAGCTGGTCAACGTCCAGGCGAGCAGCGTGATCGTGCCGAACGACCAGGGGGTGCTGCGGGTGCTGGTGAGCGAGGGGCACGCCGGCCACGCCAGGCGGGCGCTGACGATCACCCCCGACAACCCGCAGTCGCCCTCGGCCATGGCCCTGCGCGAGGGCCGGCCGGTGCAGATGATCGCCGGCGAGAGCCCGCACTTCCCGCAGACATCCTACCACGAGGGCTTCCGCGCCCTGCTGGCCATCCCGATCATCAGCGCCCACGTGGGCGGGGTGGTGCTGCTCGTCTACCGCACCCGGCCCGAGCCCTTCGGCACCGATGAGATCGACCTGCTGCTGGCATTCGCCAACCACGCCACGCTGGCCTGGGAGCACGCCGTGCTCTACGAGCGCAGCGACGAGCGGCTGCGCGAGATCGCCCGCGAGAACGCCCGGCTCTACCAGGAGGCCGCCCAGGAGCGCCGGCTGCTGTCCGCGATCATGGCCAGCATGGACGATGGGCTGGTGCTCGCCCGCGACGACGGGGCGGTGCTCTACGCCAACCGGGGCGTCGGCGCGATGCTCGACCTCGCCGATGGGGACCTGGTCGGCCAGCCGATCGCCGCCATCCACGCCGCCATCGAGCGGCTGGCGGCCAGCCAGCCCCCGCGCCGGGTCGACGAGCGCCGGGCCGACGACGGGCGCACGCTGGCCTGGGCCGTCGAGCTGCGCCGGGGCGATCAGGCGCTCTGGGTGCAGCTGCGCGAGTTCGATGTGGGCGCGCCGTCCGGCCAGCCGATCGGCCGCGGCCTGCTGCTGCGCGATGTGACCCACGAGCGCGCCCTCGATCAGTTTAAGACCACGCTGCTCGGCGCGGTCAGCCACGAGCTGCGCACGCCCCTGGCCGCGATCAAGGGCCACGCCTCGACCCTGCTCCAGACCGATGTGCGCTGGTCGGAGGCCGACCAGCGCCACTTCCTGGGGACGATCAACGCCGAGGCGGACCGTATGGCCGCCCTGATGCGCAACCTGCTCGACATGGCCCGCCTGGAGGCCGGGCTGCTGGCCCTCGACCGCAGCCCCTGGCTGATCGACGGGCTGATCCGGCGCGCGGTGGCCGGCGTGGTCGCGCCCGCGGGCCGCACGATCGAGCTCGATCTGCCGGACGACCTGCCGCCAGCCATGATCGACCAGCAGCGGATCGATGTGGTGCTGCGCAACCTGCTGGCCAACGGCCTGCTCTACGGCGGCGACCGGCTGCGGGTGCGCGCCCGCGCCGAGGGCGATAGCCTGCTGGTGCAGGTGAGCGACGACGGGGCCGGCATCCCGCCCGACGAGCTGCCGCATATCTTCGAGCGCTTCTACCGCGCCCAGACGACCAGCCAGCGACACCCCGGCGGCACCGGCCTGGGCCTGGCGATCTGCAAGGCCTTCGTCGAGGCCCACGGCGGCCAGATCTGGGCCGAGAGCGATGGGGCCGGCACGACGTTTAGCTTCACCCTGCCTGTGTTGATTGCAGATTGCAGATTGCAGATTGCAGATTGAGCCCTGCCCGCAATCTGCAATCTACAATCTGCAATCTGCAATCCCGAAGGAGACTCGCATGGCATCGCCGCCAACGCGAATTGTGCTGGCCGAGGATGAGCCCAGCCTGCGCGACTTCGTCAGCCGCAACCTCAGCGCCCGCGGATTCACTGTGTTCGAGGCCACCAACGGGCTTGAGGCGCTCTCGCTCTGGGAGACCGAGCGCCCCCAGCTGCTCATCCTCGACATTATGATGCCGCGCCTCGGCGGCCTGGAGGTCTGCGCGCGGGTGCGCGCCCAGTCCACCGTGCCGATCATGGTGCTCACCGCCCTCGACGCCGAGCGCGATAAGGTGGCCGCCCTCGACCTCGGCGTGGACGACTACCTGACCAAGCCCTTCGGCGTGGAGGAGCTGCTCGCCCGCGTGCGCGCCGTGCTGCGCCGCGCCCGCTGGGGCGCGGCGCCGTCCCGCGTCGGCCCCCAGGTCTACGGCGACCTGGAGATAGACGAGGACGCGCGCAGCGTCAGCGTGCGCGGCGAGCCGGTGCGCCTGACCCCCACCGAGTTCGCCCTGCTGGCCCACCTGGCCGCGCAGCGCCACCGGGTCGTGACTCACCAGGAGCTGCTCCAGGCGATCTGGGGCGAGAACTACCGCGACGAGGTCGAGTACCTGCGCGTGTTTATCGGGCGCCTGCGCCGCAAGATCGAGCGCGAGCCAGCCAGCCCCTGCCACCTGATCACCGAGCCGGGCGTGGGGTATCGGTTTATGGCGTAGGGGCGCGGCAGTCGGCGCTTGCGCCGACTGCTGCGCCCCTACGCGGTGTATGGTATGAAATACCACCTCATAATCATCGCCCTCATTCTCCTATCCGCCTGCGCGCCGATCACTGGCGGCACCGAACCGCCGACGATCACCATCGGCGCGGCGATCTCGCTCACCGGCAAGACATTCAAGGAGGGCGAGTATGTGCGCGACGGCTACCAGCTCTGGGTCGAGGCGATCAACGCGCAGGGCGGGCTGCTGGTGGGCGGCCGGCGTCACCCGGTGCGGCTGATCTACTACGACGATGAGTCGCGCCCGCAGCGCACCGCCGAGCTGGTCGAGCGCCTGATCGTCGAGGACGGGGTTGACTTCCTGGTCGGCCCCTACGCCAGCGAGCCGACCGCCGCCGCCGCCGAGGTGGCCGAGCGCCACCGGGTGCCCATGGTCGAGCCGAACGGGGCCGCCGAGAGCATCTTCCACAACGGCTACCGCTACACCTTCGGCCTCCAGACGCCGGCGCCGGCCTACCTGCGCGGGATCATCGACCTGGTGCTGCTGCGCGACCCCGCGGCGCACACGGTGGCGATCATCGGCGAGGACGAGTCCTTCTCCCGCGAGGTGGCCCGCGGCGCCGCGCAGTACGCCGGCGAGCGCGGCATGCGGGTCGTCTCCGTCGCCTTCTACCCGCCCGAGACCCAGGACGTGTCGCCCTGGCTGACGAAGGTGAAGGGCGACTCGCCCGACCTGCTGCTGGGCGCAGGGCATCTCCAGGACGCGCTGCTGGTGGTGCGCCAGGCCCGCGCCATCGGCCTGCGGCCGAGGGCCATGGGCTTCAGCGTCGGCCCGAGCACCCCGCAGTTCCGCCGGCACCTCGGCTCCGACGCCGACTACATCCTCGGGGCGACCCAGTGGACGAGCGCGCTGGCCTACACGGGCGAGGATCTCTGGGGAACCCCGGCGGCCTACGCCGACGCCTTCCGGGCGCGCTACCCGCAGCACAGCGAGATCGCCTACCAGGCCGCCGAGTCGACGGCGGCCCTGGTGGTGCTCCAGCGCGCCATCGAGCAGGTCGGCCGGGTCGACCGCGAGGCCGTGCGCGACGCCCTGGCCGCGACCGACATGATGACCTTCTTCGGCCGGGTCAAGTTCGACGCGCGCGGGGCAAATGTCTACAAGCCCATGGCCGTCGAGCAGCTCCACCCCGACGGCATGAAGTACACCGTCTTCCCGATCGAGGTGGCCGAGCGCGCGGCGATCTACCCGATCCCGGCCATGCGGTGATTCCAAGGTAGGGCCGAAGCATTCGCCCGCAGTGTCCCCCGTGCCCGCCATGCATCCGGGCGAATGCTTCGGCCCTACGCATGTCCCCGTCAAAATATTTACGCGTTGTTTATGCGATTGCCGCGCCAAAAATCATATACTGGGGCATCCCGGTCTCTTGGCGAACATATAGGAGGAAACACAGTGGTTTCACGAATCCGCCTGCTCGCGCTCATGCTCATCGCGATCATCTCGGTGAGCGCCTGCGGCGCCGCCGCGCCCGCCGCCGCGCCCACCACCGCCCCGGCCGCCCCGGCCGCCGCCGAGCCCACCGCCGCCCCGGAGGCCCCGGCCGCGTCGTCGGGCGAGACCCTGCGCTACGCCTTCGGCGGCGGCCCGGTCGGCGGCGTCTTCCAGGTCTACGCAGATGTCCTGTCGCTCGTGATCAACGACGGCGTGTCCAATGTCGATATCACCGCCGAGGGCACCGGCGGCTCGGCCGAGAACCTGCGCAGCGTCAACGCCGGCGACCGCCAGTTCGGCATCGTCTACTCGGGCGACGTGTCGCTGGGCAGCCAGGGCGTCCTGCCTGAGGACGCCACCAAGTACGACAGCGTGATGCCGGTCGCCCCGCTCTACGGCGGCGTGGCCCACCTGGTCGTCTCGGTGAAGAGCGGGGTCAACACCGTCGCCGACCTTGAGGGCAAGCGGGTCGCCCTGGGCAACGCCGGCTCGGGCGCGGCCCTCAGCGCCGAGCGCTACTTCAAGGCGCTGGGCCTCTACGACAAGATGCAGGTTGAGTTCCTGGGCTACTCGCAGGCCGCCGCCGCCATGGGCGACGGGCAGCTCGATGGCTTCTGGGTGCTGGCCGGCTTCCCCAACTCCTCGGTGACGGAGGCCTCGACCTTCACCGACATCAAGCTGCTCGACATCTACACCCCCGGCGTCGAGGGCGGCTTCTTCAAGGAGTACCCCTTCTACTCGCAGCGCGCCCTCACCGGCGGCGCCTACCCCGGCAACGACGCCGACGTGCAGAGCTTCCAGGACACCGCCCTCTGGGTGGCCAACAAGGACGTGCCCGCGGATGTGGTCTACAACGCCCTGAAGGCGGTCTACATCGACGGCGGGCTGGCCCGGCTGCTTGAGGCCCACCCCTCCGCCAAGGAGATGGGCCTGGATGTGGGCGTCACCGGGATCGCCAACAAGCTGCACCCCGGCGCGGTGAAGTTCTGGGAGGAGCAGGGCGTCTCCATCCCGGCCGAGCTGAAGTAAGAGCCACTGGCGCGTAAGGGCGCAGCAGCGCCGCGCTGCTCGTAAGGGCGCAGCAGCGCCGCGCTGCTCGTAAGGGCGCAGCAGCGCCGCGCTGCTGCGCCCCAACAAGGTACCAATCTATGCGCACCAGCGTCTGGCTCATCCGCCACGGGCAGACCCAGTCCAACCGCGAGCGGCGCTACCAGAGCCACAGCGACAGCCCGCTCACCAGCTACGGCCGGCGCCAGGTGGCCGCCCTGGCCGAGCGGCTGCGCGCCATCCCCTTCGGCCTGATCATCGCCAGCCCGCGCGAGCGCACCCGCCTGGCCGCCGAGGCCATCCTGGCGGGCCGCCGCGGCGCCGCCCTGCGCGCGGACCCCGCCTGGGCCGAGGCCGACCACGGCCGCTGGGAGGGTCTCACCTACCGCGAGGTGCTGGCCCGCTTCCCCGAGGAGGCCCGCGCCCGCTGGGGGGCCGGCATCAACGGCAAGGCCGCCGGCGGCGAGAGCCTGGCCGAGGCCAGCGACCGCATCACCGCAGCCTGGAGGCAGCTCCTGCGCGATAACCCCGGCGGGCGAATCCTGATCGCCACCCACGCCACGCCCATCCAGCTCGTGCTCTCCGCCAGCCTCGGCACCTCCATCCAGGAGCACTGGCGCTGGCGGATCGACCTGGGCAGCCTGACATGTCTCGACGTCTACCCCAGCGGCGCGATCATCCGCATGGTCAACGAGGTGCCGCGCCTCGGCGCGACACCTCTATGATGAGGCGTGATAGTAAGGGCGCAGCAGCGCGGCGCTGCTGCGCCCTTACCAAGGAGTGCCTGTGAGCGAGCAGAACGGCGGCGCGCCGCGCTGGAGCATCTGGGGGCCGATCACCAGCCTCGGCGAGGCCATACGCTTCCTGACGATCATCCCGCAGCCCTGGCTGCCGCCCGCCAGCGAGGCGGGCATGGTCACATCCATCCCCTGGTTCCCGGCGGCCGGCGCGATCATCGGCGCGCTGCTGCTGCCCGCCGGCTGGCTCGGCGACGCCGGCTGGGGGCCGCTGGCCCGCGCCGCCCTGGTCGTCGCCATCTGGGGCATCATCACCAGCGGGCTGCACCTCGACGGCCTGAGCGACACCTTCGACGCAGTGATGAGCTGGCGCACCCGCGAGCGCAAGCTGGAGATCATGAAGGACAGCCGGATCGGCGCCATGGGCGCGATCGCCCTCGTCGCCCTGATGCTGCTCAAGTTCGCCTTCCTGGCCGGGGCCGGCCCCGGCTGGTGGCGGGCCGCCCTCGTCGCCCCGGCCCTCGGCCGCTGGGCCAACTGCTACGGCATCTTCTGGTTCCCCGCCGCCCGCGAGGGCGGCCTGGGCCGCACCTTCCACCAGCTCGTCCGCCGCTCCGACTTCTGGGCCGCCAGCGCCTTCGCCCTGGCCTTCGCGATCATCGTCGCCGGCCCGGCCGGCCTCGTCGCCGCCCTGCTCGTCCTGGCCGGCTCGCACCTGCTCATCCGCTGGTGGGTGCGCGACCTCGGCGGCCTCACCGGCGACACCTACGGCGCGCTCTGTGAGATCGGCGAGGTGGTCGCCCTCGCCGCGATCACGTGGGGGCAATAATAGATGCACACGCTCACATGGCTGATCTGGCTGGCCTCGGCGCTGATCGCGGCGACCCTGGCGCCCAGCCCGCTCTACCTGGCCCTGATCTTCCTGGCGGCGGCCCAGGTCTTCCTGGCCTGCCGGGGCGACTCGCCCATGGCCCGCAGCTTCGGCCTGTTCGTGCGCGCCGGGGCCTTCGTCTTTGTCGGCTACGTCATCTTCTCGCTGATCACCGTCGGCGGGGCGCGCGGCGAGACGGTGCTGCTCGACCTGCCCGCGCTGCGCCTGCCCTCCTTCCTGGGAGGGGTGGTGCTGGGCGGCCCCGTCACCGCCGAGGCCCTGGCCTGGGGCGCCACCCGCGGCCTTAGCATCTGGGCGCTGATGGTGATCTTCGGCGCGTTCAACGCCCTGGTGGACCACCACCGGCTGCTGCGCATGGCCCCGCCCTCGCTCTACCACGCCGGCCTGGCGATCACCATCGCCGTCGCCTTCGTGCCGGCGCTGCTGCGCGCGATCATCGAGGTGGGCCAGGCCCAGCGCGCCCGGGGCCACCGCTTCGGCGGGCCGCGCAGCTGGGTGGCCCTGGCCGCCCCCCTGCTCGCCGGCAGCCTGGAGAAGTCCGTCCAGCTCGCCGAGAGCCTCGACGCGCGCGGCTACGGGCGGGCCGGCCCCGACGACGCCCCTGCCCGCCACCAGCTCGTCCTGATCGCCGGCTCGCTGCTGCTGGCCGGCGGGCTCGTCCTCTGGCTCTACTACGGCGTCGCCCAGGCCGCCCCCGCCGCCACCATGGCCTCGGCCGGCGGGGTCTGCCTCGGCATGGCCGCGCGCGCCATCGGCCGGCGCGTGCGGCGCAGCGCCTACCGCCGCGAGCGCTGGCGTCGCCGGGACGCCCTGGCCTCCCTGGCCGCCGTCGGCTGCGCCCTGGCGATCATCCTGCTGCGCATGTCCGGCGACGCCGGCCTGGTCTACTACCCCTTCCCCCAGCTCATCGCCCCCGCCTTCGACCTGCGCGCCGGCATGGCCCTGCTGCTGCTCGCCACGCCCGCCCTCGTCGGCGCGCCCGCCGCGCCGCGCGCCGCCCGCCGCGCCCGCCGCGCCGCCCGCACATAGAAGAGAGGGCGGCTCGCGAGCCGCCCCTGCCCCCTGCCCAGAAATGTTATGTTAGCGCAGCGACGGTGCACATGCCCTGGGCATCAGTGCCTCAGTGCCTCAGCGCCTCAGTGCTCTATGTTAGAATGGGCGCGGGATGCCGCTTGTTGAGGAGCCGTATGGAGACCAGCGACCAGCCGGGCGGAAACCTGATGACCCACCTGCTCGCGTTCGGCTACCTGCTGCACGAGATGGGCGTGGCGGTGAGCCCGGGGCAGATGCTCGTGCTGATCGAGGCGCTTGGGCACGTGCCGATCACGCAGCGCGAGGACTTCCGGGCGGCGGCGCGGGCGACCCTGGTGCTGCGCCGCGAGGACCTGCCGCTCTTCGAGATGGCCTTCGAGTTCTTCTGGCGCACGTCGGCGGGGCTGACGCCCGAGCAGGAGCTGATGATGATGGGCCTGCCGCAGATGCGGGTGCCCCAGCGCCAGCTGCGCCTGCCGAGGCGCAAGCCTGAGGATGCGAAGGAGGGCGAGAGGCCGCCGGAGGAGGAGGAGATCGAGATCCAGCTCACCTACAGCCACACCGAGGCCCTGCGGGTGAAGGACTTCGGCCAGTTCAGCTGGGAGGAGGTGCAGGCCTGCAAGGATCTGATCCGGCGCATGCGCTGGAAGATCGAGGATCGGCCGAACCGCCGCCGCCGCCCCGACCGCGGCGGGCGCACCCTGGACATGCGCCGCACGCTGCGCCAGAACATGCGCTACGGCGGCGAGCCGATCACCCTGGCCTGGCGCGAGACGCAGCGCGAGCCGCGGCCGCTGGTGGTGATCTGCGATATCAGCGGGAGCATGGAGCGCTACTCGCGCATCCTGCTCCAGTTCGTCCACGCGATCTCCAGCGGCGTCGGCGATGTCGAGTCGTTTGTGTTCGGCACCCGGCTGACCCGGATCACCCGCCAGCTGCGCCACAAGGATATCGACGACTCGATCGACGCGGTGACGAAGCACGTGCGCGACTGGAGCGGCGGCACGCGGATCGGCGACGCGGTGAAGGAGTTTAACTACCGCTGGGGCCGGCGCGTGCTCGGCCGCGGCCCGGTGGTGCTGCTGATCAGCGACGGCTGGGACCGCGGCGAGCCGGCGACGCTGAGCCGCGAGATGGACCGTCTGCAGCGCTCGTGCCACCGGCTGATCTGGCTGAACCCGCTGCTCGGCAGCCCCGGCTATGAGCCGCTGACGATCGGCATGCAGGCGGCCCTGCCCTTTGTGGACGACTTCCTGCCCGTGCATAACCTGGTGAGCCTGGAGCAGCTCGGCGAGCGGCTCTCGACGCTCGGCAAGACGCCCACCGCCCGCCGCCAGCGCGTGCTGGGGGCGGCGGGCTAGGCGCGCAGCGCCCGTAAGGGCGCAGCAGGCGCGCACGTGTTCCTCCGTCTGTTCGAGTTTTATTGGCGCGCCTGCTGCGCCCCGACATCAAGAACCCCCATGACTACAAACAACCCGAAGGCCCAGGCCGACGCCCTGATCGCCCGCGGGCGGGCCCTGATCGAGCAGGGCCGCCTGCCCGAGGCCACCGACCTGCTGAACCAGGCGGTGAAGCTCTACTGGGCCGCCGGCGACTCCTACAGCGCGGCGGCGCAGACCGGCAACTACGGCTGGGCGCTGCGCCGCATGGGCCGGGCCGACCTGGCGCGGCCCTACCTGGAGCATGCGGCCACGATCTTCGACGAGATCGGCCTGGCTGAGTTCGCCGAGCGCCACCGCTTCGCGGCCAATGATGTGGCCAGCGTGCTCGACCCTGCGTTTCTGGACAGCCTGCCGCCGGCGGTGCGCGGCGCCCTGGAGCGCGGCGACGGCGCGGCCCTGCAGTTCGCGCTCGACGCGCTGCCGGTGGCCGAGCAGCAGATCATCTACGAGCGGCTGACGGCGGCCGGGGTGATCAGCGACGCCGACGAGGAGCAGGCCGAATCGGCCGTGCAGCAGTTCGAGCCGCTGCTCCAGGCGATCGCCGCCGTGGCGCGGGGCGATGAGTCGGAGCGGGCCGATGTGGAGGTGGCCCTGGAGGATCTGGAGCGCAAGGGCTGGCGGGTGCGCCGGCCGGTGGAGAAGATCTGGGCGGGCGAGCGCCGCCCCGGCCCGCTGCTCTACGGCCTCGACCCGAGCGATACGGCGATGGTGCAGCGGGTGCTTGAGATTCTAGAGAGCTAATACAGCGCCCGGCAGACAGCTCTGCGCTGGGAGATCGCGAGTATTGCTCGGCCAGACTACTAGGGAGAAGCCGAATGTCCCTTGAGATCGAGATCATCTCACAGCACCCGGCGGGGCAGCCCCGGCCAACGCCGCTGCTCTTCGTCCACGGGGCCTGGCACGCGGCCTGGTGCTGGGAGCGATTCATGCCCTACTTCGCCGGCCTGGGCTACGAGTGCCACGCCCTGAGCATGCGCGGCCACGGCGGCAGCGGCGGCAGAGAGGGCATCCGCTGGCATAGCGCCGCCGACTACCTGGCCGACCTTGAGGCCGCCGCGGCATCGCTCCCGCGCCCGCCGGCGGTGATCGGCCACTCGATGGGCGGCTACGTGACCCAGCTCTACCTGGAGCGCAACACGCCGCCGGCGGCCGCGCTGCTGGCCCCTATCCCAACGATGGGTGCGCGCGATATGCTTATCCGCTACGCCGCCCAGCACCCAGAGGCGACCCTGCGCACGCTGGGCACCCTCGACGGGCTTGAGCTTGTCGGAACCCCCGCGCTGGCGAAGGACTCCTTCTTCTCTGCCGACCTGCCAGACGATGAGCTCGCCCGCCACGCCGCCCGGCTCCAGTCTGAGTCGCTGCGGATCATCATCGACGCCATGGCCCTGCGGCTGCCCCGGCCGCGCCCGGGCGCATGCCCGCTGCTGGTGATGGCCGCCGAGCAGGATCGGATCATCACGGTGGCCGAGGAGCGGGCCACGGCGCAAGCCTGGGGCGCCGACCTTGAGGTGCTGCCGGACATCGCCCACGACCTGATGCTCGACACCGGCTGGGAGCGGGCCGCCGGGCGGATGGCGGCGTGGCTGGCGAAGCAGGGTGTGTGATCGGGCGGGCGACCACGAGGGTCGCCCCTACAGGATGATATGGACATCTTCTACAACCCACGGCCCACGCCGCCCGCCCTGGCCTTCCACCGGCGCCTGCCGGGCTACGCGCCGACGCCGCTGGTCGATGCGCCGGCCCTGGCGGCGCGGCTGGGGGTCGGCCGGCTCTCGCTGAAGCTGGAGACCGACCGGCTGGGCCTGCCGTCGTTCAAGATCCTGGGCGCGTCCTTCGCCACCTACCGGGCGCTCTGCGCGCGGCTGGGCGAGGAGCCGGAGTGGGTGACGCTGGACGACCTGCGGGCGGCGGTGGCCCGGCTGCGCCCGCTGACCCTGCTGGCCGCCACAGACGGCAACCACGGGCGGGCGGTGGCGCGCATGGCCTCGCTGCTCGGCCTGCGGGCGCGCATCTTTGTGCCGGCCGATATGGCCCCGGCCCGCCAGGCGGCGATCGCCGGCGAGGGCGCCGAGCTGACGGTGGTGGATGGCAGCTACGACGAGGCCGTGGCGCGCTCGGCGGCGGCGGCCGGCCCCGAGGCTATCGTTATCTCGGACACGGCCTGGCCGGGCTACGAGCAGACCCCGCGCGATGTGATCGCGGGCTACGCGACGATCTTCCAGGAGGCCGATGCGGCCCTGGGCGGCAGCCCCGATCTGGTGGCCGTGCAGATGGGCGTGGGCGCCCTGGCCGCCGCCGTGGTTGGACACTACCGCCAGGGCGCCGGCGGCCCGAGGGTCGTCGGGGTTGAGCCTGACCAGGCCGCCTGCGTGCTGGCCTCGCTGCGGGCGGGCCAGATCAGCGAGGTGCCCGGCCCGCACCGCTCGATCATGGCCGGGCTGAACTGCGGCCTGCCCTCGCCGGTGGCCTGGCCGATCATCAGCGAAGGTCTGGACGCGGCCCTGGCTGTGCCCGACGAGCTGGCCCGCGAGGCCATGCGCGCCCTGGCCGCCGAGGGCGTGGTGGCAGGAGAGACCGGTGCGGCCGGGGTGGCCGGGCTGCTGGCCCTGTGTGAGGACGCCGAGGCCCGCGCCCGCCTGGGCATCGGCGCGCGCACTCACGCGCTGGCGATCATCACCGAGGGGGCGACGGACCCGGAGGCGTATGCGGAGATCGTCGGCGCGTAGGGACGCAGCGCGCTGCGTCCCTACGGCGCGGGCTGTATCGTTGAGGTAAAGCAATGTCCGTCACCATCACTCCGGAGCGCCCGGACACGCCCGACGCGATGGCCCTGGTTATTGAGCTGGACGAGCTGCTGCTCCCGCTCTACCCGGCCGAGAGCCACCACGGCCTGGATGTGGACAGCCTGATCGCCGAGGGCGTGGACTTCTTCGTGCTGCGGGTGGGCGGGGAGCCCGCCGGGTGCGGCGGGGTCAAGCTCTACGGCGCGGAGTACGGCGAGGTGAAGCGCATGTTTGTGCGCCCGCAGTTCCGCGGACGCGGGCTGAGCAAGCGGATGCTCGGCCACCTGGAGGCCTTCACCCGCGAGCAGGGCGCGCCACTGCTGCGCCTGGAGACCGGCGTCCTCCAGCGCGAGGCGATCGCGCTCTACGAGCGCATGGGCTATGTCGAGGTCGGCCCCTTCGGCGACTACCGGCTCGACCCGCACAGCCTGTTCTATGAGAAGCGGCTGGGCTGAGGTGGAGCACTATGCGCATCCTGATCACCGCCGACCTCCACTACCGCCCGGCCGAACGCGCCGCCTACGTGGCGTTTGCCGAGTCATTGCGGGCCGCTGAGCCAGACTGCTTTATCATCGCGGGCGATGTGGGCCACCCGCTACGCCTGTTCCGTAAGACGCTCCAGCTCTTCCGCGACATGCCATGCCCGCGGCTGCTCGTCGCCGGAAACCATGATGTCTACCGGGGCGAGTACAGCAGCCAGGATCTCTGGCAGACGCAGCTGCCGCAGGCCACCCACGAAGAGGGCTTCATCTGGCTTGAGGCGCAGCGGTTTACGCTGGGCAGGCTGGGGATCTGTGGGACGATGGCCTGGTACGACTACTCATCACGATCGCCCCACCTGCCACACACCGCCGCTGACTACCGGACTCTGAAAGGGCAGATGAACCACGATGCCGACTATGTAGACTGGCCCTGGAGCGATGTGGCGATGGCGCGCTACCTCGCACGGGGGCTGGCCAGGCGGCTCGACGCCTGCGAGGCCGACCCGGTGGTTGAGCATGTGCTGGTGGTGACGCACATGCCGATCATCGCGCATGCCATCCCCGACTACCCCGCCCACAGCCGCTGGAGCCTGCTGCGGGCCTACCTGGGAAACCTCACGCTTGGCGATCTGGTGGTCGGCTACCGCAAGGTGACCCATATTGTCAGCGGGCACCTGCACCGCCCCGGTGCGTGGACGGTCGATGGCCGCCACGGCCCGATCTCGTGCCACGTCGTCGGCGGCGGCCCTGGCGCACTCCAGGCGCTCTGCCTTGAGATCGTGTAGATCTAGCCGATGGCGGTTCGCCCTCTCC
>NZ_JAIEWN010000038.1:24479-39326 GCF_019599295.1 Oscillochloris sp. ZM17-4 | reverse complement strand
GAGCGGGGCCACCGACGCTCCCAGGTGTACCCAGCGCTTATTCGCGCTGACAGTCTTTTTTGCTGAAGCGTGGCAGCGAAGCTGCCACGCTTCAGCAAAAAGCTTGGGCTGGGCGCAGCCCCAATGGTATAATCTGCGGCGCACGCTGTTTAGCATAAGGACACCTATGATCGCATCGCTGCGCGGCACGCTCATCCATATTGGCGTCGACCACCTGGTGATAGAGACGGGCGGGGTGGGCTGGCTGGTCTACGCGCCGCGCAGCGTGCTGGGCGCGGTCGGGGCGGTGGGCGACCAGATCTTCATGCACACCCAGATGATCGTCCGCGAGGACTCGATGACTCTGTACGGATTCGCCAGCGTGGCCCAGCGGGCGCTCTTCGAGAGCCTGATCGGGGTGACCGGGATCGGCCCGAAGGTGGCCATGAGCCTGCTCTCGTCGGGCCAGCCCGACGAGATCCGCGCGGCGGTGGCCCAGGGCGACACGGCCCGGCTCTCGCGGGTGCCCGGCATCGGCAAGAAGACGGCCGAGCGGCTGGTGCTTGAGCTGAAGGGCAAGATCGACCTCAAGGGGCTGCCGGCCGCATCCGGGGCCAGCCCGGCCGCCGCCGGGGTGAACAGCGACCTGGCCGACCTCCTGATGAGCCTGGGCTACAGCGGCGCCGAGGCGGCCTCGGCGATCGGCGCGCTGCCCGCCGACGCCCCCGAGGAGCTGGAGCAGCGCCTGCGCCTGGCCCTGCGCTACTTCGGCAGCGTGTAGCGCGGGGGCGGCGATGCCAGCAGGCTCTTGAATCTACGCGCCCGCGTGGTATGATGCGGCGTAGAAACGAGGACACATATCGCATGCGCCGTCGCCGTATGGCAGACGGGCGCAGGAGGATGAAGGTATGGCCGAGCAGACTCACGCCGCTATGGCCGCCCCAGAGGTCGACGCCGCCCGCCCGACCGGCCGAGTCACGAAGCGGTACGCCCGCCTCGCGCCGCTCTACAAGGCCATGATCTGGACATCCTTCCTGATCAACATCGTCCTGCTGATCATCGTCGGCGTGCTGGCCGGCGTGCTGCTCTCGAACCGGGGGCAGGTCGCCGGGCTGGCCGGCAGCACGACGACCTTCGCGGCCGGCAATCTCTCGGAGCTCCAGGACGTGGTGGCGCAGCTCGAGGGCGCGACGATCAGGACGACCATCCCGCTGAGCCAGCCGCTCTCGCTGGAGGGCAAGGGTATCTTCGTCCCCGTCGATCAGGTGACCGAGGTGACGCTGACCCAGCCAGTGCCGCTGGTGCTGACCGGCGCCGACATCGACCTGGGCAACGGCAACCGTCTGCGCGCCAACAACATCAACCTGACGCTGCCCGAGGGCACGCCGCTCCAGATCGCGCTCAAGATGAACATCCCGCTGGACAGCGTGACGATCCCGGTGCAGCTCGACGTGCCGGTGAGCATCCCGCTGGCGGAGACGGAGCTCGGCCCGCAGTTCCAGCGGCTCGGGGCGATCGTCCACCGGCTGGTAGACCCGATCGCGCCGCTGCTGCCCATGCCCGAGACCCCGCCGGACAGCAGCAAGCCGTAGGGATTCGTCAGCGAATATCGATATAACAGAGGTGGGCGCAGCTTGTTGCGCCCACCTCTGTTATATCATCTCCTTCGCGTAGGCCAGAGGCAGCCAGACCCGCAGCTCGGCGCCGGCGCCGGGCCGTGAGATCACCGTCACCCGGCCGTCGAGGGCGGCGGCCCGCTCGCGCATCTGGCGCAGGCCGAGGCGGCCGCCCGGCCCCTCGGCCACATCGCCGGGGTTGAATCCAGCCCCGTCGTCGCGCACCACGATCTGGAGGCCGCCGTCGATCTGGCGCAGCCCCACCGCAACCGCGCCGGCCTGGGCGTGCTTGGCGGCGTTGTTCAGCCCCTCCTGCACAAAGCGGAAGGCGGCCAGCTCAAGGGCGAGGGGCAGGTCGGCGGGAAGGTCGGCCAGGTCGAGGTCGATCTCCCAGCCCTGCTGCCCGGCGAACTCGCGCACAAAGCGGCGCAGCGCCCCGCCGAAGCCGAGCTGGCCGAGCTCGAAGGGGCGCAGGGCGAAGATCGCCCGGCGCAGCTCCTCGATCTGCTGGCGCAGGTTGACCTTCATGGCCGCGAACTCCTCGCGCAGGCGGGCCGGGTCCTGGCCGACCCAGTCCTCCCAGAGGTCGACGCGCATGCGCATGAAGGCCAGGCTCTGGGCCACGCCGTCGTGGAGGTCGCGGGCGATGCGGGTGCGCTCGGCCATGATCGCCTGCTCCAGGGCGGCCACGCTGGCGATCTCGCGGGCGCGGCGGCGGCTGCCCTGCACGGCCTCGGCCAGCTCGCCGGCCACCGTGATCAGCAGGGCCTCGCTCTCGGCGGGGAGCCTGCCGTCGAGGACTCTGCCGTCATAGCTGGCGGGGTCGCTGAGGTATGCCTCGATCCAGCCGACGGGATCATCGTCGCCCTCGGCGAGGGGCAGGACGGCGGCGGCGAGCAGGCCGCCGGGAGCGGCGTTGGGGTCCAGCACGGCGCGGGGGCCGCCCAGATCGGGCGGGCTAGGCAGCAGGCCGAAGGTCGCGCGGGCGCTCTGGAGCTCCTCGGCGCTCACCCCGACGCGGCGGGCGTCGAGGGGCTGGCCGCCCTCGTCGCGCAGCACCAGGGCGGCGGCGCGGGCGCCGAGCAGGCTGGCCGGCAGGGTGATCGCATAGTCGAGGACATCGTCGAGCGTGGCGCTGGAGGCGATGCGCTGGTTAAGCTCGTAGAGCTGCGCAAGGCGGGCGTTCGAGCTGCGCAGCTCGGCGAGCATGGCCGCCTCGGCGCTGCGCCGGCGCCGCTCCTGGCGGGCGGCCCAGCTGAGCACCGCCCAGACCGCCGCCCCGGCCAGGCCGCCCCAGACGACCGAGTCGATCATACGGCCCGCCGGGGCGGCCTCGGACGCCCCGATGATCAGCGTCTCGACGAGGCGGACCAGGGCGAAGACGAGGCCCACCGCGCCGGCGAGGGGCCAGCGCAGGCCGCGCAGGATCTGGATGGTGTCACGCTGCTTGTGCTGTGACATCTGAGTGTTGAGTGTTGAGTGTTGAGTGTTGAGTGCTGTAACTCAACACTCAACACTCAGCACTGCGCGAAGCGCCCCCCAGTGGATGGGCAGCGTCTGCTCGATATGCCGGTCGGCGACCTGCCAGGTGTGCTGGCCGTCGGGGATGGCGTCGACGGGGGCGAGGTTGCGCACGCCGAGGCTGCGCAGGGCGCGCATCAGGTGCTCGCCCCGGTAGAAGTTGGAGCCCCACGGCTCAATATGCTCGGGGCCGTACTGGACGGCCCAGGCGATCCGGCGGATGGCCGCCGGGTCGGCGCGCATCAGCAGGACGACCGGGCTCTGGTCGGCGAGGTGCGCCGGGTCGCGCGGGACGCCGAGGGCCGGGTCGAACATGGGCATGGCGAAGATGCTGTCGCCGGGCCGCGCGGCGCGCCCGTAGTCGCTGGCGTAGGGGATGGAGGCGTCGAAGACGCCGACGCTGACGAACAGGTCGGGGCGGAGGGCGGCGGCCTTGACGGCCATATAGCCGCCGAGCGAGAATCCGGCGATGGCGCGGGCGGCCGGGATCGTGCGCAGGCTGCGGTCGATGGCGGGGATGAGATCCGCGAAGAAGAAGCGCTGGAACATGCCGCTGCCGACACCGGGGGCGTCGGCGGCGCGCTCGGGCTGGCGGAAGTCGGTGAGCATGCCGGGGACGGCGTTATCGTCGCTGGACATGCCCGGCATCACCAGGATCATGGGGCCGATCAGATCGGCGGCGCGCAGGCGCTCATAGACATCGATCACCGTCGTCTCGCCGCGGCTGTCGTCCTCGCGCGGGTTGACCCACTCGCGCTCGTGGCCGCGCAGCAGGTAGAGCGCGGGGAAGCGCCGGCCGGCCTGGGCGTACTCGGGCGGCAGGTAGACGTACGCGCCCCTGGCGACGCCGAGGGCGGGGCTGGGGAGGCGCAGCAGGCGGGCGCGCGGGTCGTGGTGCGACGGGTCAAGCATAGGCAGATTATACGCCATCCGGCGCGACGCGGCGATTCTAACGCAGCTCCATCAAAGGGCGCATTGACGGCGGGCGGCGGCGCGGTATAATGATGACGTGTACGGGGATGCTTGGTCTCGACAGGGAGCGCAAGCCGTAGATTGCAGGTCGTGCCGCCCAGTCACGTTAAAGGGGCAAACGGCAATAACTGCCAACAACAAGAACTGGGCCCGTGCTTCTTATGGGAGCATGGCCCTCGCTGCCTAATTAGGTAGCGCGTCGTCCTCAGCTCACCCGATGGTTGGGGGTACGACGTCAGCAAGTCGGGTGCTTCTCGGGTAAACGCCGGTTAGCCTGAGACTAAGATACATCGGCTTGCCCAAAGGCACCTTTGCCCACTGTGGGGCCGCGGGCGAGCTCAAACAATGGGATAAACCTGTAGACGTGTGCGGTCCAACTTTCTGGACGGGGGTTCGACTCCCCCCATCTCCACCAATACTCACAGCAGCGCCCGGACGATGTTCGTCCGGGCGCTGTGCATGTCGCTGATGTGGATCAGGTTGCGACCGGCGCAGCCGGATGCTATACTGACTTCATCCTCGAAGCACCATGTACCCTCGTAGTCACGAAGGACGGCCCATGGTTCTGCCTGGCCCCCCGCCCGACCTGGCCCTCCCATTCCCCCCGCTCGCCGTGCTGCGCGCCCGCGTGACCTATCGGCTCCTGGAGGATACGACCCTCCCCGGCGATAAGGGCGCCCTGCTGCGCGGCGGCTTCGGCTACGCCTTCCAGCGCTCCGCCTGCCCCCAGCCCTGCTGGGGCCACTCCGACCGCTGCGCCGCCGCGCTGCTCTGCCCCTACCGCTGGGTCTTCGAGACGCCGCACCCTGCGGGGGTGCCGCACCTCCACGACCTCCAGGATGTGCCGCGGCCGTTTGTGATCGAGCCGCCGCTCGACCAGAAGCGCCCGTATGCCGCCGGCGAGACGCTGGAGTTCGGCCTGCTGCTGATCGGGCGCGGCGTCGACTTTCTGCCCTACTTTCTGGTCGGCTTTGAGGAGCTGGGGAAGGCCGGGCTGGGCCGCGATCTGGCCAAGGCGCGCATGGAGCGGGTCGAGGCGCTGGAGCCCTTCCGCGCCGTCGGCACGCCGGTCTACCAGGACGGGCGGCTGGTCGAGCCGCCGGAGCTGCCGCTGCTGAACCTGGCGGAGCTGCCGGTGCGCGCCGCCGATCTGCCCGCCGATCTGCGCCTGAATCTGCGCACGCCGCTGCGAGTCAAATCACGGGGCGCGTTTATTGAGCAGATGGATCTGGGGGCGATCGTGCAGGCGATCTGCTGGCGGCTGGGCGCGCTCTCCGTCTTTCATGGCCCCGGCCTGTGGCGCCCCGACTACCGCCCGCTGGTGGAGGCCGCCCGCGCCGTGCGCGTCGAGCAGTCCGAGGTGCGCTGGGTGGACTGGGATCGCACCAGCACCCGCGGCGGCGAGCGCCGCAAGATGACGATGGGCGGCCTGGTCGGCACGGCCACGCTGCGCGAGGTGCCGCCGGCGGTGCGGGCCGCGCTGCTGGCCGCCAGTGTGCTGCACGTCGGCAAGGCATGCGTCTTTGGCCACGGCTGGGTCCAGGTGTCGCCGCGCTGAGCGAAGGAGAGCGCGTGTCTGATTTTACGCTGACGCTCATTGACACGATCGGCATCCAGGAGTACCTCTTCCGCAGCAACCGGCTGCGCGAGAACCTGGGCGCCTCGCAGCTGGTGGAGCTGGCCATTGGCGAATGGGTGCGTGATTCCATCCGTGACACGACTGGCCAAACCATCCTTGATCGCCCGATAGAGGAAAATTCTACGTTTCAGGCCGAGCTGCTCTACCAGGGCGGCGGCAACGCGCTCGTCCTCTTCCGCGCGCTCGATGACGCGCAGGCAACCGTGCGCACCCTGAGCCGAAAGCTGCTCTGTGATGCGCCCGGCCTGCAGATCGCCGTGGCGCACCAGCCCTTCACCTGGGATGCCGGCCTGGGCACGGCGCTCGGCGAGCTGACCCGCAGCCTGGACGCGGCCAAGCAGCGCCGCTCTGCCGGCGCGCCCATGCTCGGCCAGGGGGTGAGCCTGGAGTGTCGCTCAACCGGGCTGCCGGCGGTCGGCTTCACCCCGCTTCAAGGCGACGACGACACGCCCCGACCGGCCAGCGCCGATGTGCTGGCCCGCCTGGATACAGGGGTGCAAGCGCTTGCCCGTGATCGCTTTCGCGCGCTGCTCCCGCCGGAGGTGGACGCTGCCTATGCCATCCCCAATCGCTTCGACGACCTGGGCCGCTCCGAGGGCGTGCAGAGCTATATCGCGGTGGTTCACGCCGATGGGAACGGGATGGGCCAGCGCTTTGACGATCTGCTGCGCCAGGATCTGCCGGCCCGCGAGCTGATCACGAGGATCCGTGAGCTCTCCGCCAAGGTGAATGAGGCGGGCATCCTCGCCCTCCAGAACATGATTGCGGAGATGGCCGCCGCCTTCGCGACTGAGAAGCAGCGCGACCCCGATGATCCGCTGGTGCTGTTCCTGGCCGGCCTCCCAAGAGATAAGGATGATAAGAACAAGCGCTACCTCCCGCTGCGCCCGCTGGTCTATGGCGGCGATGATCTGACCTTTGTGTGCGACGGGCGGCTCGGCCTGGCCCTGGCCGCCAGCTACCTGCGTCACTTTCACGAGGCGACCCGTACGGTCGAGCTTCCCGGAGGCGAGGCCCACGCCTGCGCCGGGGTGGCGATCGTCAAGACCCACTACCCCTTCGCCCGCGCCTACGGCCTGGCCGAGGAGCTCTGCAAGGGGGGCAAAGATATGCTGCGCGCAGCTGGTCGCATCAAGACCGAATCCGCCCTCGACTGGCACTTCGCGCTGAGCGGGCTGCTCGCCGACCGCAAGACGTTGCGCGCGCGCGAGTACACCGCCGACAGCGGCGCGTCGCTGCTCGCCCGCCCGCTGACCCGGTTCGGCCCGGGCATTGCTGCCCCCTGGCAAACATGGGAGACGTAACGGCCTCCCTCGCGTAAACTTTCCCTCTGCACCTTCGTGCTATACTAGCCGCCGGAACGTCGCCCGACCTGGAGAATCGCCATGGGCTTCGAGGATGTCGTCATCTTCGGCGGCAGCAGCAGCCGCGGACTCACCGAGCGCATCTGCGCCCACCTCAACACGCTGCCCGGCAGGAACGAGACGAAGATCTTCTCTGAGGGCAACACCTTCGTGCGCGTCCTAGAGAATGTCCGCGGCCGCGAGGCCTTCATCGTGCAGGGCACGGTCTTCCCGACGAACGACAGCTTTATGGAGCTGCTGTTCTGGATCGACGCCCTGAAGCGGGCCAGCGCCGCCTCGGTCACGGTCGTCATGCCCTACTTCAGCTACGCCAAGGGCGACAAGAAGGACGAGCCCCGGGTGAGCATCCGCGCCCGCGTCTGCGCCGACTGCATCGAGGCGGCCGGGGCCGACCGGGTGGTGACGATGGATCTGCACGCGCCGCAGATCCAGGGCTTCTTCCGCATCCCGGTGGACAACCTGTACGCCCTGCCGGTGCTCTGCGACTATGTGCGCGGGCTGGATCTGCCCAACCTGGTGGTGGTCTCGCCCGACGCCGGCTTCGTCAAGGCGGCCCGGCGCTACGCCTCCTACCTCGGCGCGTCCCTGGCGATCGCCAACAAGGAGCGCCCCGACCACAGCGAGAACGCGGAGGTGCTCGAGATCATCGGCGATGTCGCCGGTAAGACAGCCCTGATCGTCGATGACTTCACGATCTCGGGCGGCACCCTGACCCAGGTGGCTGTCCGGCTGATCGAGGCCGGCGCCCTTGAGGTGTATGCGATGGTGACCCACGGCGTGTTCACCCCCAGCGCGATCGAGAAGATCGACGGCAGCCCGCTGAAGAAGCTGCTCTACACCGACACGATCGAGACTCAGCCGGCGCAGCTCTCGCCGAAGATGCAGGTCGTCTCGGTGGCGCCCCTCTTCGCCGAGGCCATCCGGCGCATCTACACACATGAGTCTATCAGCGGGATGTTCCCCGTGTGAGGGGACTAGAGCTTCCGGGAAGCTTTGGGGGAGATAATCGTATGACCGCGCAAGAGACGCTACGCATCGGCGTGCTGACGAGCGGTGGCGACGCGCCCGGCATGAACCCGGCGGTGCGCTCGGTGGTCCGCACCGGGATCAGCCGCGGCTGTGAGGTGTACGCGATCTATGAGGGCTACCAGGGGATGATCGTGGGCGGCGACCTGATCCGGCGCATGGACTGGGACGACGTGGGCGGCATCATCCAGAAGGGCGGCACGGTGATCGGCACCGCCCGCAGCGCCGGCTTCCGCACCCGCGAGGGCCGCCGCCAGGCCGTGGCGAACCTGCTCGCCCACGGCATCGACCGCCTGGTGGTGATCGGCGGCGACGGCAGCCTGACCGGGGCGAACCTGTTCCGCCAGGAGTGGCCCGAGCTGCTGGCCGAGCTGCTGGCCGAGGGCGCGATCGACGCCGCCACCGCCGCGCGCCACCCCTTTCTGGGCATCGTCGGCATGGTCGGCTCGATCGACAACGACTTCTGCGGCACCGACATGACCATCGGGGCCGACACGGCCCTGCACCGGATCACCGAGGCGCTCGACGCGATCAGCTCTACGGCCGCCAGCCACCAGCGCACCTTTGTGATCGAGGTGATGGGCCGCCACTGCGGCTACCTGGCCCTGATGGGCGCGATCTCCGGCGGCGCCGACTGGGCCTTCATCCCCGAGCAGCCCCCCGAGGTGGACGACTGGGAGACCCACGTCTGCGAGGTGCTCGAGACCGGCCGCCTGAGCGGCCGCCGCGACAGCATCGTGGTGGTGGCCGAGGGCGCCCGCGACCGCTACGGCAACCCGATCACCGCCGACCAGATCAAGCGCCTGCTGGAGGATCGGCTCGGCGAGGATACCCGCGTGACCATCCTGGGCCACGTGCAGCGCGGCGGATCGCCGAGCGCCTTCGACCGCTGGATGAGCACCCTGATCGGCCACACCGCTGTGATCGAGCTGCTCGGGGCCACCCCCGAGCGCGAGCCGCAGCTGATCGGCATGCGCGAGAACCGCGTCACCCGCATGCCGCTGATGACATGTGTGGCCGACACCCGCGCCGTGGCCGAGGCGATCGCCGCCCACGACTACGGACGGGCCATGGAGCTGCGCGGCGGCAGCTTCAGCGAGGCCTTCCGCACGCTCGCCACCCTGGTGCAGTCGCAGCCGCCGCAGGCCAGCCGCGCCGAGCGCCCGCTGCGCCTGGCCGTGCTGCACTCGGGCGGCCCGGCGCCGGGCATGAACACGGCGGTGCGCGTGGCCGTGCGGCTCAGCATCGACCACGGCCACACCATGCTCGGCGTGCGCGGCGGCTTCCAGGGCCTGATCGAGGGCGATATCCGCGAGATGGACTGGATGAGCGTGAGCGGCTGGGCCACCCTCGGCGGCGCCGAGCTCGGCACCAACCGCAAGATCCCCCAGGGCGCCGAGCTCTACCAGATCGCCCGCAACATCGAGCGCCACAGCATCGACGGCATCCTGATGATCGGCGGCTGGTCGGGCTACCAGGCATGCCATAAGCTCCATAGTGAGCGGCATATCTTCCCGGCCTTCAACATCCCCATGATCTGCCTGCCGGCCAGCATCAACAACAACCTGCCCGGCTCCGAGCTCAGCATCGGCGCCGACACCGCCCTCAACAACATCGTCCAGGCCGTCGACCGGATCAAGCAGAGCGCCGTCGCCTCGCGCCGCTGCTTCGTGGTCGAGGTGATGGGCCGCGACTGCGGCTACCTGGCTCTGATGGGCGGCCTCTCCAGCGGCGCCGAGCGGGTCTACCTGCCCGAGGAGGGCATCACCCTGCGCGACATGCAGCGCGACCTGGAGGAGATGCGCTACTGGTTCCAGCGCGGCAAGCGCCTGAGCCTGATGGTGCGCAACGAGAAGGCCAACCCGATCTACACCACCGGCTTTATGTGCGCGCTCTTCGAGGAGGAGGGCGGCGACCTCTTCGAGGTGCGCCAGGCGATCCTCGGCCACCTCCAGCAGGGCGGCGACCCCTCGCCCTTCGACCGCATCCAGGCCACCCGCCTGGCCGTGCGCTGCGTCGAGTTCCTGATCGCCAACGGCGGCCGCGGCGAGGCCAACGGCGCCTTCATCGGCTACAAGAATGGCAAGGTGCAGATCCTCAACATCGAGGACGTGCCGCGCATGATGGACGCCGAGAACGCCCGCCCGCGCGAGCAGTGGTGGATGGCCCTGCGCGATGTCGCCCGCGCCCTCAACCACCCGCCGGAGTAGGGCCGAAGCATTCGCCCCTGCCCCACGCGGTACCCGCCGCGACTCAGCGGGCGGATGCTTCGGCCACGCCGGCCACGGCCCAGATGAGAGACTCCATATCATCCACGCGACCGTGTCGGTCGCAGGTTTCCATCAACGAGGAGGAACACGCGATGAAGATCGGCATCCTGACCGGCGGCGGCGATGTGCCCGGGCTCAACCCGTGCATCAAGGCGGTGGTCAACCGCGCCGCATCGAACAACTGGGACGTCCTGGGCATCCGGCGGGGCTGGGCGGGCCTGCTCAACTACAAGCTCGACCTGCCCGAGGAGCAGCAGCGCGAGTGGGTCGAGCCGCTCGCCCGACGCGACGTGCGCACGATCGACCGCTACGGCGGCACCCACCTGCACACCTCGCGCACCAACCCCCAGAAGGTGAGCAAGTCGAACATGCCCGACTTCCTCGCCCCGAACTACGCCTTCGGCGAGAAGAAGACCGTCGACTGCACCGACCACGTCCTGAGGGTGATCGAGAAGCTGAAGATCGACGCGCTCATCCCGATCGGCGGCGACGACACGCTCTCCTTCGCCGTGCGCCTGCACAAGGAGGGCGTGCGGGTCGTCTCCATCCCCAAGACGATGGACAACGATGTCTTCGGCACCGACTACTGCATCGGCTTCAGCACCGCGATCACCCGCAGCGTCGAGTTTATCAACTCGCTGCGCACCCCTGCCGGCAGCCACGAGCGGATCGCCGTGGTCGAGCTGTTCGGCCGCAACAGCGGCGAGACGGCCCTGATCGCGGCCTACCTCTCCGACGCCGACCGGGCGCTGATCAGCGAGGTGCCCTTCGACATCGAGCGCCTGGCCGCCATGGCGCTCAACGACCGCAACACGAACCCCAGCAACTACGCGGTGGTGGTCGTCTCCGAGGGCGCGAGCATGCTCGGCGGCCAGGTAGTCGAGTACGGCCAGGAGGACGCCTACGGCCACCGGAAGCTGGGCGGCATCGGCCAGACCGTCGGCGAGGCGATCAAGAAGATCACCGGCGTGGACGTGGTGAACCAGCAGCTGGCCTACCTGATGCGCGCCGGCGCCCCCGACTCGCTCGACCGCATGGTGGCCACGTCCTACGGCAACCTGGCCATCCAGGAGCTTGAGCGCGGCCACAGCGGCCTGATGGTGGCCCTCCAGAACGGCGTCTACACCACGGTGTCGGCCGACATGGCCACCCTGGGCGTCAAGCGCGTGGCGGTGGACGAGCTCTACGACGTGAACGAGTACCGCCCGCACATGACCCACCTGCTCGGCAAGCCGATGTTTCTGTATTAGGGGATGGGGGTTGGGGGTTGGGGCGTAGATCCAACTCCCATCCCCCAACTCCCATCCCCCATTCCTCTCCCCAGCGTGCTATGATGGGCGGGCCTTGTTATTACTTGCGCCCGCCCTCACTTGTTACCACACCCCCGCCCGGCGCCGCGCCATCTGCCGATGGAGGTCATGCTATGCGTGTGCGCTACCTGATCACGCTGCTTGTTGCTGGCCTGCTGATCACCTCTGCTGCGCCTGCGGAGGCGGCGCTTAAAGGCGCCGGCCCTGGCTGCGCCAGCGGCCCCGACGACGTCATCAACAACGCTGTCGCCGGCGATATCTTCACCCCGCTCTACGAGCAGGACTTCGGCCGGAATGTCAACGGGGCGATTATTAAGGTGAACATGGAGATCGAGGGCGGCTGGTCGTCCCCCAACTCTGACTGCGGCGGCAACAGCACCGGCGTCTTCACCAGCCGCGCCGATATGCTCGCCGCCGGGCTGACCTATAACCCCGCCGACCGCAGCGGCCTGCGCGCCGATAACACCAACCCGGTCTTCAGCCTCGACGAGGGCGTGACCAGCCTCCTGGTGCGCAGCATCAATGCCCTCAGCACCGACCAGATCAGCGGCAACGGCGGCGGCATGCGGGTTGTCGGCCTGGCGGGCAGCCCGAAGCTCAGCGGGGCGACGATCACCATTGACAATAGCGCCTTCCGGCCCGACTTCTCCTTCAGCGGCACGCTCGGCGCGCTCGGCGACGGTGGCGGCATCTACCTCGACCTCGACAATGGCTCGCGCCTGACGATCAGCGACAGCCTGTTTGAGGATCTCTCAGCCGGGGGCGACGGCGGCGGCTTCACCATTGTAGTGCGCGGCGGCAGCACGGTGGATATCTCGCGCACGACGGTGCAGCGCAACAGCGCCGCCGGCGACTGCGGCGGCGGGAAGATCGTCCTGGAGAATGGAACCATCACCCTGCGCGGCAACACGTTTGACTCAAACGCAGGGGCCGGCGGCACGGCCGACCTCTGCATCACCCGCCCCGTCGGCAGCAGCGGCGCGGCGAAGGTCTACCTTTTGGACAACAGCTTCAGCGCCAGCGGGCTGCGCGTTGACGCGGGGGTCAGCGTGTTCACCAGCCAGGTATTTCTGCCGCTCGTGAGGCGCTAGGCTGCTGTGGCGCCAGATCAACCTGCGCCAGGCGGATCTGGCCGCCGTGGATTAGGCGCGACTCGCTGCGCAGCCTGAATGATGGCTGTAAGACGCTATAGACGCGCTCGTAATAGAGCGGGACACATGCGACCTCATCGAGCACCAGGATGCGCTCCGCCTCGCGGTAGAGCTGGGCGCGCTGCGCCTGGCGCGTCGCGCGCGCGGCCCGCTCGACCAGCGCGTCGTAGGCCGGATTGCGCCAGCCAACGTAGTTCGCCGCGCTCGCGCTATGGAAGAGCGTGCGCAAGAAGTTGTCCGGGTCGGGGTACTCGGCCTCCCAGCCGATCAGCGCGATCTGGTAGTGGCCGTCGCGCAGCCCCTCGATAAGCTGATCTCCGGCCACATCGCGCTCGACCTCAACGTCGAGACCGCCGTGGAGGTGCCAGGCCCGCTGCAAAAAGGCGGGGGTCTCACCGAAGCCGATCATGGTCGCCATCCTCAGGCGCGGCCTGGCGGCTGCGCCAAGCAGGGCGCGGGCGCGGGCTGGGTCGAAGGCGACGCCCAGGTTCGGCGAGTGGCCGAGCAGCCCCGGCGGCACCAGCCCGCCATTCGCCGGCTGCTGCACGCCGCCCCACACCTCCTGCACGAGCTGATCGCGATCAATACAGGCTGCCAGCGCGCACCTGGTATTCCGGCTCGGGCTTGAGGCCAGCCCAACGCTGAAGATCAAAAAGTATGTGGCCAGGTAGTTGAGGGTGATCAGCCGACTCTCCTCGCCCTGGAGCAGATTGTTATGCGCCACCACGCGGCAAAGGTCGAGATCCTTGCGGTGGGCGAGCTCCTCGGACGGGGCCAGAAAGAGCAGCTGGGCCTGATTCAGGCCGACCCGCTGCGGGCTGTGGTAGTGCCTATTCACCCCGAGCTGTAGGTGATGCTCGCGGTGCCACGCGAGGACAGTGAAGGGGCCGTTGCAGACGAGGTGATCGGGCTGGCTCCACGCTGCGCCATAGCGGGCGATCACGTGGGATGGCTGCGGGAAGGCGATCGGGTAGGCCAGGATCGAGAGGAAGTAGGCTGATGGCTCGGTCAGTGTCACCTCGATCGTGTGCGTGTCGATGGCGCGCGCGCCCACATCCGCAAAGGTGGTTGACCGGCCCTGGTGGTATGCGGCGGCTCCCTGAAGGAAATATAGCCTTTCGGCAAAACCCGCGCTCGTAAGCGGTTCGAGGTTGCGCCTCCAGGCGAAGACAAAGTCAAATGCGGTCAGCGCGCACCCATCGCTCCAGTGCAGTCCCGGCTGCAGCTCAAAGATGCAGCGGCGTCCCGCCTCCTCGAAGCGCCAGCGCCTAGCTACAGCCGGGACAACATTGAGATCGTCATCGAGCGCAACAAGACCCTCGAACAGATTACGCAGTATATCTACCCCGATGGTAGAGTCCAGCGAGGCCGGATCGAGGCTCGTGGGCTCCAATGTTGCCATCCGGAACATCGGCGTGTGTCGATCATCCCGCTTCGGCCCCCGCGCGGACTCCTCGCGCTCCAGCAGCTCAAACGCCACGTCGTAGAGCTCCTGGGCGGCCGCGTAGTCGCCGGCGTTCATCTGCACCTGGGCCAGCTTGAGGTAGGTGCGGGCGCGCAGGCCCTCGTCGCCGTCGCCCTTCTCCAGCAGCGCCAGCACGTGGCGGTAGCCGGCCTCGGCCTCGGCGTTGGCGTAGAGCAGGCGGGCACCGTCGGCGGCCTGGCCGTGGTAGCGCGCGGCCGCGCCCAGCTGCTCGGCCCGCTCGTAGTGCTCGGCCAGCTCGCCGGAGCGCTCGGCCAGCCGGGTCGGGTAGAGCCGCTCGATCGCCGCCGCCGCCGCGCCGTGGTGGCCGCGCCGCCGCTCGAAGAGCATGGCCCCGTAGGCGCTCTCGCGGATGAGGATGTGCCGAAACCCGTAGCCCTCGCCGTCGCGCAGCAGGAACCCCGCCCCCTCCAGCGCCTCTAGCCGGGCGTCGAGCGGCGCGCCGGGGCCGGCCAGGGCGGCCAGCAGGCGCGGGGCGAATCCCGGCCCGAGCACCGCCGCCAGCTGCAGCGTCTC
>NZ_JAIEWN010000038.1:22155-24379 GCF_019599295.1 Oscillochloris sp. ZM17-4 | reverse complement strand
ATGCGGTCGAGGGTCTCGCCGCCGATCACATCCTCGTAGCCGAGCAGCGGGTCGCCCAGGCGCACGCGCAGGGCCGGCCCGTAGGCCAGGCCGACCTTCATGGTCAGGGTGAAGGGGCCGGCGGGGGTGCGCGCCTGGCCGTGGCGGGCGATGGCGGCCTGCATGCCGGCGGCGGCGGCCAGCGCGCGGCGCACCACCACGTCGCGGCGGGCGCGGGGCGGGCGCGGGAACCAGACGATCAGGGCGTCGCCGGCGAACTTGATCACGCTGCCGCCGTAGCGGTGGACCTCGCCGATCAGCGGGGCGAAGACGCCGTTGAGCGCGCGGGTCAGCTCCTCGCCGCCGCGGGCCGGGCTCAGCTCGCGGGCCAGCGTCTCGGTGAGCGGCGTGAAGCCGGAGATATCGCCGATCATGGCCACGCCCTCGGCGGCCAGCGGCGCGCCGAGCGCTATCTGGGCCGCGCGGTCGCGCGGGAGGAAGGCGGCAAGCTGGACGACAAGCGTTTTCATAATGATCTGAACGCGGGCGATGTGTCGGGGCAGCAGTATAGCGCAGCTGTGATCAGATTGCTACGTGATCACCACCCTGAGCGCCCAGCCGGTGCGCTCGGCGAAGGCCCGCGCGGCGGCCTCCAGGTCCTCGGCGGCGGCTGACCCCTGGGCCTTCAGGCTCACCTCTCGCGCGGCGCCCTGGATGGCGGGCGCGCCCGATGCGCGCAGCCCCGGCGGCAGGGCCTCGCGGGCCGCGCGCATCAGCGCCTCCTGGTGCGGCTGCGGCCAGATCTTGATCGCCCAGCCGACGAAGGCGGCCAGCTCGGCCAGCTGCGCCCCGTGCCGCGCCCGCGCCACCTCGGGGAAGTGGAAGCGCAGCGTTACCACGCCGGCGTCCTGGTCGGCGCTGGCCTTGTAGCAGCCGGTGTCGGCGTCGAACCATGTGCGCGCCGTGCTCAGGGCGAAGTTTACCTCGCTGCGCCTGGCGCCCCGCGGCGGCGCGAACAGCTCCTCCTCGGCGGCGGCCGGCGCGGCGGCGGGCGCGGCCCCCGGCGCGCGGATGCTCAGCGCCCAGCCGGTCTGCGCGGCGAAGGCCGCCTCGGCGGCGGCGATGGCCTGCGGGTCGGCCGCGCCCGCGCAGCGCAGCTCGACTCGCGCGTCGGCCAGGAAGATCGCCGGGGCGCGCTCGGCCTCCAGCCCCGCGGGCAGTAGGTCGAGCGCGGCCTGGGCCAGCTGGCCCTGGTGCGGCTGTGGCCAGACCGTCACCGGCGCGCCGATCTCCTCGGCGATCCTGGCGATCGCCTCGGCGTCGCGGGCGGCGGCGACGGGCGGGAAGAAGTAGCGCAGCGTCACCGCGCCGCTCTCAGGGTCCACCCCGCGCTGGTAGAGGTCGGGCGCGTCGCCCAGGTGCCGGTCGATCACCGCCTGGGTGCCGGCGCTGTCGACGCGCGGGCCGCGCCGCGGGCCGCCGGCGGCCTGGGTGCGGCGGACCTCGGTGGGCGCGGGCAGCCGCCAGAGGCCGGGCGCGTGGGGCAGTGCCACGAAGTGGGCGCTGCCCTCGCCGAGGGCCGCCTCCATCTGCTCCTCGGCGGCGGTGTCCGACTCGGGGCCGTACCAGGCCCGCGCCAGCTCGCGCACGCTGAGCGCCTGCACGCCGCTGCCGTCGCGCAGGGCCGCCCAGAGCCGCTCCAGCCCGGCCTCGTCGATCGGCGCGCCGCCGCCCACCGGCTCGACCGGCGCGGGCGGCGCGGGCGGCGTCACCACCCGCCGGCCGCCCCGCGCGGAGGGCGCGATCCGCAGATCCTGGCCGTCGCGCGGGATGACCACCTCGGCCAGGCCGCGCAGGCGGGCCGCCAGCGCCGCGCGGGCCTCCGGGTCGCCGTGGACGAGGGCCACGGCGCGCGGCTGAACCGCGCGCACCATCGCCGCCAGCTCGTCGCCGTCGGCGTGGGCGCTCAGGCTGTAGCGGCCCACCTCACAGGCCACCGGCAGCGTGCGCTCGCCGAAGGTCATGCGCCGCGCCTCGGGCTGGGAGTCGGCCAGGTCGAGCAGACGCCGGCCGGGCGCCTCCTCGTCGATATAGCCGCTGAAGAAGATCGCCGCCTCGGGCCGCCCGGCCAGCCGCTCGGCGTACCAGACCGACGGCCCGCCGGTGAGCATGCCCGACGAGCTGATGATCGCGCCGGGCGGCCCGGCGATCACCCGCTCGCGCTGCTGCGGGCTCTCGACCGGCT
>NZ_JAIEWN010000038.1:12409-22055 GCF_019599295.1 Oscillochloris sp. ZM17-4 | reverse complement strand
GCAGATTGCAGATTGCAGATTGCAGATTGCAGATTGCAGATTGCAGAGCGCGCTAATCTGCAATCTGCAATCTGCAATCTACAATTCACAGGTTGGCGAGGATGGCCGGGGCGACCTGGTCGATCCGCTCGACGCCGGCGAAACGCTCGGCGTCGGGGCCGATCACCAGGAGCGGGACGGGGCTGCGGGTGTGGCTGGGGGTGCGCGAGTCCTCAATGTTCCCGTGGTCGCTGGTGATCAGGACGGTGTCGGCGGGCTGCTTGGCGGCGAGCAGCCCGCCGAGCAGCCCATCAATGCGGACCAGCGCCTCGTGTACGCCGTCCGCGCCCATGCGCCCGTGGCCGGCCAGGTCGGGCAGAAAGCACTCGAAGAAGACCAGCCGGTGCGCGCGGGCGATGTCGGCGAGGTGCGCCCCCGCCAGGTCGGGCGTGATCAGGGGCAGCCCCTCGCCCTCGCCGCGGCTGTGGATGGCCTGGCGGGTGATATCCCAGCTCAGGGCGCGGCCCGCGCGCAGGTCGTCGAGGTCGCGCAGGGGCAGGCCGGCGCCCTCGGCGGCGATCACGCTGGCCGAGCGGCGGATGCGGCGGGCCGCGATCGCCTGCCAGTAGCCGGCGCTGAAGGCGTTGGCGAAGGCGACGCTGTGGCCGGACTGACCGGCGAGGCGGAAGAGCGAGCGCTCGGCCAGGAGCGGGCGCAGGGCCACCGGCGGGAAGTTCGGCTGGTGCCGGCCGTGCAGGGCCGGCGCGTTGACCCCGGCGAGTAGGGCGACGTGGCCGGTGCCGCTCTGGGGCAGTCCGTCCACCCCCAGGGCGGCGTCGATCGGGCGCAGCAGGAGGCCGGGCCGGGCCTGGGCCGCCTCGCTGCTGAGCGGGCCGCCGAGCAGGGCGTGCATGTGGCCCATCGGCGTGGTCGCGAGCGGGTTGCCTGTCGTGATGGGTGCCATCCCGACGCCATCGAGGAAGACGAAGATGATTGACATAGTGTGGCCGGCATTATTGACATTTATCACGAGCTCGTCTATAATTCCCGGCATTGTAAAACATAGTTTTGACATCCGCCACGGTCAACTCTCCAGCCCAGTTTATCAGATTACGAGGCATAAGAGAGGCGGCCACCTTGCGGAGCCTAACGTAGGCGCCGGTTTAGGGTGTTTTTTCAGCCAGTGGCTGAAGGATCATCACGCAGAGCAAAAACGCGAAAACCGCGCGCGCCTATCTGTGCAGCAGGTGGCGCTTTTTTTGTTGGGTTGGGCGGGGCGGGGTCGAACAAAATCTCTGGCAGGAGGCGCGTTAGCATGTCAGTTCAACCGGATCAGGAGACCTTCGAGGAGCTTGAGGATCTCGACTGGACGAAGCTGCTCGATGAGTATGACTACGCCCGGCCGCAGCGCGGTGAGCTGCGCGACGGCATGATCATGCAGATCGAGGACAACGGGGTGCTGGTGTCGATCGGCACCAAGCGCGAGGGCGTCATCCCCTCGCAGGACCTGCGCCAGATGGGCGATGAGTTCGTCGGCGCGCTGCGTATCGGCGAGACGATCCAGGTCTATGTCCAGGAGCCCGAGAACCGCGAGGGCGACCTGATCCTCTCGCTGACGATGGTTCAGGTAGCGAAGGACTGGGAGAACGCCGAGCAGATGTTCACCGAGGGCGGCATCGTGCGCTGCAAGGTGATCGGCTTCAACAAGGGCGGGCTCCTGGTGCAGTTTAACCGCATCCGCGGCTTCGTGCCGGCCTCGCAGGTCGCCCAGCTCCACGGCCGCACCGCCGCCGAGGAGCGCCAGCAGGCCCTCCAGAAGATGGTCAATCAGGAGATCCCGCTCAAGGTGATCGAGGTGGACCGCGAGCGCAACCGGCTGGTGCTCTCCGAGCGCAGCGCGACGCAGGAGTGGCGCAAGGCCCAGAAGCACCGCCTGCTCACCGAGCTGCAGCCCGGCGACGTGCTCTCCGGCCGGGTCAACCAGCTCACCAACTTCGGCGCCTTCATCGACCTCGGCGGCGCCGACGGCCTGGCCCACATCTCCGAGCTCTCCTGGCAGCGGGTCAACCACCCGCGCGAGGTGCTCTCGCCCGGCCAGGAGGTCAAGGTCGTTGTGGTCGAGATCGACCGCGACCGCGAGCGGATCGGCCTCTCGCTCCGCCAGCTCCAGGCCAACCCCTGGGACACGATCGACCAGCGCTACAGCCTCGGCCAGCTGGTCACCGGCCCGGTCACCAACGTCACCCCCTTCGGCGCCTTCGTGCAGGTCGAGGACGCGGTCGAGGGCCTCATCCACGCCAGCGAGCTGGATGTGGACCCGCAGACCCAGCCGCGCGATGTGCTGCAGCCCGGCCAGCAGGTCACCGCGAAGGTGATCAGCCTGGACCGCCAGCGCCAGCGCATGGGCCTCTCGCTGCGCCGCGTGAGCGATGGCGAGAAGGCTGAGGCTCCGGCCGAGGCTCCGGCCGAGGCTCCGGCTGAGGCTCCGGCTGAGGCTCCGGCTGAGGCGTAGTCACAATACCGAGTGTGTCCACCTCACGGTGGGTGTGTGGGGGTGGCGCAGCCGCCCCCACACTTGTTTTATACTGGGGTGTGCGGCTCCGCCGCACACCCCAGTATAAAGCGGGATTCAGGGCGCAGCCCTGAAACACAAGGAGCAGCCCGATGCATATTCTGTCTGCCGATGATGTGAGGCGGGCGGTGCCTATGGCCGCCGCCATCGATGCGGTGGAGGCGGCCTTCGTCAGCCTCGCCGCTGGCGACGCCACGGTCCCCCTGCGCACCCCGATCGAGATCCCCGAGCGCGAGGCGGTCAGCCTCTTTATGCCCGCGCGGATCGCCGGCCCCGCGGCCGCCCTCGGCATGAAGGTGGTGAACGTCTTCCCGCAGAACGCCCGCGGCCTCGCCCAGCCCACAATCTACGCCCTGGTGAGCCTGTTTGACCCGGAGACGGGCCGGCCCCTGGCGGTGCTCGACGGCACCTACCTGACGTCGCTGCGCACCGGGGCGGCCTCGGGGGTGGCCACCCGCCACATGGCGCGGGCTGACGCCAGCTGCCTAGCGGTCTTTGGCGCCGGGGCCCAGGCCCTGCCGCAGATCCTCGCCGTCTGCGCCGTGCGGCCGATCCGCACGGTCTGGATCGTCAACCGCTCGCGCGACCGGGCCGCCCTCATGGCCGCCCGCCTGCGCGGCGAGGGCTACAAGGGCGATGTGCTGATCGCGCCCAGCGTGGCCCAGGCCCTCGCCGAGGCCGATGTGATCTGCACCGCGACATCCTCGGAGACGCCCCTATTTGCGGACTCCGACCTGCGACCCGGCACCCACATCAACGCGGTGGGCGCCTACAAGCCGACGATGGCCGAGGTTCCGGCGGAGACGGTGGCCCGCGCGCGGCTGATCGTCGACCAGCGCGCCGCCGCGTGGGCCGAGGCTGGCGACCTGATCCAGGCCCGCGCGGCCGGCCTGATCGACGAGGGCCACGTCGTGGGCGAGATCGGCGAGGTGGCCGGCGGCGCGCTGCCCGGCCGCACCAGCGATGATCAGATCACGATGTTTAAGTCGGTGGGCAACGCCGTGCAGGATCTGGCCGTCGGCGCGCTGGCTATCGCCCGCGCGGCCGAGCTCGGCCTGGGCGTCGATGTGAGCATGTAGCGAGCTTCCGGCAAGCTGAAGGCCTCTCGGAAGCTATCGTCATCTCCTCGTCGGCTCCCATTCATTC
Source organism: Oscillochloris sp. ZM17-4 (assembly GCF_019599295.1). Classification (GTDB taxonomy): domain Bacteria; phylum Chloroflexota; class Chloroflexia; order Chloroflexales; family Chloroflexaceae; genus Oscillochloris. The sequence goes on along the minus strand of NZ_JAIEWN010000038.1, from coordinate 18,358 downwards.
AATATTTACTGTTTGGTCATAACGTTGAGTATGATGGTAGGTGGCGACGTATGAGCGGCGCCAGTTCACATATTTAAGGAGTACTGTTTTGACAAACATTTGTGTCGTTGGCACGGGCTACGTCGGCCTCACCACCGGCGTCTGCTTTAGCGATCTGGGCAACACCGTCATGTGTGTCGAGATCAACCCGGAGAAGCTTGAGCTGCTGCGCAGCGGTAAGTCTCCGATCTACGAGCCCGGCCTGGTCGAGCTTCAGGAGCGCAACATGCGCTCTGGTCGGCTGCGCTTCACCGATGATTACGCGCTGGCCATGGCGGAGGCGAGCCTGATCTTCATCACGGTGGGCACGCCGATGGGCGATGACGGCGCCGCCGACCTGAGCCAGGTGAAGGCTGCGGCGCGCAGCATCGGGCAGCACCTCACGCACCGGGCCATCATCATCGACAAGAGCACTGTCCCAGTGGGCACTGGAGATATGGTGGGCACGATCATCGCCGAGCATGTCCGCCCCGGCATTGAGTTCGCGGTGGTCTCGAACCCCGAGTTCCTGCGCGAGGGCAGCGCGGTGAGCGACTTCTTTAAGCCCGACCGGATCGTGCTCGGCTCCACCGACCGCGCCGCCGCCGAGGAGGTGGCCGAGCTGCACGAGCCCCTGGGCGCGCCGGTGATCATCACCGACCTGCGCACCGCCGAGATGATCAAGTACGCATCGAACGCCTTCCTGGCCACCCGGATCAGCTTCATCAACGAGATCGCCCAGATCTGCGAGAAGCTCGGCGCCGACGTGAAGGAGGTCGCTCGCGGCATGGGCGCCGACCGGCGGATCGGGCCGCACTTTCTCGACGCCGGCATTGGCTACGGCGGCTCCTGCTTCCCCAAGGATGTGCTGGCCCTGCACCACATGGCGGCCAGCTCGGGCTGCCACCCCCAGCTGCTCCAGGCGGTGATGGATATCAACCAGGATGCGCGCAACCGGTTTGTGGCGAAGCTGGAGACGCTGCTTGGCGACCTGAACGGCCGGATCATCGGCGTGCTCGGCCTCTCGTTTAAGCCCAACACCGACGATATGCGCGAGGCGCCCAGCGTCGATATCATCAAGGCCCTGCAGGCGGGCGGCGCCCGCGTGAAGGCCTACGACCCGGTGGCGATCGAGCGGGCCAGCGACTACATCCCCGAGGTTACCTTCTGCGCCACGGCCTACGATGTGGCCAAAGAGGCCGACGCGATGCTGCTGATCACCGACTGGAACGAGTTCAAGCAGCTAAACTGGGAGAAGATCAAGAGCTTCATGCGCACGCCGATCGTGCTCGATGGTCGCAACCTCTACGACCCGGCTGAGATGCGGGCGCGCGGCTTTGTCTACTGGGGCGTCGGCCGCGGCAATCATCAGCCCGCCCTCGCCGACAGCGACGGGGTGGCCGTCTAGCGATCGCGCATGGCGCAGCGGAGCGCGCCGTTTGCGCGTTCCGCCGCGCCATGCTATAATTCCGCCGTTGGAAATTCGGGCGATTAGCTCAGTTGGTTAGAGCGCATCCTTCACACGGATGAGGTCGGTGGTTCGAGTCCACTATCGCCCACCACCCAGGCCACGTACAGCCCGCCCCACAAGGCGGGCTGTCGCGATTGTATCACCCTCCATCAGCGAGGTGCCACCGTGACGACATCCCCTGTCAGCAAGCGTCCCCGCGCGCTCCTTGGCGCGGAAGAGATGCGCATGGTCGCTGCCTACCTTCAGCAATCGCCCCTGCTGCCGTTTGAGATCGTCGCGCAGATGACAAGCCTTGACCCTGCGCTCCTGCGGAAGCTGGTGCGCGATGGGGTGCTTGCGGGTGAGGCGCCATTCCGGGTGCAGCGCGTCGTGGGAAACTGTGAGGTCGAGGGTTCCCAACGGATCGCGGCTCGGCTTCAGAAGGCACGTACGGCCCTCGATGGCCAGGCTATCCGCCCCTCTGACGCCGCCGAGAAGTATGGCTTTCACCGCGACAACATCTACAGCTGGCTGAAGAAAGGCTGGGTGCGTCAGGTTGAAGGCGATCCGAGCGGTGAGATTTTTGTCGATGAGGGCGACATCGCCGTTGCCCGCGCGCTCGCAGATATTGTCGGACAGGGCCGCGGTAAGCCAGTCTTCCCCAAAGGCGATGGGCCGTATAAGGTAGTGTAGCGTATTCTGATCGAAATTCAGCAGCGCCGGCCATCTGGCCGGCGTCTTTTTGTACCCTTTTGTCGGACTTATTGACAATTAAATAGTTGTTGCTTATAATCACAACATCTCCGACGGTAGGCACCCGGCCTACCTGATGCGCTGAGGATCGCCCTTATGGAACCGTCGCTCCCTACGGGATCTCGCCGCCGAACGCGCTGTCCTGGGCACCATCCTGATTGAGCCAGAGGCCATCCTCTTGTCCAGCAGCCACACGCTTCAGTCGCAGACAGCCCCCGAGCTCGCGGAGAAAAACCTCGTTAGACATGGTTCAAACCTGCTTGACAGTCTGCCGCCGGGCAGTTTACCCAGCGCTTATTCGCGCTAACAGTATTTTTTATTGGGGTTGGGCGGCTTCGCCGCCCAACCCCAATAAAAATCGGGTCTGGGGCGAAGCCCCAGGACGTTGCAGAAGCCCTGCGTCGCGCGCCATCCCTTCGATGCCAGCGGCCCGCAGCCCAGCCTCTCGGATGCGCTCGTCGCCTGGGCCACCCTCGCCTTTGTGCGCGAGAGCGGCCAGAGTACGGCTGCGTTTAACGACCTGGCCTATAGCCCCGGCTCCCCCGGCCGGGTCTTTCGGCTTGACGACGATGGGCTGCTCAGCCGGATGTTCGCCCTGTCTGAGCTCACCGACGGCAAGCTGGTCTATAACGACCAGGCCGGCATCCGCCAGGTCTACTGGGGCGGCGATGGCGGCGATGCGCTCGCGGGCGACCTGCTGCGCCGCGCCTTTGAGGATATGCGATGACGACCCTGCCGCTGCGCGTCGAGGCCCGCTACACCCGCTCCGTCCACCTCCAGCGCGACTTCGCCGGCCGCGCGAACCTGGACGGCTATCAGATCACGCCCCTGGTCATCCAGACCGTCGAGCGGATCATGGCCGGGCTGGAGCCCGAGGCCACTGGCCGTGCCTTCACGCTGATCGGGCCGTATGGGGCCGGGAAGTCGGCCTTCGGCGTCTTCCTCGCCCGCTTTCTGAGCCTGAGTGAGCAGAGCCGCAAGGCGCTCGTGCAGGAGCACGCTGCGCAGGAACTCCCGCAGCGCCCGATCTACAGGGCGCGCACGCTGCTGCCCATCCTGGTGAGCGGCAGTGAAATACCCAAGGCTAAAGCGCTTGGGCTTCCTGCTTCATCAACCCGTGCCAATCATGACGATTGGGCTTACCGAGTCTCCACAGGCGTTTTGTGTCTCGGCGTGTCCCGCCGCGACCCTCACATCAAACAGGCGCTTCCCCTCACGGTCAATGTTTCGTGCGGCGTTCACATCAGCCACCCGACGGATCAGCCCGCTGGCGCAATCCATCCGGCAGGCGATGCTGGAGGCGCGGGCGCCCGATGAGCTGCTCTTTGATCAGCTCCCACGGGCCTGTGGGCTTGCTCCCTTCAGCGCTGAGGGCGCTGAAGAGAGGGATCACTTCGAGCAGTTCTTTGCCGCCCTGCGCGCCGGGCTCGATGAGCTGCAGGCGGCCTACCAGGGGCTCGTGATCGAGGTGCGCGAGGAGATCCGCCGCGCCTTCGGGGGGGTGGCTGCCGATAGCGCGGCGCTGCGGGCTGAGCTCACCGCCCGCTACCGCCAGATTGCCGCCGAGACCAGTGACACGCAGCTGCGCTCGCTCGGCATGCGCCTGGAGAACGCCGGGCCGGATGACATCTGGGTCGAGAGCGTCGCCGCCCTGGTGGCCCGCAAGCCGCTCAACACATGGCAGGACGCCGACGTTAAGATGTTCGCGACCCAGATCTCCGACCTTGGCCGGCGCTTCACCCTGGTCGAGCAGGTGGCGGTGGTGCGCAAGGTGCTGCCGCCAGAGACCCCGGTGCTGCGGGTGGGCGTCGCCGACGCGCAGAACGAGCGCAGCATCGTCGTCCACACAAACAGCCACACGGCAGACACGAGTTTCACAAGAGATAGGTTACTAAAGTCCCTAGAGGCAGATGGTATACTGACCCGCGAGCAGCAGATCTTTGCGCTCGCTGATCTCCTGCGCACGCTCCTAGCGGAGCCAGATGAGGAGCCTCGCATTGAGCCTGCCCCACCAGCCTGAGTCCGACTGGGCCGCGCGCCCCGGCCGCCATATTGTCAGCCTCAGCGGCGGCAAGGATAGCACCGCCCTGGCGATCTACCTGCGCGACAAGATCCCGCAGCTGGAGTATGTGTTCTGCGACACCCACAAGGAGCTGCCCGAGACCTACGAGTACCTCGATAAGCTTGAGGCCTTCTTGGGCAAGAAGATCAACCGCCTCAACCCCCAGCGCGGCTTCGACCACTGGCTTGAGATGTATGGAGGCATGCTCCCATCGGCCCAGGTGCGCTGGTGTACGCGCAAATTGAAGATCGAGCCGTTCGAGGCATTTGTCGGTAACGATAAGATATGGAGCTATATCGGCATTCGAGCTGATGAAAATCGCAGCGGATACATCTCAATCAAGCCGAATATCACGCCAATATACCCCTACAAAGAGGGTGGACTGGTTCTTGCAGATGTAGAGCGCATCTTAAACGAGAGCGGCATTGGCTTGCCATCATATTACGAGTGGCGACAGCGCAGCGGATGCACCTTTTGCTTCTTCCAGCGCAGTGCTGAGTGGATCGGACTGATGGAGCGTCATCGTGAAGCCTTTGAAGAGGCGAAAAGATATGAAAAAGAGCAGGATGGCGAGCGGTTTTATTGGCGTCAAAGCGAAAGCCTTAGTGAACTAGAGCAACCAGAGCGGATTGAGCAGATCAAGCGTGAGCATATCATTCGATTAGAGGCAGAGCGCAAACGTCGTCCAGACCGGCCACTGATCGATATTATCGGGGCCGCCCTCGATGCCGAAGAGGATGACGTGGGCTGTAACATCTGCCACCTCTGAGCTATAGCAGTCCTACGCAGGTCGTGAAGCCCGCTCCCCATCAGGAAGCGGCAGCCGATCAAGCGTCTTCACAACAGCCGACAACGGGTGCGACGTAGAGTCTTGCAACGAATCGCCCATGCGTAGGGGCGGCCCTCGTGGCCGCCCGCCATGCGATCCGGCGCAACACAATGCGGCATTGTGCGTCGCAATGCTCCATTGCCACGCGCCGAGGGCGGGCACGAGGCCCGCCCCTACGGCATGGATTGCGCCGAGGGCGGGCACGCGCCGAGGGCGGGCACGAGCGCCGAGGGTGGGCTCATATTTGGGCGATTGCACACGCAGCAGCCCCCCTGATAGCGGTGAAATGCTATCAGGGGGGCTGCTGCTGTATGAGGGCTGGCACAGCGAGCCGGTTTAGGACGGCTGGAGATGGAGGCTGCTGCGCCCCTACTAACCGCGCCGGGTGGGCCGCTTGCGCTCCGAGCGCTGCTTGAGCCCGACGGCGTGAACGACTGGCGAGTCGCTGCCGTACTGCGCCAGCACCTGAATCTTCGTCTCCTGCACCAGACTATGCACGCCCTTGGCGGCGTCGATGGACTGCTCGCGGGCCACCTCGTAGGCCCGCTTGGCCCGGATCTCGGCCTCCTCGCTCAAGTTCAGGAAGGACACCCGCTCGCGGAGCGCCTCTACGCTGTAGGCCGGGTTGGTCGGCACGTAGCCGGGGAGGTCCTGGAGGGCCACCACAATCGCGCGGTCGGCGTCGAGCTGGGCTGCGCTCGGGCGCTTGTTACTCATTGCCATGAGACGGATCTCCTTTTACGTGTGTTGATGCGACGATGTTGTGCCGTGGCGATGGAGCCGTTCCAGTCGCCGGATTGCCGTCCTAAACGGTATTGATTATATGCTGAGGTTGGG
>NZ_JAIEWN010000038.1:0-12309 GCF_019599295.1 Oscillochloris sp. ZM17-4 | reverse complement strand
GGGCGCGACGGCCAGCACTGCGATTGCCAGCGCGCCGGCGATGTTTCAACCCTCGCCCGGCGTTGAAGCCGGGCGCGACGCCAAGAGCCGGCTTGATGTAGTCTTCCCACCACACGTTTCAACCCTCGCCCGGCGTTGAAGCCGGGCGCGACTAATGTTGGGTCTTTTGCTGTATATGGACTTCCGTGTTTCAACCCTCGCCCGGCGTTGAAGCCGGGCGCGACTCGCTCAACAATGCAATAATCCAATCATCGGTTGGGTTTCAACCCTCGCCCGGCGTTGAAGCCGGGCGCGACGCGGCGAACTGGGGGCGGTGGTGTAGATCATCCTTGTTTCAACCCTCGCCCGGCGTTGAAGCCGGGCGCGACGGCCGCGCCGCCAGCGCTGGCCTGGGCGCGTGAGGTTTCAACCCTCGCCCGGCGTTGAAGCCGGGCGCGACTCACTACCAAGGAGTCTCGTATGCTCACTGCTGAGTTTCAACCCTCGCCCGGCGTTGAAGCCGGGCGCGACCAGCCCCGTCAGCTCGCCCGCGCGGCCCGCGTCGCGTTTCAACCCTCGCCCGGCGTTGAAGCCGGGCGCGACAGGATCTTGCGCGGGTGCTGCGCGTCCCTGGCACGTTTCAACCCTCGCCCGGCGTTGAAGCCGGGCGCGACCGCCTCAGTTCCGCGGACATATAATGACATCCTGCTGTTTCAACCCTCGCCCGGCGTTGAAGCCGGGCGCGACTCGCGCCTGCGCTGCTGCCCAACGTTGACGCCGTGTTTCAACCCTCGCCCGGCGTTGAAGCCGGGCGCGACCCTCGATGGAGGCGGCGCTCGTCAGCTGGATCGAGTTTCAACCCTCGCCCGGCGTTGAAGCCGGGCGCGACGTCTGGTCGCAGTCATTGAGCACGAGGATTAGGATGTTTCAACCCTCGCCCGGCGTTGAAGCCGGGCGCGACTGGAGCCACGAGTAGTAGATCAGCCCGCTACAGTCGTTTCAACCCTCGCCCGGCGTTGAAGCCGGGCGCGACGGCCCAAGATAGCCGATCAGCGGCTTCTGAGGCCTGTTTTAGGCAGCCTGCCGGCCCCTCCAAGCCGTCCAACGATCTGCCTATATACCTGCTTGCTGATCATTGTAGCATCCATGCACCTTGTCTCGACCCTCATCCAGCCCAAAAGGAGGCTACGACTGCGCGAACCTCCCGGCATTCTCGTATCACTCCAGGTCCGCGTTTGCCGCCTACTAGATATAGTGCCCCCTTTCGCTTGGCTCGGCCTCAGATGATCAGTGGCTCGCGCTGATCATGCACAAGACTCCGCCCGAGCGACTGGACGTAGCGCGAGCGCGGCTCCTGGAGGCGGTAGATCCGCAGGCTGTCGAGCGCCGTGTCGATCTCCTGGCTGAGCTCGTGCGTTAAGCTGGCCAGCTGGGCGCTGTTGACCACGCACTCGAAGACGGAGTTCTGGACGCGCTGTCCATATTTCTCACAGACCTTGGCAACTCGCCGGAGACGCCGCCGCCCCTCGGTCGTCTCGGTGTTCACATCGTAGGTGACGAGGATTTCCATGACTCACCGCACCAGGTAGGGCGGGTACGCTTCGAGGTCGCCGCGCAGGTGTCGGGCCAGCAGCCGAGCCTGGATGTAGGGGAGCAGGCCCAGCGGCACCTTCTGATCGATCACGCGGTGCTGCACCTCCTCCTCTTTGCGCTTCTGGTATGCCTGGAGTACCTGCCGTCGCCCCTCGTCGTTCAGATTCACGGCGCCGCCCGGCAGATGGTCGAAGTGATCGGCCTGCACCTGACGCCGGTTGATCAGGCTGATCGCCAGCCGGTCGGCAAGAACCGGGCGGAACTCCTCCATCAGATCGAGGGCAAGCGCTGGCCGGCCAGGGCGAAGGGCGTGAAGAAAGCCGACCTGCGGATCAAGCCCGACGCTCTCTAGCCCCGCCGCGCACTCGGCCCGCAGGAGCGCGTAGAGGAAGGAGATCAGCGCATTCACCCGGTCGCGCGGCGGGCGGCGGGTGCGGCCCTCCATGGCGAATCGCTCGGGCTCGACCCGCATGTGGTGGCCGAAGACGCTGAAGTAGGTGCGCGCGGCGTCGCCCTCAACGCCGCGGGCCTCGTCGAGCGTCCGGCACGTCGGTAGCTGCGTGATTGACGTGGCGATCTGCGCCGCCGCAGCGCCTAATGCCGTGCGCGAATCTTCGCCGGATGCCTCGCGCGCGCTGCGCAGCAGGATCTGCCGGCTGTTCTGGAGCTTTGCGGCGATGATCTGCCGGGCGATGCGCAGCGTGCGCTTGCCGTCGGAGAGCACGAGGTGCTGGGCCCGCCGCAGCAGCACGTTGCCGCGCGCTGGCCCCTCGACCCGCGCCCGAAAGCGGCCGGTGCGGGTCAGCCACACCAGGCTGCGGCCATCCTCGGCGCAGCGCTGGATCATGAAGGGTGTGACCGTGACCCGCCCAAAGACGACGATCCCGCTTAGGCGCAGCAGCGGGAGCCGCAGCTTCGTCTCTTTGTCTACCGTCACCCGCACCGTGTCGTGCTCCACATGCAGCACGGCACCCTGGGTCTGCACATAGAGCGTGTTGAGGAACTCACGCATGGGTCTGCGCCTCCTTCTCACTGGCGAGCGGCTGCGGCACAAACAGGGCGACCTGGAGCGTTTGCAGGCGTTTGCGCTGCCCGACGACGGCGGGCATGCATGCGTTGATCAGCGAGCAGTTTGGGCAGCGCGCGTCGTTGGGCGCCTCGGGCAGCCGCTGGCTGGCGTGCATGGCCCGGATGGATTCGGCGATCTCCAGCGTGCGCCTGCGTAGCTCGCCGTCAAAGATCACCTCGTGGCGCTTGCGCGTCGCGGCGTAGTAGAGCGCGCCGATCGGCACGGCGACCCCGAACATCTCCTCCAGGCAGATCGCCTGGGCGCAGAGCTGAAGGTCGGCGTGAGGGCCGTGCCGCCGGCCCGACTTGTACTCCACCGGGTAGGGCACGCCCTCGTGCCACTCCACCGCGTCGGACTTGCCGCGCAGGCCGTGGATGTCCGACCAGAGCGGCAGGCCGCGCTCGGTCGGCCTCCCGCGCGATGGCGTGTCGTCGCCGCTGTCCACCCGCTCGTGGGCGATCTTCCCGCGCATCGTGAACAGGTTCTCCTCATACGTCTGCTCCACATGGATCAGCGCACACTGGCGCGGGCAGTAGCTGTAGTGCTCGATCGCCGAGAGCAGCACCTCGCGGGCGTCGTCTTCCGCCCCCGGCGCAGCCTCCGCGTCGGGCTGCGCCACGTCGTCATCGTCCATCACGCGCCTACCAGCGTGGTCAGGCTCACGCCCTCGGGCAGCGCGGCGGCGCTCACCGTCACCACGTAGTCGCCGAAGCTGCGCGGGGCGACTACGCCCTCGCGTCGGGCGACCTGGATGCGCTCAAAGAGCGTGTGCGTCGGCGCGTTGCCCAGACTCGAATCGTGGCTGAAGATGTAGAGGCCACGGCAGGACATCATCCCGCGTGAGGCCGAGCGGTCGGTGTCCCACATCACCTGGAGCGCCTGCCAGAACAGGGCCAGATCCTCGTCGATCACGCCGGTCTGCTTGGCGAAGTGCGGGTTGAAGAAGCCGTGGGCGCGGTAGAGGCCGTAGGGGACGAGCGTCTTGCGGCCCATCGTGCCGAACTTGTCGGACTCGTCGCCCTCAGCGCGCGTAGTCTGCTTGGAGTTCTGGGCTGGGCCGACGATGGCGATGTCGAGCGGGGTGATCGGGGTGATCGAGCGGGCGAAGGTCAGCTGGATCGGCCCGCGCACCTGCCCCGCGTTGGACTCCTTCATGCTCATGACCGCGCCGAACATGCGAACATCGAAGAACTCCTCGCACATCCACGTGCGCCCATCGCTCACCGGGACGCTCTTCTGCCCCGGCGCGCGCGCTAAAGACGCGGTTGCGCGTATCGGTCAGGTACGCCTCGTGCTGCACGTAGATCTTGTAGCGCTGCTCGCTGCCGCGCGCCAGATCGACGTAGTCGCGCACCTTGCGCTTGATCGCCACATCCGTCACCAGACCCTGCATAGTCTCGGGGTCAACGCGGGGCAAATTGCCCGCGTCAGGGTCGCCGTTGGGGTTGCCGTCCGTCACCTCAAAGAGCATGACGAAGTCGTGGCGGCGGGCGATGTCGTTGATGATCGGGGAGGTCATAGGGTAGGTACTCCTGATAATACTGATGATTACTGGCTACGCGGCGGCGTTCTTCTTGCGCTCGGCGGCGGCCTTGCGCTCGGCGCGGTCGTTCGCACGCTGATGATAAAAGCCCAGGGCGAAGAGCCCCTGCTGCTCTAGGGTGAGGATGGGCAGGAAGCCGTCGATCCCGGCCATCACCTCCTCAAGGCGCTGCTGGAGGGCCGCCTCAGCGCCGGGCCGGTCGCGCTCAAGCTTGGCCAGGTGGGGCTGGGCGCCGCGCAGCAGGCGCCCGAAGACCGAGGCGGGGGCGGATGAGGCGGTGCCGTAGAAGCGGTCAACGATCATCGCTTTGCCGATGGCGGCCTCCTGCACATCGGCGAGCACGGCGAGCAGGCGGCCATAAAGGTAGGCGGGCGCAGTGTTCTGAGGGTCGAGAGCAGACATCCTATCCTCCTGTATCTCGGGCGACTGGCTACGGATCACCAGGGTGATCAGGGCGGCGCGGGCGTGGGTGACATTTTGCTCGGCCCGGCTGCGCCGCACCGTCTGGTAGAGCATGCCCAGCGGCAGCGGCGCTCCGGTGAGCGCAGCCCGCAGCAGGGTGCGGGGTGTTGTTGTCGGCAGATCTTTGGCCTCGCGCACGGTGGCGGCGGCCAGCCCGTAGAGGCTGAGCGGGCTGGCCGTCGCCCCATACGCATCGACGATCTGCTGGCGCAGAAACCAGCGGGCCAAGTTGGCTTTGACCGCGCCGACGGTGGTGTCGATCCAGTCACGGATCACTGCCCGCCCGCCGCTGGCCGAGAGCGTCGTCGCATAAAAGGCGGTCTCGTCCACCCCTGGAAGGGGCTTCCCCTTGAGGAAGTTCGCGATCAGATCCTGAACCTGCTGCGGCTGCGGCTTATCAAGCGGCTCATAAGGGTCAAAGCCAACCTCCTTGCGCGTCCAGTAGACAAAGAGCGCCCCAGCAAGTAGCGTATGGCTCTGCCTATCGCTGATCAGATGGTTGAGCGCCTTGGTGAATCGCTCGCCGCAGTCGGCGCAGGTCGGGGCGATTAACGATGCCCCTAAGCCATAGGACTCGAAGGCACCCGCATTCGCAGAGATGATCGAGGTTCCGGACATTTGCCCGCCGGGAATGCCCTTGATCTTGCCCTGGAGCCGATCAAGCACCGGGCGCTCCTGACCACAGACGATGCACTGCATCACGGTGCCGCCAGCCGCGCCGGGGTCGTGTTCGGCAGCCCAGAAGGCGCGTACCGCTGCGAGGTCGGTCGGGAAGGCGCCATCAACCCGAAAAGCGATCAATGCGCCGTAGTCGAACTCATCCGGCAGGTGAAGCTTGGCAGTCGGCTCGTCGGCAAGAAAGGCCACAACCGCGTGTACCGCTGGTTCATTGGTCTTTGCTGCGCAGCGAGTCAGTAGCTCCTGATAGGCCTGGTGGCACGCGCGGACGCGATCCGGCTTTGCGCTCTCGCCACCAATGCCAAGCGTATAGTCGGACTTATCGGCAAGCAGGAGTGGCTTAATGCCAGCGGCCCGCGTCACCTGCGGCATCAGGTAGCGCTGGCCCCGCTTCGTGCTTGGGCTAGACGGGTCGGCGGTGTCGGTGGGCTGGGGGGTGAGCAGCCGCCCCGCCGCATCCAGCTCGATGATATAGCGCACCGGCGTCTCGCTGTAGAGCGTCGGCGGCATATCCATGCGCTCGTCGGCGTACTCCTTCAGTCGTCTGAGCAGCATCTATGCCTCCACTGGCAGCGGGCGCGCGGGCACGCGCAGCACGCCACGTTCAAGCTGGGCCTCGAAGAAGCGCGGCCTGCCGCGCCCGGAGCCATCCGGCGCGTAGTCTAGGTCAAGCAGCATCGGGCCAAAGTCATCGCTCAGATCAATCGCTCGCTCGCTGCCGTCCGGCTCGGCGAAGGATGCCGAAAACTCACGGCAGCCCAGGAAGGGCGTGGCGAAGCAGCGCCCGGCGGCCACCCGGCGGCGGAACTGGTCGCGGTACTTGGCCGGGTCGGCGTCGGCGTGGGGCCGCAGCCGAACCTGGGCCACAATCAGGTAGGCCACATCGCGCAGGGCCAGGGTGTGGCGCTGCGCCCGGTTTTTAGGCTCGTCTGCAGACGTCGCATCGTAACCCCCACCTTCCTGCTGCCAAGAAGCTGCCGTCCGCTCGCTCTGACGATGGTTGATCTCGTTGCGCAGGATGGAGAAGTAGCGGATCGGCCTCAGCACGTGGATCTCACGCACCTGCCAGTGAAACTCTGGCTTCCAGAAGATCGCCTCCAGCACCCCGCGCGCCGCCGAGGGCGTCATCACCGGGTAGCTTACGCGCTCCACCTTCATCTCGGGCCGCGTGAAGCAGGCCAGGTCGCCCCAGACCCGCACGGCCAGCGGGGCGTCGTTGTTGGACATAGCGCCTCCTCCTTATACAATCATCAGTGAGCGATCATCATCGGGGACAAGCCCGTGGGTTGAATCGTAAACTCCGTGCCAGATACCGACATCGGGGAGCAGGTCGCCAATCAGCCCGGAGGCGCGGTAGCGCCGGGCCAGATCGCGGCGCAGGGCGACCATAGAGGGCTGAAGGCGGCGCAGCAGCTGGCGGGCGCGGGTCGGGTCGGCCTGGAGCGCCGCGATGCTATCCTGCACCAGATCGCGCTCGGCGGCGCTGCCGTAGCTGGTGATGATCACGCTCTCGGTGTCATCCTCGATCATGCGGAACTTCTCGGCCACCTGCGGGAAGTCTCGGCCCTCGCGCAGAGCCTGGATCTTGTGCGAGTCGAGGTTGAGCGTTGCGAAGACCTGGCGGAAGTAGCGCCGCACATCCTCGGGGTTGTCCGGGTCGAGGGTACCGCTGCCAATCATGGCGCGAGTGATATTAGTGGCAGCTTTATACGGGCCAGGCGGCAGCCCGCCCTCAGCTGGGTCAAAGACAATCATCTGGCCACGCGCGATCTTGCCCTCGCGGTTGCAGCGCCCGGCCGCCTGGATCACCCGGTCCAGCGGCCCCATGGCCCGCAGCACCAGCGGGAAGTCCAGATCGACGCCGGCCTCGATCACCTGGGTCGAGACCAGCCGGCAGGGCTGCCCGGCGCTCAGCCGCTCCTTCACGGCGTTGATCACCTCGCGGCGGTGCGCGCCGCAGAGCAGGGTCGAGAGGTGCAGCGCCTCGGGGTCGTCCAGCGCCTCCAGCAGGGCCAGCGCATCCTTCTTGGTGTTCACCACCGCCAGGGACTGCGGCTCGCCGCGCAGTAGATCGGCGACCTCGGGCCAGCCCATCTGGCTCGCGACCCGCCAGTCGTAGCTGACCCGCTTGAGCGCAGCGAACCAGCGTGCCGCATCGGGCACAATCTCGCGGGCGGACAGATCATCGGCAAAGGCCGGGATGCTCTCGAACGCTGGCTGGGTTGCGGTAGAGAGTACCACCGTCGTGCCGTAGTTCGCGCAGAGCTGCCGCAGCCCGTCGAGAATCGGGGTAAGCAGCTGCGGTGGCAGCGCCTGCACCTCATCGAGAATGATCACGCTGCCGGCCAGGCGGTGCAGCTTGCGGCAGCGCCCGGTCTGGTTCGCAAACAGGCTCTCAAAGAGCTGCACCGTAGTTGTCACCACAATCGGCGCGTCCCAGTTCTCGGCTGCCAGGCGCTTCCAGCGCTCCTGCGGGCTATAGTCATCAGCCTCGCTGCGCCGTGAGTCTCCGCTATGATGCTCCAACACCACCCGACCGTCATCCTCGGCCTGAAAGATGTCTCGATAGACCTCGGCGGTCTGCTCGGTGATGCTGATGAAGGGCACGGCAACGATAATTCTCTTCTGACCGTGCTTGAGGGCGTGGCGCAGCGCGAAGGCCATGGCTGAGCGGGTCTTGCCTCCGCCGGTGGGGATGGCCAGGCGAAACAGGCCGGGAGGAGATTCCGCTGCCGTGATACACGCCTGGTAGAGCGTGTCGCGGGCCTGGCCGATCACGCTATCAGTTTTGCCGCTAAGCATGGCCTGGCTGGCCTCGAAGCGGGCGAGCAGCTCGGCAATTGTGACAGAAGCGCCGCGCAGGTCTGCCCTATCGCGCTGAAAGTGCTGCTCAGTGTCAAGGAAGTCGGCATCCACCAGGGTCGAGAAGAGCATGCGCAGGAAGAACTCGAACGAGCGCTGATCACGCAGGTAGGCCGGTGCGGGCAGCCGGCCGGTCGGGTCGAGATCGGGGATCAGCTGACGTATCTGCGTGATCGCCGCCGGGATCACGTCGCCATCATCCTTGCGCCGCGTATCCAGCCAGGTCTTACAGTCGGTGATGCTCCGCAGCCCGCCGTGGTGCCCCTGGACGAGCAGCGCGAGGGCGGGCATATGCTGCTCAGCGAGCGTAGCCCCGGCCGCCTTATGATCAATCTTTGCCTTGTAGCCAGGGTCGGCGTGGCAGCGGCGCAGGTAATCCTGGAAGGCCGGGTTGGCCTTGCCGACATCGTGCCAGAGGCCGAGCTGGTAGGCCAGCGGGCCGGCCCCGAAGGGCTCGGCAAAGTCGCGGGCCAGCTCGGCGACGCGGGTGAGGTGATCGACCAGCAGGTGCCAGCCGCCGCCCCCCGTCGGCGGCGTGTGGGCGACCAGGGCATGGTTCGAGTCTTCTTCTTTGCCGTTGAGCCCATACGCCCGCATCTGCCGCCGGATCTCGCCCAGCACCTGGTCGCGCAGCTCCTGCGGCTCCAGCACCTCGCAGTCTGCGCCCCAGCCCCTGATCCAGGGCAGCATCTCCTGGGGCTCGTCGATCTCGGCGGCCCAGATCAGCCGGCCCTCACCGTCGCGCTCGCTGCGCTCGGAGGGGTGCCAGCGCTCCTCGCCCACACGCCGGATGGCCCGCTCGCCGCTGAAGCGTAGCCGCACGCGCACCGGCTGGCTATCCGCATCGAACCAGATGCTCCAGGCGCCGCCCAGGAGCTTGAAGGGGTCAAAATCTGCGGCGACGGCGAACGGATCATCAAGCACAAGCGGCTGGCGCTCGATCCGCTCCAGCTTACGCACGCGCATCGCCCCGGCCAGCTCGGAGTGGCCGATCACATAGGTGCTGCGGCTGATCGGCGAGGGCTCCAGCAGATACGGGTGGAACACCTCGTCAAAGGCCCGGCGCGCGCGCAGCGGGCGGTAGCGGATCTGCACCTTCCGCCCATCCATCCAGGCGTCGCCTATCGCCTCTAGGATGCGCTGATAGTCCTGCTGCTGATCGCTCAGCTGAAGCCGCTGCTGGTGCGCGATCGCCAGCACATGCTCGCCGGCAGCAGGCGCAATGCCTTGGTTCAGCGCGATGCCGAGCTTCTGGAGCATCTCAACCGCGTTGCGGTCGCTCTTGTCCTGGCGCTGCTGGTAGAGCCGCAGCGCCAGCATCAGCACAATGCTCTCGTGGCGCGAGAGGCTGAGGTGGGTGATGTAGCGCTTGCGGTCGATCGCGACGCGCTTCTGCTCGTCCCAGAGGATGGGCACGCCGGTCGCCTCCAGCGACATAATCCAGCGACCGACGGTTGATCGGTTGATCCCAAAGTGGCGTGCCAGATCAGCCTGGCGTAGTGGGTTGCCGCCCGGCTGGGCGAGTAGGTAGAGGCGCAGCGCATCAAGGCCCTCAGACTTGAACTCGGCTTTGTTCTGGCTCATAGTGAAAAGTACTCCACGTCGGTGATAGTGAGAGCATAGCATGCGCCGCTGCGAAAAATCGCAACAGCTCGGTAGTGAAACAACAAGCCATCTCGCAACGGTGTTGCCACCTAGCGCCACCAGCGCCGCGAGATGCGCACCTTTCCTTCCTCGTCCTCCTCGATCTGCACCCCCTGCTCCTCCAGGTCAACCAGATCGCGCATCACGGTTGAGCGCGGCACGCCCAGCCGCCGCGCGACCTCCGCCTGTGAGAGGCCTTCGTCACCGAGCAGCTCCGCGTACTGCCCCAGCCGCTCCTGCTTGCCCTGCTTGCTGCCGAACATCGCCGCGCCTCCTGTGTGTCTCAGTCTCCGCTGAGACCACAGTGCGGCCCGGCTGTTGCAGGTACTGCAACACTCGCCCTGTGCGCTGCCGCCGCCGTGGGCTGAAGCCCCCGGCTAGGCTCTCCGAAGGCCGCTGAAGCGGCCTGTCTGAGGCCGCTTCAGCGGCCTTTGGAGAACCAGCCCGCCCGTTTACAGGCCGGGCGCTCAGCGTGACAGGGTGACGTTTGCGGTAGTGCGTCACAATCTATAGCCTCTGTGGGGGCTGGTTTACGCCGCTCGGCTTAACCGGGGGTTGCGCCGGCATAACCAGATGTTGCGCCGACAAAACCGGACGGGCCGCCGACAAAACCGGACGGGCCGCCGACAAAACCGGACGGGCCGCCGACAAAACCGGACGGGCCGCCGACAAAACCGGACGGGCCGCCGACGAAACCGGACGGGCCGCCGACGAAACCGGACGGGCCGCCCGCACATGTGCCCGGCAGCCTCGCGAGCACCACAAAGGCCCGCGCCCCGCCCCCTGCATGCAGGGGGCGGGGCGCGGGCCTGAGACTGGAGCCGGCGATAGCGCTAGCCGGCGCTCGCCTTGCGCGCCGGCCGCTTGCGGTCCGACCTGCGGGTCCAGCCGATCGCCTTGACGGCGTAGGAGTCGGCGCCGTACTGGACCTTCACCTGTGCCTTGGCCATCAGGATGAGGTCGTGGAGCATCTTCGCGGTGGCGTACTCGGTGTCGCGGGCCTGCTCGTAGGCCTGCCGGCCCTGCTCGTAGATCCTCCGGGCCTGCTCGGTGGCGTCCTGGGCCGCCCGCAGGGCCGCGTCGATCTGCCTGAGGGCCTCGATGCTGTAGGCCGGGTTGACGGACTGGTAGGTGCCGAGGCTCTCGATGGCTTGCAGGGTGGCCCGGTCGGCGGCGATCTCACTCGGGGTGAGCCTGTACGACATGCTGCGTCCTCCTCGATGAAATGGTGGGATGTCGGCGCCCCCGCTGGGGCTCGGGCCTATTATGTCGGCGCTATAATTAATATTGCAATAGCCTAGATGGTATGTATTTAGGTAGTACTTTAGGGCTCTGCTTGCGGGCTCCGCACCATGACTTACGGTAGCACTGCGGGATGCCCTAGCGCATAGGCGTGAAACCTGTCAGGTGCGGCCAGCGATGAAATGAGCACATCCTGATGTCTCAGGGGCCGCACCTGACAGGTTTACGACCCCGATAGGATTGCTATATCTGGCGCGCCATAAGGCTGTAGGGGCACAATCTGGGACTCTAACCTCGCAGTTGACATCCCGCGCCCCAGCGGGTATCGTGCATCGCCGCAGATGCACGAGATACCCCGGAGGCCCCGATGCCGCGCCGCGCCATGCTCCCCTACCTGGCCCTGTTTGCGGGGGTGCTGATCGCCTCCACCGCCTCGATCATGATCCGCTTCGCCCAGGGCATGGGCGTACACTCGCTGAGCATCGCCGCCGGGCGGCTGGCCCTGGCCGCGCTCATCCTCACCCCGCTGGCCCTCACGCGGGCCCGCCCCGAGCTGCGCCGCCTGGGCCGGCGCGACCTGCTGCTGGCCCTGGGCGCCGGCGCCTTCCTGGCCGTCCACTTCGCCAGCTGGATCAGCTCGCTGGCCTACACCTCGGTGGCCAGCAGCGCCGCCCTCGTCTCCACCAACCCGCTCTGGGTCGGCCTGGCCTCGCTGCTGATCTTCCGCGAGCGCCTGGGCTGGCGCGGCGGCCTGGGCATCGCCCTGACCATCCTCGGCACCGCCGTGATCGGCCTGAGCGACAGCGGCGCCAGCGCGCAGCCCGCGCCGCTGCTCGGCAACGGCCTGGCCCTGCTCGGCGCACTGGCCGGCAGCGGCTACCTGCTGATCGGCCGCTCGCTGCGCCGCCGCGTCTCCGTGCTCACCTACATCTGGCTGGTCTACTCGGCCGCCGGGGTCATCCTGCTCGCCGTCGCCGCGCTCGCCGGGCAGAGCGTGCTCGGCCTCCCCGCCATGGCCTACCTGCTCCTGCTCGGCCTCGCCGTCGGCCCGCAGCTGATCGGCCACACATCCTTCAACTACGCCCTCGGCGCGCTCTCAGCAACCTTCGTCGCCGTCGCCCTGCTCGGCGAGCCGGTCGGCTCGGCCATCCTGGCCGTGCTGATCTTTCGCGAGGCCGTCGCGCCCCTCCAGGTCGCCGGCATCGCCCTGCTCCTGCTCGGCATCCTGCTCGCCTCC
>NZ_JAIEWN010000037.1:55305-59885 GCF_019599295.1 Oscillochloris sp. ZM17-4 | reverse complement strand
CGAGCTGCTTGACCGGGGCGAGATCAGCCGGCTCACCGTGCTCTGCCCGCCCCACCTCTGCGACCAGTGGCAGCGCGAGCTGGCGGAGAAGTTTGCCCTGGAGGCCACCGTGGTGCGCTCCAGCACCGCCGCCGCGCTGGAGCGCAGCCTGCCCCGTGGCGATGTGAGTGTCTGGGAGCACTTCCCGATCACGGTGGCCAGCATCGACTACGTGAAGAGCGACCGCCGCCGCGACAGCTTCCTGCGCGCCGCCCCCGAGCTGGTGATTGTGGACGAGGCCCACGCCGCCGTCGGCATGGGCGGCAGCGCCGCCCAGCAGCAGCGCTACGAGCTGGTGCGCGAGCTGACCACCGCGCACGTTGAGCGCCATCTGATCCTGCTCACCGCGACGCCGCACTCGGGCGTGGAGGACGCCTTCACCAGCCTGCTCGGTCTGCTCGACCCGCGCTTTGGGAAGCTCGACCCCAGCAAGCTCAGCGAGCCGGAGCGCGATACCCTGTCCCGCTACTTTGTGCAGCGCCGCCGTGGCGATGTGCAGCGCTGGCTTGGGGCAAGCGATGTGACGCCCTTCCCCGTCCGTGAGTCGGCGGAGGTGACATACACGATACCCCGCACCTCGGCCTATCGCACGCTCTTCGACGAGGTCTTCACCTTCACCAAGGAGCTGATACAGGAGAGCGGGCTCGGCACCAGCCAGCGCGTCTGGCGGCAGCGCGCCCGCTACTGGGCGGCCCTGGCCCTGCTGCGCTGTGTGATGAGCAGCCCCGCCGCCGCCGAGAAGGCCCTGCGCCTGCGCGCCGCCGGGATGGAGGATGTTGAGCCTGCGGGTGATGGGGGCGAGAGCGAGGAGCTGCTGCGTGGCTATGTCTACGACCCGACCGACCAGGAGGGGGCGCAAGACCAGGAGCCGAGCAGCATTGTGGCGCAGGGCAGCCCGCCAAGTGAGCGCGCCCGGCTCAGCCGCTTCGCTGCCCGCGCCGCCGAGCTGCGCGGCAAGGATGACCCGAAGCTCCAGCGACTGATCCAGGTGACCGGCGACCTGCTGCGCGACGGCTTCAACCCGATTATCTACTGCCGCTACATCGCCACGGCCGACTATGTCGCCGCCGAGCTGAGCAAGAGCCTCGGGCGCCAGGCTGGCCTCCGTGTGCTGTCGGTCACGGGCGAGCGCTCTGAGGAGGAACGCGAGGCGCTCATCGCCGAGCTGGAGGCGAGCCCGCGCCGCCTACTGGTCGCCACCGACTGTCTCAGCGAGGGCATCAACCTCCAGGGCGGATTCGACGCCGTGGTCCACTACGACCTGCCCTGGAACCCGAACCGCCTGGAGCAGCGTGAGGGGCGCGTGGATCGCTATGGCCAGCGCCGACCGACGGTGCGCACCGCCTTGCTCTACGGCCAGGACAACCCGATGGACGAGGCGGTGATGAAGGTGCTGCTGCGCAAGGCGGTGCGCATTCATAAGACCCTCGGTATCACCGTGCCCCTGCCGGTGGAGAGCGGCACGGTGGTCGAGGCCCTGATCGCGTCGCTCTTCCAGCCCACCGTCGAGCAGCTGGCCCTGTTCGACACCGCCCGCCAGATGACGCTGCTGGACGCGGCCCACGAGGTGCGCGATGTCGAGACGGCCTGGGATCGGGCAGTGGAGCGCGAGCAGGAGAGCCGCACCCGCTTCGCCCAGCGCCGGATCAAGCCCGAGGAGGTAGCCCGCGAGCTGGAGGAGACCGACGCCGTGCTTGGCGATGCCGCTGCGGTCGAGCGCTTTGTCACCGCCGCCTGCGCCCGCCTTGGTGCTACCCTCACGCCGCGGAAGGGCGGGGTGCTGAGCCTCAGCCTCGGCCAGCTGCCAGAGCCAGTCCGCGAGCGCGTCGCGCACCTGGGCGGAAAGAGCGGCGAGGTCGCGGTGTCGTTCGCCGACCCTGCGCCTGAGGGCGTAGAGAGCCTGGGGCGCAACCACCCGCTCGTGGTCGCCCTCGCCGAGTACCTGATGGAGACGGCCCTGGCCCCCGATGGCGTCGAGCCCATTGCCGCGCGCTCCGGGGTCATCCGTACCCGCGCGGTGCCGAAGCGCACGCGCCTGCTCTTGCTGCGGGTGCGGATGCTCATTGAGAGCGCCCGCCAGCGCGCCCCATCCCTGGCCGAGGAGCTGGTCGTGGTTGGCTTCAGCGGGCAGCCCGCCGCCCCCGCATGGCTCAGCCAGCCCGACGCCCTCGCGCTGCTGGAGCAGGCCCAGGCCGCCGCCAATCTCACGCCCGACGAGCGCGCCATT
Source organism: Oscillochloris sp. ZM17-4 (assembly GCF_019599295.1). GTDB lineage: Bacteria > Chloroflexota > Chloroflexia > Chloroflexales > Chloroflexaceae > Oscillochloris. The sequence continues at coordinate 57,619 of NZ_JAIEWN010000037.1, read as the reverse complement.
GCGCTCAGCGCCGCCCGCGACGAGCTGCTCCCGCTTGCCAGCGAGCTGAGACGGGTCGCCGAGGAGCGAGCCGCCCACCTCCGCGAGTCGCATATGCGCGTGCGCGCCCAGACCGGCGGCGGCGCGATGCGCGTGCGCCCAGCTGGCCCGCCTGATGTGCTTGGCCTGTACGTGCTGCTACCAAGCATGAGCTAATCACAGAGGCCGGGCCGAGTTCACCACAGAGACACAGAGACACAGAGGATGGATGAACAAGCACAGCTTACCCATACCATTATCGGCGCGGCAATCGAAGTTCATCGTGCCCTGGGGCCGGGCCTGCTTGAGTCGGCGTACGAAGAGTGCCTCTGCCATGAGCTTGGCCTGCGCCGACTGGTCTTCCAACGGCAGGTGCCTCTCCCGCTCACCTACAAAGGCGTCAACCTCGATTGCGGCTACCGGCTAGATCTTGTCGTTGCACAAACGGTTCTGCTAGAGCTGAAAGCTGTCGAGCAGATTCTCCCTATTCACGAGGCGCAGCTCCTCACGTACCTGCGCCTGAGCGAGATGAAGATTGGCCTGCTGATCAACTTCAACGTCCCGGTTCTCAAGCAAGGCATCGTCCGTCGCGTTCTCTAAAAACTCTGTGCCTCTGTGCCTCTGTGGTGAATATGAGCAAGCCACCACAGAGGCACAGAGACACAGAGGCCGGACACTAATATAAAAACTCTGTGCCTCTGTGCCTCTGTGGTGAACCTTCCGGCCTTTCTACCGTTGTGGTGAATACCTATGCCCCACACAACCATCGTCACCGAGGGCGGGCTGCTGCCCAGCGATATCCTCGACGCGGTCGCCGCCGGCGAGCTGGTCGGCCAGCGCCCCGAGGACTTCGGCCTGGAGCGCACCCGCAATCTCTCCGACCGCATCTCGGCGGCGTGGCAGGCCGCGCGCGGCCAGTGGGCGCTCTTCCAGTCATACCTGGCCGACCTGCCCGCCGGCGAGACGGCCACCTCGGAGACCCGCGAGCAGTGGGTGCTGCCGCTGCTGCGCGTGCTCGGCTACCAGCTGGCCCGCAACCGCAGCGCCTACGTCGTCCAGGGCCGTACCTACGCCATCTCCCACCGCGCCGGCGAGGCCGATGATACGCCGCCTGTGCATATCGAGAGCATCCGCAACAGCCTCGACGCCCGCCCGCCCTCGGGTCGCCCGCGCCTCTCGCCCCACGCCCTCGTGCAGGAGTACCTCAACAGCACCGAGCAGCTCTGGGGCATTGTCACCAACGGCGAGCGCCTGCGCCTGCTGCGCGACTCCTCGCGCTTCACCCGCCCGACCTATGTCGAGTTTGACCTGCGCGCGATGCTGGAGGGCGAGAAGTTCTCCGAGTTCGCCCTGCTCTACCGCCTGCTCCACCGCTCGCGTATGCCCGTGGGCGCCGATGATGCCGCCGCATGTCTGCTGGAGAAGTACCACCAGCAGGCCGTCGAGGCCGGCGGCCGCGTGCGCGAGGGTCTGCGCGATGGGGTGGAGTCGGCCCTGAAGCTGCTCGGCGACGGCCTGCTGCGCCACCCGGCCAACGCCGCGCTGCGCGCCAAGCTCGTGCGCGGCGGCGCGGAGGGCGACGGCGACGGCAGCCTGACGCCGCTCGGCTACTACCGCCAGCTGCTGCGCCTGGTCTACCGCCTGCTCTTCCTGATGGTGGCCGAGGAGCGCGGCCTGATCGCGACCGCCAATGACGAGGATGAGGGCGACATCCTCTCGCCCGCCGCCTACCGTCCCGCGCCCGACCGACGACTCGCCATCTACCGCGAGCACTACAGCCTGGGCCGGCTGCGCCGCCTGGCTGAGACCTCCGGCACGGGCCGTGGCTCCTACACCGACCTCTGGGCCGGCCTGCTGACGACCTTCCGCCTGCTTGAGGGCAGTGACGAGGTCGCCCCGCGCCGCCTCGGGCTGGCCCCGCTCGACGGCGATCTCTTCAGCGATGCTGCCTGCGCCGCCCTGACCACGGATACCCACCTGACCAACCGCGAGCTGCTGGCCGCCGTGCGCGCCCTCTCGCTCTACCGCGAGAAGGAGAGCAAGGCCCTGCGCCGCGTCAACTACGGCGCGCTCGACGTGGAGGAGCTGGGCAGCGTCTACGAGAGCCTGCTCGACTATCGCCCGGTGATCAGGGCTGAGGGCGGAAGGCTGAGGGCTGAGGGCTCAGGGCTGAGGGCTGAGGGCTCAGGGCTGAGGGCTGATGCTCCGATCACATCAGCCCTCAGCCCTCAGCCCTCAGCCTTCTTCGACCTCGTCGCCGGCACCGAGCGCAAGACCACCGGCAGCTACTACACCC
>NZ_JAIEWN010000037.1:0-55205 GCF_019599295.1 Oscillochloris sp. ZM17-4 | reverse complement strand
TGGCGCGGTAGTCCCCAGGACGTAACGGCCTCCACACAATCAATGCGTAATTCATATCGGCGTGTTATACTTCCGGCAATCCGCTATCACCATTGCATTCACTCCCTATCATCCCCCAGATGTGGTGCGTATCGGCGGTAGTGGTGTGATCAGTCTCGACTCTGCCGCGTTATCTGGAAAGCACACCCGTGGATGTCTTTCAGCTTCGCTCACACATCGTCGACACCTACGCGGCCTACACCACGAGTTTCCTTACTATCGCCGACCTCACGATGCGCGCCTATGTTCAGGAGCGGCTGGAGGCTGGTGAGCTCTGGCCCGACGCACTGATCCAGCTCTCCCCAGCCTACGCCGCCGACCAGACCGTCGTGCAGTTGGCCCAGAGCCACGTTCTCCATCCGCTCTGCGCCAAGATCTTTGGCTGGAAGAAGGACGACTCTTTCAGCTCGCTCCGGCTCTATCGCCACCAGCGCGATGCGATCACCTTGGCACAGCAGCGGCGGCACTATGTGGTTACCACTGGTACCGGATCGGGCAAGAGCCTGACCTACGTGGTGCCGATCGTTGATCACATTCTGCGCGATGAGCCCGAGCGTGGCCAGGTGCGGGCGATCTTGGTCTACCCGATGAATGCGCTGATCAACTCGCAGGAATTGGGAATCAACGCCTTCCTTGATACCCTGCCGCCTGAGGATCGCCACCTGGTGCAGGTGCGGCGCTACACCGGTCAGGAAAGCGAGAGTCAGAAGCGTGAGATCCAAGAACATCCGCCGCACATCCTGCTGACCAACTATGTGATGCTGGAGCTGATGCTGACCCGGCCCGCCGAGTTTCGGTTCGTCGAGGCGGGGATGACTGGGCTCCAGTTTGTCGTGCTCGATGAGCTCCATACCTATCGCGGCCGCCAGGGCGCCGATGTGGCGATGCTGCTGCGCCGCCTGCGCGAGCGCTGCGGCAACCCGAACCTGACGTGCATTGGCACCAGCGCGACGATGATCTCGGCCGAGGGCGGCAGCGACCCCGGTGTGGCGGTCGCCCGGGTGGCCAGTACGATCTTCGGGGCTGAGCTTGGTGTCGATCAGGTGATCGGTGAGACGCTGCACCGGGCGATCCTGCGCTCCCCTCGCCCGACGGCCGACCAGCTGGCCGCGATGCTCACTGCGGAGCTGCCCGAGACACTCAGCTTCACCGCATTCCAGCAGCATCCGCTGGCGGCATGGATCGAGGACACCTACAGCCTGCAGGTTGACCCGCGTACAAATACGCTCATCCGGGCCCGGCCGCTGAGCTTACGCGAGGTGCGGCGAAGCTGGCCGCGTTCACCGGGGTGGATCTGGATCGCTGCGAAGCTGCCATCCAGCACTTCTTCCGGCTGGGCACGCGCAAAGACCCGACCACGAAAGCGCCCTTCGCCTTCAAGCTGCACCAGTTTATCTCACAGGGCGGGGCGCTCTACGCCACCGCCGCGTCGCCGCCGCGCCGTGAGCTGACCCTGGAGGGGCAGCACGCCCTCGGCGGCCCCGGCGAGCGACGCCTGCTTTACCCGCAGGTCTTCTGCCGCGAGTGCGGCCAGCACTACGCGCTCTGCGCGCTCGACCCGGCGCAAGATCGGCTGGAGCCGCGCCATCCGCTCTCGCGGGGTGAGGATGTGGAAGCCCCGGCGACGGCTGGCTATCTCCTGGTCGGTGACGAGGCCTGGACCGAGGATGATATCGACCGCCTGCCTGATACCTGGTTCCGCATCACCCGCCGCGGCCGCAGCATCCTCAAGGAGTACAAGCCGTATGTGCCGCGCCGCCTGTTTGTGCGGCCCGACGGCAGCCTGGCCGAGCGCAGCGACGATGGCGAGTCTTGTTGGTTCATCCCGGCACCGTTTCTGACCTGCCTGCGCTGCGGGGTGGTCTACACCCGCCGCGAGGACGATTTCCGCAAGCTGGCCCGCCTGAGCAGCGAGGGCCGGAGCACCGCGACGACTCTCCTCTCGGTGGCGACGATCGACGAGCTGCGCCGCTCGGATCTGGATCGCCAGGCCCAGAAGCTGCTGAGCTTCACCGATAACCGCCAGGATGCCTCGCTCCAGGCTGGCCACTTCAACGACTTTGCGACCGTGGCCACCCTGCGCTCAGCGATTGCGCGCACGATCACGGCCCGCGCCCCAGACGATCCGCTTGACCATGCGGCAATCGCCCGCGCAGTCTGCGCGACCCTTGCGATGCCTCAGGAGATCTATGCGAAAGACCCCGCCGACACGCCTGGGGCCACTCGGCGCAACGCCGAGGCGCTGACTCTGTTGCTGGAGTACCGCATCTACGAGGACCTGCGCCGCAGCTGGCGGGTGACCCAGCCGAACCTGGAGCAGTGTGGCCTGTTGGCCATCGACTACCTGGATCTCCACGAGATCTGTCAACTCCCGCGCTCCTGGGAGGGCCACGACATGCTGAAGCAGTCGTCGCCAGTGGTGCGCGAGCACACCATTCGGGCGCTGCTCGACCATATGCGTCGCGAGTTGGCAATCGACGCTCCCTGCCTCGATCCCGACCAGCAATCGGTCTGGGTGAGCCGCTTTAACGCGCGGGTAAATGATGACTGGCAGCTCGACGAAGCCGAGATCTATGCGTTGCGCAAGGCCAGCTGCTTTGTGTTACCCGGCGATGAGGCGCTGCCGCCTGGTGGGCGCAGTCTCTCGGTGCAGACGGCGGTTGGGCGCTTTCTGCGCTCGCCGCAGGCGTGGCCATCCCAGGAGGGCCGGCTCCGTGATGCAGACTACGAGGAGTTGCTCAAGGTGCTGCTGCAGGTGCTCGTCAGGGCGAATATTCTCACCGGGGAGTACACCGCCGACGGCGCGCTGCGGGCGGTGCAGATCCGCCACGATGCGATCCTGTGGTACCACGGTGCGGATCGGACGCCTGCGCCCGACCCGATCCGCTCGCGACGCCTGGCGGGTAGCACGCCGCTCGGCTTGCCGGTCAACACGTTCTTCCGTGACTTCTACCTGGGTGCGGCTGAGCGCCTGACGGCGGTGCAGGGCCGTGAGCACACCGGCCAGGTCGCGCAAGCTGATCGCATCAAGCGCGAGCAACTCTTTCGCGACGGCGATCTGAAAGTGCTCTACTGCTCGCCGACGATGGAGCTGGGCATCGATATCGCCGACCTGAACGTGGTTCACATGCGCAATGTGCCGCCCACGCCGGCCAACTACGCCCAGCGCTCGGGCCGGGCCGGGCGCAGCGGCCAGGCCGCCCTGGTGATGACCTACTGCTCGATGGGCAGCGGCCACGACCAGTATTTTTTCCAGCGGCCGAAAGACATGGTCGCCGGCGCGGTGGCAGCGCCGCAGATCGAGCTGGCGAATGAAGATCTGGTGCGGGCCCACGTCCACGCGATCTGGCTGTCGGCCACCCGCGTCGATCTCGAGTCGTCGCTGCTGAGCGTGATTGACACCGATGATGCGGAGTTGCCACTCCACAACGAGCTGCGGCGCCGGCTTACGCTCGACGCTGAGGCGGCCCGGCGCTGCCGGGAGGTCTGTGAGCGGGCGCTCGCAACGGTGATGCCGGCCCTGAGGGCAGTACGCTGGTTCGACGCCGACTGGCTCGACAACCAGCTGGCCGCAGCCTTGGACGTCTTCGATCATGCCTTCGACCGCTGGCGCGACCTGTATCGCCTGGCCGACCTGCAGCTCCAGGAGGCAATCGCGCAGCGCAGCCGCACCCACCGCCGCGGCTCGCTCTCACGCACCGAGATCGATGAGGCAGACCGCCGACACCGCGACGCGCTTAATCAGAAAGATCTGCTCTGCAACGTGCGGAACAACCGCACCAGCGAGGCTGAGTTCTACCCCTACCGCTACCTGGCCAGCGAGGGCTTTCTGCCGGGCTATAACTTCCCGCGCCTGCCGGTGCGGGCATTCCTCCACACCGGCGGGGACGATGGGGTCTACCTAGCTCGTCCGCGTTTCCTGGCGCTCAGCGAGTTCGGCCCGCAGAATATCATCTACCACGAGGGGCGTAAGTATCAGGTGGTACGCTCGCTCCTGCCTGCCGGCGGCGCTGCCCGCCAGCTACGTGCGGCCAAAATCTGCGCCCGCTGCGGCTACTTCCACGAGGGCCTTGGTAATGATCTCTGCGCTCAGTGTCGCGCGCCGCTCGATGCGCCGCCGGCCCTGCGCCTGGAGAACCTTTTCGAGATGACCACCGTGCGCACGCGGCGGATCGAGCGGATCACCTCCGAGGAGGAGGAGCGCCGACGCAAGGGCTACCGGATCAGCACGCACTACCGCTTCGCGACGGCGGGCGGCGAGTTGCGCCGCCTCTATGGTACCGTTCACGGCGCGGATCTGCCGCCGCTGGCCCTCAGCTACGGTGCCCAGGCCACGATCTGGCGCATCAACCACGGCTGGCGCGGCAGCAAGGAGCAGGGCTTCCGGCTCGACCTGCAGGGCGGCTGGTGGAACCGCGACCCGCAGGACGCCACCGAGGAGACGCTCGCACCCGAGGGTGGCGAGATCCAGCGCAATGTGCAGATCGTGGTTCACGACACCCGCAACATCCTGCTGCTCCAGTGCGACCCGCAGCTGGCAGCCGACGACGAGCAGATCATGAGCCTGCAAAACGCGCTCCAGCGCGGGGTGAAGGAGTACTTCCAGCTCGAAGACCAGGAACTACAGTCGGAGCTGATTGGCGAGGGTGGGCTGCGTCAGATCCTGCTCTGGGAGGCTTCCGAGGGTGGTGCTGGTGTGCTGCGCCGCCTGGTTGAGGAGCCGCAGGCCCTGGCCCAGGTGGCCCGCACGGCCCTGGAGATTTGTCACTTCGACCCAGCGACTGGGGCGGCCCTTCCGGCGGGTGACGCCTGTGCGCGGGCCTGCTATCGCTGCCTGCTCACCTATGCCAACCAGATGCAGCACGCGCGGTTGAATCGCTATACGGTACGCGACCTCCTGCTGGGCCTGAGTGCCGCTCAGGTTCGGCAGGTGATTGCGACGCCTTCGGCTGACGAAGCTGATCTGCGCCCGCAGCTCCAGCACGTGCGGGAGGTGATTCGGACCAACGGCGGGCGCGAGCCGAGCGTCGAGGGCGATGGAGCCGGGCGCTATCTGCGCTTCGGCCGCACCTGCCTGCTTTGCCCGGCCCCCGGCGAGGATGTGGCCGCCCTACGCACGCGCCTGGCCGAGCTCGGGCGGATCATCCACGTGATCGATCCTGAGCGTGATGTCCTGGAACAGCTCGCTGCCCATACCTTCTGGAAAGGCTGAGTGATGCCCCGATTCGAGGTTGGCTCCCTGGTCAGCTGTCGCGAGCGCGAGTGGGTGGTGCTCCCGTCGGAGCACCCCGATCTGCTGATGCTCCGTCCGCTTGGCGGCACGGAGGCAGAGGTCTGCGGCATCTACCTGCCGGTCGAGGGGGATGGCGTTGGGTCAGCTGAGTTCCAGCTGCCCGACCCGGCGACCTCGGGCGACTTCGCCTCGGGGCAGCTGCTGCGCGACGCCGCCCGCCTGAGCCTGCGCAGCGGTGCCGGGCCGTTCCGCTCGCTGGGGCGGATTGGCGTGCGCCCGCGCTCGTACCAGCTGGTGCCGCTGCTGATGGCCCTGCGCCTGGAGACGGTGCGCCTGCTGATCGCCGATGATGTCGGCATCGGCAAGACGGTCGAGGCCGGCCTGATCGCCCGCGAGCTGTACGACCGGGGCGAGATTCGTCGGCTGACCGTGCTCTGCCCGCCGCACCTCTGCGACCAGTGGCGGCGCGAGCTGAGTGAGAAGTTTGCGCTGGAGGCGGTGGTGGTGCGCTCTAGCACGGCAGCGGGCCTGGAGCGCGGCCTGCCGCGCGGCGATGTGAGCCTCTGGGAGCACTATCCGATCACCGTCGCCAGTATCGACTACGTGAAGAGCGAGCGGCGTCGCGACAACTTTTTACGTGCCGCCCCCGACCTGATCATCGTCGATGAGGCCCATACCGCCACCGACTCGGGCGGGCGCGGCGCAAGCCAGCAGCAGCGCTACGACCTCGTGCGGGCCGTGGCGTCGCAAAAAGATCGGCACCTGCTCCTGATCACGGCCACGCCGCACTCGGGCATTGAGGACGCCTTCCGGAGCCTGCTCGGCCTGCTCGATCCGCGCTTCGCCGCGCTGAGCCTGGAGCGGCTGGCTGAGCGCGAGCGCGATGACCTCGCGCGCCACTTTGTGCAGCGCCGCCGCGCCGACGTACGCCACTGGCTGAACGAGGACACACCGTTCCCGGCCCGTGAGTCGGCGGAGGTGACGTACTCATTCGCCCGCGCCGCCGGCTATCGGAAGCTGTTCGACGATGTGTTTGAGTTTACCCGCGAGCTGGTGCGCGAGAGCGCCGATGCCGGCGTGACGCGGGTGCGCCAGCGCGCGCGCTACTGGGCGGCCCTGGCACTGCTGCGCTGCGTGATGAGCAGCCCGGCCGCGGCCGAGAAGGCGCTGCGCGTGCGCGCCGCCGGCGAGGCGAGCCTGGAGCTGGAGGCTGATACCGCGGCGAGCGACGATCTCTTGAGTGGCTATGTGGCCGATCCTACCGACCAGGAGCATGTGCAGGATCTTGAGCCGGTCGCCGTCGTCGAGCAGGGCAGCCCCGACAGTGAGCGCGCCCGCCTCATCCGCTTTGCGGCCCGCGCCGCCGCACTGCAGGGCAAGGACGACCCGAAGCTCCAGGCGCTCATCCCACTGCTCGCTGAGCTGCTGCGCGCTGGGTTCAACCCAATCGTCTACTGCCGCTACATCGCCACCGCCACCTACCTTGCCCAGCAACTGAGTGGTCAGCTCAAGGTGAGCGGCGGCGAGCTGCGGGTGCTCGCGGTGACGGGCGAGCGATCAGAGGAGGAGCGCGAGGTGCTGATTGACGAGCTGAGCCGCAGCCCGCGCCGCCTGCTCGTCGCCACGGACTGTCTGAGCGAGGGCATCAACCTCCAGCACGCCTTCGACGCCGTGATCCACTACGACCTGCCATGGAACCCCAATCGGCTGGAGCAGCGCGAGGGCCGGGTGGATCGCTACGGCCAGCGGGCGCAGACCGTGCGGACGGCGCTGATCTACGGCAAGGATAACCCGATGGACGAGGCGGTGATGAAGGTGCTGCTGCGCAAGGCGGTCAGTATTCATCGCAGCCTCGGCATCAGTGTGCCGCTGCCCGTGGACACCCACACGATGGTCAACGCCCTGATCTCCTCGCTCTTCGGCACCAGCACGCGCCAGCTGAGCCTCTTCGACGGTGAGCCGCAGGGCGAGCAGGCGGCCGCCGACGAGCAGCTGCGGGCGATCGAGCATCGCTGGGATGATGCGGTGGCCCGTGAGAAGGAGAGCCGCACCCGCTTCGCGCAGCGCCGCATCCGGCCCGAGGAGGTCGCCCAGGAGCTGGAAGAGAGCGACGCGGTGCTCGGCGACCCCGCTGCCGTCGAGGGGTTCGTGCGCGCCGCCTGTGTGCGCCTGAGCGCGCCGCTAGTCGCGCTGCCCCCAGCGACGAAGGGCGCGCCGACCACCCTCCGCCTGACGCCGAGCCAGCTCCCGCCGCCCGTGCGCGAGCGTGTGGCGCACCTGGCCGATAAGCGTGGCGACCTGAGCCTAACGTTCGCGGCGGCCGCGCCAGCCAACATCGAGAGCGTCGGCCGGAACCACCCGCTGACCGCCGCCCTCGCCGACTATGTGCTGGAGACGGCGCTCGTGCCCGGCGATGAGCGCCCGCTCGCGGCGCGCAGCGGCCTGATCATCACCGATGTGGTTGAGCGGGCGACCGTGCTGCTGCTCCTGCGCGTCCGCGCCCTGATCGAGAGCCCGCGCCAGGCCGCCCCGGCACTCGCCGAGGAGCTGGTGGTCAGCGGCTATACCCGCGAGGATGGGGTGATCCGCTGGCTTGACGAGGCGGACGCCCTGGACCTGCTGCGCCGCGCGCAGCCCCGCGAGAATGTGAGCGCCGCCGAGCGCACCCAGGGTATCGCCGACGCCCTGGCGCTGCTCCCCGGACTGCGCGGCGACCTCAAGGCGGTCGCCGAGTCCCGCGCCGGTCGCCTGCGCGAGTCACACCAGCGCGTCCGCGCCCAGACCGGCGGCGGGCGCGTGACCGTGCGCCCCTCCGGCCCGCCCGATGTCCTGGGCTTCTATATACTCTGGCCGCTCTGAGGTGCATCATGACGACACCGCTGGCCCGTAGATCAGACAGCGTATCACTCCCCATGTGCCGTCGCATAGGAGCTTGCTGATGATCGAGTTCTTTGTTGGTTCCCTCTCCAATGCGATCGGCGAGTTGCTGGCCGACCAGTTCGGCGAGACGCTGAACGCCTGGTCGGAGCGCCGCGCGCTGAGCCGGGCGGTCGACGCGGCGGTTTCAAAGGCCGAGCGCCAGTTTGTCGCCGACTATCGCTCGCGCGACCCTGAGCTGGTCGCGGCGCTCACCCACGACACCCGCTTCGCCGACCTGCCCAGCGTGCGGGCCGCCCTGCGGGCCATGCTCACCCAGCCCTTCCACGACCCCTCTGGCGAGGTGGATGCCCTGCGCCAGTCATTCACGGACGTGCTGCCTGGGACCGTCGATCGTGAGCGGGTCGACGCGCTGGTGCGGGCCTTCCTGAGCGCCCTCGGTCAGGAGGTGCTCTACATCCCGCAGCTGCGCGAGCTCTACGCCCTCAGCTTCCAGAAGGTGAGCGCCGAGAGTGGGCGGGCCACCGCCGCCAACACCGCCGCAGCCGCCAGTCACCTGGCTACCGTCGCCGAGGGAATCCGTGCGATGCAGGCGCAGCTCCAGCAGATCGCCGCCGCGCCTGAGCCGCGCCTACTAGCTGCGCCGACACCATCCGCCCCGGCCCGCCCGCGGCCATGGCACAACCTGCCCCAGCGCACCTATAGCGCGTTCATCGGCCGCCGTGAGGAGCTGGCCCAGCTGACCCGCCTGCTGCTGCCGCACCCGCGCTCGCGCCACTTCGTGGTCACCATCGATGGGATCGGCGGGGTGGGCAAGAGCGCGCTGGCCCTGGAGCTGGCCTACGGCTATCGCGACCACGCCGCCGCGCTGCTCGAGGCCGAGCGCTTCGCCGCGATCGTCTCGTCTGGGTGTCGGCCAAGCGCACCCTGCTCACCGCCGGCGGCATCCAGCAGCGCCGCCAGGCCTTCACCACCCTCGACGACCTCTTCCGCGAGCTGGCCACCGTGCTGGAGCAGCCGTCCATCCTGCAGGCCGCCCCCGCCGAGCGGCGCGGCCTGGTCGAGCGCGCCCTGTCCGCCCAGCGCACCCTGCTGATCATCGACAACCTGGAGACGGTCGACGACGAGGAGCTGCTCAGCTTTCTGCGCGAGCTGCCCGACCCGACCAAGGCGATCATCACCACCCGCCACCGCATCGACATCGCCTATGCTATCCGGCTGACCGGCATGCCACAGGCCGACGCGCTCAAGCTGATGGCGGTCGAGGCCCAGGCCAAGGGCATAACCCTGACCCCGGCCGAGATGGGCGACCTGGAGCGGCGCACGGGTGGCGTGCCGCTGGCCATCCAGTGGAGCATCGGCCTGATGAGCCTGGGCCACAGTGTCGAGGGCGTGCTGCGCCGGCTGGGCAGTGGACAGAGCGACATCGCTCGCTTCTGCTTTGCCGAGAGCGTGGCCAGCATCCGTGGGCGCGACGCCCACCGCCTGCTGCTGGCCCTGGCCCTCTTCGAGCGCAGCGTCAGCCGGGCCATGCTCGGCGAGGTGGCCGGCCTGGGGGCCGACCCGGTCGGTCGCGACGATGGCCTGGCCGAGCTGCTGCGCCTCTCGCTGGTCAACCAGAAGGCTGACCGCTTCACGCTCCTGCCGCTGACCCACGCCTTCGCCCGCGACGAGCTAATCCAGCACCCGGAGCTAGCGCGCGAGCTGCGCGAGCGCTGGCTCGCGCGGCTGGTGGCCCTGGCTGTGCCCTACAACGCCGTCCACTGGCAGCAGCCCGACCGCAGCCTACTGCGCCGCGAGGGCGAGCATGTCGAGACGCTGGCCCTCTGGGCCGAGGCGCAAGAGCGCCCGGAGCTGTTGCTACAGATTGCCCCTGCATTGAGCGGCTACTACGATGCGGTTGGTCGCTGGCGCGATATGGTTGACCTCGACCAGAAAAGTATTGAATATGCGCGGCTACTCGATCGGCGAGCCGACCTACGGAATGGGCTCAACTGGTGGGGATGGACGATTGGTCAGCAGGGGCGTTACGCCGAGGCTGAACAGGCCTTTGCTGAAGCGTATGCTATCGCGATAACGACCCCTGATCCGGTCTGGCAGTCGGAGATTCTGGTGAACATGGCCCAGCTCGCCCGGCGCCAGGGCCAGATCGATCTGGCCCGCCAGCGCTGCGCCGAGGCGCTTCAGATTGTGCAGCAGGTTGATGCGGCGCAGCAGCGATTTATCCGCGCCGATATCGTGATCGAGCAGGGCAAGATCGCCCGTGATTGCGGCGACTTGGCCGAGGCAGAGCAACACTTTCAGGCGGCGCGCGATGTCTTCCAGATCACCCAGGAGAACCCCGGCTTCAACCTGGAGCGGGCCTGGGGTGCCTACAGCCACTTTGCACACATCAAGCACCAGCGCGGCAGCCTGGACGAGGCCGCCCCGATGTATCGCGAGTCGGTCGAGGCACTGCGCGAGCTCGGCAGCCGGGCTTACCTGGCGACCGTGCTGGTGCGCTTCGCGACACTGGAGGAGCAGCGCGGCAATCGCCAGGAGGCGCTCGGCTATGCCCGCGAGGCACTGGAGTTGAGCCGGACGATGGGCCTCGTGCCTGAGCAAGATCAGGCCGCCGATCTGGTAGCGCGATTGAGTGGAGCCACGCCATGACCCACGAGGAGCGCGCCCACATCGAGCGGCTGCTGAGCATCCACCGGGCCAGCCTGCGCGAGCTGGAGGCGCAGGCGGCCACCTTTGGCGACCTGCACGTGCCGGTGCATGTGAAGCACCAGATCGCCGAGCACCAAGGCAAGATTACTGAGCTGGAGGCGCGTATGGCTGAGCTGCTGCCCCTGCACAACCTGCCCCCGCGCGACTACGAGCGCTTCGTCGGACGTCAGCGTGAGCTAGCCGAGTTGCGTCGCCTGCTCAGCCCGCGCAGCCGGGCCTTTGTGATCACCATCGACGGCATCGGCGGGATCGGCAAGAGCGCCCTGGCCCTGGAGGCCGCCTATAGCTACTGCGACGGCTATGTGGCGCTGCCCGAGGCCGAGCGCTTCGATGCGATCGTCTGGGTCTCGGCCAAGCGCAGCTACCTGACCGCCGACGGCATCCTGGAGCGGCGCCAGGCCTTCCGCACCCTCGACGATCTTTATGCCGCCATCGCTCAGGTGCTCGACTACCCGGCGATCACGCGCGCCCGCGCCGAGGAGCAGCGGGCGATTGTCGAGCAGGTGCTGGGTGAGCAGCGCACGCTGCTTATTCTCGACAACCTGGAGACGGTGGATGACGAGGATCTGCTGGTCTTCCTGCGCGAGCTGCCCGACCCGACCAAGGCAGTGGTCACCACCCGCCACCGCATCGATGTGGCCCACCCGATACGCCTGACCGGCATGCCCCACGAGGATGCGCTCAATCTGATCGACCAGGAGGCGGCCCGCAAGGTGGTGACGCTGACTGAGGACGAGCGCGAGGGACTCTGGCAGCGTACCGGCGGCGTGCCCCTGGCAGTTGTCTGGAGTATTGGCCTGATGGGACTCGGCGGCTCGGCCGAGAGCGTATTGCGCCGGCTGGGCAGTGGCCAGAGCGATATCGCCCGCTTCTGCTTTGCTGAGAGTGTCGCCCATATCAAAGGCCGGGATACCTACTGGCTCCTGTTGGCCCTCACTTTTTTCGCCACCGACGCCAGCCGCGAGGCGCTCGGCGTGGTTGCCGGGCTGGGCGAGGATACCTTTGGGCGGGATGTTGGGTTGGAGGAGTTGCTGCGGCTATCACTGGTGAATAAGGACGGTGATCGCTTTAGTTTGCTGCCACTGACGAGAAGCTTTGTGCAGAGCGAGGCGATCGCAGCATCTGAATGGATAGATGGTGCGCAAGCGCGCCTACAAGCATACTTCTTTGCGTTCGCGGACACCTATGGTGGGTGGACATTAGACTGGCAAGGTCATGATCGCATTGAGCGCGATCTGCCAAATATGTTGGCGGTGATAGATGTGCTCATTGGTAAGTTTCACCTGAACGAGGCACCCCGAGAGACACAACCACTGACAGCCGAAGTGGAACAACTTACACGCCAGATCAGTAGCTTTATCCCCAAGGTGAGCCGTGTCTGTCGCCTACGCGGGTATTGGAGCGAGAGCGACCGCCTGTCATATCTCGGGGTTCAGGTATGTCGCTTGTTGGGAGATCTGGACGAACTGGGCTGGCGTTACTATTACCTCTGCTGGATTAGCTATACGCGGGGAGAACTCATACAGGCGCAGCACTGGGCGACCGATGCTCGAACGGCGTGGGAGCAATGCCAGTCCGATACAATGTGTTATGCAGACCGCATCCTTGGCCTGACTTCACTGACCGAGGGGAAGCTTGATCAAGCAGAGCAGCTACTAACCGCTGCATTCGAGGGTTATGGCGCTGAGCGTGTAGGATATGCGTCGGCAGATTTTATTTCGGCTATAGGTCAACTCTACGCGGCAAAGGGAGACCCAGCGGTTGCACTCGATTGGTTCCGCCAGGCGGTCGATCATGCCCGAAAGGCTGATAATATCCCCTCCCTTACCTCACATCTCCTTTCGTTGGGTATGGCCCAACTTCAGTGTGGCGAGATTGTCGACGCGAAACAATACCTTAAAGAATCCCTTGCACTCGCCCATCAGTGCAGCCGTACTGATGCGATTGCCCAGACCTTCTATGGTCTCGCTCTGCTCGATAATCACGAGGGCCAGTATCAATCGGCAATTAGTAACGCCCGCCAGGCCCTCGACCTCTTCCGCCGCCTCGGCATGCGCCGCGAGCAGGCCGAGGCCGAGGATCTGCTGCGCCAGCTTGGCGAGTCTGCATAGGTACAGGAAGCAATGCCCTACTCCACCATCACAACTGAGGGCGGGCTCATCCCCGCCGACATCCTCGACGCGATCGCCCAGGAGGAGCTGAGCGGTCAGCGCCCCGAGGACTTCGGCCTGGAGCGCGCGCGCAACCTCTCCGACCGCATCAGCGCGGCCTGGCAGGCGGCGCGCGGCCAGTGGGCGCTGTTCCAGTCCTACCTGGAGGATCTCGGCGCGGGCGAGACGGCTACCTCCGAGACCCGCGAGCAATGGGTCATCCCGCTGCTGCGCGTGCTCGGCTACCGGCTGGGCCGCAATCGCGCCGCCTATGTGGTCGAGGGCCGCACCTACGCGATCTCGCACCGCGCTGGCGACGACGAGGACTCGCCGCCGGTGCATATCGAGGGCATCCGGGCCAGCCTCGACGCGCGGCCCTCCTCGGGCCGCCCGCGCCTCTCGCCGCACGCCCTGATGCAGGAGTACCTTAACGGCACCGAGCAGCTCTGGGGCATCGTCACCAACGGCGAGCGGCTGCGCCTGCTGCGCGACTCGGCCCGCTTCACCCGCCCGGCCTACGTCGAGTTCGACCTGCGCACGATGCTGGAGGGCGAGCAGTTTGCCGAGTTCGCTATCCTCTACCGGCTGCTCCACCGCTCGCGGTTGCCGGGCAGTTCACCACAGAGGCACAGAGACACAGAGGTTTCGAAAGGAGAAAAACAGACAGAAGAATCTCTGCGCCTCAGTGCCTCTGTGGTGAAACCGGAAGACTGCTGGCTTGAGCGCTATCACCAGCAGGCGGTCGAGGCCGGCGGGCGGGTGCGCGAGGGCCTGCGCGACGGCGTCGAGGGCGCGCTGAAGCTGCTCGGCAACGGCCTGCTGGCCCACCCGGCCAACGCCCGGCTGCGCGCCAAGCTCGCCGAGGGCCAGCTCTCCCCGCTGGAGTACTACCGCCAGCTGCTGCGCCTGGTCTACCGACTGCTCTTCCTGATGGTGGCCGAGGAGCGCAACCTGGTGGCCGCCGAGGAGGACGAGAGCGACCCGCTCTCGCCCCTGGCCTACCGGCCCCGCGCCGACCTGCGCCTACAGATCTACCGCGAGAACTATAGCGTCAGCCGCCTGCGCCGCCTCGCCGAGTCCTCCGGCGCCGGGCGTGGCCCCTTCGGCGACCTCTGGCTGAGCCTGCTGACCACCTTCCGCCTCTTCGAGGGCAGCGACGAGGAGGCCCCGCGCCGCCTCGGCCTAGCACCGCTCGACGGCGACCTGTTCAGCGACGCCGCCTGTGGCGACCTCACCAGCAACACCCAGCTGCGCAACGCCGACCTGCTCGCCGCCGTGCGCAAGCTCTCGCTCTACCGCGAGAAGGAGAGCAAGGGGCTGCGCCGGGTCAACTACGGCGCCCTGGACGTGGAGGAGCTTGGCAGCGTCTACGAGTCCCTGCTCGACTTCCGCCCCGTTGTGAAGGATGAAGGCGGAAGGATGAAGGATGAAACCGCTACATCGCCTGCATCAGGATCTTCATCCTTCATCCTTCATCCTTCATCCTTCGACCTCGTCTCGGGAACCGAGCGCAAGACGACCGGCAGCTACTACACCCGCCCCGAGCTGGTGCAGGAGCTGATCAAGAGCGCCCCTCTTCCAAAGCCCTCGAAGACGCAATTCTATCCATTAGGGTGATCGACCCGGCCTGCGGATCGGGGGCCTTCTTGCTCGCCGCCGCGCGCCGCCTCGGGCGCGAGCTGGCCCGCGTGCGCGCCGGTGAGGACCAGCCCTCGCCCACGCAGTTCCGCCGCGCCGTGCGCGATGTGATCCGGCGCTGCATCTTCGGCGTCGACCTCAACCCGCTCGCGGTGGACCTCTGCAAGCTGGCGCTGTGGATCGAGGGCCACGCCGCCGGCCTGCCGCTCAGCTTCCTCGACCACCACATCCGCCAGGGCAACAGCCTGGTCGGCGCGACCCGCGCCCTGGTGGAGCAGGGCATCCCCGACGACGCCTACAAGGCCGTGACCGGCGACGACAAGCCGACGGCGAGCAGCGCCAGGAAGCGCAATAAGCAGGAGCGCGACCTTTACCAGAAGCAGGGCATGGTTCAGCAGGATCTCTTCGCCGCCCAGTCCCACGCCGGCGACGATATGGCCGCCGCCCTGCGCGCCCTCGACGAGGCCGCCGACGACAGCGTGCCCGCCGTGCGTGCCCGCACCGCCCGCTACGCCGCCCTGCGCCGCCAGGCCGACGCCGAGCGCGCCAAGTTCGACCTCTGGACCGCCGCGTTCTTCCAGCCGCTCACGCCAACCAATGCCCGCTATGTGCCAACGACGAAGGATCTGATCGACTTCCAGCCCGCCGGCGAGAAGGCCCTCATGGCCGCGCCCCTGGCCGATGACGTGGGCTTCTTCCACTGGGAGCTGGAGTTTCCCCAGGTATTCACCACGCCTCAGCCCTCAGCCCTCAGCCCTCAGCCCTCAGAAGGCTTCGACGTGGTGCTGGGAAACCCGCCCTGGGAGCGGATCAAGCTCCAGGAGCAGGAGCACTTCGTGGATGTGCCCTCCATCGCCGGGGCCGCCAACAAGGCTGCCAGAGAGAAGATGATCGCCGCATGGCGCGGCGGCGACGAGCGCCAGCGCGCCCGCATCGCGCAGTTCGACGCCGCCAAGTACCGCGCCGAGGCCGAGAGCCGCTTCGTGCGCGCCTCCGGGCGATTCCCGCTGACCGCTGTGGGTGATGTGAACACCTATGCGTTGTTTGCCGAACAGGTCCGTACCGTGTTATCCCCTGCGGGGCGGGCGGGCATCATTGTGCCCACGGGCATCGCGACGGACGATAGCACCAAGGATTTCTTTGGCGATCTCAGCGTGCGGCGACAGCTTGTAAGCCTCTACGATTTTGAAAACCGCGAGGCAATCTTTCCGGGCGTGCATCGAAGCTACAAGTTTTGCCTGCTCACCACAGGTGCAACGAGGGAGCCAACCCAGTTTATTTTCTTTGCGGCCAATGTTACGGTAGCACTACAGGACGGCGTGGAGTCGGGGAGCAATTCTATCCATTAGGGTGATCGACCCGGCCTGCGGCTCGGGCGCTTTCCTGCTCGCCGCCGCCCGGCGCATCGGGCGCGAGCTGGCCAAGGTGCGCGCCGGCGAGGACCAGCCCACCCCCGCCGCCTTCCGCCACGCCGTGCGCGACGTGATCCAGCGCTGCATCTTCGGCGTGGACCTCAACCCGCTGGCGACCGACCTGTGCAAGCTGGCCCTGTGGATCGAGGGCCACTGCGCCGGCATGCCGCTGAGCTTCCTCGACCACCACATCAAGCGCGGCAACAGCCTGATCGGCGCGACCCGCGCGCTGGTGGAGGCGGGCGTGCCCGACGACGCCTACAAGGCGGTGACGGGCGACGACAAGGGCGTGGCCCGCGAGGTGAAGAAGCGCAATAAGCAGGAGCGCGAGCTGGCGCTCAAGCAGGGCATGGTGCAGCGCGGCCTCTTCGACGCCGGAGGGGCGTCGGGGCCTGACCTGGCCGGTGAGCTGCGCGCCCTCGACGAGGCCGCCGACGACAGTGTGGCCGCCGTGCGGGCCAAGGCCCGCCGCCTGGTCGCCCTGCGCGAGCGGGCCAACCCCGACAAGGTGCAGTTCGACCTTTGGACGGCCGCCTTCTTCCAGCCGCTCACCCCCGCGAACGCGCCCAACGTGCCGACGAGCAAGGACGTGCTCGACCCCAAGCTGGGCGAGATCAGGGCGATCCATGCCGAGGCCATGGCCGACGAGGTCGGCTTCTTCCACTGGGAGCTAGAGTTCCCGCAGGTGTTTGCACCACAGAGGCACAGAGGCACAGAGGATGGAAAAGAAGAATCTCTGCGCCTCCGTACCTCTGTGGTGAATATGTCCGGCTTCGATGTTGTCCTCGGCAACCCGCCCTGGGAGCGAATCAAGCTCCAGGAGCAGGAGCACTTCGTGGACGTGCCGGAGATCTCCCAGGCCGCTAACAAGTCCGCCCGCGAGAAGATGATCGCCGCCTGGCGCGGCGGCGACGAGCGCCAGCGCGCCCGCATCGCCGAGTTCGACGCCGCCAAGTACCGCGCCGAGGCCGAGAGCCGCTTTGTGCGCGCCTCCGAGCGCTTCCCGCTGACGGCGGTGGGCGACGTGAACACCTATGCGTTGTTTGCCGAACAGGTCCGTACCGTGCTATCCCCTGCGGGGCGGGCGGGCATTATTGTGCCCACGGGCATCGCGACGGACGATAGCACCAAGGCTTTTTTCGGAGATCTCAGTACGCGGCAACAACTTGTGAGCCTCTACGACTTTGAGAACCGCGAGAAGATTTTCGCCGAGGTTGATAGTCGGTATAAATTTAGCCTGCTCACTGTAGGCGTAACGCGGGAGCCAACCCAGTTCATCTTCTTTGCCGCCAATGTGACCCAGCTAACCGACAAACAGCGTGTCTTCACCCTCACCCCCGAAGAGATCACCCTGATCAACCCAAACACCCGCACCGCACCAGTCTTCCGCACCCGCCAGGATGCCGAGCTAACCAAGAAGATCTATCGCCGCGCCCCGGTGCTGGTGAATGAGCTTACTGAGGCAAACCCTTGGGGTGTACACTTTATGGCCATGTTCCACATGTCCAACGATAGCCATCTCTTTCAAAGCGCATCGGGCGAAGGATATCTACCACTGTACGAAGGCAAGATGGTGCAAGCATATAATCATCGAGCAGCCAGCGTTGTCACCAATATTAACAACCTCAAACGACCGGGACAGCCTGATGAAACTACTGAAGCGCAGCTTCAAGATCCGAGGTTTCAGGTTAACCCTCAGTATACGATTACGCAAGAGAATCTACTTGAAAAACTAGGAGGACAGAAGTGTCAATCAGGTTTTATCGCCTATAAAAGTGTAAGCAGCGTTACTAACGAGCGATCAATGATTGCGGCATGGCTTCCGCCAGTAGCAGTTGCTCACTCAATGAATTTGATCTTACCAGACACTAAAATTACCTCGCAAATTAGTTTACTAAGCGTCTTGAATTCTGTGGTCTTGGATTATGTGATTCGGCAAAAAATGGGTGGAGTCAATCTTAGTTTCTTCATCATCAACCAGCTCCCCGTCCTCCTGCCCTCCTCGTTCACCCCCGCCGACATCGCCTACATCGTCCCGCGCGTGGTCGAGCTGGTCTACACCGCCTGGGACATCAGGGCCTTCGCCGAGGACGTGTGGGCGGAGGGCGACGAGGCGCTGCGGGCGGAGCTGCTGCGGCGCAGCGCGGCGTGCAACGCGGGCGCGCCGGCGGAGCTGTTCAGCCCGCGCGAGGGATTCCCGCTGCCGCCCTACCGCTGGGACGAGGGCCGCCGCGCCCTGGCCCGCGCCGAGCTCGACGCGCGCATCGCCCGGCTCTACGGCCTCACCCGCGACGAGCTGCGCTACATCCTCGACCCGGCCGACGTGTACGGCCCCGACTTCCCCGGCGAGACGTTCCGCGTGCTCAAGGAGAAGGAGACCAAGCTCTACGGCGAGTACCGGACGCGACGGATGGTGCTGGAGGCGTGGGATGGGGGAGAAGTGAGAAGTTGAGGAGTGAGGCCTTGAATGACAAATGACGTTGCAGGCTATTCCCTTTTTGAGCTAAGTCTTACTCGCTCTAACTCAGATTCGACCTATCGTGCTGAAGCACGCTTCACAGCTCTTGGCAACGCTGTGTCTGCTGTGCTTGCAAATGAAGCTATTGTTACTCTTGACGTTCATGTTTTGTTACTCCTCACAGATAACAATAAGGGATATGGATCAGCCCTAGCTTCGATGCTATTTGCCGATCCCTCCATGCAGAAAGCATGGTCGCAGGCCGGAGCTGCTACTGACGCCGTTGGGCAAGGTTTGCGCTTTGTATTGCGAATCGATGTCCGCGACTCGGTGCTGAACACTATCCGTTGGGAATTGCTGTGCGATCCTGAAGACAATAGCTTTATCTTTACAAACGAAGGTGTTATTGGATCACGTCTCCTGGAAAGCGCAGATCTTGCACCTGTGAAGTTGCGTGTAAAAGAGGACTTGCGCGCACTTGTTATCGTTGCCAGCCCATCTGATTTAGAACAATTTAAACTTGCGCCGATTGACACCCAAGTAGAGGTAGATCGCATACGGACGGCTTTAGGAGTGATCTATACAAAGGTCATTAGTAGTGACGGCAGCCTACGCCCAAGTCTAGTAAACATTATGAATGAGCTTCGCGAGGGTTATGACATTGTCTATATGCTTAACCATGGCACTGCCCACCAGGGCGAACTTGTTTTTTGGCTTGAGGAAGATGATGGTACGAGCGATAGGGTACTTAGCTCGGAACTTGCCGAAATTGTAAGGAACACACCCCAACGGCCATTGTTAATGGTATTAGCGGTACCTCAAAGCCTGGGATCGAATTACCCCAACACATCAACTGCGGCCCCTTGGTTTATTGCGGCAGGAGTACCAGCGGTTCTTGGCATACAGGGAAATGTCAGTCTAGATACTATTGTCGGTTTCATGCCAGCGTTCTTCCGAGAACTGCAGCGTGATGGGCAGGTTGATCGTGCTGTAGCTGCAGCGCGCGGTAACATACGTCAAAGCCCGGATTGGTGGAGAATCGTTCTTTTCTTACGGCTGCCCGGAGGCCGAATATGGAGCAACTCAACTGAGAAGATAACAGGGCAAGGTCGAACAACCCTTGATCCAGTATCTCGCGTCGCAAAAGGAACCGTGCAGCCTTCAGGTAGTGTTGTTGTAGCACCTGGGGCTGCGACAGCGTATGCCGAAGCTTCCGGGCCTTCGGTTACTGTTACTGGCGCTACTCAGGATAATACAGACAAAGCACCTCATACTGATAATCAGTTACTCCAAGAGTTGCTCCAAGCAGAGGCCCCTGAGCTGGGTGTTCGTCATGGTGCCTTCAATGACGAAATTGCGAAAGAAGATCACCTGGATGTCGCCAGCTATATAGTCGCTTTTGCCGATCTTATAGAATCGCGGGATACCGAGCCGCCGCTTACAATCGGAGTATATGGTTCATGGGGGATGGGAAAGTCCTTTCTTCTCGAAGGAATTGCTCGCGAAATTGAGCAGCGCTGGGAGAAGCGTGAGCGAGATCGTCAAGAACAAGTGGTGCGGGAGACTACCGAGCAACGAGCAAAGCCATGGAGTAGAGAGCAACTTAAGGGCCAGACGCGTGAAGAGGCAGAACTTCTTGCAAATACCAAATCGCCGCTGCCGCCTCACATGAAACGAGTGCATGTCATTTCCTTTAACGCTTGGGAATACAGCGCTAATGAGGTAGTTTGGCCTGGCTTGGTGCGAGCAATCATGGATCGGCTTGAGCGGGAAACATCAAACCAGCTCTACGGCTTAATCGGGCTCAGGTTCTGGCGTAGCTTCATTCGGCAGATGCGTAAGGAGCGTAGCCGGATCATCCTCGTTGTCTCACTTGTTCTGACCGTCGCAGGATACTTCTTTTTTATACTGCGTTTTGATGTCCGTCTTGTCGCAGGCGCGCTTGCCGGGTTAGGGGTTGTCGGTTTAGCCAAGCTCATCGGAGATACTATGGCCGAGCCGCTGAGCAAATGGATCGCGACCTTATTTCAAGAAGAAGAATACGGAAAACAAATCGGCTACATGAGCCAGATCCGTGATGATATCCAGGCGCTAGAAAAGCGTCTCGCCGAGCAGGATAGTCGAATTCTCGTGACAATTGATGATTTGGATCGCTGCGAGCCGGACAAGGCAGTTGCGGTACTCCAAGCAGTCAAGCTGCTACTAAATTTTAATAGTTTTGTTGTCTGTATTGGCATCGACACTCGAATTATCGCTCGTGCAATTGAAAAGCATTACGAGAGCTTACTTGGCGAAGTTGGGGCTTCAGGTTACGAATACCTCGATAAAATTGTTCAGATTCCGTTCCAGATCCCCCGTCCTACGCCATCAATTATCAGGGAGTTCTTTGCGCGCCAGATGGCTGTAGCCCGAGTTGTTTCGGCAGTTGGGGTATCTCGGGGCGAGGCAACAGCTAACGCCGTGGGAGTCGCATTGTCAGATGGAGAGGTTGATGTAAGCAACATCCCGCACTACTCTACTGAACCAGAGTCCGATGAACTGACTGTGCCAGTATCTGTAGAAGCTCCAGTGCTACCTCCTGTTGCCTTTACCGCAGCCGATCTAGAGGCTTTTCAAGCTGTAGCAGATGCCTTACGCCCCAATCCACGCTACCTCAAGCGCCTTATCAATGTATACTGGCTGGTTCGCACCCTTGCACAGTATCGAGATGATCAGGTCATTCTGCGCAACCCAGCTGCCGTCGTCTGCTGGCTAACTATCAGTGCCCAATGGCCCTGTGTCGCCTATGCCATGCTATGGCAATTTGACAATCTTCTCGAAAAGTCTGCCGACATGAGCAAGCCAGATTTTCCTTCTCAGTCGGCGCTTCCCTGGTTGCTGAACAGCGCCTGCGAGACTATCCAACGCGAGGAGCAGTGGCGAAAGCTACAGTATCAACTCGATGACGATATTAGCGATCTTCATCGGCTCATTCGACACCCGAGCGCCCAGATTTCCTGGTCGAACCTTGATGCGATCCGCCGCTACACAATCCACTTCAACCCAGCTGTCGAAGCTGAGCTACGCTTCTCGGAACCGGCCGCTGAAGTGACGAAGCCATCCCAGAACGGCGCAGTTCAAAACACAGAAGTGAAGCCATCGCGAATTGGTGATAATCAGTAGTGATACAAGAGCGACCAAGGAGAGAGTTGTGCCTACAATGAGATCTACACCTACCAATAATACAGAACACTCGGGCGTTATCTTCATCGACCGCTCTACCTCAAACGACGATTACCGCGACATCCATCAGCAAGCTATCAAGTTGCTCCGCGCGAACTCGACATTCAATCTCAGAGTCGTCTCATCCTTTAATCAGGCTGCCATGCTCTTCAATAAAGAGGCTGACTCTATTTTTAGCGTCGTGGTGCTCTGGCTTAACAAGGAATATCGCGAAGAGTGGCGACAACTCTTTCTCTTATTAGAGACGGTCGAGCACGATGTAGGAGTCATCATCGTCTTTGGCTTCGATGATGATATTCAGGAGATCGCCCGCGAGATAATGATACGAGACGCATACGCATTTGCATGCCCATTTAATCCAGCAGTGCTCAGTGCCTATATTGAAGCAAATGACTTGTTCATTCAGAGTAACGTACAACTCGACCAGATCGAAAAACGCCTGTGGCTTGAGGGTAATTCGATCAATGAAATTCTTCAAATCACGCTTGATGAACTGCGCACCCACCCGTTTATTGGTTATGAGCGCATAACATTTGACCTGATCGACTCTACTAATGGCGACCGCTATGCACTGGTTCGTGAGAATTACCCTAATCCGAATCGCGACATTCCGCAGAATATTCGCGAGGACTACCTTATTCAACGAGTTCAGGACGATGGAGTAATCATACTCAGCGACCTCTCTCGGCTACGTGATCAAACTGATCAACTAAAGAATTTTGGATGGAAGGACACCAGATCTACCGAAGATATTTGCTCCTGGGCCGCCATGATCCTTGAGCATCAAGGTGACACGATTGGCCTCATTACCCTCGACCATACCTCGGCGGGTCACTACGGCCGTTATGGTGACCGAACGCTGCATTACTTGGACGGTCTTCGACGCATCGTGGGCGAAGTCATTGGTAACTATTACCAGCAGCGTAACGAGCGCATTATAGCTGCAACAATCCGCGCGGTCAGTGAAGTACTTGAGGGGCGCGAGCTCTTGAGAGCGATGCTACGGGTCATTCAGGATGGGATTGGCGCGAACAACTGTACATTTTTTCGCACTGAGTCTTCGATCGATAATACCGATACCTTTGTACGGGCCTGGGTAAGTGCGAATGATCCGCCATATCCACCAGAGCCAAGCGAAGGGCGCATTTTTCACAAGGGTGAAGGCCTCGCGGGGTGTACTCTCGCTGATGGCAAAAGCCGGATTGTCCCACATGCCCTGGAGGATAAGGAGTTTCGCGCAACTCCTTCGAAGGCGGGCACGGACTTATCAATGCTCGTAGTACCGATGCTCCTGCCCAGTCCCGACCCTAAAGATTCGCAAATTGTAGGTGTCATCTCCGCGTATACCACCGGCCGAATCAATGCCTTTACTCCGTCTGACCGCGATCTTGTAGAGGATATTGCTCGTCAGATGACGCTTACAATCCAACGCTCACTTATTCTAGAAAACATTGCTGCGGTAAGTGATGAGATCAATCGCTTTTTGCTTGCCGGAGATGCGGAGAAGATCCTTCGCAATATCTGTACTCACGCTCTAAGAGCAACGACAGCGACCGAAGCAGTGATTCATCGGCTCCAACAACCCTCAATAACGAACAACCGACTTGAGCCGACAATTGTCATCGGCAACTACTGGTTTCCTGAAAATAGCTTTCGTAAGCCTCCGCGCCTCGATGGCACCGGTGCGACAGATGAAGTTCTTCGGCATACAACACCAACCCAATTCTCAGTTATTGCCGGCAAGAACGATAAGCTTGCTCCGGAGTTGATAGAGCGTGGCGTACAACACGTTTTGGGTATTCCGCTCCATATTTACAAAGGCGATGAGAAAGAGGATGTCGGCGTCCTCTTCTTGAACAAGTACGCCCCTACGCAATTCACTGCTGTAGAGCAGTTCGCGGTTAGTCTCTTTGCAAGCCAGGCTGCGAATGCTATTCACACCCTTGAGATATGGTCTGGCCTTCGCATCTGGTCGCGGGGAAACGAGAGCCTGATTAAGGCGATCCGAAGCATCACTGATACACGTACCCGCGGACAGATCCTGCACAATATTGTGGTGCAGGCCCACACATTAGTCGATGCTAGCTTTAGTTATATTACGCTGCGAAATGATGCAGGGATTTTCGAATTCCAAGCTGCCTGGCCACCCAACGTTGATGCTGAGCTACGCGAAAAAGTTGGCCACTTTGATTATATTCACGGTACCCCGAAACAGAAGAGGCTTAAGGGTGTGACTGGACTTGCTGCTCGCGACAAAAAGTCGATCCTCATTAATGACATTACTCAGGAAACGCAAGACCCAAGTAGCGAGATAGGTCGTGAATATATTGATTTTGAGCTCTCAAGCCGCTCTGAACTCGCGGTACCCATTATGATCGGAGATGTTGTTTTGGGCGTGATTAACGTTGAGCATAAAGAAATCCATGCTTTTACGGAAATCCATGTGAGTGTTGTGGAGTTATTTGCCGAGCAAGCGGCCATCGCGCTTCAAAAGAACGAGATACTTGCGACGCATCAAGAACAAAATCATCGACTTGAACGACTACTTGGCACGCTTCAGGATATTATGCGCTCAGAGCCTGATGAAATACTGGTTAAAGCATTGAGCCTTACACCGCAGGCAGTAGGAGCCGAAGCCGTGATTTGGATACCTATAACGATTCCTGCAAAATCCAATCGTGATAAGCAGGAATTATCATCGAATGATATCAGTGCTACAGCTCGAATTCGCATCGATAAGGACGGAATTGCATCGAACACAATGTACTATCAGGCGCGACGCAATCGTATTGCTCAAGGTGATCCGACTACAGAGAGCGTTTATAGGAATCGACGTAGCGTAAACCTTCCCAAGAGTTCTGAGCAGCAGGAAGAGGCACAGGAAGAATTTACTCTCCCACCTTTCCTCCGCGAACATGGTACACAACACGCACTATGCTTACCTCTCTTATCACGACAAGACTGCCTTGGAGTTATCTGGTTTGATTTTGGTGGCAACCAGCCTAGAATTCCTGTCACTCCAGAGATGACTGCAGTCTTTCAAACATATGTCAATCAAATAGCCCTTGCCTACTCGAACGCGGAGCAAGCTAAACGTTTGCGGCAGAGTCTTCAGGAAGCACAGACTGGAATCACCCGCCAGATAGATAAGCACTATGCTGAGGTTCGCTTACAGTCTCTGCTATACTTTGGCGTTGCGCTGCTTTCGTCAGTAGCAGGTGCTGTAGCAGTGTTTTACGGTGGTTGGCAATTCTTTGTTAAGACAAGGTTCGTAGGCGATTTACAGTTTGCGAGGCTCGTAGTGGGCGCTTCAGCGCGCCAGATGGGCCACAGGGGGCTGAAGCCCACACTACGAACTGTTACCCTGACTCGGCCCTTCTGAAACCTTGTCTAACGGAATAACTATCAGTGACTGGACGGCGGCGCTCTCAGCGGTCGCCGGGGTTATTACAGAAGCTATTGGTATATTCGTATACACCCAGGCGAGAGCAGCACATGAGCGAATGGATCGCTATCACCAGGAACTCTACCGCCTGCGCCAGTTTGATATCCTGCTTCTTGCCACTGAGCAATTACACCCAGATGCGGAGGCCGAAGCTAAGCATGCCATCATCGATGGGGCTCTACGCTATTGGTTAGAGGCTCACCCTTCGGGCAACCCTTCACCTAATGCTTGATATGCGGTACATAATCGATGAACGCTGACGAACAACCTCAACCCGACCTCCTCCTCCAATCCGCCGCAGCCCGCAAGGCTGGCGACGATGCCGCCAGCTGTGCGCTGCTGCGCGAGTACCTGCTGCGCGAGCGGGCGCTGCTCTGGCTGGCCAGGCAGTCGGCGAGCCCCGCCGAGGCCCTGGCCGCCGCTGAGCTGGCCTACCAGCTGGCCCCCGGCGACGAGGTCGTCCAGCGGGCGATCATCGCCGTCCGCGAGCGCGCCGGGGCGCTGCCCACGCCGGCGCAGAGCCAGGCCAGCCTGAGCGGCGCCGTCGCCCTCAGCACCGGGATGACCCTGGGCGAGGCGAGTGCGGTGATCTGGCCGTTCAAGGGCATCAACCGGCCGATCGGCGACGCATTGGACGACGGCACGATTGTGCTGCACGATCTTGCCTACGGAGTAGAGAAGGCGCGGGATCGCCGCGTGCGCGATGCGGCGCGGACAATCCTCTACAGCACGATCGTCGGCGCTGAGCCGGAGCGCGGGGCCCGCCCGCTGCGCGTGATCAAGGGCGGGCGCTACGCCGAGCGTAAGGAGCGACAGGCGCTGCTCTTCGCCGGGATGATTGGCGCAGTCGGCCTCATGCTCTGGGCCGGCCTGATGGTTGCCAGCATTGTCAATCTATGGCTCAGGTCGGGCTGGCTTATCTCACTGCTCATCCTGGTGCTATTTGGTGTCGTGATCGGCCTCCAGCGTCTGCTTGATCGCTTTGTCGAGGAGTCACGCTCCTACCGCTTGGGCCGCTGGGGCGAGGAGCGGGCCGCCGACTCGCTGCGCGGGCTGCTCAGCGACGAGTGGACCCTGGTGCAGAACTTTAGCTTCCCCAACCGGGCATGGGGCGATATCGACCTGCTGCTGGTCGGCCCCGGCGGCATCTGGGCGCTTGAGGTCAAGGCTTACTCGGGGGCGATCCGCAACCTCGGCGACACCTGGGAGCGCCTGCACAAGGGCACGTGGCGGCGGCTCCAGGCGCACCCGGGCAAGCAGGCACGGCGCAACGCGGTGAACCTAAAGACATACCTCGACCAGCAGGGCGTCGCCGTGAAGTGGGTCGAGGCGGTAGTCGTCTGGGCGGGCGACGAGGATGACGGCGACGAGACGGGCTCACTCAGTGTCAAAGACCCGGACACCAGAGTCTGGCGGGCCAACAGCCTGGCCGAGGATGGCGAGGAACTCTTCCAGCCAAAGCACGGGCTGAGCCCGGAGCAGGTTGAGGCGGCGCTGGCGGTGCTGCGTAAGGCCGTCGACGAAGCCAGGCAGGCCGAGTACGGCCAGACGAAGCAGGGGTAACGAGCGAAGGTGGCATAGCAAGCTACGCCTACGGGATAAGCGTAAAGTTGTCGGGCGGTGTGAGCAGCAGGAGCGTGTTTTGAGGCTGGGAGTAAATCAGCGTGAACTGGTCGAGCAGATTTCGCCCAATAACCGACAGCTCCAGTGAGCCCGGCTCCAAAATAACTGGCAGCGGCCCGCGAATACGCGCCCGCTGTCCGGTCGTCGTCGGCAGCAACAGATCGACCGCAAGCTCGTATACCTGCTGCGTCCCACCGACGCCGCCCACGACCGTTTCGGTTGGAGTAGGTTGGATGCTGTCCGCCAATTGCTCAGCCACAGCTGGGGCGAGCACAGTGAGATCAGCGCCAGTGTCGATCAGCATTGATACCGCCAGCTGTACGCCGCCTGGCGTGGCAATCACCCCATCAAAGACGGGGCGTTCGACGCCATCGGTGCCGGCGAGCCAGCGACCCTCAATGCGCATCGGCGGATCCTTCCGGGGCCGGCTCAAAGGTGACATGGAGGGGGCGCACCGTTCCGCTGATAATCGTTGGCGAGGGCATCAGCGCGCGGGCCTGGGGCAGGCGCGGCGCCTCAGCCGTCTCGATCTCTACGATCTCGGCCGCCCCCGCCAGGGTGGTCAGGCCGACCGTCAGCGCCTGCGCGCCGAGCGCCTCAATCGACACGCCGCGCTGAGTCGCCAGGTCGCGCAGCAGCTCTGCCAGCTGGTCGGAGATGTCAAGGGTGACACTCATCGTGGGAGCCCTTTTGTATCAGCCAATACGCACCTCTCGCCGGTATCATACCATGGCGGTCGGATGTGCGGATGCGAAGATAACGAATTACACGCTGCCCGACGCCCTCACCTATCTGGAGCCTGAGCGGCTGTGAAATACCCAAGGCTAAAGCGCTTGGGCTTCCTGCTTCATCGACCCGTGCCAATCCTGACGATTGGGCTTACCAAGTCTCCACAGGCGTTTTGTGTCTCGGCGTCTCCCGCCGCGACCCTCACATCAAACAGGCGCTTGCCCTCACGGTCAATGTTTCGTGCGGCGTTCAGATCACGGTCATGATGCACGCCGCACGCAGGATTGAGGCAATCCCACTCGCGCATGGAGAGATTCAATTCGTGTATCCAGCCACACGCGCCACACATTTTCGAGGAGGCAAAGAAGCGCCCGATGGCCACCACATGGGGATTAGTCCCTACCGCGTATCGGTCTCTTGGAACTATATATACTCTCTCGTTGTCGTGTTCATCGTCAACTACATGGGCACGACTCAGGGCTCTTTGGGAATTCCCGTGAACCCTACTACATCTAGTGGGGGGCCATGCAGCGCGTGACGGCAGCCGCACCTTCGACATCAAGCGTCAAGCGTTGGAAGAAATGACGGAGATTGAAGATGCCATAGCAGCGGCGGGTGAGGACACGGGCTTTGGTATTGATGCCCTCGACGAAGCCACTATTGGCACGATGGTGAAAATAGTTGGTAATGCCATCAAGATGGGTGGTGAGCATCGCCAGAAAGCGATCAAAAGCATCCATCCCGCTCTCCTGAACGCGTTGCATCCAGGCCTGCAATTGCCGGGTTGCTTCCTCTTTGGTGAGAGGTGCATCAAATATGGCGGTGAGCGCATTGCGCAGGTCATAGGCCTGTTTCACGGATGGTGCGGCCGCAAACACGCAGGCGAGGACATCGGCTTCGGCACGCGTAAGCTCGCTGTGGCGCTTACGAAAGAGCCAATGCGCGCCTTTGAGGAGCCCATAGACCGTTTTGGAATGGGCTTTTTTGAGGCGTTTCATTTCGCTTTTCCGGACATCATCGGCGGCATCGCGGTAGTGGCGCGCCACATGGAAGCGGTCAATCACGATGACGTCGGCGCCAAAGACCGCTTCGATTGCCCCCAAAAAGCCCTCGTACATATCGCTACACGCGGCGGTGACGGTGCGCTGGAGCCGATAGGGGATGTGCTTGAGGAAGGGTTCCACCGTGATCCGCTCGCGGTTGGGGAGCACGGTGATCACCCGCACCTGTCCATCCGGCTGGCGACTGGTGATGAGCACCACAAAGGCCCGGTGCCCTTTGCGGAGCGCAAGTTCGTCGATTCCCAGCGTGTCCAATCGCGCGAAGGAGGCCCAGTCCACCGTGGTGGTCAGATAGTGATCCAGGACCCCTTCGCGCGCATCATACGGGACTCCGGCCCGCAGACAGACATCCACCAGGGTCTGATGGACACATTGCCGCAAGAGATTCTCTTCTAACGCCTTGGTGAAGGGACTCCGCGGGCGGTACCAGGATAATGCTTGCGTGGTCGTCGGTGTATCAGCGCAGAAGAAACACCGAAAGCGTTTCGGTCGCAGCTGGAGAAACACGCGGTGCCCGAGGATCGGCAGGTGTGGCAGAGTCACCCAGTCATCAGACGCGTGTGGGGTGGTGATCCGGCGCCCACATTTGCGGCAAGTCGTGGACGGTAAGGTACTCTCGATCGTGATACGATAACTGCCGTCGGTTGTTTGTTCCACCTTGGTCACCCGTACGTGCGGCAGGTCAAGGAGTTGTTCCATCGCGGATTCGAGCATCACGCCACCTCCACCACGCGCCAATGATCACGGCGTGAGTATACACCTCCCCCCACGAGATGTAGTGTCGTCCACGGGAATTCCCAAAGAGCCACAATCTATGAGCATCGCCGACTTCATCCAATCCTCCATCCTCCTGCCACGCCTGCAGCAGCACGGCGCGCTGGTGGTCTACGACCCCGAGCGGCGCTACCGCGAGCTGTGCTTGGATCTCGCCTCAGATGCGCTGCGGGTGGTCGACGCTAGCGAGGGCAGCATCGCGAGCCGCGAGGCCGCGCTGGCCGCGCTCCAGGAGCTTGGCGCGCCGGGTGGCCCGCTGACCGGCCTGCTGGTCTACGTGCCGGCCGCGCCCCCGTTGAGCGACGAGGAGTGCCAGCGCGACCCCTTCGCGCTCTACGGCGCCCTCGGCTCGGTCTTCCCCGCCGGCGACGGCGACAGCTACCTGAGCCTGTGCCTGCGCGCCGACTACAGCACCGAGATCCGCCGCATCTTCGACCAGGATTCTAGCCCCTCGTTCGCGGTGATCGACGCGGTCGGCGGCGGGATGGGCTGGCCCAATCTGCGGGCGACCCTGGGCGTCGAGTCGGCCCGCGAGATCCTGGCCGCCCTGCTGGCACCATCCGAGCATCAGCTGGCCGCGCTCAAGGCCCAGGAGGCCTGGGCCGGCGAGGCCCGCGAGCTGCTCCAGCGCAGCCTGGGGCTGAAGCTGGCCACGCGCGGCAAGACCTGGGCGTCGATCGCCGAGGAGCTCTGGCGCTTCCTGCTTTTCAGCGAGTTCGCCTTCGACCTGCCGACCGAGCTGCCGGCCGGCCTGGCCGATGTGCCGCGCGCCCCCGACGCCGCCCGACCGCTGGTCGAGGATCTCTGCGAGCGCCTGCGCAGCGACCGGCGCACCCAGCCGCTCTATATCGAGCGGGCCGAGGTGATCGAGACGGCCATGGGCCTGCCAGAGGCCTGCGCCCAGATTGGCGACCTGGGCATCCGCGACACCTTCCCCTTCGAGGAGCGCACCTTCTTCGCCCAGGCGGTCGAGGCGCTGCGCCGCGACAACGTCGATGCCCTGCGCCAGCAGCTCAGCCGCCACGCCCACTCGATCTGGACCGGGCGCGGCGAGAACCAGGCCCAGTGGCAGATCCTGCAGGCGGCGGCGGCCCTGGTCGAGGCCTGCGAGGACGCCGAGCGCCAGCTGCCCGATCACGTGCGCAGCCAGGGCGACCTGATCGACTTCTACCTGGGCGCCATGCGTGAGGCCGACCGGCTTCAGCGCGAGTTTGAGCAGGCCGCCGGCGACTACCTGGGCGGCGACGTCCAGCTAACCGCCGTCGGCGAGCGCGCCCGCCGGGCCTACTAGAAGCTGACCAACCGCGCCCAGGGCGTCTTCGTGCGCCAGCTGGAGCAGGCCGGCTGGCCGCCGCCCGGCCGCCTGGCCAATGCCGACGTCTTCGACCGCGTAGTCGCCCCGCTGCTCCAGGAGAGCGGCCGGCGGGTGGCTCTGCTGCTTGATCGACGCTCTGCGCTTCGAGCTCGGTGTCGAGCTGCAGAAGCAGCTCAACGAGAGCGGCCAGGCCGAGCTGCAGGCCGCCTACGCCGCGCTGCCCAGCGTCACCCCGGTGGGCATGGCCAGCCTGCTGCCCGGCGCCGGCCAGCAGCTGCGCCTGACCAGCAAGGGCGACGAGCCCCTGCCGAGCCTGGGCGACCAGCCTCTCGCCGGCGTCGCCCAGCGCATGGAGCTGCTGCGCAAGCGCTACGGCCAGCGCTTCCACGAGCTGCCGCTGGTCGACTTCGTGCGCGGCAACAACCCTGTGCCCGAGGCGGTTGAGCTGCTGGTACTGCGCAGCAACGACATGGACAGCGACTTCGAGCACAACCCCGACGCCGCGCCAGGCCTGATCAGTCGCACCTTCCAGCGCATCGGCGCCGCTATTCACAAGCTGCGCGGGGCGGGCTTCCAGGACGCGATCATCCTCACCGACCACGGCTTCTACCTCAACACCGCCGCCGGAGCGGGCGACGTTTGCGCGCGGCCAGCCGGGCGCTGGGTCAGCGCCCACGAGCGTATGCTACTCGGCAGCGGCGCGGGCGACTCAGGCAGCGTCGTGCTGCCGGCCGACAGCCTGGGCATCAAGGGCGACTTCGCCCAGGTGGCCCTGCCGCGAGCGATGGTCGCCTACCGCGCCGGCCTGAGCTACTTCCACGGCGGGGCCTCGCTCCAGGAGGCAGTCGTCCCGGTGATCAGCGTGCGGCTCCAGCCGCTCGCGCCGAAGGTCAGCCGCCAGCCCAGCGTCACCCTGAGCTACAAGCGCGGCGCGAAGAAGATTACCACCCGCATGCCGGTGATCGAGGTCGAGGTCGGCCATGGCGACCTGTTCTCCATGGACAGCCCGGTGGAGATTCTGATCGAGGCCTACGACCGCCAGGGCGCGGTGGTCGGCGTCCCCCGGCCGGGCGGCGCGGTCAGCCCGGCGGCGAACACGATCAGCCTGCAGCCCGGCCAGTCCGCCCAGGTGACGATCCGCATGCAGCTGGAGTTCGAGGGCAGGTTCACGATCAAGGCCCTCGACCCGGCGACCCAGACCACCTACGGCAAGCTCGACCTGGAGACCGACTACACCGTATAGGCCGCGCAGGCGGCCTTCGTAACCCAGAGCCGGAGCCTTCAGGCTCCCGGCCTGCGAGATAGGCCCCATGGACACCCTCGACACCAAGCTGATCGCGGCCTTCGACGGCAAGGTGGTGCCAAAGACCTGCTGCACCGTATCAAGAAGGGCACCAACGTCCCCACTTTTGTGCTGGAGTTCCTGCTCGCCCGCTACTGCGCCAGTGACGAGCAGGCTGAGATCGACGCCGGGATGGAGGCGGTGCTGGCCACCCTGCAAGACAACTACGTCAAGCCGGACGAGGCCAACGCTGCCCAGTCGAAGGTAGCGACAAAGGGCAAGCACCGCTTCATCGACAAGGTCCACGTGCGCTACGTCGAGAAGGAGCGCCGCCACTGGGCGGCCCTGGAGAACTTCAACTCGCAGCGCATCGCCGTCGCCGAGCGATTCTACCGCGACAACCACCGGTTGTTGGAGGGCGGGATATGGGCTGAGGTAACGCTAGCCTATAACGAGATCGACGACGACGACTACGCCTTCTCCATCGAGGAGCTGCGGCCCATCCAGCTGAGCCGCTTCGACTTCGCCGGCTACTGTGAGGGCCGCCAGGCCTTCAGCCGCGACGAGTGGCTGGACATCGTGATGCGCTCGGTCGGCCTGGAGCCGGCCAAGCTCACCCCGCGCCAGAAGCTGCACTACGTCGCCCGGCTGGCCCCGCTGGTCGAGCAGAACTTCAACTTCATCGAGCTCGGCCCGCGCGGCACCGGTAAATCCTACTTCTTCAGCGAGTTCTCGCCCTACGCCACCCTGGTCAGCGGTGGACAGGCCACCAAGGCGACCCTGTTCTACAACAATGCCCGCAAGCGGATCGGCCTGGTCGGCTTCTGGGACACTGTGGCCTTCGACGAGGTCGGCGGGATCAAGATCAACGACCCCGACACGCTGCAGATCATGAAGGACTTCATGGCCAACGGGCGCTTCTCGCGCGGGGTCGAGGTGATCGCCGACGCCAGCCTGGCCTTCGTCGGCAACATCGACCAGTCGGTCGAGCAGATCGTCAACTCGCCCGAGCACGACCTGTTCCTGCCGCTGGCCAAAGAGTTCGACCTGGCCATCCTCGACCGCTTCGCTTGCTACCTGCCCGGCTGGGAGATGCCGAAGAACAGCAGCGAGTATCTGACCAGCGCCTACGGCTTCATCACCGACTATTTGGCTGAGGCCTTCCACCATCAGTTCGCCCACACCAACCGCTACGAGGAGGTCAGCCGGCGCATCCGGCTCGGTCCGGCGGTCGAGGGCCGCGATGAGAAGGGTATCAAGAAGACCGTCGCCGCCTTCCTGAAGATCCTGCACCCCGACGGGCCGCCGAGCGACGCTGCGTTCGAGGAATATGTGGCTTACGCAGTCGAGTGCCGCCGACGAATCAAAGAGCAGATAAACAAGCGCAAGCCCGACGACGAGTTCGCGTGCATCGAGCTCTCCTACTACGCCGCCGATGGCCGCGAGGTGATCGTCGCCTGCCCCGAGTCGCGCGGTGCCCAGGCGACCCAGGCGCCGACCCGCCACACCCTCGGCGAGCGCGGCAAGCGAATTGCCACGAAGGCCGTATCAGAGACGCCGGTAGAGCCCGTGCCCACGCCCGAGCCGGTGGCGATTGCGCCCACGCCGCTGCGCGAGCCCGAGCCGAAGGAGCAGCACTACACGATCTTTTATGGTGCGACCGGCTACAGCTACGAGGCGATCTTTGGCCCCTACCTGCGTGGCGCCAACAGCTACGCCGGCGGCGCTCACAGCAAGCTCACGGCGGCAGCACAGGCCTGGCGTGACAGTGGCACGCCGCTCTACCTGATCATCTACCGCCCCGCCCCCGACTACGCGTTCGTCGGCTGGGGCCGGGTGATCAACCTCGCCGAGTCGGCTGGGGCGCAGACGAATGAAGAGCGCTATGTGTTGAGCTACGAGTGGCATCCCTTCCCGGTGCCAGTCAGCGCGCGCACGATGACAACCCGCATCTCCTGGCTCAGCAAAGGCCTGGCCGTGGCCTTCCGTGGCATAAGCATCCGCCAAGTATCGGCCGACGATGTGCGCACGATAGCGAAGCAGGCCTACCCGCATAGCTCTACGTTGACCATCGCTTCGACGCCGCGGCCCTGCTGACCGCAGCCCGCGCAATTGACCCGCCCGCCGATAGCCCGCTGGACGCCGACGACCTGCTGGCCGAGTTGCTCCAGCTGCGCCTGATTGAGACGCTCGACGCTAGCACATCTCGCGTTCGTGAGTATGTCATCGGCGACGAGACAGCCCTGCTACGACTCTGCGCTGTGGCTCTGCTTGTCCCGGCCGAAGGCAGCGCCGACCAGTACAGCCTCCCGACGCGCGCAATTCTCCCGCGCCTTCAAGATACCGCCGAGCCGCATCCGGTTGAGGAATTCGTCCCCGAGCTCGGCAAAGCCGACTCGGTGACCCTGGCCGGCTGGTACGCCGAGGCCGGCCTGATCGATGTCGATGGCGACACCTGGCGACCTGTCAGCGGCGCCCTCGCCCCCCCCCCTGGCGACGACCCGGCCAGCACCATGTACAACCAGTTTCTGGCCACCTTGCGCGCCGATCTCGCCGGCGCATTGGTGAGCGATCTGGATCCGGTGTTACTTGATGCGCCGCTGCCTGAAGTTGAAAATCTGGCCGAGCGGCTGCGCGAGCTGGGCAATGAGCTGCTCTTCGACAGCGCGGTGGTGCGGCGGGTCTACCGCTCGCTGCTCGCCGGGCGCCACGTGGTGCTCAGCGGGCCGCCCGGCACCGGCAAGACCGAGCTGGCCCGGCTGCTGCCCTCCCTACTGTGGCGCGAGGCCTCGCAGACCTTTAGCCGGCTCACCCGCAGCCCCGAGCAGCCGCCGGTCGAGACGATCACCGAGCAGCGCCACGGCTACGCCTCGGTCATCGTCACCGCCACCGAGGACTGGGGCGTGCGCGATGTGGTCGGCGGGATCGGGCCGCGCCTGGACGGCCAGAGCGGCGCGCTGAGCTACACCATCGAGTATGGCGCGCTGACCCGCACGCTGCTGCTGCACTACGACGGCACGGGCGGCGGGAAGCGCCTGCCGCCGGCCGGCGCGCCGGCGCGCCGAGACCACCACGACGGGAAGGATCGCCGCCGCGGGGCCTGGCTGGTGATCGACGAGTTCACCCGCGCCCCGATCGATGCGGCCTTCGGCAGCCTGCTGACCACGCTCAGCGGCGGCGAGCGGGCTAGCCTGGCCGTGCCGACCGCCTCGGGCGAGCAGCGCGAGCTGCCGCTGCCGCGCGACTTCCGGATCATCGGCACGCTCAACAGCTTCGACCGCCACTTCCTCAACCAGATCTCCGAGGCCATGAAGCGGCGCTTCGACTTCATCGACGTGCTGCCGCCCCCGCCGAGCCTGGCCGACTTCGAGCAGGGCATCGCCGCCATGCAGGCCCTGCGCCGGCTCCTGCGCGATGGCCGCAAGCAGATTGTGGCCGACGGTGACCCGCTCACCTACCGCTGGCCGGATGTGCTGCGGGCCGAGCCAACCGCTGACGCCGAGGGGCTCCGCCGGTATCGCGTCGTCGCCGAGTCAGACGACGCCAGGGCGGCGCTCGGCTCGTTCTGGCGGATCTTCAGCGCCATCCGCACCTTCCGCCAGCTCGGCACCGCCCAGATCGTCGCGATCTACACCAACCTGCTCGCCGGCAGGCTGGTGGGCATGGGCTGGGACGAGGCCCTGGACACCGCGCTGGCCGACGCGCTGGCCGACCAGCTCCAGGTGCTCAGCCGCGACGAGCAGCGCACGATCGACGCGCTGCTGGAGCACGCCGGCCAGCCGGAGGGCTTCACCGCCGCGCTGCGCGCCATCCTGCGCGACCTGCCGCCGGGCCGGCGCGAGGGCTACCTGCACGCCCTGCGCGAGCGCGACGCCGCAGCCAATGGCTCAAGCGACATCGCCGTCCGTGAGGATTCCCAGCTGAGCGACACCCAGATCCTGCGCGTCTTCGCCGCCGCCACACCCCTATCCCTGCCGACCCTCGGCGCCTTCCGCCGCCGCCTGCGCGACCTGATCGGCGAGCGGGGGCTGTAGGAAGGGTTGAAGGCTGAGGGTTGAAGGCTGAGGGGTAGGCGAGGATGCGTGAACAAGAGTCACCATTGCGGATGCGAACGAAGGCCTATGCGCTGCGGATCATCAAGCTCTATGGAGCGTTGCCAAAGACGGCTGAGGCGCAGGTTATTGGACAGCAGTTGCTGCGATCGGGAACATCTGTCGGCGCGAACTATCGCGAAGGGAGCCGTGGGCGCAGCAACGCCGAGATGGCGGCAAAGTTTGACTTGTGCATCCAGGAGCTTGATGAGACCGCCTACTGGCTTGAACTGCTGATCGAAGCAGGACTTGTCGCTGAGTCGCTCCTCGCACCACTGCTGGATGAGACGAGTCAACTGATCGCGATGTTCACCTCCGCAGTGCGCAAGCTGCGGCGAAAAGGGGCCGCCCCAAACCATGACTGATACCCCCACATCAGCCCTCAGCCCTCAACCCTCAGCCATCGAACGCGAAGCGTTCGCCTACCTTCAGGGGCGCATGGTCGAGCTGCTGCTGCGCCACGACGTGCGCCGGCTGGGCGGCAGCTTCGCCACACGCCTGGGCGCGCTCTTCGATGACGAGCGCCACGCCGCACTGCGGCCCTACCGGGAGCTGGCGGTGCTGCTCTACCTGCGCGATGAGCTGCTCGACTCGATCCTGCCGCGGATCAAGCGCCGGCTGAGCTTCCTGGCCCCGCGCGAGCTGGTGGCCGAGGGCCTGCCGCCGCGCGGGCGGATCGACTGGCCGCGCACCATGGCCGCCGGGCTGCGCGACCGGCCCGGCGAGCCGCCGCTGGATGTGCGCACCCGCCAGCGCCGCCGCCACTTTGCGACCCCCGAGAACCTGCTCACCGTCGCGACGATCATCGAGTATCGGGACGCCATCCAGAGCCGCCTGGACGCTGAGCGCGCCGAGACCGGGGCGCGCGCACTGCGCCACCCGCTGCGCGAGGTGGTCGAGCGCTGCACGCGCGAGCTGGCCTTCCCCCAGTTCACCGGCCTGGTCCGTGACGGCGAGCGGATCGTCGCCGGGTACGCCGACACGACCACCGCCGATCTGGAGCAGGCGGTGGATGCGCACCTGCTGCCCGGCCACAACAGCGCCTACGATGACCTGCTGGCCTGGCGGCGGCGACTGGCCGCGCTGCGCATGCTCGACCGCGACACCGCTGCCGACGCGCCGCAGATGCTTGGGGCCGACCCGGCCCGCGACAACTACCTCTACCAGATCTGGCTCTACTACGAGCTCGCCGAGCTGCTCGACCGGCGCGGCCTGCTCGAGCCCGCGGCCTGGGAGGTCGGCAAGATGCGGCTGCGCTTCCGCTGGGGCGCGCCGGGCGCCGAGACAGTCTATCAGCTCAAGCATGACCAGGCGATCGACCAGCACTGGCGGAACGCGCCCGGCGTGCGGCCGGACCTCTACATCGAGCGGGCTACCCGGGCCGAGGTGCGCCACAACGGTGCGCTGATCTGGCGCGAGCCGGGCTACGTGCTCGACGCCAAGTACTACAAGCCGCGCGACAGCGCCCGCGCCCCGGCGGGCACGGTCAAGCGCATGATCGCCGACCTGCACCTGACCGGCGAGCGCCACGGGGCGCTGCTGTTCGCCTTCCAGAGCGGCGAGCGCCCGGCCGACGCCGACGCCGCCGATCTGCTCGACACGCCGCTGGAGACGACGCTCATCGGCCCGCTCTACCGGGTCACCCCCGAGACGGCGGCGGCCCAGGTGGCCCGCCCCGACGCTGCGGTAGCCGTGTGGCGCACCCGACCACGCATCGACGGGATTGGCACCATTCAGGCGATCCTGAGCGCATTACTTGACGAGGTGCACGTGGCGCTCCAGGCGCCGGCGCCGGTGGCCTGCCATGGCATCTTCATCGACTCGCTCAGCGCGGGCGACACCCTGGGCGCGATCGCAGCCCCAACCCTGCTCAGCGGCGACGGTCAGGCGCTGCGCGATCCGGCCGACATCCTGATCTGCCCGAAGCCCCACATCGGCCCCTGGCGGGCCGACCTGGTGAGCCGCGCGCGCACCTGCTGCCAGGACGGGCGGCTCTGCCACATCGCCGGCCAGGCCGGGGCGCGCCCGCCGGTGCGCCCGCCGCGCAGCGCCGAGGATCTGCTGGGCGAGCTCCAGCACCTCTTCGAGCGCGGCGACCCCGAGCAGCGTGACGATGTTGCCGTGAGCGCGGTGGCCCGGCGGGTCGAGGCGCTGACCCGCCGCTTCGCCGAGATCAGCGGCGCCTACCGGCGGATCGAGGTCTACTACCACCGGCTGCGCGACATGGGCCTGCAGAGCAGCTTCGATCAGCTCGCCGCCGCGGAGCAAGAGTCGCTGGCCCTGGCGGTCTTTCTGGTCGAGCAGCTCGACAGCGTAGGCGCCCACGACTTCTCGGCGCCGGCGATCCACGTCTCCAGCGTGCTGGAGGTCGAGCTGGCCCGGCGGGTTGAGGCCATCCCGGGGCTGAGCGAAGGCGCGCTCCCCGGCGGCCACGCCACGCTCGGCACCCTGATGGGCATCCGGCGCAAACGGCCCGATGACTGGGCCCGCATCCGATCGCATCTCCGCGATCGCTGGCGCGGCGCGGTCGACCCGGACGACCCGCAATATGTGCTCGGCCTGGACAGCTTTGTTGAGGCGGTCTGGGAGATCCGGCATGTGCGCAACGACGCCGCGCACACCAGCCCGGTGCCGCGCGAGACCTACAGCAGACTCTTTCGCAATGTCTGCCAGGCCGGCCCGCTGCGCATCGGCGCGCTGCGCGCCCTCCTGGCCGCCTGGCCGGTATAATCCGTTTCGCTCACGCATCCTGATCAAGGTTCTCATGACAACGCCATTTATTTCGTCACTCATCGGCGCAGCGCTCTGCCTCTCGGCGCTCCTGCTCGGCGCATACGTGACTCTCCAAGCCAGACGTCGGCGCGCACGACCCACCCAGTCACGCGCCAACGACTATGACGCAGTCCCAGTTCCTACGCGCCGCGCCGGCGAGGGGCCGCTGTTTGCGCACCCGCCAACCCACCCCGATGCTGCTCCGCAGGTGGCGTCGTCCACGCCGGCACCCGCTGCCCTGCCCTACACCCGCAAGCACTCCCTACTCACCCAGGCCGAGCGCGACTTCTTCGCTGTGCTCCAGGAGGCCGCCCCGCCGGGCTGGCACATTTTTCCGCAGGTGCGGCTGAATGGCTTGCTTGTTATTCGTGCGCCGGAGCGCAGCCGCATGTGGTGGGCGCACTTCAACTGGGTTTCGGCCAAGTCGGTCGACTTCGTGCTCTGCGACGGAGCTGACATTAGCCCACAGCTCGTGGTCGAGCTCGACGACTCCTCACACCGTCGCCCGGACCGCCAGGAACGCGACGCCTTTGTCGACGCGGCGCTCGCCAGCGCCGGCCTGCGCAGAACCCGTTCCGTGCGCGTCACGGTGCGGGTCTCTTTGCGGGTCAGGAACCAGACCCCGGCGTCGGTCAACTGGTCAAAGCGGGCGAAGTTCAGAAAGCCCAGGTCAAAGATGACCAGCATCCCGCGTTCCAGCCCCGCCAGGATGCGATCCCAGAAGCGT
Source organism: Oscillochloris sp. ZM17-4 (assembly GCF_019599295.1). Classification (GTDB taxonomy): domain Bacteria; phylum Chloroflexota; class Chloroflexia; order Chloroflexales; family Chloroflexaceae; genus Oscillochloris. Next base: position 15,645 of record NZ_JAIEWN010000037.1, on the reverse strand, counting down.
TGGTCGTGGGCCTGGGCATCCTCCTCATACCAGACCTGACGCGGCAGGCGGGTGATCACATCCAGCAGTCCGGCCATCCGCCCGGCGAGCACCCCGCCCTGGTCATCGCGCAGCAGCCCCGTTTTGTGCAGCAGCGCGTCCAGGGTCGAGCCATCCACCGCGACGGTGGCCGTGAAGTGATCCTGTGCCCACTGCAACGCCGGTGGCAACGGGCGCGTGCGGGCCTGCCAGCGGGCCGCCATCAGCGGCAGAATCTCGTCCAGCACCCGCTGGAACAAGCTGGCGGGCAGGCTGCTGAAGCGTTGTTCGATGGCTTGTTGCGAGACCTGGCGTTCGTCGACCCACAGCAATCCCTCGCGATTGAGGGTGCGGACGGCTTCGGTGACCGACCCAAGCTGACGCCAGATCAGGCTCAGCACGAACGCCATCATCACCGGCAGGTTCAGGGTCCGTTCGCGCAACCCCAGGGCATGGAAGTGGGCGACCTGATTCAAGGTTGCCGGATGGACGATGTCCTCCAGCCGCTGTTCGATGATCACGTCGGGTGCCGCCGTGTTCGGGCGCTTGGTACGGTCACGCTGGATCGCCCGCGTATGCCGTACACTGCTCTTCTTCGGTTTTTTGTCGCTCATGCCTCCAGTCTAGCCACGCGGATGCGGGTGTCAAATGACGATAGCGATATATCGATATGCTGGTACGTCGACATTTGACACATACGCCGAAACCTTAACTTGTGACCAATGGCCTAACGACACGATCATCGCAACATTCACTCCAGCTAGCAGTGGAATGTCAAGCCCAAATGCGGCTACTGTTGCCATAAACCCAGAGATCGCCGCTGCGCCTACAGATGCGGCATGAATGATCATGGCCGCCTGGTTCTTTCTGGGATCCATACGTTGGCTCCTTCCAAAGGTCTCAAGCACACTTTTAGCCAGGGCCTGTTACCTGTCAAAACTCCACCTTACCTGATAGTACTTGTAATTTCTATGCTCATCTAGGATAGCCTTTTCAACTTCAAGTAGAGATTTATAAGCACAAACTTCTAAACTTTTATTCATATTCTTTTGGCGAGCTGTGATACATTAGTAGCTAGAGAAATCGAGATGATGCCAGAAGCTGCTAACGAGCAACGGTGCCCCGCCTCACCACCCCCGCCGCCGCCCAGCGCTTGATCGATAGCGTCGTGCGCGCTGATGGCTCGCTCTTCACGCTAGGTGCGCTGGTCTAGGTGCCGACAAGTCTGGATCAGCTATGTGCTCAGTGCCTTCCGGGTGTACCTGTTCAGATATTGACACGGCACACGTTCTGCATATACAATGATAGCGTGTGAAAATTCCACACGCAGGCGCGTTTTTTGCGGAGATTTCCGCCATGTTTATCGAGTTCAGCGTCGGAAACTTTCGGTCGTTCAAGGATACGGTCACGCTGAGCGCCGTCGCCGCGACGATCCGCTCACAGCCCCCAGAGCTCGACACCGAGAATGTCTTTGTCGTCGACGACCAGCTCTCGCTCCTCAAAAGCGTTGCCGTGTATGGCGCGAACGCGAGCGGCAAGAGCAACATCATCGCCGCGCTGCGCTTCATGCGCTTCTTCGTGCTCAACTCGCTGCGCGAGCTGCGCGTCTCCCATCCCCTCACCGTCGAGCCGTTCCGGCTCAGCACCGAGATGCTGGGGCAGCCCTCGCACTTTGAGGTGGTGGTGCGCCTTGATGGGGTGATCTACCGCTACGGCTTTGAGATTACGGCGGAGCAGATTACCAGCGAGTGGCTCTTCCACTCCACTGGCAAGCGCGAGGCATACCTGTTTAAGCGCGACGCGACGGGCATCAGCGTGAACCAGCGCACCTTTCGCGAGGGGCAGGGGCTTGAGCCGCGCACCCGCGCCGATGCCCTGTTTCTCTCGGTCGCGGCCCAGTTTAACAGCGAGCTGGCCCTGCGCCTGATCGCCTGGTTCAGCGAGTTAATGATCAACCTGGGGGTCGATGATCCTGCCGCGCTGCGCACTGCGCGCCAGCAGTTTAGTCGCCTTGAGGATCGCCAGGCGATTGTCGCGTTCATCAAGCAGCTCGATCTCGGCATCGAGGATCTCGCCCCTGACCGACAGCTCGTCGAGCAGCTGGAGCTGCCGACTGACGACCTTGAGCCCACTCCGCTCTCGCGCAGAGCACGCGGGACGACGCCACGGATCAAGACCTTCCACCAGCGCTACGATGGTGCGGGGAACCTCGTTGATCTTGAGCCGCTGGATCTGGATGACAACGAGTCGCAAGGGACGCAGCGCCTCTTCATCCTGGCCCAGCCGCTGCTGCACGCCCTGCGGGTCGGCGGGATGATCGCCATTGACGAGATCGACGCCCGGCTCCACCCGCTGCTGACCCGCGCGATCATGCGGCTGTTTAATGCGCGCGAGACCAACCCGCGTAACGCGCAGCTCATCTGCACCACTCACGACACCAACCTGCTGGATGCCCGCCTGCTGCGGCGCGACCAGATCTGGTTCGTAGAGAAATCCCGGCGCGGCGTCTCGGATCTCTACTCGCTGGTCGAGTACCGCGTGGATAAGCGCATCGTGCGCAACGACGCGTCCTTTGAGAAAGACTACATCGCCGGGCGCTATGGTGCGATCCCCTACCTCGGCAGCCTTGCCAGCGTTCTAGGAACTATCGACGATGAGACCCAGGAAACCGAATCCGAGAACTGAGCGCGGCTTTCGCCCCCTGCAGATCACATGATGCTGGAGAACCGCTAACCACAGAGGCACAGAGACACAGAGGCCGGACATCATAAAAAGCTCTGTGCCTCTGTGCCTCTGTGGTGCATACGAACAAGTCTGGAGCACTGCATGGCCCGCGTTCTCCTGCCCACCTCCCAGCCCTTCTATGACGCCGCGAAATCTTTCGTCGAGCGATGCCTGCGCCAGGATCGCTCGCTATTCACCCCAGGGGTGGCGATCTGGACGAAGGATAACCTTGACGAGCTGCACCGCCGCTTCAACAGCAGCCCCGACGAGAGCGGCGACTCCTTCGAGCACAAGTTCCAGCGCCAGCTCGCCGGTGCAACCCCGGAGATCTACCAGCTCGCCGGCGAGCTGATCTATGTCCACCTGCTGATCGCCACCGGCAATATTGGCGGCGGGGCCAAGCGCACGCTCATCCACCGTGTGCTCGGCTGGTCGCCACGCGGCGTGGCCATCCCCAAAGAGCTCGACGCCGCGCTCGACACCGGGCTGGCCCGGGTAGGCACCGCCTTCCTGACCTACCGGCCCTTCCAGCTCTGGTTCCTGATCGACTTCGCCCGCGCATGGAAAGGTCTGCCGACCGCCGAGCAGGAGCGACTGCTCGCCGACCCCTGGGCGTTTAAGGCCATGGTCTTCGCGCTGCCGATCAGCCGAGCCTACGCCCAGCGCGAGGCCCTGCTGCACATCGTCTACCCTGACACCTTCGAAGCGATCGTCTCGCGGGAGCACAAGCGCGAGTATGCCAACCTCTTCCGCGACCTGATCGCCACGCCCTCGGGCGACGTGGACCGGGACCTAAAGCAGATCCGCACCGTGCTTGATGCACGCTACGGGCCTGGCCACGGCCTCTACGCGATCCGTGACGGCAACGTCAACCCGCTGCCGCCGGCCGGCCCGCTTCCGCGCAGCCTCGGCACCGCGCTGAAACCCTATGTGCGCCTCATCGCGCTGCTCGACGAGCCGAGCTACACGCCCACCCAGATCGTCGAGCGGTTTGGTCGCGTCAGCCCGCCCATCGCGAACCTGGCCGCCCCGCCCGACCCCGATGCACTGGTCGGCGACCTGCTGCGCTTGCGCCTGCTTGAGTCGCTTGCGCCCGACGGCACCTACCGCCGCTGGGCACACCTCAACAGCGCCATCGAGAGCCAGGTGCTGCGCTACGCCGCGCTGACCCTGCTCGTCCCGCTGGGCGACGGCAGCCACGAGCTCCCGGCGCTGCGCGCGCCCCTTGACGGCGATCCGCATCCCGCCGCCGCCTGTCCATACCCCGATGTGCTCCTACCCTGGTATGCTGAGGCTGGCCTCGCGCGGCAGATCGAAGATGGGCGCTGGCAGGCCAGCCCGGACGCGCTCAGCCCCATGACGGCGACCAACGACTGCGCCCGCGCACTGAACACCTTCCTCGGCTACCTCACGCACGCCCGAGCGGGGCAGGCCGAACTCCCGCCCATCACCGACGATGCGCTGCCGCCCCTCGACCCGACCGTGCTCGACGAGCGCATCGCTGAGATCCAGCGCGAGCTGCTGATCGACCGCAGCACCATCCTGCGCATCTACCGCGCCCTCGTATCGGGGAACCACGTCATCCTCAGCGGCCCACCGGGCACCGGCAAAACCCATCTGGCGAAGCTGCTGCCCCGCGTGCTCTGGCGCGACGCCGAGCCAGTCCTCCAGCTCACCCTCACCACCGATCCGCGTCGCTCGCCCACCGATCCGCCGACCGAGCGCCAAGTCTTCCGCGACGGCTATGTGGCCGAGGTGGTCACCGCCACCGAGGACTGGGGCGTGCGCAATGTGATCGGCGGGATCGTGCCGCAGCTGGTGCGCGATGGTGACCGGCGGGCACTCGCCTACCAGATCCGGCACGGCTACCTCACGCGGGCCGTTCTTAGCAACTACACCGGCTATGACGGGGTCGCCCCGCCCGCGACCTTCCAGCGCCAGGAGGTGCAGGACGGCACCGCGCGCTGCCGCGGGCGCTGGCTGGTGATCGACGAGTTCACGCGGGCGCCCATCGACGCCGCCTTCGGCAGCCTGCTGACGACCCTGGGCGGTCAGCGCAGCCCGCTGGCCGTGCCCACAGACGATGGCGAGGTTCAGGTACCCCTCCCGCGCGACTTCCGCATCATCGGCACGCTCAACAGCTTCGACCGGCACTTCCTCAACCAGATCAGCGAAGCGATGAAGCGGCGCTTTACCTTCATTGACGTGCTGCCGCCAGGGCTGGCCCTCGCCGACGCAGAGCGTGGGGCGGCGGCCACGCGCGCGCTGCGCAGCCTGAATGCGCAAGGCCTCCTTGATATCACCGAGGATACGGCTGAGGGCCGGCTGATCTGGGAGGATGTGGTCACGATCACGCGGGCCGAACATGCGGAAGGCGAAGCCCCCAGCTACACCCTGGACTGGGACGACGCGGACGGGAAGGCAGCCTTGGACTCCTTCTGGCGGATCTTCGGTGCGATCCGCGTCTACCGCAAGTTGGGCACGGCCCAGGCCGAGACCATGTGCAGCGCACTGTTCAGCGGCCACATGATTGGGATGTCCTGGGCCGAGGCCCTCGACTCCGGCCTCGCTGACACCTTGGCCGACCAGCTCCAGGTCATCGCCCGCGACGAGCAGCGCGTGCTCCTGGCCTACCTCGATCAGGCGGGCAACCCAGAGCGCTTCGTCGAGCGGGTGCGGCAGATCCTCGGCGGGCTGCCCGCCGCCCGCCAGATCGCCCACCTGACCCACCTGCAGAGCGCCGACCATCATCCGGGCAGCGATGTGATCGACGACATTGACGCCACGAAGCTGAGCAAGGATCAGCTCGGGCGCATCTTCACCCTCGACAGCCCCCTCACGATAAGCGGGCGTGGCCTGTTCGCGCAGCGCCTGCGGTCGTTCGTCGGCGAGCGAGGACTGTAGGAAGGGCTGAGGGCTGAGGGCTGAGGGCTGAGGGCTGAGGGCTAAAGATGAGCGAGCAAGAATCCCCGCTGCGGCCACGAACGAAAGCCTATGCGCTACGCATCATTAAGCTGTATGGCGCGCTGCCGAAGACACCTGAGGCGCAGGTTATTGGACAGCAGTTGCTGCGATCAGGCACATCAGTCGGTGCGAACTATCGCGAAGGGAGCCGCGGACGCAGTAACGCTGAGATGGCTGCGAAGTTCGATCTGTGCATCCAGGAACTGGATGAGACAGGCTACTGGATCGAGCTGCTGATCGAATCGGGGCTGGTCGCCGAGTCCCTCCTTGTCCCATTGCTGGACGAAACGAACCAGTTGATCGCTATGTTCACATCGGCGGTTCGCAAACTCCGGCGCAAAGGGGACACCCAAAAACCATGACGCCCCCCCCAACCTCAGCCCTCAGCCCTCAGCCCTCAGCCCTCGAACGCGAAGCGTTCGGCGCGATGCAGGCACGGCTCGTCGCCCTGCTCCTCCGCTACGACGAGCGCGGCTTTGGTCGGATGATCGGAGCGCGGACGCGCCAGGCATCTGAGCAGGATACGCTGGCGCTCCGGCGCTACCGCGACCTGGGTGCCGTCTTCGTGCTGCGCGACGACCTGTTCGAGGATATCCTGCCGCGCATTGTCCGCCGGCTGAGCTTCGAGTCACCGCGCGCCATGGTCATCGAGGAGCCGCCCGCGCGCGGCCGCGTCGACTGGGGGCGCACCATCGACGCGGCCTGGGCCGAGCGCCCTGGCGAGACGCCACTGCTCCTCCACACGCGCCAGCAACGCCGCACCTTTGCGACGCCGGAAAACCTCCTCGCCGTGCTCACCCTGCTGGAGTATCAGGCCGAGGTGCAGCGGCTGCTTTGGGATGAGCAGATCACCGCCGGCAGCGCGGCCCTACAGCATCCGCTCAACGAGATCAGCGAGCGCTGCGATCGGGAACTGGCCTTCCCCCAGTTCGCCGGCATCAGGGGAACGGCCCAGCAGATCCTCACGGGGGAAGACGGCGACCCCGAAACGCTGGAGCACCAGGTACGCGAGCGGCTCATCCCCGGCAGCAATAGTGCCTACGAGGATCTGCTCGCCTGGCGGGCGCGGCTCCACGCCGTGCGCCTGCTGCGGCGCAGCCCAGCCGACCCGGACGACGTGCTCGGCGCGAACCCAGATCGCGACAACTACCTGTATCAGATCTGGATCTTCTACGAGCTCGCGGATCTGCTGCGCGCGCGGGCGTGCCTCGATCATATCGACCCCCGCCAGGGCCAGATGCACATCCGCTTCCGCTGGGGCGAGGGCGACGACGCGCGCGGCTACGAGCTTCGCCACGACCAAGGCGTGCCGATCCCGCCCGCGCGCTGGGGGGCCGAACCCCTGCGACGCCACGCAGTGCCCGGCGTGCGGCCCGACTTCTACCTCTGGCGCGTCAGCCCTGCGGCTATGCGGGTCGAGCACCACGGAAAGCTCTTCTGGCGCGAGCCTGGCGTGGTCTGGGACGCCAAGTACTACCGCGAGCGAGAGACATCCGCAGCGCCATCATCGCCGGTCAAGCGCATGATCGCCGACCTCACGCTGCTTGGTGAGCGGCACGGCACCCTGCTCTTCGCGTTCCTGGCAGGAGGGGCCACGACCACAAGCCAGGGGCGGAGCTATCGCCTCCGCCCCGCGGATCGCGATCAGAGTATCGTCCCCGATCAGCAGGTGGCCGTCCAGCCGCTCTGCCCAGACACGGATCTACACGCGGTGCAGACGACTCTGACAGCCTTGCTCAATGTGGCCCATGCACGGCTGCGCGAGCCGCGCATACCGCGCTGCCAGGGCGTATTCCTCGACACCTTGAGCGTAGCCGAGCGCGGCGCGCTGCTTGGGCGCGATGGGGAGATCCTCGCCCCAGACCTGGTCTGCCCCAAGCCCCACATCGGCCCGTGGCGCGTCGACCTCGTGAACCGTGACGCGCACTGCTGCCGTGACGGGCGGCTCTGCCACATCATCAGCCAGCCGGGGTCGGCCCCACCGGTGCGGCCCCCGCGCAATGCGCGCGAGCTGCTCGCGGAGCTTGAGCGACTCTTCGAGGCGGGCGATCTCGACACGCTCGATGAGGAGGCCGTCGAGCGCGTCATGAGCCGCATCGAGGCCCTGACCCGCCGTTTCGTCGAGATCACCGGGGCGCTGAAGGATTTGAGACGCTACGAAGCCAAGCTGGGCGACATCGGGCTTGACCGCACGCTACACCTGCTGGGAGCCACCGAGCGCGAGTCGCTTGCCCTGGCGATCTACCTGCGCGACCAGCTCGACGAGGTCGGGGCGAACGATTACTCCGCCTCGATCATCCACGTCGCGCGCGTGCTGGAGCGCGAGCTGCAGCGCCGCATCCTGGCCGTCCCCGGCGTCAGCGGTGCCGACTTCCCGCACGGGAAGCCGACACTGGGTACGCTCGGGGGAGTGTACCGGAGAAACCCAGCCCTCTGGGGCACGATCACGGCGCACCTGAGTCAGGTCTGGGTGAGCCGCGTGGATCCCGACGACTCCACGTTTGCCGTCAGTGTGGAGCAGCTGATTATGGAGGTCGAGCAGCTGGTGCGGGTGCGCAACGAGGCTGCCCACACCACGCCGATCCCCCGCGACCGCTTCCGCACCATCCTGCGGGCGCTGTGCGATGGCGGCCCACTGCGCGTCGGCGCGCTCAACGTGCTGCTTACCGCCTGGCCCCTCTCTTAGCGCGCATGTGCGCGCCGGCACGGGGCTACACTGAGGGGAGCAGAACCGCCCCAAAAACCGCAGCAGAGCAGGAGAGAAGTTTGTGGAGCGGGGGATGCTGGACGAGACGGCAGGGCGTAGGCTGCCGGTGTGATACCTACGCGGAAGGGGAGCAGGCTACGCAGCTTGCCGAGAGGCTGCGCACCTCGCAGCCGATGAACACAGGTTGGTACAGCGATGCAGGCAACCACACAACCACGACGCTGGAGGCACGATCCGCAGACTGCTCTGTTTCGTCCCGTTGCACTCTTGTGCGTCTTGACCTTGCTGCTCATAAGCACCTCAGCGCGGGCAGACATCCACACGACGGACGCCACGCCCAACCTTAGCATCCAGATCGGCCCAGTCGAGGTCATCCGTGGGCCAGATGACACGACCGACAACCCCTTCTCCACGCTGATGGGCGATACCGCACTCCATGCATACGTAGGCAATGCAGCGACCGTGGGCTATACCGGTGGCTCATTAGAGACACTGCGCCCAATGAGCGGCAACGTCATCGAGGGGGGGACGGGGATGACCTTCGACTCGTGTGGTGCCTGGCTCAACAGCGTCTGGCAGGATGGTGCGCTGATTCGTGGCTGGTATCACGCAGAAACGGCGTGCAACTACCCGGAAACCCATAAGTCCGTTGCGTATGCGGAGTCCTACGATGGTGGACAGACCTTCCTCAAGCCCAACTACCCGAACAATCAGGTCATCACATCCCCGGCCACCTATACCGACCCCAACGCAGACGACGAAGGCGATCAGCACGTCATCCAGATTGGCGATTACCTCTACCTCTATTTCCTCTCCACGCATCAACCTAGCTGGCAAATAGGGGTGGCGCGCTCGTCTGTTGCGGACAAAGGCGTACCAGGCACCTGGCAAAAATACAACAACGGAGCCTTTACCCAGGCCGGCCTTGGCGGCGAGTCGTCACCAATTGCCTCCTGGACGAACCTGTCCACATCGTGGGTTTCCTACAACACATCCCTCAACACCTATATCGGCTTCAGCGGCGTCTGGGACCCTGTCGCCAATCGGCAGAAGGGCTTCGGGCTATCTGCCTCATCCGACGGCCTCAGCGACTGGACGACCCGCATAAACCCGGTGACCGGCCAGCCCTATGTGCTGCTTTCGTATGAGGGGGGATGGACGAGGCCAGGCGACCCGCACGATCTCATCGCGTATCCGAGCTTCGTATCGACCTACGGCGATAGCAATACCGTTGGCGATGTGTTCTGGCTCTACGCGATGGCGATTAACCCAGGGGAGGGCTTTGACCAACGCTACCTTATCCGGCGCAAGATTCGCGTCACACCCACCGCCTCATCCGCGCCGGTGGATCTCGTCCCTCGGATTGCGCTCTCAAAGTATCAGAACCTCGACGACACATGGTTTACGACGACCACCACCGATCCGGGGTACCAGGTGCAAGAAACCATCGGGTATCTCTTCACCGACCAGGTGGCGAACTCGATAGCCGTCTACGATTGCTATATCGAATCCTGGCATGATCACATGCTCGTGCCAAACGACAGCACCTGCGCGGGAGGGAACGTCAGCTACCTGCGGCAGATCGGGTGGATCTCGACCGTGCCCTTCACGAACTCGATCCAGGTCTATCGCTGCTGGGATGCCGCGATCACCAATCACTTTATCTCAACCGATCCCGCCTGCGCGGGCAAGCAGACCGAGTGGCCCATGGGCTACCTTGCGACCATGCCCCCGTTGCCGCACAACCAGTTTGTGGCTCTCTCGACCTACGATCATATAGGCCAGCAAGACACCTGGGCAACGACCGCGAACACGCCCCCAGCATATGCGTTCCAGTCACGTTTGGGGTATCTCTTTGCCGAGCAGCAACCAAATAGCGTTCCCGTCTATGACTGCTACATCGACTTCTGGGATGACCATATGCTTGTTCCCGGCGATGCAACATGTGACCAGAATCAAAGCCTGGGGCTGATGGGCTATCTCTCCTCGGTACCGTTTTCCGGCGCACGACCCATCTATCGCTGTTTCGATGCGCCAGCGACAAATCATTTCATGTCGCTTGATGCGAGCTGTGGCGGCAAAACATTCGAGTGGTTAGCGGGCTACATTGCCGCGCAGCCCTCCACGATACTCTATTCGGTGTATATGCCAGCGCTGCGCAGGTGAGCATAGCACGCCTCTACCTCAGGGTCGATCAGGCCGGTTCGCTGAGGAGAACCACCAATGCTACACGATGATCGTGCCCCTACGCCGACGACAGGGGCCATCCTGTTCACCATCCCCGCCCCCGCCGTGGCGGCCTACCGCACATGGCGGGCCTCCGCCGATCTGGACTACCTGCGCGGCTTTATCGAGCGGCAGGGATGGGCCTGGGTTGTCCGCATGGGCGACGGAGAGTGGGGGATGCGCCGCATCGAGACGCTGCCCGAGCTGGGCGTGGCGCGGCCGCGCTACGGGACCATCGGCGGCGGGTTTCCCTTCATCTTCCGCCCTCACCGCGGCGGCTGCACCCTCACCGTGGAGGCACCGTCCCTGTTCATCCTCTCGCTCCCGCCCGACCAGATGGTAATCCCGACCGTCACCGCCCCGTTCGCGATCGCCATCGACCCCATCGCGATCCTCGATGAGCCACTCAGCATCCGCGACTCGCGCGGGATCCTCGACGAGATGCCCGATGAGCCCGATCAGCCCTGGCGCTTCGGCCTGGCCGGGGAGGCGCTCAGGGAGCTGCTCGGCTGGGGCTGGGATCGGGCGGTGCCCGGCGCCTACCGCTACATCTTCATGCCAACCGATGTCGGCTGCGCGGCCCGCGTGGCCGACGGGTATGGCGGCGAGATCGACGTGACCGGGGACATGAACATGTAGGAGCAAGGCAACCAAGTGAACACCACGCGATCCCACGCCGGCCTGGAGCTAACCCTCCGTGCGGCTGGAGACACGAATCGCGGGGCATTCATTATGTCGAGCTCATAGTTATGTGGAACACATCTGCGGCTATGTTCCACATACGCCGCTTTATCGAGCCCTGCGCCGCAGCGCAGCGCCCGAACGACCCGCCGCACAAACGGCGTCACACATGGGGCGACGAGGGGGGCGGCGCTCACACCGCGCCCCGCCGCCCGTGGTACGATGGCCCCATGGAGAAGTCGAACAGCGGGGGCGCGGCGATGAGCGAGGGCGGGCGTGGCGGCGTGGCGGATCTGATCGCGGAGCTGGCGAGCGAGCTGGGGCGGCCGCCGGAGGGCTGCGGGCGGGCGATGGCGCTGGTGGTGGGGCTGGGCGGTGCCGACCACCTGGGGCTGCTGGTCGGCGGGCGGCCGTCGCCGGGCGGGCTGGATCTGCTGGCCAGCGTCATCCCCTCCCGAGCTCGACCGCAGGCCACGCTGCTGCTGGAGTGGGTGAGCGCGGGCGAGCGGCGGCGCTACCTCGGGTGGGCGGTGGAGTTTGAGGCGACGCGGTTCATCTGGCGGCGGATGAGCGCGGAGGATTTGCGCGCGGTGGCCGACCCGCGCACGCGGCGCCCGCTGGGCGAGGAGGCCGGCGCGACGTTTGAGGGGTGAGTGTCGAGCGGTGCGCAGGGGGGGCCGGGGCGGATCTTCGCTCCGGCCTTTCTGATGGCCGAGGCGGCTACGGGTTCCTGATATAGGTGGTTTTTGCACGACCCGCGTGCCGGCGATTTGGCACGCCCCAACCGTATCACTCCTGCCGCTCTTCCTGCAGGACGAGGTGACGACCCAGGAAGGCGAAGCCGAGCAGCACCACACCCGTCACCCAGCCGCCCAGACTGAACAGCGGCGGCCCGTAGACCCCCAGCCCGGCCCCCGCCACGACCAGCACAATGGCGAGTGCCCCGAACATGCGCATGCCGTAGAGCGTGATGAAGGGCAGGTAGTGGACGCCGACCACGATCATCGCTGCCGGGAAGAACCAGTGCGTCTGGGAAAGCGTGGCCGCGCCGACGAGCAGGAAGCTCGGCGGCACGGTGAAGGCCGTCTGGGTCCCGAGACCCCAGAGCCCATTCGTCGGGCGTACCGCACCAGGACGACCCAGCAGCCGGACGACGAGTTGGGTCAGCGGGAAGATCGCCATGCTCCCGAAGAAGAGCGCCGCCATGCCGTAGATCGGGGCGAACCAACGCCCCAGGGCTGCGGCGGCCAGCCAGATCAGCCCGGCGACGAGCTGACCACCGAAGCCGCCCAGGAAGGCCGTGCGCATTTCACGCTGGGCTGCGTCAATGGTCATCCCAGTGGGCGCATGCGATGGCGTAGTGGTCGTATGGTGAAGTTTGCTCATGACCTCAGAATTGATGTGATCGGGATTGCTGGGATGTGTCGATCAGAGCAGCACCATCAGGCGGTTGAGCAGGCGGAAGCCCTGGCGCAGGGCGCGCTCGATCCGGTCACGCATGTTAAGGTGCGCTTTTGAGCGGAAGAGCTCGTTATCGTAGGCGACGATGCCAATGGCGACAACCGCGAGTACCAGCGTCTGGATGCATTTGGTTGTCTGGGCAACCGCGAACGTCTCCTGGGCGATATTGATCAGGAAGTGAACGAGCACCGCCGCCAGGATGCTCTTGCCGCTCTTGATGCAGATCCAGCTGACGATCACGCCCAGCGGGATGAAGGCGACAACGTAGTTCAGGGCGAACCAGATATTCTGCTGCCAGAGCTCATTGGCGTACTGGCCCTCGGCGAGGATCAGCGGCTGCCCGGCACCGCGATCTTGAGCGCGTTTGGGGCGGTGGCGACGCTAGAGGCGTAGACCGCCAACGTGCCGGGGCTCTGCGCGGCGCTGAGCACCAGGCGGTAGTCGCCCGGGGGCAGCACCTCCTCCCAGTCGGCGCCGCCATCCTTGCTGGTGCGCAGGCCCTCGGCCCGCATGACGGCGCGGCGGACACCTGCCTCGCTCTGCAGGCTGAGTTCGAGGGATGGGGTGTCGATCTGGCGGAGGGCGAGCCGCAGCTTGAGTGACACGGTCTCGGTCAGCGCCAGATGCGCCAGCACCACCTCGTCGAACGGGCCCTCCGCGAGGTCGACGGTTGCCACCAGCTGGAGTCCCGGCGCTGGATCGAGCCGCCGCTCCCCTGCCCGCACGGCGGCGACCAGGATCACGGCGATCAGTGGCAGCAGGGCGCCGATAACCGACCAGCGCCGGCGGGAAATAGCGCTATCATCTATCATGCTCTCGCTCCTTTCGCGATACGTCTCGGCCATCAGCCGATCAAATAGCTCGGCTTCCTCCCAGGCACAGTTGTACATCTGCGGCGCGCGGATGTGGCCTATCGAAAGGTAGGTTGGGGGGTAGGGAAGGGTGGAGGCGAGGATAGGGGCGACAGGCGGGGCGATTGCGCGGGGCTGGTATACTCAGGGGCGGGAGGGGAGCCGATGAGCGACGAACTGCGCGCGCCGAACCGACAACCTGCCGCCGACGTAGGCGCCGTGCTGATGACCAAGCTGACGCCACCGCCGGTGCGCGTCGGCCTGGTGCCCCGGGCGCGGATCGCCGCCATGCTTGATGCGGGGTTGCGCCAGGGCCACCGGCTCCTGCTGATCTCGGCCCCGGCCGGCTCCGGCAAGACGACGCTGCTGACAAGCTGGCTCGCCGGAATGGCTGAGGGCGGAAGGCTGAGGGCTGATGTGCCAGAAGTTCAGCCCTCAGCCCTCAGCCCTCAGCCTTCCGCCCGCGCCTGGCTCTCCCTCGACGCGGGCGACAACGACCCGCAGCGCTTCTTCGCCTCCCTGCTCGCGGCCCTGCGCCGGGCCGACCCGGGGCTCGGCGCGGCGACCGCCAGCCTGCTCGGCGGGCCGGCCCTGCCCGCCGTGGAGGGTCTGGTCATCCCGCTGCTCAACGAGCTCGCCGCCGCCGCGCGCCCCGTCCTCCTGGTTCTCGACGACTACCACCTGATCGAGACGCCCGCGATCCACGACGCGGTCGCGCTGCTGGTCGATCGCCAGCCGCCGCAGCTGCGTCTCGCCCTGGTGACCCGCGCCGACCCGCCGCTGCCGTTGCCCCGCCTGCGGGCCGGCGGCCAGATCACCGAGGTGCGCGCCGCCGACCTGCGCTTCACCGCCGATGAGATCGCCGCGTTCTTTCGGCAGACGACGCCGACCCCGCTGGACGCGCCGGCGCTCCAGATCATCGGCGCGCACACCGAGGGCTGGGCCGCCGGGCTCCAGCTGGCCGGGCTGTCGCTGCGCGACCGCAGTGCCGAGGAGTGCGCCGCCTTCGTCCGCCGCTTCGGCAGCAGCTCGCAGTATGTGATCGACTACCTGGCCGATGAGGTGCTGGCCGGTCTCGCGCCGCACCATAAGGCGTTCCTGCTCCAGACCGCCATCCTCGACCGGCTCTGCGGCCCGCTGTGCGACGCCCTGCTCCTGGGCGCCGATGATCGGGATGGGGCGGATACGGCGCAGCCCCCGACTCCCGACTCCCAACTCCTGACCCCCGACTCCTACAGCCAGATCATCCTCGAGGAGCTTGAGCGCGCCAACCTCTTTCTGATCTCGCTCGACCCGCAGCGGCGCTGGTATCGCTACCACCACCTCTTCGCCGAGGCGCTGCGCGCCCAGCTTGATGCCGAGCCGGGGGCGCGGGCGCGGCTGCACCGCCGCGCAGCCGGCTGGTTCGCGGCGCAGGGCGCGTGGGAGGATGGCGTACACCACGCCATCCTCGCCGACGACCGTGAGCTGGCGGGCCAGCTGATCGGGCGGGGCGGCGATGATCTGCTGCGGCGCGGCGAGCTTCAGATGCTTGGCGGGTGGCTGGCCGCCCTGCCGGAGCCCTTCGTGGCCGCGCGGCCCGAGCTGGCCTGCCTGCACGCATGGGTCGCCTACGCCACCGGCCAGATCGATCTGTGCGCGCGGATGCTCGCCGCGCTCGCCGCGCAGCCGCCGGAGCAGCTCGACCCGCGCATCCGCGGGCGGATGTGGAGCCTTCAGGCCATGGAGGCGAACGCCGCCGGCTCGCCAGAGGCGATCCCGCTGGCGACGCAGGCCATCGCGCTGCTCGGCGAGGACCCCCTGTTCTGCCAGGCCGCCATGCTCGCTCTCGGGAACGCGCAGCGCCTCGCTGGCGAGACAAGCGCCGCCGGCGACACCTACCGCGCCGCGATCGGGCTGGGGCGCGGGAATCAGTCGCCCTATATCACCATCGATCTGCTCAACAGCCTGGCGGTGAACCTGAACGAGCAGGGACGGCGGGGCGAGGCGCTCCAGCGGTGCGCAGCGGCGCGG
>NZ_JAIEWN010000036.1:51516-63145 GCF_019599295.1 Oscillochloris sp. ZM17-4 | reverse complement strand
GTCTCAGGTGGCCTACTGGGAGATGGGGAACGAGCCTGATGTGGATCCGATTTGGGTGCCGTCTAACTCTCCATATGGCTGCTGGGGCGATATCCGCGACACCTACTATGGCGGTGAGCGCTATGGGCGCATGCTGCGTGCGGTTGTGCCTGCGATGCGCGCGGCCAACCCGAGCGTAAAGATCGTGCTCGGCGGGCTGCTGCTTGATACCCCCAACACAACCGATCCTACTCGCGGCAAGCCTGAGCGTTTTTTAGAGGGCGTCCTGCGCTCTGGGGCAGCCGATTCGTTTGATATTGTCGCCTACCACGCCTACACATCCTACACCCAGCCTAACTTCGACCACGACCTGAATAACGGTGCTGACTGGCCCCCCCGAGGTGGGTGGACGCTCGGCAAGGCTGCGTATGTCCGCGATGTGTTGGCGCGCTATGGGGTGAGCAAGCCGCTGTGGCTGAATGAGACCTCGATGGTGTGCTCGCCGACGTGGTCGCAATGTGATCCTCCTGGGGATGAGTTCTTTGCTGCCCAAGCCGATCATCTGATACGGGTCATGACCCGAGCCGCCGCCGCAAACATCCAGCAGATCTCGTGGTTCACATTCAATGGGCCGGGTTGGCGCAACGGGTCTCTGCTTGACACGAACCAGAGCCCGCGCCCGTCGTTTACCGCATACAAGCGGCTGATCGAGATGGTCGGGCAGTACCAGAGCGTGAGCGCAGTCGACTACGGCCAAGAGATTGAGGCCTATCGCTTTGTGAAGCCGGGCGGTGTTGTCGATGTGCTCTGGTCGCGCAGCGCCAGCACGGTGATCGCACTGGTTCCGTCTGGCTCTTACCGCTCGGCCGTGATCTGGAATGGGGCGGAGCCGTCGACAGGGACATCGCCAGATGGGACGCAGAAGTATGTTAATGTCGGCTTCCAGGCGGTCTTTATCGAACGCGCGCCGTGAGATCGCTGCACTTCTTGACGCGGTATCGCGAGCTAGTGGCGCTGGCCTTGGCCATGCTCGCTGCCGGCGTGCTCTTTGTGGTCTTCCATCGCCACGGATTCGACGACCCGTATATCACCTATCGGTACTCGGCTAACCTGGCGGCCGGCAAAGGGTTTGTCTATAACAGCGGCGTGGCGGTGCTGAGCACCACCGCGCCGCTCTATGCGCTGCTGCTGGCTCCGGCGGCGGCGCTTGGGATCGATCTGCCGCTGTTCAGCAATCTGGTCAGCTGCCTGAGCCTGGGCGCCGGCGGGCTCGCCCTCTGGCGGCTGGGGCTTGCCTGGGAGGAGCCTCTGGCCGGCGTGGCGTCGGCAGCCTTGTATACGCTGTTCCCGTTGCTGATCACGATGATCGGTGCGGAGACAAGCTTCGCGCTCGGGCTGGTGCTCTGGGCCTTTGTGGCTGCGTCCGCTTCGCGCTGGCCGGCGGTGGCGGTGCTGCTCGGGCTGGCGACTGTCGTCCGCGCCGACACGGTGCTGGTCGGCATCGTGCTCGGCGTCGGCCTGCTGGCCGGGCGTGGCCGCGCGCGACCGTGGTGGTCTGGGCTGCCCTGGGGCTCGGCCGCCATCTACACGCTGCTGGTCGCACCCTGGCTGCTCTTCGCGCAGGCCTACTTCGGCAGCCCGGTTCCCGTGACGCTGGCGGCCAAGCGACACCAGGCGCTGATCGTGGGTAGCCGGAGCTTTGGGCAGGGTCTGATCGACAAGCTGGGCGAGCTGTGGGCGCTGCCGGCCTACCGGCTGCTGCTGATCCTCGCCCTGATCGGCATTGGCTACGCCCTGCTGCGTCGCCGCGCCGCCCTCGGCCTGCTCGGCTGGGTCGCGCTCTACAGCCTAGCCTACGTCATGCTCGGCGTCACCAGCTACTTCTGGTACTACGGCCCGGTCTTCCTCGGCGTGACCGCGGCTGCGGGCCTGGGGGTCGCCGGGGTGGCGGCTGGGCTGCGGCGCCTGGTCGCGCCGCAGGTCGCGGGCGGGGCGGGCCTCGCGCTGCTCGCCGTGCTGCTGGTCGCTCAGATCGGCAGCCTTGTCAGCCTTGAGTCGCGCCTCGACCCGCGCCTGTTGGTGTACCGCCAGGTTGGCGAGTGGCTGCGGGCGAACACGCCCGCCGACGCCTCGGTTGGCACGCTGGAGGTCGGCGTGATCGGCTACTACAGCCAGCGGACCATGATCGATTTCGCCGGGCTGATCCAGCCTGAGGCGGCGGCCCAGTTCGACGCGCAGCACGGCTACCTGGAGGTTGCCCGCTGGTCGATGGAGCGCTACCGGCCGCAGTACCTCGCGCTGCGCGAGGCCGCCCTGCCGCTGCTTGCGTCCTCGCCCGACCTGGCAAGGCGCTGCGTGTCGGTGGCCGCCTTTTCTTCCCCAAGCGACCCCGACCCGATGCAGATCTATCGCTGCGACTGGGACATGCCGTAGGGGCGCAGGGCCGCCCCTACTTCGAGAGCGACCCACGGCGACGGGCGATGCGGCGCATGTGCTCGCGGCGCACCACCAGCTTCCACCAGAGCTGGATGAGCTGGACGCCGGTGCGCCAGAGGCGGGGGAAGTTGAAGAACTGGCTCTGTCCATAGGTGCGGTGGTAGTGGTGGACCGGCACCTCCGCGAAGTGGAACTTGGCGTCCTGGAGCTTCTTCACCAGCTCCAGGCAGATCGTCCCGCTGTCGGACTCGAGGTCGATCACCTCGAAGACCTCGCGCCGGATCAGGCGGAAGTCGCAGTCCACATCGCGGAGCTTGAAGCTGAAGAGGAGCTTCACCAGGTGGTGGTAGATCCGCCCGATGACCTTGCGGTGGAGCGGGTCGCCGCGGTCGATCTTCCACCCGTTGACGATGTCGATCTCGTCGGTGAGGGCGGGGATGAGCAGCTTGAGCTCGCGCGGGTCGTACTGGGCGTCGCCATCGGTGTAGAAGATCAGATCCTTGGTGGCGCTGGCGAACCCGACGCGGAGCGCGCCGCCGTAGCCGAGAGCCTGGCGGTGCGTGAAGACGCGCAGGCGCTCGTAGTGGCCGGCGAGCGACTCGAGCACCTCGACGGTGTAGTCGGTGCTGCCGTTCTCCACTACGATGACCTCGTAGTCGTCGGTGAGCTCCTCAAGGGTGCCGATCACGCTGACGACCATGCTGCCGATCGTGCCGGCGTCGTTGCAGGCCGGGAAGAATGCCGTGATGCTCGGCCTATCTGCCATTGCGCTCCGTCCTCTGTGCTGGTGTGCCCCGTGGCGCGCACTGCGCGACGGATGGCGATTATAGCACACGTTTGCCCGCCCGACCTGAGAGAATATGCTATCATAAGGCCGCGCAGACCCGTAGATGAAGGAGCTCCCGCTGTGCTTGTCTGGCTGACCTTGGTGGTGATCCTGTTTGAGATCTGGTATGTCGCGGCCTTCCTGGCCGCCTACATGCGCCTGCGCGAGTCGCGGCTGCTGCTGTTGGTCGGGCAGGGGATGATGATCCTGCTCGCGTTTGCTTATATCGCCTACGCCACGCTCGGCGCTCAGCCGATCAACCCGATCATCGCGCTCGGCCCCCTCGTGATCTCGATGGTGGCCCTGGGGATCTGGCGGGCGGTCGCCGGGAGCCTGCCCCGCTTCGCCCAGAGCTACCCGCGCGGCTTTATCGATGTGCTGCTCTTCCGGCGGCCGGCCTCGAACCTCAAGCGGCGGGTGCGGACGAAGTAGGGACGCAGGAGGGACGCAGCGCGCTGCGTCCTTGCGATTATCACGGGATCTTCAATGACCAGAGAAACCTTGATCGCTGCCCTTCAGTCTGCCATTGGGCCGACGTGTGTGCTGCACCGGCCCGAGGAGCTGATGCTCTACGAGTACGACGGCTCATCTCTCGACCAGGCTCTGCCCGATGTGGTGGTGGTGCCCGGCAGCACCGCCGAGGTGGCCGCCGCAGTGCGGGCGGCCACGGGCATGGGCGTGCCGGTGGTGGTTCGCGGCGCAGGCACCGGGCTGGCCGGCGGCACGGTGCCCGACCGGGGCGGCATGGTGGTCTCTCTGGCCCGCCTCAACCGCGTGCTCAGTATCGACCCGGCCTCGCGCACCGCCGTGGTGCAGCCCGGCGTGGTGAACACCGAGCTGAGCGTGGCCGCCGCACCCTACGGCATGCACTTTGCCCCCGACCCGAGCAGCCAGCGTTCGAGCACGGTCGGCGGCAATGCCGGCTCGAACGCCGGCGGCCCCCACTGCCTCAAGTATGGCGTCACCACCAACCACGTCCTCGCCGCCACCGTGGTGCTCGCCGACGGCAGCGTGGTGCGCCTCGGCTCGACGGTGCCCGACGCGCCCGGCTACGACCTGCTCGGCGCGGTGGTGGGCAGCGAGGGCACCCTCGGGATCATTACCGAGCTGACGGTGCGGCTCACCCGCAACGCCGAGGACGTGCGCACCTTCCTGGTGATCTTCGATGAGATGGACGCCGCCGGAGCCTGCGTCTCGGCGATCATCGCCGCCGGGATCATCCCTGCCGCGCTGGAGATGATGTCGGGAGAGGGCATCGCCGCGATCGAGGCCTCGGTTCACGCCGGCTACCCGCCCGACGCGCGGGCGGTGCTGCTGATCGAGATCGACGGCCTGCGCGAGGATCTGGCCGATGAGGCCCGCCGGATCGCCGAGGTGTGTACGGCCAGCGGCGCCCGCGAGCTGCGCACCGCCGCCGACTCCGCCCAGCGCGAGCGCCTCTGGGCCGGGCGCAAGGGCGCCCTGGCCGCCTGCGCGCGGATCGCCCCGCACTACCATATTGTCGATGGGGTGGTGCCGCGCTCGCGCCTGCCCGAGGTGCTTCGCTATAGCGAGGAGGTGGCCGCCCGCTACGACTTGAAGGTGGTTAACATCTTCCACGCCGGCGATGGCAACCTGCACCCGCTGCTGCTCTTCAACCTGCGCGTCCCCGGCACGCGCGAGCGGGCGGTCGCCGCCGGGGAGGAGATTCTGCGGGCCTGTGTGGCCGCCGGCGGCACGATCAGCGGCGAGCACGGGATCGGCCTGGAGAAGCGCGACTATATGTCCTGGCTCTTTAGCGAGGATGATCTCTCCGCCTTCGCCGACATACGCGCCGTCTTCGACCCTACTGAGATGATGAACCCCGGTAAGCTCCTGCGGACGGGCGCTCCTTCCGCCGATCAGGCTCCCACGCAGGCCTTCCGGCGTACGACCGAGCGCGGGGCGTGGATTTAGCTGATTATCGGGAGCGGGAGGGTTTCAGGGAGGGTCGCGCCCTGCCTGTCCCTCCCCTTCTATAGATGGAACATGGATTTCACGCTCTACAGCCAGCCCCCCGCGCGGGTGATCACCCCGGCTACTGCTGAGGATCTCGCCGACTGCCTGCGTGAGGCGAGCGCTGCCGGATCCTCGGTGGTGCCCTGGGGCGGCGGCACGCGCCAGGGGCTCGGCGGCCCGCCCACACGCTATGATCTCGCCCTGAGCATGTCCGGCCTGTCCCGCGTGGTCGAGTACACCCCGGCCGACCTGGTGATCAGCGTCGAGGCCGGGGCGACGCTGGGCATGGTGCAGGAGACGCTGGCCCCCCACGGCCAGTGGCTCCCCTGGGACCCGCCGCTGCCCCGGCGGGCGACGGTCGGCGGCCTGCTGGCCAGCGGGGCCGGCGGCATGCTGCGCCTTGGCTATGGCTCCCCACGCGACTGGACCCTGGGCATGCGGGTGGCGCTCGGCGATGGCCGGCTGGTGAAGAGCGGCTCACGGGTGGTCAAGAATGTCGCCGGCTACGACTCGCACAAGCTGCATATCGGCGCCCTCGGCACCCTCGGCGTGATCGCCGAGGCGACCTTCAAGGTGGCGCCGATCCCGCCACGCCGGCAGACGCTGATTGCTGCCTTCACCACGACGAAGGCGCCCCTTGAGGCGATCGCGCAGCTGCGCCAGCCGCCCTTCCATCCGATCAGCATGGTCATCCTCAACGACGAGGCGGAGCGCGCCATCCCGGCCCTGCACCCCTTTCTGCGCGACCATTCGCACTACCTGATGGTGGCGGTGCGATTCGCTGGCACGGCGGGCGCGGTGGCCCGTCAGATCCGGGCGGCGGTCGCCCACTGCGTGGAGCTTGGATCGCGCGTGATCGAGCTGAATGAGCTCGATGATGCGCCGATATGGGAGGCCATCGCCGACTTTGTGCAGCCGACGGGCGACCTGATGCTGCGGGTCGGCGCGCCGCTCGGCCAGCAGTATGAGATGATTCGTCTGCTCGAGATGACGACGCGGGCGCGCGGCTGGGCCACCGCGCGCATGGTGATCGCCGGCGTGGGGCTGGCCTACGCGCGCTGGCCTATCGCCGGCGTGCCTGCCGCCGCCCTTGCGGCGGCTCTCGCCGAGCTGCGGGCGGGGCTCGCCACGATCGGCGGCTATGTGGTGATCGAGGAGCTGCCGGCCGCCCCTGGCATTGATCGTGATGTACTGGATGTCTGGGGCGCGCCTCCGGAGACTCTGGCGCTTATGCGGTCGCTGCGGGCGGCGTGGGATCCGGCGGGCGTGCTGAACCCAGGGCGCTATCTGGTGTAGCGCCGCAGTGCCGATGGCAGGATATCTGAGGTGTGCGATGGATGTGCTTGGACTGGATGTTGGCGGCTCGGGGATCAAAGGCGCGCTCGTCGATGTGTCCAGCGGTGAGATGACGACGCCTCGGAAGCGCATCCCTACGCCTGACGGCGCTGAGCCGGCTGCTGTTGCCGATGAGGTGGCTCAGATCGTGCGCCACTTCTCCTGGTCTGGGCCGATCGGCTGCGGCTTCCCTGCGGTGATCAAGGGCGGCGTGGCCCACACGGCGGCGAATATCGCGCCGAGCTGGGTGGGCACGGATGTCGCCCGGCTCTTCAGCGAGGCCGCCGGCAGCCCGGTGCTGGCGCTCAACGATGCCGATGCCGCTGGGATCGCCGAGATGCGTCTGGGCGCCGGGCGCGGTCGCGGCGGCCTGGTGCTGATGATCACGATCGGCACGGGGCTCGGCACGGTTCTCTTCATGGATGGCCGCCTGGTGCCGAACATGGAGCTCGGCCACATCGAGATCCGCGGCAAAGACGCCGAGAGCCGGGCCTCCGACGCGGCCCGCTCACGCAAGGGCCTGGGCCTGAGCGCGTGGGCGAAGCGCTTCGATGAGTACCTCTGTCGGCTGAGCGCGCTGATCTGGCCCGACCTGATCATCATCGGCGGCGGCGGCAGCCGGGTCTATGAGAAGTTCGCCCCCCTGCTCACCGTCGGCGTCGAGATCGTCCCAGCTAAGCTGCGCAATGAGGCCGGCATGGTTGGCGCGGCCCTGGCGGCCGCCGAGGCATTCCCTGAGCTGCTGTCGTAATGTCGTCGTG
This sequence comes from Oscillochloris sp. ZM17-4, assembly GCF_019599295.1. Lineage (GTDB taxonomy): Bacteria > Chloroflexota > Chloroflexia > Chloroflexales > Chloroflexaceae > Oscillochloris. Next base: position 55,831 of record NZ_JAIEWN010000036.1, on the reverse strand, counting down.
GTGTTGGGGGTTGGCGGCGAAACCGCCAACCCCCAACACCAAAAGAATATGGGGCCTGTGGCCCCATACCCCGCCGGAGGCACACGATGTCCATCCTCGGTTCGATCATCGCCCTGGGCGCGGCCCTGGCCTTCGCCGCCATCGCGGTTCTGGCCGTCTGGGGCGGCCTAGAGGCCGTCCGCCGCGAGATCCTGCGCGGATTCGTCAGCGCGAACCCTGGCCCCGCCGACCGCGCGCTGACCCTGCTGCTTGTCGGCGTGCCCCTGGCCGGCGTGGCCGCTATCGGCCTGCTGTCCGCCGTGCGCGTCGCCCTCGTCGCCCTCGGGCTGGGATGACGGTTGGGGCGCAGCAGCGCCCGTACGGCCACTTGGATGCTCAGAATACATTGGCGCAGCGCTGCTGCGCCCTTACACCGGAGTTATTTTCATGACAACAACTCGCCCTCGCCCGGTGGTGCTGGCGATCATGGATGGCTGGGGCCTGACCGAGCCCGGCCCCGGCAACGCGGTGGACCTCGCCACCACGCCCAATGTCGACCGCTGGATGGCCGAGCGGCCCTTCACGAGGCTGGCCGCCTCCGGCCTCGCCGTGGGCCTGCCCGAGGGCCAGATGGGCAACTCTGAGGTCGGCCACCTGAATATCGGCGCCGGGTTTGTGGTCTACCAGGAGCTGACCCGGATCAGCAAGAGCGTCGCCGACGGCGACTTCTTCGAGAATGAGACTCTACTGGCCGCCGTGAGCCACGCCAAGGCCGGCGGCGCCCTGCACCTGATGGGCCTGTTTGGGCCTGGCGGCGTCCACGCCCATGAGGACCACCTGCACGCCCTGCTCACCCTGGCCCACCGCCACGGCCTGGAGCGCGTCTACCTGCACCTGTTCCTCGATGGTCGCGACGTGCCGCCGCGCAGCGCCCTCGGCTTCCTCGACACCCTGGAGGGCGTGATCGGTCGCCTCGGCACCGGCCAGATCGCGACCGTGATCGGCCGCTACTATGCGATGGACCGCGACAAGCGCTGGGAGCGCGCCGGCCTCGCCTACGAGGCCATCGTCTCGGGCAAGGGTGAGACGGCCTCCGGCGCCCGCGAGGCCATCCAGCAGTCCTACGACAAGGACGTGGGCGATGAGTTCGTGCTGCCCACGGTGATCATGCGTGACGGCGCGCCGGTTGCGACGGTGCAGGACGGCGACGCGATCATCTTCACCAACTTCCGGCCCGACCGCGGCCGCCAGCTCACCCGCGCCTTCGTGACCCCCGACATCGACGCGCAGATCACCAGGCACTATGAGAAGCAGAAGCAGGAGGGCCAGGAGCTGCCCGCCACGATCTGGCAGCGCGGCCGTCAGCTCCAGGGCCTCTTCTTTGTGACGATGACCCAGTATGAGGAGGGGCTGCCGGTGCATGTGGCCTTCAGCCCGCGCCCAGTGCGCCACCCCCTGGCCGCCGTGGTGAGCGCCGCAGGCCTCAAGCAGTTCCACATCGCTGAGACCGAGAAGTACCCCCACGTGACCTTCTTCCTCAACGGCGGGCGGGAGGAGCCGTTTGCGGATGAGGACCGCGTGCTGGTGCCCTCGCCCAAGGTGGCCACCTATGACATGCAGCCTGAGATGAGCGCCGAGGGGGTTAAGGATAGCCTGCTGGGGGCGATCAACAGCGGCACGTATGACCTGATCGTGGTGAACTTCGCCAACCCGGACATGGTCGGCCATACCGGCTCGATCCCGGCGGTGATCACCGCCTGCGAGACCATCGACGCCGACATGGGCGAGGTGGTGGCGGCCATCCAGGCCCAGGGCGGGGCGGCGATCATCATCGCCGACCACGGCAACGCCGAGGTGATGATCGACCCGGAGACGGGCGGGCCGCACACGGCCCACACCACCAACCTGGTGCCCTGCATCCTGGTGGCGGCCGAGGGGCTGGGCCTGGAGAAGGGCCAGGTGTCGCTGCGCGACGGCGGGTGTCTGGCCGACATTACGCCGACCCTGCTCGACCTGCTGGGCCTGGCCAAGGACGAGGATATGACCGGCGAGAGCCTGATCATCACTGAGCCGCGCAATTGAGGCGCTGAGACACGGAGTCACGCGCGATTCCGCCCTCACGTGATATGCAGCCATGTGCCAGCGAAGCTGGCACATGGCTGCATATCACCCAAAAGAACCGTAGGTGCCGCAGGCACCTACCGCCGGTCGGCCCGGCTGTCGAGGTGCTGCTGGATCTCGCGCAGCAGCGCCTCCTTGCCATAGGTGCCCTTCCGCAGCACGCGCACCGCGTGCGCGTCGAGCCTCCTCCGCTCCTCATCGGTCAGCTCCTTGGCCGTGATCACCACCACGGGGATAGCGCTCCAGTCGGGGTTCCGGCCCATGGTCGTGATGAAGCCGAACCCGTCTAGCTCCGGCATCATCAGGTCGAGCAGGATGAGGCCGGGGCGGTGGCTCGTCACCTCCTCAAGCCCACTCTTCCCATCTGACGCCTCGTAGACGGTCCAGCCCTCACGCTCCAGCAGGCGGCGGATCATCGCCCTGGTGACATTATCGTCCTCGATGATCAGGATCGACTGGTTCTGACGCCGCTCGATGTGGCGCTGGAGCAGGCTGGTGAGCTGCTGCATATCGATCGGCTTGGTCAGGTAGTCGGTGGCGCCCATGGAGAACCCGAGCCCACGCTCATCGAGCATGGTGAGCATGATCACCGGGGTGTCCATCAGGTCGGGGGCGTCCCTGATAGCGGAGAGCGTCTGCCAGCCATCGACGCCGGGGAGGACCACATCGAGCAGGATGAGGTCGGGCCGGCGCAGGCGGGCGAGGCGCATGCCCTCGTCGCTACTGGTGGCGGAGTAGATCCGCCAGCCGCGCTGTCCGAGGGCGCGCTGGAGGATGGTGTGGACGTCGGGGTCGTCGTCGATGATCAGGACACTGGCCGAGCCGCTCACCACCGTCAGATCGGTGCGCTCGGGCGCAGACGTCGGCCGATCATCGGCCGGCTGCAGGCCGGCGGACAGGGCGTTGGGCAGGGTGACGGTAACGGTGGAGCCGTGGCCTGGCTCGCTGCGCACGTGGATATCGCCGCCCATCATGTGGCAGAAGTGGCGGCTGATCGCCAGTCCCAGCCCCGTCCCGCCATACTTACGGGTGGTGCTGACATCGGCTTGGCTAAAGGGCTGAAAGAGCCGTGCGATCTGCGCGGCGCTCATGCCGATGCCGGTGTCGCTCACTTCAAAAATGATGAAGGGAGAAGGATGAAGGATGAACTGGCCATCTTCATCCTTCATCCTTCTCCCTTCATCATTCGTGACGCGCAGCGTCACCGTCCCGCCCTCGGTGAACTTGCACGCGTTCGAGAGCAGGTTGAGCAGCACCTGGCGCACCTTGGTCAGGTCGGCGTAGATAATGCCCAGGCTAGGCGCGCGCTCTATGACGAGCCGGTTATGGTTACGGGCCGCGATGGGTTCGATCGTGCTGACAACGCTGTCGATCAGGCTGGCGGCGGTGAACTGCTCCATGTAGAGCTCCATCTTGCCGGCCTCGATCTTTGAGATGTCGAGGATGTCGTTGATCAGGCCGAGCAGGTGGCGGCCGGCGCCGTGGATCTTCTGCATGTCTGGCACGAGGGCGGCGTGGTCGCTCTCGTTGAGGTCTTCCTGGAGCATCTCGCTGTAGCCAATGATCGCGTTCAGCGGGGTGCGCAGCTCGTGGCTCATGTTGGCCAGGAAGGTGCTCTTGGATCGGTTTGCCTCCTCGGCGGCCTCCTTGGCCTGCGCAAGCGACTCGTAGAGCCGGGCGCGGGCGATGGCGGCGGCGGCCTGGTTCGCCGCCGCGGCGAGGGCGCTGAAGCTGCTGCTGTCATGCTGGCTGCCCTGAACCATGATCGTCCCGACGGACTCGCCGGCGATGGTGAGCGGGATCGTGCGCCCACCATCGCCGGCGGGCCGCGCGTCGCCCCAGCTTGCCCGGAGCCCCTCGGCGTGGGCGTCGTAGATGGCGATGTAGTCGTAGCCGAACCCAGGGTCGTGCAGGTGCCGCGCCAGCTCCGTGTAGACATCGGCCTCGCTCAGCTGGGCGGAGAGGGCGGCGCTCAGCTCGAAGAGGGCCTGCTGCCGGCGCGACTGGTCGCGCTCGACGGCGAGGAGCCGGGCGTTCTCTGCGGCCGCGTGCTCCAGGCGGACGGTGCGCTCGGCGACGCGCCCCTCAAGCGATCCGATCAGGCTGCGGATCTGGTCGGCCATCGTGTTGAAGGCGCGGGCCAGGGTGGCGAACTCGTCGCTGCCATCATCGGGGATGTGCCCGTCGAGCCGGCCCTGGCCGAGGCTCTCGGCGG
>NZ_JAIEWN010000036.1:8503-51416 GCF_019599295.1 Oscillochloris sp. ZM17-4 | reverse complement strand
GAGATCCTGGAAGATAGCGATATTGTGAGCGATGTCGCTATCGAGATCGACTAGGCTGCTGAAGGACTGGCTGAGGCGCCCGGCGTCGGCGAGGATCTGCTCACCATCGGGGGAGTCGCTCAGCAGGTCGCTCAGGTGCCTGAGGCGCAGCCGCACCGTGTCGGCGAACTCCTGGCGCTGGGTCGAGAGGTAGGCCAGGCTGTCGGAGCGCAGCTGGAGGATGAGTGCGTTCACCACTGGGTCGGCGAGCCGCTGCGTGCTGATGTCGATCTGGCTGAGTCGGGCCCGCAGGTCGGCCTCTAGCCCGTCGGTATCGCTGCGCCGGCTGATCTGCTCGACCGTCGCCTGGAAGGTCTGCTCGTAGCTGTCGAGGAGCGGGCGCAGGCGGGTGGAGGCCTCGCGCAGGGGCGAGTCGTGATCCTGCGCGACGTCGACGCCGTGCAGCGCGCCCATCTGATCGAGGTAGGCGCGGGCGGCGCCCAGGTGCTGGCGGTTGGCCGCGATCAGGGGCTGGGCGTCGGCGAGCCCGATCACACGCCAGGAGCTGATGAACTCGCCCTCGCTCTGGCGGGCCATCAGGAAGGCGTTCTGCACCTGGAGGCTAAGGTCGCGCTCATCGGCGACCTCCTGGAGCGTGTCGTTGATGCGGCGCGTCACCGCCTGCTGGCCGACGACGGCGATGACGGCGCTGATCAGCATCAGTAGCACGATCAGCCCAAGCCCGAGGATGAGCTGGCCGCGAATAGTGGTGAGACGGCGGGCGAAGGTGCTCTGTCGTGTGGGAGGCATGCGGGTGTGCTATCTGCAATTGACAATCGCGCGACGGGCTTCCTCTCAGGATCTGCCACGCATCATTGTACATCTCGTTTGTCTTCCCGCCGGCACCGGGGGGGCGGGACACCAAGGGCTTTGCGTGCGCGGGGTAACTTTGCGCACTGTGAGGCGGTGTATATGTAGGCGTGAGCCCTCGCGCCTCAGGCGCTGTTGACACTCCCCCCGGAGGCACTATAATGCCCGTTGGTACCTGCACGGAAACCGGCCATAGCCAGAAGAGATCCGCGATGCCCCTGTCTGCACGCCGCAAGCGATGGGATCTGATGCCCGTCGCCCCGCCCGACTTCGCCCGCCGTATCGGCCGCACCCCCCTGCTGGCGACCCTGCTCTACCAGCGCCAGCTGCGCGAGCCGGGCGCGGTGCAGCAGTTTATGGACGCCGACTACCGCAGCGGCCTGCACGACCCGATGCTGATGAAGGGGATGCCCGAGGCCAGCGCCCGCATCGCCCGCGCCATCGCCGAGGGTGAGCCGATCGCGGTCTACGGCGACTTCGACACCGACGGGGTCACGGCGGTGACGCTGCTCGTCCAGGCGGTCACGGCCATGGGCGGGGACATCCGGCCCTACATCCCCCACCGCACCCGCGAGGGCTACGGCCTGAATAACCTGGCGGTCGGCCAGCTCGCCAAGGACGGCGTGCGCCTGCTGATCACCGTGGACTGCGGGATCAGCAATGTGGATGAGGTGGCCCAGGCTAACGCACTCGGCCTCGATGTGATCGTCACCGACCACCACCACCCGCCCGCGGAGCTGCCCGCCGCCCTCGCCGTGGTCAACCCCAAGCAGCCCGGCTGCGCCTACCCCTACAAGCAGCTGGTGGGCGTCGGCATCGCCTTCAAGCTCGTGCAGGCCCTCGTCAAGCGCGGCCTGCGCCTCGGCGAGCTGCGCGGGCGCGACCTGCTCGATGTGGTGGCCCTCGGCACCGTGACGGATATGGGGCCGCTGGATGGCGAGAACCGCGTGCTGGTGAAGGCCGGCCTCGACGCGCTGAACGCGACGCAGCGCCCCGGCCTGCGCGCCCTGGTCGAGGTCTCCGGCCTGACCCTGGGCAAGGTCAGCTCCTCGGACATCGGGTTTATGCTCGGCCCGCGGATCAACGCCGCCGGCCGGCTGGACGACGCCGTGCGGGCCTACGAGCTGCTGCTGGCCGATGGCTACGCCAAGGCGAAGGCGCTGGCCGATGAGCTGAACCAGACCAACCGGGCCCGCCAGGAGCTGACCAAGCAGGTGCAGGCGGCGGCCAAGGCTATGGCCGAGGCCGAGGGGCGTTCGGAGCGGCGGGTCGTGGTGCTCGACGGCGAGGCCTTTCAGGCCGGCGTGGTCGGCCTGGTGGCCGGCAAGCTGGCCGAGGAGTGGGGCCGCCCGGTGCTGCTGATCGAGCGTGGCGAGCCTACCTCGCACGGATCAGCCCGCTCGGTGCCGGGGTTCAGCATCATTGACGCGCTCACCAGCTGCGGCGATCTGTTCGAGCGCTTCGGCGGCCACTCGGCGGCGGCGGGCTTCACCATCGCCAACGAGAACATCCCCGCGCTGGACGAGCGGCTCCAGGCGATCGCCGCCGAGCAGCTGAGCGATGAGATGATCCAGCCGAGCATGCGCGTGGACGCCGAGGTGGGCCTGAACGATCTGAGCTGGGATATGCTGGCCGACCTGGCTCAGCTGGAGCCGTTTGGGCAGGCCAACCCCCAGCCGAACCTGATGAGCGCCGGGGTGCAGGTGGTGGACGCCCGCCCCCGCGGGGCCGACGGACAGCACCTCAAGCTGGTGCTGCGCAAGGACGGCGGCGCGCCCTATGAGGCGATCGCCTTCCGCCTGGGCCACCTGGCCGACGCCCTGCGCCGCCACCCGCAGATCGATGTCCTCTACACCCTGGAGGTCAACGAGTGGAACGGCGCGCGCAAGCTCCAGCTGAACGTGAAGGATTTCCGGCGCGCATGATCGCATATATGCCTGGTGTGCGGCGAAGCCGCACACCAGGCATATATGAAAAATATACGGGCGGCGAAGCCGCCCCTACCCGGCCCGCTCGTCCTGGGTCTTGATATGCCCACACTCGCGGGCGCGCACCAGCGCCTCGACGCACCCCGGGTCGAACTCCGTCCCGGCGGCCGAGCGCAGGATCGTGATCGCCTGCTCGGCGGTGCGGGCCGGGCGGTAGGGGCGGTGGCTCGTGATCGCGTCGAACACATCGGCGACCGCGACGATCCGGCCGAAGATCGTGATCTCATCGCCCTTGATTCCGGCGGGGTAGCCGCGGCCATCGAGCCGCTCGTGGTGCTGCGAGAGCGCCTGCCACGAGTTCTCAAGCAGCTCCAGGTCGAGCAGGCCGTTCTCGCGCAGGAACTCCAGGCCGTAGGTGGGGTGCTGGCGCATCTGGCGGAACTCGGCCTCGGTGAGCCCCTTGCGCTTCTTGAGGATGCGGTCGGGCACGCGGATCTTGCCCACGTCGTGGAGCTTGCTGGAGATGCGCACCCGGTAGACATCCTGGCTTGGCAGCCCGAGCTCCTGGGCGATCGCCACCGAGAAGTCGCTCACCCGCTGGCTGTGGCCGCGCGTGTAGGGGTCCTTTAGGTCGATCGCGCCGGTGATCGCGTCGATGATCCGCGTGAAGAGCTTGTCCGTCTCCTCGTAGAGCCTGGCCAGCCGGATGACCGTGGCGGCCTGGCTGGCCAGCGACTCGAACAGGCTGATGTCATCCTGCGAGAAGGCGCGCTTGCTGAAGGGGTTGAGCGCCTGTGCGCCGCCGATCACCTGCTCCTCCACCTCGCCGCGCTCGCCACTGAGGATAATCTTCGGCGCGCGCATCGGCACGCAGAGGATGGCCCGGGTCTGAAATCCGCTCTGGGCGTCGATGTTGCGGTAGAAGCGATCATCCTTGGTGACATCGTTCACCACCACCGTCTCGCCAGTGTCGACCACGTGGCCGATAATGCCGTGGCCGCTGGGCACGCGGCTGGCGTGCATGTGCTCGCGCATCTCGCCGGTGGCCAGGTGCAGCACCAGGTCGCCGCTCTGCGCGTCGCGCAGCCAGATCGAGGTCGCCTCCACGCCCAGCAGCTCGCAGGCGTGGGTCATGATCCGGTTCAGGAGCGTGTCGCTGTCCAGCGTGGTCGTCAGGTTTGAGATGATCTCGACCAGGGCCTGCTGGCGCTTGGCGCGCCGCTGGGACTCCTCAAGCAGGCGGGTCTTCTCCACCTCCGTCACCAGCCGCGAGCAGAGCAGTTCGATCAGCGCCAGCTCGTCGGCGTCGTCGCAGGTGTCCATGGGCAGGTTGAAGACCTGGACGACACCTACCGGCTGGCCGCGCAGGATGAGCGGGACGCAGTACATCGTGCGCAGGCGCAAGCCGGCCAGCTCGCCGGTCGCCCGGTCCCAGCGCGGGTCGCTGGCGACATCTTCGATGAAGAGGGGGCCGGCGCTGCGCAGGGCCTGGCCCGCCACGCCGCGGTCGGCGCTGATGCGCGACCCGACCAGCCGCCCGCTCTCGGCGCTGCCGTGCACCACCTTAAACTCCAGCTCGTGGGTCGCCGCGTCGTAGAGGTAGAGCGTTCCCGCCTCGGCCTGGGTGACGCTGATGATCAGGCCGAGCATCTTATCGAGCAGGGCGTCGAGCTCCGTGCTGGCTGCGATCTGGTTTGCCTGCTGGATGACCTCGACATACTGCTGGAGCCGGGTCTGCTGGACAGTCATAGGTGCCCCCTCGTCGGATTGCAGATCGCTCGATTGCAGATTGTAGATTGATCTGTTCTTCATCGCCGCTCTCAATCTGCAATCTGCAATTGCATCACCGGGCCTGGGCCAGGGCGCGCACGTAGCGCGCGAGCTCGGCCGGGTCGCCGGCCAGGGCCACCGGCACGCCGGCGGCCTCGGCGATCTGCTGCGGGCTCTGCTCGTCGATCGTGCGCGCGCCCTGGTAATCGAACATCACCCGGGGCAGGATGGCGCGCGTGCAGCCGCTCGCCCGCAGGGCCGGGATGACATCTTGCGCGGTGAGAAGCCCGCTGACCGTCACCGTCTCGCCGAAGAACTGGTTGACCACCGGCAGCACCTGGACGCTCAGCCCCTCGATCGTGTTCAGCCGGGCGGCGACCTGCTCCATCATCGGGCCGACGAGGGTGCCGCAGACGAGGGCGACGCTGGCGGGGTGGGGGATGCGCGCCGGCAGGCGCCGCTTGGCCTTCGCCCACCCGTCCAGGAAGTCGCGCACCATGCCGATGCCGTTGGAGTACTGCGGCATATCGTCGTAGAAGTCGGCCGCGGGCGTCTCGCGGCCTGCCAGGATGTAGAACTCATCGCTGGGGTAGACCAGGGTCAGCCCGTGCTCACGCTGGTAGCGCTGGCTGTAGCCGAGGATCAGGTCGAGCACCTCGGTGGCCTCCGCGCCGGTGTAGCAGCGCAGCGGCACGTCGGTGGCCGCGCCCAGCCGCGAGCAGAAGCCCAGGGCCGGGTCGTGGAGGGGCGCGGAGGCAGGAGGCAGGTGGCTGGAGGCAGGATCCGGTGCGTTGCTCAGCAGGATCATCGGTTGCCCCGAGGCACTGCGCTTCTCTTCCTCCTGCTTCCTGCCTCCTGCCTCCTCCCAGAGAGGCTGCCGCTCCCAGTTCGTGTCGATCCACTCGGGCGTCTCGTGGACCTCGATGGCGGCGCGGATGGACTTGGGCGCCTTGCCCTCGAAGCGGTACTTGGTCAGGCCGACGGGCACCACCGCGATCGACTGGACGATCGGGTAGAGCGCGGCCATATCCTCGATGCTCTGGCGCAGCACGTCGCCGTCGTTGACGCCGGGGCAGGCCACGATCTGGGTGTGGACGGCGATGCCCATGCTGCCGAGGCGGCGGATCTGATCGCGCACATCGGGCACATCGCGCTTGCCGAGCATCACCGCGCGCCAGGCCGGGTCGGTGGCGTGGACGCTGATGTTCATCGGCGAGAGATGCTGCTCCTCGATGCGCCGCCAGTCGTCCTCGGTCAGGTTGGTGAAGGTGACAAAGTTGTTGTAGATGAAGGACAGGCGGTAGTCGTCGTCCTTGAGGTAGAGCGTCTTGCGGAAGCCCTTCGGCATCTGGGTGAGGAAGCAGAAGGGGCACTTGTTGTTGCAGGTGCGCAGCCGGTCGAAGAGCGGCTCGTCGAAGTCGACTCCCAGATCCTCGTCGGGGTCCTTCTCGATCTCGTAGATCGACTCGACGCCGGCGGCCGAGCGCACCAGCACCTCGATGCGCTCATCGGCGATGGTGAAGCGGTAGTCGATCACGTCGCGCAGGCGCTGGCTTCCCACGGACACGATCATGTCGCCGGGCTGGAGGCCAAGCTCGGCGGCGATGCTATCGGGCCGGACGGCGCTGATCAGGCCGCCCTCGCCCGTGATATGTTTTACGTTTGGCTGGTATTCCACAGTGGATATTTACTCGGTGTCTGCTCGTTGCAGGGCACGATATGGCATACTCGTGTCTGGAAGTACTATTATACTACACTGCGCTCAATGATGTACCCCTGCGCGGGTCGGATCACCTGCCAGCGCCCCTGTCGTACGCTCTTGCGCGCCTGATCATCGGCTGCTCGATCGCCCTGAACGTGATCGTTGCCACGCCGAGGGTGGTCGCCGACCAGATGGCGACGCTGATGATTGGCCCGCCGATCGGGGGGATCATCAGGGTGATCGGCAGGTGCAGCAGGTAGATCGAGTAGCTGATGCGGCCGATGAGCTGGAGGGGCGGCAGCGCTAGGAGCGGGCTGTCGCGCAGGGCGTAGGCCCCGATAAATACGACGTAGCTGGCACTCCAGGCGCTGATCAGAAAGAGGTTGTCCCACCAGCCGCTGTAGCGCATGAGCGAGTCGACCAGTGCTGCGGCGATATTCACCGCGAGGCCGAGCGCAGCCAGGCTCAGGGCCGCGCCCGTGCTGATCTGGCCCTCGGCGGCGCGGTGGAAGAGCACCCCGCTGAACATAATCACCAGGAACCCACAGAGCGCCAGCGGCACCTTGGGGCCGCCCAGCAGCGGGGCGACTACCTCGACAATCAGGGTCGCGCCGATCATCCCGGCGGTAATGGTTATGCTGTAGCGGTTGATCTTTGCGAACACAGAGAAGGTGACGATCAGATAGAAGATCAGCTCAAAGCTCAGTGACCAGTAGATGATCTGGAGATGCGGGGCGCCGAGCATGTTCTGGAGCATCGTCAGGTTCGCCAGCACGATCAGCGGCGCAGCGGCGGCGATCTGAGGGTTAGGCCGAGTGAGGCCCAGCGCTATCACGGCGGCGGTGGCGAGCACGCTGCACCAGTAGAGCGGGTAGAGCCGGTAGATCCGGCGTCGCCAGAAGCTACGCAGCGACGGCGCGTGCTCGATCGAGGGCTGGATGATGAACCCACTGCACATGAAGAAGACGGTGACGCCGAAGCTGCCAGAGTCGAATATGCTGAAGCGGAACTGCCCAAAGCTCGGCGAGACCTCGCTGAGCATATGGGCGAGCATCACTGCGAGGACGGCCAGCGCCCGCAGGGTGTCGAGGAAGGCGAGTCTTCGCGGTTGGGCGACGCGTGTGTGAGTTGACATGGCACCTTGGTGGGCGAGTGTCGATGTGCGGCGTAGCGCGACTGCCCTCGCGGCCAATCCTAACACTCTCCCATAACGGCGTGTGCCCATCAGGCACATGATACACTGATGGTGCTGCGGCGCGGCGTAGCCGCGCCGCAGCACCATCAGTTTTTTTGTGGGGGAGCGAAGCTCTCCCACGCCCTCACCGTACACGGTGTTGCTGCTGGCAACATAACGGCGGGGAGGCGTCCTCGCGACAAGGCCCGCGGCCAGCCGGCACTGTCGGGCGCGCGGCCCGGATAGACAAACCTCGGGCGGGTCGGTATAATCGGCTACACACAACTCCCCGTGCTTCGCACCGTGCCTCCACGCCGCGTCTGGCTCGCCGTGGCGGACTCTGCTTGTAGGCTGTGGGCCGAGCTTTTCCAGCGCGACATCTGGCGCATGTATGAGGTGAGCAATGTCTTCCAGCCCAGCCCAGATCACCGCCGGCCTGTGGGTGTTCCCGAGTCGCTCGATGAACTATAACGCCGGGGTATTCCTGCGCGATGGCCGGGCGCTGCTGATCGACCCGGGGCCGCACCCGGATGAGACCGACGCTATCGCCGCCTTTGTAGCCGAGCGCGGGGCAGCCGTCGCCATGATCGTGCTGACCCACAGCCACTGGGACCATATCCTGGGGCCGGAGCGGCTGCCCCCCGCGCCGATCGTGGCCCAGGCCCGCTACCCGGAGACGGTCGCGCGCGACCGGGAGATCATCCTGCGTGAGGTGGCGCGCTGGGATGCTCAGAACGGCCACGAGCGCACCGCGCCGCTGGTCATCCCGACGCCCGACCGGCTGATCGGCGACGTGGGCGAGCTGGAGTTTGCCGGGGCGCGGCTGCAGATCATGCACATCCCCGGCCACGCCAACGATCAGCTGGCGATCTTCTGCCCCGATGAGGGCTGGCTCTGGGCGGCCGACACCCTGAGCGACTGTGAGATCCCCTTCATCAACGAGAGCCTTTCCGAGTATGAGGCCACCATCGAGCGCCTGTCCGCCGTGCCGGCCGGCCTGGCGGTGCCCGGCCACGGCAGGCCCGCCCTCACCCCGGCCGACATCGCGGCCCGCGTCGCCGAGGATAGGGACTACCTCGCCAGGCTGCGCGCCGGGGTGGAGTCGGCGCTGGCATCCGGCGGTAACCTGGACGCTGCGAAGGCCGCCTGCGCCGGCCTCCGCCTGAAGAATGAGGCCGAGAACCGTGGGGAGCACCGGGTGAATGTGGAGAGCGTGTTCATCGCGCTGGGCGGGGCGGCCGACCCCGACCAGTTCGGCTGGAAGCAGAGGGCGCTGAGCGGTGGCTAGCCCGCTGGAGTACGAGCACTGGCTGCCGCTGCTCGGTCTGCCGCTGGCGGTGCGCACAAATAGCCGGGCGCTGAGCGAGGCGCTTGACAGGGAGCTCCCCCTGGGCGACTGGGCGCACCTGCCGACGGAGCTGATCGAGTCGGTGCCGACGCTCCAGATCGATGTGTTGCTGGCCGAGGCGACCGGTCAGATCGGCGATCTGCGCCTCTTCCGCCACGGGCCGACGGCCTTAGCTGGGGATGGCTCGCGCCTGCTGCTGTCCCAGGCCGACCGGGGCTACGGCCTGGCCTGCCTGCCGCCCGATGCGCTCGGCGATGCGATCACGGCGATCTGGGAGCTGGGCGCGCTGCTGGCCCGCGCCCACGGGCGGACGCCGGTCCGGTCGGCGGCGCTGGCGCACGCCGGTCGTGCGGCGCTGCTGATCGGCGAGGGCTGCGGCCCGCTGCTGGATGCCTGCGTGGGGCGGGGGATGCGTCTCCTGTCGCGCGGCGTTGTCCATGTGAGCGACGGCGCGGGCGGGCTCCAGATCTGGGGCGACGGCGCGGGCGGCGACCTGCTGCGCTGCGCGGGGCCGGCGACGGTGCTGCTGGTGGGGCGGGGCGCGGGGCGGGCCAGCCAGATCGCCCCGCTGCCGGTTGTGGCGCTCGATGTCCTGGGCGATCTGACGGGGTTGGTGCGGGCGGCCTACCGGCTGCAGGCCGGCGATGATCTCGGGATGGCGGCGGCCCTGGTCGCCCATGTGGCGTAGGCTGATGCGAACAGGTGTTTGACAACGCGCGCCGGATATGCTATCCTTATCCGTGTAGACATGGCGAAGGGAGGTACCACATGAGCGCCGGCATCAAGCGCGGGAAGCCGCTGTATATACTCTACCCCGAGAGCGATGGCCAGCCGATCGCCGAGAACACGCGCCAGTTCCGCTGGATCGTCACGATCGCCGGTGGGCTGGAGGCGATCTTCGCCGACCAGGACGATGTGTTCGTGGCTGGCAACCTGCTCTGGTACCCGGTCGAGGGCCGACCCGACATCCGCGTCGCCCCCGACGCGCTGGTGGCCTTTGGCCGGCCCAAGGGCGACCGCGGCTCGTACATGCAGTGGCTTGAGGCGGGCGTGGCACCGCAGGTCGTCTTCGAGGTACTCTCGCCGGGGAACCGCCACCGCGAGATGGTGCGCAAGTTCCGCTTCTACGAGGAGTACGGGGTCGAGGAGTACTATCTGTACGACCCGGAGGCCAACGAGCTTGAGGGCTGGCTGCGCACGGGCGACGAGCTGCTAGAGATTGTGCAGATCGATGGCTGGGTGAGTCCGCGCCTCGGGCTGCGCTTTGTGATCGGCGTAGAGGAGCTGGAGATCTACCGGCCAAATGGGCGGCGTCTGCCAACCTACGAAGATGTACTGCTTGGGCGCGACGGGCTCGCCAAGAAGGCCGATGCGGCCCAGCAGTGGGCCGAGGCGGCCCAGCAGCGCGCCGAGGCGGCCGAGCGGCAGGCGTCCACGGCGATCCAGCGCATGCAGCAGGCGCTCCAGCAGGCCGAGGCGGCGCAGCGACGGGCCGAGGCGGTGGATCGGGAGATTGTGGTGGCGCAGCGGCAGGCCGAGGTGGCGCAGCGGCAGGCCGAGGCGGCGCAGCGGCAGGCCGAGGCGGCGCAGCGGCAGGCCGAGGATGAGCGCGCGCGCGCCGAGCGTCTGGGCGAGCGACTCCGTCATCTCGGGGAAAGCCCGGACGCGTAGGGACGTGTAGGGACGCAGCGCGCTGCATCCCTACACGTCCCTACGCCTCCTCATCCCACAGGTAGACCGCAAGATCCACCCGATCCCGCTCATCGACGGCGACGCCCTCGGCCAGCAGGCGCGAGCGCTGGTGCTCGCGCCCGTAGGCGTTGGAGATATAGCCACCGGCGTTGACCACCCGCCACCAGGGCACGGCGGCGTCGCCGCGCAGGGCGTGGAGGGCGTAGCCGACCATGCGCGCGTGGCCGGGCAGGCCTGCGGCAACGGCGACCCGCCCGTAGCTGCTCACCCGGCCGGGCGGGATGCGGCCCACGGCGGCGTAGATGTCATCGTAGGGACGCAGCACGCTGCGCCCCTACGCCAGGCGGCCGCCGTCGACGGCCAGGGTGGCGCCGGTGACGAAGGACGACGCATCGGAGCTGAGCCAGAGCACGGCGGCGGCGACCTCCTCGGGCGTGCCCATGCGGCCGATCGGCTCGCCCTCGGCGAACGATTTGCGGGCCTCGCGGTCGCCGCCGGTGAAGCGGTCGATCATCGCTGTGTCGATCGTGCTCGGGCAGACGGCGTTGACCCGAATGCCGCTGCGGGCGTACTCCAGGGCCGCCGCCTTGGTGAGGCCCACAATGCCGTGCTTGCTGGCCACATAGGCCGAGACCCCGCGTGAGCCGGTGAGCCCCGACACCGACGAGGTGTTGACGATCGTCCCGCCGCCCTGCTTGAGCATCTGCTGGAGCTCGTACTTCATGCAGAGCCAGACGCCCTTCAGGTTGATGTCGATCACCTTGTCCCAGACATCCTCTGGGTAGTCGGCCAGCATCGCCTGGGCTCCCTCGATACCGGCGTTGTTGTGGGCGATGTCGATCCGCCCGTAGGTCTGCGCGGCCCGGTTGATCAGCATCTCTACATCGGCGCGGCTCGACACATCGGCGCGCACAAACATCGCGTCGGTGCCCTCGGCCTTGCAGAGGCTCGCCGTCTCCTCGCCGGCCGCCTCGGAGATGTCGGCGACCACAACCTTGGCCCCCGCCCGCGCGAAGGCCAGGGCGGTGGCCCGACCGATCCCGCCGCCCGCCCCGGTGATCAGGGCGACCTTCCCGCTCAACTGCCCTACCTCGGCCATGGGTTGCCTCCTTTATGATGTATCGATCGCAGATGCGAGACAATCAAAAATGTACGACTCTCCTTGCCTCCACATGATACCATTTTTCACAATATATCGCCTGATGAACGGCGCTCATCGTATATGCCTCAGAGATAACACTATTTTCACTTTCTCCTACCGACGCCCGGAAGGTTGAGGCGGCGCGTTTAGATGCATGGATTACGCACTTATTATGTTCACTGGGAGGCATCCATGCACGAGTCACGGAAGGAGCTACCGACGCGCAGCGAGCGGCATCTGGCGACGGACCCGATCAGCACGAGGCCGACGATCCGGATGAATGCTCGTGTCGCCGGGGATGTGTCGCTGTTCGACGATGACACGAGCGCTGATAGCGCATCTGAGCGGACGGTGATCTGGCGCTGGCAGCTGCGCCGGCGTCGGCAGTAGCGATGTCACCTCCCGGTGGGGGTGCGGGGCGGCGAAGCCGCCCCCGCATTATTTGTTAGACAAGGTTTCAGAAGGGCCGAATCCGGCTGGCAACTGAAGTCGCGCCGGCGGGGAGCGTTGCTCCGGGCGTCGTCGCAGGCCGACGCCGGATCCGCCCACGAAGGTGGGCGGTCGGCCGCAGGCCTCCGCGACGCGGCTTCAGCCGCCAGCGACGTTGCTCATGCCCTGAGTTTTGCCACATAACTCTTGACGATGTGCGGGCTGTGGTGTACACTCCGCTCATCGTTCACCCTTTAGGAAAGCGACGCACGGTACCATGAGCGAGCGGACGGTGTCAGTGCCGCCGCGCGAGCGCCGACGCCCCACCCCGCGCGCGCGCGCCCGCGGCCCTCTGCGGCGGCTCTTCGAGTGGCTGCTTGTGCTGCTCACCCTCGCCGCCCTGGCGGCCACCCTGGCGACGGCGGCGGTGCTCCTCGGCGAGCGCGGGCTCGCGCAGCGGATCTACCCGCACATCAGCGTGCGCGGCGTGCCGGTGGGCGGCCTCGACCGCGACGCCGCCCGGCGGGCGATCGCGCGGCGTTACGCCTCGTTTCTCTATAGCCCGGTGAGCATTAGCTACGGCGCGCAGATCTGGCGCCCCAGCGCCGAGGAGCTCGGCGTGAGCCTCGATGTGGACGGGGCGGTGGGCGCGGCGCTCGCCATCGGCCGTGAGGACGAGCGGGCCGATAATCTGCGCACCGCCGCCGCCGTGTGGGACCAGGGGGTCGATCTGCCGCTGCGCCTGCTGATCGACCAGGCCGCGATGCAGCGCTACCTGCTGGGCCTCGCCACCAGCGTCGAGGTGCCCCCGACCAACGCCGATGTCGCCCTGGCCGACGCCCAGATCCTGGTGCGCCCGGAGGCCTGGGGCATCCAGGTGATGGTCGACGAGACGATCGCCGAGATCACGGCGGCGGCCCAGGCCCTTGACCCGCAGCCGGTGGTGCTGCGCACCCGCGCCCTCGAGCCGCGCGTGCGCGACGCCGACATGGCCCCGGCCGTCGCGCGGCTGCGCACCCTGCTCGACGGGCCGATCTCGCTGTCTAGCCCGAGCAGCCGCTGCGCTCCGGGCTGCGGCTGGGCGTGGCCGACCACCCAGATCGCCGGATGGCTCAGCCTGCGCCACACGACGGGCGATGATGGCCGCCCCGCTGTGGCGGTGAGCGTAGACCAGGGCGCGATCCGCAGCGCCCTCATGCCTGTCGCCGCCGCGCTGCGCGAGGAGGGCACCCTGCCCCGGATCGACTGGAACGACGGCGCGCTGCGCATCGCCACGCCGGGCGACCCGGGGCGCGGACTGGACGCCTCCCAGGCCCTGGCGCAGATCAACGCCGCGCTCGGCGGCGGGCCGCGGGCGATCCGCCTGCCGCTGGTCGCCCTGCCCCCACCGGTGAATGAGACCAACCTGGCCAGCCTCGGCATCACCGCGCAGGTTGGGCTGGGGCTCAGCTCCTTCTCCAGGTCTGAGCAGTACCGGATCACCAACATCCGGGCCGGGGCGCGCCAGATGAACGGCGTGCTCATCCCGCCCGGCGGCACCTTCTCCTTCAACGATAACCTCGGCCCGGTGACGGCTGAGAACGGCTTTGTCGAGGGCTACGCGATCATCCAGAACCGCACCCAGAAGGAGTGGGGCGGCGGGCTGTGTCAGGTGAGCACGACGGTGTTCCGCGCGGCCTTCTGGGGCGGGCTGCCGATCGTCGAGCGCCACGAGCACTCGTTCCGCATCAGCTGGTACGAGGAGCTCGGCGAGCCGCCCGGCCTCGACGCCGCGATCTTCACCGGCGTGCAGGACATGCGCTTCACCAATGACACCGGCGGCTGATCTGCGCGGGGCCGACCTGCCGCTGCTGGTGAAGGACCTGGCCCGCTTCGCCGATGTGATCTACGCCAGCCGCCCCGGCACGACGCCCGGCGAGGGCCAGCGGGCCCAGGATGTGCTGGCCCGCTACCAGCTCGATGAGGCCCGCCTGAAGCGGATCTGGGCCGAGTCGCTGACGGCCTTCCGCACCGACAGCGGGCGCACCCCGCTCTCGCAGATCATCCAGCGCGTGCTGGCCGACCGCGAGATCGTGGTGCTCTCCTTCTCGCAGGAGGGCGCCCACGACGCGGTGCCCTACTTCCTGCTCAACGAGATCCTGACCCGGCTGCGCCAGGTCATCCACCGCAGCTTCCACGGCGGCCAGCAGAGCAACGCGCTGGTGGTGCTCGACGAGGCCCACCTCTTCGCCGGCGAGCACGCCAGCGAGAGCGCCGACGGCGCGCGCACGCGCACCCTGCTCGCCCAGAGCGTGCGCATGACCGGCAAGTACGGCGTCGGCTGGCTCTTCATCACCCAGACGCTGCACGACTTCGACAAGACCATCCTGCGCCAGCTGCAGGTGAAGGTCTTCGGCCAGGGCTTCAAGCTCGGCGCCGACCGCGAGTTCGTCGAGTCGGAGCTGGGCCGCGAGGGCTTCGCGCGCTACTGCTCGCTGCCCGACCCGAAGCGCACCGGACGCTACACCTTCATGGTCACCGGCCCGATCGTGGCCCTCGGCTCGCTCGGCACGCCCCTCGTGCTCCAGGGCTTCCGCAGCAGCGACGACCTGATGCGGGCCAACCCGCACTGCTTCCGGCCGCTCTGATTGCAGATTGTAGATTGCAGATTGCAGATTGGCAGCTAATCTGCAATCTGCAATCTACAATCTGCAATCCCTCATTGGCACGCATCTTGCCAGATAGATCCGCGACGGCGGCAGCGGCCCCGTCATACCTCGATGAAACAATCAAGGAGGATCTTGATGGCTATTACGATGAACTGGGACGTGATCAAGGGCCAGTGGAATCAGATGAAGGGCGAGGCCCGCAAGCAGTGGGGCAAGCTGACCGACGACGACTGGGATCAGATCGCCGGCGAGCGCGATAAGCTCTTCGGCCGGCTCCAGGAGCGCTACGGCTGGGAGAAGGCCCGCGTCGAGCGCGAGGTGGACACCTTCTTTGGCTCGTCGAACTCGGACTTCGCCCGTGGTGAGCGCACCGAGGCACGTAGCGACGCCAATCCGGACTTCGCCCGCGGCCAGGATAAGTAGGGCCGTAGTGTGGCGCGGGCCAGGGGCGAATATCGCCCCTGGCCCGCTTTTTTACGCCGAGCTCAGCTCATCCTCGGGGACGCCGAGCAGCTGCGCGGCGGCGGCCCGGTCGCCTCCGCTGCGCTCGATGGCCAGGTCGATCAGGCGCTGGCGGGCGGCCTGGAGGGCGGCATCGAGCCCGCCGCCCATGTCGAGCAGGCGGCCGAGGGCGTCGGCGAGGCTGCGGTCGTGGGCCGAGCCGCCCTCGGCGATCAGCATGTGCTCGGGGCCGATCAGGCTGCCCTGGGCCAGGATGACGGCCCGCTCGATGGCGTTCTCCAGCTGGCGCACGTTGCCCGGCCAATCGTAGCTGGCGATCTGTGCCATGGCCGCCTCGCTGAGCCGGGCGTTCCTCCCGCCCACGCGGTGCTTGCGCAGGAAGTGGTCGATCAGCAGCGGCAGGTCGTCGGAGCGGTCGCGCAGCGGGGGCACGTGGATGTTCACGACGTTCAGGCGGTAGTAGAGATCCTCGCGAAAACCGCCGGCTCCCACGTCTTGGTGCAGATCGCGGTTGGTGGCGGCGATCACCCGGATGTCGACCCGCACCGCGATGTTGCCGCCGACTCGCTCGAAGGTGCGCTCCTGGAGCACGCGCAGGAGCTTTTTCTGGGTGTTCGGGCTCATCTCGCCGATCTCATCGAGGAAGATCGTGCCCTTGTTGGCCTGCTCGAATCGCCCCTTGCGCTGGGCCATCGCCCCCGTGAAGGCGCCCTTCTCGTGGCCGAACAGCTCGCTCTCCAGCAATGTCTCGGGCAGGGCGGCGCAGTTGACGACGACAAACGGCCCCTCGTGGCGCATCGAGCTGCGGTGGAGCACCTGGGCGACCAGCTCCTTGCCGGTGCCGCTCTCGCCGGTGATCAGGACGGTCGCCTCGCTGGCGGCCACCCGGCCGATCAGCTTGTAGACCTGCTGCATGGGCGCGCTGTGGCCGATCAGGATGTCGCGCGGGTCGGCGGGGATGCGCTTCTCCAGGGCGATCAGGCGCCGGGTGAGCCGGCGGTGCTCCAGGGCGCGCTGGACGGTGTGCAGGATCTCGTCGGTGTCGAAGGGCTTGGCCAGGTAGTCGTAGGCGCCGCGCTGCATGGCCTCGATCGTCATGGTCGATGAGTCTTGGGCGGTGATGATCAGGACGGGCAGGTCGATGCCCTTGCTGCGGATCTGCTGGAGCACCGCGAGGCCGTCCGGGGGCGGCATGCGCACATCGAGGATGGCCACATCGGGCTGGATCTCGGCGCTCAGGGCGGCCAGGGCCTCGCTGCCGGTGCCGGCGAGGATGGTGCGCGCGCCCTCCTGCTCCAGGATGTCCTGGAGCATCTCACGGATCGGCGCCTCGTCATCGGCGATGAGGATGGTGCTCCCCTCAAGTTCAAGGGCCATAGGTTGTCACCTCATGTAGACACATGCGCGGCCTACCGCCGCGCCTCGTGGCGGCGCTGGCCACACTGTGGGCGATTGTCAACCCGGCGGCATTCGTGTATCATTATAGCCGCCGAAGCTGTGTGATGAATATGCGGTTGCTTGTGCGATCCGGCGCTCTCGGATGTCGACCGCTCGCCTGAGGCCTCTATGACCGCACCGTCCTGCTTATTGCGGTGGCGGAGCTTGTGGGGCGCGACTCGCGCGGCTGAGCGCTCGGCTCCTCGTATTCTTTTCTAGACAGCGACGAACGACGCCCTGCTCTGTCATTGGTCGCTCGTCGTTCGTCGTCAATTCATCGGCAGACCGACAGTAGAAAGCAGCGAGAGACAATGCTCCTGATCGCAAGCAGCAACGGCGACGTGGGGATGGATGCGGCCTGGGAGATTCTGGCGGCCGGCGGATCGGCGCTGGACGCGGTGGAGGCTGGGACGCGGCTGGTGGAGGATAACCCGGCCGACCACTCGGTGGGCTACGGGGGCTTCCCGAACCTGCTCGGCGAGGTGGAGCTAGACGCCTCGATCATGGATGGCTCCAGCCTGCGGGCGGGGGCGGTGGGGGCGCTGCGCGGCTATCGCTACGCGATCACGCTGGCCCGCCGGGTGATGGATGAGCTGCCCCATGTGATGCTGGCCGGCGAGGGCGCGGCGCGCTTCGCCGCCGAGCTGGGCATGGAGCGCGAGGACCTGCTGACCGAGCCGGCCGCGCAGGTCTGGCGCGAGGGCATCGCCGGGCGGCTGCCCGAGCAGTTCCGCGACGCCCAGGGCGCGGTGATGGCCGACCTGCTGCGCCGCGCGGCGGGCCTGGCGACTGACCCGGAGCGGGCCGCCGGCACGGTGAACTTCATCGCCCAGGATCGCGCGGGCCGGATCGCCTCGGCGGTGAGCACGAGCGGCTGGGCCTGGAAGTACCCGGGCCGCCTGGGCGACTCGCCGATCATCGGGGCGGGCAACTACGCCGACAGCCGCTACGGCGCGGCGGCCTGCACGGGCTGGGGCGAGCTGGCGATGCGGGCCTGCACCGCCCGCAGCACGGTGCTCTACCTGCGCCAGGGCATGGGCGTGGAGCAGGCCTGCCGGGCGGCCTTCGCCGACCTGGACGACCTGGGGATGGACCCGGCGAAGGTGATCATGAACATGGTCGCCGTCGATGCGGCGGGCGGCTTCACCGCGCTGAGCACGGCGGATGGCCGCAGCTTCGCCTTCCGGCGGGATGGCATGGGCTCCTTCGATCTGGCGCCGCGGGTGTATGTGGCGCCCAGGGGGCTGTAGGGAAGGGCTGCCGCCCTAAAAATCAGCGCCACATGCCGCACTGGTTCTGCTGCGGCGCGGCGTAGCCGCGCCGCAGCAGAACCAGTTTTTGTTAGCGCGAATAAAGAGCTTCGCTCTCCCACACCCTCTCCGTGCGCAGCGCGGAGGGACGTAGCGGGCTACCGTCCCTACTCCAGCTCGATGATGCCCAGGCGCAGGGCGAATAGCACCGCCTGCATGCGGTTCGGCTGGCGCAGCTTGCCCAGGATGCTCTTGATGTGCGAGCGCACCGTCTCCTCGGTGACGGTGAGCGCCTCGGCCATCTCCTTGTTCGAGCGGCTGGTGGCCATCAGGCGCAGCACATCGAGCTCGCGAGGGGTGAGCTGGGGCGGCAGCAGGGGCTGCTGGGGCGATGCCCCGGCCGACAGCCGCCGTAGGACGCGGCGGGTGATGCTGGGCTGCAGGTAGGCGTGGCCGTCGGCGAGCACCCTGATCGCGTGGAGCAGCTCCTCGGCGGGGGCGTCCTTGAGCATGTAGCCGTCGGCACCGTGCTCAAGGGCCGTCATCACCTCCTGCTCGGCGCCAACCCCGGTGAGGATGAGCACCCGCGTCCTCGGGGAGACCTCCTTGATCGCGCGGCAGGTGAGGGATCCGCCCATCCCCGGCATCTTCAGGTCGAGCAGGACGACGCCGGGGCCGAGGGCGCGAACCTTCTCGATGGCGGCCATGCCGCTGTCGGCCTCGCCCACAACCTCAATGTCGCCCTCGATCTTGAGCATGCTCATGATCCCGTGGCGTACGACGGCGTGGTCATCTACGATAAAGACGCGGATCATGGATTCACCTCCGGGCAAGGTGCCTGCCGTCTGCGCTGTGGCGGCTCAGGCGTGATCGGTCAGGCATCGCGGATGCGGAAGGGGATCATCACGGTGAGCGTGGTGCCCTCGTCGGGCGCGCTGTCGATGCGCAGCTGGCCGCCGATCGTCTCGGCGCGCTCGCGCATGCTGGTGAACCCGTAGTGCCCCCGGGCGTTGCTCCCGTGCAGGATGCCGGCCAGGTCGAAGCCCCGGCCGTTGTCGGCGATGCGCATCACCACCTCGGCGCCCTGGCTCAGCAGGGTGAGCTTGGCCTGGCGGGCGGCGGCGTGCTTGGCCGCGTTGTTCAATGCCTCCTGGGCGATGCGGTAGAGCTGCCGGCGCGTCAGGGCGGGCAGCATGTCGAAGACGGCGTCGACCTGGAGGAAGAGCAGCGGCCGGGGCGGCGCGGCGATCTCCTCTAGGTAGGCGGACAGCTCCTCCTTGAAGCGCGCGGCGTCGAGGTCGTCGGGCCAGAGGTCGAAGATCGCGCGGCGCAGCCCCTGGGCGGCGTGCTGGGCCTGGGGCAGCAGGTAGAGCAGCTGCTCGCGCACGGACTCGGGGTTGGCGGGGAGCTGGCGGGCGCACGCGCCGATCGTGTAGGTGATCCCGTAGAGCTGCTGCGAGATCGCGTCGTGGATCTCCAGGGCGATCCGCGCGCGCTCCTCCTCGATCGCGAGGCGCTGCGCCCGGCTGACCACCGTCTGGATGCCGCCGATCATCACGGCGGTGTGGTTGGCCACGTGCTGGAGCAGGTCGCGGTCGGCGGCGGTGAGCGCCCGCCCGCCCAGCGGGTTGTCCACGATCAGGACGCCGAGGGGCTGGCCGAGCAGCACCATCGGCAGCACGACGTAGCCGCACAGGCCGAGCAGCGCGTTCGCCTGCACATCGCCGGTGGGCGACCTGCCGTCGGCCACCAGCAGGGGCGTGCCGCTGCGCAGCGACGCCACCAGCGGCCAGCTCTCATCGTCGAGGGGCAGGCGGGCGGTGTGGGGCATGCGCTGAACGTGGCCCCCCGGCCCGCTGGTGCTGCACAGCCACCCGGTCAGCACCATGTCGTGCGTCTCGACCACGGCCAGCACCGCGCGCTCGTAGCCCAGCTCGGCGGTGATCAGGGTCAGCACGCGCTCGTGGACCTCGGAGATGTCGCTGGCCGACTGCATGGCCACGGCGAGGGCGTGGGTGACGTGGAAGACCCGGCTGATCCGCTCAAGCTGGATGTGCTCGGTCTTCAGCATGCTGTTGACCCGCTCCAGGCCCTCCACGCGGCGGCGCAGGGCCTCCACCTCGCTGTCTGGGGCGGGGTCGGGTGTCTGTGTATGGGTGGGGGCTGTCATGCGCCCATTATACCAAAGGGCTGCGGCTTACAAACCGGCGATGCTGGTGTGTGGCCTGGCCTCCCCGCCCCCTACACCCTTTAGGGACGGACAGGCGGCAGGCGGCAGGCGGCAGGATTCTGCATTGGAATGCTGTCCGGCTCCCCCTCTCCCCTGCTGGGAGAGGGGGTTGGGGGGGTGAGGGCCAATAGCCCGCTCCAATGCCATGAATCGCCCATTGCTCATATGTTCTGTCCGCCCCTAAACCCTACACCCGCCGCGCCATCAGGATGTCGGGCCTGCCGGGGCCGTTGGCGTCGGGCACCACGCCGGTGATCACGAAGCCGCAGCGCTGGTAGAACGCGTAGGGGTGGCGGCGCAGGTTGCGGATCGACGCGATGTGCGGCCACGGGTCGGGGTAGAGGTCCACCCCGCTCAGGCTGGTCATGTCGTCCTCGTCGTCGCTGCCGAGGGTGAGCGTCAGCCCGCCGCGCGCCCGCACCGCTACGACGAGATCCTCCACCAGCGCCCGCCCCACGCCCCGCCCCTGGCTCTGCGGGCGCACCACCAGCGGGTGCAGCTCCCAGACCATGGCGTAGCTCGGCATCCCGCCCACCCAGCCCAGCAACACGTTGTGGTCGTCTACGGCGGCCCGGCAGACCTTGCCGCCCTCCAGGGCCTCGGCCACCTCGGCCCGCGCCGACTCGATGTCCGGCCAGGCCGTGGGCCAGTGCGCGGCGAATCCCTCCACCAGGGCCTCGGCGGCCCGATCGATCGCGCGCGCGCCTGCATTGTGTAGGTCGACAATATGCATGGTATGATCTCCTTGCTTTGACCTCCAACTCCGGGGGGTGAGGAAATACCCCCCTGTTGGTGATTTCCATCACAACAGAAACTGTGTACCATATACTATAGGTAATCACCAATATGTGTGCGTCCCGATGCGAGCTGAAGGAGAATACAGGTATGGCCGGATCAAACAATGATGCCCAGAAGAGCCGCTGGTCCTCGGGCGTAGCCCCCTATGTCGAGATGGGCTACTACGACGCCGACTACCAGCCCAAAGACACCGACATCCTGTGCGCGTTCCGCATCGTGCCCCAGGAGGGCGTCGACCCGATTGAGGCCGCCGCCGCCGTGGCCGGCGAGAGCAGCACCGCCACCTGGACGGTGGTCTGGACAGACCGGCTCACCGCCCACGAGCACTTCCAGGCGAAGGCCTACAAGGTCGACCGGGTGCCCGGCACGGATCAGTATATCGCCTTTATCGCCTACGACATCGACCTGTTCGAGGAGGGCTCGATCGCCAACCTCACGTCGAGCATCATCGGCAACGTGTTCGGCTTCAAGGCGCTCAAGAGCCTGCGCCTTGAGGATATGCGCATCCCGCCGATCTACACGAAGACCTTCCAGGGTCCGGCCCACGGCATTGTGATGGAGCGCGAGTACCTGAACAAGTTCGGCCGGCCGCTGCTCGGCGCCACCACCAAGCCGAAGCTCGGCCTGAGCGCCCGCAACTACGGCCGCGTGGTCTACGAGGCGCTGCGCGGCGGCCTGGACTTTGTGAAGGACGATGAGAACATCAACTCGCAGCCCTTCATGCGCTGGCGCGACCGCTTCCTGTTCTGCATGGAGGCCGTCAACAAGGCCAGCGCGGCCACCGGCGAGATCAAGGGCCACTACCTGAACGTCACCGCCGGCACCATGGAGCAGATGTACGAGCGGGCCGAGTTCGCCAAGGATCTGGGCAGCGTGATCATCATGATCGACCTGACCATCGGCTACACGGCGATCCAGAGCATGGCCAACTGGTGCCGCAAGAACGGCATCATCCTGCACCTGCACCGCGCCGGCCACAGCACCTACACCCGCCAGAAGACCCACGGCGTCAGCTTCCGCGTGATCAGCAAGTGGATGCGCCTGGCCGGCGTCGACCACATCCACGCCGGCACCGTCGTCGGCAAGCTGGAGGGCGACCCGAACAGCGTGCAGGGCTTCTACGCCACCCTGCGCGAGAACAAGATCGCGCCGAACCCGGTGCAGGGCCTCTACTTCGAGCAGGACTGGGTGAGCATGCCGGGCGTGATGCCGGTGGCCTCGGGCGGCATCCACGCCGGCCAGATCCATCAGCTGCTGCACCTGCTGGGCGAGGACGTGGTGCTCCAGTTCGGCGGCGGCACGATCGGCCACCCCGACGGCATCGCCGAGGGCGCGGCCGCCAACCGCGTGGCGATCGAGGCCATGATCCAGGCCCGCAACGAGGGCCGCGACTACCTCAACGAGGGGCCGGAGATCCTGGAGCGCGCCGCCAAGTGGTCGCCCTCGCTCGCCAAGGCCCTCGAGATCTGGAAGGATATCACCTTCGAGTATGCCAGCACCGACACGCCCGACGCGGTGGTCACACCCTCATAATCACGGTAAAAGGTAAAAGGTAAAAGGGCGCTGAGGTCTTTACCTTTTGCCTTTTGCCTTTTGCCTTCTGAAAGGAAGCGACATGCGAATCACTCAGGGGACCTTCTCCTACCTGCCCGACTTCGACGACGACCAGATCAAGGCCCAGATCCAGTACTGCCTGGATAACGACTGGCCGATCGCCATCGAGTACACCGACGACCCGCACCCGCGGAACAGCTACTGGGACATGTACGGCCTGCCGATGTTCGACATCAAGGATCCGGTGGCGATCATGCAGACCCTGGCCGAGTGCAAGGCCACCTTCCCCAACTACTACGTCCGCATCTCGGGCTACGACCGCTCGCTTGGTCGGGCCACCACCGCGCTCCAGTTTATCGTCCAGCGCCCCGCCGACGAGCCCGGCTTCCACCTGGAGCGCCAGGAGACGGGCGACCGCCAGATCCGCTACACCATCCGCTCCTACGCCGCCGATAAGCCGAGCGGCCGGCGCTACGAATAACCAACTATGGCAGATACCCTAGAGACCCCGAGCGCGCAGATTGACCTGGACCAGGTCTGGCAGAGCTCGGAGATCCAGTCCCTGCTCGATCAACTCAACGAGGAGCTGATCGGGCTGGTGCCGGTGAAGACACGCATCCGCGAGATCGCGGCCATGCTGCTGGTGGCCCGTCTGCGCGAGCAGCACCAGATGCTCACCGACCGGCCGACGCTGCACATGAGCTTCACCGGCCGCCCTGGCACTGGCAAGACCACCGTGGCCATGCGCATGGCCAAGATCCTGCACTCGCTCGGCTATGTGCGCAAGGGCCACCTGGTGGTGGCCTCGCGGGACGACCTGGTGGGCCAGTATGTGGGCCACACCGCGCCGAAGACCAAGGAGATGCTCAAGAAGGCCATCGGCGGGGTGCTCTTCATCGACGAGGCGTACTACCTCTACCGGCCCGAGAACGAGCGCGACTACGGCCAGGAGGCGATCGAGATGCTCCTGACGGCCATGGAGAACCAGCGCGACGACTTCGTCGTCATCCTGGCCGGCTACAAGGAGCGCATGGACACCTTCTTCCAGTCGAACCCGGGCTTCCACTCGCGGATCGCCCACCACATCCACTTCCCGGACTACAGCCTGGATGAGCTGGTGGAGATCGCCGACCTGATGGTGCGCCAGCAGATGTACGCCTTCGACGACGACTCGCGGGCGGCGTTCCGCGAGTACCTGGATCTGCGCGTGCAGCAGCCGCACTTCGCGAACGCCCGCAGCGTGCGCAACGCCCTGGATCGGATCAAGCTGCGCCAGGCCAACCGGCTCATCCGCGCCGGCGGCAGCATTGTCGCCAGCGACCTGGCCCGCATCGACGCCGAGGATGTGCGAGCCAGCCGGGTCTTCCGCGGCGGCTCGACTGCCGACCAGGCAGGCTAGCCCTTAGGGCTGTCGTCCTAAAAACCTACGTTCCATTGGCCACAAGGGCCAGCGAAGCTGGCCCTTGTGGCTAATGGAACAAATACTCAGAAAGCGACCACGATTATGCGCAAGCGACCGATTATCCTGGGGATTGTGGGCGACAGCGCTGCGGGGAAGACCACGATCACCTCGGGGCTAGTGAAGCTGCTCGGCCCAGATCGGGTGACCCACGTCTGCACCGACGACTACCACAAGTACGATCGGCGTGAGCGCGCCGAGATCGGCATCACCGCCCTGCACCCGGACTGTAACTACCTGGATGTGATGGAGCTGCACCTGGAGCGCCTGCACTACGGCCAGCCCATCCTCAAGCCAGTCTACGACCACAGCACCGGCAGCCTGGTGCGCCCCGAGTACATCCAGCCCAAGGAGTTCGTGATCGTCGAGGGCCTGCTCGGCTTCTCCAGCGCGATCATGCGCCAGTTCTACGACGTGAAGGTCTACCTCAACCCGCCCGAGGAGCTGCGCAAGGTCTGGAAGGTCAAGCGCGACGTGACCAAGCGCGGCTACAAGCCCGAGCAGGTGCTGGCTGAGATGGAAGTGCGCGAGCCCGACTCCGCGGCCTTCATCCGCCCCCAGCGCGACCACGCCGACATCGTGGTGCAGTTCTACCCCCCGCCCGAGGTGCCGATGGAGGAGGCTGGCCCCACCCTGAACGCGCGGCTGACCCTGCGCCCGACTATCCCCCACCCCGACCTGACCTACCTCTGCGAGGACGAGACGCAGAGCCCCGGCGTGCGGCTGGAGCTCGGCCGCGATGGCGGGCGCCCGGTGGACATCCTTGAGATCGACGGCTCCGTCTCGACGGATCATGCCATCAAGCTGGAGGATGCGATCTGGCAGCATCTGCCCGACCTCGCCCCGCTGCGCGGTGACCAGTTCGGCGATTACCTTGACCGCAGCGAGACCCGGCACAGCGACCCGCTGGCGATCACCCAGCTGCTGCTGACCTACCATCTGCTGCGCCAGTACAGCGGGGTGGCAAATCTCCCTTTCGCGCGCCCCGTAGCCGCCCTCAGCCGGATGGGTCAGGACACTAACCCAATTGCGGTGCGGTAGCGTGTGTGAGCTGGGAAGATCGCCGTGCTATGCGATGGCCTACGGCCTCGTATAGCGCGGCGATCTCCCCATGAACAGAGCAGAGCCATTGGTACGCCCGGCAACAGCAGACGATCAGCCGGCGATTGTTGACCTGGTGCGCGCGGCAAAGATCAACCCGACCGGCCTCCACTGGCCGCGCTTTCTGGTAGCCGAGGTTGACGGTCGGGTCGTTGGGACAGCGCAGATCAAGCCGCACCGCGATGGCAGCCGTGAGCTGGCCTCGCTGGCTGTGGCGCCCGAGATGCAGGGGCAGGGGATCGGCGGGGCGCTTGTCGGCACCCTGCTGCGCGGGGCGTCGCCGCCGATCTACCTCACCTGCGTAGATCGCCTAGAGGGCTACTACGCCCGCTTCGGCTTCCGCGCGCTCGACCGCGCGGAGATGCCCCCCGACCTGCGACGCATCCACCGGGCGATGAACCTGCTTATGCGGCTGGTGTCCCGTGGGCGACGCCTGCTGGTGATGCGCTGGGATGCGGAGTCAGCGGCAGGCTAATGATGAAGGTCGCGCCCTGGCCTGGGTCGCTCTCGACGGCGACCTCGCCGCCGTGGGCGCGGGCGACCCACTGGGCGATCGAGAGGCCGAGCCCGGCGCCGCCTGTGCGCTGGGCGCGGGCGC
Source organism: Oscillochloris sp. ZM17-4 (assembly GCF_019599295.1). Taxonomy (GTDB): domain Bacteria; phylum Chloroflexota; class Chloroflexia; order Chloroflexales; family Chloroflexaceae; genus Oscillochloris. The sequence continues at coordinate 25,846 of NZ_JAIEWN010000036.1, read as the reverse complement.
GGTCGGCCCGGTAAAAGCGCTCGAAGACGTGCGGCAGATCGTCGGGGGCGATGCCCGGCCCCTCGTCGCGCACGCGCAGGTGGGCCGCCGCGCCGCTCTGGTCGAGCCCGACCGTGACGGTGCCGCCGGCGGGGCTGTGCTGGATGGCGTTTGCCACCAGGTTGATCAGCGCCTGCTTGATGCGGTCGCGGTCGCCGCTGATCGCCACCTGCTCGGCGAGCTGCGGTCGCAGGGCCACGCCCTCGCCGAGGGTGCGCAGCTCGCGCACCACCTCAAGCACCAGCTCGTCGAGGGCCAGGGGCGCGTAGCGTAGCTGGAGGCCGACCTCTGCCTGGGCCAGCAGCAGCAGGTCGTTGGCCATGCGGCTCAGGCGGTTCACCTCACGCAGCAGGTCGGCCGTCATCTCAGCGTGGTCGGCGTCGTCGTGCACCACCCCGCGCTGGAGCAGCTCCAGGTGCCCGCGCATGGCCGTGAGCGGCGTGCGCAGCTCGTGGCTCACGTCGGCGACAAAGCGGCGCTGGGCGGTGAAGAGGCTCTCCAGCCGCTCCAGCATCGCGTTGATCGTGTCGGCCAGGGCGCCGATCTCGTCGTCGGCGGGCGAGGCGGGCACGCGGCGGGCCAGGTCGGCGGCCTGGAAGATCTGGCGGGCGGTCGAGGTGATCTCGTTCACCGGGCCGAGCGAGCGGCCGACGATCCAGACGCTGCCGCGCACGGCGGCCACTAGGGCGATCAGGCCGGTGATGGCGAGCCCGGCCATGAGCACCTGGAGGGTCTGGTCGACCGGGCGTAGTGACTGGGCCACCTGGAGCACGCCCACCACCGCGCCGTCGGTGAGCAGGGGCGCGCTGAGCTGGATCACCCGCCCGCGCCCAAGGGTGAAGATCTGGGTCGTCGTGGCGCCGCCCAGGGCCGCCGTCTGATCCGTCGGCGCGAGCGGGAGCCGCTGGCCGCGCAGGCTGGCCGAGCCGATGCTGAACTCGCCGTCGCGGTCGCTCACCTGCACATAGAATGCCGGCGTATCCAGCTCGGTGAGCCGCGCCGGCAGCGAGCGCAGGAGTGCCTCGGGGTCGCTGAAGTAGCCGGGCAGCGGCCCGGCGCTGGCAGCGAAGTCCTGCTGGATCAGCTCGGCCGCCGCCGCCACGCCCTGCCTGGCCTCGGTGATCAGGGCCTGGCGCACGAGCCAGTAGACGCCGACGCTCATTAGCGTGAGCACGGCGGCGAAGAAGAGGCCGTAGCCAAGGGCTAGCCGGGCGCGCAGCGAGAGCGGGCGGCGCACCTACGTGTCCTCGCGCAGCACGTAGCCCACCCCGCGCACGGTCTGGATCATGCGCGGCGCCCCGGCGGCCTCCAGCTTCTGGCGCAGGGCGCGCACGTACACCTCCAGCACGTTGCTGTCGCTGCCGAAGTCGTAGCCCCAGACCTGCTCGTAGACCTGCTCGCGGGTGAGCACCTGGCGCGGGTGGCGCATGAAGATGTCGAGCACCTCGAACTCTTTGGCGGTCAGCTCGACGCGCTGGCCGGCCGCGCGCACCTCGTGGGCGGCCGGGTCGAGGCTGAGCGGGCCGACGGAGCGCACCTCGTGGTCCTGCTGGTCGCTGCGGCGGCGCAGTTGGACGTGGACGCGGGCGAGCAGCTCCTCGAAGGCGAAGGGCTTGGTGAGGTAGTCGTCGGCGCCGCCCTCAAGGCCAGCCACCCGGTCGGTCACGGCGTCGCGGGCGGTGAGCATGAGGATGGACAGGGGCGGGCCGGCCCGCAGGCGGCGGGCCACGTCTAGGCCGTCGATGTCGGGCAGCCCCAGGTCGAGGATGACCAGATCCGGCGGGCGCTCGCGGGCCGCCGCCAGGGCGCCCGCGCCGGTGCCCGCCACCTCCACGGCGTAGCCCTCGTAGACGAGGCCGCGCCGCAGGTAGCCCGCGATCTCCGCCTCGTCCTCCACGATCAGTATGCGCTGGCTCATCACATCCTCATTATCGCCGCGCGTCGAGCCAGTCGACGATAGCCGCGAGCGCCTCCGGGTCGATCGCGACGCCCGCGGCGCTGTAGCTGGCCATCACCTCGGCCGGGCCGAGCTGCTCGCGCGGCCGCGGCTCGTGCTTCAGCACATGGTTGGCGTGCTCGGGGTAGACGATGCTGATCGTCGGCAGCCGCGAGGCCAGCGACTCAAACACCATGCCGTCGACATGCCAGTCAACCTGGATATCCTTCTTGCCAATCACGATCAGGGCCGGCGCCGCGGTAGCCGCAAGCAGCGCGGCCGGGTCGGTCACCCACAGCTCTCGGGAGAAGGGCAGGTTGACCGGGGCGCTCAGGCCCTGGAGCAGCATGATCGCCCCCTGCGGCAGCCGCTCATCGAGCGGCACTGGCTGGCCGGCGGCGAACGCCGCGACGGCATCCTCGTAGATGGCTAGCAGTGTCGCGCCATCCGGCAGCGCCGCCAGCTGGGCGGCGATCTGGCTGTGGACCACGGCGCTGATCGGCCGGGCCGGCGCCCCGGTCAGCACCAGGCCGGCCAGCGGCGTCGCCGGCGCGCCGAGCTGGTAGTTCAGCGCGTGGATGCAGCCCTCGCTGCTGGCCAGCGCGAAGATGCGGCCCGGCATAGCCTCCGGGCGGCCGGCTAGCAGCCCCACGGCACCGGCCAGCTCCTCGGCGTGCCCACGCATGCTGACCTTTCCGGCTAGGCGCTGCATATTCTCCTGGATGTGCGGGCCCGAGGCGCGCTTGTCGTAGCGCAGCGAGAGGTAGCCGCGCTGCGCCAGGGACTCGGCCAGCTGGGCCGCGCTGCCGTTCGTGCCCGGGATGAGCGGCGAGTTCCAGTCGCGGTCCGTCGGCCCGCTGCCGGCGACAAACACCACCCCCGGGAATGGCCCCTCGCCGGCCGGGTGCGTCAGGGTGCCGTACATCGCGATCCCATCAAGCTCCCAGGAGACCTGTTCCACCGTTAGATCTGCGGCAACAGCCATAGCTGCCCTCCTCTTCCATCTCCATCCTCAGCCCTGGTCATCGGTATGATAGCACGGCTTGGCCGCATCCTCTCCCTTCTCATCGCGCAGCCCCTGGCGCAGCTCGCGGATCGAGCGGCCCAGCGCGGCACCGAGTCCGGACAGCTTCCCTGGTCCGATCACGACCATGACGACCGCCAGGATGATCAGCAGCTCAGGGACACCGATATCGCCCATCACGCCCTCGCTTCCTTTGTGGTGCGGGCGGCCACGTTGGGCCGCCCGCAGGGGCTACGGGCGACCACACCGGGTCGCCCCTACTGGCCGCTGGCGCTGCTCGCCACGGGCGCGGGGTCGCTCGGCCGCGTCGCCAGGGTCAGGCTCACCGTCTGCTCCTTGCCGTCGCGCAGCAGGGTGACGCTCACGCTCTGCCCGACCTTGGTGTGGTCGGCCAGGTAGGCCACCAGGCTGTCGAAGTCCTTCACCGGCTGGCCATCGAGGGCGGTGATCACATCGCCGCCGACCTGGCCCTGCATCCCGTTGATCGTCACCTGGCGGTCGCTGCCGCGCAGCCCGGCCTTGTCAGCCGGCCCGCCGCTGACGATGCTGCCGACCAGGGCGCCGCGCTGGCCCGCCGGCAGGCCCATCGCCTGGGCCTCGTCGGGCGTCAGGGTCGATCCGCTCAGCCCGAGCCAGGGGTGGTCGTAGTGGCCATCTTTGATCAGGGCCGGCGCCTCCTGCTGCACGATCGCCGCCGGGATGGCGAAGCCGACCCCCGAGGATGCGCGCACCGGCGACTCGATCGCCGCCGTGACGCCGATCAGCCGCCCGGCGTCGTCGAGCAGCACGCCGCCCGAGTTGCCCGGGTTGATCGAGGCGTCGGTCTGGATGACGTTGGGGATGGTGTAGCTCGGCGCGCTGCCGTCGCCGGTGGGCAGCGAGCGCCCGATGGCGCTGATGATCCCGGTGGTCATGGTGCCGTCTAGGCCGAAGGGGTTGCCGATCGCGATCGCCAGCTGGCCGACCTTGACCTGGGTCGAGTCGCCGACCTTGATCGGCTGTAGCCCGGCGATGACCTTCGGGTCAACCACGATCACCGCCAGGTCGCTGGTCGGGTCGGCGCCGACCACCTTGGCTGGCACCGTGGTGCCGTCGGCGAGGGTGACAGTTATCTTGCTGGCCCCGGCCACCACGTGGTTGTTGGTCACGATGTGGCCGGAGGTGTCCCAGAGGAAGCCGGAGCCCGAGCCGACCTGCACCTGGGGCTGGCCCTGCTGGCCGCCGAACATGCCGAAGGGGTCGGGCGGCGCGGCCTGGGCCGAGGCCTGCTCGACAACCTCGACGTGGACGACCGAGGGGTTGACCTGGCTGTAGATCTGCTCCAGGGTACCCTCGTAGGCGGCCAGCGCGCCGGCGGCGGGCGCTGGGGCTACGGCGGCGGGCGCTGGGGCTGCGGCGGCTGCGGGCTGCGGCGCGGCTGCGGGGGTGATGGCCGCGCAGCCGGCGATGGCCAGTGCTGTCGGCACGGCCAGGGCGGCGACGATGATCTTTGAGCGGTTCATAGTATTCATTCCTCCAGAGCCAGGCTTCCTGTTGGGGCGCAGCGCGCTGCGCCCGTACGTTCTCGCTAAGTATCCTCCTGAAGCCTAAATCCCCCGTGACTCGTAGCTAAGGGCTAGCTAAGGCTATGGGGCGGGCAAAAAAGAGCCAGTCCAGGCGCTCTCGCGTCTGGACTGGCTCTTTGCGGTGATCGCGCCGGCCTTTTAGCTGCCCGATATCGTCTCTGTAGCCCGGCTGGCGGCGTACTGCATGCCCTCGCGCAGCGTCGCCAGCGTGATGATCCCGCTCATGTCGGCGCCGAGGTGGACGACCGTCTGGGCGATCTCGGCGCTCATCCCGGTGAGCACCACCTGGGCGCCGAGCAGCTTGGCGGCGCGGGCCGCGCGCAGGATGGCGTCGGCCACCTGGGTGTCGATCACCCGCACCCCGCTCACATCGAGCAGCGCGATGTCGGCCTGGAGCGCGGCGATCCCCTCAAGCAGGGTCTCCATGATCTGGGCGGCCCGCCGGGTGTCGATCGTGCCCACCAGGGGCATGGCGACGACGTTCTCGGCCAGGGGGATGAGCGGCGTCGAGAGCTCGCGCAGGCTGTCCTGCTGCGCGGCGATCAGCCGCTCCTGATACTCTATGCGCGCCTGCTCGGCAGCGCGGTGCTCGGTGATATCCTCATAGGTGCCGAGCACGCCGACCAAGGCTCCGTCGGCGTCGATCAGCGGGATCTTGCTGGTGCGCAGCCAGGCCTCGCCGTCGGGGCGGCTCTGCCGCTCCTCATAGTTGGGCCGACCCTGGCGCGTGTTGAGCACGTGGCGATCATCAGCGCGGTAGGCGTCGGCCTGCTCGGCCCAGCCCATGTGAAAGTCGTCGTCGCCGATCATGTCGGACGGGGATTGGCGTCCGCTATCCTGGGCAAACCCGAGGTTGCAGCCGAGGTAGCGCAGATCCACGGCGTCCTTCCAGAAGACGCGCATCGGCAGGTGGTCGATCACAAGCTGGTACATTGCCAGATCGCGGCGCAGCCCGGCCTCACGCTCGGCCGCCTCCTGCTCGCGGCGATCGTACTCGGCGACACGGGCGCGCAACTGCTCAAGCTCAACACTTAGGTCGCTCATACTCCATACCTCTCACTGCTATGTGGGTACTGGCGCGAGCATCAGATCACCGCCGCACTCTGCGCATATAGTATACACACCAATATATACGAGGTTGTCTTGAGGCTGGGGTGCGGCGTGGCGGGAAGGCTTGAGCCAGACACGTGAGCTGTGGTAGGATCCAGAATCGACACCTAACATAGAGCACTGTTCAGGAGGCCGCTGATGGAGAGCGATGATCGTGTGCGCTGCCAGGCCTGTGGTAAGGAGAAGCGCCTCGCCGAGGTGGTGCCGGCCGGGGCGGTACGCGAGGAGCTGCTGCGCCGGCTGCGCGCCGGCCGCCCCGCCTGGGACGAGGGCGGCTACATCTGCGCCGAGGACCTGGCCGCCGCCCGCGCCGACTATGTCGCGCAGCTGGTCGCCGATGAGGGCGGTGACCTCAGCGAGCTGGAGCGGGAGGTCGTCGCCAGCATTAGCGATGGCGACCTGATCGCCGAGGACACCAACGAGACCTTCGCGCAGCAGCTCAGCTTCGGCGACCGTCTCTCCGACCGGATCGCCGCCTTCGGCGGCAGCTGGAGCTTCATCAGCATCTTTGGCGCGATCATCATTGTCTGGATCGGGGCCAACAGCCTGCTCACCCGCTTCTTCGACCCCTACCCCTTCATCCTGCTCAACCTGGTGCTCTCCTGCGTGGCCGCCATGCAGGCGCCGATCATTATGATGAGCCAGAACCGCCAGGAGGAGAAGGACCGCCTGCGGGCAAGCCACGACTACCAGGTGAACCTGAAGGCCGAGCTGGAGATCCGCCAGATGCAGGAGAAGCTCGACCACCTCATGAACCAGCAGTGGCAGCGCCTGGCCAGCATCCAGGAGGTGCAGGTGGATATGCTCAACGAGCTGGTGCGCGCCGGCCGGCTGCGGGACGGGGCGTAGCTGGGCCTCGCGTCCGCCGCGGGGTCGAAATCCCGGCCTTCCTACGCGGCCACTTGGCCGCCTACAGGCTGCCGCGCCGGGTCATTGTGATGCAAGAGCTGCTGCGCCGCCATCGAGCTGGCCGCTGCCTGGACGCACATGTTTACGCCCGAGGCCCTGCTGGCCCGCCTGGCCCGGCCCCTGGAGCTGCTGGTCGGCGGCCCGCACCGTGGGGAAGGCCGTGCCGAACAGCCGCCGGTAGGCCGGCGTCGCGTTCAGGCGACGCATAACCTCGGCCCGGATGGCGTCGTTGTCGCCCTGGAAGGCGAATCCGGTCACCTCGGTGCGCTCGGTGGGCGGGATGAAGGCCTGGGCCGTCAGCAGATGCGGCTGGTAGGAGAGCGACATGCCCTCGGGGGCGGGGAACTGCAGGCCGGCGCTGCTGTCGAAGGGGTCGCCCGAGAGCACGGCGAAGCGCGAGTTCCACATCAGGTTGGGGTAGCCATACTTAACCACAGCGGTCGCCCGGCGTGGTAGCGGAAAGCGATACAAAAAGCGATACCGCTTCAGGGCGCGGCGACGATCAAAGGGTGAGGCGAGCGCGCAGCGCTCGCCTCACCCTTCAGCGCCTCAGCGCCTCAGCGCCTCAGTGATCAATGCCTCAGAGCTGCACCCTGAGCAGCTTGAGCGGCTTGCCGAGGAAGGCCCGGATGTGGCGCTGGGTGCGCTCGGGCGACTCGAACTGCGGCCAGTGCCCGGCGCGCGGCAGCACCTGAAGGTCGGTGCCGGCCAGCAGATCATCCACCAGGCTGGCGTCGCGCAGGGGCACGGTGTTGTCCTCCATGCCCCAGATCACCAGCGAGGGCGTGGTGACGAGCGCGAGCTTATCGCTCAGGTCGTTGTCGCGCATGGCCCAGAAGCACTCGGCGCGCACCCTGCCCTGTCCGGGGCGGCGCGCGTCGTCCCGCAGGCGCGCGTAGTCGGCCGCGCTGATCACCGTGCGGTCGGCGAACGAGGCCGGCCGCATGAGCCGGTCGGTCACGCTCAGCATATACGGCTCCAGCAGCGCCACGACCCGGCTGGCGATCGGAAATCGCTCCAGCATCGTGATCGGCGAGATGAAGGTGTTGATCCAGAACGACAGGTTCCCGCTGATCGTCGGGCAGATTAGCACCAGGCGCTCGACCAGCGGCGTGTGGCGCAGGGCCATCGTCACGCTGATCATGCCGCCCATCGAGTGGCCCACCAGCACCACCTGCTGCCCCGGGCTGATCTCCTTGATCAGCTCGGCCAGCAGGTCGGCGTAGGCCGCGATCGTGGCCCGCTCGCGCAGCGGCGGCGACTCGCCGTAGCCCGGCAGGTCCACCGCCACGCAGTGGCTGCGCTCGCTGAGCATCGTCAGCAGCGGCGACATCGCGTACCAGCTGCTCGACCAGCCGTGGATGAGCACGACCGTCTGCCGGCCGGGCGGCCCCTGCTCGCGGACGTGGATCTCCTGGCCGCCGATAGTGTAGACCTTCTTCTGTAGCTCGCTGCCCCTATCGCGGTCGCGCCGCTGGTTGCCTGTGTGCGCCGTGGCGTCGGACGACTCGGCCGCCGCCGCCGTCCCGCGGAGCTGGCGGGCGCGCTCCTGGAGCTGGCCGAAGTAGCTCGACTGGGTGATCTGCTCGACCTCGCGCTGCTTTTTCACCAGGTCGATCTCGATCCGCAGCTCGCTGATCTCCTGGCGCAGCTCCTGCTCGCGGGTGTAGGCCGCCAGGGCGGCGGCGGCCAGCGTGCCGAGGGAGCGGAGCATCTGCGCGGAGAATTCATCGAAGGCGATCACTGTGCCCGCCTCGTCCTGGGCGTTGATCAGCTGGAGCACCCCAGCCACCCGGCCGAAGCCATCTTTCAGCGGGATGGTGAGCATCGAGGTGGAGCGGTAGCCGGTGCGCGTGTCGAAGTCGCGCGTGCCTGAGAAGTCATAGTCCTCAGTATTGTAGGCGTCGACGATATTGATCGTCTCGCCGGTGAGCGCGGAGTGGGCCACCACATAGTTATGCTGGGGCGCGCCGCTGTGCTCATCGTAGAGGCGCAGGGGCGGGAAGGGGATGTCCTTGCTGCTGGCCCCGCCCATGGCGATGTTCAGCGAGCGGGTGCGCACGATCATAAAGCGCAGCCGCTCGTCGCCGGTGCGCAGATAGAGGGTGGCCCCGTCGGCGTTGCAGAGCTGCTGGGCCTCGGTGACGATCCGCTCAAGCAGCTGGTTGAAATCCTTCTCGACCGAGAGGGCCACGCCGATCGGGATGACGATGTTCAGCAGGTCGTCGGCGCGGCGCTTCTCGTGCTCGATCCGCCTGAGGTACTGAACCTCCATGTCGCGCACGTGGTGCTTGAAGAGGCACGCGCCGATGCGCGCGTTGAGCAGCACCGAGTCGCAGGGCTTGGGCAGGTAGTCGTCGGCGCCCAGCTCGATCGCCTGCACGACGCTGGCCATATCGTCCAGGGCCGAGAGCACGATCACCGGCACGTGGCGCAGCTCAGGGTCGGCCTGCATCTCGCGCAGCACCGCGTAGCCGTCCATGTCCGGCATCATAATATCGAGCAGCACGAGGTCGAAGTGCGTGGCCCGCATCGCGTCGAGGGCCGGCCGCCCATCCCTGGCCTCAGTGATAGCATAGCCCAGCCGCTCCAGCCGCCGCGAGAACATATCGCGGTTCATGTCGTTATCATCGACCAGGAGCAGGCTGCCGCCGATCTGCTCTGGCCCTCGGCCTGCGACCTCGGCCTGCGCCTCGGCGAGCGGGGGGGCGGTCGAGAGCGGCGTGGCGCCCGACGCGATCTGCGCAAGCTGATCGGCGGCGCCGGCGATCTTGCGCAGGTCTACAGCGAACTGCGGGCGGCCCTCGCCCTCGGCGATGCGGATCAGCTCGGCGCAGACCATGGTGATCTCGCCCAGGTAGGGGGTGATCCGGCTGTGCAGGGCGAGCAGGTCGGACTGACGCACGGCGACGCCGCTCCCGGCCAGGATCTCGGTGATCGCGGCCAGGATCTGTCGCCCGGCGTCCACCACGCGCTGGAGCGCGCCGTAGTGCGCGGGCAGCTCTAGGTCGGACGCCTCCTCCAGAAGCATCTCGCTAAAGCCGATGATATGGTTCACCGGCGTGCGTAGCTCGTGGCGGACTGTCTGCATGGCTATGCCCTGGTGTCTCTCGCCTTCGCGATCCTGCCCGTTAACCTGTCGCTCCATCGCCCGCCCCCCCGTTTACCAGCCCTTTTATGGTGCCTAATAAACGAGAGGGTCGTGATTTATCTCATGGGATGTCGTCGGCGCTCACCCCCCCTGCCCGCCCTTCGGCGCTTGGGAGAGGGACAGGGGGGCGAGCGCCGGCGTCGGCATCAGCAGCAGGGCCGCGCCGAGCAGCGTGGTCAGCGCCGTGGCCACCCAGAAGACATAGGCCTCGGGGACGGCGTAGGTCAGCGGCGGGAAGAAGCCGAGCCCATAGTCGACGAAGATCGACAGGGCGAACCAGCCGATCACGCCCAGGCGCAGCGGCAGGGCCAGCGGGCCGATCCGCGTCGCCAGCAGCACGCCCTCGGCGGTCAGGCCCATGTGCGAGACGAAGAGCATCAGCTCAAGCGGGAGCTCGGGGTCGCCAAAGCCGGCCACGCTCCAGTGCTTCGCCCAGAACATAAGCGTCCAGATCCCATACTTGATGCAGCCGAAGGCGGCGAAGGCCGTGAACCAGCCGCGCGCCCGTCCGTAGCGCAGCAGCAGGAAGGCCACCGTGGCCCACAGCGCCGCCTCGGGGCAGTCGGGGATGAAGGGCCAGGCCCACAGCGGCGAGGCGAGCATCTGCGGGCCGTACCAGACCACCCCGCCCCACACGACGCCCAGGGCGTTGGCGGCCATACAGGCCCAGAAGATCAGCGGGCTCTTGGTGATCAGCCCGTACACCCAGTCGATCAGGCGCAGCATTGTGCCTCCGGCAATGTTGAATGTTGAATGTTGAATGGTGGTGCTCAATTCAGCATTCAACATTCAACATTCAACATTGAGATCAGCGCCGCAGGCGCTGTATCGGCACCCCGCCCACGAAGGCCCCGGCGGGCACGTCGCGGTTGACTAGGCTCATGGCCGAGACGGTGGCCCCGTCGCCGATCATCACGCCGGGCAGGATGGTGCAGTTCGCCCCGATGGTGACATTGTCGCCGATCAGCACCGGGCCGCGCCGCCACTCGCCGCGGGTCACATCGTGGCAGAGGATCGTCGTGTTGTAGCCGACCACGCACTCGTCGCCGATCGTCACGTCCTGGGGGAAGAAGACGTCGAGCATGACCATCAGGCCGACGCTGGTGTGGCGGCCGACCTTCGCCCCCAGCAGGCGATAGATCGCACCCTTGAGCGCGAGGAAGGGCGTGTAGCGGGCCACCTGGATCAGCAATCCATTACGGATCACCCGCAGGTAGCCGCCGGCGAGCTGCGGCCAGTACCACAGCGCGTTGTGCGGCCCCGGCAAGCGGGCGACGTGCATGCGGGCCTTGCGCGCCGCGCTGGTGCCCAGCCCGTCGGCGCGCGTCTCGGTCAGCTCCATGGCTCTTCCTAGTAGGGCGCGTATCTGCGCACAGTGTAGCATATTCCGCTCGCTACGCGGCTATGGTATGCTGAGTGCGGCCGTTCGTCATTCGTCAACCGAGGAGCGCAATGAAGATCTACACGAAGACCGGCGACGCCGGTGAGACTGGGCTGTGGGGCGGGCAGCGGGTGAGCAAGGATGCCCTGCGCGTCCACGCCTACGGCACCGCCGACGAGTGTAACGCGGCGATCGGGGTGGCCCGGGCCAGCGGGCTGGAGGCCGGCCTCGACGAGCTGCTCGGCCAGGTGCAGAGCCAGCTGTTCGTCGTCGGCGCGGATCTGGCCACCCCCGGCGAGGGCGGCGCGAACATCCCGCGGGTCGGCCCGGCCGAGATCGGCTTCCTAGAGGCCCAGATCGACTCCCTGGAGTCTGAGATGGAGCCGCTCAAGCAGTTCATCCTGCCGGGCGGCACGCCGGCGGCGGCCCACCTGCACCTGGCCCGCACCATCTGCCGGCGCGCCGAGCGCTGGGCGGTCAGCCTGGCCCACGAGGATGCGATCAGCCCCGACGTGCTGATGTACCTCAACCGCCTCTCCGACTTCCTCTTCGTGGCATCCCGCGCCGCCAACGCCCGCGCGAGCACCCCCGATGTGCCCTGGGTCAGCCCCCGGCTGGGCTAGGTACGGTCCAAGGTATATTAGGGTATAGGGGCGCGTTGTGACGCGCCCCTCCCATCGTGCCTCCTGCACAATCGTGGTCTCATTCCCCCCACGGGTTGATCATCACCACGCCAGCATCGGCGAAGTCGCCCGCGTTGCGCGTGACGAGCGCGTGGCCGTGCTGAAGCGCCAGTGCGGCGAGCAGTGAGTCGATTGCGGGGAGCGGTCGCCCGACCCGCTCAAGCTCACCCACGAGCTTTCCCCAGCGCAGCAGCACCTCCGTCGTCAAGGGCAGAATCCGCCCGTAGAAGCGCGCCAGCAGGTCGCCCTCAAGCCATGCCTGGAGCGCATCTCGCCGATCCGACGTCGGCAGCTTCGCGATGCCCTTCTGAATCTCACCGATCGTGATCACGCTCAGGTAGATGCTGTCCGGGTCACGCGCATCGACCCAGTCGATCACGCGCTGGCTGGGGCGCTTTGCGATCAGCTCCGAGATAATGTTTGTGTCGAGCAGGTAGTTCATAGGGCGATGTCGGGGCGGGGCGGGCTGCTGTCGCGCGCCAGGTCGAGATCCTCGGCCGCTGCAGCCAGGGGCGACTCGCGGAAAAATGTCGAGATCCCGACACGGCTCAGGGCGAGGCGCTGGTACTCTGCGTATGAGAGGACGATGGCCGTCTCGATACCGCGCCGGGTGATGATCTGCGGGCCGTGGGTGAGCGCCTCATCGACGACCTCGCTGAGCCGGTTCTTTGCCTCCTGGAGCTGCCAGGTTCGTGCCATAGATGCCTCCTGTCTAGTCTGTCTAGATATAGTATAGGCCCGGCAGCGAAACTCGTCAAGAGAATGACACCCTAATCCCCCGCGCTGCGTATATGATGGAGGAGCACACAATCATCGCCAGGAATGCTCGAAAGGAGCGTCACCGCCAATGACTGCCACAACCCTGGGCATCATCGCCGGCTTCATCGGATGGTTCCTCGTCCGCTACATCCTGCTCAGCTTCTACACCCTGAACCAGAACGAGCGCGCGGTGAAGACGGTCTTCGGGCGCGCCGAGCGCATGCCCGCCTCGGCCAGCAGCGAGGACCCCTTCGCCGAGTACCTGCACCCCGACGAGCGCGACCGCTACATCTACCCGCAGCTGCGGGTCATCCAGCCCGGCGGCCCCTACTTCAAGTGGCCCTGGGAGAAGATCTACAAGGTCTCGGTGGCCACCCAGACGGTGAACATGGCCCTGGACCTTGAGGACCCGCGGGCGAACAACGGCGGCACCTTCCTGGAGGCCGTCACCAAGGACCAGCTGAACGTCGGGCTGAAGGGCCAGATCCGCTACCGTGTCTCGGAGCGCCACCTCTACGCCTACCTGTTCGGCGTGAAGAGCCCGATCGTGCATGTGATGGGCTACTTCATCTCCATCCTGCGCGAGCGGATCGCCAACTTCGAGGCGCCGCCCAGCACGGCGGTCGGGCTGGCCTCGCAGCCGACCGACGCCAGCGCGGTCTCGGGGGTCTCGATCAACGACCTGCGCAAGAACCTGCGCGACCTGAACGAGCACATGGACCGCGAGAGCCTCTCGTCGCCGGCGCGCTACGGGATCATCCTCGACGCCTCGCTGATCACCGAGATCGACGCGCCGACCGAGGTCGAGTCGGCGATGGCGGCGATCAACACGGCCCACAACCAGGTCTCGTCGGACATCAGCCTGGCCCAGGCCTCGGCCGACCAGAAGATCGTCCAGTCGAAGCGGGCGGTGGAGATCGAGACGCTGAAGGCCCAGGCCGAGGTGGAGCCGCTGAAGGCCCAGGCCGAGCAGCTGCGCGCCCTGCGCGAGAGCGGCCCCGGCGCCCTGGCCTCGTACGTGCGCAACGTGCGCCTGAACCTATTCCGCCAGGCCGAGCGGGTGATCATGGAGGTGGAGAAGTGACAGCGATCATCTCATTCATGACGGCGGCCGGCATCACCTTCGTGCTGTCCTTCATCCTGGTGCCGCTCTTCATCGGGATCGGCCAGGTGTTCGGGATCTACACGATCGTGCGCGAGGGCACCTGCCACGTCTACACGCTGTTCGGCAACGTGGTGGCGGTGATCCGCGAGCCGGGGCTGCACATCCTGCCCACAAAGATGGGCCTGTCGGCCCTGATCATCAACTTCTTCGGCAAGCGCTACGTCCTCGACATGCGGCTCGGCCAGCTCTACCTGCGCAGCCAGCCGGTGAACTCCGAGGAGGGCGCGCCCATGGGCATCGGCGCCTGGTACGAGATGAAGATCAGCGACCCGGTGGCCTACCTGTTTAAGAACGCCGACCCGCAGGGCTCCCTGGCGGCCAACGTCAGCAACGCCGTCGTGCGCACGCTCAGCAACCTGCCGCTCGGCGAGATGCTGGAGAACCGCCACGCGATGAGCCGCTCGGTGCGCGCCGAGGTCTCGCCCAAGTCCAACGAGTGGGGCTACCAGCTCGGCTCGGTCTACATCCGCAAGGTCCACTTCCGCGACGTGGGCATGATCCGCCAGATCGAGGCCAAGGTGGTCAACCGGCTGCGCCAGGTGACCTCGGCGATCAAGCAGGATGGGGCGAACCAGGTCAGCATCATCACCAGCACCGCCGAGCGCCAGGCGGCGATCGAGTTCGCCAAGGCGCTGGCCATCCGCCCGCAGATCCTGGGCCAGGCCCTGAACACGATCGGCGCCGACAAGGAGGTGGCCGACACGCTGTTCGCCATCCTGGAGATGCAGAACATCACCGAGAGCGGCGCGAAGGTGACGTTTGTGCCGCCGGGGCGGCAGATGCTGAACCAGCTGCTGGCGACGACGACGACGACCAACGGGCGGTGACGCCCGGGCTGCGCGCCCCGGCATCCCCGCCGGGGCTGCGCGCCCCGGACCCGCGCCAGGGGAACACGCTCCCGGTATTCATGCTGGGGGCTGCGCGCCCCAGACCCCGCGGGAATACGCTCGCGGTATTCATGCTGGGGGCTGCGCGCCTCCAGACCCCGCAGGAATACGCTCGCGGTATTCATGCTGGGGGCTGCGCGCCTCCAGACCCCGCAGGAATACGCTCGCGGTATTCATGCTGGGGGCTGCGCGCCCCCAGACCCCGCGCCAGGGGGCGCTTGCCCCCTGGACCCCCGCGAGGGGCTCCGCCCCTTCGAACCCCGAATCTGATGTGGTCGGCGGCTTCAATGCCCGTTGTCATGACAGGCGGGCCGCTGCGCGGCACAGGCACTTGTTGGCGTACAGCTTCGCCGCACCGCGCCCAGGCCAAACAACGGGGACTCCACACGGTACAGCATCAGATTCGGGGGGTCTGGGGGGCGACGCGCCCCCAGCGGGGGTCCCGGGGGCTGGCCCCCGGGGCGGGGCGCGGGGCGCAGCGCCCGCATGGGGGATACGGGCGCGGGGCGCAGCGCCCGCATCCGGCCCGGCGAGATCATCGCCGGTGGATGAGGTAGACCGGGGCCGGGCCGAGGTTCACGGTGATCTGCCCGCCCTGGGCCGACGCCGTGCTCTCCACGCCATCGCGTGTGATCAGGCGGCCCGCCGCCGATCGCGTGCTCAGGTGTACCCGCGCGCCCGGCGGCGACCAGAGCACATCGAGCGACTCGCCGCCGCGCTGGAGCCGCAGGTCGTAGATCTCGTGCCCCCCGATCACGCTCAGGTCGTCCAGGTAGATCGTCCCCCCGCCCACAAAGCTGTCCACCATATCGTCGAGCACGACCGCCTGCAGGCTGGCCGGGAAGTCGAGCCGGCTGTTGCCCCTGCCCTCCAGGTGGTTGCCCGGCTCCACCGTCCCGCCGATCGGCGCGGAGATGAAGTGCCAGCCCGGCGGCCCCACGCTGCCCAGCACGTACTGCAGCAGCTCGCCCTCGGCGTCGCGCAGCCAGACCTTCACCCCGTGGGTGCTGCCGTCGCCGTAGACCCAGACGCCGAGGGCGTAGGGCTGGCCGGGCAGCGGGATGGGCTGCTCGCGCTCGAAGGAGACGTAGTCGTTCTGGCGCGTGGTGAAGCTGTAGTCGAGCTGCGCGCTGAGCCCGCCGCCGTGCGCCTGGGCGTCGCTGAGGCGCAGGGTGCCGTTGGGCTGGCTGGTGCGCCGCCAGCCGCGCAGGCTGTCGAAGCTGACCAGGGTGTCGCGGGTGAACAGGTCGCGCCGCTCGACGAAGGTGGCCCCGGCGAGCTGCTGGTTGAGCGTGCGCAGGGCGTCGTAGGCCGGCTTGCGCGAGCGGTAGTCTGTCCGTCCGGCGCCGGCGCGCACCAGGCCGTAGGGGTTGCCAGGGTCGTCCTTAAAGCTGTACCAGAAGATCCGCTCGACGCCGGCCTGCCAGAGGTCGAGCATCGAGCGCACCAGGTAGCTGGCCTGGGCCTGCTCATCGGTGAGGCCGGCCCTGTCGCGGTCGCCCGGCCCGCTGGACCAGCCCAGCTCGGTGACCCAGATCGGCCGCTTGCCGTAGCGCTCGGCCAGGGCGCGCACGCCGTCGGCGGCGGCGATCAGGTTGCCGTCCTCGGGGCCGTAGGGGTCCACGTAGGGGTGGATGCCGAGCACGTCGAAGCTGCCCCAGCCGCCGTTCTCGGCCACGCCGCGCAGGAAGGTCGTGTCGAAGGGGTTGATTCCGCCGAGCACCACCTGGGCCTGCGGGTCGATCGCGCGGATCGTCGCCGCCGTGCGGATGAGCAGGCGGGTGTAGGCCGCCACGTCGGGCTGAGGCCGCCAGAAGACGCCGTGGTCCGGCTCGTTCCAGATCTCCCAGTGGTGGATGTAGCGGCGGTAGCGGGTGACGACGGCGCGCACATAGGCGTCGAAGGCGTCGGGGTCGGGCGGGTAGTAGGAGACATCGTTGGGCGTGTCGCCGGGGTAGGGGGTGCCCCATCCCACCGACGGGCCGAGCACGCCGAGCACCTGGATGTCGCGGCTGAGGATTGCCCGCATCGCCGCGTCGGTGAAGGTCCAGTCCCAGGCGTCGGGGCGCGGCTCCACCCGGTGCCAGTGGAAGTCCTCGCGCACCCAGGTCACGCCCAGGTCGGTCAGCATGCTCGCCGGCACATCCATCGAGGAGGGGTCGGGGTAGCGGCTGGCCAGGTGGCTGTTCAGGCCGAAGGAGGGCGGGCTGGCCGGCACAGCGGCCGGCGCTAGCGGGGCGAGCGCGCGGGCCGGGGTGGCCGGGGCCGCCCCGGCCAGCAGGAGCAGAACCACGATGATAGCCGATAGCCGATAGCCGATAGCCGATAGCCTGCGACCCTCAAGGGTTCGCCGTTGGTGGCTTATCGCTCGTCCAATTCGCAGCACGTTGCTCCTCATCTGGGTTATCAGGGCGTAGATATTCTTAGGCATGGTTCAAATCGGGCGATTTCAGCTTTACCGTTTGCTCACAGCCCGACATAGCCCTCTGGAGGGCTGTGGGGGTGTCGGGGTGCCGGGCAGACTGTCAAGCTGGATGAACCTGCCTGAGACACAATCAGCCGCGAGCTATCCGCTGTCAGGTGCACCCGCACAGCGGCGAAGACCTGCCGTCAATGTATAGTAGCACGTCTTCGCCGCGTCGGGCGTCGCCCTGTCGATCCAGGGCCACGTCATGTTCTTATACCATTTCAGATTGCAGATTTTGGATTGCAGATTGCCGTGCATGGCATTCCA
>NZ_JAIEWN010000036.1:5262-8403 GCF_019599295.1 Oscillochloris sp. ZM17-4 | reverse complement strand
CATCGCGCCGACGACCCCGACCACGATGTTCATCAGGCAGCCCTGCCGGGCATTCGTGCCCGCGATCATGCTGGCGACCCAGCCGGCCAGCCCGCCAAAGATAATCCACGAGATTGGACCCATTGCCTCGCACTCCTTACTATAGCTTACCCAGCCGCTTAGACGTACGACCGCCGGCCACTGTTGCTAGCAGCCACCCCTCACAGGAGCACTGCTATAATGTCCGAGGTCAGCGGTGCTTACAGGCGGGAGCGCACACACACGGTGCGGCGCCCGCCCCCAGAGGAGAACCCCGTGCCGAAAAACTATATCTGCGACATGGACGGCGTGCTTGTGTTTGGCTCACAGGCCATCCCGGGCGCGAACGAGTTTATCCAGCGCCTACAGGCGGCGGGTGCGAAGTTCCTCGTCCTGACGAATAACTCGCTCTACACCCAACGCGATCTGCACGTGCGCCTGGCACGGATCGGGCTCGACGTGCCGATCACCGCCCTCTACACGTCCGCGATGGCGACCGCGCAGTTCCTCGCGGCCCAGCACCCCGGCGGGAGCGCCTATGTGATCGGCGAGGCCGGGCTCACCACCGCCCTGCATGACACAGGCTACATCATCACCGACCAGAACCCCGAGTATGTCGTGCTCGGCGAGACTCTGTCCTATAGCTTTGAGCGCATCACCCAGGCCATGCGCTTTGTCGCCGCCGGGGCGCGATTTATCGCGACGAACCCTGATGTCTCTGGCCCCGGCGAGGGCGGCATGGTCCCGGCGACGGGCGCGGTGGCCGCCATGATCTCCGCCGCGACCGGCGTCAAGCCCTACTATATCGGCAAGCCCAACCCGCTGATCATGCGCACCGCGCTCCGCACGCTGAACGTACACTCCGAGGACTCAGTCATGGTCGGGGATCGCATGGACACGGACATTATCATCGGCACCGAGGCCGGCCTGGAGACGATCCTTGTGCTGACCGGCGTCACCCGCCGGGAGGATGTGGCGCAGTACCCCTACCGGCCCACACACATCCTCGACTCGGTCGCCAGCATCGAGGTGTGATGCGACGTAGGGGCACAGCGCGCTGTGTCCCTACGGGTCGATCGTCACCCCCTCGAACAGATCCCGCTCGCGCAGGCCGGGCGTCGGCTCGGGGAAGGCCCGCATAAACGTGTCGCGCCCGCCGAGCAGCAGGAGCAGCCGGCCGACGACGCTGCGCAGCCCCCCCGAGGCGCCGCCCTGGCTCACGTGACAGGCCCCGGCCTCCTCGCGGGCCCGCGCCATCGGCAGGAAGTCGATCTTGGCGTGGATCGGGTACTCCACCTCGGCCAGCGAGGCCACGTCGATATCGCCGTTCGTCCCGAAGCGCCGCGGGTCGCGCCCAAACAGCGGCATCAGGCGCACCACCAGCCGCAGCAGGCCGCGCGGGAAGGTGTGGAAATAGAGCTTCTGCGGCGCGTAGGCCGACAGATCACCCGGGTAGCGCGCCGGGTCGCCCGCCGCGTGGAAGGCCTCCACCGTCGCCCGCTGGATGGCGATATGGTCGGGGTGGCGGTAGCCGCCGATCGGGTCGAAGGTGAGCACCACGTGTGGCCGGACCCGCCGGATCTCCGCCGTCACCCGCGCCGCCACCGAGTCCAGCGTCTGCGCGAACAGCGCCTGCGGGTGGCGGTTCGCCTCCGCCCCCGGCATCCCCGAGTCGCGGTAGCCCATCATCGTTACGCCCGCAAGCCCCAGCGCGCGCGCCGCACAGTCCAGCTCGGCCGCCCGCCGATCCGCGATCGAGCCGTAGCCCTCCAGCAGCTCCGGCGCCATCTCGCCCTCCTCGCCGCCTGTCGCGCACACCAGGTAGACATCCGCGCCGCACCAGGCGTAGAGCGCCAGCGTCCCGCCCATCCCGAAGCTCTCGTCGTCCGGGTGGGCCAGCACCACCAGCACCCGCGGACGCGCCGCGCTCGCTATCTCGCTCTGACGATACATCGTGTGATCCTCTATAATGGAAGGGCGAGGCAGCGCAGCACCGCCTCGCCCCAACAGCCTACCACAAAAACCATGCCCCGACGCCACACCATCGGCGCGCGCCTCGCGCCGGCCGCGGTCCGGCCCGCGCTCAGCCGATAGAGGAGACCCCATGCGCCTCGTCACCTTCACCCCGCCCGACGGCCCCCCGCGCGCCGGGGCGCTCCTCGGCGACGCCGTCGTCGACCTGGCCGCCGCCGCCGCCCTCGTCATCGAGGACGCCGAGAGCCTGCGCTGGGATATGCTCAGCCTCCTGCGCGGAGACCAGGACGAGGTCAACCTAGACACCGCCGCCGACATCGTCGCCTCGGTCGCCCAGTTCGCCGGTGACGAGATGTCCGGCGGCCTCCAGATCGGCGGCGCGGCCATGCTGCTGCCCCTGGCCCAGGTGCGCCTCCAGGCGCCCCTGCCCCGCCCGAGCAGCCTGCGCGACTTCTACGTCTTCGAGCAGCACGTGGCCACCGCCCGCGCCCAGCGCGGCCAGAAGGTGCCCGAGGAGTGGTACCGCATCCCCGCCTTCTACTTCTCTAACCACGGCGCGATCTACGGCCCCGACGACGCCATCTCCATGCCCGAGACCGAGGCGCTCGACTACGAGCTGGAGCTAGCCTGCGTGATCGGCCGCCAGGGCCGCAACATCCACCCCGACGACGCCGAGCTCTTCATCGCCGGCTACACGATCATGAATGACTGGAGCGCCCGCGATATCCAGGGCCAGGAGATGCGGATCGGGCTCGGCCCAGCCAAGGGGAAGGACTTCGCCACCTCGCTCGGCCCCTGGATCGTCACCCCCGACGAGCTGGAGATCTACGCCGACGACGACGGCCGCCTGAGCCTGACCATGACCGCCAGGGTCAACGGCGTCGAGCGCTCGCGGGGCAACGCCGCCAGCATGTACTACCGCTTCGCCGACATGATCGCCCACGCCAGCCGCGACGCCACCCTCTACCCGGGCGATGTGCTCGGCAGCGGCACGGTGGGCAGCGGCTGCCTGCTAGAGCTGACGGCGGGCTACGGGCCGTGGCTTGAGCGCGGCGACGATGTCGAGCTAGAGATCACCGGGCTGGGCACGCTGCGCAGCACCGTGGTGTGATGATGTTGGGGCGCAATAGCAATGGCGGCCCTGGCTCT
>NZ_JAIEWN010000036.1:0-5162 GCF_019599295.1 Oscillochloris sp. ZM17-4 | reverse complement strand
ATTGCTATTGCGCCCGTACGAAGTAGGGGAAGCCTACGTGTCGGACTGCGCGCCGCGCTGGCCGCTGAGCTTCCAGATCAGGTTGCCCAGAGCCGGGCCGAACCGGTTGATGAAGCGCTGGCGGTCGCGCCCAGCGTCATACATCTGGCGGGCCAGCTCCTTCACCTGCGTGCCGTCGCCCGGCTCGCCTGCCGCCCCGGCGTGAACCACCTCGAAGCGCACATCGTCCAGGTTAAAGGTCGCCGCCACATCCACTAGCTGTGGCACCGACTCGTAGGGCGGCTCAAGGCGCACGTGGGCGCGCACAAACACCCCCTGGTTGCGCGCCGTCGTCACCGCCTGGCGCACCCGGCCGCGCACATCGACCGACTCAAAGACGCTGGCCGCCCGAAGGTGGAGCGTGATCGCCTCGCAGCCGGCCCGCGCCATATGCGCGCTGAGCGCCTCATCGAGCTGATCGGCGTCGGCGCTGGCCTCCCAGCCGATATTGAGCCCGGCGTCGCACAGGCGGGTCAGCAACTCCACGAGCCACGCCCGGTCTGCCGTGATCGATACATCGGGGAAGAGGTAGTGGCGCAGGCCAAACTCGTGCGAGACACTGCGCAGCTCGGCGACGATCTGCATCGGCGAGCGCAGGGCGATCTTCCCGCCCCCCGAGGGGTCGAGCCCCGCGACGAGCACGATCGTCTGGAGCTCGCCGCCGATCGCCCGCATGTCATAGCTCTCCAGCGAGAGCAGGTGCCGCGCGGGGAAGGGCAGATCATCGATCGACGAGATCTCAGCGGGCGGTGCGACCGGCCCTGCGGGGCCGCCGCGCTGGCGGTCGATCCACTGGATGACACCGCTACAGATCTGATTCGCATCAAGGCTACCGCGACTCATCTGCACGGGCAGCACATGCAGATGCTGATCCTCGTGCAGCGCCTCCACCGCCGCCGCGAGCATCTCAGGCTGCTCGCCAGCCACAACCAGCACCTGCGGGCGAAATGAGCGCAGCGGCTGGAAGGCCGCGCTCAGCGGCGACTCTGGGTCAAGCGCCAGATCATAGATCCGCACAATATGACGCCGCTGCTCCAGCAGGGTCGCAATATATGCCAGCGCCAGAGGAGGCGCCGGCAGCTTGCCAATGCAAGGGAGTGCAATCAACGCAACATTCACACGCGAACCTCACTCTCGGAAGGGTGACTCCGCAGCCGCCCGTACCAGATAAACGTAGGTCTTCTCGTTCTCAGATCGCGCCACGCCGCCGATCTCGCCCCAATAGCCAGCGCATCATCTACAATCTGCAATCGCACTATGGCGCAACCGGCTCGCTAATCAGCTGCTCGCGCCGCACCAGTGGGATCGTAAAGTTAAAGCTGCTGCCCTTGCCGAGCTCGCTATCCACCCAGATCCGCCCGTTGTGCCCCTCGATAATCTGCTGGCAGATCGAGAGGCCCAGCCCAAGGTGGACGCCATGCTTCGACGAGTTGTGCTCAAGCCGGTAGAAGCGGCTGAAGATCTTCTCACGCTGGTCCGGGGCAATGCCGACGCCCGTGTCAACAACCTGCACCAGCACCTCCTGCTCGCGAACCTGCGCGCTCAGCCGGATGTGCCCGCCCGCCGGGGTAGCCTTCATCGCATTCTCGATCAGGTTTGTCACCACCTGACCGATACGCCCGCTATCGATCAGCAGCTCGGGGATAGTGTCGGGGACATCGGCGTCCACGCTGAGCTCAAACTGCTCGGCCTGGATCTGAAAGCGCGCGCTCGCGTTCAGCAGCAGGTCGGTCAAGTTCGCCCACTGCGGCTGGAGGCGCAGCCGCCCGGCCTCCAGGCGGTTAAACTCAAGCAGCTCGGTGATCCGCCCCTTCAGTGCATCGGCCTGGTTGTCGGCGAGGCCGAGGAACTCTTGCTGGAGCTCATTGAGCGGCCCAGCCTTGCCCTGGAGCACCACCTTCAGGAATCCATTCAGCGTATTCAGCGGATTGCGCAGCTCGTGCGAGACCATCGAGATAAACTCGACGCGCTGGCGCTCCTGCTGCTTATGGTCAGTGATATCACGCAGGATGATCGCCACATAGCTCTCATCATCATCGGCGGTCCGCACGAGCGAGGCGAAGATCTGATAGGCGCGCTCGTAATCGTCCTCGCCAAACTGAAGCTCGTGCTCGATCATGGGCACGCCCTCATCGCGCAGATCACGCGTGATCTGGTCGAGGGCGTCGCGGAGGTTACCTCCGAGCGAGTCGCTCTGTTGGAGCGCCTGGTAGGCCACCGGGTTGGCCATCACCATCGCGCCCTGAACATCGACCACGATCAGGCCGTCACCGATATCGCGTAGCACCGCCTGGAGCATAGCCTGCTGGCGGCCGAGGCGCGTATGCAGCTCGGCGTTATGGATGGCCACGCTGGCCTGGATGCTGAACGAGGTCAGGTGGCGGGCCTCGGTGGGCGTGAAGGCGTGACGCTGCGTGCTGACCACCGTCAGGGCGCCGAGCACCTGGCCTGCCGGGTCGATCAGGGGCACGCTAAGGGCCGACATGGCCCCGCAGCGCTGCACCTCGCGCCAGTCACGGTCGAGCAGGGCGTCGCCCACCACCACCGGGCCGCGGGTGCTGACCACGCGCTGGGCGAGGGGCTCGGCCCAGCAGCTCGGCTCCACCCCGTCGAGGCCGATCGTGCGGTGGGTGAAGCCTGCGCCGCTCACCAGAGTCAGCCCGGCGGCGCTCACCCGCGGTGTGCCGAGCATCTGCATCATGCTATCGAGGATCTGGCTCAGCACATCATCGAGGCTGAGCGAGCCGGTGATCGCCCGCAGGCTCTCCTCCAGAGACTGCTGGCGGCGAATGCGCACGCGCAGATCCGTATTGATACTATCGAGCTCGGCCACCCGCGAGTCGTGATCAGCGCGCAGCTGAGCCATCTGGGCGTGCAGCTCATTGGCCTGGCGCAGGCGGCGCTCGCCGAGGATGAGCAGCAGGATGACAAAGAGGCAGCTTCCGCCAACCAGCCCCCAGTAGGCCAAGGCCTGCTCAGTCGAGAGGCCATCGATCCCACGGCCGACGATATAGGTCGCCGAGAGGTAGAGCGGGCCGAGGAGAGCCGGGACCAAGATCACCGACAGGAATCGGCGCCGGTAGTGGATGGCCTTCATCCCCAGCACCGTATAGATCGGGAAGATGCTCAGGGTGAAGGGGCCGACCGAGAGGAGCAGCCATATGGCGAGGAAGACATCGCCCAGAACCGACGCGAGCAGCAGCGTGGTGACGCGCCGCTCGTGGTGGCCCGACCGCGCGTAGCGCAGGGCCACCAGCAGAAACAGATTGAACGCCGCGTAGATGATCAGCCCGATGGCTGAGATGCGGTCGAAGGACAGCCGCACAAACCACCACGAGAGCGCAAGGACGGGGAGCGGCAGCAGCACGCGCAAACCGTCGCGAATATTTGCGCGCAGCCAGGGCTCAGCCCGCGCAAGAAGCGTATCGGTCGCAGCCATGACCAGCATTCTCCGTGCTACCGCTTGTGTTCTTGGCGACGTGATGCCGAGA
Source organism: Oscillochloris sp. ZM17-4 (assembly GCF_019599295.1). Taxonomy (GTDB): domain Bacteria; phylum Chloroflexota; class Chloroflexia; order Chloroflexales; family Chloroflexaceae; genus Oscillochloris. Next base: position 1,632 of record NZ_JAIEWN010000036.1, on the reverse strand, counting down.
GGGTATGATGCTGGGATGACCCATGATCCAGCGCGGTAGGTGTGCTTTGAGAGCGGGCGTACTCAGATCATGCCGCGGCGACGCTCGCGGCCACACCGGCTCGACGCGGCGCAGGGTGCAACGCGTCAAGCCTCAAACTTATACCCGAGGTTGCGCACCGTGATCACGTGGCGCGGGTGCTCGGGGTCTTTCTCGACCTTCGTGCGTAGGCGGCGGATATAGACCGCCACCAGATTGCTCTCGCCCTCGTAATCATAGCCCCAGACCTTGCTGAGGATCTGGCTGATGTTAAGGATGCGGCCCGAGTTCTTCATCAGGTAGTAGAGCAGCCGAAACTCAAGCGGGGTCAGCTCAACCGCCCGACCGTCCGAGAATAGCACCTTGTGCTCCACCGGGTCAAGCGTCAGATCGCCCTGGCTCAGGCGCGACGACGGGTTCAGCATATCGCTGTTGCGCCGGCGCAGCACCGCCTCGACGCGGGCGAGCAGCTCGGAGGGCTCATAGGGCTTCACCAGATAGTCGTCGCCGCCTATCTGGAGGCCCATGACCCGATCCTGGAGCTGAGAGCGCCCCGACAGGAAGATGATCGGCACATCAGAGTTGCGGCGGATCTGACGGCAGATATCAAAGCCGCTCGACTTCGGCATCATCACATCAAGCAGGATCAGGTCCGGGTTGTTCTGCTCGACAGCCTGGAGAATGCTCTGAGCATCATAGGCCTTCACCACGCGATACCCCGCCTCTTCAAGCACAAACGACGTCAGCTTTACGCTCGGGATATCGTCGTCGGCTACCAGAATATGCATACAGCTGCTCCTTAAAATCCCCGCCTGACCTTCATCTCCACACCTCAGACGCCATCAGGACAGCGCGCGCATGCCCGAGGAGCGCACCGAGGCGCGACCTAGATTTCACATACCACACTACCATCTGAACGAGAACTTGTGGTTGGTTTGAGCATAGAAGGGCTAACACCTATTTCTAACTCCCAATTCTATCAGAAAGTTACGTCCTCTGCCAGAGTCAGCGTGGCGCGCACAGAAAGGCGCGGGGCGGATATACCGCCCCGCGCCGCAAGCGTGATCGCCTGGGGGATCCGCCCTAGCGCACCCGCGCCACGCGATCGCGCATCCTGCGGCGGGCGGCGACGGCGGCCAGCGGCACAGGCCGCAGATCCGGCGGGGAGGAGGGTCGCTCAAAGGGCAGGGGCACCGCCATATGCTGGGGCGAGTAGCCGAGCAGCCGCATGATCGTCGCCTGATCCTGCTGGGGCACATGGCGCGAGCGCAGCCGCCCGGCCACCTCGTGGAAGATCACTCGCGCCGGCTCGGGGCTGAGGCAGTGGTGCGCCCCGCCGCGCCCAGAGATCATCTGCTGGTAGGCGCCCACCCCACAGATCGCCAGCACCAGGCCCGCGCCCATATCGGGCAACATCAGGGGCGGCTGGTCGGGCCGCGGGTAGACATCGTCGCTGTCGCAGGTGCGCCGGCCGGCCAGGCGCACCGGCCGCACCGGGCGGTCCCAGCCGTTCAGCGGCACAATCACAAACTCCTGGCCCTCCACCAGGATGCTGTCGGGCAGGTTCACCATCATGCTGCTGTTGACCAGGTACCAGTCGGGCTCGCCGGGCTG
>NZ_JAIEWN010000035.1:36745-64430 GCF_019599295.1 Oscillochloris sp. ZM17-4 | reverse complement strand
CGCCTGTCGCGCCCCCGCCGTGAGCGAGGAAGCGCAGATGGCCGATCTGGTCGAACTGGGGCTGAAGCTGCTGGTAGGCGTAGATGGTGAAGTAGGCCGAGACGATGGCGAGGTCGGTGCCGGGGCGGATCTGGGTTTTGAGGAAGTCGCTAACCTTCCCCCGATCCAGGTTGTCGCGGATGCCGGAAGGGAGGTGGGGCTGACCAGTTTGGCCGCGGGGTGGGGTGGGCGCATCCGTAGGCATCAGTGACCTAGTGCTAGGCACTGCGCCGGGCGTGGGAGCACCCTTGCGATGAGCGCACAGGGGTGCTACAATAGCCAAGAGCAGCAGAAATGAATATCGTGCGACAGAATCCACTCACTTGCTTGGCGGCGACGAGTGGGTTTTGTGCGTGCTGGTGACAAGTATAGCACGCTCAAGCGACTAATTGCCAGTGAACGGATCTTTAGAAACGACAATACGGACATACGCACCGTTCCTTGATGAATGCCCCTGTGTACTAGAGCGTACTATCGTCTGTCGCCCAAACATGCTATGCTGTGCGTACACAGCGAAGCCTCATGTGGCGCTGTAGCTCGACCACGCCGCACACTGGCATACGAAACAAGAAAGGATGGCTCAATGCCTACCCGAACAAACCTGAACCTGAACGTCGATCTCCAACGTGGCGTCGTGCCGATCTCCAAGGCAGCCTCATCGCTGGCGGCGCTGATCAAGCGCGCCAATGCGACCAGCCAGCCGGTGATCGTCACCCAGAAAGGCTACCCGACTGGGGTGCTGCTCCCGATCGGGCTCTTCAGTGCCCTGAAAGACCTGGTCGATGATCATGGCGAGGATGCGACGATGCCAGCGCCAACGGCCAGCGATGCGATCATTGATGCGCTGCCGGAAGATGCAGCGGCGAACGATACCGAGGAGGTCGCCCCCGTGGCCGAACGTCCCGCCCCGCGACGCCGCAAGGCCGCGAAGGCTGAGGTGGTCGCCTAGCTGCTGCGCAGATAGAGAAAGATGTCATGACGACCACCGATGGCCGCTCACAGCTCCGCCGGGGCGGGCGTGAAATGGTGCTCCCCACCCAGGCGCTGATCCTCCGCTTTCGCATTGAGCTCCAGGAGACCGACCCGCTGGTCTGGCGGGAGATCGAGATCGCGGGCGACGCCACCTTTTGGGATTTGCATGTCGCCATCCAAGATGCGATGGGCTGGCTCGACTACCACCTGCACCAATTCACCATCCCGCACCCGCGCACGAAGCAGGCGCGCATCTTCGGCATCCACAACTTGAGCCAGGACTGTGACGACCCGCCGAGCTGGGCGCACCAGATCGCGTCGATGTTCACCCTGCGCAATGACACCGCGCGCTATGCGTATGACTTTGGCGACGACTGGCAGCACACCGTGCGGCTGGTAGAGGTGCTGCGCCGCGACTTCACGCTGAGCTACCCGCGTTGCACGGGCGGTGAGCGGGCCTGCCCGCCGGAGGACTGCGGCGGTGTGCATCGCTTCCGCGAGATTCTCGCTGGCATCGCGGTCGGCACCCTCGATGACGACACCCGCACCTGGCTGCCGCAGGGCTACGACCCAGCCCATAAAAAGACTCCTACGCTAGAGCTCGTACGCCAACGCCACGGCGCGGGGACTGTCCGCCTTTAGGCGGCAGGGGAAGCGCCGGGCTACTCGTTTCTTGCAAGAACACCGTGTATATGGTAGAATACATGTGCTATGCAGCGAACACTCCGCGTGAAACTCACCCCCTCCCTGGCACAAGCCGAGCTGCTGGCCGAAACCAGCCGCCTGTTCACGGCGGCCTTTAACGCCGTCTGCCGGGTGGGATGGGAACAGCAGATCACCAATGGGGTCGAGCTGCATCACGCAACCTACTACCCGACGCAGGCCGACTACCCTGCCCTCGTTTCGGATCTGTTGATCCAGGCGCGGGTCAAGGCAACCGAAGCGATCAAGAGCGCGTTCGCCTTGCAGAAGGCCGGGCACAGGGTCAGCCTGCCCCAATCGGACGCCTGCCCGCCGCGCTACAACGTACATACCTACCGCGTGGATTGGGCGAGTCAGACGGTACGGATGTCTACCACGGGCGGACGGCAGACCATCCGCTTTGCGATACCTGACTACGGCGCGCACTACGCGGGCTATCCGGTTGACACCGCCGACCTGATGTACCGGAATGGCGTCTGGTGGCTGCATGTGGTCGTGCGCGTGCCCGCGCCCGAGGTGGAGCCGACCGACGAGGTGGTTGGGGTAGACCTGGGTGTCGCCCAGCCCGCCGTCACCAGCACCAACCGCTTCCTGGGTAAGCCTGCGTGGAAGGCGATTGAGGGGCGGCGGTTCTATCTCAAACGCCAGCTTCAGCGCAACGGGAGCAAGCGCGCCAAGCGGCATCTGCGGAAGATGCGCGGGAAGCAGGCCCGCTTTCGGCGGGATTGCGATCATGTCCTCTCCAAGCAGATTGTCCAGTCGGCTTCCCCCGGCGCAACGATTGTGCTGGAGAACCTGACCGACATCCGCAAGCGGACGAAGATTCGTAAGCGGACCAAAACCAGCCGCCGTGTCCATAGCTGGTCGTTCGCCCAGATCAAGAGCTTTATCGCGTACAAAGCCGAGGGACGGGGGTGTACGGTGGTTGCGGTTGACCCGCGACATACCTCGCAGACCTGTAGCTGCTGTGGGCATCAGGCCCGCAACAACCGCCGTTCCCGTGGCCGGTTTGTGTGTCGTGTGTGTGGCTTCGAGCTGCATGCAGACCTCAACGCGGCGCGGAATATTGCGGCCAAGTACCATGCCAGCGTCGCTACATGTGATGCTGGCGGGCTGCCTGTCAACCAGCCAATCGTATCCTTCCCGATGCCTCGGCATCAGGAGTGAGGTGCAAGCTGTCGCGTTTACGCGACAGTCAGTTGACTGGGCGTGTAGGGATGCAGCTCGGGATGGTTGCGCAGGCAGGCGCGGCCGACCGGGTAGCCGTGCATATCCTCGGCCTCTCGGCCAGCTGCGTTGAGCGTCGTAGCCTCCACCTCAGTCACGATCAGGGTGCCGCCGCCGTGGATGTGGAGCAGCACGCTGGTGTTCATGCTGTGCCCTCGGCCGCAGACAAGGCAGGGGTACTCGTCGCCGTGTGGACCGTGTGGGCCGTGGACGTTCTTGTCGTAGTTCGGGCTGCGAACGGTGTCTACGTCGATCATGGTTTTGTTCCTTGGTTCAGTACGCCCCGCCAGGCGGCGAGGGCAGCATCAATGATGCGCTCCGCCTCAGCGCGAAATGCGAGGATAGTAGAGTCGTCAGTGGGGATGGCGGAGTCGCCGGCGGGCCACAGCTCGCCGCGCAGCTTGGCGTAGAGCGCGCTGCTGGCGTCGGTCATTTGTGTATCTGCATCAATCGGCAGGCCGGTGAGCTGCCGTGCGGTGTGCAGCAGCATCGTTCCAACGCCCTGGCGCTGCTGCTCGGGCAGCACGAACATGGATTGCATGATCCATGCTGGCCCCCATGCCTCGTCTGCCTCGATCTCGATGTCTCGCTCGACCCGAAGGTGGCCAATGAGTCGGTCCTGTCTCCAGACGCCGATCGCGATCACCGGGCCGAGGTTCTCCCATGTGCCCGCGTTGGTGGTGGCGGTGATGACGAGGCCGCCGGGTGCCTCGTGGCGGTAGTGCGTTGGCGCGGATACGAGCACAGACTCGGACGAGCGGATAAACATCCGCACGTCCGAGTCTGGATAGGGCTGTAGGGTTGGTGGCAAGGTGCTGCTTCCTCGTTAGTCGGTAAGAGCCGCCGTCCAGCTGGCGAGGTCGGCGATCCGGTGGCACACTTCAGCGGACGGCGGCAGCGTATTCGGGTCGACGTGTTGCCGCATTGCTGCGACAACGTCGCACTTATTGCGCGCCTCACTACGCCGCGAGCGGCGCGTAGACTCTGCCGGCGACGGTCTCGCCGGCGACATCCTCAAAGAGCAGCGCCCGCTGCTGGTGAACCAGCGGCACCCAGACGGGCGCCGAGGTGCGGGTGATCTCGCCCCCGCGCCAGAGGGCGGGCTGGAATCGGTCGTGGCGGCGGAGGTGCTGCGGCCGGGGCTCCCCGAGCGTCACGGTGCCGCCGGCGAGCTTGCGCCGCCATGTGGTGTGGCTAATCCAGGTGCGCGCGGCCACCCGGCGGGCCAGGTTGATCGCGGCGAATACGGTGCGCCAGGCGTGCTTGGCCTGCCGGCGAGTGAAGCGAGTCGGCGTGGTCACAGCGACCCATATCCGCGCCGGGGGCAGGGTGGCCATTCTCCAGTCGGCGGTGATCGCCTCCCCGTGGAAGGTGCTGCCCGCCTTCGGGAGCGTGTTGCGGGTGAGCGTGACCGCGCCCTGGCGCGTCGAGCGGGCGCGGCCCTGGTGGTCGATCACGCAGCGGCGTGTGCTGCTGGTGGTGCCGACGTAGAAGAAGCCAGCGGCGAGGTAGATCCAGCCCGCCAGGGGCTGGCCGGTGCGCGCGTCCGTGGCAGCCGGATCGGCGTAGCTCACGAACAGGACCGGCTGGTCGTACTCGTCGCAGACGGCCTGCATGCTGTGGCGCAGTAGCTGGCTCTCGTACATGGCCGATGTCGGTACATCGTCCGAGAGAAAGCTGCGCTTGATCTGGCGAACCAGCACGCCCGGCTGGGCGATGCTGCGCTCGGCGTCGGCGCTGGCCGTCGGGCCGATCAGGCAGGCCCCGACCAGGCTGCGATTCTGGTTCTGGCTGGCCGTCGCGCCGATGAGACATGCGCCGACCACCTGGTCGTCATCGCGCACAACGGCGAACAGCTGGCCGCTGCCGCCGCTGGAGCGCATGTAGTGGTTCTGCGCGATGTACGCCTCCACCTCGGCGCGGTATGTGCCGCCGCGGACGCGATCAATGCGGTAGTGCATCTGAAGCTCCTCGGGTTCTAGAAGGTGAGCAAGATCTGTCTGACGCCGCTGGTGCGAGCCCGCCACATCGCCGTGAAGCACTTCTTCTCCTTGTCGGCGATGGTGGTCGGCGCGGCGACGAAGAACTCCTCCAGCGACGGGCGCAGGCCGGGGGTGTGATGGCGGAGGTAGACGCGATTGATGCCGCCCTCCACCTCGACCTCGCCAAGCGTGGCGAGGTGGGTGAGCATAGCCGCACGGGCGCCGGTGGCGAGGGTCACGACGCTGCGATCAACGAGCGGCGCGACCTCGCGGTAGATGCGCCGGACGTGGTAGAGCGCCCAGGGGGTGAACGCCAGCTCGGCGTCGAATCGGGCGAGGATGGTGGTGAGGCCCGCCGCCTCGACGGTGGTGCGCAGCGGGACTCCGCTGGCGAAGAGGCCGAAGCGGGGGTTGAGGCTCAGGCTCAGGTGCTCCATCCGCAGCGCTCGCAGCGCCTGCGCGGGCTCCTGGCGGTAGCGGCGCACCAGATCGGCGCGGCCGCCCGCGAACGGACAAAAGCCGCAGCAGGACTTCTCCCACTCCACGCCGACGACCTGCCGGATGTATGACTCGACCTCGATGCGCCCCCAGCCCCAGGCGATCAGGGGGAACTCGTGGGCGCGCTGAATGTCGGCGTAGTCGGCGGCCTTGGCCGCCCGGCGCAGCTCGTCGGCGTTGTAGCCGATGATGCTGCGGTACGGGGTGCGGCCGAACTCCTGACTGAGCCACTGGCCGATGGGCCAGCCTTTGAACCTCTGAGCGCAGAAGTGTCGGCCGTGAGCGTACTGCGGGGCCGTCCCGTCGGCCATGAGCATATCGCCGAGGCGATGTGCGCCGGCGACATGGCAGGTGGTCGGGTGGCGGGTGTCACTCAGCACGACGATGCCGTCCCGGTCGGAGGCCGACCGGCGGGCGATCTGCACCGTGCGGATGTGCAAGAAGGCCAGCAGCGGGTAGATATAGGTCTCCACCAGATGCTTGGACTGCTCAAACTCCTCGCCGACCTGAGCGGTGATCACGATGAGTTGGCTGAGCTCGAAATCCCGGCTCTCCGGCTCGAAGAGCCAGCGGAGCAGGATGGCGGTGCTGTCCCAGCCGAGTCCGTAGTTGAAGACGACCTTGCGCTGGCTCCAGGGGAGGAAGGCGCGCAGGCGCAGCGTGGCCCGATGCCGCCCGATGTGGGGCGCCGGGCGCGTGGTGGGCGGCATCGACGCCTCCTTTCATATAAGTGCTTGCTGGATGTAGGGGGACGTGGCCTTGGCCCATGCACCATCGAACCGCTTCCGGCTCTTGTCGGCCACAGTCGCCGGCGCGATGGTGAGCAGGTGCTCGACCTGGGGGTAGGTCGTGCTGTTCGGGTCGCGCCGGGTCATGTGTGCCCGACGAAAGTCGCCGTCAACGTCGATGTCGGCGGACGCCTCGCCGGCGTAGCGGTGGAGCGTCCGATCAATGCTGGCGCGGTCGCCAACCTCCAGCGCCTCGACCTTTCGGTCGGCCACGCCGGGGGCGTAGAACACGCGGCGCACCCGGTAGACGGCCCAGGGATGGGCGTCTAGGGCGGCGCTGAAGCGGGCCAGGGCGGCGGTGTTGCCGTCCCGCTCCACATCTGAGCGGAGCGTACGGCTTTTAAAGAGGCTCATGCGCGGGTTGAGCGCCATCGCCACGAACTCGACCAGCAGCGCGTCCACGGCGGCCTGGTGGTCGGCGCGGAAGCGCACGGTGAGGTGGCTGCCGCTCATCGCAAACGGGCAGTACGAGCAGCAGGATTTCTCCCAGCGCTCGCCGGTGATCTGTAGGAGGTAGCCCTCGCACCGCTGGCGCTCCCATCCCCACTCGGCGAGCGGATAGCGGGTCGCGCGCTGCACGGTGGCAAAGCTGGTGTCTTTTGCGATCCGCTCGGGCTCGTCGGCGGCAAAGCCCATGACCTGCACGAAGCGCCGCTTTCCGAGCGCCTGGTCGAGCCATGTGTCCAGCGGCCACCCCTTGAACTTCAGGGAGCAGCGGCGTTTGCCGCTGGCGTACTGCGGCACGGTGCCGGCCGCCAGCAGCTCCTGGCGGAGCGTGTAGTGGCCGGCGGTGAAGCAGGTTGTTGGGTCGCGAGTATCGTCGAGGATGACTATCCCGTCGTTCTGCGACGGCCCGCCGCGGGCGACCTGGACGGTTCGGATGCGGTGCTGGCGCAGCAGTGGGTAGATCACCTGCTCCATCAGATCATGGGTGCGCCGGCCCTCGTCGCCGACCTGGGCGGTCAGGACGATCAGCTTGCGGAGGGGGAACCAGCGGGTCTCAGGCTCGAAGAGCCAGCGCACGAGGATGGCGCTGCTCTCGACCCCCATGCCGAGGTTTAGGACGACGGTGGTGGTGGCGCGCACAAGGCACGCCGGGATGCTGTGGTGCCTCCTTCGGCACCGCGCGAGGAGGCGATGATGGGCCACGGGCGGTGCCTCTTTCTGGATAGCGCCGCCCGACATGGGCGGCTGTTAGAAAACAGCCCCCAGGTGGGGGAGGGTCAGAATCAGAGCGGTGCGGGGAATTTCCCGCGCCGCTCTGATTGTCGCCTGAGAGCTTTTACATTTTCGCCTGGTTGCTTCCTCGCAGCTCCTCGACCCGCACCGGGTCGCCAGGCATGCGGATGTGGATCGGGCGGTCGTTCAGCGTGGCCTCGATCAGCCACGTGTCATCCCAGATCGCATCGATCACCACTGCCTCGCCGCCGCCGACCTGATCGTCGGAGATGCGATCGTAGCCGGTGTTGTCGGCCCAGAAGGCGTCGGCATCCTCCGAGAAGGTGATGCGCCAGATCCGGCCCTCCAGGTCGGCGATCTCCACGGCGCAGCCGTCGATCCTGAGCACCTGGCCGCCCTCAATGGCGACGGCGACGGCATCCAGGTCGGCGCTGATGTCGCCGGTGGGCAGGTCGCCCAGGGCGCGGCCCGCGAGGGCGCGCTTAGCGTGGAAGATGAGTAGCGATGCGTCGTGAATCTTCCGCTTGATCGCGTCGACGGTGGCCTCGGCCGCCTCCAGCTGCGCGGTAAGCGTTGCCTGCTCCGCCTCAGCCGCCGCCATCTGGCGGCGCACCTCGTCGCTATCGACGCCTGAGAAATTGGTATCGTTGTGCATACATCCTCCTAAAATGTGCGCGCCCAGGGCTGCCGGGCGCGCACGGGTTGAGGGTCAGAACGTGACGAAGGTGAGATCGCAGTTGTCGCAGCGGAAGCGGAAGCCGTTCTTGTAGGTGATGCCCCAGCCGGGCATGCCGTGCTGCGCGGGCGTCTCCTCCAGGCGGGTATTGCCCTGGTCGGCGAGCTGTTCGCAGCCGCAGGTCGGGCAGCAGGCGGGGGTGAATCCGTTGAACGCCATCCAATCCTCTCGGCTGATGGCGATGTAATCCCCGCCCTCCAGGGAGAGGCTGACGTAGCCCTGGCCCTGAACGGTGATCACGGTCGCGCCAACGATTTCCCAGAGTTGGGAGTGACCCACAAGACAGCTTTTTCCGTCAGGGAGTCGCTTCAGTTCGACCTGCGTGATTGGCTCCATGCCGTCGGCGTAGGCGGTGACGGTGAGGCGGCTGGGGTCGCCCGGCAGGCTGCCGTGCAGCTCCTTCCAGCGGGCCTCGATCTCCTCCAGCTTCACGGCGCGGGTCTCCAGTACGCCGCCCTGCTGGGCGTAGGTCCACCTCCACCAGAAGCCTTTCTGGTCGGAGTAGTAGAACTTCGCCCCGAAGTCGACATCGGCGTCGATCTCGTCGGCGAAGAATGGCGTGGGCTCGGTGATCAGGATATGCTCCTGCTCGCCCTCGATGAGGCGCTCGAACGCCTCGCGCCATGCGGTTGCCTCCGGGCTCGTGTCCGTCTCAGCGACGGCATCGAACAGGTCGGAGTCGATGCCGACATTGGCGATTGGGGCGAACCAGCCGGTCACCGGCTCCACCCGGCGAAACTTCGTGCGGGCCTGCTGGAGGATGCCGAGGGTCTCCGCGGTGATCTCCAGCACGGCGATCGGCGTGGTGGCTGGGTAGTTGTCGTTCGTGGAGAAGGTGTCGATGATCAGATTCATGGATGCTCCTTCCCCGTCCCTGGCACGCGCCGGGGCGGGTGCGGTAGGGGTGCGGAAGTCGCAAGGGTTCAGTCGATCCAGACGAGGCGGTAGGTCGTGCCGTTGCGCACGTAGGTCTCGTCGCGCCGCGCGGGGGCGGCAGGGTCGGTGGTGGGAACGGTGGCCACCAGCTCGGTGGCCGCCCGGTCGCGGTAGAGGTTGATCGTTGCGGGCGTGGGGCTATCGGTGTAGCCGTGGCACGCGAACAGGGTGGGTTTCATCACTGCTGCATCCGCTCCTCTACGAGCCTGAGCAGGCCCAGGGCCAGGTGGAGGCTGCGCAGGCGGCGCTGTGCGCGAAAGGCGGCCTCGGGGTCGGGCGGGTCGTCGCCGTGGTCGTCGGCGTATGCCGCCGCCTCGGCCTGGATCAGATCCTCGATCCATGTGATCGCCTCTTCGGCGTAGGCCATTGATCCCAGCTCCGGCACCTCGCCGTCGTCGGGGATGGTCTGGGCGAGGAGATCGGCCACGTCGCCGACCGTCAGGACGGGCGTTGCTCGGTCGCGCAGGGGTGTCTTATGCATCATGCTGCGCGCCCTCCTCTTGGACAATGAAGAGCCGCCCGTCGCCCAACTCGATGCCGAGCGAGGCGGCGGCCAGCCGGACGACCTGCCAGTCCACGAGCGCCTGGGTGAGGCCGCGCAGCTGGCGGAGGTCGATCAGGTCGGTGATCACGCCAGCGGAGATGTCCGCCAGCGCGAAGGCGATCTTGATGCCGATGATGTCTTTCGGCTCGCTGGGCGCGAGCGGGACGGCGACAAGCGCCTCGTAGCGCCACTCCAGCCCAACATGCACCTGCCGGAATGTCTCGCACAGCCCGTCGATCTCCTCGTAGCGGGGGCCGCGGACGCCGGCATCGGCCTCGCCGAGCGGGTCAATGACGCCGAAGAAGATGGTCTGCATAGCGGTTCCCTTTCAAAAATGGAGCGCAAGCTGCTGGGGTGCGGCTCGTGGCTCGTTGGTTGGGGGGATGGTCGGGCACTGGCCGTAGCCGGCGATGGTACGCATCGCCAGGCGGTCGCGCTCGGCGTGAACATCACTGGCCTCGTGGCCGCTAGGCCGCTTGCAGTGGCTTCCAACGGCTGCATGGCAGGTTGGGCAGACCACCTCCAGCACGGGGTCGCGCGGCCACTCCTGGCCGCAGGTGAGGCAGGTGACAGACACAGCGCACCTCTAGATTGGGGTGATCGAGTCGATGTCGCCGTGGGCGGCGATCACGGCATCCCCGCGCTTTCGCGTCGGGAACAGCACAAAGTGCCAGTCCTCACAGCGTTCCTGCCAGGCCATTTCGATCATGCGACCGATGTGGGTGTGGCCTAGCCGCTGATGCTCGTCGCTGATCATCGTGATCGTGGCCGGGTTGAATACCAGGAGCAGCTTGCCGCCCTGCGGGTCGCGCAGGGTGAGCAGCGACGCCCCGCCATGTGGATTTTCGGCGAGGGATGCCTGGTCGATCCGCCAGAGGCGCCAGCCCCCGGCGTTGATACGCTCGATCAGATCGAGCATCTCCCCGACAGGGTCGCCGGCGTCGGCTCCTGTACGCTTCCTCCAGCGCAGCAGCGCCTTCATGTGGTGGCGAGCCTGCTTGATCTCGGCCAACTGCCCATGGGCGGCGGCCATCATGCGATCAAGCTGTTCGATTTCGCTCGCTTTTTGGCTTATCAGGGAGCGATTGTGGGAGAGCGTTTTGGCCAACGCTCTCGTGCCGAGGGATAGAGGAGACATGGGCGGGCTCCTTTGTGGATAGCGCCGCCCGGTCAGGGCGGCTGTAGGGGTACAGCCCCCTGGCGGGGGAGAGGGTGGACTGGACGCAAAAAAGCCCCGCGACGGCGGCCTGTAGGGTGTACAGACGGCTGCGGAGGCTGGGAGGTCGGCGGGAGGGCCGGCGGGATTGTAGGGAGGCGTGAAGGGGCGGGCAGAGGCCCGCGTGAGAAACGTAGAGCGGCCCCGTGGGGCTACTCGTTGCACCAGGTTGTGTGGGTGCTCGATCGGTCTTGGGCGGGGCACCTCGCGCCAGGGGCGGCGCCGCCCCGGTGTGCCTGATGGCGGGGGAGCGGGGCCGGCTGCGCGCTAGGGGGCCACCCTCGCACGACCGGGCCGTCGCAGGGACGGCTCCCTAGAGCATAGCATACCGGCGCAACCAGGCCAGAATCAACAACCCCCGCCAAGATATACTTGGCGGGGGTTGTTGATGTGATTCACTGATCTAAGGCACCTACATATAGATGAAACAGTACCGATCGAGCGCCTGGCGGGCGCGCTCCAGGGTGATCGGCTCGTTATCAACCAGCATCTCTGACAGCTCGTGATCGGGGTCGATGGCGAGCTCCTCGCAGACACCGATCATCTCCTCAGCGGTGGCCGGCAGTGCGAACTCCTGCCCCTCGGCGGTTGTGCAGCGGAACGTGAGCCCCCCTGCGATGCCGATCAGCCCGTTGGAGGACGGGGGGGCTGGAGGGCCAAAGCACATCTCGTCGTTCGCGTCGGAGCCGTAGTCATGCGCAATCTCGCGGTAGAGGAGCGGGCGGTAGTCGGCGATGGCCTGCGGCATCGGCATGCCCAGGCCCGACGCCTCGGACGCGACGGCGACCCCGATGGCGGCCAGGACGACCAGACCGTCGCTCCATTTGAAGATCTCTTCCTGCACCACCTGGTCGCTTAGGCGCGGCGCGAACGGCGCGAGCGCATCAAGCAGCGGTGCGAAGAAGATGGACTGGTTGTACCGCGCCTGGATGCGCTGGGCGGCGGCGGCGGCGATGTGATCGGTGGACTTCTCCCGGTTGGCCTCGCTGGCGCTGAGGATGATCGAAAGGATCTCCTCAACACTCGTGTGCGGCATATCGGCGCTGATGCGGTCGGTGATGTCGCGCAGGTTCGGGATGATCTCGGCGATAGTCTTGGTGGTGACGGTCTGCATGGAAAGCTCCTCGTGGTGGAAGGTTAGCGTGCGAGAAACGCCCGGGCGATCTCCTCGGCGCGGGGCTGGAGCGCGATGCCCGCCCATCCGCGACCTCTCGGGCTCGGCGCGGCGGCGAAGTATGCGGCGGCGTTCTCGGCGCTGATGTGCGCCGAGAGCTGGACGCGGGGGATGTCGAGGATCGGCCCGATGCTGGTCTCGACGAAGATAGCGACGGTGTTGGTGTCCCCCGTCGCATCGGGGTGAGTGTGCGCCTGCATCCACCAGTCGCGGCGACGACTGGCCTGGACCACGGCGCGCAGCAGAGCTACCTTGTGCGCGTAGAGTTCGGCGTTGCTCTTGGCCGCCGCGTTGAGCAGCAGCAGGGCCACGGCCAGTCCGTCGCGGCTGCTGCTCAGGACACGGTAGGCGCGGTACGCCTCGATGTCGGGGTAGGCCAGCAGCGTGGCGACCAGGGCCGCGCGCACCTCGGCGGTGACGCGGGGGCGGCGGCGAGCGTAGATCGTGAGGACGCCGCCTGCGGCGATGATGATGACGATCAGGGTGGCGTTGATCGGGGACATCAGCGATCCTTTCTACAGCTGAAACAGCTCGGCAAGCCGGTGAACTGTCGCCTGGTTATAGACCGCGCCGGGGATCACCTCCGGCCAGGTCGTCTGGTCGGCTGGGAGCGGGAGTATCGCCGTGGTGATGTAGAAGTCGTCCGTCCGTTTGGTCAGGCCGCGCCGTCGGATGGATCGCTCGAAGACAATCCCCGCCTCGTCGGCGTAGATGCTTTTGGCGAGGCGTAGTGTGACGCCGCGCCAGCGCTCCGTCGACCGGAGCTCCATCGCCCGACCGTAGAAGACGCACAGCTCGCCGGCGTCGAGCGCCTGGCGCAGCGCGGCCGCGACGAGCAGGGATCTGCTCGCTTGGCTGTGCTGCGCCAGAAGGGCGGTACACGCTCGTGACCGGCAGGCTCTCGCGATGTTTTTGCCGGTGGCCTCGCGCCACCGGCTGTCTTGTGGCTTGATGATGGTCGTGGTCATGACGCACCTATTACGCCACAACGCACGACCACAACGGGCGTGCGTTGTGGTCGTGATGGACGATCGGAACGTTTTTGGCGTGGAGTGTGCTACGCGACCGTCACGGCCCCATCGGGTAGGTGGCGGGCGTAGAAGTTGGCGGATGCAGGGGTGGTGGCGACCCTGAGCGTGCGGCCTGCGGCCTGCGTGCGCGCCCAGGCGAGCAGCGCCTGGCCCGCGCCCTGGCCGCGAAAGCTGGGTCGGGTTTCGAGCCAGAGGAGATCGAGCGTGCCCTCGGCGCGCTCCTCGACCTCAGCGACGCCGGCGACCGCGCCGTCGATCACGGCGGCAGCGATGTGGCTGCGCCCGTCCGCGAAGGCGGCGAGGCGGTAGTCGAGGCCGTCAGGGTCGGCGGGGAACTCCAGGCAGGATTCGAGCACGAGGCGGGCGATGATGGGGTTGTGCTAGCCTTCGCGCAGCGGGGTGACGGTGAGCATAGCGGCTTCCTTGCCGGCTACGCCTCGCGCAGCCAGCACTTCATCAGCGCCATGCGCTCACCGATCCCGCCGTGGGCGGTGGTGATCACGCCCAGGCGCGGAATGGTCGTCGGGTTAAGGGGCAGGGCCGGCATGTAGTCGGCCCCGAGGTTCACGAAGGCTGCAGCGTAATCGCCGGCGACCAGGAGGTCGGCCAGCGCCGCGCGCACCTGGCCCTGGAGGGCTAGGGCGCGGGCCTGGGTCATCCGGTGGTCATAGTCGGGGATGGGTGTCTCGGCGGGGATCAGACCGAACTCCGCCGAGAGGATACGGATGGTGGGCCGCCGATCTTCCGCAAGCTCGCGCAGGTTCGCGCGCAAGGTGCGGTAGGGCGGCCCGTCGTAGCGGTCGATGGCGGGGAGCAGGCCCGCGTCGTGTCGCTTGGTGGCACCGCAGGCGATGATCATCAGGCGGCGCATGGCGGTTGCGCCTCCGCTTCCTCGCGCGCCTTGCGGCGCGTCCAGAACTCGTGCGCGTAGCGCTTCTGCGCGCCGTAGCGGTTGCCGACCTGCTGGCCGTTAACCAGGATCGGGTTCCACTCGGGGTGATCTCCGATCACCCCCAGCGCGGGCGCGGGGCAGGTGATCAGGAAGGTGCTGCAGCCGAACAGACCGATCGCGCTGCCGCTCCCTGGCTGCTCGGCCATGCGGGCGATGGCCATGACGGCCGAGGCGAAGCACTGGAGCTCGCCGTAGGTTATGGTGATCGTGCCCTTCGGGTCGGGCTGGGATTGCGTCTTCATGGTGCTCTCTTTCGGGCAGGTTCAGGCAGGTTATGCGCAGCGCACCAACTCCGGCGTGCGAATCATCAGCGGGCTGATCGGCTGGCCGACCTCACGGCCGTGCCGGATGAGGTAGGCGTCCTGGCGCATCTGCCGCTGGTAGCCGGTCTCCAGCTTGCGCCAGCTCGGCAGCGGGCCTCCGCGAGCGCTGATCTGGTAGTCCAGCGCCTCGCGCAGGAGGGCGCGGAAGGCGTCAGCGTCGAGCTTGCCGCTCTCGCGGCCCCATGTGACGGTCTCGCCGCGTTTGGTCGCGGCGAGGGCCGCCTTGACGATCCATAGAAAAAGCCGCGGGTCGCTGGCCCGCAGGTGGGTCATGTCCAGCATCGTCGCGGGGCGACGGTTGGCGAGGATGAGGTTGATCACTTCGTTACCTCCTTGTGGGGCTAGGCGATGCTTGCACCGGTATCCTCGTCGCCCAGGTCGGCGACGTAGGGGAAGGCGTAGGCGGGGATGTCACCGTGTGGGGACATCGGCCAGCGGTGATCCTCGGCGATCTGCCTGGCGGCGGCGGCGACTGACCAGCCGGCCAGCCACTCCGCGCGCAGCGACTCAACGGAGTAGTCCATGCTGCAAAATCCGCGACCGTAGAAGCGGAAGATGAGCGTGTACCACAGCCGCTCCTGCCAGTCGCAGAAGCGCAGTCCGTGGATGCGCCGGTGATCCTCCAGCGTCATTGTGCGGAGGTTCGTGGGGTCTACCCAGGAACCGTGGTTCCTGAACTGAACATGCACGTAGCCGCCCGCGACAATGGCGGCGTTCGGCGCAGTGATGCGTTCGATGCGGCCGGGGGTGTCTGGACCGCCGGCGTTGAAGATGATCTCAAGTCCGTCTGGGAATGACACCTTGTTCCTCCTTGGGTTGCAAAACGCAGCCCCTGGCGTGCCATGCGGCGCACCAGGGGCTGCGTTCGTGCGGGTCGGCCGGGGCTCCTTCCTCGGCCTACTTGGTGGGAATGAACAGGTCGGGCCGGAACAGGCGCAGCGCCAGGCGCAGCGTGGTGCGGCCGATGTCGGCGAACTGCGCGTCGTCGATGAAGCCCAGCGCCTCGGCCGGCTCGTGGATCGGCCCGTCCTCGGGTTCGATCTCGGCCTCGTTGAGGATGCTGGTCAGCATCTCTTTCACCGTGGCCGCCATCGCCTCCTCGGCGGTGATCTGCTGGTCACCGCTCATGAGGTCGTTGTAGGCCGGGTCTTCGTCCTCCTGAAGCCTCATGAGGACGTTATCCTCCAGGTGGTCGGAGAGGCGCTTGAGCCGATCGTTGATCTGCCCGGTGGCCGGCACGGCGCGGATGTTCGCGCCGGTCGTCTCCGCGAAGAAGCCGGTGAGCAGCGTGGTCAGCGCATTGCCGTCCACGGTGTCGTAGCCGGTGCCGTTGACATCGGTAAACGTGGCGCCGACCTGGCCCTCCTCGTTGGTGAACAGCACATGCGACCCGGGGGCCGCGTAGTCGAGCACGACGCCGAGGTCGATCGCATCGGCGGTGGCGACCTGGTTCATGTCGAACTCGACGATCACCAGGTCGCCGTTCTCGTCCGTATGGAACGTGAAGTTGAAGCGGTGATCGCCGACCGCATCCCCGAAATCCTTGTAGGGGATCTCGGCGTAGCCGCTGATCGCGGCGAGCATCGCGGAGATGTTCGCGGCCGGGATGCGGATGCTGGTCGTGATGGGCGTGATGTGGTTCATCATGGGGGGGATCCTTGTGGTGGATGTGGATGTCAGCCCATCCGACGCAGCTTCGCTGCGTCGGATGGGTGAGGGAGGCTAGAACATGGCGAGCTGCTGCATCGGCCCTGCGCTGCTGGCCTTCTTCCCCTTGCCCTTCGTCGCCACGGGGGCGGCGGTGGGCTCAGGAACGACGACGGGGGCGGGTGCCTCCGGCGCTGCGGTTGCAACTGCCGGCGTGGCGGGTGCCTCCGGCGCTGCCGTGATGACGATGCTCGGCGCGGCCATCGGCCGCGGCGTCTCGTCGCTGTCGGGGGTGGCCAGCGAGGTTGGCTGGTACTGCTGGCTCAGGCTGTCGGGGGTGACATCGACGATCGCCCGCTTTACCGGCGCGCCGTCGTAGAGGGGGTTCTCTGCCGCCAGGAAGGCGGCGGCACCGTCGCTGGTCGTGACGATCCAGCCGGCGTTGCGGAGCGCCCTGGCCCGCAGGTCGCGGGCGCGCTTGGCCAGCGCACCGCCAGCCCACGGGCGCGACTGGTACATCTCGGAAATGGCAAGGGGGATGCCCTGCTTGGCGAGATGCAACAGCTGGAAGTCGACCAACTCCTTGTGCGCTTTCTCGTAGGCGCGGGGAGGGGCCGCGGCCTTCAGCCGCGCCACCTCGGCCCGCATCCGTACGATGCGGGTGAGCGGGTGCAGCTCCTTGACGGGGGTGGGCTCGGGTGCGGGGGGGGCCGGCGCCATCGCGGCGGCGGCCTTCGTGTTGGGGGTGATGCGGGTGAACATCTTAAACCCCTCGCCGTCGCTCGTCTCACCGGTCAGCCCGTCAAGACTGACCCGGCTGGTGTAGACCTGCACGCTCGGGTCGAACGCGGACACGCTGTAGCGCGCCGATTGGGTGTCCCGGCGGGTCTTCGCGCGCCAGCCGAGGGCGGTAAGCTCCGCCTGGCGCTGCTCGGCGGCCTTGCGCGCGCTGGGGGTTGAGCCCCAATCCGCATCGTAGAATTCTTCATAAAAGTGCGTGCGTCCCTGGCCAGGGGCGTCAGGGTGCAGCACTGCCACGGGGGCGGCTTCCTCCACTGGCTCGGGGGTGGGGGCGGGGGTGGCCGCGAGCTGCTTGGGCGCCACTGCGGCTTCCTCCACCGGCTCGGGGGCCGGCTCGAGGGTAATCACCCAGGCGTCGAAATACTGATCGGGGCCGCCGTTCGGTGAGGGGTAGAAGGAGACACGGTTGCCGTGGGCGTCCTTCTCGCGACTGCTGTTGTTGTCTAGGACGAGCGGTACCTCCTGGTGTCGGGTCGGGTTGGTGGCGAACAGCGTGTAGCCGCCGCGCGGGATGAAGGTGATGCGGGTGTGCCAGCCCTTCTTGCCCAGCTCGTTCTGCCGCTGCTCGGCAGCCTTCGCTGAGAGGGGCCGACCGCCCCATGCGTTGTGGGTGAACACCTCCGTAAAGTATGCCGCGCGGGGCGGCGTGGGCGGGGCGGGCGGGGCCGGGGCGATCAGGTGGTTGGGGGCGTCGGCGTCGGCCTCCTCGATCGTGTCGTAGATCCGATTGGAGAGGTGCGCCATCCCGCTGCGGATCGTGTCGCGCAGGCTCAGGGCGAGCCGGGCGAGCACGGTCAGCACGGCGTAATCATCGCGCAGGGCGATGTCGGTCGCGCCGCTGTCGATGTCGCGGTAGCTCTCTCCCGCGCCCTTTCTCACCAGGAGGTAGCGCAGGTGGCTACCGGCTGGCATCACGTTCGGCGCGATGTAGCCCGGCGTCACGTCGGTCACCAGCTCGGTGGCCCGGAAGCCGCCGGGGATGGTGGCCTTCAGCAGGAAAATTCGGGGGAGCGAGTCATGCCGCCCCGTTTCATACTGGCTGGACTGCATCATGACCCAGCCGACCTGCTCGAGCAGCGCGTAGCGCGCGTTGCGGGCCGCCTCAGCCAGCGCCTCGCCGCCCCAATCGGCGGCGTTGAAGCGCTCGACGAAGGCGATCTCCTTCTCCTCGTCGGTGTACCCAGCGGGCAGGGGGCTGGGCGCCTCCTGGGCCGCATTGCGGGCATCGTCGATGGTGCGGTGGATCTGGTCGCTGGCGTTGGCACCGAGGCGTAGTAGCGCCTGAAGGGTGCTCTTCGCCTCGGCCGCGAACGTGTGAACGATGGCGTAGCGGTTGACCACCTCGACGATCTGGTCGCGGTAGCCGCCCAGGTCGGCCAGGGTGGGGGCGAGGATGTACACCTCGTCGCCCGGCTCGATCTCGGGGGCCGGCTCATGGGGCGGGGTGGCCTGGCGGTTGCTGAGGGCGGAGGCGATGCAAAGCACCGCCTCCGCGTAAACCGGCTCAGGCGCGGGGGTGGCCTCGACCGGCGCGGGGGCCGGTTCCTGGCCTGCGACGGGGCCGAAGAAGGCGGCCACCTCATCGGCACCGATCAGCCGGTAGATCACCGGCTGGCGGCGCATGCGATGCCACTTCACGTTGAACCGGGCGGCGAGCCCGTCGTACTGCGCCCGCTCCACGCGGGGCGTGAGCTTCAGGTAGGTCCAGCTCTTCACCTCGTCGTGCTCAGCGTGGACGGTGATCCCGCCGGCGGTGGCGACGGTGGCAAGCTGGCCCTGCGCCTGGGTCGGCGTAGCGGCGGTGTCGGTGGTCGGCGCAGCGGGGCGCAGGGTGCGCTTGGCCGCAGCCTCGATCTCGTCGGCCACGGCGGCGGAGGCCTGCTGGCTGCGTGTGCCGTAATCGGCGCACTTGGAGAAGCCGGTGCCGCTGGCGATCTGGCGGCCGTCGTGCTCGACGTGCCAGGCCCGCCCGCGCGGGTTGGCCCGGAAGGTTGGGTAGGTGAAGATGATCTCCTTCACCTCCTTGAGCTGATGGCCGCGGCCATTGCACGCTAGGCACTTCGGGCGGCCATCCTCGTGGAAGTCGCTCGGGTCGATCTTGCGCGGGGCACCGGATATGCCGATCACGACAAAGCGGAAGCCCCGGGCACGGTCGCGGATGGCGACGTGCGAGTCCTCGGGGCGCTCCAGCGCCTCGGTGTAGGTGAGGCCGTCTGCGTGGACGCCCGACCCGTTGCACTTTGGGCAGGCGTCGCCGGGGACGGTGGACACCTTGTACGTGTGCTTACCGCTGGTGTTCTTCACCGAGTAGTCGTTGACGTTCACCGCGACGACCACACCGGGGTAGGCGTCGTTTGTGGCGATGCCATCCCAACTGGCGGGATGGTAGTAGTCTGTCTGGGAGTCGCTCTGGTCGGCGTGGAAGCCGATCAGGTTCCAGCCGCGGCCCTGGAGGGCCATGCCGATGTTGACGGTGGCCCGCTGCTTCTCGTAGAAGTCGGACATGATGTGCTCCTTGTAAGGGGAGCGGCGTGCCAGAGACCGGCACGCCGCAGATTGATGCGGGTGTGCCGGCCAGGGCATCTGGTCAGGCGGGATGAAGGCGGGATGAAAGTGGGACGAAAGTGGGACGAAGGTGTGGGCTCCTTTTGGGGCTCTCCCGCACTTTCCGTGAAGCCGATTCCTGGTACGGCATCCTGGCGCGGTTGCGCTGAGTCACAATGCCTAGATTTCGGCCTCGATCACGGAAAGTGCGGGAGAGCTCCTTTTGGAATAGCAGCCGCCCGACATGGGCGGCTGTAGAGATACAGCCCCCCCCAGGTGGGGGAGAGAGGTTTTTGGTGGACGCAAAAAAGCCCCGCGACGGCGGCCTGTAGGGATACAGACGGCTGCGGAGGCTGGGAGGCCGGTGGTGGCCGGCGGGATTGTAGGGAGGCGTGAAGGGGCGGGCAGAGGCCCGCGTGAGAAACGTAGAGCGGCCCCGTGGGGCTACTCGTTGCACCAGGTTGTACACGTGCTCGGTCGGTCTTGGGCGGGGCACCTCGCGCCAGGGGCGGCGCCGCCCCGGTGTGCCTGATGGCGGGGGAGCGGGGCCGGCTGCGCACGAGAAGGCCACCCTCAGCACGACCGGGTCGCCGTAAAGGCGGTTAGAGAGAGGATAGCACACCGGCGCAACCAGAATCACACCGCCCCGCCACTCGATTGAGCAGCGGGGCGGTAGGTGCGGGTGATGTGCAGGGCTAGGCGCTGCGGTCGATCCGCAGGACACAGCCCATCTGGAGCGAGAGGGTCGCGGGAAGGTCGAGGGTCTGCGGGGCCGCGCCGACCTGATACCAGGTTGCCGTCTGGGCGCGTGGGTCCACCAGAACCACATCGCGCACGCCGGCGGCGAGATAGAGTGCCGTCACATCGCGATCCTTCTGCTCGTAGCCGTCGCTCAGCACCTCGACGATCGCGCCGGGGATGATCCCGGTGATCGCACCGTCTGGGCGCGGTGGCTTCTCGCAGAAGATGGCGATGTCGGGGCGGCGCAGCAGGTGCGGCCCGAAGGCGATGTAGGTGTCGGCGATATGGTGGCAGCCGCAGGGCGCGGCGGCTGGCGGGTTGTCCTGGGTGAGGTTGTGGCGGATGTCGTCCACGACGCCGTTGTGCAGCGCCCCTGGGTACGCCTCCCAAGTGGTGCGCCCCCCGGTCACTTCGAGGCGCACGCCCTGGTAGGCCAGGCGCTCAATATCGCGGTAGGTTGGGCTGCCCATCGTTTTTTTTCCTCCAAAGAAACCGCCCCACCTGAGTATAAAACGGGGCGGATCGTGAGTCAATTCGTTCGCGCTACAGCCAGTCCTCAGCGACATAGCCGCAGCGGTCGCAGATGATCACACCCTCGGCGCGCTGCGGCTCATGGCTGATCGTCCACTGGCGGCACTGCTGGCAGTGCCGCAGCACGCCCAGGTCGCGCAGGAAGCGGGCGGCGTGCTGGTAGCGCAGGATGTGCGGCGCGGGGTCTCCCGGCGTGTAGACGGTGATCTTATACGGTGCCCGCTCCCAGCCGTCGACAGCGGCGGGGTAGGCAGCGCTCGTCTTGGCCAGCTCCGCCGTGATCTGGTCGCGTGTCGGCTGCAAGCTGGTTGGCGTCGCGCACGACAACATGTGCTTGATGCGATCAGCGGTCGGCACGGTCGGCTGCGCGATCAGCTCCAGCCGGTAGCTGACCCCGACCAGGGGGAAACCGCCGCCGGGGTAGTGGAAGTGGTTGTGGGCACTTGGCGGATAGCGCAGATCAGACATGGCACCCTCCAAAAACAGCCCGCGCGACGTGTCGCACGGGCTGTTTTTTCTTATTGAGATGCGAAAAACGCTACTTCGCGAATCCCAGCCCGCGCTCGCGCATGCTGGTATACCGCCCGCGGCCGATTACGAGGTGATCCAGCACATCGCAATCTAAGAGCTTGCCGGCCTCGACGATCTGGCGGGTAACGAGGATATCCTCGGGCGAGGGCGTCGGGTCGCCGCTGGGGTGATTGTGAACCACGATCAACGCGGTCGCGTTGCGGCGGATGGCCTCTTTGAAGACCTCGCCGACCCGGATGGCGGCGGTGTTCACTGAGCCGATGTAGATGGTCGGCATGGCCATGACCCGATTCTTGGTATCCAGCAACACCGTGCGCAGGTGCTCCTGATCAAGGTGGCCCATCTCGACCATCAGCAGCGTGGCGGCGTCGGCGGGCGACGTAATCTGTGGGCGCTGGTCGATACCCGCGATCATGCTGCGCCGGCTGATTTCGATGGCGGCGGCCAGGATGGCGGCCTTGCGCTTGGTGAGCCCTAGCTGCTCCAGCTCAGGCGCGCTCTTGCCGAGCAGTCCCATCCAGCCCTCGGCCAGCAGGGCGACGGCCCGGTCGTGGGGAATTCCGAGGGTTGTGACGAGCAGTTCGGGGTCCGTAAGGAACGTGCTGCTCTCGAAGAAGCCCGCCCGCCGCAGCGTCTCGGTGAAGGCCTCCGGCCCCTCCAGCGCCACCTCGTCAGTGTTCGTCACCGTGACCGGGCGGGCCTGGTTGAGCGATGACATCAGCCGCCTGATGCTAAAGTCCACGCGGTGGTCCCCGGCGGCGAAGCGGTCGCGCCCGAACTCGCCCTGCGGGTCGAGCACCAAGATGCCCATCTGCGGGTTGGTGGCGAAGCCGGCCAGGATCTGCGAGGCCAGAATGCTCTTGCCGCTGCGGGTCTGCCCAAAGACGCCCAGCATCACCGCCTCGCCGAAGCCGCCGTCGTCGGTGGGGCCGAAGTGGCGCAGGGTCAGCGGGACGGGCAGCCCGTCGCCGGGCGAGGTGCCGGCGTAGAAGATCCCCGGCTCGGTGTGGACAAGCTCCTGGAGCGTCTCGGCGCTGGCCGGGAAGACCGGGGTGCCGCTCGGCGGCGGGGTGCTCAGTGTGGTGCGCCTGCGCACCCGGCCGTCGTCCTCAAGCAAGAAGACGCCGAGGGCCGTGAGCTGGGCGCTGGTCAGGTCGCTCTCGCCAGAGAGGGCCGGCAGCGCGCCCTGGTGCTTGATCACCGAGCGGATCACCGGGTCCTCGTGCCAACGGTTGCGGGTCACGATCCCGCCGAGCTGGCAGAGCGCCCGCTTGCGGTAGGCCCTGCCGTTGAAGCGCTCGACCACCTCGAACGTCACCCAGGCGTGGTCGAGCGCCCGATCCCGCGCCGTCTCCAGAATATCGACGGTGAAGGCGGTGGTGCTGTTCGGCGAGCCGATGACTGCGATGGGCGGCGCGACTGGCTGCATGAAAATCCGTGCGGCACAAAAATGCTAAACACCTGTTCGGATTATAGCAGACCAGTACGCTATGTCAAGCCCATCGGTGTCAGGAGTTACCCGAACGAACATGCTGCAATAGACGTAAAACTACCTGTATTAGCTCATATGTGTTATATTACACCATCCGAACCCGCGTGGTAGCTGCGGGGTTTTAACCCCGGCAGAGGAAACGCGGGCGCGGCGCATGGAGGACTCGCACCTCGGATACGTGCGCCGCGAACAGCTGGTCTACTATGGCGAAAACTATGAATGTATGTTATAATGCACTTATGCAACGAACTATCCGCCTGAAATTAACCCCGTCGTCTGCACAGGCGATGTCCCTGGAGGAAACCAGTCACCTGTTCACCGAGGCGTTCAATCAGTTTGTGCGTCTCGGCTGGGACGCGAAGGTCGGCAATGCGACCAAGCTGCATTATCTGGCCTACTACCCGGTACGCGAGAGCGTACCGACCCTGAACAGCAATCTGATCAATACCGCCCGCGCCAAAGCCTCTGAGGCGTTGCGGAGCGCGTTCGCCTTGCAAGAGCAGGAGCGCAAGGTCGGTATGCCGCAGTCGGATGCCTGCCCGCCGCGTTACAACGTGCATACCTACCGCGTCGATTGGGAAAGCCAGACGGTGCGCTTATCGCTGGTCGGGGAGCGGCAAACCATCCGCTTTGATGTGCCTGCCTACTGCGCCCACTACGCGGGCTATCCGGTTGATACCGCCGACCTGATCAACCGCAACGGCGTCTGGTGGCTGCATGTCGTCGTCACCGTACCTGCGCCCGATGTGGAGCCGACAGACGAGATCGTGGGCGTAGACCTGGGCATCGCGCAGCCCGCCGTCACGAGCAACAACCGCTTCCTGGGCAAGCCCGCGTGGAAGGCGATTGAGGGGCGGCTGTTCTATCTCAAACGCCAACTCCAGCGGAAGGGGAGCAAGAGCGCCAAGCGGCATCTGCGGAAGGTACGCGGGAAACAGGCCCGCTTTCGGCGTGATTGTGATCACGTCCTCTCCAAGCAGATTGTCCACTCGGCGCATCCCGGTGCGACGATTGTGCTGGAGAACCTGACCGACATTCGGAAGCGGTCGAAGATCCGTAAGCAGACGAAAACCAGCCGCCGTGTCCATAGCTGGTCGTTCGCGCAGATTAAAGCATTCGTGGCGTACAAAGCCGAGGGACGGGGGTGTACGGTGGCTGGGGTTGATCCCCGGCATACCTCGCAAGCCTGTAGCTGCTGTGGGCATCAGGCCCGCAACAACCGCCGTTCCCGTGGCCGGTTCGTGTGTCGGGTGTGTGGCTTCGAGCTGCATGCCGACCTCAACGCGGCGCGGAATATTGCGGCCAAGTACCATACCGGTAGGGGTAAACCTCCTGTCGGCGGGCTGCCTGTCAACCAGCCAATCGTGTCCATTCCGACGCCTCGGCAGCGGAAGTGAGGCGCAAGCCGCGGGGCTTCAGCCCCTGCGGTATGTTGATATGCACGTTGACCGGGACGCCATGAGTTGCAAGCTCTGGCTTGACCCCGACATTCTAATCGCGGAAAATAAAGGCTATAGCCGTCGTGAGCTACGCGAGATCGAGCGGATCGCACGAGCCCACGCCGAGGAGCTTCGCAATGCATGGGACGAATTCTGCAACGGTGCTTCAGATAACGCCTAAAGCGATCGCTGTAACTGTGACGGATGACACGCTGTCCGTCGATCTCGACGACGGGCGCACAATCGCCGTCCCGATCGGCTGGTACCCGCGCCTGGCCTACGGTACTCCCGAGGAGCGGGTGAATGTCCAGATCGCCGGGGCGGGCTACGGCCTGCACTGGCCGGATCTCGACGAGGATATTGGGGTGAGCGGGCTGCTGCTCGGCCAGCGCTCGACCGAGAGCTCTGAATCATTTGCCATCTGGCTGAAACGGCGCGGGTAGCGACCTGCCATCAGCCACCGAGCGGCGTATCGATCATCCGCACCGGCCCGTGGCCTGGGTAGACCATCGTCGCCCCGCGCTCGCGCAGCAGGCGCCAGCTCGCCGCGACCACAGCGGCATCATCCTCGCCGGCCATAGCCGGGTGGGTCAGGTCGCCAGTGAAGGCCGCGCCGCCGTCGAGCAGCAGCGAGACGCTGTCGTCGGAGTGGCCGGGCGTGGGCAGGATCTCGCCGTCGATGCCGATCGTCTTCAGCAGCGGGCGGCTCTCGGCGAACGTGATCACCCGGTTATCGTGGGTGGTGATGTCGAGGTAGTTGTCCTGCGGCTTCGTGTGGCGCTTCATCAGCGGGATGGCGGCGGCCTGCACATCGAGCACCAGCAGCGGCACCCCGGCCTGCTTCAGCTCCTGGGCGCAGCCGGCGTGGTCGATATGGTAGTGCGTGGCCAGTCCGTAGCGGATCTCGCCCAGCGGCACATCGGCCCGCCGCAGGTTTGCCTGAAGCTCACCCATGCGGCCCGGCCAGCCCAGATCGACCAGCAGCCGCGAGGTGCCGGCGCTGATCAGCCAGTAGTTCGTCGAGCGGTAGCCGACATTCACGATCGTCAGCGCCATAGTAGCCATTGCAGATTGCAGATTGTAGATTGCAGATTGTAGATTGCAGATTGCAGATTGCAGATTGTAGATTGCAGCGCCAATCTGCAATCTGCAATCTGCAATCTACAATAATGTCAGCTCCCCGTCCCGCGCACGTAGATGTCGGGCCAGGGCTTAAACGTCGTCTTGAAGGTGTCGCTGGAGAGGATCTGGCCGCCGACGCGCACCGTGCGGTAGACCTCGGCGCGCATGCCGCCGCGGGCGGTGTCGCTCTTGCGGAAGCTGCCCGCCGGCTGCTCCGGGTCGTCCACATAGACCGGCTCGGTCGGCGCGGGGGTGCGCGATCTCCTGGACGAGCTGCTGGCCAATAGCGCCAGCCGGCTCGTCCTGCGCACCGAGGAGCCCGACGCCTCGGTCTACGCGCGCAAATATGCCGCGTTTGAGCTGACCGCAGCGGACATCAGCGCGCAGCCGGCCCGACAGCACGCCTACGCCGTGGCGATGCAGCCGGCCACCGGGGCCCCCGTGGCCTTCTCGATCATCCCCCAGCCCTGGCCCGCTCCCGTGCCAGCCGATGACATGATCGCCCTCCGGAATCCTGCCTGGTGGGAGGTGGCGCTGCCGCCCGACCCCGACCCCCACCACCACCAGGCCGATGTGCTGCTGGCCCGGCAGATCTACCGCCCGCTGGAACCCGCCCGCTACACCCAGATCGTCGGCCAGCTCGCGCGGCTGCCGGACGATCTCTGGGCGCTGCTCCATGACCGCTGGGAGCGGATCCGCGCCGCGCAGCGCGCCGCCGCGCTGACCCGGATCGGCTACGTCCCCAACCGGCTGGAGCGGCAGGCGGTGGCGAGCCGGCTGGAGACGCGGGCCTGCGGGCTGCTGGCCGATGCCGCCTATCAGCGCCAGCGCTGGGCGCGCGACCCCCAGGCCCCGCTGGTGGCGCCGACCCGCACCGCCAGCCCACCGCCGCGCGTGGCCCCCGCGCGCACGGCGCTCATCCCCGGCCTGGCCCCGGACGACCCGGGGCGCCCGGCCCTCGCGCCGCCAGCCGCCGGCCCCAGTGCCGAGGAGCTGCTGCGCCAGCGCGGCCGCCGCCGGGCCGACGCCGATATCGCCGCAGGCTTCGCATTTGGCCCATCTCCGCATGTGCCGCCCCCCGCAACGCCGGATGCACCGACGCCTACCACCGACACGGAGGACTCATGACCAGCGACCCACCTGACGACGGCACCGCCGCCTTTGGCATGACGATCTACCCCGGCGTCCCGCCGCTGGAGGCGCGCCAGGTCGCGCTGCTGCGCCTGCTCGGCCGGATCGAGCTGGCCGACCGGGCGATCATCGCCCAGACCATCTACCAGGGCTACGGGGCCAGCACGCTCAAGCGCGACCTGCTGGCGCTGTACACCCACCGCCTGATCTGGCGCGCCCCGGCCCCACCGACGCTGCGGGCGCTCACGCCGGCCAACCACGGGTCGACCGGGCGGGTCGGCGGGCGGCGGCGGCACGTTTACGGCCTGAGCCACGAGGGCCTGGCCCTGCTCGACCAGCTGGAGGTCGAGCCCGACCCGCGCAGCCTGGCCGGGCTGAAGGCCCGCGACGCCCGCGGGCGCTACCCGTCGCCCAGCACGCTCGGCCACGACCTGCAGGTCGCCTGGTGGTGCGCATCGCTCCTGGAGGGGCTGCGCCGGCTGCCCTGGTGTCATAGCGTCTTCTGCCAATGCGAATTCGTGGTCAGCGAGCGCCAGCGCATCGACGCGATGGTCGTCGCCCGCTTCGACCTGACCACGCCGCGGGCGGACATGGAGACGCTGCCCTGGTTCGACGGGACGCCGCTGCGGCCAGGGCAGGTCGAGCGGCGCTGGGCGCTGGAGCTGGACACCGGCACCGAGGCGCTCCCGGTGCTGCTGCGCAAATTCGTCTGCTACCGCGACCACCACGCCGACGGGGTCTACGCGCAGATCTTCGGCGGCCCGCTGCTGCTGGTGCTGCTGGTGCAGACGCCGCGGCGGGCGGGGCAGCTGGCCACCGAGTTCCAGGCGGCCTGGCCGGATGGCTGGGGGCTGGTCTCGCTGCCGCACGCGGCCGACCATCCGGCCCACGGGGCGCTGTGGGGGCAGTACCGGCGGCTGCGCGACAGCCAGGCCCAGGCGCTGCTGGCGGGGCTGCCGGACGACCCAGCGCCGCTGCTGACCCTCGCCCAGTGGGAGGCCTATCTGGCCCTGGCGGCGGCGGGGCATCCCCCGCGCCGGCCGCCCGGGGAAGCTGCGCCGCCGGACGGTGGCCCATCCGGCGGCGCAGGCGCGGGCTGAGGCCGCGCCGACAAGCGCGGCCCGAGCCGGGGCCGAGCCGGGGCCGAGCCGGGGCCGAACCGGAGCCGGGCACGGCGCGGGCCGGGCATCAGGACGCCCTCCGGCCCCGGACAAAGAGAGTCCCGTTCCGCATCCTGCGGGGCGATTGTGCGGACAAATCCTCGAAAAAGAAAGGGGACCTCTCATGCGCAGAGTCGAGACGACAACGCCCCCCGCCTACGGGCTCAGCCTGGGGCGGGGGTACGTGACCATGTGCGGGATGCCATTTGCGCGGGCGGCGCGCATCCCGGCGATCGGGGTGCGCACA
>NZ_JAIEWN010000035.1:23115-36645 GCF_019599295.1 Oscillochloris sp. ZM17-4 | reverse complement strand
AGGCGCTGGCCGAGACCTGGAACCGCGCGCGTGGCCTGGCTGGCCGCGAGATCCAGGTCTACCTAGGCCAGGAGAAGATCGACGAGCGCTTTGTCGTCAACCTGCTCGGCCCGGCCGCCCTCTGGATTCACACCGAGAACCCCGGCGGGATTGTCGAGGAGCGCGACTTGGCCTGCAAGCTCGCCGAGATCCTGGCCGAGACCGACGGGCTGCCGATGGGCAAGGCCCGCCGCCTGGCCGAGGATTTTATCGATCTGGTCAACCGCGAGACCGGGCTGCTCCAGGAGCGCGGCCACCGCCGCTACGGCTTCCTCCACCTGACCTTCGAGGAGTACCTGGCGGCGCGCGCCCTGCTCGAGTCGGTCGTGGTCAAAGATGCCGATGCGGAGATCCACCATCGGGCGAGCGACCCCGGCTGGCGCGAGGTGCTGCGCCTGGCCCTGGCCTCGGTCTCGCAGAAGGAGGCCCAGCGCCTGCTGCTCCACCTGCTGGCCGCGCCAACCGATGAGAAGGACCGCGGCCGCCCAGTCGTGCTGGCCGGCGAGTGCCTGCAGGACATCGGGCGCAACGGGGCCACCCAGCGTGCCTGGCGTGCGGTCACCGCCGCGCTGCTGGGGGCGCTCACCGACCCGCAGGTGCCCCTGCTGACCCGCGTTGACGCCGGCCACGTCCTCGGTCGCCTGGGCGACCCGCGCCTGCTCGATCTGAAGACCGGTGAGGCAGCAGGCCACAGCGACTACGACGATGTGCCGAGCTACTGGTGCCTGGCCGATCAGGGGCCATTCTGGTTTGGCGATGAGCGGGTGAAAGATGAAACGGACAAGACCCAGCGGAATGAGGATGGGACGCCGCAGCGCGATCTCACAAAGCTCAAGCAGATCGTGCTGCCCTACAGTTTTAAAATCGCCCGCTACCCGGTGACCAACGCCGAATTCGCCGCCTTCTTGGAGGCCAACGGCTCTGATGGCTACGACAACACACAGCCCTGGTGGACGGAGGAAGGAAAGAAATACCTCTTTCCTGATGGGCAGCCGCGATATACCGAGCCGAACTACTGGAACAACGCTCAGTTCAACAGCCCGGCGCAGCCGGTCGTCGGAGTCTCTTGGTACGAGGCTGCTGCCTACTGCCGCTGGCTGTCAGCGATCGGATGGGAACGCGGCTGGCTGCCGCAGGATCAGGAGATTCGCCTGCCGACCTCGTTAGAGTGGGAGCGCGCCGCCCGCCACACCGGCCCGCCGCGATCCTTTCCCTGGGGTGAGGCGACACCGACGCCTGAGCAGGCGAACTATGACAAAACTGGCCTGGGCTCCACTTCGCCGGTAGGATGCTTCCTCCATGATCAGGCTGTTTGTGGGGCACTCGACGTTGTGGGGAATGTCGCTGAGTGGACGAGCACTGACTCTATGCAGATCGAAGAAATATATGCCAGAAAAGACTTTACAGTCGGGGATGGCGCAGATCTTCGAAGCGGCTCTTGGGGTGAAGATTTAGAATGGATGTGCTGCGGTGCCCGCGGCAGGTACAACCCGGACATCAGGAGCGGCGACTGCTCCTTTCGGGTGGTTCAGTCCCTCCGCGCTCACTAAATAAGGCTTCTGGATGCTGAATTCCGGCTCCTGGCTTCTGTGTTCCTGAATCCTTCCGGGGGGTCTGGGGCGCAGCCCCAGCCGCGC
Organism: Oscillochloris sp. ZM17-4; assembly: GCF_019599295.1. Classification (GTDB taxonomy): domain Bacteria; phylum Chloroflexota; class Chloroflexia; order Chloroflexales; family Chloroflexaceae; genus Oscillochloris. Next base: position 34,969 of record NZ_JAIEWN010000035.1, on the reverse strand, counting down.
ATATTTTTTAAGGATACGTGTAAATGATTTAGGGGCTGGCCGGCCCTCACCCCCTGGCCCCCTCGCCCGCTGCGGCGGGCGAGGGGGGACGCGATTGTAAAGCCGTTGCGCTATGCCTACCACATACCGCTATCTCTACGACCAGATCTATGACTTCGAGCACCTGCTCGCGGCCTACCGGCGGGCGCGGCGCGGCAAGCGCTCGGGGAGAGGCCCGGTCGGCAAAGCCTGCAAATCGCTCATCGGCAAAGCCTGCAAATCGCTCAGTCGATGTGTACAATGCAGGTGTCTGGATACCCAAAGGTAAAGGAGCGTATGATGACGGTGATCGAAAAATTTCAGACCCTCACGCCTGAGTTGCAACGCGAGGTTGAAGACTTTATCGAGTTCTTACTGATGAAGCAGCGTCAGCGCAGCGCCTCCGAAGCTGATGATGCCCTCGACTGGCAGGCTGCCAGCCAGGCCGCCCTCGATGCAATCTGGGATAATGACGAGGACGATGTGTATGCCCAGCTTCTTGCGCAATGAGACGATCCTGGTGCGCCGTCCTTGATCCTGAGCTATAGACTCCCCTCTCCCGTTCGCGCAGCGAACGGGAGAGGGGCTGGGGGTGAGGGCCATTATGGACCCGCTAACCACATTCCTCCTCACCGCCATCGCTGCCGCCGCCGCCGGCGCGATCGCCGGCGGGGTCGGCGACGCGGCCGGCGGCGACGCCTGGGCGGCGGCCAAGATCAAGCTGGCCGGCTGGATGCGGCTCGACGACAAGCGGCAGCGAGAAGCCTTCGAGCGGGCGGTGCGGCAGGCGAGCGATACGCTTCAGCGCGATTGGCGCGACCCGGGCCAGATGGAAGCTACCTTGCAGGTGCTTCAGATCGAAAGCCCTGAGGCTAAGCAGTTCGTTCAAGCGGCCATCGAAGAGTTACTCCTCAGCGAGACGCCGAACCTCGGGCGCCTGCTCGACCTGTACCGGCGCGGCCTTCGCTTCAGCGCCGCTTTACGCCGTCAGCAGCTCCCGGACTGGGAGCAGATCAGGCCGGCGCTGGTCGCCTTTCTCACCCAGGCCCTGCCTGAGGCGATCCGCAAGGAGTCGACCCTGCGCCCGATCGTGCTGGAGCAGGCTCAGCTCCAATTGCTCGACGAAGTACGCGCACAGCGGGCCGCCGCCCAGGATCAGACAGCGATCTTGCTGCGGGTTGAGGCTATGCTGCGCGAGATGCTGCTCCAGCCGCAGATTCAGGCCACGATCACGGCCGGCAATGGCAGTACCATCAGCAATGCTCCCATACATGTCCTGCTGGGCAACTACCGCGCGCTGCCGGACACCCCGCCCGATATGGCCGCGCTCTACGCCCGCTACCGCGAGTATGTGCGCGGCGAGTATGAGATCCTCGACTTCCGCGGCATCCTGCAGGTGCAGAATAGACTCAAGCTGCCCCTCGAAGCGATCTACGTCCCGCTGCGCGGCCCGTTCAGGAGCTCATCGCCAGGGGTAGAGCAGATTCGCACTGATCTGAAACCCGGACGCATCCTGGTAGGGTATAGGGAATCGAACGAGACAACACTTCACACGCTGATCCGCGAGACGCCGCGCCTGGTCATCCTGGGTGATCCCGGCTCGGGCAAGAGCACGCTGGTCAAGTATGTGATGCTGAGCCTGCTGCGCGGCCAGGCTTTCGCGCGCATTGGCCTGGAAGAATCCTGGCTGCCGATCCTCTTCCCGGTGGCCGCCTTTGCCGAGGCCCGCCAGCAGCAGCCCGATCTCGCGCCGCTCGACTACCTGAGCGACTTCTACTGCGGCAAGTCCCAACCTGATTTTGGCGAGCTCTTCACACGGGCGCTGTTGAGTGGGCGGGCACTGCTGCTCTTCGACGGGCTGGACGAGGTGCGGGATCGCGACGACCGCTTCGAGATCGTGCGCTGTCTTGAGTCGTTCGTGCGCACCTGGGATCTGCCCGGCAACCGCTTCCTGGCCACCAGCCGGATCGCCGGCTACCCTGAGGCGCCCCTCGACTCGATCCTCTTTATGCAGACCGAGGTGCAGCCATTCAACCCCGACGATATCCGGCTCTTCGCGCACCACTGGAGCGCCGCCTACGAGCGGGTCGGCTGGGACGAGGCGGTCAGCGCAGCAGAGCTTGAGCGCAAGACCCGCGAGCATGAGCGCGATCTTATCGCGGCGATCTTCGCCAATGAGAAGGCTGCCGAGCTCGCCCAGAACCCGCTGCTGCTCACCATGCTCGCCCTGATCCGGATCGGCGGCGTGAGCCTGCCCAACCGGCGGGTCGAGCTCTACGAGCTGATCATCAAGGCCCTGGCCGAGACCTGGAACCGCGCTCGATCGCTCTCTGGCCGGCCGATTGATGTCTACCTCAAAAACAATCGCCAGAAGCTCGACGAGGGCTTCGTCGTCAACCTGCTCGGCCCGACCGCCCTCTGGATCCACAGCGAGAAGCCTGGCGGCCTGGTTGATCAGAGTGAGCTGGAGCGCCAGCTGGCGAAGACCTTCCGCGAGATCTATAACGTCTCGAAGGGCGATGCTGGCGACCTCGCCCGTGACTTTCTTGAGCTGGTCGAGACCCAGACCGGCCTGCTTCAGGCCCGAGGCAAGCGCCTGTACGGGTTCCTGCACCTGACGCTTGAAGAGTACCTGGCCGCCCGCGCTCTGCTCGACCAGCGGGCAGAGATGCCCAATGTGCTCCAGGCGTATGCCACCCAGGCCGGCTGGCGTGAGGTCGTGCGCCTCTGTGTGGCCTCGATCCGCGAGCCGCGCGGGGTGCAGCGCGCCCTCGATGAGCTGCTCAAGACGCCAACCGTGTCCGACAAGCGGGGCATCCCGGCGGTGCGCGCCGGGGAGTGCCTGCTCGACCTTGGCGGGGCGATTTACCAGGCCGGGCGCCTGGTCATCGATGCGCTGCTTATCACCATCGCCGATCTGCAAGTGCCGATCGGCACCCGCGTGGAGGCAGGTCATATTCTGGGCCGCCTCGGCGACCCGCGCCTGCTCGACGTGAAGACCGGTGAGGCGTTGGGCTATGGTGACTACGAGGGCATGCCGCGCTACTGGTGCCATGTTGATAAGGGGCCATTCTGGTTCGGCGATGAGCGTGTGCAGGATAAGCAGGGCAAGACCCAGCGTAATGAAGATGGCACGCTGCAGTTCGTCCCCTCAAAGCTCAAGCAGATCGAGCTGCCCTACACCTTCAAGATCGCCCGCTACCCGGTGACCAACGCCGAGTACGCGCTGTTCCTGGCGGCGAACGGCCCCGCTGGCTATGATCCCGACAAGTCCTGGTGGACAGAGGAGGGGAAGAAGTTTCTCGCTCCTGGTGGACATCGTTGGGACAATCAAGACGAGTATGTGCGCTGGCCACGCTATTGGGACGACGCTCGCTACAACAGCCCAGCCCAGCCGGTTGTTGGCATCTCCTGGTATGAGGCTGCCGCCTACTGCCGCTGGCTCACAGATCTGTGGCAGCAATGGCTACCGGCTGATCAAGAGATTCGTTTGCCCACCTCGCTGGAGTGGGAACGCGCCGCCCGCCACAACGACCAGCGACCCTTCCCCTGGGGAGAGACAACGCCAACGCCAGAGCATGCCAACTATGCGGCCACTGGTATTGGCGCACCCTCGCCAGTCGGATGCTTCCCTGCCGGTCAGGCTATGTGCGGCGCTGAGGATTTGCTCGGCAATACATTGGAATGGCTGAGCACGCCATACAAACGAGATCGAGATAGGGAACTACAGCCCCAGAAAGAATTTACACCTAATGAGATCGCATTACTCTCTCCCTCATGGTTTGGTATTGATTTAGATCAAATGTACTGCGGTGTCCGCCTCGGGTTCGACCCGCGCAACAGGGGCATCAACTGGTCCTTTCGGGTGGTTCAGTCCCTCCGCGCTCACGAATAAGGCCCTCACCCCCCAACCCCCTCTCCCGCTGGCTTCGCCAGACTGCCCGCACACTGTATCTGCTGGCAACAGAAATGCGTCTTTCCTGGCATCTTCCATTCCTTCGCCGCACATCAATGCCTTCCTCTCTGTCTGTGTCATCAGCATAGTAGTGGATTTTCTTGGCAACAAGAGGACAAGATGCCAATCAGCTTCGCCGAGACCCTCGACGCCTTCCTCAGCGACCCGCGCACCCGCGGGCGGCTGAAGCCGTCGACCCTGCGCGCCTACCGTAAGGATCTCGCGGCCGCCGCGGCGGTACTGCCTCCGGCGCTCGTCGATCTAACCGGCGAGGCGCTGGGACACTATCTCGATAGGGATATCGCGCCGAGCACGGCCGCCCGCCGCCTGGCCGCCCTACGCGCGCTCTGCGCATGGGCGCTGCGTGATGGCTATCTGTCCACCGACCCGACGGCTAGCCTGGAGAGCCCGCGACGAACGCGCCGATTGCCCCGCCCGATCCGCGCCGACGCCGACCGCCAGGCGGTCGCCCGGGCGATCACCGCCGCGCCGCAGCCCTTCCGCCTGGCCCTGACCATCCTGCGCGAGACGGGCATGCGCGCCGGGGAGGTGCTGGCCCTGAACCTGGGCGATGTCGTCCTCGACCCCGGCCGCGAGGCGCTGCACGTCCGCGACCCCAAGAATCGCACCGAGCGTATGGTCGTCCTTGGGCCGACGGCGACCCCGCAGAGCCTGCGCGGGCTGCGGGCGCAGCTGCGCTCCCGCAAGGGCGAGCCGGACCACGCACCGCTCTTCCGCTCGAACCGGGGCACGCGACTCAGCTACGACGCGCTGCACTATCAGTGGGCCCATGCCTGCGCCGACGCTGGTCTCGCCGACGACGCCGGTCGGCCGCGCTACACCCTGCACCAGCTGCGCCACACCCGGGCCACCGAGCTGGTCGAGCAGGGCCAGCGCCTAGAGATCGTCCAGCGGGTGCTCGGCCACCGCGACCCGCGCTCGACCCAGGGCTACGCCGAGCTCGCCGAGGCCCATGTGCGCGACGCGCTGGAGCAGCCGTCGTAGCGAGGCGCACCGCGTACTGTTACAAAAAGCGATCACTGCGATCACCATGTGTCGTTCTGCGCATCAGGGCGCGGAATATGACAGTGATCACCCCCCGATCACTAATAGTGATCGGGCGATCATGCGATCACTATTTGCTAGTTGCGCCGCTTCCGATCCGAAACATTCGGATCGTCTACTTCTTCTTGTCCCCTACAGTGATTGCCCTGTCCTACACCTGTAGGCTATACTGAGGAGGTCAGCGCCAACGCCAGCGCCAGCGGATCGTAATCCGCTTCCGCCCCTTCCCGCGAGGCTCTATGTCCGACGATCTCGCCGCCCAGCTCCGCTCGCTGCTCAGCCTCCGCCAGATGATGGGCGAGCCCGCCTTCGCCCAGACCCTGGCCCGCCTGCGTGATCTCCACGGCGAAGCCCGGGTGGACGCACTGCTCGCCCAGGTCTCCAGCCCCGCGCCCGGCCCCGGTGGCGTGTCGGTCAGCATCCAGACCGACAGCGGCAGCATTAGCGGCGCGCCGGTCAGCGTCGTCGGCCACGCCGACAACGTCACCTTCCCGCCGCCAGCCGACCCCGCCGAGGCCCGCCGCGCGGCCGCCCTGATCGCCTACTTGCGCCGCACGATGGCCGACTGCAACGCGTTGCCACTGGTACAGATCGATCGCACCGATCCGACCCACACCCGCCCGCTCCAGCTTGCCCGGCTCTATATCAGCCTGAACACGACCCAGCAGATCGAGCTGACTGACGCGGAAGCTGATGCGCGGCCCAGTAGGCAAGGTAGGGTGCGCCTTCAACTCGACGAGCCGCTCCAGGATCTCGATCGCCGGCCCACCCGCCCGCTGGGCGCCGTCGAGGTGCTGAACGACGAGAGTTGCGCCATGCTGCTGGGCGTGCCCGGTGGGGGCAAGAGCACCTTCGTCAGCCACCTGAGCCTCTGCCTGGCCGGCGCGGCCCTCGGCGAGCGCGGGCTGGCTGACCTGCAGCCCGAGGGCGGCTGGCTGAGCTGCCTACCACGCTGGGGGCTTGGCCCGCTCCTACCGGTGCGGGTCATCCTGCGCGACCTCGCTGCCTTCGCCCCGCTGGCCGCCGCCCCCAAAGGCTCGCTGCGCCTGCTTGAGCTGTTTCTCGCCGCGACTTTGAAGGACGCCGGCTGCGCCGAGGCGCTGGAGCCGCTCACCGCTGCGCTGCGCGCTGGCAACGCCCTGCTGCTGCTCGACGGTCTCGACGAGGTGGTCGGCAGCCCGGTGCTCCAGCGGGTGGTCGAGACCATCAGCGACGCCCGGCGCGGCTATGTCGCCCGCACGCTGGTGACCTGCCGGGTGCTCGACTACCAGGAGGAGCCGCTGCGCCAGATCGCGGGCTTCCCGACCGTCACGCTGGCCGAGCTCGACGAGCCGCAGATCCTGCGCTTCGTCGGCGACTGGTACGCCGAGCTGGAGGCCAGCGGCCGTCGCCCGGCCGCGCAGACCGAGGCCGATACCCGCGCGCTGCGCGAGGCGGTCTCCGGCCGGCCCGAGCTGCGCGCCCTGGCCGGCACGCCGCTGCTGCTCACCGTGATGGCCCTGGTCCATGCGTTTCGCGGCACCCTGCCCGACGCCCGCGCGCTGCTGTACGCCGAGTGTATCGACCTGCTGCTGCTGCGCTGGCGCCAGCCGCGCGGCGAGAGCGACCTGCTGGAGCGCCTGGGCCTGCCGCAGTTCCGTAGCTCCGACCTACTGGCGCTGATGGCCCGCCTGGGCTATGAGGCCCACCTGCGCGCCGAGCGCGATACTGAGCAGACTGGCTCGGCCGACCTGGATGAGCCGGCGGTGATGGCGATCCTGGCCGAGGGCTTCGCCCGCTACGATGCGCCGCGCAAGTTCCAGCTCGCCGAGATCGTGCTTGGAGCGCTGACCCGTGGCAACGGCCTGCTGCTCAAGCGCGGCCCAGAGGTCTACACCTTCGCTCACCGCACCTTCCAGGAGTTTCTGGCCGGCTTCCACCTGAAGGGCCAGCGCGACTACCGCAAGCTCTGCCTGGAGCGCACGCCGCTGGCCCACTGGCACGAGGTGCTGACCCTGATGGTCGGCTACCAGGTGCTGCAGGACCGCGAGCTGGAGAAGCCGCTCAGCCTGGCCGAGCAGCTGCTTGGGCGCAGCCCGCTAGAGCAGGCCCTGGCCGGCGAGCTGCTGGTGCTGATCGGCCAGGAGCGGGCCGAGCAGTACGACCCGGCGCTGCTGAAGCTGCCCGACGGGCTGTGGCCGCGCGCCCGCACGACGTTGCTGCGCCTGCTCACTCGCGGTCGTGCCCCCGAGGCGCCGGCGACCCTGCGCAACCGCGCCGGCCTGGCCCTCGGGCTGCTCTGCTATGGCCCGCTGGAGAGCCTGGATCGCCCGGCGGCCCAGGTGCCTATGCCCGACCCGCGCCTGCCCTTCGCGGTGATCGGCCTGGGCGCCCAGCGCTCCAAGGGCTGGCCACAGGCCCTGGCCCACTACTGGTGCCCGGTCGAGCCGGGGCCGTTCTGGTCAGGCGATGACCGACCGCCGGAGGAGGAAGATGACGAGTCAGTGGTGAAGCGGGCGGTATCTGCCGTAGGACGAGCGCTGCGCGGTCAGGGCGAGCGCAAGACTCGCGAGCCGCTGCGCCGGGTACGAATTGATGGCCCTTACCAGATCGCGCGCTACCCGGTGACGAATGCCGACTTCGCCCGCTTCATCGCCGCCGACGGCTATGCGCAGCAGTGCTACTGGACTGAGAATGGCTGGCGATGGCTCCAGGGACAGGGCAAGAACGCCGGCGGGCCTGCCAGCTACCGCCCGCCGAACTGGGGCCGGCTGGGCTACCATAACCCGCTCCAGCCCGTCGTCACCGTCACCTGGTACGAGGCGGCGGCTTACTGCCGCTGGCTGACGGTTGACGGCCATCAGGCCGGCTGGCTGCCACGAGATCAGGAGATCCGCCTGCCGACCTGGCATGAGTGGGAGCGCGCCGCCCGCCACACCGACCAGCGCCCGCACCCCTGGGGTCAGGAGCCGCCTGACCCTGAGCGAGCGAACTACAAGGATACCGGCATCGGTGTCCCGTCGCCCATCGGCGGCTTCGCACTCGGCGCAGCCGTTTGTGGCGCGCAGGATATGCTTGGCAATGTCATGGAGTGGACGGCGACTCCTGATGCGCAACCGGGACAGGGATTGCTAGAAAAAGACTTTACACAAAATACTGATGTAGTGATTTCCTATAGCGGCTGGACGGACGAAGTAGAATATTTGTGCTGCGGTGCCCGCTACAGGTTCTACCCGGGCAACGGGTACGGCGTCGGCTCCTTTCGGGTGGTTCAGTCCCTCCGCGCTCACGAATAAGGCTTCTGGATGCTGAATTCTGGCCCCTGGCTTCTGTGTTCCTGAATCCTTCCGGGGGGTCTGGGGCGCAGCCCCAGCCGCGCGTAGCGCGGAATCGTGGTTGTAAAGGATTTATCATGGCCGACCTCGAATCGCGTCTGCGGACCCTGTTCAACGAGCGCTCGGCTCGGCGGCTGGCCCCGGCCTCGCTGCTTGCCGTGGGCTGCGGCGTCGCCCTCGGGGGCGTGGCGCTCGGTGCGCCGGCGCTGGCCACGGGGGCCGGGCTGGTGATCGGCAACATCGCGGTCAATATCGCCTCGAGCTGGATCGAGCGCCTGGCCATGCTGCCCGTCGAGGCCGAGGCCGAGCGCATCGAGCTGCTTGAGCAGGGCCTGGCCGACCGCGACCGCGGCGCCCTCGCGGTGGCCGCCGCCACCCTCGCCGCCGCCGGCCCCCAGGTCGCCGCCGCCCTCCCCGACGCGAGCCGCGACCAGCTTGCCGCGACCCTCGGGCAGGGCATGGCCGAGGCCGGCGGCCCCCTCGCCGCCCTCGCCCCCGCCTACATGGCGGCCCTCCAGGCTCCGGCCCAGGCTGACTGGGCGGCGATCCGGGCCGAGGCGCAGCAGCAGATCCAGATCCTCGCCCGCGTCCAGGCCGGCGATCGGGCGACGGTCGAGCGCAGCGGGATCAGCGTCGCCGACACCGAGGCGTCGGTCGACGCCAGCGTTATCGCCGGGAATGACGCGCGGATCAGCGATAGCCCGATCCGCATCCAGGGCGTCCGTCAGCCGCAGCCGGGCTACGGGATCAGCGCGGGGGCCGGCGGCACGGTGAAGGACTCGCCGCTGACGGTGATCACCAACAACCTGCCCGACCCCGAGGCCGCCCGGCGGCGGGCCGACGTGCTGGGCTACCTGGATCTGACCCAACACGCGCGCAATGCCCTCGACCTGAGCAAGATCGACCCGACCGACGCCAGCTACGCCCGGCCCATGGAGCTGGCCCGGGTCTATATCGCGCTGAACACCACCAGCACGGTGGAGGCAGAGGGCGAGCAGCGCGCCGAGCGCCAGCGCCCGCTCAGCGCCATCGAGGTGATCGGGCGCGCGCCGCGCGGCCGCGTGATGCTGCTCGGCGCGCCGGGCAGCGGCAAGAGCACCTTCGTCAGCCATCTGGCCCACGGCCTGGCCGAGGCCGCCCTGGTCGCCATCCGCAAAACGCCTGACGCTGCCAAGGCTCTGGAGCAGCTGCCCGGCTGGCGCTACGGCGCCCTGCTGCCAGTGCCGATCATCCTGCGCGACCTGGCGGCCCTCCCGGCGGTCGCCGCCGCCCGCCGGGGCAGCGTGGGCCTGATCTATGACTTCCTCAAAGCTCAGGCCGCCGAGCAGGGCTGCGCCCACGCCGCCGAGCCGCTGATCGCCGCCCTGCGCGCCGGCAAGGCGCTGCTGATGCTCGACGGCCTCGACGAGGTGGTTGGGGATGCGGTGCTGCCACGAGTTGCCGAGGCGATCGGCGATGCGGCCAAAGCCTTCCCTGGGCCGATCCTGGTCACCTGCCGCGTGCTCGACTACCAAGAGGAGCGGCTGCGCCAGCTGGCCGGCTTTCAGACCCACACCCTGGCCGACCTGGAGCCGGCGCAGATCGACACCTTCATTGCGGCCTGGTACGCCGAACTCGCCGACAGCGGGCGCCGCCCGGCGGCCCAGGCCGCCGCCGAGGCCCGCCAGATGCAGGGCGCGGTCCAGAGCCGCGACGAGCTACGCGCCCTGGCGTCTACGCCGCTCCTGCTCACCCTGATGGCCCAGGTCCACGCCTTTCGCGGCACCCTGCCCGACGCCCGGGCCAGGCTCTACGATGAGTGCATCGACCTGCTGCTGCTGACCTGGCGCCAGCCGCGCGATGGCGAGGAGAGCCTGATCGCGCGCCTGGGGCTGAGCCGATTCGGCAGCAACGACCTGCTCACCCTGATGGCTCGCCTGGGCTTCACGGCCCACAGCCTGACCGAGCGCGACCAGCGTTCTAGCGGCCCGGCCGACCTGAGCGAGTCCCAGGTGCTGGAGGTGCTGGCCGAGCGCTTCGCCGACTACGACCCCGACCCGGTGCGCTGCCAGACCCGCGCGGCGACGGTGTTGCAAGCTCTGGCCCGGGGCAACGGCCTGCTGCTCAAGCGCGGGCCGAAGACCTACACCTTCGCCCACCGCACCTTCCAGGAGTTTCTGGCCGGCTTCCACCTCAAGGGTATGCGCAACGCCCAGGCCGAATGCCTGGAGCGGGCCACACAGCTCCACTGGCACGAGGCCCTGCTGCTGCTGGCGGGCTACCAGGTGCTGCGCGAGAGCGAACTGGAGCGCCCGATCGCCCTGGCCGAGAAGCTGCTGGCGCGCAGCCCGCTGGAGCAGGTTCTGGCCGGCGACCTGCTGGTGCTGGTGGGAGCCGAGCGGGCCCGCGGCTTTGACGCCACTCTGGTCGCCAATGGCGGGCTCTGGCCACGTGTGGTGAAAGCCCTGCGCGAGATCCAGGCCAGCGGGCGCCCCCCTGCAGCCCCCGCAGCACTACGGCATCGCGCCGGCCTGGCTCTCGGGCGCCTCTGCTACGGCGAGCTGAAGGATCTTGCGCGCCCAGGCGGGCGGCCGCCGGCGCCCGATCCACGCCTGCCGCTAGCCGTAGTTGGTATACCGGCGCTGCAGACCGATGGGTGGCGCAAGGTGTTCGATGAGCACTACTGGTGCCGGATCGAGCCGGGGCCGTTCTGGTTCGGCGATGATCGTAACGAGCCGCTGAAGCAAGCCCAGATCGTGCAGCCCTACCAGATCGGCCCGCTACCCGTTGACCAACGTCGACTACGCGCGCTTCCTGGCCGCCAACGGCCCCGACGGCTATGATCCTGATAAGCCCTGGTGGACGACGCACGGGCGAACCTATCTGCTGCCGGGTGGCTACCGCTTTGAGGGCGAGCCAGCGCAGATCACGCACCCGCGCTACTGGAGCGTCGCGCGCTATAATGGGCCGTTGCAGCCAGTGGTGGGCGTCACCTGGTACGAGGCGGCGGCCTACTGCCGCTGGCTGACGGCGGAAGGCCATACGTCTAACTGGCTGCCGCAAGATCAGGAGATCCGCCTGCCGACCTGGCTGGAGTGGCAGCGCGCCGCCCGCCACACTGACCAGCGCCGCCACCCCTGGGGGACCGAGCCACCTGACCCGGAGCGGGCGAACTATCAAGATACTGGCATTGGTGCCCCATCGCCAATCGGCAGCTTCCCGCTGGGAACCGCCGTTTGTGGCGTGCAGGATATGTTGGGGAATGTGATAGAGTGGACGGCGACACCCGATGCGCAACCGGGACAGACAGCGCCAGAAAAAGACTTTACACAATCAGATATAGTGGTGGTATCTTGGAATAGTTGGGCACAAGGAATAGAAAATCTGTGCTGCGGTGCCCGCGACAGGGACTACCCGGTCAACGGGATCTACTACAGGTCTTTTCGGGTGGTTCAGTCCCTCCGCGCTCACAAATAAGGCCCTCACCCCCCAGCCCCCTCTCCCGCTGGCTTCGCCAGCAGGA
>NZ_JAIEWN010000035.1:9082-23015 GCF_019599295.1 Oscillochloris sp. ZM17-4 | reverse complement strand
GCGTTGGACAAAGCCAGTGCTGCGTGCAAGGTCATTGGCGATTGCGGCGGTGCACGACACCCTGGCCGAGGTCTGCGACACGCTGCTCTGGCGGCTGCCGCTGACCAAGGAGCTGGAGCGCTTCTACGTGACCCTCCAGCGCGGCCACCTGCGCGCGGCCACCGCCGTGCTCCAGACCTGGGAGCCGCCGGATGTCAGCCCGCCGGCGATCGCCGCGACCCTGCGCACGGCCACCAATCGGCCCGTCGCGATCCTCGATCAGCTGCCGGCGGTGATCGACGGGCCGTACCGCGAGCAGGCCACCCGGCTCGCCCCCGAGTCGCCGGCCCACCCCTGGCTGGCCGCGCTGCTGGCCAGCGAGCTGCGCGGGGTCTGGGACGCCACCACACTCCACGCCATCCTCGACGTGACCTACGACGTGGCGATCGCCATCGACATCCTGACCTACCGCCGGCCGCGGGCGATGCGCATGGCCGAGCTGGCCTACAACGCGGCCAAGGTCGCCGCCCGCGACCAGCAGGCGTTGGATCTGCGCGCCCATCGGGTGATGGGCGCGGCCGAGCAGATCCTCCACGCGCTTGTGCACCAGGGCTTGCACTCCGTCCAGGTCGCGGTGCTGGTCGGTGGCGAGACGCCCGAGGCGCTGGAGACGAACGTGGCCGAGACGCGCAGTCGGCTGGGCGCGCAGCTGCACCTGCTGCGCCCGCACCACGTCCAGGGCGAGCTGTTCGTATGACCACGGCAACGGGCTATGTACGCGTGTCTTCGGACGAGCAGGCGGAAGAAGGCTTCAGCCTGGCGGCGCAGGAACGAGCGATTCGTCTCTACTGTGAGCTGCATCAGCTCACCTTGGGCACGATCTACGTTGATGATGGCTATACTGGCACCAACGGTGATCGCCCGGCGTTCAAGCGGTTGCTGGAGGATGCCAAAACCGGTGCCTTCCAGACCGTGATCGTGCATAAGTTCGACCGTTGGGCGCGCAATACTGAGCTACTGCTGCACACTATTCGTCGGCTCAGTGAGAAACACATCGCCTTCGTCTCAATCAGCGAGCAGGTTGACTGCTCCACGCCGGCCGGCAAGATGATGCTGACCATTATTGCCAGCACGGCCCAATTCCATAGCGACAATCTCAGCGTTGAGGTGCGGAAAGGGATTCTTGACAAAGTACAGCAAGGCTACTGGCACGGACCGTACCCGATCGGCTACCAGAAAGGTCCTGATGGCGTTCTGACGCCGACGAGTGACGCTGATGCGGTGCGGCTCATAGATAGCTCTACGAGACCGTTGACGCCCAGGTACGGGAGTTGGTCAAAGCGCTGGTATTACCGCAGGATCTGAGGGATGCGGTGATGGCGCGGGTCGAGCAGCTCCTGGGTTCTGGGGAGGCAGGGCAGTCATCGGAGCGGGCGACCTTTGAACAACAGCGCAGTGTGCTCGAACACGCCCGGATGTGTGGGCTGATCGTGGGTGAGGTGTATGAAGCGAAACGTCAGGAGATCGAGGCGCAACTCGCGGCGTTGCCGGTGCGACCAGCGCAAGGGATCACACTCAAGGATGTTCGCGAGGCGGCGGCGCTCCTAGAGGATATGGCGACGTTGATGGAGTCCGCTCCTATCCCTGAGCAGCGCGGTATCGTGCGCAGCATCTTCGACGGCGTCTGGGTTACAGCCCACAACGTGTGTGCTATAATGCCAAACAACCTCTATCTGCCTCTCGTGTCCGCCGCCTCGCGTCATTTTGAAGATGGTGAGCCGGGTGGGGGTCGAACCCACGACCCTCTGATTAAAAGTCAGGTGCTCTACCACTGAGCTACCGGCCCCTCACCGCATTATAGCCCAGGTGATCGGCAGCGTCAAAGCAGGTGTGCTATACTTCACCCAACACTATCGCCGATCAGATAGAGAGGCCTGTATGCCGTCCGTTCCCGTACCGACGATTATCGAGCGCACCGCCCGCGGCGAGCGCAGCTGGGATATCTTCTCGCGCCTGCTTCAGGAGCGCGTGATCATGATCGGCACGCCGATCGATGATGATATGGCCTCCTCGGTGATCGCGCAGCTGCTGGTGCTGCAGCACCAGGACCCCGAGCGCGATATCTGGCTCTATATCAATAGCCCGGGCGGCGTGGTCCGCGCCGGACTGGCGATCTATGACACGATGCAGCTGATCACCCCTGATGTCGCCACGGTCTGCATCGGCCGGGCGGCGAGCATGGCGACGGTGCTGCTCTGCGGCGGCGCCAAGGGGAAGCGCTTCTCTCTGCCCCACTCGACGATCCACTCGCACCCGGCCGGCGGCGGCGCTGAGGGCAACGCGCCCGATGTGCTGATCGCGGTCAATGAGATGCTGCGCCTCCAGCGCATGCTGCGCGAGATTATGGCCGAGCACTCTGGACAGACGATCGAGCGGATCGAGCAGGATTTTAGCCGCGATGCCTACCTTAACGCCCAGCAGGCGATTGAGTATGGCCTGATCGATGCGATCCTTGAGCCGACCGCGCGATCATAACGTTGAATGCTGAACGCTGAATGCTGAATGCTGAATGCCGGACATTCAACATTCAGCATTCAGCATTCAACATTAGTTTTAGCCACGCCGCCGTGATGGCGATTGTCTCTGGCTCGATCGGCAGCGAGAGGTGGGTGGCCCGCGGCAGCAGGTGGAATGTGCCCCAGCCCGCTGTGGCCGCCCGCACCTCCTCGTCGGCCCCCCTGTGGAGCACGGCGTCGCGCCCGCCGTAGACCAGCAGCAGCGGAGGGCGGCCCTCCGCCGACCCCGCGCGCCCCAGGCTGCCCAGCAAGTCCAGGGCGTCGAAGAGGTCCCAGGTGCCGATGCGCGCCCGGATGCCGCTGGTGCGCCACGCCATGATGATGTGGTAGAGCGTCCCGTCACGGAAGAGGTCGAGCAGGGGCGGGCGGGCGACCCGTAGGGCCTCGGCGATCTGCACCCACCGGTACGCCTCGCCGTCTAGGCGCAGCCTCGGCGGAGCCTCCCAGAGCGCCAGGGCGTCGCAGGGGGCGCCCTCGGCCACGGCGCGCGCCGTCACCGCGCCGCCCAGGCTCATGCCGAGCAGCCCCACCCGCTCGTAGCGCTCGCGGAGCCAGCGCGCCGGCCCGGCCACGCTCTCGATGATGTCGGGGAAGGCCTGCGGGCGCGGGCTCTCGCCGTGGCCGTCGAGGTCGATCAGCAGCGCGGCGAGCCCCCGGCCCACCAGGGCGTCGGCCAGCCGCCATGCGTAGAAGGTCTTGTCGCAGCCGGAGCCGTGGGCTACGCAGACGGCCGCCCGCGCGCCGCCTTTGGGCGCGATCAGCAGGGCTGGAACCGGCCCGTATCGCGCGGGGATGGCGGGCTGCTGCACTGTCCGGTCGCCATAGTCGCCCGGCAGCAGCTGGCGTTTGGGGTTGAGCCTCGGTCGCGCCAGGGATGCCAGGCCGAGCTGGAGCGGCAGGGCCAGCGGCAGCGCCGCCAGGAGCGCCCACGCCCTCGGCCGCCCGCGCATGGCGGCCAGGGAGAGCAGCGGCCCCAGCGCCCCGCCGCCCCAGCTCAGCCCGCGCAGGCCCGCCCGGTCGGCCAGGGTGTCGAGCGCGCCGAGCCAGATGGCCAGGCTGGTGAGGAGGTGTCGCATCAGAGCATCGCCGCGAGGTCGTCGTAGCGGGCGGCGACGGTGTCGCGCAGCTCGGCGCGCAGGGCCTCGCCGGTGGGCCGGCGGTGGGCGATCTTGGCGATCTGCCGGCTCAGCTCGGTGTCGTGCAGGGTGTCGGTGAGCCAGTGCGCGAAGTCGCCGCGCTCCAGGTGGTAGGCGAGCGAGCTGAGGGGCACGCGGTCGATCGCTGTGCGGAACTCCGATAGGTTGGCGGCCGTGCCGCGCGTCGCCCCCGACGGGTCGCGGAAGACGAACCACTTCTCGCCCGGCAGCGGCACGGCGACGTACTTGTGGATGTGCCGGATGTGCGGCACCCGGCGCGTCCCCGCCCGGAAGGCGATATCGTTGAGCCCGCAGGAGTCGGGGTCGGCCCCGGGCATGCGCAGGCGGGCGTGGCCGCGGGCGAGGGTCGGCAGCTGCGCGCGGCTCTCGGCCCAGCAGGGGTTGTCGGCCAGGAGCGTGTCGAAGAGCGCCAGGTCATCGGAGTCCTTGGTGCGCGTGAGCGCCCAGACCTGCACGGCCTGGGTGATCTCGCTCGCCACCTGGCTCGGCCGGTAGCTCACCACCGCCACGCCCCCGCCGGCCATGAGGTCGAGCACGGTGCCGGTGAAGGGATCGGCCCAGCCGGCGTAGCTCTGCTGGATCTCGTCGATCAGCAGCCAGTGCGGGCGGCCGCAGCGCGCGCGCAGGTCGAGCAGGGCGCGCAGCAGGCGCTCGATGAAGGCGTTGCGGGTGGCGATCGGCATCCACGACAGGTCGATGATCAGGTTGCAGCGGGCGTACTCGCAGATGGTGATCACGTCGCCGACGCGCTGGAGCTGCGTGTCGCGCCCGCCCACCAGCATGGTGTGGGGCAGCGCCGAGAGGCTGCGGTAGTCGCCCTCGGGGTCGATGATCACCGTCTGGTAGCCCTGGAGCATGATCTCCTCGGCGATCAGGCCGCCGAGCCACGACTTGCCGCTGGAGCTGTCGCCGGCGATGCCCCAGACGCCGTCGATCAGCTGCCAGGAGTCGATCAGGAAGGGGGTCTGGTCGGACTGCCAGCCGAGGCTGAGCTGGCGCTCGGGGCGCGGCCGGCGCTCGCCGACCCGGCCGGCGATCAGGTCGCGGATCAGGCCGCGCATCCCGGCGGAGGACGGCTCGGGCAGCACGATGTCGGCGATCGCCTTGAGCGCCGGGGTCGCGTTGTCGACGGCGACGGCCAGCTCGGCCAGGCTGAGCAGGGTGTGGTCGTTCTCGGCGTCGCCGCAGGCGACCATGTTGCGCGCCGAGAGCCCCAGCTCGCGCAGGGCGTAGGCCAGGCCGGTGCCCTTGGTCGCCCCGAGGGGCAGCACCATCACCGCGCCGCGGTTGTACTCGACGCTCGCGCCGCCGCCGTGGGCGCGCAGGGCCGCCAGGATCGGCTCGTCGTGCGGCACGTGGGTGGCGATCAGGGCCATGCCGTGCTCCAGCGGCAGCTGTAGCTCGCCGATGCGCTCTAGCAGCGTGGCCGGCAGCCGGCCGAAGGGCAGGAGCACAGCATCCTGGCGCGGGAAGTAGACCACCGCGCCGTCCTCGGCGACGATCGCATCGAACAGCTCGGCGAACGGCCCCTCCGGCGTGAAGCTGTCCAGCGTGCGCCCGGTCACCAGGATCAGCGTGATGTGCGCCGCCTTCGCCGCGCGCAGGGCGTCCCATGTCGCAGATGAGACACGACCATCCTCGGCGAGCGTGCCGTCCAGGTCAGAGGCGAGAATGTTCAGGTGCACAGGCCGCCTCGCTTTCTGTATGTCTGACAGGGTGAACTGGTACAATAGGCATTGTACATCGATTGATCTGAGTTCTGCGTAGTTTCCTGAATATTGTCCGTGATATGTCCCCTACAACGCCTATGGACGACGACACGATCGCGGCGATCGCCACCCCGCCCGGCGAGGGCGGGGTCGGGCTGGTCCGCCTGAGCGGCCCTGAGGCCCTGGCCATCGCGGGGGCGATCTTCCGACCGGCCCGCCCCGGCCCGCTGCGGCCCTTCCGGCTGCGCTACGGCCACGTGGCGGACCCGGCCTCGGGCGCGCTGGTGGACGAGGCGCTCTGCGCGTTTATGCGCGCGCCGCGCAGCTTCACCCGCGAGGATGTGGTCGAGATCTCGTGCCACGGCGGCCCGCTGCCGGTGCAGACGACGCTCGGGCTGGCCCTGGCCGCCGGCGCGCGCCTGGCCCGCCCCGGCGAGTTTACCCTGCGGGCCTTCCTGAACGGGCGGATCGACCTGACCCAGGCTGAGGCGACGCTCGATGTGGTGCGCGCCCAGACGGCGGCCGGCCTGGAGCTGGCCCAGGCCCAGCTCGGCGGCTGGCTGGCCCGCGAGGTGCGCGCCGCCCGCGCCCAGCTCATGGAGTGCCTGGCCTACGTCACCGCCGTGGTGGACTTCCCCGAGGACGAGGTGCCCGCCCAGGACATCGGCCCGCAGCTGCGCGCGGGGCTGGCCGCCGCCGAGCGGCTGCTGGCCGGCGCCGCCCAGGGCATGCTCTACCGCCAGGGCGCCCGCGCCGCCCTGGTCGGCCGGCCCAACGTCGGCAAGTCCTCGCTGCTCAACGCGCTGCTGCGCGCCGACCGGGCGATCGTCACGCCCATCCCCGGCACGACCCGCGACACGCTGGAGGAGACGGCCAGCCTGGCCGGCATCCCGGTGGTGCTGATCGACACCGCCGGCATCCACGCCAGCGCCGACCCGGTCGAGCAGCTGGGGGTGGAGCGCTCGCGCCAGGCCCTGCGCGGGGCCGACCTGGCCCTGCTCGTGCTCGACGCCGCCGCCCCCGTCTCACCAGGCGACCTCGCCATCGCGAGGCTGACCGTCGATAAGCCGACGATTGTGGTGTGGAATAAAGCAGACGCCGCGCCCTCGACATTCGACATTCAACATTCCACATTCAGCATTCAACACTCACCGCTGGCGAGCGTCGCCACCTCGGCCTCAACCGGCGCCGGGCTGGAGGATCTGGTCCAGGCGATCGCCGGCGCGCTGCTCGGCGGCGCCCCGCCCGCCGCCGGCGAGGCCCGCCTGGTGAGCAGCCCGCGCCACCGCGACGCGCTGCTGCGCGCGGTGGCCCACCTGCGGGCGGCGGCAGAGAGCTGGGAGGCGGGCCGGCCGGCCGACCTGCTGGCCGGCGACCTGACGGTGGCGCTGAACGCGCTCGGCGAGATCACCGGCGAGACGGTGGGCGACGACCTGCTCGACCTGATCTTCTCGCGCTTCTGTATCGGGAAGTAGGGACGGCTCGCGAGCCGCCCCTACTTTGGCAGCCACCCCCGGATCGCCGCGATCACCTCGGCGGGCCGCTCGACCATCGGCATGTGCCCGGCGCCGCTGACCGTGACCTGACGCGCGCCGGCGAGCCCGGCCACGAGCTCGGCGCTCAGCTTCGGCGGGACCATGCGGTCCTCGGCGCCGGCGATCACCAGGGCCGGCATACGCAGCTCGGCCAGGCGCGGCCTGATGTCGAAGCCGTCGCAGGCGATGAAGTCATCCCGGAAGACGAGCGGGTCGCAGCTGTGGGCCTCGGCGGCCCCGGCGGCGCGCAGCTCGGCGGGGGCGTCGTCCGCGTAGAGCATGTCCTCCAGCTGCGTGACCGCCGCGCCGGGGTCGCTGGCCAGCCCGGCGATCAGGGCCGGCAGCACGCGCAGACGGGCGCTGGCCCCCGCCAGGACGAGGCCGGACACGCGCTCGGGGCGGGCCGCGGCGGCGCTGAGCGCGATCGCCCCGCCCATCGAGTGGCCGGCCAGCAGCGCCCGCTCCAGGCCCAGGGCGTCCATGAGGGCGAAGAGGAACTCGACGTAGCCGGAGATGCTATCGCGACCGGGCGGGTCGGAGCGCCCGTGGCCGGGCAGGTCGACCGCGTAGACGCGGGACAGATCGCCGAGGCCGCCGAGGATGTGGCCCCAGTGGCGGTGGCTGCCCCCGGCGCCATGGATGCAGATCAGGGCCGGGCCGGCCTCGCCCTGCGCCGCGTAGAAGGCCCGGCCGAGGGCCGTGTCGATCATGGGCATGATTATCTCGCTTGAGTGTCTTGCAGACTACAGATCGCCGCGCCTAACCTGCAATCTGCAATCTGCAATCTGCAATCGACAACCGCTCACACCATCAGATCATCGGCGGCGACCGCCAGGTCGAAGTCCTTCGCGCTCAGCCCGCCTGCGTCGTGGGTGGTCAGGGAAAGCGTGACCTTGTTATAGCGGATGTCGATATCCGGGTGGTGGCCGGCGGCCTCGGCCAGGAAGCCCACGTTGATCACAAAGGCGAGCGCTGCGGGGAAGCTGGGCATCTTGTAGGTCTTGACGATCAGATCGCCCTGACGCGCCCACCCAACGAGATCCTCCAGCCGCGTCTCAACCTCGTCGTCGCTAAGCTTGCTCATGCTCGGTATATGCTCCTCGCTGATGGCGTATCCCCAGGCGTAGTATAGCCTGTGGCGCGGGCGCGGGTCAAACCGGTGCTGGGGCGCGCATGTGCGCGACCGAGCGGGCCACCAGCTCGCGCAGGACGCCCTGGTCGATGTCGCTCAGCCGCTTGATATAGAGGCAGGACTTGCCGGTGCTGTGGTTTCCCAGCTGGCCCATCAGCTCATGGTACCGCTCGAAGCCGGCCATAATATAGAGGGTGAGGTTCTGCTTGCGCGGGGCGAACCCGGTGAGGAACCAGTCGCCCTCGCGCCCGCTCTTATATCTGTAGTGGTAGCTGCCGAAGCCGATGATGCTGCCCCACATCACCGGCTCGGCGCCGGTCGCCGCGCGCATCATCTCGATGATCGTGTGGCAGTCCTGCCGCTTCTGCTCGTCGGCCACCGTGTCGATGAAGGCGGCGACGCTCTGGTCGCTGGGCTTAGTCTTCAGCTCGGCCATAGGTACCTCCAGCATAGGGTGGGCGTGAGATTGTATAGTACATATATTCTATTACCGCTGTCAAGCACGAGGAGATCCGACATGGTGCGCGAGGCGGTATCACCCAAAGAGCCGCGCGACGGCCTCGCCGAGCTGGCGCAGGCTGCCCACCACATGCACCGCCGAGCAGACCGGCGCGTAGGCCAGCATGTCGCTATCGCCCGTGCCCCAGTCGCGCTGCGGCTCGGGGGTGAGCCAGATCAGGTGGCGGGCGCGCGCGCGGATCTGCCTGAGCGCGCCGAGGCCCGGGTCGCTGCCGTTATTCCGCCCGTCGCCCAGGACGAGCACGGTGGTGCGCCGGTCGACGGTGGCCAGGTGGCGCCGGGCGAAGGTGTCGAGGCAGCTGCCGAGATCGGTGCGGGCGTAGTCGGCGCGGATGCGGGCCAGCACCGTGGCGATGGCCCGGTCGGGCCGGGCGTCGGCGAAGTCGGCGCTGACATCGTGCAGCTCGTCGATATAGGCGAAGGCCCGCGTGCCGCTGAGCTGGTCGCTCAGGGCATAGACGAGGGAGAGGGTGAGGCCGGCCAGGGCGCGCATCGAGCTGCTGAGATCGCAGAGGACGACGAGGCGCGGCCGGAGGCGGCGGCGGCGGTGGTGGGGGGCGAAGGGCACGCCGCCGTAGCGCAGGCTGGCCCGGATGGTGGCGCGCGGGTCGAGCGGGCCGCGGCGGGCGCGGCGGCGGCGCGTGGCGACCCTGGTGCGCAGCTGCTGGGCCAGCCGGGCCACCGCCCGCCGCAGATCCTCGGCCTCCTGGCCGCCCAGCAGGCGCAGGGGCATGTCGATCAGCTCGTCATGTGGGCGGGCCGGGCGGCGCGGCGCCTCGCGGCGGGCCATCTGGCCGGCGATGGCGCGGCCGATCTGATCGGCCAGGGACTCCTGGTTCGCCCGCGCGGCCCGCTCCACCTCGGCGAGCTCGCCCTCGGCCATGCCCGCCGCCCGCAGCGCGTCGAGCAGCCCGCCCAGCAGCCCATCGAGCCGCGCAAACTCGAGCTCGCGCAGCGCCCGGCGGGTCATCCAGGCATGGAAGACCGGGTTGCCCGTGCCCACCGGCGTGGTGCGGGCCAGCAGCGCGGCCAGATGGCCGCGCCCGGGCGCGCTGCCATCGACCATAGCCCGCAGGAGCGCGGCCAGGGCCGGCGAGTCGACCTGGGGCAGCGCGGCGTCGAGGGCCGCGCGCAGCCGCGCCCGGTCATCAGCGCCCAGCGGGCCGCCCGCCGCGCCGACCGCGACCAGGGCCGCGCCGCCGCCCGCGAAGTAGGCCTCGAACAGCCGCTCGAATGTCGGCCGGTCGGCGACCTCCTTGACCAGCGTGGCCCGCAGGGCGTCGCGCAGCACGGCCCGCTCCCCCACGCCCGCCGCGACGATCGCCCGCAGCGCGTCGATCGACTCGGCCACGCTCACCCGCACCCCGGCGGCGCGCAGCGCGGCGATGAATCCGATCACAGCGGAGTCCATGGCTCAGCCCTCACGCTCGGCCGCGAGCGCCTGGAGCCGGTCGCCGACCTGCTGCATCACCTGGTGGGCGATCTGGGAGGCGTTGTAGCCAGCCGGGAGCCGCACGAGGAGCTTGTTGTGGCGGGTACACAGGCTGGTCGCCTCGCTCAGGTTGTGGCTCGCCCATCGGATCGCCAGGATCACCAGCACCACATCGGGCCGCTTGATGTACGGCTCGATCGAGAGGTAGCTCTGCCCCTCCTCGGTGGTACACCAGATCAGCTCCCCCAGGTCGAAGGCCTCGCGGATCGCCTGGATGGTGTAAGGCCGCCGCTCGCCCCCGAGCACCACCACGCTCTGGTCGCGCAGCAGCTCGGCGACCTCGGCCACCAGCGGGTCGTCATCCTCATCGGACGACTCGGCCCCGGCCGGCGCGCTCACTGCGTCGCTGGCCCGGTGCGCCGCCACCGACTCGATGATGCTCGCCGCCCGTGGCGTGAGGGCGAGCCCCTCGGGGATCGTATCGAGGTAGGGGGCGAGCGCCGGCCGCAGGCTCAGGTGGGTGGGCGGCATACCGCTCTCAACCAGAAGATCGAGGGTCTCCCCGACCCGCGTCCACGCCGCCGTGCGCTCCTCGTGGCTGGCGGCCCCGGCGACCTCCTTCTTGATCCGGTAGCGCAGGGTGCCGAGCAGGTTGCGCTGCCGCCGCCGCCGCTCCGTGATCTGGACGACCTTCGCGCCGATCTGGCGGGCACGATCCAGCCGCTCCTCCCAGCCCAGCGGGTCGGCCGGGGCGCCTTTGCGCATATAGCGATCGATATAGAACTGCTCCTCGCTGGCCCGCTGGCGCAGCCACTGGAAGAGCTCAAGCTGGTCATGATCTTCCGCCGCCACGCCGGCCAGGCGCAGGGCCGCCCTGAGCGCCGACTGGGCCTCGGCCGCGATCTCGATGGCGGCGCGCAGCAGCGCCGGCGCGAGGGCGTGCTTGTCGATGACGACGATGGCCGCGCAGGCGGCGGACATCGTGGCGAGGCTGCCCGCCAGCATCGCCGCGTGCCCGTGGTCGATCGCGAACGATGTCTCGTAGCGCAGCATCCAGAGCTGGCAGTCCGGCAGCGCCTTGGCGCGGGCGATTATGCTGTGGGGCACCCTGCTGCGGGGCGAGCTGGCCGGCTGCTCCGCGTACCACATAAGGATCGCGGACTTGACATCGCAGCGATCAATGATGGACTGGAGGTCGAGAGGGGCGGACGGCGGCGGCGGGCGTTGCCATGTGTGGCTCGGCGGCTCCTCGGCGGGCGGCTCCTGCCCCATCAGCACGCGGGCAAGCCGCCTGAGATCCTCCTCTGTGGCCGGCGGGGAGGCCGGCGCCGGCGGGGCGGGCTCCGCAGCCGCCTTCGCCTTCGCCGCATCAGGCTCCGCATCGGGCTCCGCGCCGGGCTCCGCTGCCGGCGGGGGCAGCGGCTCCTCGACGCAAACCTCCGGCCGCTCGGCCAGGGCGAGCAGCGCCCGCCCGATCAGCGCGATGCTCGCGCGGAGGGGCTCATCGTGGCGGGCCCGCTCGCCAAGGGCTCGCAACACTGTCGCGACCGCTGCTTCGAGTGTGGCCTCGCCCGCCGGAGATGGCCCGACGGGCGTCTCGTCTTGCTCCTCCGCCATAGCATATCTCCGATAGCCGCAGGTGCCTCGCTGGCCGCTCACGCGCTATCAGAGACTCTAACATATCTGGCGCGCCGGCGCGCCGCACCTCCGCGGCAGTGCAGGGCATGTGCAATGTCCTGAGCCCCCCAGCGGCGACTGAAGTCGCGCCGGCGAGGCGCTGCGCGCCGAGCGTCGGCCTGCGCCGACGCCACACCCGCCCGCGTAGGCGGGCGGCCAGCCGCAGGCTCCCGTGGCGCGACTTCAGTCGCGCCGGCGAGGCGCTGCGCGCCGAGCGTCGGCTGCGCCGACGCCACACCCGCCCGCGTAGGCGGGCGGGCGGTCAATCCGGTTTCGATTAACCTCATGCACATGGGGCTGAAGCCCCCGGCTGAGTCTACGAAGGCCGCTTCAGCAGCCTGTCCGAGGCCACTTCAATCGATGTGCGTGCGCGCGCTGCCCATCATAGCACCTACGCAGGCCATACGCTACCCCCCCGCCATCGCCCCGACGATCATGAGCGGCTCGCTGCCGGCGGCGACCGCCTCGGGCAGCGGGGCGTCCGGCGGCTCGTGGGAGCGATCCTCCTCGCAGGCGAAGAAGCGCACGAAGGGCCGGCGCTGCTGCGTCGCATGGTCGCGGATCGTCCCGCGCAGCATCGGGTAGGCCAGCTCCAGGGCGTCGAGGACGGAGCGCTGGGTGACGGCCCCCTCCACCTGCACCGTCACCTCGCCCGAGCCGAGGCGGGCCAGCATGCGCAGGTGGGCCGGCAGCATGATGCGGATCATCATGGCAGAGTCTGAACCTCGACCGAGAGGACGGCCGGCAGGTCGCGCATGATCGCCGACCATGTGTCGCCGCCGTCGGGCGAGGCGTAGACCTGGCCGCCGGTGGTGCCGAAGTAGATGCCGCATGAGTCGAGCGAGTCCACGGCCATGGCGTCGCGCAGCACGTTGACGTAGCAGTCCTGCTGGGGCAGGCCGGTGGTCAGCGCCTCCCAGGCATCGCCGCCCGTGCGGCTGCGATAGACCCGCAGCTTGCCCTCGGGCGGGAAGTGCTCCGAGTCGCTCTTGATCGGCACGACGTAGATCGTCTCCGGCTCGTGGGCGTGGACGGCGATCGGGAAGCCGAAGTCCGAGGGCAGGTTGCCGCTGACCTCGTGCCAGAGATCGCCGGCATTGTCGCTGCGCATCACGTCCCAGTGCTTCTGCATGTAGAGCACGTCGGGGTGGGCCGGGTGCATGGCGATGCTGTGGACGCAGTGGCCCACCTCGGCGTCCGCGTCGGGGATGCCCTCGGAGCGCAGGCCACGGTTGATCGGCTTCCATGTCTCGCCGCCATCGTCGCTGCGGAAGGCGCCCGCCGCCGAGATGGCGACGACGATCCGGTTGGGGTTGGCCGGGTCGAGCCGGATGGTGTGCAGGCACATACCGCCGGCGCCGGGCTGCCAGGACGGCCCGGTGGTGTGGCGGCGCAAACCCGAGAGCTCCTGCCATGTCTGGCCGGCGTCGGTCGAGCGGAACAGGGCGGCGTCCTCAACCCCGGCGTAGACGGTGTCCGGGTCGGTCAGCGAGGGCTCCAGGTGCCAGACCCGCGTGAACTCCCAGGGGTGCTGGGTGCCGTCGTACCACTGGTGGGTGCCGGGCACCCCGTCGTAGGCGAAGGCGTTGCCGACCGGCTCCCATGTCGCGCCGCCGTCGTCGGAGCGCTGGATGATCTGGCCGAACCAGCCGCCCGACTGCGAGACATAGATCCGGCTCGGGTCGACCGGCGAGCCCTTTATGTGGTAGATCTCCCAGCCGCCGAAGTGCGGCCCGCTGATATCCCACTCCTGCCGTCGCTCGTCCGAGGTGAGGACAAACGCGCCCTTGCGCGTCCCGACCAACACACGTACTCCGGGCATGCCGTGCTCCTTCTGCTATCGCAACAATGGGGACAGGCTGGAGTATAGAACATCTGGTCTACGAAGTCAATACCCCAACTCGGGGCGGGCGCGTTGGGGGCGACCACGTTGGGGGCGACCACGTTGGGGGCGACCACGTTGGGTCGCCCCTACGAGGATGTTTCGCAACACATTGCCGCGCCGTAGGGGCAGGCCCGTGTGCCTGCCCACAACACATTGCCGCGCCGTAGGGGCAGGCCCGTGTGCCTGCCCACAACACATTGCCACGCCGTAGGGGCAGGCCCGTGTGCCTGCCCACAACACATTGCCACGCCGTAGGGGCAGGCCCGTGTGCCTGCCCACAACACATTGCCGCGCCGTAGGGGCAGGCCCGTGTGCCTGCCCACAACACATTG
>NZ_JAIEWN010000035.1:0-8982 GCF_019599295.1 Oscillochloris sp. ZM17-4 | reverse complement strand
CCGGCGGGGGCCTTCCTGATGGGGACACCCGAGGGCGACCTGAGCGACCTGGCGCGGCGCTACGGCGGCACCCGCGAGAGCTACCGTGAGGAGTCGCCGCAGCACCGGGTGCAGCTGCCAGCCTATGCGATCGCCGCCACCCCGGTGACAAACGCCCTCTACGCGGCATTCGCCTCGGCGCGGGGCGAGCGCCCGCCCGGCGGCCCCGCCGACTACCCGGTGGTCGATGTGAGCTGGCACGATGCGACCGCGTTCTGCGCGTGGGTAAGCGGGGGCGATACGCCGCGCCGCCCCCCATTTCGGCTCCCGACTGAGGCCGAGTGGGAGCGGGCGGCGCGCGGGGAGGACGGGCGGGTATTCCCCTGGGGCGACGGGTTCGCCCCCGACCTGGCGAACACCCGCGAGGGCGAGCGCGCGGGGCGCAGCCCCGTCGGCAGCTACCCAGAGGGGGCGAGTCCCTGCGGCGCCCTCGATATGGCAGGCAATGTCTGGGAGTGGACGGCCTCGCTCGACACGCCCTACCCCTACGCGCCGGCAAATACCCGCGAGGGGCAGCAGGCAGACGGCAGACGGATCCTGCGCGGCGGATGCTACGCCAACCCGCAGGGGTTCGCCCGCTGCGCCTGCCGCTTTCGTCTCGCCCCGCAGGTTCGGAACAGCTTTATTGGATTTCGCCTCGCCTACAGCCTAAGACAAGATTTCAGATTGTAGATTGCAGATTGCAGATTTGGTGCAGTAGAACGCCATTCACGGCATCAAACTGTAACGTAACCTGAAACCTTGTCTACGTTAAAAGGGAGCCCGCTATGGGGATCAAGTACACCCGGTGGCTGCGGTCCTATGTCGGACACCAGCGCATCATGCAGGTGCGGTCAAGCGGCTTCGTCCAGGACGAGCACGGGGCCATCCTGCTCTGCCGCCGCGCCGATGTGATGCTCTGGGACGTGCCCGGCGGCACCATCAGCCTCGACGAGACGCCGGTGCAGGGGCTCACCCGCGAGGTGCAGGAGGAGACCGGCCTGAGCCTCCAGGCCGAGCGGCTGATCGGCGTCTACGCCGGCCCTGACTTCCAGTGGACCTACCCCAACGGCGACCAGGCCCAGATCCTGGCCATGTTCTTCGCCGCCCGGATCGCCGGCGGCGAGCTGAAGCGCACCGGCCACGAGAATGTCAACATCGGGTTCTTCGCGCCCGACCAGCTCCCGCCGCTGCTGAATCGCACCAAGCGCATGATCGCCGACGCCCTCTCCGGCAAGGGCGAGGCGGTCTTTGAGTAGATTGCAGATTGTAGATTGCAGATTGCAGATTGCAGATTACACCCTGGCAACGCTGTTGATACACTACAACCTGCAACCTGCAACCTGCAACCTGCAATGAGGTCAGTGCCGCCGCACATATTCCATCGGCCCCACCTGACGAACGAGCCCCTTCAGCTCAAGGATGGCCAGGGCCGCCGCCACCTGCGCGGGCGGCATGCCGGCGGCGCGCCCGAGCCCATCGATGTGCTGCGGCTCGTAGCCCAGCAGCTCGATCATGGCGAGCTCGATGGGGTCGGTCGGCAGCTCGGCGCGGGCCTCATGCTGGACGGCCGCATCCGTCAGGTTGAGACCCTCAAGGATATCGCCCGCGCAGGTCACCAGGGTGGCCCCATCGCGCAGCAGGCGGTGCGTGCCCGCGCTCTGCCGCGAGAAGATGTGGCCGGGCACGGCGAACACATCGCGGCCCTGCTCCAGGGCGAACTCGACCGTGATCAGGGCACCGCTGCGCTCCCCCGCCTCGACCACCACCGTGCCGAGGCTCATGCCGCTGATCAGGCGGTTGCGCGGCGGGAAGTTCATCGCCACCGGCCGCGTGCCGAGGGGGTAGTCGCTGACCAGCGCGCCCTGCGCGATGATCCGCTCGGCCATGGCCCGGTTACGCTCGGGGTAGGGCAGATCCACGCCGCTGCCCAGCACGGCGACAGTCCGCCCGCCGGCCTCTAGGGCCGCCGCGTGAGCCACGCTATCGACGCCGATCGCCAGGCCGCTCACCACCGTCACCCCGCGCTGGGCTAGGTCGTGGCTGAGCCGGTGCGCCACCTCGCGGCCGTAGCTGGTGGGCGAGCGGGTACCCACCACCGCGACGGCCCAGGCGTCGGCGAGGGCGAGCGATCCACGCACATAGATCAGGGGGGGCGCGCCGGGGGCGGCCCGCAGCAGCGCGGGGTAGGCCGGGTCCTCGATCGAGAGCAGGGCGACGCCGGCCCGATCAGCCCGCTCAAGCTCGGCGTCAAGGTCTAACTGCGCCCGGGCGGAGCGCAGGGCCGCGCTGCTGCGCGCGTCGAGCCCTGCCATCACAAGATCCAGATCATCGGCGCGCCATGCCGCCTCCACCGATCCACAGTGTGCGATCAGGCGGGCGAGGCGGGCCGGGCCGACGCCGGGGACCAGATTGAACCCAAGGTAGTAGCGTGTGTTTGGTGGTGCCATGAGGGTAGATTGTCGGTTGCAGGGCGCGGAGCGCCGGATGGGGTCGGGCGCACGTCTGTATACCGTGTGAGGTGGCCGATGGTTACGATGGGGTGTTCCAGATCGACCGCCAGGTTGGCGTAGCTGGTGGCTGACAGGGGCGCGCTCATAGGGATCTCCTTACGTATCTCGTGTCGGGCGGGGCAGCTCGCGGAAGGGCAGCACCCGCGTCCAGATATGCGCCACGATCAGCACAAACCCGGCGGCGTAGAGCGCGCCGGAGATCACGCTGAGGGCCGGCATGGCGACGGCGTAGCAGCGTCCGACGCCGACGGCCAGGGCCAGGGTAACGGCTAGGTTCAGGGATCGAGGACGACGAGGTGCAGCTGCTCGACAACCTCTCGCCCAACGACCTGCACGCCGAGCCGTCCATACTAGCCGCCCAGGCCGGCAAGCACGTGATCTGCGAGAAGCCCCTGGCCCGCACCGCCGAGGAGGCCAAGTCCATGCTCGACGCCGTCACCAAGGCCGGCGTCAAGCACATGACCGCCTTCAACTACCGGTTTGTGCCTGCCCTGCGCCTGGCCCGCGAGCTGATCGCCAGCGGCAAGCTCGGCCGGATCTACCACTTCCGCGCCACCTACCAGCAGGAGTGGATCATGCCGCACTACGGCACCCCGCCGATCTGGCGCCTGAGCAAGGCCACCGCCGGCAGCGGTGCCCTGGGCGACCTCGGCGCCCACATCGTCGACCTGGCCCGCTTCCTGGTCGGCGAGATCACCACCGTTGGGGCGATGACCCGCACCTTCATCGAGGAGCGCACCGCGCCCGGCGGCCCCACCAGCACGGTCGATGTGGACGATGCCTTCGTGGCCACGGCCGGCTTCGCCAGCGGGGCCGTCGGCACCCTGGAGGCCACCCGCTTCGCCGCCGGCCGCAAGAACCACCAGGTGGTCGAGATCAACGGCGAGCGCGGCAGCATCCGCTTCGCCCTGGAGCGACTCAACGAGCTGGAGGTCTTCTGGGTCGGCGAAGACCCCCGCGAGACCCAGGGCTTCCACAATGTGCTGGTCAGCGAGGCCTACCACCCCTTCTGGAAGCACTGGTGGCCGCAGGGGCACATCATCGGCTGGGAGCACACCTTCATCCACGAGATCGCCCACATGCTCGACTGCATCGTGAACAATAAGGATGTCGCGCCCTACGGGGCCACCTTCGAGGACGGCTACCGCGCGGCCCTGGTCTGCGACGCCATCCTGGAGTCGGCGGCGACGCGCCGCCAGGTGGACATCGGGTAATTGCAGATTGCAGATTGCAGATTGCAGTCAATCTGCAATCTGCAATCTGCAATCTGCAATTGGATCAAGGAGTGATTCTTGCCCCCTGGGCATACCAGCGCTCCAGCAGGTCGCGCTCCTCGGCGGTGATGCTGGTCCGGTTGTTGAAGGGCATCGTCTGCGTGACGACGGCGCGCTCGTGGATGCGGGCGGCCATGGCCACGATCTGCTCGGGGGTGTCGAACATCACCCCGACCGGGGCGACGGTGAAGATATTGTCGGTGGGGTGCGCCGAGTGACAGACCACGCAGCGGCGCTGGATCACCGACTGGACGGCGGCGAAGCTCACCGGCTCGGCGGCGGACGCGCTCGGCGTGCGGGCCGGGCGGGCGGTCAGGATCATCGCCACGGCCAGGGCCACCACCCCCGCGCCCGCCGCCCAGCGCAGCCACGGCCCGTAGGTGAAGCGGATGTTCATGAAGTGGCGCACCAGGGCACTGCCCACCATCAGCACGGCTAGCACTAGCCAGCCCATCTGGTTGCCGTAGGTGATCGGGTAGTGGTTGCTGATCATGATGAATAGCACCGGGAAGGTCATGTAGTTGTTATGGATGGATCGCTGCTTGGCCCCGTAGGAGAGGGCCGGGTCCTGGGCCAGCCCGGCCTTGGTGGCGGCCACCAGCCCGCGCTGCGAGGGCACGATGTACAGCCAGACGTTGCCGGTCATCAGGGTGCCCATCAGGGCGCCGACGTGGATGTAGGCGGCCCGCCCGCTGAGCACCTGCGAGAGCCCGTAGGCGATGCCGATCAGCAGGGCGAAGGAGATCGCGAAGGCCAGCGGCGTGTTCTTGCCCAGCGGCGAGCGCCAGAGCAGGTCGTAGACGAACCAGCCGCCCACCAGGGTGGCCACGCCGATCGCGATGGCGACCGGCGGGCTGATCTGGGCCACGCTCGGGTCGATCATGTAGGCCGCCCCGCCCAGGTAGTAGACGACCGCCAGCAGGAAGATCCCGCTGACCCAGGTGGTCAGGTTCTGGAACATGAACCAGTGGACCTTGTCGGGGTAGCGTGCGCCCTTGGGCAGCAGCTTCTTCTCAACCTCGTAGAAGGCCCCGCTGTGCAGCAGCCAGATCTTGCCCTGCTCGCCCTCCCTGGGCCAGTCGGACTGCACCAGGTTGCGGTCGAGCCAGTTGAACAGCATGGAGTTCCCGATCCACATGATCCCGGCGATCACGTGGGTCCAGCGCACGAGCAGGTCGATCCACTCTCGGATGTTCAGCTCCACAGCGACTCCTCTAATAGCCGATAGCCGATAGCCGATAGCCGGGATACCACACATCGTTCATCACGGAACGACGTGCCCACGTTGGCTATCGGCTATCGGCTATCGGCTATTCCTCAAGCCTCGCGTCCACCTCGGAGACCAGCTCCTCATAGACCCGCTCGGAGATCACGCCGCCGCTGGACAGGCTGGTGAGCATGGCCCGCTCGGCGCGCAGCCCCTCGCGGCGGGCGTCGTCGCGCTCCTCGTCGCGCAGGTGCGGGTGCTCCTCAAGCAGCTCGCGCTGGGCCTGGCTGGCCTCGTCGATCCGGCCGTCGAGGTGCGCGCTGACCTGGTCTGAGGTGGCGGCCGAGATCATGCCGGCGCGGGTGAGCTGCTGGACGCGCTCGCGGGCGGCTCGGGCGGCCATCAGCCGGCCGTGGCGGCGCTCGTATTCCAGCGCAAGCTCCTCGCGCTGGATAAGGCCGAGCCGGCGCAGCAGCGGGCTCATGGTGGTGCCCTGGGCCAGCAGGGTGAACAGCACCACCCCGAAGGTCATCACCCGCAGCAGGTCGCGGTCGGCGAAGCTGGTCGGCAGGCTGAGGGCCAGGGCCAGGCTGATCGCGCCGCGCAGGCCGCCCCAGAAGAGCACGTGCTGGTAGGTCAGCGGCACGCGCCGGCCGCGGATGTTGGCCAGCCAGGAGATGCTGTAGATCACCAGCGCCCGGCTGGCGATCACCGCCGCCACTGCGATGCCGATCGGCAGCAGGTAGGGCAGCATCTGCGGGATGTTCACGTCCAGGCCGATCAGCAGGAAGACCAGCGAGTTGGCCACGAAGGCCAGGTACTCCCAGAAGTTGAAGAGCACGATCCGGGTGGTGGGCGACATGCCTCGCGGGCCGACGTTCCCGCAGACGATGCCGGCGCTGACCACGGCCAGCACGCCGCTGACGTGCAGGCGCTCGGCGATCAGGTAGGCCCCGAAGGCCAGCACTGTGGTCAGGGTGGTCTCGATCAGGTAGTCGTCGATGCGGCCGATCAGCCAGGCCACCACCAGCCCCATGCTCACGCCGACGATCACGCCGCCGGCGGCCACCCGCAGGAAGTCGATCACGGCGGCCAGGATCTGGGTCGGCAGCGAGCCGGCCGCCTCGCCGCCGCCGGCGCTGGCCAGGGCTGCGGCCAGCAGCAGGTTAAAGAGCACGATCGCCGTGCCGTCGTTGAATAGGCTCTCGCCCTCGACGATCACCGTGAGCGGCTTGGGCGCGCCCACGGCCCGGAAGAGCGCCACCACGGCCACCGGGTCGGTGGCGGCGATCAGCGCGCCGAAGACCAGCCCGGTGCTCAGCGAGACCCCCGCCGCCGCCGAGACAATCAGCCCGACGATGGCCGTCGTCAGCAGGACGCCGGGGATTGCCAGCAGCAGGATGGGCAGCAGGTTGTCGCGCAGGCGGTCAAACTCGATGTGGAAGGCGGCCTCGAAGACCAGCGGCGGCACGAACAGGGCCAGGATCAGCTCGGGCGTCAGCTCGAGGCGCACCTCCTGGTTGAAGGTGATCAGCAGGCCGACGATCACCAGGGCCACGGTGTAGGGCAGGCGCAGCCGCCGCACGCCGATGGCGACCAGCGAGACGACCAGCAGCAGCTCGATCACCAGGGTCTCGGTGGCGAGGAATTGTTCCATAGCCGCCAAGTATACCCGCCGCGCCCGCATCGTCAAGCAGGGGCGCGCCGCGCCCCGCCCCTGGAGTTTTGCTCCAGACCTCAGGTTATGATTGGGCGCTGGCGCAGGGCGGATGCACCGTCGCTGGGCGAAGCTCCAGACCCGTTTTTTGTTGGGTTTGGGCGGCGCAGCCGCCCAAACCCAACAAAAATATATGTTAGCGCGAATAAGCGCTGGGTACACCTGGGAGCGTCGGTGGCCCCGCTAGGGGAAGCCGCGCGCCGGCGGCAGCGGCAGCAGCGCCAGCGCCAGCAGCGGCGGCAGCGCGTCGATGATCACGACTCCCCTCTCCCGCCGCAGCGGGAGCGGGGCTGGGGGTGAGGGCCTCTTCCCCACCACCATCCAGCGCGACAGCAGCCAGGCCAGCCCCAGGGCCGACAGCCCACCGGGGTAGATCAGCAGCCGGGGCCAGGCCAGCCCCAGGGCGCCGAGCAGCTCGCCCACGCCGTCAGCCCTCGCCCCGGCGGCCGCGCCAGGAGATCAGGCGGGTGCCGATCCAGGCCAGGGCCGCCAGGATGATCATCAGGCCGGCCATCGCCAGGGTCGGCAGCGAGGCCACCGGCTGCCGCGCCGCGTCCAGGGCGATCAGGCCGGCCCACGGCCACAGGGCGATCTCGCCCATGGGCGAGAGGCCGCCGGCGAGCTGGGAGACCACCGGGCGCACCAGGAGCGCCAGCGCCAGGGGAGCGCCGAGGCCGAGGCCCGCGCTCAAGCCGGCGGCCAGTAGCAGCCGGGCATCCTGGGGCCACCACCGGCCCGCGCCGCCCTCGGAGGCCAGGCGGGCCACCGGCACGGCCGACAGCAGCGCTGCGACCCAGAGGGCCGCCGCCAGGGCGGGCACGCGCCCGGCGGTGGCGGCGGCCACTCCGACCCAGGACACCACAAAGGGCAGGCCAAAGGGCGCGGCCGCGCTGAGCGCCCACAGCGGCCAGGGCCGCGTAGGCTCCGCCGCCGCGCCCAGGCCGAGCGCCATCAGCGGCAGGCCCAGCAGGGCGAAGGCCGCCAGGGCCAGGCCCGCCCCCGAGCCGAGCCCCGCGCCGACAATCGCCAGCCCGATCAGGTAGCGCGGCAGCCAGGCCGCCGCCCGCGCCGGTGTGTCGGTCGCCGCCCGCCACGCCGCCCAGAGCGCCGCCGCGCAGCCCAGCAGCAGCGCCGCCGCGAGCCAGCCCAGGTTCCACGGCCCCAGGCTGTCCAGGCGCAGCAGCGGGTAGAGCATGGCCGGGCCGAGCAGCGGGTCGATCCGTCGGGCGGGGCCTTCATCGCGGCCATCGACCAGGGCCAGCATGCCGCCGCCGAGCAGCGCGGCCAGCAGCAGCAGGGCGAAGGCCCCGCTGTTCAGCCCCGCCCCTGCCCCCGGTTCGCCGTAGCGCCACTCGCCCGCCCGCAGGCCCAGGCTCGCCGCTCCCAGGGCCAGGCAGATCAGCGGCGCAGCCGCCGGCAGCGCATCAGCTGGCCGGCGGCCATTCACGCGCGCGAGCCCCGCCAGGCCAAAGAGCGCCGCCATCACCCCCAGGTGCCCGCTCAGATAGGCCGCCGCCAGCAGGCCGGGCGCAGCCAGCAGCCGCGACGGCGCCTCCTCGCGCCCCGAGACCAGCTCAGCCAGGGCCAGCCCCGCCGTGACCAGGGCGAAGAGCGCGCCCAGCGAGTCGGCGCGCAGCATCCCGCCCAAGGCACCCGGCGCCAGCGGCGCGTCGCGCACCAGCCACGCCATCCCGAGCGAGGCGGCCACGCCGAGGGAGAGCAGGAAGCCTATGAAACGACGAGCAGATACAGCATTCAGCATTCAACATTCAACATTCAGCATTCAACATTCAACGCCCCCCGGAGGCGAGATCCTGGTGGCGATACTTGCAGTTGTCGCAGTAGGTCACGCGGTAGCCGGCCACAGTGGCCCGCTGGAGCGGGCGCCCGCAGTGCGGGCAGCTCGCGCTAAGCATGCTCCCGGCACCTGTGACAACCGGCTGATCGGCGGGCGCGGGGTGCGGCGGCGCAGGCTCGCGCGCCGGTGGCGGCGGGGCGAGCGCGGGCGGCGCGGGGGCGGCGCGGGCGGCGGGCGACGCCTGGTGTGCCGCCGCCGGGCCAAGGCTCATCCGCTCGCTCAGCCGCTCCACCAGCTGCGCGTAGTCGATCGCCCCGCGCGATCGCGGGTCGTACTCATAGATCGTCTTGCCCAGCGCCGAGGACTCCGAGAGCCGCACGTTCACCCGGATCGGCGGCAGCACCAGGTCGCCATAGCGCGAGCGCAGCGCCTCAAGCAGATCCACCGACTGGCGC
>NZ_JAIEWN010000034.1:33805-65372 GCF_019599295.1 Oscillochloris sp. ZM17-4 | reverse complement strand
AGCCGCGCACCTCGTGGGCGTAGGCAGCGAGCGTGATGCGGTCGCGCCGCCCGGGCGGCCAGGCACCGCTGTCACCGACAACGACCAGGTCATCATCGGCGCGTACGAGG
Organism: Oscillochloris sp. ZM17-4; assembly: GCF_019599295.1. Classification (GTDB taxonomy): domain Bacteria; phylum Chloroflexota; class Chloroflexia; order Chloroflexales; family Chloroflexaceae; genus Oscillochloris. The sequence continues at coordinate 65,262 of NZ_JAIEWN010000034.1, read as the reverse complement.
TCAGCGCCGGCACTTCCGAGCGGCACCAGGATATGTCGCTGACCGACCAGCTTCGCGACGACCAGATCACGCTTGCGGGGCTTGCTCCCAATTGCCAGGTAAAACTGCGGCATGCTGCCTCCAAACGCACGCGCGCACCCCCCCGAGGATCGGAGCGGTGCGCGTGTTTCGCTGCTGGGCTGAGTGTACGCGGCGGCCGTTACAGCAGGCGCAGGAGTGCCCTGGTTATAGCAGGGCTGACAATGACATGCGCTCCTCTGCTGAGGGCGGCCGGCGCGGGCAGGCGTGTCCGTGCCGGGCTGCGCGTACCATGCGGAATAGGCACTCGATGCGCTACAATGACCGCATCGTGAAGGAGGCCCAGATGAGCACCCTACCCCCAACCATTGACGAGACACTGGCGATGGCGCGGCGGCTGCCGCTGCGCGAGCGGGCGCGCCTGATCGCCCTCATCGCGCAGGATATCGCCGCCGAACCGGTGGTGCCGGCAGCGCCGACCGGTACCGCGCCGTGGGAAGCCCTCTTTGCCACCATCGACCAGATCGCGGCGTCGCCGATGCTCGACGGCGGGCGTAGCGCTACTGCCGAAGCCACGGAAAGCCGGCGCTAATGTACACTGTGGATACCAGCGTGTGGGTGAACAGCTCCGACACGCACGAAGCCGGCCACGAGATCAGCCGGGAATGTCTCGCGCTCCTCGGGCAGCAGGGGCGTCATCTGGTGCTGCCAACCCTGGTGCTGCCAGAGATCGCGGGCGCGATTAGCCGAACTCGGGCCAACGCAACCTTGGGTGAGACCTTCGCTGCGCAGGTTGCCGCCCTGCCAAATGTTGCGTTGATACCCCTTGATGCAACATTGGCAAACCAGGCGCGGATCCTGGCTGCGCAGCATCGACTTCGCGGCGCTGATGCAGTCTACGCAGTTGTGGCGCTGGCGGCGAAGACCACGCTGATCAGCCTGGACAATGAGCACCTAACCCGGCTCAGCGGGGTTGTGCCGGTGATGACCCCGGCGCAACTCCTGGCCGCGCTCAGGGCGGAATCTGAGAACAGGTGACGGATAGATCTCGCCTCTAGCCAGATCCACACCCCATCCTGTGAGCAGACAATCATCGCGAAACTCAGCCTCGCCTGAGGCTATTTGCGCACGTTACTCGCCCTGACTCATGGCGCGGCGAGATCGCCGCTGCGGCTTTTCGGGCGCTGGTGGGGATGCTGATGGGCTCGGGGGAGGCGTGACCGGCTCGGCCCGGGCCAGTGTGGCCAGGTGGTCGCGGATCGCGTCGCGCACCACCTCGCTGTCGATCTCGCTCACGGCCTGGCCGGCGGCGCTGAGGTTCGTTAGCCCACCGAGACCGATGAGCGTCCACACGTGGCGCGTGCGGTCGAGTATGTGTCGCCAGTGCGGCCGGATCGTATCCGGCAGGTGGTTGACCAGCGGCTCGGCCGTGTTCCAATCCTGCGCGGTCAGCGCGGCCAACAGGCGCGTGATCCGCTCCGGCAGGTCGCCGTCGGTCGGCAGCGGTGCAACCCGCCGCCGCTGCGGACGCGCCGGCGCTGGCTCCTCGTCGGCCTCCTCGGGCTCCTCAGCGCCTTCCTGCGCCGCGTCCACCACTTCCTCGGCCTCGTCGCCCTCTCCAGGATCCCGCTCAGCGGGCTCAGCGGAATCCTGCGCCTCGCTGGCGGCCGGGGCGGCCATTTGGGCGGACTCGGCCGCCGGCGGGGCGCGGAACGAGCCAGCCAGCAGGCCGAGTCGCAGATCCACCGCCGGGTCGCCCATCAACAGCTCGGCGGCGATCCTCAGCTCATCGCTGGCGGGTATGCGGGGTGTGTAGTCGGGATGCGCCTGCCTGAGATCAAACAGCACGCGCTCACACGCCCGCTGGAGCGTGGCGAACAGCAGCACGCCGGCCTGGGCCTCGTCCAGGCGGTGCTCGTGCGCCGGTCGCACCATCGCCGGCGGTGCCAACAGCGGGGGCAACGTGTCGCGCTTGGGGATCGGCCTGGCCGCCGCCACCGGTGGCGCGGCGGGCCTGGTCGAGGCCGCAGGCTGGCCGAACACCAGCTTCGATTTGCCCGCCGGGGGTGCGGGCTGAAACGCCGGTGGCGGCGTCACTTCCTCGCCAAACAGATCGGTCATTGTGTCAGTCATCGTGCGGCTCGCTTCCATGTCTTTTGCGGTCTCGGCGCGGCGATGCCGCGCAGCTCCTCGCGGGTGAGGCCAGAGGCCTCGGCCAGGGCCGAGGCGGTGATGGGGACGCTGGTGGCGGTCATGCTGAGCAGGTCCAGGTCAGTTCGCATCCGGGTAATCGCCCGGTGGGTGATCAGCTGGGTGAGATACTCGGCGGCGATCGCCGCCAGGGTCGCGTTGATGCCGAACGCCTGACGGTTGCTTGCGACGTCATCCGCGCAGTTCGGCACCGGCGCGGCCTTCTTCTTCTTGCGCCCCTTCGGCGCCGGCGGTGGGACGACCAGGTCGGGCTGCTGAAGCCCCGGCGAGGGCAGCGCCGCGCACAGGCCGTCTAACGCGAGGCAGCCGTGCAGGTTGGCCCATGCGTAGGCCGAGCCGAGCAGCACCTGGCCGGTGTGCTCGTGGTTGCCCACGTCCAGCCAGAGCCAGCGCAGGTCGTACTGCGCAGATGGCATGCCGTCGTGCAGCAGAGCCCGGGGCGGGACGCTGTCCACGCAGCCGACGATGATCAGGTTGACCTCTTTCGCCCCTGGCCCGAGGCCGTCGCTGCCAGCGATGATGCTGGACCGCAGCTTCGCGTCGAGCATCTCCGGGATCGCCTCGACCTGCAGGCCGTAGTCGGCGTTGACCCGGGCCGCCAGGGCCTGGGCCTTGTTCAGGCCCACGTCGCGCAGACGGGCCAGCTGGCGACCGACGTTCTTCGGCTCGAAGACATCGCCATCGATGAGCAGCACGTCCACGGCCGGGCCATTGACATGTTTGAGGTGGTAGCAGAGTCTGGCCAGGCTCTCGACCAGGTGGCTGCCCGTGCCGCCACAGCCGACGACGACGACCCGGAACGGCCGCTCGGCGATGCGCAGTGGCAGCGCTGGCTCAATCTGTAGCTGTCGCATTGTGTCTCATCTCCTCGCGCAGCACCTGATAGGCCGTGGCGAGCATGCGCCGCGCATCGCCGCGCCGAATGATCGGGTCGATGCCGGCCGCCACGAGCGAGTCGGCCAGCCCGCCCAATGCGTCAAGCACGCCGATCCACGGATCGCTCTCGGCGCGGGTCGAGGCGTCGGTGTCAGTCTCTGGAATGTCCAGCTCGTCGGTGAACGGCCCGAGGCCGTCGAACAGCAAGGTCGCCGGCACCATCTGGCGCGTCCCGTACACGTTGAGACGGCAGAGGATGGTCGGCTGCGCGAAGATGTTGCCGACCACCACGCTCGCCGAGAGCCAGGTATCGTCTCGGTCGTCGGTCGCGCTAAAAAACGGTGCCATGCGGTGGTGGCTGTGGAGGTCCACCAGGTAGCGCCGGTCGAGCTCGTAGCGCACCTGGCTGGGGTTGGCCATCTGCTTCGGCTGGTAGAGGTGCGGCTGGGCCTCATCATCGAGCACAACGAGCCACTGGGCCTCGATGGGAATCAGCAACTCGCCAGCGGGGCCATCGCCGCCCTGGGGGGCCAGCGCGGCCCTGGCCTCGGCCAGCACCTGATCGAGCAGCGCGGCGGGCAGGCGGCCCGGCCAATGCTCCCAGGCGACGGCGGGGTGGAGCTCAGGCAGGCCCGGGGTGGAGCCGGCTTCGTGCAGCACGATCACCTCGGTGTCAACGTTGCGGCCATATTTGAACACGCCGTTGCCGGCCCAGATGTAGGAGATTCCCACGCGCTCGGGTACGAGATCATCAGGCCCAGCGGTGTGGTAGTGCGTCATCTGACGCAGCAGGTCATTCAGAATCACCGAAAACCTCCCCGCGTATCACGGCGGATAGTCGCTTGCCCTGCGGCACCAGATCGTCGCAGGGGTAGGCGCGCCGGCCCGTCAAGGATGCGTACAGTTTGATCAGGTCGCCGCCGAACTGGCGGCTCGGCGTGCTTGTCGCGCGCTCGATAAAGAAGCTGTCCTCGGCATAGATGCGAAAGCCCGCCTCCATCGTCCCGACCTCGGCCGGCCCGGGCCTGCGCCCCGACCCCCAGCAGATGCTTCCGCTCTGATACGTATTGGCGAATGGCGCGTGGTAGAGCATCGCATCACCGCTCCTGGGCCAGCCGCGGGCGAGGTCGCGGCTGTGGAGCGCGTAGATGCGGTACCGCTCGCCCCAGCCGGCCCACACGATCGGCGGCGTGGTAAACGCCCAATCCCGGGCCTCGCTGCCCTTGGTGGCAACCTTAACTTTACGCGGCGGTATGAGCGCGACCGTGAAGGCCAGGCCGCCGCGCATGCCGATGGCCAGCGTGTGCGGGTCGAGCAGGCCAGTGCTGGTCGGGGTGCCGGCCAGCACCTGGCGCACCGCACCGGCATCGACAAAGTACTCCGACCACCGCCGGCCGATGCGCCGGGCTGCGACCACGGCGCCGCCGCGATAGAAGCGCAGGGTGAGCATCGGCTCTACGTCGGCGATCAGGCTCTCACGCCGCTTCCATCGCGGCGGCTTGGTGATCCGCAGCTGCGGCTTCTTCTTCGGCTGCATCGTCGTTCTCCATGCGGTCTCTGAGCGCCGCCAGCTCGCGGCGGAACTCGGCCAGGTCGGCCGGGGTGTGGTTGGCGATCGCCTCGGCCGCCAGCGCGTGCATCGCCTCGCCGAGCTGCGTGATCAGCGGCGGGTGGGCCACAAACGCCCGCGACAGCTCCCAGAAGCCCACCGCGATCGCCCGGCCCTCGCGCTGCTGCGCGCCGACGGCGAGCACATGGTCGGTGTCCGTCCAGTCGATCCCGAAGTTCCCGCTCCAGTTCTCGTTGACATCCTCCACGCTGTAGGCGGCGTAGATGTTGTCGCACAGCCCGAGCGGGTAGGTCAGCACATCGGCCGCCAGCGCCTCCACGCCGTCGTCGCCGCCGATGTCGAAGGCGAAGTGCTGCCAGAACGCCTCGCGCACCTCGGGGATGTCGAGCATCGGCAGCGGCTCCAGCGCGCTGATGCGGGCGCAGATCTCCGCGTTGGCGATCAGCTCGGTGTGCCGATCCGGCGTGATATGGCCGAAGTAGGTGATGAAAATGGGGTTCTTATGCCAGAGCCTCCAGAGCAACCCCACCAGCACGTTCTCGTCGTCCGGCCCATGCTCGTAGAGCTGCTCCAGGTCGAGGCCGTAGCACATCGGCGCCGGCTCCCAGATGTTCGCGCGGCTCTCGAAGATGTCGAGCAGCGCCGACGGCGTGGCCGGCTGGGCGCAGCGCCGCGTGAACGCGACGAGCGGGTCTTCCACCCCGAGCCCCATGCCCCAGGCCCACCAGGGCTGCAAATCGAGCAGATCACGGTCGGCGAGGCTGAGAAAGAGCCCGGCAGTGGCGCGCAGGGTCGTCGGCGTCACCGCCAGGCCCTCGATATACTCGGTGTAGATGTCGCGGTAGTAGAGCTGGAGCAGCTCGGCGGCACGCCTCGCGGTGGAGATCGCGGCCTCCGCTTCCTCGCTCTCGATCAGGATGGTCTGGTTTAGAACGCGTCCGAGCCGGTGCAGCCGTCGATCGTCACGACGACGGGTCCGGCCGGCACGTCGCAGAGACGCATGCATAGATCAACCTCGTGCGTACTGAAAACCAGGAGTCCCTCGCGGTCCACCGGCGCGAGCAGGAGCTGCTCGAAGGTCAGCGTGCCGCGCAGGTCGCGCAGTAGCGAGCCGGCGCCGCGCACTGCGGCGACCGGCACCGGCGGCACGGTGATGATCAGCAGCGCCAGATCCTCGCCGGCGCTGAGGCCCTTGGTGCCAGCGCGCTTGGTAAACACCAGCACTTTGTGGCGCTGGCCGGCGATATCGACGTTGTCGTAGGTGATCTGCGCGTCGCGGGCGCCGGGGTACTGCAGAGAAAGAGTCTGGCGGATCTGGACCTCGGGCGTGTCTGCGGCCACGCTGAACTCCTGGCCGTCGATCCGCACGATCCAGGTGGACGCGTTCTCGACGATCAGCGCCGGCTCGTCAGCGGCCGGGGCGGGCGTGGGTGTCGTGGTCATGAGGGTTCCTCGCACATGTGGCCCGGCACGACAGTCGCGCCGGGCGCTCAGGGTTCGGACTCAGTCGCCGGCGGGCGGCGCCGGGCTGCGGCGCGAGCGGGCGGGCCGGGCCAGTGGCACCGCAGCGGCCTCGGCATCGGCCAGGGTGGACTTGGCGGCGGCGACCTTCTGCTCGTGCTCGGCGGCGTCCTTGCGGGCCTTGACCTCGGCGCGTGTGCGCGTGGCCAGGGCTAGCCACTCGTCGACCGAAGCAGGCGGGGACAGCTCGGAGTCACTGAAGAAGGCGCGAATGGCATCCATGTCGGTGCCGCCAAGCGGCGTGGCGTAGCGGGCGAAATAGCGCCGCTCGGCCTCCTCGACCGTGCGAGGCGGTGTCTTGCTGCCTGCCGCCGGCGTCTCCTGGCGGGCCGGGAAGCCCTCGTCGGGCGCGAGGGACTTCGCGGCGGGCGCAGCGTCCCCAGCGGGCTCCTGGCGGGCCGGGAAGCCCTCGTTGAGCGCGAGGGGCTCGTCAGCCTCGCCAATCACCTCGGCCGCGACCGGGGTGAAAACGGCCCTGCCGTTCCGGCGTGGGAGCTGCTCCTGGGGGTTCAGCTCCAGGAAGCGGTTGATTGCCGCATCCTCCTGGCCGTGGACGAACGCCTGCACCTGCGCCCAGGTCGGCTGCAGCGCGTCCCCGATTGCGGCCGGGGCGATAGGTGCGTCAGGGTCGGCCTCCAGGGTGAGGATCAGCCCGACCTCGGCCTGGTTGTATGGGGCGAGCCGAATGGACTTCTTGTAGAACAACTGTACGGTGGTCGGTCGCATAGGATTCCTTTCATGCTGGCTGGGCAGCGTCGCGTAGGGCGGCCTCAGACCACCCGAGGCCAATCAGGTCAAGCAGATTGTGAACGTGGGCGCGCAGCGTAGGCTCCTGGTCGCTCACCACGCTGGCGGCCACCGCCTCCAGGGCCGCGCGCACCTCGGGCGGGAACACCGCGTAGTCGAAGTGGCCCGGCTCCAGGCTGAGCGCGGCCAGCGCCTCGCGGGCGTCGAGATACTCGTTGCGGTTGAGATGATGGAGGGCAGTGGCCAGCGCCTGGCGGGTGGCGCTCAGCTCGGCCTCGCGCTTGGAGGCGTCGGTGAGCATGCCCCACAGCCAGCGCACGCCGTCGGCCACCTCCTCGGGCCGGGGCTCGTCCACGATGCGCTCGGGGTCGGGGAAGATCAGCGTCACGACGGCCCTGGGCGGCTCGGCGGGCCGCCAGAGCGCGCCGTCGCGGGGGAGGTAGCCGCAGAACTGGCGCAGCGCGTCAGCCGCGCACGGTTGAGCCGGCATGTTGATCGGCTGGCCGGAAGCGGTGATGATCTGCACGGTCCAGCGCCAGCGGTCGTCAGGGTCGCCGACCGCCCGGTCGCGGATGGCGCGTAGCGCGAGCTGGCCGTCCTCGCCGGCGGCGTCTACGCGCCAATTCTGGGGGTTGATCAGCAGCATCCACTCGGCGAAGCGGTCAATGGTATCGTACGTGGTTACACCGGCGAAGCTGACCGGCGCGCCGCAGACGGTGAGCGTCAAGGTGGGCATAGGTTCCTCTCGGCAACAAAAAGCGCCGGCCGCAACTGCGGCCGGCGCGAGGGCGGACGGGTGATCAGACGGTGGTGATCGTGCCGTCGGACACGCCGAGCAGCTTGATCACATTGTCGGCCAGGGCGCGCATCCCGGAGGCATCACGCATGAACGTGCCGCCGGTGGCGGCGGCCAGGGCGGTCATGAAGTCCTCGGCCATCTGGGCCTCGGCCTCGTAGTGGTTCCCGATGAGCACCGCGTCGATCTGGCCGCTGAACGAGCGGGCCAGCTCCAGCGCGTTGTTGGCGTTGTCAGGCAGCCCGTCGCTGATCAGGACGAAGCGCACCGCGCCCGAGTCGGCCTGCTTGGCCTTCTGGAGCGCGTCGTAGAGGTTCGTCGTGCCGGTCGGCGCCGGCGGCACCCCGTTGGGGCAGACCGTCACGTCGGAGCTGAACGCAAGCACCGCGATCTTGCCGGGCAGGCGGCGCTGCAGCAGGGCCAGCTGCTCACAGCCAGCCTCGTAGCGCATCGCGGTGCGGCCGTCGAGGAGCCGGGCGTCTTTGGCGTCCATCGAGTAGCTGTGGTCGAACAGGACGATGATCTCGGGCGGGGCGACCTTCCCGCCGTTCTGGCGGGCCATGGCGGCCACTGAGCCGGGCACGATGTCGCCGGGGCGGGGGACGATAGACGTGAACTCGGTCGTCATGGCGGAGCTCCTCTGCTAGTAGTTGCGGGCGGTTGCGCGGGCGATCAGATCCCGCCGCTCGGCCTGCCAGGCGCGGGTGGCGGGGCGTTCGTAGACTACCGTGCCGCTCTCGCGGATCTGGTGGCGCGGGTTGGAGCCGCGGATCTCAAGGGCCTCGATCGTCAGGCCGGTGAGGTATGCGGTGTAGAGAATGGTCACGATGCCGAACACCCGATGGCCGTGCGAGTCAGGGTAGGTGTTCTGGGCCGCGAAGTAGTCGTCCATTTCGCGCTGGGTCGCCGAGCGGCTCGGCCCGGCCGACCGCGAGCGGCGCAGCGGCGGGGGCGGCGTGGCGGCCTGCGAGGGCGGCGTGGCGGCCTGCGGGGGCGGGCTAGGCGTCGGTCGGGGCGGGGGCTGGGTCGCCGCCTTCTGGTGGCTGGCGTTGGCAATCGCGCTCCACCAGTCCTCGGGGCTGGCCCAGTTGGAGGTCGGGGCCGGCACGAGGATGGGCGGGTTCAGCTTCCACTCCAGCCACCGCTCGAACTCGGTGTTGATGTTGCGCATCGTCGCGCCGCCATCGTCAGCGACATCCGGGTGGTACTGAAGCGCCAGCCGCTTGCGCAGCTTCTTGGCCTCGTCCTCGGTGAGCGTCTCAGCGAAGTAGGTGAATGGGCTCACGGTATCGACCTCCAACAACGGCAAAGCCCGGCCACAAGGGCCGGGCTTCGCGGGGCTATGGGACAGGCTAGGCGGCTTTGGCGATCTCGAAGCCGGCCTTCACCTTGCGGACGATGGCATTGTAGGCCTTGCCGACCGAGCGGGCCGTCCGCAGCTTGTTGAACTCGGCCAGGCTCACATCCGTGTAGATGAAGGCATGGCCGCTCTTGAACACCACTGTCAGCTCGCGGCGGGCCGCGCGGTAGCCGATGAGCGCGATGAAGCTCGACGAGACCTTGTGGAGCTTGGTCGCCATCCGGGCGTCGCGGACGACGACCTTGTCGGCGGCCAGGACCACGCCGGCCAGCTCGGCGGCCTCGTCCAGCACGGCCGCCTGCTCGCTCTGCCAGCGGCGGGTGGCCGGCACGCTCTTGGCGACCTGGCCGTCAACGACGATCTCGAAGCGGGGCGCGCGGCCGGTGATCATCTGGGCGGCGACGTTGGCGTGCTGGAAGATGGCGACGGTGTGCATTGAGATATCCCTTTGTGGTACGCGGGATTTTCGCTTTTTGCTCACTCATATTGTAGCACAATTTAGAGCGCCTGTCAACATTTATTCCGCGTCCCAATGCGGTAAAACGCCTCTTATATCACACATAATGAGCCGTCGTATCGGACGATAGATTCGGGAATATACCCGGTGATCATGGGTGCATCCCAACACGGCCTGCGGTACAATAGTGTTCCTGCTCTTGCACAGAGTTACGGTGTAGGTATGCCAACATTCGACTTGGAGTTCACCATCCAAGGTGATGATACGGGCGGCTACGTTGCCGATCTGCGTGCAGATCTCACCAATCATCGCGCAGATCTCGCGCGCCGTGTGCCCCTCGCCCTCAATCAAGAAGCGCTACTCGCCTTAATCAGTGTTCCTGACGCCTATGGGGCAGCGCTCAGTGCGATGGTATTTCCCGCTCCGCTCCGCGAGGCCTGGCGCCAGGCGCTCGGTTTTCAGCAAGCATCGAGCGGTGAGCCTTTCCGGGTGCGCCTGGTCCTGGACGATGACGATGCACTGCACGTAATCCGCTGGGAGCTGCTACACGATCCAATCCGCCATCGACCACTTGCCTGTGATGAACTGACCCTGTTCAGCCGTTATCTGGGAACCGCCGACCTTCGAGATGTTCAGGCTCCAGAGCGCCCTGAGCTACGCATCATCATCGCTGCGGCAAGCCCTGAAGGTGCGGCGATGCCTCCAATCGATACCGCCCAGGAGGCAGCGCGGATCCGGTCGGCGCTCGGCGATCTGACGGTGATCACGCTCGATGGGCAGGCAGGCCGACCTGCTGCAACCCTGGCGGCGATCACCAATGAACTGCGCCATGGGGGCACGGTACTAACCGTCATCTGCCACGGGGCGATGGTGCGAGGCGAGCCGTTTCTCTGGCTTGAGCAGCCAGGTGCCCGCTATACACCGGTCTCCGGCGCAGCCTTTGTCCAGATGATCGCGCAGCTCGCACGGCCGCCGCTGCTCATTGTCATTGTGGCCTGCCAGAGCGCCGGCACCGATGCTGCGGTCTGGCAGGCGATCGGCCCCCAGCTTGCCCGTGGCGGAGTCGCCGCCGTGCTGGCGATGCAGGGCAATGTGCCGATCGCCACAGTGCAGCTGCTCCTGCCGAGCTTCTTCCGGGAGCTGCGCCGCGATGGCGTGATTGATCGTGCTATCGCGGTCGCGCGGTCGGCTCTGGGGCCGTCGCACCCTTGGTGGATGCCGATCCTCTGGACGCGCGTGCGCGATGGGCGCCTCTGGCGTGATGAACGCGCGCAGCGCCAACTGAGCCAGCAGTTTACCCGCGATGCTATTGAGGCATTTCGCGACCGCGTGGCATTGGCGGTTCAAGCGCACGAACTGGCCCTCCAGGACGCGCTGCGTAGCGGCGACCACGAGCCGCGCCAGCCCTACAAATTTCTCTACTCGTTCACCCTGGAAGACAGCGCCCGCTTCTTCGGCCGTGAGCGCGCGATCCAGGGGTTGATGCAACAGCTCCGCACCGGCCGTCTGACCGTGCTACAAGCCCCCAGCGGTACAGGCAAGAGCTCGTTGCTACAGGCTGGCCTGGTGCCACAGCTGGTCGCGAGTCATGTGCTGCCCGTATTCGCCCGGGCCAACGACAATCCCATCACCGCGATCAAGCAAGTGCTGTTGCCCCCATCTGGTGGGCCTGCCCCGGGAATGCTCGATGTGGTGGATCTGGCGGAGCTGCTTGGACTTGTCTGGGCAGCCACGCGGCGCACCTATCAGCGCCTGGTGCTGATCATTGATCAGTTTGAGGAGTTTTTTGTCGCTACCCCTGAGGTGGCGGGGCGTCGCGCGCTAGCCGACGCGTTGGCGGCCTGCATCGAGGATCCGAACCTGCCATTGCATGTGCTGCTCAGCATCCGCAGCGACTATTTCGCCGATCTGACCTACTTCCAGACCCGGCTGCCAGGGATCTACCACAATGTCTATCGGCTTGACCCGCTCACCCGTAGCGAGGCGGTCGCCGCGATCACGCGGCCGCTCGATCAGCTCGACCCGCCTCGCCGCTACGCGCCAGCACTGCTTGACCAGTTGCTTGTCGACCTCGACCACGCGGGGGTTGAGCCGCCCCAGCTCCAGATTGTGTGTACCCGGCTGTTTGAGCGCATCGCGCCCCAGGAGGTAGAGATCGGCCTGGCGCATTACCACACGCTGGGCGGGGCTGTGGGCGTGCTGCGCGACTACCTCCATGCCGCGATCGATCGGCTTGGCACCCGCCGCCCCTTGGCTCGCACGCTTCTGACAGCGCTAGTCTCTCCTGAGGGAACACGCCAGACCTGCGCGATCCACGAGCTTGAGGAGATCCTGGGAGAGCAAGCTCCACCACCTGAGATCGCGGCGGTGCTGGAGACATTGGTCGCTGCACGTTTGCTCCGGCGCGATGAACAAAATGGCATTGGTCACTATGAGCTCGCGCACGACTATATGCTGGGTGAGATTCGCAGCTGGATGGCCCAGGAGGACGCTGCCATACGTCTGGCACGCGATACCCTGCGCCAGGGCGTGAGTCGTTGGCAGGCGCACGGCTGGCTGCTAGAATCTCGCGACAGCGCCCTGATCTATCAGGCACGCCACCTACTGACCGACATCCGCCCGATCGAGGCCGAACTGCTGCTGCGATCCAGCCTGGCCAGCGGCGGCACCGTTATGTTCTGGGCGCGGCTGGCGCAGCGGCGCGGCGTGGATTTCTGGCCGATCATGCGCCCACTTGTGGACGGGGCGGATGTCGCACCGCGCGCCCGGGCGCTGGGTGTGTTGGCTGTGCTTGGCGATGAAGCACTGCCTAATCTTCAGGCAGCACTCACTGATCCGCTGCCGATGATCCGCACCAGCGCAATCCGTGCCCTTGAGCAGATTGCCACCCCGGCAGCTCTGGCGACCTTGCGTGATGGGCTGCGCGATGAGGTACAACTCCCTGATACTGACGGTATGCCCCGCCTCTACATCGACCGCTACCCGGTGACCTACGCCGACTATACGCGCTTTCTGGTTGCTTGTCCTGAGCAGACACCGCCAGACGACTGGGGCGGCCCGATCGCGCCACGCGGCTATGCACGTCACCCGGTCGTTGGGGTCAGCTGGGAGGATGCGCAGGCATATGCGCGCTGGGCTGGCCGACATCTGCCCAGCTGGGCCGAGTGGGCGCGAGCCGGCGGCAGCGACCGACGCTACCCATGGGGCGATGATTTCGATGCTACCCGCTGTACCACGCGCGAATCTGGCACGCCGGGTACCACGCCAGTTGATGCTCACACGCCGGAAGGCGACAGCCCTTCCGGGGTCGCCGATCTGGCCGGGAATGTGTGGGAGTGGCTAGCCGACGCGGCACCTGGCGATACAAGTCTCCGTCGGCTGGCCGGTGGGGCCTGGTGCTACAGCGCCCTCTTCGCCAGCCTGGACTTCAGCGGGATCTGGCGTCCAGTCAATGAGCGCCAAACATCCATTGGGTTCCGCCTTTGCTTCACCATCAGCCCGGAAGAGGAGCGTGTATGAGCGACTCGCAGATTCTCGCCGTAGCCCCGGTCGATTCCCTCCTCCGCCTGGTACGCCAGCTGCGCGCCCAAGTGCAAGCCGACCCGACCGTCCAGACGGCGATGGATGATGGCCGCTGGCAGACTGATCGCCAGGTTGAGCAGCATGTGCGAGCACTAATCAGCACGAGCACCCTGACCTTGCTTGCCTCCGTCCACCCTGAGATATCCTCCGCTGAACAGCAACCGATTGCTACCCTGCTCGGTGACGACCTGGTCGGTTTTGGGCCATTAGAGGTACTCTTCGCCGACTCGACCATTTCTGAGATCATGGTCAATGGGGCGCATGATATTTTTGTCGAACAACGCGGTCGCCTGCGACGCACTGATGTAGTGTTTGAGGATGATCAGCACGCGCTGCGGATTATCACCCGGATCGCGGCGGCCTGTGATCGACAGCTTAGCCCGCTTACCCCAGCAATCGATGGGCATCTCCCTAACGGGTTCCTCATCCACGCGGTTATTCCTCCGGTAGCGATGAATGGCCCTTCGGCAACGATCCGCCGGATGAGCCTGAACCGCTTGAAGATCGATGACCTCATTCGCTTTGGCGCTATCACCCCGGAGATGGCCGAGCTATTGCGTGCCTGTATTGTGTCCCGCTGCAATATACTCATATCCGGGGGTGTCGGAAGCGGGAAAATGACGTTGCTAGGCGTCTTATGCAACTTTATCCCTGAGGACGAGCGAATCGTGGTGATCCAGGATCAGCCGATGCTTCAGCTCAGCCAGGAAAACCTGGTACTTCTGGAGAGCCAGCCAACCCAGGTTGAGGGTCGATCCCCGATGACTGTGCGCGAGCTGGTGCAAATGAGTAGAAGTATGCGCGCCGAGCGGGTGATCATTGCCGAGCTGAACGGCCCAGAGTGCTATGACGTACTTCGAATGATCGACCAGGGCCAGCCGGGCACCATGATGAGCATTGCGGCCAACGGGCCGGAGCATGCAGTAGAGCGGCTACTCATGCTGATCAAGCTGAGCCACCCCGATCTTCCCGAAAGCTACCTGCGCACGCTGGTACGTCAGAGCATCGATCTAGTGGTGCAACAGACCCGGCTACGCGATGGGCAGCGCAAGGTAACCGCCATCGCCGAAGTCATACCAGCTGGCAGCAACGACTTCGAGCTCCGCCCGATCTGGTCATACCATCAGACTGGGTTGGATGCGCGTGGGCGAGTGCAAGGCGAGATTCGGCGCGGGGTTGCCAGCCCTGCTCTATTTGATGTGCTTTCGAGTCATGGCTTCTTTGTCCCGCCGTCCGTCTTGCCAGTCCCACTCGACGAACTGGGCCAATGGTTCGCGACTAAGCGACAAGAAGCTGAAGCTGCTGGGCAGCAGGTTGTCTACCCCGACGCAAATCAGCCCCCCGCGACAGGTAAGATGTGGTTGCCCGCACTCTGGCATCGTCTGACGGGGTGGCTACCCGGACGCGTCAACACGAGCGGGCGGCGCAAGTCGTAACGCGTTGCGGCTAGCGCATGGGCAGCACACATAATATCACATGCTTTATTATGTTTTAGGGTGATCTATATTTTTTTACCACTGCTCTTCGAAGGGATCCTACACGCACACGACATCGTTTGCTTTACGGATCTGCGAGGATTTCCTAAAACAACTCCAGCTGCGCAGTGCCACCCGCCTTAACCACTTTCTTTTTGCCGGTGGTGCTCTCCTCAAACTCAACTTTCACGTCGTCGCTGCCTGCCTGGCGCGCAGCGCGGACTTCCTCGATCCGCGCTTTCTCCGCTTCCTCGGCGACTAGGCGCGCGGCCTCGCGCGCGGCCTTGAGCTGCGTGCGGATCTGCTCCAGCTCGGCGAGCTTCACTGGGTTGTTGATTGCAGCGAGGGTGTCCTCGTCCTGGGCGGCGATCCAGCACTCCATCGCGTAGCCGTTCAGGCCGAACAGGCGCAGATTGATGCTAGCCATCCGGACGCAGAACGCGTCCACGTCCATGCCGCTGTAGCGGATCAGGCCGAGGTCGTTCATCCATACCGGCACGCAGCCGGCGGCGGCCAGGAGCATCACTCCGGAGCCGACGGCGCAGTCGTTGACCTCGACGACCTCGTAGTAGGGTAGCGCGGCCGGCAGGAGCTTCTGGAAGAAGAACTCCTCGGCGCCGCCGGCGATCGCTTCAACGACCGGGGCGTCCTCGGCCTCATTGCCCTCACGCGGCTGGAGGCTGAAGACCATCGATGCAAACAGCAGCGCCTGGCCAGCGGCGTTGTCAGGGTGAGTCAGCGCCTGGTAAATGTGCTCATACACATTCGCCGCCGGCTGAGTCATCTGCGCCATCAATGATGCCACCGACATCGGGGTAAAGTACTGCGCCTTGTATTTGGAGTCGCCAAGCTGCATATTCATATACAGGTGGCCGACATAGTCGAATATCCCGTCGGCGGCCGCGTCGAGCAGGGCGTGGAAGGCCTCGCGGAACTTGTCGTAGACGAACTGCTGGTTGTCGTTACTGCCGTAGCGCGGCCACACGGCGTTCCACTCGTCGATCTCCTCCTGGGGCGTCCCCGGCGGGAACGGCACGCTCTGGCCCGTCTTGCGGGCGTTGGCGACGTGGCCCGGCAGGTGCTTCAGGCTCAGATCGACAATGATCAGCCAGTCCCAGAAGAACTGGTATGGTCGCACGCCGAGGCGGTTGCCGATCGCCTCCAGCGGCGTGCGGATCGGCGCCAGCAGCCGCTCGTCGGGGTCGTGGTTGATGTGGCTGGGCGTGTGCCAGGGGTAGGCGACGCGCTGGCGCTCCAGCGCCTTGCGCTCGGCCTCAGCGTCGGTGTCGTCGCGGGGTGGGGCGTCGGCCTGGGTCTGGTCGCGGGCGCTAGTCGCGCTGACGGCGCCGGCAACCTCGTCGGGCTCCAGGCCGCGATTCTTGCGGCTCTTGCCTCGCGGCACCTTCGGCTTACCTCGCATCGGCTGAGGCGGCTCGGGCGGGGGCATAGACGCGGGCTGCCCAGGGCTGCGCCCCCGGGTGGCGCGAACCGGCTTCTCGGGTGTGGTGGTCACAGCAACCTCCAGGTATGACAAAGCGCCGCCCATTTGGGCGGCGCGCATGCGTGTGGTATGGTTTTCTGCAGGGATACCAGCGGAAAGGGGAGACGATGGAACTCGGGATTGTCGGACGCGATCCGTACTATGACTTCGGCAGCTTCCCTGGCCAGCCAGGCGAGCCGAACCGGGTCGCGCAGGAGCGCATGCTGATGCATCTCAGCCAGCTCGGCGCGCGCTGGGTGCGCGTTGAACTTCACACCGGCGACGATCCGACGTCAGATATCGCGAGCTACGACGACTTCCTGAAGATGGCCGCCGCCTACAACATCAAGGTGTTACTGCTGCTCGGCTTCGGGCTGATCTCCGGGCACGACCCGCTCGCCCTGGCCGAGGGGCCGTTCGTCGATGACCCGGAGTTCGGCGGGGGCGTCTCACCGATGATGCGTCGCTGGCTCCAGCGGGCGCTGTTCGCGGCGAACCGCTGGCAGCACCAGGTTGCGGCCTACGAGATTCTCAACGAGCAGAACCGGCTACCGCCAAGCGGCCACGCCCTCCCGGCGATCGTATCGGCTCGGCTGCACACCAAGTTCTACCGTCTGCTGGCCGAGTCAAGCCAGGGCTGGCCAGCCCGGCCCAAGGTCATCCTGGGGGGGCTGCACCCCGCTGGGAGTGGCACGCCGAACGCGCCGGGCTGGGTCAGCGACGCCGACTATTTGCGTGGCATCTACCTTGCGGAGTCATTCCAGTCCTACCGCGCGGCGCACCGCAACCGCGCGGCGCACCGCAATACCTGGCCGCTCGACGGCATCGGTTACCACCCGTACCCGGTTGAGATCCGGCTGACGATGCCGAAGACGGCGAAGCGCTGGGGCGACGGCGAGGTGATCGGCGCGCGGCTGGCCCAGCTGGCGGCCGCCCGCGACGCCTACGACCCCGACCGCCCGTTCTGGATCACCGAAGTGGGTTATAACGCCGGCTACGCTCGGCAGGATCGCGCGGGTCAGGCCGCCTTCCTCGTCGAGGCGGCCGAGGCGCTGGCCCGCCGGCCCGATGTGGCGACCTTCTTCTGGTTCAAGTACGAGGACTTCCCACCGCCGTCTGGGCCGGCGGCGCAAAAGTGGGGCCTCGTCACGATCCCATTTACGAACGACCCCGCAGTCCGCGGCGGCGCGCGCTATGACCTGAACGCCAATATCGCTGTGCAGCCGGCATGGGACGCCTTCGCGCAGGCGGCAAAGATGTACCAGCACTAGCCTCGGCGATCGCCACCAGCAGCGGCAGCGGCCCCGCCGGCGGCTCAGGCGCTGGCGGCGGCGGGGGTGGGGGCGGTTCGGGCAGGCGCACGACCGCGGGGGTGCCGCTGAACAGCGGGAGGTCGTCACCAGCTGGGAACATCGGGCCGATGGGCTCCTGGGGAGGTATTTTAGGTTTCATTCGCAGACTCCGTAGCGCAGCTCAATGGGGTATGTGTATTCTACCCCGCATCTTCTGGCAGCGGCTGGAAGGTCTTTGCCAGCGCGATCACCAGCGCCTCGCCCAAGGCGCGCTGCTTATCCTCGTAGCCGATCTCGCCCGGCTTGCCAGGCGTCGTGTGGCCGTAGTACCCGCTCCCAGCGCTGAACAGCGTTCCGCGAATGTAGATGTCAAAGCGTGCATTCTCGCTGTACATCACCCGCTCCTGGCCATCGACAAAGATCTGGACGATAGCGCGGCGATACTGCTCGTCCCATACGAAGGCAGCGCCAAGCTGGGCGGCAAGCCGGGAGCCGAACAGGTCATAGAACCGCTCGCGTAGCCGGGCGACGCTCTCGCGGCGGCTCTGCTCCTCGCGGGCCTCCTGCTCCAGCCTGCGCTGGCGGTTACGGCTGTCCTGCGCCTCCTGGGCCTCGGCGGCGAGATGGTTGAGGTGGTCGAGGTCGGGCATGTCGCTCCTCCTGTGTGGTAGCCCATCCGCGCCACATTATGGCGCAGATGGCGCGGCTCCTATTGTTCTACTCCAAGTTGCTCCGCGAGAGCGATGATCAGTGTGTCGCGTCGGTACGTCAGATCCACCTCGTCAGGGCTGTGGCCGTGGTCGATCACCTTCTTCTGCGTGGTGTCGCCCTCAACCCCGAGATACCAGCGTCCATCCTGGAGTGTGATGAGGCGCAAGTGCGTATCGACCTGGACGACGCCGGCGGGGCCGGTGTAGCCGGGAAAGATACCGAAGGTGAAGATAATGCCCAGCTGCTCGGCCAGATCGCCAAAGCACTGGCCGAAGTAGGCGCGCAGGTCGCTGATGGCCTGCTCCTCCTGGCGTCGGCACTGCGCCTCAGCGGCCTCGGCGAGATGGCGCTGCCGGATGTCCATGCGCTGGCGCGCGGCCCGGAGCATCGCGGCCAGATCTGCGGTGGGGAGTGTGACAATCATAGGCTCCTCGCTAGGTAAAGAACTCGGTCCACTGGCTCTCGTCCGCCTCCAGGCGGTTGTCGCGGATACATTGCTCGGTGAGTGTGTAGACGGCCGCAGATGCCTCCTCGAAGCCGCCGGCCAGCAGCTCGTCGGCCCACTCCTTCATCTGGTTGGCGAGCCACTGACGGCGATCTTTGACCCTGGGTGGTGGAAAACGGGTGTCGATGGGCAGCACCGCCCGCCGGGCGCGCCGGCCGGCCTGATCAGCCTCCTGAAACTTCTCAACCCACAGCGCGGCGATCTCGTCGGCGCTAAAGAGCGCGGCCTGGGTGCCGTCCTCTTTGTCCTGGTCGGTCTTAAAGTCGCTGACCACGCGGCGGAACTCAGCCAGGCTTGGCGGCCGCGAGCGGCTGGTGAGCACCCGTAGCGCGAGCCCCTGGCGGTTGGTGTCGAGGATCGTCATCAGCTCGAATAGGGTGAGCATGCTCGGGTTTTTGCGCACCTGCTCCTGCACGTCGTCGCGGAGCTTGAGCAGCTCCAGCCGCTTGTAGATCCGCACGCTGGGCAGGTTCACAGCGGCCGCGACCTCGGCCGCGCCCGCCCCGAACTCGTCCATGTAGGCCCTGTAGCCCAGCGCCTCGTCGATCGGATCCACATCCTCGCGGTGGCTGTTCTCGATCAGGGTGATCGAGCGGGCCGCCCGGTCGTCCAGATCGCGCACGAGGGCCGGGATCGTCTCCCAGCCAAGGATCTGGGCCGCTCGCCAGCGCCGCTCGCCGGCGACGAGCTGAAATCCTGATCCCCAAGGCCGCACGGTGATCGGCTGGGCCAGGCCGTGCTTCCGCATACTGTCGGCCAGCTCTTCGAGCTTGTCCTGCTTGAATACCGTGCGGTTGTTCAGGCCGGTGACGATGCTCGCAACGGGGATCAGCTCTACAGAGGCGTCGCTGGCGGCCGGGGCGGGCGGAGGCTTGCGCCCCCGCCGCCGTGGCGCCGCCGCCGGCGCGCTCACTCCTCCCTCGGTAGGCTGTCCCAGGCGGTTGTGAACTGCGGCGCGTCGGGGACGAACCGGCGCACCCACGCGGTGATCTTCGCGCCGTCGCCGAGCATGGCGTCAAGCTCACGCAGGGTTGCTTGCGTCTCCCCCTGGCGAACCGCGATTTGCAGGGCGCGGTACTGATCGTCGCCCGCAATGCCGAAGTCGACGAGGGCGGCGTGGGGTGGCCAGATGTCGAGTATCAGAGCATCAAGGAGCCGGCGAGTGCTGGGGCGAATCGGTGTAGGCGTGTCGTCGGCGGACATGAAAGAGTTCCTTTCGTGAATCAAAAAGGCCCGGCGACTGCCGGGGCCTGGCGTATAGGGGGAGTGGGAAGGCCTACAGGTCGACGACGGTCAGGCCGCGCCGGGTGACGTAGCCGTTCGCCTCCTGGCCGCCGCTGAAGGTATGCACACCGACCCCTGTGGCCAGCGCGATGACAAACTTGACCGGGTAGCGCTTACCGTTGTAGGCCAGGGCGAACTTGTCGGCGTGGGTGGGCCAGCGCAGCCAGCGGGGCTGGCTGCGGAACTCGCGATCGAAGCGATCCATCGCGGCGACCAGATCCTCTTTGGAGACATGCGGAATACGGGGCATCGCGAAGCTCCTGCTAGTTCGGGAAACCCAGGCCCCGCTCTTTCATCGAGACATAGCGGGACTGACAGACGACCAGATGATCGAGCAGGGGGATGTCAAGCAGCACCCCCGCATCCACGATTTGCCTCGTCACAAGCACATCCTCGGGGCTTGGGCTTGGGTCGTTGGAAGGGTGGTTATGCCCAATAATGATCGCGGTCGCGTTGAGCCGGATGGCCTCGCGGAAGATCTCGCCGACCCGGATAGCAGCCGCGTTGACGCTGCCGATGTAGACCGTGTGCAGTTTCATGACGCGGTTCTTCGTGTCCAGGCAGAGCACAACCAGGTGCTCCTGGAGCTCTCCTCCGATCGCGGCGCGCAGCAGGGTGTTGGCGTCGGCGGGGCTGCGGATCTGCGGGCGGGTGTCCTGGCTGGCGGCGAACAGGCGACGGGCGAGCTCGAAGGCGGCGCCAAGCTGGGCGGCCCGCGATCGCCCGATGCCGGTGGCGACGTGCCGGATCTCGCGCGGGTCGGCACCGGCGATGTTGGCCAGGGTGCCGAAGTGATCAAGGAGGCGCTGGGCGACCGACAGGTCGCTCAGGTTGGTGAGGATGGCGATTAGCTCGGCGTCGGAAAGCGCGGCGGGCCCAGCGGCGGTCAGGCGGTAGATCGGCTGCTCGGCTGGCGGCAGCTCACGAACATAGCGAGGCATAGCTACTCCTGGATGGAAACGATGACTTCGGGCGGGACAGCGAGATAAACCTTCGCCGAGCACGGCAGCATCCGCTCCGGGCAGGCAACCAGCCAGCCCGCACCCTCCACGCATACGCGGAAGGCGTAGGTTGGCCGACCATAGCGGCCGCGGCGCACGGCGATGATGGGCACAACAAGCTGCCCGGCCTTATTGGCCCGAGCGCGGTGTTGGTTGGCGTGGATGTAGGTCAGCCGGCCGGCCGCCTCCAAGGCGGCCATCTGTGCCACCGCCACATCGGGCGTGACGGCGGTGAAGGCCGGGCAGATGATCGAGAGCGTGCGCCCGTTGATAACCTGATCGGGGTGGTAGCGCACCTCCAGCGGGCCGCGTAGTTCGGCGCTGTAGCACAGCTCCTGGGCCTGGCGCGGCAGCGTGCCGGGCGTGACGATGATGGACGGCGGGATGTCGCCGGGCCGCATGCGGCGGACGACGGTGGGAATGACAGCGATGGTGTGCATAACGGTGTGCGCGCAAAAAAGCCCCTCGCCCAGGAGGGCGAGGGGCTGCGAGCGGCCTGCTGGCCGGCTAGCGGTAGATATTCGGGTCGAAGCCTTCAGCCGTGGCGGCGTCAAGTGCCTGGCCGGCCCGGCGGGCGATGCGCAGGGCGAAGTCGTCGCTCTGCGGGCCGAGCCGGCTGATGCAGCGGAGCACCAGCCAGGGATCCTCGCCGGCGGCGATCGCCGCACCCATCGCGCGAAGCGTTTGGGCGGCGGACTGGTCCGACGATGGCGAGTCGTAGCGGGTGGCGAGCAGATCGTCGACCTGCTCGTAGACTGCCTCGTCGGGCAGCCAGCCGTTGTCGGCGAGGATCTTCAGCGCCAGCTCGTCACCGCCGCTGAAGTCGCACAGAATAGCGATGTTATAGGCCAGGTGTGTCAGGCTCGGGAACAGCGACTCTTCAACCTCGGCCCGGGCATCCGGGTCGAACTTGGCCAGCACCTCCTCGATGCCCTGGGTGCGGTTGATCGTGGCGGTGCGCGGCTCGGGGCTGTGGCAGCCGGCCATATAGCGGCACAGCGCGGAGACGTGGCGGTCGAGGCCTTCGCCTTGGGTGACCGGGGCCTTGCCGGCACCCTTGATGCCGAAGGGAGTGAGCTGATCATCGATGGCGGCGATCCAAGCAGTGGGCATCGGTTTTGCCTTTCAGGAATCGAAAGGCCGCGCCCGGAGTGTCCGGGCGCGGCGCTGCGGCAAGGACTAGGCGCGGCTGTCCAGGTCGTCGAGTGTGATCAGCCAACCGATGCCGGCGCCGCTCGGGCCGTCCACGATCGTGATCACGCTGATCACCTCGTCTGAGTTGAGCGCGATAGCCGTCGCGTGAGCCTGGCGGGCGAAGAACTCGTCGCTGTTCTCCTCGACCGCGGTCATGGCGTTCATTGCGTCGATGACGGCCTGCGCGCTGTTGTACGCGGGGGCAATCACGCCGACCTCGGCCAGCACCTTCTTGCCCAGCTCCACGCGCTCGGGCGCGATGTTACCGGCCCAGAACAGACCGACCAGGATGGCTGTCAGGCCGTCGAACTCGTAGGAGCGGTAGGACTCCAGCTCGTCGTGGTGGAGAACGGCCTGGAGATCCTGGCGGGTCTTGAGAGTGATGTCGTTCAGGGTGATCACCGTGTTTGCTCCAATTCGCTACGGGGGATTTCCGCTTTTGCCCACTTCTATTGTAGCACAATTTAGAGCGCCTGTCAAATCAAATTCCGCATCCTGATGCGCTAAAACGCCGCTCACGCCTGACGCTGGCCCTCGCGGATCTTGGCCAGGGCTACTGCCATCGCGGCGTCCTGGCCGTGCCGATCGATGCTCACGGTGGTGCGTCTGAGTCGGCCGCTAGGATCACGCCAGGTGGCCTGGTAGGCCATGTGCTCGCCGCGCACAATGAGCGAGACGCCGGCGACGCCGGTGTTGGAGCGGCCTGGCTCCCCAGCGATGGGCGGCTTCAGCTGTCCTCCAACGGCGGCGATGGTCTGGTCGCGCCAGGAAAGCGCGGCAGCGAGGGCCTGCGCCCGGCTGCCCAGCTTCTTGTCTGAGAAGAACTTCTGGCGCAATTGCCCGTTCCGGGTAACGCGGACGAAAAAGCCGTGCGTGTGGTGGCGCGGATGATCAACCCGGCTGATGTGCTGGAGGTGATCGGGGGGTGGTGAGGCTGGTGAGTCTGGGGAGATGCGGTGCTCTGGGGCGAAGGTGGCCGGATCTTCGAGCTCGAAATCGTCCGGTGGCGGAGGTGACGGAGGCGAGTGACGGATGGTCGAGGCAGGTATGCGGCGCCGCGGTTTCGGAGCGGTCGATGGTGGTCGTTCCACGTCTGTCAGCTCCCAGAATGCGCGGTCAGCCGGTCCAGATCGCCGCGCCTCGCCGCGCTGCTCCATATCGGCCAGGAGCTTCCAGAGGGAAGCAAGGTTCGAGAAGCTCTGGCGCTGGAGCTGTTTGATCAGGGATCCGGTTCCAGTCTTACCGCGGCTCTTGAGGATGCCGCGGACTGCGGTGATCAGTTTTTGCTCATAGCTCATCGGCAAACTCGTGCGTATGCTCCGGGTACGCTCAGTATAACCCGATGGCTCAGTTCCTTGAACAAAAGCTCCAACCCGCCAGGATACGCCCCACAATGCTATACTTTGATTGCGATGATCGGCTGGCCTGTTATTCCCTCGTGTTGGCTATGCCCGGAGGTAGTGCGATGACCCTCGCCATCCCAGACACCGCAGAGATCGTAGTGCGCGCAAGCCACGTGCCCGGCCCGCCCCAGGGCCGTTGGGACTACGCGGCCTATACTGCGCTGCCCGACGCCGGCGGCTTTCGCTACGAGGTCATCGAGGGAGTGCTGTATATGGCACCTGCGCCCACGCCTGAGCATGAGAATATTGCTGCGCTCGTCGCTGCGCGCCTGGTGACCGTGGTCGAGGATGCCGAGCTTGGGCGGGTCTTCACCAGCCCCGATATTGACGCTGGCGTGCATGTACTGCGCCCCGATGCCGTGGTCGTACTCGCGGCGAACCAGGGCATCATCACCGACCGTCGTCTCATCGGTCCGCCGGACCTGGTGGTTGAAATTGCCTCACCCAGTACCGCCGCTTACGATCGCGATGAGGAGGGCGGCAAGCGGGCGGCCTATGCGCGGATCGGCGTGCCCGAGTACTGGATTCTCGACCCGGCAACCCGCACGATCAGCCTGTTTGTGCGCGAAGGTGACGCCTATCGTGAGCTGGGGCCATTTGCCGGCGACGACCAGCTGCCTTCCCGCGTGCTCCCCAGCCTGACCACCCCGGCCCGCCGCTTCTTCCCGCGCTGAACGCCGCTCATGCTTCCTGCTTGAGGTAGTTGTAGAGCGTCTCACGGCTGATGCCGAACGCCTTGGCTACGGCCGTCTTTGGCTCGCCGCCCTCGACGCGTCGGCGCAGCTCGGTGACCTGGGCAGCGTTCAGCGCCTTCTTGCGTCCTTTGAACGCCTTGCGCTGCTTGGCCAGGGCGATGCCCTCGCGCTGGCGCTCGCGAATCAAGGCCCGCTCGAACTCGGCGAACGCCCCCATCACCGAGAGCATGAGGGTGGCCATCGGCGAGTCCTCGCCGGTAAAAGTCAGCGACTCTTTCTGGAAGTGAACCGCGATCCCGCGCGCGTTGAGATTCTGAACAATCCTGCGTAAGTCGTCAAGATTGCGCGCCAGGCGATCCATGCTGTGCACCACCAGAGTGTCGCCTTCGCGCAGGTAGGTCAAGGCGCGCTCCAGCTCGGGGCGCTTGGTGTCCTTGCCTGAAGCTTTGTCGGTGAAGACCCGGTCGAGCGACATGCCTTCCAGCTGGCGCTCGGGGTTCTGGTCGAGGCTGCTCACGCGCACGTAGCCGATTCGTTGGCCGCTCATTACTGCAGTGCTCCTGAAACGAGAAGATTGTCAAGATAGAGCCTGAGAGGTTTGACAGAACCTGTCAAGAAATACGAAAAGCAAGCCTATTCTGACGCAAACGCAGCGGTTTGCCGGGTCGTCCTTGACGCCTAAATAGCGTGTACGCTATTTTGACACGCTCGCCGTGTATCAGCAGGTAACAAGACGCGCCGCCTCAGAGGCGGCGCGTGCTGCGCTTGTGGGGCTAGGCGGCGGTTATGCCTCGACCGCGACCGGCTCCTCCTCGGCGCGCTTGCGGCGCCGCGGGCGGCTTGTCGGCGCGGCGGGCTCGCCGTCCTCGGCCGGCGCATCGCCCTCCTCCAGGGAGTCGATGATCTCGTCGATCGTCTTCGGCACGGGCAGCGAGTCGGCGTCGCTCTCGCCGGTGACAAGCGCCTTAAGGGCGCTGAACAGCTCAATCGGCAGTAGCACCCCGGTAGGGTAGCCCTTCTGAGTCACGATCACCGGCCGGCCGGTCGCGCTGGCCCGCTTGATCAGCGCCGCCAGCGACGAGGCGGCCTTGGAGATTGGCACCACCCCGCGTCGAAGATCTACATCCAGGTTCAGGCCTGTGCGGTTCGCCATACGCGCGTTTCCTTTCCATGCGCAGTGCAGCACGATGGAGCGCACTCCGGTGGATACGTGAGGCGCTTCAGCGATGCCGCTACCCTGATACGGTGTACGCACAGCATAGCATGAATGAGCGAGATGCGATAGACCCTACTTGATCAAAGACACGTCTGATCTCAGTAGCTCTAGAAGAGGCATAATAGGGCATACCAAGAAATACGCGTTCGCATGCGGAGCGGAGCAATCCCTGGCTTGATCCCAGTCAGCGAGTGTAGAGTGGGCCTGCATTGTAAGCAAAACTCCTGGGGGTCGTATATTCGTCACTCTTTCACCGGGCTATCAAGGTGCGTTTCCAGGAGCAGCGTGGGAATGCTGGCGGTGCTGCGCCCTGCGCATCCAGAATGCCTCCCCGCGCCCCTCGAAGAAGTTGATGATCACATCGCCGATGATATTGATCGCGACACTTATCACGATAGTATCTATTGATAGCGCGTCTTCTCCCAGAAGCGGCGGCACCAGGATCAGCGTGAGGATAGTTGCGGCCCCTAACAGGAGCGAGAGCAGCAGGCCGCGCCGAAAATCGGCGAACGAGGCCCATCTGTGCTCAAGTTTAAAGAAGAATATGCCGCCATAAAAGAGCATTGCAAAGACCAGGGTCGGGATGCCCACCTGCGCAACAGTTCGCAGAGTGGCCCGCGCCTCCTCTAGCGTGTTAACCGAGAGGATACACACAAGCTGTCCGATGGTCATGCCGATGATGAGTGCGCCAATGACGTATTGTTGGGTTCGAATGACCTGATTCGACCGCGTCAGGTGGTCTTGCAGATGCGGGTCTGGCTCTTTTGGCGGCGGCATGTTCAGCATCTGCTGGATGGTTTGCCTATCCGCATCCTTTACGCCGAGCTCTTCCGGGATTGTCATCGGCGCAGCGCTCGCGGCGGTGGGTCGCTGATCGGCAGGGGCTGCATATCCTGCGCCTCGTTCACTTGATGCGGCTGAAAGATCTGCCGGATAGCTTGTGCTCACAGGGTGTACTGGCTGGCTGCGGCGCGTGTCGGCACTATCAGTGCCGGAGGCCTCCTGGGCTGTGCCGGTTGTGGCAGAGCCGACCACGTTGAAGACGAGGCCAATGCACAGGATGATGACCACCACCAGAAGCAACATGGGCAGGCTGTTGATGAGTGTGTACCCAACTGCATCGAAGTATGACAGCACAATGCTCATGCCATAAGATATCGCCGATATGATCCACAGGAGGATCGGTATCCCTATTGCAAGCAATATTGCTGAACCCATCACACAGGAGGTTGGGCTGATCTGGCCATTTCGCGGATGACGATCACCGCCCTTTGGCGAAGGGTCTGGCTTCTTGGGTGGGGCTGGAAGCGACCGCTGCTCATTTTTTGTTGTAACGACGGAAGCTCCCGTTATTGGGCATATCCTCTTTTCGCCAACTGCGCTCTGTTCATCACTCATATAGTAATGGTGTTTAGAGCATTGGCATGTGACTTCTGTAATTCGCGCAAAAGACCCCCTGCACATAGGGCAAGGATCGCCGGGAACTAATTCCCTTCGACTCTTAAATACTCTCCCGCATGCGCTATGGTAGTACTCCATAACAGTACCTCTACGATATAGGATTTATCGAGTTGAAATTGAGATTGGATGTAAGATTATACACGCACGAAGAAGCGATTTCAAGTAGGAAAGTATTTTCTTGTAAACGTCTGACTTGTTAGCGAATCGCAAGTAATGCCACTTCTTAGCGTGTAGGTACAAGCCGAAAGAGTATTACTTTTTCAGCCCACGGCTGGGCCGGCGCGGCGCAGTGGCCTGTGTAGGCGCTCTGGCCTAAAGTCGCTGGCAGATTTGTAATGGAGAAAATAGCAGCGGCTTGGGGGATTGCATGCTATACTTGTCGCCAGCAACACAAAACCCACCCGATGCCGCCAAGCTGTGAGTGGGTTCTGTCACACGATATTCGTTTGGGCTGCGCCTGGCTATTGTAGCATCCCCGCACCTCGCTCGCAAGGTGTGCTGGCGCAGCCGATGTGCATCCTTCCTCGCAATCCCTCGCGGGAAGCTTGCTTGCGGACGCTATGCCAGCAAACTTCTTCGATCAGCCGATCCTCAATACGCCCTACACCTACCCCGGCCGCCACTGGGAGCTTGATGACGACGGGCAGCCCACCAATCGCATCATCGAGGCGCGGCGGGGCGCGAAGTTCATCACCCCGGTGCCCAAGCCTAAGAAGCGCCGCCAGCCCAGCGCCGCGCAGCAGGCCCAGATGGTCTTCGATGAGGGGCTCGGGCTCTCGACCGCCGAGCAGGAGTACGACCCCACCTCGATCATCAACGCCATCCGCGAGCGGGTCAATGTGTGGCGTCGGCTGCCCGACCCGTCCTCCTGGCAGGTGACGCCGGAGACCGCTCGGCTACTCCAGCACTGGCGGCATCACCGCTTCCAGGGCGTGCGGCCCTTCTTCTGCCAGGTCGAGGCGGTGGAGACGGCGATCTGGCTGGCGGAGGTCGCCCCGCAGCAGGGAAAACGCCACGACGATCTGCTTGGCCACGTCCTGGCCGCCAATGAGCAGTCGAACCCTGAGCTGTTCCGCATGGCCCTCAAGCTGGCCACCGGCTCCGGCAAGACCACGGTCATGGCGATGCTAATCGCCTGGCAGACGATCAATGCGGTGCGCCATCCCCAGAGCAAGCGCTTCACCCGTGGCTTTCTGATCGTCACCCCTGGCATCACGATCAAGGATCGCCTGCGCGTGCTCCAGCCGAATGACCCCGACAGCTACTACAAGGGCCGCGAGCTGGTGCCGCCCGATCTGCTCGGCGATATCGACCGGGCCAAGATTGTGATCACCAACTATCACGCCTTCAAGCTGCGCGAGCGCCTGGAGATCTCGTCGGGTGGCCGCGCGCTGCTCCAGGGCCGCGGGCCGGCGCTGCAGACCCTGGAGACGGAGGGCCAGATGCTCCAGCGGGTGATGCCAGGCCTGATGGGCATGAAGAACATCCTGGTGCTGAACGATGAGGCCCACCACTGCTACCGCGAGAAGCCGCAGAACGATGAGCTGGACGATCTCAAGGGCGACGAGAAGGACGAGGCGAAGAAGAATAACGAGGCCGCCCGGCTCTGGATCGCTGGCCTGGAGATGGTCAAGCGCACCCTGGGCCTGCAGGCGGTTTACGACCTCTCGGCCACGCCCTTCTTCCTGCGCGGCTCGGGCTACGCCGAGGGCACCCTGTTCCCCTGGACGGTCAGCGACTTCTCGCTGATGGACGCGATCGAGTGCGGCATTGTGAAGCTGCCGCGCGTCCCGGTGGCCGACAATGTACCCGGCGGCGATATGCCCAAGTTCCGCAATCTCTGGGAGCATATCGGCAAGAAGATGCCGAAGAAGGGCCGCGGTAAGACGGCGCAGGCACTCGACCCGCTGAGCCTGCCCGCCGAGCTTCAGACGGCCCTCGATGCGCTGTACGGCCACTATCAGCAGACCTATGATCTCTGGCAGGAGGCCGGCATCTCGGTGCCGCCGGTCTTCATTGTGGTCTGCAACAACACCTCGACCTCCAAGCTGGTCCACGATTTTATCTCTGGCTTCTACCGGCTGGGCGAGGGTGAGACCGAGACCTACCACGCCGGGCGGCTGGAGCTGTTCCGCAACTTCGATGAGCACGGCAATCGGCTGGCCCGCCCGCGTACGCTGCTGATCGATAGCGAGCAGCTGGAGTCGGGCGAGGCGCTCGACCCCGAGTTCCGCGCCGCCGCCGCCGATGAGCTTGAGCGCTTCCGCCGCGAGATCGTCGAGCGCAGCGGCAATCAGGCCGACGGCCAGAATATCTCTGACCAGGACCTGCTGCGCGAGGTGATGAACACGGTGGGCAAGCCCGGTCGCCTCGGCGAGTCGGTGCGCTGCGTGGTCTCGGTGTCGATGCTCACCGAGGGATGGGACACGAACACCGTCACCCACGTGCTGGGCGTGCGCGCTTTCGGCACGCAGCTGCTCTGCGAGCAGGTGGTTGGCCGCGCCCTGCGCCGCCAGTCCTACGAGCTGAATGACGAGGGGCTGTTTAACGTCGAATATGCCGACGTGCTGGGCATCCCCTTCGACTTCACCGCGCAGCCGGTGGTGGTCAAGCCGGCGACGCCCCGCGAGACGGTGCGGGTCTACGCGGTGAGCCCCGACCGCGACGCGCTGGAGATGCGCTTCCCCCACGTGGCCGGCTACCGGGTCGAGCTGCCCGAGGAGCGTCTGAGCGCGGTCTTCTCATCCGACTCGGTGCTGAATCTGACGCCCAACCTGGTCGGCCCGTCGATCACCCGCAACCAGGGCATCCTGGGCGAGGGTATTGACCTGACGGTGCAGCACCTCAAGGACATGCGCCAGTCGACGATCCTGTTTCACCTGACCCAGCGCCTGCTCTACACCAAGTATCGCGACCCGGACGAGGAGCCGAAGCTGCACCTGTTCGGCCAGCTGAAGCGGATCGTCCGCGAGTGGCTGAACGGCGGCTACCTGCGCTGTAGCGGCGGTACCTTCCCGGCCCAGGTGATCTACCAGGAGATCGCCGACTTCGCCTGCGAGAAGATTAAGACGGCGATCAGCGCGGCGACGGCTGACACACGTCCGATCGTGGCCACCCTGGACGCCTACAACCCGACCGGCTCGACCATGTTCGTCAACTTCACGACCTCGAAGACGACCCGCTGGCAGACCGACCCGCGCCGCAGCCACGTCAACTGGGTGGTCTGCGATAGCGACTGGGAGGCCGAGCTGTGCCGGGTGGTCGAGTCGCACCCGCGCGTGCGGGCCTATGTGAAGAACCAGGGCCTGGGGCTGGAGGTGCCGTATCAGTTCGGCATGCTGAAGCGGGTCTACCTGCCCGACTTCATCGTGCAGATTGACGACGGCCACCCCGACCCGCTCAACCTGGTGGTGGAGATCAAGGGCTATCGCGGCGAGGACGCCAAGCAGAAGGCCACCACCATGCGCACCTTCTGGGTGCCGGGGGTGAACCACCTGGGCGTCTACGGGCGCTGGGCCTTCGCCGAGTTCACCGAGGTCTTTGCGATCGATGACGAGTTTAGCCGGCTGGTGGAGCGCGTTGTCGGCGTGAATGTCGTGTCGTCGTACAACGACAAACAAAAGGTGCGCTGATACAATCATGGTGCAGGCTGCGCAGGAGCCTTCGTAAACCATAGCCGGCGGATTCAGCCGCCCGACACGCGTTGGGAGCAATGCCATGAGCACAGTGGATAAACCCTTAGTCGATCTGGTTGGCGAGCTGCCGCCCGAGCTGCAAAGCGAAGTGCGTGACTTCGTCGAGTTTCTGATCGAGAAGCGCCGCCGTGCCGATCTCGATCAACTGGCCGTTAGCCATGGCTGGCCGCCGGGCTTCTTCTCGCGCACAATCGGCAGCATTGATGATCCGACCTTCGCCCGGCAACCCCAGGGCGAGCCTGAACAGCGTGAGCCACTGGCATGATCTATGTTCTCGATACGAACACATGCATTGCGTGCCTTCGGCGGCCAGCGGGCATCGTTGCGCGTAGGTTGGCGACCGTCGCCCCTGGCGATATCGCGTTGACGACAGTGAGTATCACCGAGTTGTACCGAGGCGCGTACCTCAGTACGAAGGTGGCTGACAATCTGGCCCACGTAGCAGCCTTTGTTGTGCCCTTTACCACGCTGCCGCTTGATCGCCATGCCGGGGAGACCGCAGGGCGGATTGATGCCGATCTGGCCCGCCAGGGTCTGCGGATTGGCCCCTACGATACGCTGATTGCCGCGATTGCTCTGGCACATGATCTGACCTTGGTTACCCATAACACGGGCGAGTTTTGCCGTGTCGTTGGTCTGCAGTTGGTCGATTGGGATAATACGTAGGGGCGGAGCATCGCCGCCTACGCTGTTGTCGTATCCCGTTGCATCCGCTGGCGCTACTTCGCCCCTACGAAGGATGATCCATGCCCCCCAAGCCGAAGAAGCCGACCAGCGTCGAGACCATCCGCCACGCCGGCGACCGCCGCAGCAACATCCCCACCGCCGAGTTCGAGTCGGTGATGGCCGATGCGGAGAAGCGGCCCATCCGGGTGGCCTACGAGCGGCGCAACCGCGACCTCGACCC
>NZ_JAIEWN010000034.1:0-33705 GCF_019599295.1 Oscillochloris sp. ZM17-4 | reverse complement strand
GCCGCTCGCCGCGCTGGCTCTTGCCTGCGCCAATCAGCAGCTCGTGGAAGTCGAGGGCGGCGTCCTGCACGCGCAGGGCCAGCACGAAGCGATGGCTCTTGGGGAACTGCATGGTCAGCGGGATCAGCCAGGCCAGCAGGTCGTAGGTCTTGGCGAAGATCGGCGAGGGCTCGAAGCTCATGCCTCGCCTCGCCGGGGTACGACCAGACCGCCGAGCAGCTGCTGGCGCAGCCGGTAGGTGCTGCCGTGGCGGGCGTGCCCAACCCAGCCGTCGATGCTTGTCTGGATGCGATCCATTGGGATCTCGCCGTTGGCGTAGGTCGCAAACAGCCGCCGCATGCGCCGCTTGAAGCGCATCACGTTTGGTCGCTTGAGCCGACGGTAGGCCGGGTAGAGCCGGAAGCCGAGAAAGGGCATGCCCGTGGCGACCGGGTAGATCTGGGTTTTGCGGTCGTGCAGCACCAGGCGCAGGCGGGCGAGGAACGCCTCGATCCGCGCGCGCCAGGCGTGCAACTGAGGCTTATCGTCACTGAAGAGCAGCCAGTCATCGGCGTAGCGCACGTAGGCGCTGCTGCGCAGCTCCTGGGCCACGAAGGTGTCCAGCTCGTTCAAGTAGACATTGCCCCAGAACTGCGAGGTCAGGTTGCCGATCGGCAGGCCGCGCGGGCGCTCGCTGGGCGTGAACAGGTCGTCGCCGGGGAACCACTGCGGGGTGTACTCGCTGGCCAGCACGCCCGCGCCGCTGTCGAGGATGCGGTCGATCAGCGCCAGCACCTGCGGGTCGGCGATGCGCCGGGCCAGCAGGCCACGCAGCACCTGGTGATCGATTGATGGGAAGAATTGAACCACGTCGCCCTGCAAGACATAGCGGTAGCGCCGGGCGAGAGCCTGGGCGCGGTCGAGCGCGCGGTGGGTGCCCTTGCCCACCCGGCAGGCAAAGGATGCGTCGCTGAAGCGGCACTCGAAGATGGGCTCGATCACGTTGCAGAGGGCGTGGTGAACCACCCGGTCGCGGAAGGGCGCGGCGCTGATCTTGCGCCGCTTCGGCTCGTGGATGTAGAAGTGGCGGTAGCCGCCGGGCTGGTAGCTGCCGTCGCGCAGCTCGCGCTCCAGGCTGAGCAGGTTGCGCTCCAGGTGGTACGCGAAGGTCGCCACCGCCGCCTTGCTGCGCTTGCCCTTACGAGCCTGGTGGAAGGCGTGCCAGAGGTTATCGAAGCTGCAGACCTGGTCGAAGAGATGCTTGTAGGTCTTCACCGGTCCCCCAGAAAAAATCTGCGATTCGCTCGCTGCGCTCGCTCAGACGGGGTTGTACCGCGCTATCCGAAGTGGGAGCATCGATATTTCTGTACTGACGCCGAAATACAGGACACAGAACACGTCATAAAAGCTTTACAGTTTTGAGGTGCCGGGCAAGCCGAAAACCAACATTCCGATTGAGGAGGCCGGGCGTGTAGTAGTCACGGAAGGCCGCGCGCAGGTTGATCGGGCGATTGTTCCAGGCGCCACCGCGAATTGTAAAGTGTTTTTGCGCTGGTTCCGCCCCGTCTTCACGCCCATCGCTCGGGTCGTAGGGATAGGACTGATATGCGCTGCGCGTCCACTCCCAGACATTCCCGGCCATGTCGAGCAGCCCGGTTCCCAGCGTCGCCCCAGCCGGAAAGCAGCCGACGGCAGATGTGCCATTGTACTGCCCATCGAAATTAGCACGCTCGTTGTCTGGCTCGGGATCGCCCCAGGGGTAGGTGCGGCGCGCGCTTCCCCGCGCTGCGTACTCCCACTCCGCCTCGCTGGGCAGGCGGTAGGTGTAGCCGTCGTTCAGGTGGTGATCTGTTAGCCAGCGGCAGAACGCGGCTGCCTCATACCAACTCACCCCCACCACCGGGTAGTTCGGGCGGGCGATGCCGAAGCGCGGGTTATCCCAATAGCTGGGCTGTTGCTTGGTCGTGCGTTGCTGCCAAGACTCGAGTCCTTTGGTCGCCTGATCATCGCGGGCCAGCCACGCACGTCCAGCCACATCCCACCAGGGCGCGTCCAGGTTGTAACCCTCAGCATCAATAAACTGCTCGAACTGGGCATTTGTGACGGGGTAACGGGCTACTTCAAAGGTAGCCACAGCCACCGATTGATTATTGATCTCACGGGAAGCGACATCTATCTTCCGGCCATACTGCTGCTCATATTGCTCGTTGGCACGCTGCGCCTCTTCATGGCTACTCCCAATCACAAAGCTGCCGCCTTGGATCACCACCATCGGCGGCGGCAGGTCGCACACGCCGGGGCGCGGGTCGCCAAGCTCGGCCAGGATGGCCCCAGCGCGCACACGGTCAGCGGCGGCGAGGCCCGCAGGTACCACAACGGGAACGAAGATCGCGGCGAGCGCGGTACGCAGCGCCGCCTCAATCCCCTCGCTGTAGCGGGTGAGCGCCGCCCGCCCGCCCAAATCGCGGTAGCAATCGGCGGCCAGCAGGGCGTCGCGCTGGGCCTGGGCTGGGGTCTTCGCTCGGCTTGTGTCGAGCAGCCAGTCGGTGAGCCAGGGACGGCCCACCCGCACGCCATTGCGCTGGCGACGCAGGCACCCCATCATCAGCAGAATCACCTCGCGCCAGCGGTCGCCGTCCTTCCCCTGCCAGCAGGCGTAGGCCTCCTGCTCGCCCTCCTCGTGCTCGGCCAGGTGGCATGCCGCCAGATACTCCTGGAAGGTCAGGTGCGGGAACTGGTAGGTCTGCTCGTCACGCGGCACCAACAGCCCGGCCTCATCCTTCAGGGCGGCCAGGAAGAGCTGGGCCTTCGCCGTCGCCTGGGCCTCCTCACAGCGGTGGGTATGCCAGAAGAAGCGCTTGAGGGTGCCAAAGAGCCGGTCGCCGTCGATCACGCCCCGGCTCTCGCCGTCCGGCGCGTCGCGGTGGGTCGTGAAGGCCACCTCGTGCAGCACGCTGCGCAGGTCGTCGGCCCCCTTCAGATCCGGCAGCTCGTCATCGCGCGTGCCCTGGGGGTCTTTCAGCCGGCTCACCAGGTCGCGCCCCTTCACAAAGGGGTCGCTGCGGCGCGGCTCCCAGCGGTGCAGCAGCAGCACCACCAGCTGCTCGTAGATCCGCGCGCGCTCGGTCGGCAGGCGCTCGCCGCCGAGGTTGTAGTGCAGGATGGCCAGCATGGTGAGCAGCAGGGGCGAGGTCGGCGGCTGCGGCCCGTCGGCATGGTCGGTCGCGGCAATCGACTGGAGCAACGCCGGCTGGGCGTCGAGCTGATCGCCGAGATCGGCGGCGGCCAGCGCCGCCCCCGCGTCGCTCACCCCCGTCTCGCCGACGCGGGCCATGGCCGCGTACCAGCGCTGGAGGAAGCCCCGCACCTGGCCACGGGCGAAGGGCTGCACCACCCGCGTCTGCCAGCCCTCGTCGGCGGGGAAGATGCGCGGCGCGCGGTAGGGGCGTTCGCGCGAGGTGACGACGATCACGGTGTCCGGGTAGTCGCGGGCGATCTGCCGGATCGCGGCGATCACCCGGCTGCGCGGGTCGGTCGGCTGGCCGGGGCGTGCCTCCGCCGACAGCTCGTCGAGCCCGTCGAGCAGCAGGATGGTGCGCGGGAGCATGCCGAAGAGCAGCCGGCGCACCTGCGCCGTGGGCAGCAGATCGCCGGTGCCGCCCAGCTCGGCCAGCAGCGCGGCGATCAGGGCGTCGGCGGCATCGGTCTGATCAAGCTGCGCATTCAGCGTGCCCAGGGGGATGAAGAAGGGGATGCGGGCCGCGCCCCAGCCGGGCAGGCGTGGGGGCGTGTCGTGTGCGAGGGACTGGGCCAGGAGCAGGGCCACATAGCGCAGCACGGTGGACTTGCCGCTGCCGGGGCCGCCGAGGAGCACGATCCGCGCCTGCGGGGCCAGCGCCTGCGGGGCCAGCGCCTCTACCGCCAGCTCGGGCCGGGTCTCGCGCACCTGGAAGCGGGCGCGGGCCGAGGTATCGTCGGGCAGCAGGCCGCGCGACCAGGCCGCCTCCGCCGCGCCGTCGAGGTCATCGCGCGCCGGGGCACCGCGGCCCTTCGCAGGTGTGCGGCGGGTGAGCGGGCGATAGACCAGGGCGCGCACATCCTGCGGCTCAACCTGGTCGGGGGTGGCTGGCTGCTCCTGAAGCTCGGCGAGGCGCTTCCGCAGGTCAGCCGTCGTAAGCTCGGCCTCGGCCACGATCCGCGCCGGGCCGTCGGTGGTGAGGGTCGTGTAGACCTCTTCGAGGTACAGCTCGGGGACGACGCGCTCATCGTTGCCGGTGCGCTCGGGGGCGACCCGGTTACGCAGCATCAGGTGGCAATACTTCTGCTGGATGGCCGGCAGATAGCGGTCAAGTAGCTGGCGCTCCTCGTCGCTCAGGGTCGGGCCGGTCGTTTCAATAGTGATGTTCACGTCGCCGTGGACATCGCCCGCCACCGCCGCGCCGACGTGGGCCTTCCCGCTGATTGTCTGGTTCGTCTGTCGCTCGACCGAGGTAATGTCGCCGCCGGCCACATCGCCCACAGAGACATCGCCCGTCTGGGCACCGGCGAGGTTGACTTGGGCCGTAATCTTCTGCTCCAGCGCCTCGATCGCCGCCGCGAGATCCGCCCGCTCCTCGGGGTCGGTCTCATTGGCGAGCTTCCGGCGCAGGCGGGTGAGGCGGGCTGCGAGATCATCGCTCACGGGCATCTCCCGGAATATAGGTCATTCGCCACAATGCCACAGACCACCAGAACCACTGAGGCGCTGAGGGGGTGAGGCACTGAACCGCCGACAACTCAGTGCCTCACGTCCTCAGTGTCTCAGTGGTGAAAAAATCGCGATTCGCTCGCTACGCTCGCTCAGACGGGGCTGTACTGCGCTATCCGAAGCGGGAGCAGCGACACGCCTGTACTGACGCCGAAATACAGGACACAGAACACGTCATAAAGGCTTTACAGTTTTGAGGTGCCGGGCAAGCCGAAACCCAACATCATTGCTGAGACCGACAGGCGTGACGCCGTGACGGTTGGCCGCGCGCAGGAGGATCGGCGGATTGACCCAGGCGCCACCGCGGAGTGTAAAGTATTTTTGCGCCGGTTCTGTTCCGTCCTCGCGCCCATCGGTCGGGTTGTAGGGATAGGGCTGGTACACGCTGCGCGTCCACTCCCAGACATTCCCGGCCATGTCCAGCAAGCCAGTTCCTGACGTCGCTCCAGCGGGGAAGCAGCCGACCGCTGAGGTATAACCCGCGTTCTGTCGAAAGTTTGCCCGCTCATTATCAGGTGCTGCATCACCCCAAGCATACGGGCGAGCCTCGGTTCCTCGCGCCGCGAATTCCCATTCAGACTCACTCGGGAGCCGGTAACAATACGCATCCTTCTGGCACTCGGTCAGCCAAGCACAGAACGCCGTCACCTCATACCAACTTACCCCAAGCACAGGATGATTCGGCCGCACAACCCCCACATCTGGATCATCCCAAAACTCTGGGGCATCTTTTGCGCTGCGGCGTACCCATCCATCCTGTTTGCGCTCTGGCAAGGGCTCGTGCAACCAGGCTCGACCGGGTTCACTCCACCAGCCCGCAGCTGGGTCGTAGCCACCCGCATCGACAAACAGTTTGAATTGGGCATTGGTCACAGGGTAGCGCGCCAGCTCGAAGGGCGGAACCGCAACCGGTACGGTATTGACCCATCCCTGGAAATGGTTGCGCAGATTGCGATCCAAATCATCGTCGATGGTGTTTCCCGCCTCACGATACTCAGCGAGATACTGCTCAGTGAAGTCCGTAACTTCCTCTGCGGACATCCCGATCACAAAGCCGCCACCGTCAATCTGCACCATCAGCGGCGGCAGGTCGCACACGCCGGGGCGCGGGTCGCCCACGCGGGCCAGCACCGCACCACAGCGCACCCGAGCGGCGGCAGGGGAGGCCTCGGCTGGCTGTAGCTCCAGGATGCGCAGCGCCTCGTCGCGGATCTGGCCGCGGATCGGCCCCTGGCCCTTGAAGCGCTCCAGCTCCAGCAGGGCGCTCGTGGCCAGATCGAGCGCCGCCGCCCGCGCGGCGGGCGTCTCGCCGCGCGTAATCAGCTTTCCCAGAAAGAGCCAGCTGCGCTCCTGGCTCATGTGCCCGGCACAGAGCACGATCACCTCGCGCCACCAGCTCTCCTGGTAGCGGTCGAGCAGCTCGTCCCACACCGCCTCACGCTGCTCGGCGATGTAGCGGGCGGCCAGGAACTCCTGGAAGGAGAGGTGGCTGAAGCCGAAGCGGTGCTGCTCCACCTCGTCGAGCAGGCCGATATGCACCGGCAGTTCCTTGAGAAAGGCGCGGGCCAGGTCGGCGGCCTCGCGCTCGTCCGTCGAGCGCGGGCCGAGGTAGGCGGCGATGCGCTGCTCCAGGTCGTCGCGACCGACCAGCTTGTGCTGCTCGCCGCCCAGGTGCATCTGGTAGGCCATCGCCGCCAGCAGCTCCCGCCGGGCCTCTAAGCTCATGAGCAGGGCCGCGCGCTCCTTGCCGGACGGATCGACCTTGCCGCGACCGCCGCGCAGCAGCACGGTCACACACTCCTCGTAGAGCTGGGCGCGGTTTTCGGGCAGATCCTGGCGATCAAAGTAGACGATTGCGATCACGGTCAGCAGCAGCGGGTTGGGCGCCAGCCGACCGACGCCCTGGTTCTCGCGGATCGCCGTCCAGAGCCCGTCGTTGAACATGGTCGCCAGCCGCTCCACGGTCGCGCGGCTGGCCTTCGGGTGCATCAGCCGGTGGACACAGGCGCTCCAGTTGGCGATGAAACGCTGCTGCTGCGCGTCGGCGAGGTCGTCCACAGTACAGATCGTGAATCCCGCGCCGACCTCGGCCGCGCCGGTGTAGGCGGCGACCCGCGCGGTGACGACATAGCGGCAGCGCGGGTAGCGCCGGGCGAACTCGCGCACGATCCCGCTGACGATCTCGCGATCATCGGTGCGCGAGACCTCGTCGAGACCGTCGAGCAGGAGGATGGCGCGGCCCTCCTCGCAGAGCCGTTGGAAGAAGTCGGCGGGCAGGTCGAGGCTGCGGCCCTGATAGAAGCTCGTCAGGCCATCGAGCAGCAGGCGCGGGTTGTTGCCGCTGCGCTCACGCGCGCTGTACTCGGGGAGATAGGTGCCGAGATCGCGGAGGGGGAGCAGGATCGGCACCAGCGGCCGGTCAAGGCCCAGATCGGCGAGGCGCTCATTCTCGTCGCGGGCGAGAATTTCAGCAAGGCGCACCGCCGTGTAGTGCAGCAGGGTGGTCTTGCCACTGCCCGGCCGGCCCACCACCGCGATGCGCGGGTGGCCGCGCAGCGCCTCGGGCCAATCGACGGTGCGCTCCTCCGCCTTTTCCGCATCAAACAGGGCGGATGCTGCTTCAGGTGCAGGTTCTCCCGAGGTGCCCATGAAGCGGCGCACCGCGCCGGGGCCGCGCAGGGTGGCCAGGGCCGGCTCGCGCAGAGTCAGCGAGATGTAGAGGTCGGTCAGCGGGATCTCGACAGGGCGCTGCTCATCGATTCCGCGCAGGTCGAGGGTGGCATGGCAGGCGTAGAGGTCGTCGAGGTAGCGCCGCAGCGCACCCTCATAGTCGGCTGGGGGTGCCGCGCCGCCTGCGGCGTAGATGTTGATCACCTCGGCGAAGTTGTTGCCGTGGGTCTCGCCGGCGAACAGGTTGCGCTCGACATTGCCGGCCACCGCCGCGCCGACGTTGGCCTCGCCTGTGATCTGCTGGCCGATCACATCGTGACCGGCGATGTCTCCCATCGACACATCGCCCATCTGCGCGCTGTCAAAGCTGACCTGGGGCGACGGGGGCGCAGCGCCGCCCAGCGCGGCGAGATCCGCCTCCTTCGCGGCGAGCTGCTGCCGGAAAGGCGCTGCCAGATCCGGCAGGGCTGCTAGGGGTTGCAGGGCCAGACGCAGGGCGGCAATCTCGGCCTGGAGGCGGGCGATGTGGGCGGCGGTGTCTTCTGGCATAGGTGGTACGATGGAAATGCGCTACGACCGTGCGCGTCCAAGCGCACAACGGCCAGACCTGGCGGGCGCTCGTGACTCTGCGGGCAGTATAGCATGCGTGGGTGTGTTCGGATCGCTATTACGGGTGTGCGTGTCGCTGCGGCGCACATGTCGGAGAACAATCAGACTCCGTCCTGTAGGCGGTCACACGCCACCACATGCGATGCGTGACCGCGCGCTGAGGCCGACTCAATCGCCCAGCCGCCCCACGCCTGCGCCGGGGTCGTTCGGAACAGCGCGAGCAGCTCCGCGCGCTCCATGGCCGCCGCCATCGCCTCGTCGCGCAGTGCCATGGTGATCTGGCGGCGGTTGGCGCTCGCCAGTAGCTCCAGGTCGTTGGCGATGCGGGTGAGGCGGTAGGCGCAAGTAGTGGTCATCGGGTGATCTTCGTGGCAATGTAATCTATTGTTATCAATTTATCGGCTATAGTGTATATTATTAAATGCAGAGTCTCAAGCATTGATCCTGGAATGATGATCTAGATCAATGTAATGTAATCTATAGTTGACAGGATTAAAAGGGATGTGCTAAGATACGTAGCAACGACGAAGGGACGGAGGTACTAGTGGCAAAGATCATCTCACGTGCGCGGCAACTTCGAATGGACTATGCACAGCGCATTGGACGGTCGGTAACGATCGAGGAGGTGGCAGGCCGAGTCGGCATCTCGCGTGCGCAGATGAGCAAGATTGAGAATGCCCGCACGGAGAGAATCGACTTTGATACCTTGGCGGGCCTCTGCTCATTCTACTCTGAGGCGCTTGGACGCCCGGTAACGACGAATGATGTCCTGGAGTTTGACCCAAATAATCGCGAGCGTGCTGCCATTCTAAATTGAGCCACTACCCTCGCTAGCTGCCTCAAACATATCTCGATAATCTGCATCTGTCAGATCATCGTAAAAATAGCTCTTATGTTCCTGACGATGTTGGCCTGATTGCGAATGTTTATCCTTAATCCATTGAATGTCGGGATTCGCCGGTAAGCCAGGTCCCCTATTTCCGCCACCACCTCCCATAATGGTATAAACAATCAGCTCAATCTCGCTCGCGCCTGCCTGGCCAACCACCGCAACCCCATGCGCAGCTACTGCGGCACTGGCCACCGCGAGAGGCGCGCCGGCGAGGCAGCCAACCCCGGTGATACAGAGCCCGCCGCCACCTGCCATCCCCCCGCTCCCAGCCGTGATCTCGGCCAGACCCTGCAGCGTGGTGGCAATATTACCAACGTGCCGCCCCACCATCATCGGGAAGGGCTCGCACGAAGTAGGTGCCAGCTTCGCGCGCGCCTCGGGCACCAGATTCCCGTTATTGTAGGCAAACTGCGCCACAATGCCCCACAGGAAATAGGACATCGCATCCATGTCATAGCCAGTGGGATCGGTCCAGAGGATGGGATTCTGGTAGACGTAGTGGTAGGGGTGAAGCGAACCGGGGCGGGTGAGGTAGCCTTCAAATGGGTCGCGTGATGTAAATGTGCCGTGGGTCGCATTGTACCACCTGGCCCGCAAATACACCTGCCCGGCGCTATCCTGCAGTTCACCGGTAAACCCAAACGGCGCGATCATCCCCGAAGTCGGCGTGCCCCAGGGGTCGTAGCTGGCGGTGCTCAGCACCGCGCCGCTGGCATTGAGCGTCTGGCGCACGGAGCCCAGCGCGTCGCCGAGGTACCAGGCGCCGGCGCTGCTGGCCAGGCGGTCCAGGCCGTAGAGGTAGTTCGCGCTGCCGCCTGCCCCGAGCCCCGTCGAGGGGTCGCTGAGGATCTGGCTGAGCGGGGATGCGAGGTCCTGGGTGTAGTGGGTCGCCCCAGCCTGCACCAGCACGCCGTCGCCGTTGTAGCTGTAGCTGGTGCTGCCCTGGGTCAGCGTGCGGCCCAGCGCGTCGTAGGTGTACGTCGTCGTGCCGTCGCTCAGCAGGTTGCCCGCGTTATCGTAGCTCCAGCCTTGTACCTGGTTGGCTACGTTGTAGCTCCGGCTCGTCGTGACGCCATTGATCGTCGCGCTGGTGCGGTTGCCGGCCAGATCGTAGCTGTAGGCGTAGCTATTGCTGGTCGCGCCGGCCTCGGTGGCGCCGGTCAGGCGGCTCAGGCCGTCGTAGGCGTAGGTGATCGTGCGGGTCGTCGCCCAGTTGAGGGAGGGAGACAATAAAGTCGAATTTAGTGGGAAGATACTTCACAGACGGCACCTAGAATAGTAGCTGCGTGCGCTAAAGATTCTGCGTCTGCCAAAGAGTCGCAAGGAATACTGACGGGCTCTCCATCAAGTAATCGATCCACCGCATCCTTAGCACCACGCAGAGAGAGACCTGCTTGATGATGGAGGAGTTCGGTGAGAGAGACTTTTCTCAAACCTTCCTTCCACCCGAAAAGTATCACGGCTGGCATACTATTTTACCTTTACTACCCAGGGTCTCGGGATTTGGCCCTTGTATTTGCCAGTAGTGCGGCGCCCCCCCTCTATGACTACCGTGCCAACACCACGTAGCTTGCCATACTCACTAGCGAAGCTGTTTATTTCGGCGCGACCCATAGAGCCTGCTCCTGGTCCTTCGATATCAAAGCGACGCATATAGAGGGTATCACCCTCAATTGTCTCTTCGCTAATGAATCGAATCCCCCCCCTTGGACCATTGCCTGTAACGATTCTAAACCCGTCAGCTTCTTCTGCAAGAGAAAAAGTGTAACTCCTTCCGCCGCCACCCGTATTTCCTCCCTTATCCGGGCCGAAGTAGTCCTGCCCGACGAGGAGGCCCAGCGTGCCCAGGATGCCGATGCGCCGCACCACATCGTCCTGCGATGCCGTGCCGTCGCTCAGTTTTGTATCAAGGCAGTCCAGTTCAGCCTGCAAGCCCTGCACATAGGGCGAGTTGGGATTGAGCAGTGAGAAGCCCAGGAAGTAGGTGGCGAACACCTCGGCCTGCCCAAACAGATCGCTCTCAACAGGGTAGGCGCCCATCGCAAACCGGGGGTCGTGACTGACGACATCATACGCCGCCGCCCACTCGGCCACCTGGCGCGGACTCGGTCGGCGCCACTGTGGGGACTGGGCCGACTCGGCGGGTGCGCGCGGGTAGATAAAGACCGGTGGGCCGAACATGTCCTCGAACTCGGACCAGGTTCGCACGAGGCTACATTCCTGGTTATGGTAGGCGGCGCACTGTCCGCTGGGATCGCTGAGCAGGGCCGGGTCATTGGCGGCGTACTGATAGTATTGGAGGCTCGCAGGTTGCTCCGGCCACCCCGCGAAGCTATCACGCGATGTAAATGTGCCGCTGCCGGGATCATACCACCGCGCCCGCAGATACACCATCCCCTGATCGTCCTGCACCTCCCCCGTAAACCCAAACGGCGCGATCGTCCCCGAAACCGGCTGGCCCCAGGGGTCGTAGCTGGCGGCGTTGAGCACGGCGCCGCTGGCGTCCAGCGTCTGGCGCACGGAGCCGAGGGCGTCGCCAAGATACCACGTCCCGGTGCTGCTTGCGAGCCGATCAAGCCCGTAGACGTAATTGGCGCTGCCGTCGTTGAGGATCTGGCTCAGCGAGGAGGCGAGGTCTTGGGCGTAGTGGGTCGCCCCGGCCGCAACCAGCACGCCATCGCCGTTGTATGTGTAGCTGGTGCTGCCCTGGGTCAGCGTGCGGCCCAGCGCGTCATAGGTATATGTAGTGGTCCCGTCGCTAAGCAGGTTCCCCGCCGCGTCGTAGCTCCAGCCGACCACCTGGTTCGCTGCGTTGAAGCTCTGGCTCGTCGTGACGCCGTTGGCCGTCGCGCTGGTCCGGTTGCCCGCCAGGTCGTAGGTGTAGGCGTAGCTGTTCGTCGTCGCGCCGGTTTCGACGGCGCCGGTGAGGCGCGCGAGGCCGTCGTAGGCGTAGGTGATCGTGCGGGTCGTAGTGAGCGTCTGCGAGAGCACGTTCATGGCAGGCCGTGTGACCCTCGCTGCGCCTTCTCCGCCTCGCACCAGCGGCAGGTAGACCGCGCCATCGCGCACGGCTGATGCCGGCGCGTCCGACGCAGCGGCGACCGCAAGCGATGAGCTACCCCCGCTGAGCGAGCCGCCATCGAAGTCGTCGAACAACTGCTCGCCGCCGTTCGTCGACAGCCCGATATAGCCGCTGCTCGATACATAAGCCCAGTTGCTCGTGATCTGCACCTGGCCGATCACGGC
This sequence comes from Oscillochloris sp. ZM17-4, assembly GCF_019599295.1. Lineage (GTDB taxonomy): Bacteria > Chloroflexota > Chloroflexia > Chloroflexales > Chloroflexaceae > Oscillochloris. The sequence continues at coordinate 21,562 of NZ_JAIEWN010000034.1, read as the reverse complement.
GCCGTTCTTACGCACCACTACCGTGCCATCGGCGTAGGCCTCTGCCCCCAGCCGGTCGCCATCGGCAAAGTGTACCGCGATGTCGCTCCCCTGCTGCTGCCAGCCCTCCGACCAGTCACAGGTCCATACCCATGCCACATCTTCTGCGGGATCGTAGCCGATCCCAAGCACGCCGCAACTGCTGACTGTGCTCACACTCTTGAGTAGCAGATTGATGTCCGAACCACTGGTATCGATACTGCTTAACGTCACCGATGCTTGCTGATTTACCCCAAACTGAGTCGGCCAATAAATGTAGGTGTTGACGTTGTAGTCTTTCCGCAGTTGCTGGTTGTAGATGTTGTAGCCAGCCGTATTCCCAACCCACGAACCCCCAACAGCTCCATTCGCACGATTGAAGTCGTCGAGCACGCTACTCGAAGTCGCCGTCGGGGTGTTCGTTGGGCTGGCAACCGCCGTGGCGGTGTTGGTCGGTGTGGCGGTGTTGGTCGGTGTGGCGGTGTTGGTCAGGCTGGCAACCGGCGTGACGGTGTTGGTCGGTGTGGCGGTGTTGGTTGGGCTGGCAACCGGCGTGGCCGTATTGGTCGCCGTGGGCGTGCTCGTATTGGTGGGTGTCGGGCTGGCACTTCCTAGCGTTCCACCATCGAAATCATCGAAGCGGTTATTGCCGCCAACTATCGTGAGCCCAATCCGGCCGCCCTGCCCGATATACGGCCAGCTTCCATTCACCGTACGACTGCCGATGCTCACCCCATTCTTGAAGACCGTCACCACCCCGCTCGCGTCCACCTGCGCCCCGAACCGGTCCCCACTCGTGAAGCTCGCCGGGATGGTTGTGCCCTGCTGCACCCAGCCTCCAGCCGTCATGCAGCTACTCACCATCACCCAACCGGCCCCGGGATCGTACCAAACCTCAAGCAGGTTACAACCGCTGGTGTCTTGCGCACTCAGATTCAGGTCGATCTCATCGCTACTGCTATCCAGACTGCTCAGCGTCACCTCAACCTTTTGGGCTGCCCCAAATGAGGTGGCCCAGAAGAGGTCACCACTACTCGTATTCTGGAGCTGATTCGTGTTGATCTGGAACGAGCCAGTATCCCCATCCCACTGACCGCCAACTGAACCATTCGCGCGATTGAAGTCATCCAGTACCCCACTCGATGTTGTCGTCGGTGTGGCGGTGTTGGTCGGGCTGGCAACCGGCGTAGCCGTATCGGTCGGTGTGGCGGTGTTGGTCGGGCTGGCAACCGGCGTAGCCGTATCGGTCGGCGTCACCGTCGCCCCATCAGCAAACCCTTCTTGAATCTCAGTTCGCAGACCCTGGCGATTGAGCGTGTAGTGATATTGACTGACCGCATCGCTTCCGGCCAGCGTGCTCAAGTCGGTCAGCCGGTCGGCGCCGTCGTAGCCATAGCTGGTGACCGCCCCATTGGCCCGGGTCACGCTCTCGAGCCGGCCGACCGGGTCGTACACGTAGCTAGCCAGCGTGGTTGTCCCCTGTAGCACGTCCTTGAGCTGGCCGTCGTCCCAGTAGGTGTAGCCGATCGTGCTGCTGTCGGGGTAGGTCAGGCTGGTGCGCTGGCCCAGCGCGTTGTACGCATAGCCGACACTCCCGGTCGTCGGCGCGGTCACCCCGATCACCCGCCCGGCATCATCGTAGCTGAAGCTGGTGGTGCCAGTGCCGTCACTCAGGCTGGTGCGCCGCCCCAGCGCATCATAGCCCATGGAGATCGCCCCGCTCAGCTGTGGCGCGGCGATCCCGATCGGCCGATCCAACGCATCGTAGCTATAGGTGACATCGTAGGCGCTGCCACGCGGGTCGTCTTTGCCGATCATGCGGCCAAGGCGGTCGTACTGGTAGGCCGTCGTCTGATTTAGGGCGTCGGTCTCGGAGACCTGACGGTCGGCCGCGTCGTAGGCGAAGCTGCGCGTGTGGCTGTTCGCGTCGGTGATGCTGACCCGGTTGCCGGCCCGGTCGTAGGCGTAGCTGGTCGTCACGTTACAGGGCGGGAGCGCGCAGGCACCATCGGTAGCGTTCTCCGTCACCGTCAGGAGCTGATCATTCAGGTCGTAGGTGAAGCGCGTCTCGCGGCCCTCAGGGTCGATCGTCGCCACCCGCCGCCCGGCCACATCGTACACGCTGCGCGTGATCAGATCCTGATCGACTGGCTCGTTGACACCAATCACACCATCCTGATAGTTCTGGATGGTCGTCGTCACCCGACCCAGGCCATCGACCAGGGACACGGTGAAGCGCCCGTCGGGGGTCTCGCTCCAACGTTGCGCGCCGCTCCCGTCATAACCCATATGCGACACGCGCTGCGCACCATCGGTGGCAGTGATCACCCGCCCGAGCGCGTCGTAGGTCTGGCTGGTGGCCACGCCAAGCGCATCGGTCTGCGTCAGCACGCGCCCGAGCGCGTCGTAGGTCTGGCTGGTGGTGATATTGGTGTCGCTATCGGTCGGGCCGCCGCTGACATAGTTGCGCGTCGTCGTCGTCGTGCGGCCGAGGATGTTGTAGCTGCTGCGGGTCGCGTGGCCGAGCACGTCCACGCGCTCGAAGGCGCGGCCGAGCGCGTCGTAATGGGTTGTGCTCGGCACGTTGCGGTCAGGCGTGCTTGCGCTGAATGCGGTACAGCCGGTGGCCGCTGGCCCGCTGCCGTCGCGACAGTTCTGGATCGTCGTGGTCACCCGGCTGAGCGCGTCGTACTGCTGGCTGACCCAGCGTCCGAGCGCGTCCTGGCTGCCCTGCACCCGGCCCAGCGCATCATACGCCGTGGTCTGGATCAGATCGGTGTCGGCCTCGCTGGTCGACGACACCCCATCGACGTAATTGCGAATGGTCGCAGTCGGGCGCCCAAGGTCGTCATACTGATAGGCGGTCGTGCGGTCGCGGTCGGGTTCAGACGGAGTGAAGCTGCCATCGACATAGTGGTCGATGGTGGAGTCCACCTGCCCATCGGGTCGGTACGCCGTCACCTGGATCACATCGGTGTCGGTCAGGGTCGCCCAGCTCGTGTTGGCGCTGTCGATGGTCAGCGGGTCGCCATTCTCATAGTTGAGCGTGACCGTGATCGGCCGGTTGAGCGCGTCATACGCGGTGTGGGCCCAGCGCCCGAGCGCGTCGCGCTGCCAGATCACATTCCCTGCCGCATCGTACAGAGTCAGCATCTGGACATTCACATCCGGCCCGGCCAGCACGCCGGGCTGGTAGTTCAGCGTGACGGTGATCGGTCGGCTGAGCGTGTCGTACTCGGTCAACGTCGTGCGCGTGGTGGCGCTGCTGAAGGTGTGGGTGGTAGGGGTAAAGGTGCCGGTGAGGATGCCCGTCTGTGTGATTAGGCTCGTGCGCCCGAGGCCGTCATAGGCGTAGAAGGTGACGGCGTTCGCATCAGGCTGAGTCGGTGCGAAGGCTGGTGGAGCGGACGGCAGACTCGTCCCCCCGCTATAACCGGTGAGGTTCTGGGCCGTCCAGTCGACCTGTCCAGCGTTGTTATAGTGCGTAGCGCTATAGTGCCCCTGCACATCGCGCACCCAAATTGGTCGCCCCAGCATATCGTAGCCGTAGGTCGTGATCAGATCCTCGTCGGGAGCATTCGCGTCGAAGACGCCATTCACGTAGTGCTGAATCGTCGCTGCCACTGTGTTGTCATCATTGTACTGGGTGACATCGGTGCGCTCCTGGCTGGTGCCCACGCCCACCGTGGTCGTCACCACGCGGCCAAGCGCATCATAGCCATAGGCGGTCGTCTGCGCCAGGGACGGCGCATTAAGGCCCAGCGTCACGGTGAGCACCTGCCCGCTGGCATTACGATCCCAGTGCGTCACCGCGCCCGTGGGATCGCGCTGCTCGGTCAGGAACGTATTTGTATACGTATAGTATGTGGTGAAGCCGTCGGAGACACCGGGAACCCGCTGGGTTGTCACCTGCTGGATGTTGTTGTCATCGGTATACAGAATCTCCGTTTGCTGGCCATCTGCGCCGGTAATCAGCCAGGGCTGTCCATTTTCCCAGTAGTCGATGAACGTCGTTTCATTGAGCGCATTGGTGACGGAGGTCGGTTGCCCAACGGTATTCGAGGTGCGTTCAGTCACATGCCCATTGCCGTCCGTGAGCGTTGCGGGCGCGAACGCAGCATCAAACTGCACCCCGCTGGTCGTCACCCCATCCTGGATAATCGCGCGAACGGTATCATCCTCCGCATAGCGGATATACTGCACCTGCGGCTGCTGATCGGCTCCGGTCGTTGTAATCACCGTCGTCGCTGGGAAGTAAGCAAAGGCCTGCTGCGAGCCATCACCAAGCACCTGGGAGGTAACCCGCCCCTGCGGTGTATAGCTGTCATAGACCATGTGCTCAACAACCTGACCCGCAGCATTTTCGATGTCCGTCAGAAGGTGATCCTGATACGTGTAGACCGTCGGCCGCTGCATGACATCGGAGAAGGTGGTCAGATCGCCAGCCGTGTCGTAGGTGTAGCTGATGGTACGCTGCCCATCGGAGACGGTCGCAATCCGAGTGTTCGCCGGATTGTAGGTCAGTTCAAGAAATCGCTGGCTGTTCTGGGCGTCTTCGATGCGGCTGAGGCGTCCATCAACAGTGTACGCCACGGTTAGCGCACGCCCCTGCGGATCGATAGTGGATGTCAAGCGACCCGTGTCTGTGGCAAACACGCGTTGGGTCTGATCGGGCAAGGTCTGCGTATATGTCGCTGTACCTCGCACGAGCGAGCTATAGACGCCGGGGAAGGCCAGGAACTCGCCCTGGTAGCCATCAGCGAATCCCATATCCTGGAACCGGAAGCGATTGCCCTCCGGTGTTATGATGGTTGCAATGCCTGGCTCACCGCCGGGCATTGTTTCGGTGATTAACCGCGTCGTATAGAGCAAATTCCAGCCAGGACCAAGGAGATCCGTCGTCTCGGTAATGCTCTGGCTGAGGTAGGTGCGACTCCAGGCGAGGGTTGGGCCAGGCGATGGGACGGTCAGATCGGTGGTGCGATACCAGTATGCGCCGCTGCGCGTGTTGACCGGGGTCTTGGTATCAGGCGCGGTGTTAGTGTTACACGGGCATGCCTCGTTTGCCGACTCTTGGCCAGGAAGCATCTTCTGGATGCCGTACACAGCCACATACGTCAAACTAACGAAGTCTAACTGCGCCGGGTTATTATCCTGAACGCACTCGGCAGCATGCGCGCCGCTCAAGATCCCGGGCGTGGTAAATGTCGCGCGGAGATATCGGGTGGCGATTGGGGTGTCTGAAAAGGTGACATCTATGCTCCCATCGGTCTGCCCACTCGCCACTGTGCTCCACGTAACTCCATCAGTACTAGTATCTAGAGTAAAATTGTACTGGTAATAACATCCATCACGCAAATAATATCCCTCTTCAAAATATACCTGGTCAACGACATAGACCTGACCAAGATCAACTTGCCACTAGGGCGTGTTCCCCTGTTCGTTATCCGATTGCCAGCCAGAATAGAAGCTATGGTCATTCGCATAGCGCGGGAGCCCACCAAAAAAAACAGAAGCATAGGAGCTCGCGGTTGCGCGTTTGTTAGCGGCGAGATTCACACTCTCCGCGGGGATCGGATCATAGAGCGACTCAGTCTGTGCGGCCAGCGTTGTCGGAAGCGACATCTCGGCGCCGTTGGGCCGGAACGAATCCGGCGGGCGCACGCTGGACGCAGGCAGGGGCCGGGTCGCGGGAATCGTGGGAAGAGCAGCAGCGGGAGGGAAGACCAGTGGCGTGGTCGCGGCTGCGACGGACGGTGTCGTCGGAGGGATAAGGCTACTCAGGATGCTGAACAGCAGGACGACCGACCAGGAACGCAGGGTGACAGTGCGCCGCATAGGAACTCCCGAAAGAATGTGAAATCGGAGACGATCGCGGGTCAATCCGCGCTCCTCGATTCGTCCGCGTATATATCCGGGCAAATAACGGGCAAAGGCCGAGGCAGATAGTACCACACTTTCAGCGTATGGATGGCAGGAAAGACTGACAATTGACGATCAATTGTGTTAAGCGTGCGTTAAGGCACCTCAGGCGACCTGAGATCGCGTGAGCCGCACACGAGACAGGCTGCCGCTCATACGGCCACGCGATGAGGAAGCAGGAACGTCCAGACGATAGCCGACGCCCCGTACATTGGTGATGGTGAGCGCCTCGCCAAGCTTGGAGCGCAGCCGTGTGACCACCGGGTGGAGGGCCACACCATCACGCTTTGGATCATCGGGCCAGAGCTGCTCGCACAGCTGCGCCACGGTCTGCACATGTGTGGACGCCTGGGCCAGCGCCAGCAGCAGCGTCCACTCGCTTGGCGACAATGGCAGCGGCGCATCGTCCCGCCAGGCCTGATGCCGGCGCAGATCAATGCGCACCGTGCCAAGCTGATAGACCGTCGGGGGTGTAGCGGTGAGGGCCGCGCTCCGGGCCAATGCGCGACGGATGCGTGCGAGCAGTTCCTCGCGCCGCGCCGGCTTGACCAGATAATCGTCGGCACCCGCATCGAAGAGAGCCACCTGCTCGGACTCGCCGCCGAGTGCTGAGAGGATGAGGATTGGCACCGCGCTTTCTGCGCGGAGCGACCGACACACGGACAGCCCGTCGCTATCCGGCAGCATCAGGTCGAGCAGCACCAGCGCGGGCGGGCGGTTACGGAACTGCAGTATCGCTTCCGCGCCGCTTCCTGCCAGCACTGGCGTGTAGCCGGCGCGCGCAAGGCTTTGGGCAAGAACCTGCTGGACTGAGGCGTCATCATCGACGATCAGGATCCGGGCTGATACGGGCGGCAAGACAACGGAGCGCGGTGCAATCGCCAGGAGCGACTGATTCCTCTTGGACACACAAACCTCCATGGGCATACCAGTAAAACCATCCCTGATGGTCGCCACATGGAAGAGTATCGACCCCGCCGTTGACTTCCCGTTGACATGTTGGGGGCAATGGAAAAGGATTTTGCGGTGGATGAGGGGGGCATCACACATGGGCTGGGCGCACATCAATCTGCTCGGCCGCTACCAGTTTCAGCCGACGCCATCCTGGGATCTGCGCTAGCGCCGGCCGCTGCGCGGAGCGACCGCAGCCGACCATGAGGACGAGGATACGCGGTAGCAGGTATGCAGGACGCGAAAGACGCTGATTCTGCGTCCATGATTCTACGACGAAGTAACACCGGCCGACGAGACGGAACAGAACCGAGATAGGGCGTATTCGCTACAAAAGGCGTCCCAATGCGCTAAAAGCTTCTTTAACGCTTTTAACCCTACCGGAACATTTCCCGAAAAAAGTACGATCACCCCATCTATGGCCACATTCATGAGGGCTATGGCCGGATGACCGACGGGGGAACGACGTTCCTCAATGCCAGCAGCTGCACGCGCCACGACGAGCCGATCAACCCGCCGCTCGTGATCGATCTGTGAGAAGACGCGATGCGCGCGCTGTTTCTTCAAGATGATACGCATTTGCCGCCACTGGGCACCTGGCGATGCACGAATGGAACGGCCTGCTGGCTCGCGGAGCCGGCGATCACCCAGGCACTGGCCCGCGTCCTGGCCCTGGATCTGACGCCGCTGCTCCAGGTCGCGGACGACGATCTGGGCGATATCGATGCGGCCCTGGAGTATGTGTTCACGCAGCGCGCAGATCTGGCGGCGATCCCGGCGGCAATCCTGGAATCGGCCCAGGCAGCAATCGCCGCGTGCCACGCCGTGCGGGAGCGCGCATGGACGACACCCGTCGTGATGCTGCACGCGCTCCAGGCGCTCTACGATGCGCTTGGGCCAGCTGACACACCGACTGACCCTGCGCTCGTTGCGGCCGTCGCAGCCGCCAGCAGCGCGATGCCCTTTGACGACTCATATCTCACCGAGGGGTTTCTCCACATTGAACTGGAGGATCTCATCGTCATGGCCCGCTTCGCGATCCTGCGCGGCGCTTCCCGCGTGCGCTTGTGGGCGGCATGAAAGCGGTGCTGCTCGCGATCTACCACGGCACGCCGCAGCTGGCCGGCCTCTACGTCGGCCGCGAGCCCGCGATCAACCCCGAACGGGCCGTGGGCCGGGCCGAGGCGCTCGTAACGATCCATCAGTGGGTGGATGCGGCAGATATTATGCCAGCCGGCGCGATCCCCTGGATGCCGACGATTCTCCGTGAGGAAATCTATCATCGCACCACGCTGATGATCGAGCTTGATGACGGTATCCCTCCGGAGGGCCTGCGCCGTCGCGCCTCCTGGTACCCTTCGCCTGATGTCTGACGTCGGGCAAAACTCGGGTTGGCCCCGCTCCCGCTCTGGGTGGCGCCGGATAGCCGCCGGCTCCAGCAGATCCAGCGCGCAATCGGGCGTGAATTTGCATATCGCTGGCTCGCGGTGACCGGGCAGGGCCTCGACTCCAACGAGTGGCGAGCCTATGAGGCCGGACGCATGCTGGAGAAGGGAACACTCGATCATTGCCTGACACTCCTCTCCCGCTGACCCGATCCAAACCCTCGCACGCCCTGGCGCGATCTGTATCGCGCCAGGGCGTGCTGATTCTGTGCCCGGTCACGGAAGCGAATTCTGGCAACTGTCGGGCAGCCGGGGGCATTGCTTGCTGTCATCGCCAGGGATGCCCAGGCAGTTTTAAGGATGCCCAAGGCATCAGCAGGCACATGCTCCGGGCATCCCCAAAGCCGCCTGGGCATCCCTGGCACAAACTCTTTACACATTGGCCGCGCCCACACCGCGTTTACACCGCGCAGTGGCCGGAGGCAGACATCCTCTATAGCACCGCACCCCTTGCGCCTCTCGTCGCGACACTGCTTTTCGTTGTCAAACTGTGTGATGTGCCTATCGGGGGGCTGAGTTCGCCCCCGATTCCCCCCGCGTGATTGGTGTTGGCATGCGCGCTCCAGGTGTCGATCATATGCGCAGCTGGAACGACCTCGAAAAAGGGGGCACTCCCTATCATATGCGAAGTCGGCATGGCCTGGCACTGCGGTGTGGGTGAGGGCTAACTTCGCATATAAAAGGGGTCTGCGAACTCGCTTCCCGTGCCTTCCCCCGTACGTATCCGTCGCCAAAAAATGCAAAACGCGCCGGCCCGTGTGGGCGGCGCGTGTGATCTGCGGCCGAAGTGATGGTAGTTAGGCGACGACCTCGGTTTACTCGGTACGCTTGCGCCGCCGCTGCTTCAGGGCGGTGGTCTCCTGCGGCGCGGCGTCCTCGACGGCAGGTGGTGATTCGTACGCGCCCAGCGCATCCCCGATCGCGTCAGCGGTCTCTGGCTCAAACGTCGGCTCCGGCTCACCCTGATGCTCGACCATGTCCTTCAGGGCGCTGAACATCCCGATCGGGAGCAGCACCCCGGTCGGATATCCCTTCTGCGTCACGATGACCGGCTGGCCAGTTGTGTTGGCGCGCTTGATCAGCGCCGCCAACGATGATGCCGCCTTGGAGATGGGAACGACGCCTCGTTGGAGATCGACATTCAGGTTCAGGTTTGCTCGGGTCGGCATTTGAGCCATCCTTTCTTGTTGTGGACGTTCGTGTGCGACGTGGTTTAGCTACAGCGCCACATGCGATTCACATGCGCTTTGTATCGCTTCGCTGTGTACGCACAGCATAGCATATGTGGGCGACAGACAACAGCACACTCTTGGATGCAGGTATACATTGAGGAACTGCTTATATGTCTGTGTTGTCGTTTCTAAAGATCCGTTCACTGGTAATCGGTGGCGTGGACGTGCTATACTTGTCGCCAGCAACACAAAACCCACCCGACGCCGGCAAGCTGTGAGTGGGTTCTGTCACACGATATTCGTTTGTGCTGTGCTTGGCTATTGTAGCACCCCCATGCGCCCCCCGCAAGGTGCTCCTGGCCCGGCCCAGTGCAGCGCCCGCGCAATGCCGCGCCGGCGCCACTGCCGCCAGGGGCCGCCAATGATCTCCCGTCCGCTCACGCCGCTGCGCCATGCCGCCCGCCCCCTGCCGCCATATCTTCTCTTCGAGGCGTTCCTGCGCCCCGCGCCGCTGCATTGTCTGAAGGATTCACTGTGACTTCTACCCCTACCGCCAATGCCGGCCTGGTCTGGGCGATCGCCGAGCTGCTGCGCGGCGACTATAAGCAGTCCGACTACGGCAAGGTGATCTTGCCCTTCACCCTGCTGCGCCGCCTCGACGGGGTGCTCGCGCAGACCAAGGGCGCGGTGCTGGCCGAGCACGCGAAGCGCAAGGACAGCGGCCTCGACGTGAGTCTCTTCCTCGCCCGCGCGGCGGGCTACAGCTTCTATAACGCCTCGAAGTTCGACTTCCCCACGCTCCTGGGCGACGCCAACGGCATCAAGGCGAACCTGCTCGACTATGTGGCCGGCTTCAGTCCCAACGTGCGCGATATCTTCGAGCGCTATGAGTTTGAGAAGCAGCTCGCCAAGCTCGACGGGGCCAACCTGCTCTACCAGGTGGTCGGCCGCTTCGCCGCGATCGACCTCAGCCTGGCAGCGGTCTCCAACGAGAGCATGGGCATGATGTTCGAGGAGCTGATCCGCCGCTTCGCCGAGCTCTCGAACGAGACCGCTGGAGAGCACTTCACGCCGCGCGAGGTGATCCGGCTGATGGTCGATCTGCTGTTCACTCCCGACGATATAAATCTGAGCAAGCCCGGCGTGGTGCGCAGCATCTACGACCCGGCGGCCGGCACCGGCGGCATGCTCGCGGTGGCCGAAGAGCACCTGCACGCAATGAACCCCGATGCCCGGCTGAGCATCTTCGGCCAGGAGCTGAACGAGGAGAGCTACGCGATCTGCAAGGCCGATATGCTGATCAAGGGCTATGAGGTAGACCGGATCATCTGCGGGAATACGCTCTCGCACGATGGCCACGCCGGCCAGCGATTCGACTATATGCTCTCCAACCCGCCCTTCGGCGTCGAGTGGAAGAAGGTCGAGGACGCGGTGCGCAAAGAGCATAAGCAGAAGGGCCACGACGGCCGCTTCGGCCCCGGTCTGCCGCGGGTCTCCGATGGCAGCCTGCTCTTCCTGATGCACCTGCTGAGCAAGATGCGCCCGGCGAAGGAGGGTGGCAGCCGGGTGGCGATCGTGCTGAACGGCTCGCCGCTCTTCACCGGCGGCGCGGGCAGCGGCGAGAGCGAGATCCGGCGCTGGGTGATCGAGAACGACTGGCTGGAGGCGATTGTCGCCCTGCCCACCGACATGTTCTACAACACCGGCATCGCCACCTATATCTGGGTGCTGAGCAACCACAAGGCCCCCGAGCGCAGGGGCAAGATCCAGCTGATCAACGCGGCGAGCTTCTTTGTGAAGATGCGCAAGAGCCTGGGCAGCAAGCGCAAGGAGCTGGGCGAGGCCGACATCGAGCGGATCGTGAAGCTCTACGGGGTCTTCGAGGCGGGCGAGCACAGCAGAATCTTCGACAACGACGACTTCGGCTACCGCACGATCACGGTCGAGCGCCCGCTATATGACGCCAAGGGCAAGCCTGAACGCGACCGCAAGGGCCAGCCGAAGGCCGACAGCAGCCTGCGCGACACCGAGAACGTGCCGCTGAAGGATGACGTGGACGCCTACGTGGCCCGCGAGGTGCTGCCGCACGTGCCCGACGCCTGGGTGGACGGGGAGAAGACCAAGGTGGGCTACGAAATCCCCTTCACCCGCCACTTCTACGCCTACACCCCGCCGCGCCCGCTGGAGGCCATCGACGCCGACCTCCAGCGCCTCGGCGCGGAGATCACCGAGCTGCTGGGCGCGATCGTCAAGGAGCCGATGACGAGAAACAAGTAGAATAGCAGTAGCCCCCAGCAGGCACTACATAAGGACTATCGCTATGTTGACACGTCTCGAAGTAGATGGATTTAAAAACCTGATAGGTGTCACCGTCGATTTTGGCCCGCTGACATGTATTGCCGGCCCTAATAGTGTCGGCAAGTCGAATCTCTTTGATGCCATTCGCTTTCTTGCGTTACTGGCAGACCATACGCTTGTAGAGGCTGCCCTGCGTGTCCGTGACGGCGATATTGAGACCGGAGATCTGCGCGATCTCTTTTATCGTGATACGCAAAGTGTGGCCCGTAATCATGAAGAACTGCACTTTTCTATAGCTGCTGAGATGATCGTCGACCCGCTGGTGCGCGACGACTTTGGGCGCTCCACTGAGGCTTCTTCCACGTTTCTGCGCTATGAAGTGCAGATAGGCTATGAGCCGCCGGATCAGCACGGCGCCCTCGGTCGCCTCGTGCTGCTGGCCGAACACCTCAATTACATTACCGAGGGCGAGGCGGCGAGTAGGCTCAGATTTCCACACAGTGCGCAGCTCTTTCGCTCAGCGGTGGTAAAGAATAAGCGCAGAAAGCACTCGGGGTATATTTCAACAAAGCAGGCGTCTGACGGCCAGACCGAGATTCTCGTCCACCAGGACGGAGGATCGCGTGGCCCTGGCCAAGTTGCGCCTGCCAGCAGCGCGCCGCGAACGATTGTCGGCACATCAAACACCTCTACCACCCCAACGATCCTCGCGGCGCGCCGTGAGATGCAGAGCTGGCTCTTCCTGGCTCTAGAGCCATCGGCCATGCGCCGCTCAGATCGCTTCCAAACACCGGCGGCGATCACGGGGGCCGGCGGCCACATTCCGGCAACCCTTTACCGTCTGGCAACCCGGGCCCAGAAGGCAGGGGATGACGCCGCCAATATCTATGCCGATATTGCGAATCGGCTGGCCCGGCTCGTCCCGATCAGTTCAATTGAGGTTGAGGTTGATGACGTGCGCCAGATGTTGACGGTTGTGGCCCAGGAGCGTAGCGGCGTACGCCTGCCGGCGGCTGCGCTGTCGGACGGCACACTGCGCTTTCTGACTCTGGCGGTGCTCGCAGCTGACCCGGAGGCGCATGGGCTGATCTGCATTGAGGAGCCGGAAAATGGCATCCACCCGGCGCGCATGGGCGAGATGACCGCGCTGCTCCAGGCACTCGCGGTCGATCCACGTGAGGCATCAGGCGCAGAGAACCCGCTGCGCCAGGTCATCCTCGCGACACATTCACCCGCCTTCGTCCAGCTGCAGCACCCCGATAATCTTCTTTTCGCTCAGGAGGTAAAGATACGTGGCGAGGACGGTGCGGCAGTGCGAACGCTGCGCTTTCGCCCGCTTAATGGCACATGGCGCGCACGCCAGGATCGGGCGGCGATTAGCCTAAGCACGATTATCGACTACCTCGCGGCACCGGAGAACGCCCAGTTAAAGCTTCCAGACTTTGAGCTCGATGCGCTTGTCGAAGGGTTAGGCTAGATGCGCGTGCAGTTTCTCTTGATCGGTGAGGGCACCACCGAGCATGGGCTCGTGGAGCACTTGGCAAACCTCTGCATCCAGGTCGGCGCCACTGAGGCGAGCGGATCGGTGCCGCCTTTCGCGCGTCTAGAGGTGCCGGTCGGTCACAACATGGTGCTGCGGCTACGCGCGGCGCATCGTCTGAATCCGTTGGCCAACCTCTATTTTGTTCACCGCGATGCCGACAATGATGATCCTGAGCCACGCCACAGCGAGATTATGCGGGCGGTGGCCGCGAGCGCGATCAATCTGGCGCATGTTGCAGTGGTGCCGATCCACGAGACCGAGGCGTGGCTGCTGACGGACGAGGCGGCGATCCGCCGGGTGGCGGGCCGACCCAATGGGCGCGAGCCACTGAATCTGCCCCCGCTCAACCGGATCGAGCAGACCAGCCGCCCGAAGGAGCGCCTGGAGGCCGCGCTGCTGACCGCCGCCCAGCCGCTAGCCGGCAAGCGCCTCAGGAGCTTCAGGCAGAGTATGGGCCAGCGTCGCCAGCAGCTGATTGAGGAACTGCCGCTCGGTGGCTCCCTGGAGCAGCTAGCGGCCTGGCGTCGCCTGCGCGATGATACCGCCGCCGCCATCGCCGCGCTGCGCGCCGCCCAGGAGGTGCAGGCATGAGCTACCCGCGCTACCCGGAATACCGTGACACAGGCATTGAGTGGCTGAGAGACATCCCTGCCCATTGGAATGCAAAACGGCTGCGACGTGTCTGCCAGATCAACCCTCTTCGGTCGGAAACACAGTCGATCCCCGGCGATACCCTTGTCTCCTTCGTGCCAATGGAAGCTATTGGCGAGGATGGGAGTCTTCAAGCGTCCGAGCTACGCGCACTCGCCGATGTTGGAGGGGGGTACACCTATTTTCGAGATCATGATGTACTGGTAGCAAAAATCACCCCCTGTTTTGAGAATGGTAAAGGGGCGCTTTGCCGAAACCTCCACAATGGGATCGGATTAGGCACCACTGAGCTGCATGTCCTACGCGCTGGGCCGGAGATAGATGCCGCTTTCATGTTTCATCTAACGCGCTCATCAGGTTTCCATGAGCAAGGCGAAGCTGCAATGTATGGAGCAGGTGGGCAAAAACGGGTACCTGCGGATTTTATTGAGAATTTTGCAATTGCCTTGCCTCCCCTCGCCGAGCAGCGCGCCATCGCCGCCTTCCTCGACGCGGAGACGGCTCGGATCGACGCGCTGGTGGCGAAGCAGGAGGCGCTGATCGCGACGCTCCAGGAGAAGCGCCGCGCGCTGATCAGCCACGTCGTGACGAAGGGCCTCGACCCCGCCGCGCCGATGCGGGACAGCGGCGTGCCGTGGCTTGGGGAGGTGCCGGCGCATTGGGAGGTATTAAAGACACGAAGAATTACTATTGAACATAAGCAAGGATATTATACTGAGCAATCATATATAGACGAGGGCGTGAAACTTATAAGAATTACAGATATTGACGACTTTGCCAATATTAACTTTAGCAACATGCCTTTTGTTCAGGTGACACCGGATAATGAAGGTGCCTTCGGTGTTGGTCAGGGCGATTTCTTATTTGCACGCAGCGGAACTATCGGGCGATTCGGCATAGTCCAATATCCTGAACGATCAGTATTTGCTTCATACTTAATACGTTTCAGGTTTAATGCGTATACTGAGTTCCTAAGGTACTCATTTAAGTCGCAGAATTTTCAAGAAGGACTTCTGAGATCACTTCACGGAGGTGCCAATCATAATGTACATGCAGAAGACATAAAGGAACAGTACATTACACTACCTCCGATTTCCGAACAGACGGTGATTGCAGACTATCTAGATCGAGAAACCACCCACATCGACACCCTGATCGCCAAGGCGCAGGAGATGATCGCCGTGCTGCGCGAGCACCGCACGGCGCTGGTGGCGGCGGCGGTCACGGGGCAGATCGACGTGCGGGGGTATCGCGACAACGGCGCCTGGGCGCGCTGAGAGGCTCTGCGCGAGATATTGGCCGCAGCGCTGATAGGGAATAACCAGGAGTGGATCGAGGTGCAGTCAAAGGCGAAATAGCATTACTAACCTGAGAGGTCAGACCATGCCTATCTGGAAGAACAGTCTTCAGACATTTCGGCTTGCCGCACAATTTCGCAACAACATGCTGTTCCTCATATGTGCGCTGCTTTTAACCACGCCAGCATGGCCAACCCAGGTGCGAGCGACAGGCAATTGGACAGCGATCAAGACGCCAGCGACAAATATCAAAACGGTTATTGTTGACCCACACAACTCATCGACCCTTATAGTAGGAGCGGATGACGGTGTGTACCGCTCGATCGATAGTGGCGCAACGTGGTCGCATCTAAACACCGGCCAGAGTGGATCGACCCAACTCATATCAGCGCCGACACAACCCCTCACCCTCTACAATACCAACATCGTATGGGGGCAACCGTTCGTGGTTCGCAGCATTGATGGCGGTACGACCTGGAGTCGCGCTGACGGAGCAGTGCTTCCCGAAGGAGGGCATACCGATATCGAGGCCGCAAACTCACAGACAGCCTATGTACTAAGCGCTGGCCTCATTTACCGTACTCAAGATGGCGGCGCAAGCTGGTCTCAGGTAGGAGCGAATGCAGCAGCCAATGATATTGCCGTTCATCCAACCCTACCAACTCGTATCATTGTTGGTGGATGGTATGGCATTATTCAGAGCAGCACTGATGGTGGTACGACATGGGGGCCGTCAATAGCGCTACCTGGCGCCCCGAAGATTTCGCAACTCGCGTTTCACCCGACAAATCCAGACATTATCTTTGCCGCCACGGAGCTGGGAGCCTACCGGAGCGCCGATGGTGGCGGGACCTGGTCGTCCTCCTCCCAGGGCATCACGGGCGAGGTGGTATCGGTTCATTTTGACCCGAGTACCCCCTCAACACTCTATGCTGTCGATCGATCATCTACTGTTTATCGCAGCACAGATGGAGGCGCCACCTGGAGCGCCTACGGCGGCTTTGTGGCAAATTCCATAACGTCACTAGCAATCGACCCATCGACTTCCGGCCTTATTTATGTAGCAACGTATGGCACTTTGCAACGCTATAGCGAGGGCCAGGGCTCACCGCTGACTATCAGCGAACAACCCCTCAACCAGCGCATCCGCCCCGGTACCACGGTGATGCTCGACGTGATAGTTGGATTGGGCACCGCGCCGTTCAGCTACCAGTGGTACGAGGGTATCAGCGGCGACACGAGCAAACCAGTCGCTGGCGCGACGGCGCGCACATTCACCACGCCGTCCCTGAGCGTCGATACCGCCTATTGGGTACGGGTCAGCAACAGTGTCGGCGGCGTAAATAGCGACACAGCCCATATCAACCTCAAGGGCACCTACGACCCTACCCTCGACGGCTTCAACTACGCAAAGACCTTCTACAACTTTGGCTACACCCCTGGCGACACCATCCCCGGCGCGAGCTGGGATATCTTTAAGCGCACCTTCCCGGCCAACAGCATGGAGCTGCCGAACGGACAGCCTCGCCTGGGTGCGCAGACCTACTTCCGCAGCCAGACCTATCGCGGGGTCGGCGGCGGCGACTGCTTCGGGATGGCGGCGGTGAGCACGTTGCGCTACCTCGACTTGAACGATACGACAGAGCAACAGATCCTCAATCCTTACTACCGGCGCTTCACCCAGATTGGCGATCTGCCCCCGGTAATAAGCGGCGCTGTACACGTTGGCCAGAGCAATGTGAAGGACTATATCTTCCTCTACCAGGGCCGCCAGCAGAGCGTGCAGATCCAAGCGTGGCTTTCACGGCATAGCCGCGACACCCCGGCCCAGACCTTCAGCGCCATCCAGCAGATCACCCAGGCTGGCAATGTGGCGATCCTGGTCTTCTCTGTGCCTGGGGCGGGTCACGCGGTTGTCGCCTATGGCACCCAGCAGGTTGGGAATACCGGCACGATATCGATCTACGACCCGAACTGGCCAGGTGTCACGACCCGTCAACTTAGCGTGGATCTCGGCCTGAATACCTGGCAATATGAGCTGTGGGCAGGCACGACCTGGTCAGGGAACGCCCATCTCTCCTACGTGCCGGTGAATATGCTCTACCCAGCCTTCGTCGGTCTGCCACAGGCCACAACAGCACCGCTGGCTGCGAACGACAGCGGAATCACGCTAGGAATTGATGGGAACGCTGACCTGCTGATCACCGATAGCCAGGGCCACCAGATCGGCCCGAATGCGCTCGACGCGACCCAGGAGATCTCCGGCGCGCTGCGGCTGGTCAACTTCAGCTTCAACCCAGACCAGCCCAACGCCACCTCGCCGGAGGCCTACTATCTGCCCGCCGGCCAGACCTACACCGTGACCGTGCAGCCCGCCGCCGGCCTCCAGACGACCCTCGCCGCCGCGACGGAGCCCTATACGCTGACCGCCTTCGGCGACGGGTCAGCCATGACCCTGGGCGGCGCATCGCTGAGTGGTGGCCAGAACGACAGCCTGGTCATCCAGGGCACGCCGCGCGCCACCACTTTCACGCCCGCGACCGACGGGAGCTACTGCCAGACGCTGACCGACGAGGTCTCGGCGGAGAACAGCCGCCAGTATGGGGCCTGCGTCACCAATGGTGATGGTGTGGCTTCCACTTTCGCGATCGGAACGGATGGTGCCTTTACGGTGACGAATGCTGGAACAAAGGCGCTCGACGCCACCGTGACCACCACGCAGGTCGGGAGTCTGCCCGGCGATGGTACGACCGCGACGACGCTTGCGCCGGGCGGGCAGGTCGCCGCGCCGCCGCCGCTCGCTCACGTCTACCTACCGCTTATCAGGCGCTAAATGAATGACCGCAATGTTATGACTGGAGGATCGCCAGAATGGCCGCGATCACCTCAGCGCCCTTGGCGTCGCTGATGTGGCCGGCGCGGTAGAGGATGAGGGCGCTGTCGGCGGTAAAGAGACGGTTTGGGCGGATGTGGCTGGCCTGGCGCAGCCCGCCCTCGGCGAAGTCGGCGTCAAGTAGCGGGATGGCGTAGCGGTCGCGGGCGGCCTGGCTGGTGATCTGGCAAAGGATCACATCATCGCCGCTAAGGTCGGCCAGCACGAGGGCCGGGCGGCGCTTGCTGGCGCTGAGGTCGGAGAAGGGGAAGGGCACGACGACAACATCGCCTTTTACAAATGCGCCCACGCGGCATCCTCCTCGGGGCGATCCCAATCGCGGCGCAGCACCGGCTCGCTGGCGAGGGCCGAATCGCGGGCATCCGGCTCGGCCTGTGCCAGTAGCGCAGCGGCGTCACGCTCGATCAAGTAAGAGATGAAGTCGTAGACCACGGCGAGCTTCTCGGGCGGCAGCTGCCGCAGGCGCTCATCGATCTCACGCAGGGTTACAGCCGTCATCGACGGGCCTCCTTTCAGACGATGGACAGAATCATACCACATCGCGCAGCACATACAGTTGTATCGCGTCCCCCCTCTCCCGCCGCAGCGGGAGAGGGGGCCAGGGGGTGAGGGCCTGATGACCAAACATCGCGAGCGCACCTTCGAGGATGAGGTTGTGGCCCACCTGACGGCCAACGGCTGGCTGGAGGGCCGCAGCGACGGCTACGACCGTGAGCTGGCGCTCTACCCCGAGGACGTGCTGGGCTGGCTGGAAGAGACCCAGCCGACCGAGCTGGCCAAGCTGGGCCGCCTGCACAACGGCGACACCGGCAAGGTCGTGCTCAAACGGCTGGCCGAGGTGCTCGACAAGGACGGTGCCCTGGCCGTGCTGCGGCGCGGCTTCAAGCACGTCAGCGCTCGCTTCGAGATGTGCCAGTTCCAGCCGGCCCAAGGCCTTAACCCGACCACATTGGCCCGCCACGCCAAGGTTCGCTGTCGGGTGGTGCGCCAGCTGCGCTATAGCCTCAACGCGGCCAAGGACTCGCTTGACCTGGCCTTCTTCGTCAACGGCGTGCCGGTGGCCGCCGCCGAGCTGAAGACCGACTTCACCCAGAGCGTGCGCGACGCCATCACCCAGTACCGCCAGGACCGACCGCCGCGCGACCCGGCCACCAACCGCGACGAGCCGCTGCTCCAGTTCAAGCGCCGCGCCCTCGTCCACTTCGCAGTCAGCACCGACGAGATCTGGATGACCACCCGGCTGGAGGGCAAGGCCACGCGCTTCCTGCCCTTCAACCTGGGCAATGATGGCGGCGCGGGCAACCCGACCAACGAGGCCGGCTACCGCACCAGCTACCTCTGGGAGCGCGTGCTAGAGCGGGCCAGCCTGCTCGACATCCTGGCCAACTTCGCCCACCTGGAGCAGACGCCCGCCGAGGACGCGCAGGGGCGCACGGTGGTCAAGGAGGCATTGATCTTCCCGCGCTACCACCAGTGGGACGCGGTGCGCGCGCTGGTGGGCGCGGCGCGGGCCGAGGGGCCGGGCCAGAGCTACCTCATCCAGCACTCGGCCGGCTCGGGCAAGTCCAACTCGATCGCCTGGCTGGCCCACCGCCTCTCCAGCCTACACGACGCGCAAGACGCCAAAATCTTCGACTCCGTGATCGTCGTCACCGATCGCACCGTGCTCGACGCCCAGCTCCAGGAGACGATCTACCAGTTCGAGCATAAGACCGGCGTGGTAGCCAAAATCGAGAGCAAGGCCGGCGTGAAGTCCGAGCAACTCGCCAAGGCCCTGCTCGATCGCACCCCGATCATCATCGTGACCTTGCAGACCTTTCCCTTCGCCCTGGAGGCCATCCGCACGCAGGGCAGCCTGCGCACACGCCGCTTCGCGGTGATCGCCGACGAGGCCCACTCCTCGCAGACCGGCTCGGCGGCCAGCGCGTTGAGCAAGGTGCTCTCAGCCGAGCAGATCCAGGAAGGCGAGGAGGTTAGCGCCGAGGATGTGCTGCTGGCCGAGATGGAAGACCGGGCGAGCCACCCGAACATCAGCTTCTTCGCCTTCACCGCGACGCCCAAGGCCAAGACCCTGCTGCGTTTCGGGCGGCGGCCCGACTCCGGTCGCCCGCCGGCCGACGACAACATGCCCGTCGCCTTCCACATCTACAGCATGCAGCAGGCGATCGAGGAGGGCTACATCCTCGACGTGCTCGTGAACTATACGCCCTACCGGCTGGCCTTCCGGCTGGCCCACAACGGCCAGGAGTACGACCAGAGCGAGGTCGATCAGGCGGCGGCGATGAAGGGCCTGATGCGCTGGGTGCGCCTGCACCCCTACAACATCAGCCAGAAGGTCCAGATCATCGTCGAGCACTTCCGCGAGAACGTGCAGCGGCTGCTGGATGGCCACGCCAAAGCGATGGTCGTCACCGGCTCGCGCAAGGAGGCGGTGCGCTACAAACTGGCCATTGACGCCTACATCCGCCAGCAGGGCTACGCCGGCCTGGCGGCGCTGGTGGCCTTCTCCGGCGAGGTGAGCGACCTGGAGAGCGGGCCAAGCCCCTTCAGCGAGCACAGTATGAACCCCGGCCTGAAAGGGCGCGACATCCGCGATGCCTTCAAGGGCGACGACTACCAGGTGCTGATCGTCGCCAACAAATACCAGACTGGATTCGACCAGCCGCTGCTCTGCGCGATGTACGTGGACAAGCGGCTGGACGGCATCACCGCCGTGCAGACCCTCTCGCGGCTGAACCGGGTCGCGCCGGGCAAAGACGCCACCTACGTGCTGGACTTCGTCAACGACCCCAACGACATCCTGGCCGCCTTCAAGCCCTACTACAAGCGCGCCGAGCTGGCCGGCGTCACCGACCCCAACCTCATCCACACGCTCCAGGCCAAGCTCGACGACACACGGCTCTACACGGAGTCCGAGATCGAGACCTTCGTGAAGGTCTACCTCGACCCCAAGGGCAAGCAGGCCGCGTTGCAGGCCGGGTTGGCCCCGGCGGTCGAGCGCTTCCGGGTGCGCTGGCGCGAGGCCCGCGACGCCAAGGATAAGAAGGGTCTGGACGAGCTGGAGATCGTGCGTAAAGACCTGGCGAGCTTCGTGCGGCTGTACGACTTCCTCTCGCAGATCATCAACTACGGCGACACCGACCTGGAGAAGCGGGCGATGTTCTACCGGCTGCTCGTCCCGCTGCTGGCGACCGACCGGCTGAGCGAGGAGATCGACCTCTCGGGTGTGAAGCTGACCCACTACCGGCTGAAGGACCAGGAGACGCGCCGGATGAACCTGAAAGAGGGTGGCGAAGACTTCGCTCTGACCCCGCCGGGCGAGGTCGGCTCGGGCGAGAGCCGCGACCCGCAGCGGGCGCTGCTGGCCGCGA
>NZ_JAIEWN010000033.1:59074-66900 GCF_019599295.1 Oscillochloris sp. ZM17-4 | reverse complement strand
TGATGATTTTATGGACTCCCTGGACAGCATCGGCGCCGAGGAGGCCGACCTGCGGCGCACGCCGCCGCGCCGCGCCGACGCCCCCCCCGCGCCCCGGCGCATCCGCCCCGAGGATATCGAGCTCTCGCCCGAGGAGAAGTCCCGCGCCACGCAGACCGGACGCCGCAGCGCGGCCCCGCCCCCGCAGCCTCGCCCGGCCCGCCAGACGAGCACCCAGCCCATGCCCGCACGAGGCCGCTCGATCTATGATGAGGATAAGGCGCCGATCTCCCCGCCGCGCAGCAGAAGCTGGCTCGTCCCAGTGCTGCTGATCATCATCCTGCTGGCGAGCGCCGCCGTCGCCGCCATGCTCCTCCTGGGAGGCGGGGCGACCGTGGGCGTGTCCGCGCCGATCCGCCCCGACGAGGTCGCACCGATCAGCGCCATGCCGATCCCGCTCACCGCCCCCGGCAGCGGCGGGGCGAGCACCGCCGTCGAGGCCGAGGGGGTCGCCAGCGAAGTGGCGGTGAGCGTGAGCGGCGAGATAGCAGAGACGACCATGTCCCCCTCGGGCAGCGCCCGGGGGATGGTCACGATCTACAGCGGCAACCAGCAGCCGATCACGCTGCCCGCCGGCACCGAGTTCGTCGCCGTGAAGCCCGATGGGCAGGAGGTGCCCTTCATCAGCGGCGTCGATGTGACGGTGCCCCCGGCGACGACGAGCGACCAGGGTGCCCAGATCGTGACCACCCGCGGCACGGCGACCCTGGAGGTTGTGGCCCGGTCGGCGGGCAGCGCCTCAAATGTGGACGCGAACAGCATCCGCAGGGTCGTCGTTCCCGGCGGCCAGACCTTCAATGTGGATAGCGGCGCCCTGATCGTGCAGAACGGCCCGATCACGGGCGGCAGCGAGGACCAGGTGCGGATCGTCAAGGACAGCGACGTGCAGGCGATCCTGGCCCAGGGGCTCACCCAGCTCGACGCCCAGGCGCGCCAGCAGCTCCAGGGGCTCGCCGCCGCGCGCGGCCTTCAGCTTGAGCCGACGACGATCATCCCGCGCCGCGCCGAGCTCCAGCAGCTCCAGGGCTTCGACTACACGGTCTCACCCGCCGTTGGCGAGACGGTTGACCCGCAGAACCCTTCCTTCACCCTGACGGTGCAGGCCCACTATAGCGCCCTGTCCACCACGCCCGGCACCACAATCGAGGGGCAGCTCGGCTCGGCGCTCACCGAGCAGCTGCGCCAGACCGGCCAGCTCAAGCCCGGCGACTGCAAGGCTCCGGCGATCACCGGCTGGCGCTGGGACGGCGAGCGGCTCACGGTGGACGGCCAGATCGCCCCGAACACCCAGGACCCGGCCTGCGGCCCCGGCCTGAGCGCTGGAACGCTCCAGCTGGTGCGCGACGCCGTGCGCGGCAAGTCGCGCGCTGAGGCCGACGCGGCGCTCCAGGAGCTCCAGCAGCGGGGTATGATCGGCATCTATGTCCTCCCCGATATGGAGCAGCTGCCCGGCTGGGACTTCCAGCTACACGTTGAGGCGCGATAAGCAAGGAGGCAGGAGGCAGGAGGCGGGAGGCAGGATTTCAGCCCTGCCCTGGCCCCTGCATCCTGATTACATGATGGTTGACCGACGGGTCCTGGGGCTGGATGTCGGCGCGCGGCGGATCGGCGTGGCCCTGAGCGATGCGTCAGGCGTGCTGTCCAGCCCGCTCACCACGATCTCGGCGAAGTCGCGCGAGCGCGCCCTCGCCGAGATCGGTCGGCTGGTGCGCGAGCACGAGGTGGTGGAGGTGGTGGCCGGGCTGCCCCTCACCCTGCGCGGCGAGGTCGGCCCCCAGGCCGAGCTGATCAGCGCCTTCGCCCGCGAGCTTGAGTCCGCCCTCGCCATGCCCGTGGCCCTCTTCGACGAGCGGCTCTCCACCGCCGCCGCCGAGCAGATGCTGCGCGACCTCGGCGTCAAGCCCGAGAAGCGCAAGCAGCAGATCGAGGGATCGACGCCCTGATCTGCACCTGGTTCGGGCCCGACGAGGAGCGCCTGAATACGCGCTGCCGCCGGATCATGGAGCTGTCCACGCAGATGGGCAGCGATCTCCAGTTCGCGATCATCCCCGACCAGTCGGCCTGGGCCGGGCTCAAGAGCGTGGATGGCCTGGCCCGCGCGCTCGGCGTGCTCCAGAGCGACTTCATGACCAAGCCGAACTACCTGACCTTCCAGGGCAAGCCGGTGGTCTTCTGGTTCTACCCGCCCTCGCTGGGCGGCCTGGACACATGGAAGCAGCTGCGCAACCGGGCCGACCCAAACCGCCAGCAGTACTGGTTCGGCGGCACCGATGACTTCAGCTACCTCGATGTGTACGATGCCCTCTACTACTTCGACATCACCTGGGAGTCCCGCCCTGGCGCGGCGATGGCCTCGTACGCCGGCCGCCTCGACCGCTACAACCAGGCGAACGGCCAGAGCCGGCCCTTCGTGGCCACGGTGATGCCCGGCTACGATGACCTGAAGCTCCGTGGCGGCCACGCCCGCGACCGCCAGGGCGGCGACTACTACCGGGGCACCTGGCAGACGGCGATCGACCGCAACGCCCAGGCCGTCGTGCTCACCAGTTTCAACGAGTTCTTCGAGGGCAGCCATATCGAGCCGAGCGAAACGTACGGCGACCTCTACCTGCGCCTGACCAAGGAGCTGAGCGATAAATTCCGCGCCGAGGTCGGCCAGCAGCAGGCCCAACCCACGCCCGGCAACTGCCAGACCTTCCCCGAGACCGGGTTCCAGGTCTGCGGGCGGCTCCTGGACTACTGGAAGCAGAACGGCGGCCTGCCGGTGTTCGGCTACCCGATCGGCCCGCAGCAGAGCGTGATGATCGAGGGCAAGCCCTTCCAGGCCCAGGAGTTCGAGCGCAACCGGCTGGAGCTGCACCCGGAGAACAAGCCCCCCTACGACGTGCTGCTCGGCCGCCTGGGGGCCGCCGTGCTGGAGCGGCAGGGCCGTGACTGGCAGCAGATCCCGAAGCTCGGCGGGGCGCCCGCGGGCTGCCGATACTTCCCCGAGACCGGCCACGCCATCTGCGAGCCCTTCCTGAGCTACTGGCAGAGCCACGGCCTTGAGTTCGACGGCAGGCGCGGCTACAGCCCCGAGGAGAGCCTGGCGCTCTTCGGCCTGCCCCTGAGCGACCCGCAGCCCGAGACCCAGAGCGATGGCAAGACCTATGTCACCCAGTGGTTCGAGCGCGCCCGCTTCGAGGCGCACCCCGAGAACGCGCCGCCCTACAACGTGCTGCTCGGGCTGCTCGGGGTCGAGATGAAGAAGTAGGCGCCCCGCCGCCTATAAACCTGATGGTGCTGCGGCGCGGCTACGCCGCGCCGCAGCACCATCAGGCTCTTGTGGGAGAGCGCAGCTCTCCCACCCCTGCTTTTGTTGGGGCTGGCGAAGCCACCCCCAACCCCCCGCCTGACGGCGGCGCGCTAGCCCATGCCGACGAGCCGCGCGCTCAGATCCCACATGCGCGTCGCCCGGGCCTCATCGCGGGCCTGCGGCGAGACCTTCTGGTGGAAGGCCTCGCGGCCCTTGCGCTGGCGGTTGCCCCAGCTCCAGTAGACCCCCGACTCGCGGTAGTCCGGGTCGGCCACCACGGCGGCGACGCGCTCGCCGGCCAGATCCTGCGACACATAGCCGCCGGTGATCCGCCGCTGGAAGATCGGGAAGAGCTTCTGGAAGAGCGGGTAGTGGTTGCGGAAGAGCGGCGTGTCGGCGACGCAGCCGGGGTAGAGCGAGCTGAAGGTGATGCCGGTCGAGGTGTGGAATCGCCGGTGTAGCTCGCGCATCGTCAGCACGTTGCAGACCTTGCTGTCCTTATAGGCCTTCACCGGCTCGAACTTCTTGCCGTCGATCATCACATGCGCGCCGGTGAACCCGGCGGCGAAGCCGTCCAGGTTGCCCAGATCGGGGCGGGGCGGGATCTTGCCGCCAATCTCGCTGGGGTTGTGGGTCACCGTGCCCAGGATGACCAGGCGCGGGTCGCCGGAGGTCGACCTCTGCAGGTCCTCAAGCATTAGGTTGCAGAGCAGAAAGTGGCCGAGATGGTTCGTCGCCACAGTCAGCTCGTAGCCATCGACGCTGTAGAGCGGCTCCTTGATCAGCGGCATGTAGATCGCCGCGTTACAGACCAGCGCGTCGAGGCTGCGCCCGCTGGCCCGCACATCCTGTACGAAGTGACGCACGTTCGCCAGCGAGGCCAGGTCGAGGTGCATCACCGTGTAGGTGCCGCGGGTCATCCCGACGGCGCGGGCGGCCCGCTCGCCTTTCACAATGTCACGACAGGCCATGATCACGTGCCAGTCCCCGCGCTGGGCGAGGGCCTTGGCCGCGTAGAGGCCAACTCCCGAAGAGGCACCGGTGATCACCACCGTCGCCGGCTGTTTCTGGTTCATCTGAGATCCCTGGGCTACTCACAAATGGGGGCTGTCCCATAGGATACTTTTACCATGTCTAAATGTCAAAACAGGGACGCCCGCGCTACCCCACCGAGAGCTGAGCCGGGGCGGCGCTGGGGACGCCGCCCTAGCCGAGCTGGAAGACCCACCAAGAGGTGACGTTGCAGAGGCCCTGGGCAGACAGCGCCACAGCATGCGCAGCCGCCCCGGGCGTGCTATGCTCATACCAGCGGTGATCACAGTGGCCGGAGGGGCAGGAGTGACCGTCGTCAAGCAGTGCATCTCCTGTGAACTTTCGCCTTAGAAGCAAGGCTCCCATGAACGTTCTCTTCATCGGCGGGACGGGGCTGATCAGCACGGCGTGTACGCGGCTGGCGGTGGAGCGCGGGGTCGAGCTGTTCCTGCTCAACCGGGGCAGCCGCGCCGACATCCCTGAGGGCGCGACCTCGATCGTCGCCGACATCAATGATCAATCGGCGGTCGAGGCGGCCCTGGCCGGGCGGCGCTTCGACGTGGTGGTCAACTGGATCGCCTTCACGCCCGACCAGGTCGAGCGCGACATCGCGCTGTTCAGGGGCCGGGTCGGTCAGTACATCTTCATCAGCTCGGCGAGCGCCTACCAGCGCCCGGTGGGCCACTACCTCGTCACCGAGAGCACGCCCCTGGCCAACCCCTACTGGGACTACTCGCGCAACAAGATCGCCTGCGAGGAGCGGCTGATGCGCGCCCTGCGCGAGGAGGGCTTCCCCGTCACCATCGTGCGGCCCTCGCTCACCTACGGCGACACGCAGATCCCGCTGGCGATGAACAGCTGGCGGCTGCCCTACACGATCATCGCCCGCATGCGCGCCGGCCGCCCGGTGGTCGTCCCCGGCGACGGCAGCTCGCTCTGGCCGGTCACCCACAACAGCGACTTCGCCAAGGGCTTTGTCGGCCTGCTCGGCCACCAGCAGGCCACCGGCCACGCCTTCCACATCACCTCGGACGAGGCGCTGACCTGGGACCAGCTCTACGCGGCCACGGCGGCGGCGGCGGGCGCCGAGGCGAAGATCGTCCACATCGCCTCGGACTTTATCTGCGCCTGCTTCCCCGAGATGACCGGCAGCCTGATCGGCGACAAGTGCTCCAGCGTGATCTTCGACAACAGCAAGATCCGCCGCTTTGTGCCCGACTATGTGGCCACCACGCCCTTCAAGGTCGGCATCGCCCGCACGCTCGCCTGGTTCGACGCCGACCCGGCGCGGCAGCAGGTCGATGCGGAGCTGGACGCGCAGCTCGACGGGCTGATCGCGGCCTACGAGCAGGGGCTTGCGGGGGCGGTGCGGCAGCTGCGCGGGGCGTGATGCCGACCGCGCGGGCGCGCGCGGGGACCCCGCCGGGCCGTGCTATCATGGCGCGCATCCGGCATGCCCTGAATGTGAAGAAGGAGCGCGAGCGATGACGACCGAGCAGACGACCGTGGCCTATCTGGACGACCACGATGAGAAGCTGTCCTACCTGGCCCGGCAGATCTGGGATCACCCGGAGCCCGCCCTTGAGGAGCGGTTCGCCTCGAAGCTGCTGGCCGACGAGCTGGAGGCCGCCGGCTTCACCGTCGAGCGCGAGGTGGCCCAGATGCCCACGGCCTTCGTGGCTAGCTGGGGCAGCGGCGCGCCGATCATCGGAATCCTCGGCGAGTACGACGCCCTGCCCGGCCTCTCGCAGCGCCTCGCCACCACGCACAGCCCCGTGCAGAGCGGCGGCCCCGGCCACGGCTGCGGCCATAACCTCTTCGGCGTGGCCAGCTTCGGCGCGGCCCTGGCCGTTAAGGAGGCCATGCAGGAGCGCGACATCCCCGGCACCATCCGCTTCTACGGCTGCCCCGCCGAGGAGACCCTGGTCGGCAAGACGTTTATGGCCAAGGCCGGCCTCTTCGACGACCTGGACGCCGCGATCGCCTGGCACCCCGGCGACTCGAACGTGGTCTGGGCCGGCTCATCCCAGGCCATGAACTCCTTCAAGGTCAACTTCCACGGCGTCACCGCCCACGCCGCCGCCGACCCGCACAACGGGCGCAGCGCCCTCGATGGGGCGATGCTGATGGACATCGGGGTGAACTATCTGCGCGAGCATATCATCCCCGACGCCCGCATCCACAGCGTGATCACCCACGGCGGCCAGGCCCCCAACGTCGTGCCGGCCTACGCCCAGATCTGGTACTTCGTGCGCGCCCCCCGCCGCGACCAGGTCGCGGCGATCTACGCCCGCGTGCTCGATATCGCCAAGGGCGCCGCCCTGATGAGCGGGACGACCTACGACATCGACTTTGTGACCGGCTGCTACGACCTGCTGCCGAACCTGGCCCTCTCGAAGCTGCTCTACGAGAAGATGTGCGAGGTCGGCCCGATCTCCTTCACCGAGGAGGAGCAGGAGTTCGCCCGCGGCCTCCAGTCCACCTTCGCCCCCGGCACGGTGGAGGCCTCGCTGGCGATCGCCCAGCGCCTGGTGGCCCAGGAGCTCGATCCGGCCATGGCCGAGGTGCCGCTCTGGGGCGAGGTGCTGCGCCACAGCGAGGTGCCGATCACCATGCCCGGCTCCACCGAGGTCGGCGACGTCAGCCAGATCACGCCGACCGGGCAGGTGACGACGACCTGCTGGCCGACCGGAACGCCCGGCCACAGCTGGCAGATCACCGCCTCCTCGGGCTCCAGCATCGGGGCCAAGGGCATGCTCATGGCCGCCAAGTCGATGGCCCTGGCCGGGATCGACCTGCTGACCCGGCCCGACGTGCTGGCCGAGGCCAAGGCTGAGTTCGCCCGCAGGAAGAAGGGCGTGCCCTACGTCACCCCCATCCCCGAGGGGACGGTGCCGCACTAGGGTTTACGCCCCGGCCCCCCCGAATCTTTTGTTGGTTTGGCCACAATGGACGCAGAGGGTGTGGGAGAGCGCAGCTCTCCCACAAAACGCTGGCGCTGCTGCCGGCGCGGCTATACGCCGCGCCGCAGCAGCGCCAGTGAGCATGTGCCTGCCGGGCACAAACGGCGCATCGGCTATAATAGACCGCAGATGCCCCATTGAACCAGCGAGACGAGTATCGGGAGGAACCCATGACGACACTCCGGCAGCGCCGCCAGGAGCCGCCGCCGCGCCGCGCCGGTGCGGCCATCCCCGACGATGAGCTCGTCGCCCTCGAGTCGATCCAGCGCCGCGCGCTCTGGCTCTCGACCCTGATGATCCACCACGCCAACCATGTCCGCCCCAACCCCGACGGCAGCAAGATCGGCGGCCACCAGGCCTCCTCAGCCTCGCTCGTCAGCGTGCTCACCGCCCTCTACCTGCGCTACCTGCGCCCCGGCGATCGAGTCTCGGTCAAGCCCCACGCCTCACCGGCCTTCCACGCCATCCAGTACCTGCTCGGCCAGTTGCCCCGACGC
>NZ_JAIEWN010000033.1:41981-58974 GCF_019599295.1 Oscillochloris sp. ZM17-4 | reverse complement strand
AGGGCGTAGCGCCGCCAGGGCAGGCTGAGCTGCCCGGCGTACTGGGCGACCACGCGGGCCAGGGGGACGGTCTGGTCGTAGCGCAGGGCCAGCCGGCGCCCGCCGTGGTCCTCGAAGCGGTAGATCAGGCTCTCGTCGTCGCCCAGCTTGCCCTCCAGGGCCTCGGCGTACTCGATGATCGGTGTCTGGAGCGGCTCGAAGCCGTGGCGCTCGCACACCCCCGTGATGGTGGCGACGATGTGCTGGCGCAGCATCATCGCCTGGGGCAGGTGGTCGCGCATACCTTTGATGTTCTGTATCTTGGCCATACTCAATTGCTCCATAAAACGAATTGCGCGGGCGCTGCGCCCCGCCCCCGCCTTCACATGCGGGCGCTGCGCCCCGCCCCCGCCTTCACATGCGGGCGCTGCGCCCCGCCCCCGCCCAGGGGCTGCCGCCCCTGGACCCCGCTCAGGGGGCGCTGCCCCCTGAAACCCCCAATTTTATGCTTCAGTATGCCAACTGCCCGTTGTCATGACAAGGCGCGGTGCGGGATGTGCTCTGCCAGCCTCTTTTCATGTGTCGGGCAGCAGCATTGACGCTGTCTCCCACACCGCCCGCACCTGCGCAGCTGTCATGACAACGGGCATTCAATCTGCCGCCGGCCTAAGATTCCAGGGTTCGAAGGGGCGGAGCCCCTCGCGGGAGTCCAGAGGGCTGGCCCTCTGGCGCGGGGTCTGGGGGCGCGCAGCCCCCAGCGGAGATACCGGGCCTGGGGGCGCGCAGCCCCCAGCGGAGATACCGGGCCTGGGGGCGCGCAGCCCCCAGCGGAGATACCGGGCCTGGGGGCGCGCAGCCCCCAGCATGATCACCTCGCCAGCTCGACCGTCGAGAGGTCGAGGATTCCCATCGGCGTCACCTCAAGGCCGCGCACGTAGGGCTTGACCAGGGTGTAGGCGATGTCGTGGTAGATCGGGATCACCGGCGCGTCGGCCAGGATCTGGCGCTCGGCCTGGTGGTAGAGGTCGAAGCGCGCCGCCTCGTCCTTCTCCACGGCGGCCCGGCTGAGCAGGTCGTTCACCTGCGGGCTGTCGTAGCTGGTGTGGTTCTCGCCGCTGCCCCCGCGGAACAGCACGTCGAGGAAGTTCTCCGGGTCGGGGTAGTCGGCGATCCAGCCGCTGCCGTAGATCTGGAACGTGTTTGCGTCGAGGGCGGCCAGGAAGTCGCCGTAGTCCTCGTAGCCGCGCACCTCGATGGTGATGCCCAGCTCATCTTTGGCCACCTCGGCCAGGGTGCCGGCCCAGCTGCCGTAGGCCGCGATCGGCGGGAGCTTGTCGGCGCCGCCGTAGCGCGACTCGGCCAGCAGCGCCTTGGCCCTGGCGATGTCGGATTCGGCCTGGGGCAGCTGCGGGTCGTAGCCGGGCATGCCGGGCGGCAGGATGCCGCGCGCCGCCTCGGCTGCCCCGTCCAGCGTCACCTCGGCCACTTTGGCCCGGTCGATCAGCAGGGCGAAGGCCTGGCGCACCTTGGGGTCGTCGAAGGGCGGCAGGCTCACGTTCAGGCCCATGTAGTAGATCGAGAGCTGCGGCACGCGCAGCAGCTCCTTCGAGAGCGCGCTGCTGGTGTCCTCCACGCGGGCCAGGGCGTAGGTGGGCACGTCGGTCACGTCGATGTCGCCCTGCTCGTAGAGCTGCATGGGGTTGCTGGCGGCGGCGCCCATCAGGAAGCGCACCCGGTCGAGCTTCGGGATGTCGCGGTAGAAGTTTAGGTTGCGCTTGAGCACGAGCAGCTGGTCGTGGTCCCAGCGCTCGATGGCGAAGGGGCCGCTGCCGTTGGGCCGCTCGGTCCAGTCGCCCCGGCCGTCGGCTTCGACCGCCCGCCGGTCTACTACAAAGCTGGTGACGTGGGAGAGCTTGGCGAGGAAGTAGCTCTTGGGCGAGTCGATCTGCATCACCACGGTGTGCGCGTCGGGGGCGCTCAGCCCGGAGATGCTGCTGGCCTTCCCGGCGATCTTCTCGCGCACGCCGACGATATCGCCCAGGTAGGTGGCGGCTGGCAGGAACTTCGCCAGCCCCGGGTCGCTGGCCCGCTCCAGCGAGTAGATCACGTCGTCCGACGTGATCGGCGCGCCGTCGGCGAAGCGGGCGTCCATGCGCAGGGAGAAGGTGTAGGTTAGGCCGTCGGGCGAGACCACCCATGACGCGGCGAGGTCGGGCTGGACCTCTAGCCGGCTGTTGAGGCGGGTCAGGCCGCTAAAGAGCTGGCGGATGATGAAGGCGCTGCCGACATCGCCGGCCAGTGCCGGGTCGAGCGTATTCGGGTCGCGCGCGCCCAGGGCCATGATCAGGGTGCCGCCGTTGCCGAAGTTTGTCGGCGTCGCGGTCATGCCGGCCGAGATGAAGTTCGTCGGCGTGGGCACGGGTCTGGAGGTGCCGCAGGCGGCGAGGAGGAGTATGAGAATGATGAATATTGAATGATGAATGATGAATGCCGGACGCCGCAGATTCATTGTAGGAAGCTCCGCTTGGGAAGACGATCATTCAACATTCAACATTCAACGTTCATCATTCGCGCCAGCGAGCTGCCCGCAGGCGGCGGCGATCTCGACCCCGCGCTCGACGCGCACGGTGCAGGCCACGCCGTAGTCCACCAGCACCTGCTGGAAGGCGCGCACGCGCGCGTGCTCGGAGCGGCCGAGGGGCGCGCCGGGCACCGGGTTCCAGGGGATGAGGTTGACGTGACATAATAATGGCACGCCGCGATTGGCCCCGTCGGCGGTGTGGCCGCGCAGCAGCTTGGCCAGGGCCAGCGCCTGGTGCGGCTGGTCGTTCTGGCCCTGGAGCAGCACATACTCGAAGGAGACGCGCCGCCCGGTCGTATCGATATACTCGCGGGCCGCGTCGAGCAGGTCGCCGATCGGGAAGCGGTCGTTGATCGGCATCAGCGCGCTGCGCAGGGCGTCGTCGGGGGCGTGGAGCGAGATCGCCAGGTTGATCGGCAGGCCCTCGCCGGCCAGGCGGCGGATGCCCTGCGCGAGGCCCACCGTCGAGACCGTCATGCTGCGGGCGCCCATGTTGAGGCCCTGCGGGTCGTGCAGGCGCTGCACCGACTCCCACCAGCGGTCGTAGTTGGCCAGCGGCTCGCCCATGCCCATGAAGACGAGGTTCGAGATCCGGCCGAGCTGCTGGACGGGGGCCGGCGCGTCGGCCACCCAGCGGCTCCCATCGTCCTGTGGCCCACCAGCTGCCCGATCTGTCCCCTGTCCCCTGTCCCCTGTCCCCTGTCCCCTGTCCCCTGTCCCCTGCCAAGCCCGCAGCTCGCGGCTGGCCCAGAGCGCCTGCTCGACGATCTCGCCGGGGCTGAGGTTGCGTAGCAGGCCGAGCTTGCCGGTGGCGCAGAAGACGCAGCCCATGGCGCAGCCGGCCTGGGTCGAGACGCAGGCGGTGGCCCGGTCGGCGTAGATCATCAGCACCGTCTCGACGACGACGCCATCGGGCAGGGCGAAGAGCGCCTTGCGAGTCAGTCCGTCGTCGGAGGTCTGGGTGCGGACGAGCCGCAGGCCGCCGATAGATGTCTCGGCCGACAGGCGATCGCGCAGGGTGAGCGGCAGGTCGGTCATCGCCGCCGGGTTGGCGGCAAGGTTTACATAAAGCTGGCGGTAGATCTGGCGGGCGCGGAAGGCCGGCTGGCCCCAGCCGCGCATCAGGGTCTCCAGGTCGGCCAGATTCATATCATAGAGCGAGGGTTTTGGCATAGCGGCTCAATTATAGCATCCTTCCGCCGGGGGCGTCAGGTGCCGATACTCACCCCACACTCATCCAGGCTGAACAACTTTCTAAACAAACTCATGGTACCCTATATTTATACCCGTTATCGGTTGTAGTATATGTGATGGAATGGAGTAGAGGATGAATCGAAGGAACCTGATCATCGCCGCCGCAGTCATCGTACTGCTCGCCGCCGGGGTTGGTGCCTGGCTGTATAACGCGGTGCTCGGCGACACCGAGGCCGCCAGCGGGCCGATCACGGCGGTGCCGCTGGCGGTGATCGCGCCGACCGAGGCGCCCGTCGCCGCCGCGCCGACCGAGGCGCCCGCCGCCGCCGCGCCGACCGAGGCGCCCGCCGCCGCCGCGCCCGCCACCACAGAGCTCACCAAATTCCAGATCGTCCAGGCCGAGTCGCAGGCCAGCTTCACCCTCGACGAGCTGCTGCGCGGCCAGCCCAAGACGGTGGTCGGCACGACCGACCAGGTCGCCGGGGAGATCGCCGTCAACCCGGCCGACCTAAGCAGCGCCCAGATCGGCCCGATCACCGTGAACGCCCGCACCCTCGCCACCGACAGCGGCATGCGCGACCGGGCGATCAAGAACTTCATCCTGAGCACCGACAGCTACGAGCTGATCACCTTCGCGCCCACCGGGATCACCGGCCTGAGCGGCAGCGGCGCGCCCGGCACGCCCTACAGCTTCCAGATCGCCGGCGAGCTGACCATCCGCGACACGACGGTGCCGGTCGTCTTCGAGGCCACCGTCACGGCCGAGAGCGCCAGCCGGCTGAGCGGCACGGCGACGACGACGGTGAACCGGGGCGACTTTGGCCTGGAGATCCCCAATGTGCCGAGCGTGGCGAATGTGAGCGAGCAGGTGCAGATCGAGATCAGCTTTGTGGCCGAGGCCGCGTAGCTGCGCTACGCGCAAGGTAAAAGGCTCTGTTTTACCTTTTACCTTTTACCTTTTACCTTTTACCTTTTACCTTTTACCTTCTCAAAAGCACCGCCCCGCCGTAGGCCGGCAGCAGCAGGTCGCCGCCGTCGAGGGCCGCCCCCTCGCTCTCGACGGCGATCTCCCAGTCGCCCTCGGGCAGCGGGATGCGCCCGGCGCCGGGGCCGTTGTTCAGCGCCGCCAGCAGCTCGCGCCCGCCGGCCTCGCACAGGTAGGCGTAGTGCCCGCCCGCGTCGTCGATGTGGGCGGCGCGGCGGCGCCCGCGCCAGACCGCCGCCGTCTCGCGGCGCATCGCCCCCAGCCGCCGGTAGAAGCCCAGCAGGTCGGCGTCCTGCGCCGCGCCCCAGCGCATCGGCAGGCGCGACTCCTCGGGGTGGCCGCTGCCATCCATATGCCGCACGTCGAGCTGCTGGCTCAGGCCGACCTCGGTGCCGTAGTAGAGCACCGGCGGGTGCGGCAGGGTGTACTGGCAGAGGGCGGCCAGCTTCAGCTTGCGCACGTCGCCCTGGACGATCCAGAGGAAGCGGTTCATATCGTGGTTGTCGAGGAAGCTCGGCATCACGAAGTCGGGCGGGAAGGCCCCCAGGTGCCGGCTGAGGAAGGTGTCGAGCTGGCTGGCCCGCATCTGGCCGAAGCCGAAGAAGAGCCGGATCACCTGGAGCAGCAGGAAGTCGAGGCAGCCGTCCAGCCGGCCGACATAGGAGTGCAGCATCTCGGCGGTATCGACCGCCTCGCCGATCATCACGCTGTCGGGGCGGATGGCGCGCATGGCGGCGCGGAAGTCCACCCAGAAGGCGTGCGAGGGGCCGATGGTATAGTCGAGGCGGAAGCCATCGACGCCCTGCCGTAGCCAGTGGGCCGCCGCCGCGATCATCGCCCGGCGGGCCTCGGGGTGGTCGCTGTCGAGCTGGGGCAGGCTGCGCACCCCGAAGAAGGAGACGTAGGTCTCGGGGTACTCGGTGAAGGTGAACCAGGGGAAGGTCGGGCTCTGCGGGTCGCGCAGGGCGGCCTGGAAGTCCGGGTGCTCCTGGGAGACGTGGTTGGCCGTGTAGTCGAAGATCACGCGGATGCCGCGGGCGTGGGCGGCGTCGATCAGGGCGCGCAGCTCCTCGGGGCTGCCCAGGCGCGGCTCGACCCCGTAGAAGTCGGTCGCGTCATAGCCGTGGTGCGAGGGGCTGGGGAAGATCGGCGAGAGCCAGATCGCCCCCGCGCCGAGGGCCTCGATATAGTCGAGCTGCTCGATCACGCCGGCGATCGTGCCGCCGTAGAAGCCCATCGGCGTGCGCGGCCGCTGGAAGGGCCGGCCGCCGCCGGGGCTGAAGCGGTCCACAAAGACGTGGTAGATGACCGCGTCGTGGAGCCATGCCGGCGACCGCTCGCGGTCCACGCGGAAGGCGAAGGTGCGCGCGCGGCGCACAAAGGTCAGGCCGAACTCGGCGCCCATCACGCGCAGGTAGTGGTCGCCGGGGGCGCTGTCGCCGATCACGCTGCCGTCGCCCGGCGTGCTGCCGACGATCTCGGAGGCCCAGCTGCCGCCCTCGGACAGCGAGGACCAGGCCTCCCTTCAGGTCCGGGAAGGCCGTCGGCCCGAAGCCCACGTTCTGGCCGAAGTCGCGCAGCTCCAGCCGGTCGCCCGCGAACCTGAAGGTCGCCGTCACGCGGAAGGGCGTCTCGGTGTAGTAGACCACCAGCCGGTAGCGGTCGGCGGACTCCCACGCCCCGGCGGCGGCCACCGGGTGGCTGCCCGGGCGGTCGCTGAAGGTGGTCTCGCCCGCGCGCCACGCGCCGTCGCCTGCTGCGATCTGGTGCTCGCCCTCGCCGTTGCGGATCGTGATCGTGCAGCCCGCTGGATCGAAGCGCAAGCCGATTGCCTCGATGCCCATCTCGTTCGGCTCGATCATGTAGCTGTGGCCCGAGACCTCGGCGGCCAGGGCGGGCGTCGGCAGCCCGCTGGGCGGGGCCAGCTCCAGCCCGGCCAGCCGCTCGGCCAGGGCCGCCTGCGCCGCCGGGTCGGCGGGCAGCAGGTCCGCGCCCATCGCCGGCAGCAGGTGCTGCCAGGCCAGGCTCAGCGGCCGCTGCATGTCGCTGAGCCCGCCGGTGATCGCCAGCACCGCATCCTGCTCGGGCATGACGACACAGTACTGGCCGAAGGCCCCGTCGCCCCGGTAGGCGTCGTGGCGACACATCCAGAACTGGTAGCCGTAGCCCTGCGCCCAGTCGCTCTGTGGGTCGTCGCCATTCACCGTCTGGAGCGTGCTCGCCGCCGCCACCCAGTCCGCAGGGACGAGCTGCTGGCCCCGCCAGACGCCCTTCTGGAGGTAGAGCTGGCCGAAGCGGGCGATCGCGTCGGTGGTGATGTTCAGCCCGTAGCCGCCGACATTAATGCCGCGCGGGCATGTCCACCAGGTGGCATGATCGATGCCCAGCGGGTCGAGCAGGCGCGGCCGCAGGTACTCCAGCAGGGTCACGCCGGTGATCCGCTGGATGATCGCCGAGAGCATGTAGGTGGCGCCGGTGTTGTAGAGGAAGTGTGTGCCCGGCGTGTGCCGCACCGGGATCGCCAGGATGTCGCGCGCCCAGTTGTCGGTCTGCTTGTCTGGCGGCAGCATGGTGTCGACGTCGTGCCCGGTGGACATGGCCAGCAGGTGGCGCACACGCATGGCCGCCAGGTTCG
The DNA here is from genome assembly GCF_019599295.1 of Oscillochloris sp. ZM17-4. Taxonomy (GTDB): domain Bacteria; phylum Chloroflexota; class Chloroflexia; order Chloroflexales; family Chloroflexaceae; genus Oscillochloris. Next base: position 51,600 of record NZ_JAIEWN010000033.1, on the reverse strand, counting down.
CGCTCACCTTGGCCGGCAGGTCGTCGGGGAAGAATCCGACCACCGGGTCGTCCACGCTCAGCAGGCCCTCGGCCACCGCCAGGCCGACCGCCGTCGCGGTGAAGCTCTTGCTCAGCGAGAAGAGGATGTGCGGCGCGTCCCGCTCGTAGGGCGCCCACCAGCCCTCGGCCAGCACGTGGCCGTGGCGCAGCAGCATGAAGCTGTGCAGGCTGTCGACCTCGCGCTCCACGGCGTCGATAAAGGCGTGAATGGCCGACGAGGCGACTCCCTGCTCCTCGGGGGCGCTGCGCGGCAGCTGCGGCTCTGCGGTCATGATCTCATTGCCCTCATAGAAAACAGCTATAGTTGGTCGGGCTCGCCTGCGTCGCAGGCGAGCCCGACCAACTATAGCACGTCTCGGGGCCGCAGACTCCCCACCGCCCCGTCATCCCAGGGCATGTGCAAGGTCCCTGCCCCCCGGCTGGCGACTGAAAGTCGCGCCAACGGGGCGCTGCGCGCCGGGCGTCGGCCTGCGCCGACGCCGCACCCGCCCGCGTAGGCGCAGGCCAGCCGCAGGCTCCCGTGGCGCGCCTTCCCGTCGCCCGCGACGTTGCACATGCTCTGCCCGTCATCCGCCGACCTGCCGCTCCATATCAGGGTCGAGGGTGGGTGCGTCAGGGACAAACCCCTCGGCGGCGCGCTCAAGGTTGACGCGCAGCTTCGTGAGCAGGCGGGTCATCTCGATCGGCTTGACATCATAGTCGTCGCAGCCGACGGCGAGGCAGCGGGTGCGATCCTCGGACATGGTGAACGCGGTGAGGGCGATCACCGGGATGCGCCGGGTGGACTCGTCGGCCTTGAGGCGGTAGGTTGCCTGCCAGCCGTTGAGCACGGGCAGGCCCATATCCATAATGATCACGTCGGGGATGTGCGTGCGGGCCATCGCCAGCGCCTTGGCCCCGTCCGACGCGGAGATCACCTCGTACCCGTTGAGCGAGAGCATGCGCTCGATCATCTCACGGTTGATCTTGTCATCCTCGACGATAAGCACCTTGGGCATAGACGAGCTCCTTACACGGAATTGTGCCTCGCGCGCTGCGCTCCATGAGGTTGTATCACTACGACAGAGGCTCGTTTGCTGACAAAAGCGTCATAAAGGCGCAAGATGGAGGCAGCACCGACAACAATTCGTTCAGGTGGAGTTTCGGCCAGGGCATGTGCAACGTCCCTGCCCCCCCGGCTGGCGACTGAAAGTTGCGCCAACGGGGCGCTGCGCGCCGGGCGTCGGCCTGCGCCGACGCCGCTACCCGCCCACGTAGGCGCAGGCCAGCCGCAGGCTCCCGTGGCGCGCCTTCCCGTCGCCAGCGACGTTGCACATGCCCTGGAGTTTCGGCGTGCCGCCAGCATACGCGCCGCCACCTATGGTACTATGCCCCTCGTCACCATACTGAAGGCGAAAGGAGCCGTCGATGTCGCTGCCGATCAGTCGGATCACCATCTACAAGCACGGCGTGGGCTACTTCGAGCGGCGGGGACCGCTGAGCGGCGAGAGCCTAAGGCTCACCTTCGCCCGCGAGGCGATGGACGATGTGCTCAAGAGCCTGGTGGCCATGGATCTGGGCGCCGGGCAGGTGCGCAGCGTCGACTTCGAGACCCCCGAGGACCGCGCGGCCGTCCTGGAGCGCGGCAGCATCCACCTCTCCGACCGCCAGAGCATGCTCGACCTGCTGCGCGATCTGCGCGGGCGGCGGGCGCGCCTCGTGCTCGACGCCGAGGGCGAGATCGTGATCGAGGGGCTGATCGTCGGCGTCGACTATGAGCAGGACGAGCCGCTGCGCCGGGCGATCGTGTCGATCTACGAGGCCGACGCGCGCCAGGTGCGCGCCCTGCCGATCGCCGAGCTCGCCCGCGTCGACCTGCTCGACGACGCGGCGGCCGCCGACCTTGGCTACTTCCTCAAGGCCGCCCAGAGCGAGGAGGATCGCCGCAGCGCCATCATCCACCTCAGCCCCGGCGACCACGACCTGCTGGTGGGCTACATCGCCCCCGCCCCGGCCTGGCGGGTCAGCTACCGGCTGCTCTTCGAGGAGAAGGATGAAGGCGGAAGGATGAAGGATGAAGCCGGAACATCGGGTGCGCAGGAGGCTTCACCCCTCAGCCCTCAGCCCTCAGCCTTCGTCCTTCTTCAGGGCTGGGGCATCTTCGACAACCAGATGGACGAGGACCTGGATCAGGTGGAGCTGACCCTGGTTGCCGGCATGCCGATCTCGTTCCGCTACCGGCTCTACGAGCCGCGCACGCCGGAGCGGCCCCTGGTGGAGGATGAGGAGCGCACCGTGGGCGCGCCGATCTTCTTCGACGCGGCGCCCCAGGCCCCCCCGGCCGCCGAGATGATGGCCCTCGGCGATGTTATGCGCGCGCCCATGGCCGCGCCGGCCCCGGCGGGCGCCGCCAAGATGGCCCGCCGCGAGCGCTTCTCGGCCCAGGAGCTCGACGAGGCGGTCGAGATCAACACCCTGGGCGACGACCCAGGAGACCGTTACGTCCTGGCGGCTACTTCGCCGAGGGCCTCAGGGGGCCAGTGGAGCATCTGGCCGCGGCAGAGCTGCGCCATGGGTAGGCTGGCCACCTCGTGGCCGGCCAGCTCCAGCGGACACTTCCCGCGCACACGTTTTTAGGTGTCCGGGGTGAGCGGAGTGAAGCGTTAGCACCACTCGAAGACTGCATGCTTGCCTTTCGCGGGTGGGGCACATGAGTCTTGTGGTAAAGCTCCATGTACACCCGTCCGCGACGGCTGGCAAATCTATACCCGAGCAGATCGGCCCTGCGAGGCCGACATGATGAAGCGCCCCGGCGACGGAGCGCTTCCTACTGGCGCTGATTAGTCCCTGCCGCGTAACGGTCTCGGAATTCGCCAGCGGTATCAACAGTACGCCGCACCCAAGGCTCGTATATCCGTGGGTGTGGCCAATGGCTGTCGGCCCCAAGGCCCGGCCGCCCCCGCACCCCCGCCTGCGCTGGCGCCGCCCCCGCGTTTCGGGTAGAATTCAGAGGGCCACGCCGGCTAGCGCCGAGGAGCACCTATGATTAGCCCGACCATCCGCGAGCGGCGCGAGGCCCTGGAGACGCAGACGCTCTCGCACATGGCGGCCCTCAGTGTCGCCGCCGTGCGCGAGCGACCTGAGGCCGCGTGCCCGATCCGCCCGTCCTACCAGCACGACCGCGACCGCATCCTGCACTCCAAGCCCTTCCGCAGGCTCAAGCATAAGACCCAGGTCTTCATCGCGCCGGTGGGTGACCACTACCGCACCCGGCTCACCCACACCCTCGAGGTGACGCAGATCTCGCGCACGGTGGCCCGCGCCCTGCGCCTGAACGAGGATCTCACTGAGGCGATCGGATTGGGCCACGACATTGGGCACGCACCCTTCGGCCACGCCGGCGAGACGGCCCTGACCCGGATCTACCCCGACCACTTCCGGCACAACGAGCAGAGTCGACGGATCGTCGAGGTGATCGAGCGCGATGGCGATGGGCTAAACCTGACCTACGCCGTGCGTGAGGGGATCTACCTGCACTCGAAGGCCCGCCGCGATATTATGACCACGGCCTGGGGCACCGCGAGCACCCTTGAGGGCCAGATCATTAAGATCTGCGACAGCGTGGCCTATATCAACCACGATATTGACGACTCCATCCGCGCCGGGGTGCTGCGCCCCGAGGATCTGCCTCGGGACTGCCTCGATGTGCTTGGCCACAGCCACGGCGTGCGGATCAACACGATGGTCAGCGATCTGATCCGCCACAACTGGTGGGCCAGCGGCGAGGGCGACGCGCCCGACCCGCCGCTGCTCACGATGAGCCCGGACATCCTCTCCGCCACCAACCGGCTGCGCGAGTTCATGTTCAGCCACGTCTACGTCACTCCCAGCGCCAGGCAGGACGAGGAGAAGGTGCGCTTTGTGATCGAGACGCTCTATGCCCACTTCTGCGCGCACCTCGGCGATCTGCCCGCCGACCTGCTGCGGATCAACCGGCGCCGCCAGGAGCCGCCCGAGCGGGCTGTGGTAGACTATATCTCCGGCATGACCGACCGCTACGCCCTGGAGGTGTTTAAGCGGATCTTCATCCCCAGGACCTGGGGGGCGTGAGGAATTGCAGATTGTAGATTGCAGATTACAGATTGAGCATAGCCCAATCTGCAATCTGCAATCTGCAATCTGCAATCTGCAATTGACATGAGCCAGATCGACGAGGTCCGCACAAAGACTGATATCATCGAGGTGGTCGGCGCCTCGGGCGTGAGCCTGCGCAAGACGGGGCGCAGCTTCGTGGGCTTCTGCCCCTTCCACCCCAACTCGCGCACGCCGGCCTTCACCGTCTACCCCGACTCGCAGAGCTTCTACTGCTTCGGCTGCCACGCCTCGGGCACGGTCTTCGACTATGTGATGCGCAAGCAGGGGCTGGACTTTAAGGACGCCCTGGAGCAGCTGGCGGCGCGGGCGGGGGTGCGCCTGGAGCCTAAGGGCGACCAGGAGCGCCAGGAGGACGCCCGGCGCACGCGCCTGCTGGAGATCAACGCCGCCGCCGCCAAGTACTTCAACTATGTGCTGCTCAGCCTGGCCCGCGGCCAGCCCGGCCGCGACTACGTCGAGCGGCGCGGCCTGACCCCCGAGACGGTCGAGTCCTTCCAGATCGGCTACAGCCTGGAGGAGTGGGGCCATCTCTGGGCCTACCTGACGGGCAAGAAGGGCTACCCGCCCGAGGATGTGGTGGCCGCAGGCCTGGCGATCGACCACGAGACGCGCGGCCCCTACGACCGCTTCCGCGGCCGGCTGATCTTCCCCATCCGCGACGCGCGCGGCCAGGTGGTGGGCTTCGGCGGGCGGGCGCTCGGCGACGCCCAGCCCAAGTACCTGAACACGCCCGAGACCCTGCTCTTCAAGAAGGGTGAGCTGCTCTACGGCCTCGACCTGGCCCGCGACGCCATCCGCAACGAGGACCGCACGGTGGTGGTGGAGGGCTACGTGGATGTGATCACCGCCCACCAGCACGGCTTCCGCAACGTGGTTGCCCCGCTGGGCACGGCGATCACCAAGGGCCACGTGGCCCTGCTCAAGCGGCTCTCGCACAATGTCTACATGGCCCTGGACGCCGACGCCGCCGGGCAGAAGGCCACGCTCAAGGGGCTGAGCGCCCTGCGCGATGGCGCGGAGGATGGCGAGGGCGGGCACCTGGTGGCCACGGCCCAGGGCGCGGTGCGCCTGGAGAGCGACGTCAGCCTGCGGATCATCAGGATGCCCGAGGGCCGCGACCCCGACGAGGTGATCAAGGCCGACCCGGAGCTCTGGCGGCGGCTGGTGGCCGACGCGGCCCCGGTGATGGAGTTCTACATCGGGGCATACACCGCCGGCCTGGATCTGGGCGACCCGCAGGGCCAGCGGGCGGCCCTGGAGAAGCTGCTGCCCCTGCTCGCCGAGCTCGACGGCGCCCAGCAGCGGGTCTACATCGCCCGGCTGGAGCAGGTGATCGGGATCAAGGCCGAGCTGATCCTGGATCTGCTGCGGGGCGGAGGGAAGCAGGCGGCAAGCGGCAGGCGGAGGGAAGCAGGCGGCAGGCGGCAGGCGGCAGGCGGCTATCCGGCTGCCGATGCTGCTCGGCCTCCCGCCTCCCGCCTCCCGCCTCCTGCCTCCGCCCCACGCACCCCGGCGAACAGCGTGGAGGACTACCTGCTGGCCCTGGCACTGCGCCACAACACGGTGGTGCCGGCCGCCGTGGAGGCGATGCTGGAGCTAGGGTTGGAGAAACACCCCATCGTTCGCGAGATGCTGGGCGGCGGGCTGGAGGATCTGCTGGAGGACCCGGCGAACCAGCAGATCTGGGCGGCCTTCACCGGGCTGCCGATCGAGGGCCGGCCGACCGATGAGGCGGGCCTGGAGGCCTGGGCGAACTGGCTTGAGGAGCCGCTGCGCGAGCGCTTCCTGGCGCTGCTGGCCGGCGCCCAGATCCACCCGCAGGACTTCCGCCACCGCCAGGAGGCCGAGGACTGCGCCCGCAGCCTGCGCCTCCAGCAGGCCAGGCGGCTCCACGCCATGCTGCTTCAGCGGATCGCCGAGCCGCCTGAGGAGGGCGGCGACCCGAGCCGCGCCGCCGAGCTGCGCCAGTTCACCGCCCTCACCCAGTTCATCTCGGACGCCAAGACCCCGCCGCGCACGAGCACCTTCCCCGACCTGCGCGACCGGCTGGGGAAGGCGTGATTCTGGGGCATTAACGTACGGGCGCAGCAGCAGTTATAGGATGGGCAGGCAGGAGCGTATCCTGGGCTGCTGCGCCCCAACAGCCCCTTCCTACATCTGCCGGAAGAGGCTGCCGCGCTGCGCCCAGGCCCAGGCATTGCTCGGGTCGAGCTCGACGGCGCGGGTGAGGTCGATGTAGGCCTCCTCGAAGATCTTCAGCGACTGGTAGGCCGCGCCGCGCCGGCTGAGCGCCCAGGAGTCCTTGGGGTTGATCTCGATGGCGCGCGAGAGGTCGGCCACCGCCTCCTCGTAACGCCGCATGAGACGGTAGGTCTCGCCGCGCTCGGCGATGACCCATGCCTCGTCGGGGCGCAGCTCGTAGGCGCGCGAGAAGTCCTCCAGCGCCTCGCTGTGACGCCCGAGGGCGCGCAGGGCCTGGCCGCGGCTGCCCAGCGCCCAGGCGTAGGCCGGGTTCTCGGCGATGGCGCGCGAGAAGTCGGCCACCGCCTCGTCGTAGCGCTTGTGCAGGCGGTGGATCTCGCCGCGCTCAGCGAGGGCGCTGGTGTGGTTCGGGCGCAGCTCGATCACCCGCGAGAAGTCGGCGATCGCCTCGTCGTAACGCTTCTCGCTGCGGTGAAGGATTCCTCGCTGCATGATCGCCCAGACGTAGCCCGAATCGATCTCGATGGCGCGCGAGAAGTCGGCCAGGGCGTCCTCAGTCTGGCCGAGGGCGCGGCGGGCCGCGCCCCGGCTGCCCAGCGCCCACGCGTAGCTGGGGTCGAGATCCAGGGCGTGGCTCAGGTCGTCGAGCGCCTCGTCGAGGTGGCCCATGAGCCGCTGGACCTCGCCGCGCTCGGCGTAGAGCCAGGCCTGGTTATCCTCGATGCGGATGGCCTGGTCGAGGTCGGTGAGTGCCTCATCGTAGCGCTGCTGCTCGCGGTAGGCGATGGCGCGGTGGCCGATAGCCCAGGTGTAGTTGGCCTGGATCTCGATGGCGCGCGAGAAGTCGCTGATCGCCTGGTCGTGGCGGCCCATGGTGCGGTGGAGCTCGCCGCGCTCGGCGATCACCCAGGCCATGGTCGGGCGCAGCTCGATGGCGCGGGTGAAGTCGGCCAGGGCCTCATCGTGGCGGCGCAGCGAGCGGAGGGCCTGTCCTCTGCTGCCCAGCGCCCACGGGTACTCCGGGTCGAGCTCGAGCGCCCGCGAGAAGTCGGCCACCGCCTCCTCGTAGCGGCGCAGCAGGCGGTAGGTCTCGCCGCGCTCGGCGTGGTAGGCGGCGTCGTCGGGCACGAGCTCGATGGCGCGGGCGAAGTCCTCCAGTGCCTCCTGGTAGCGCCCGACCTCGCGGAGGATCTGGCCGCGCTGGTAGCGCGCCCAGGTGTAGCTCGGGTCGATCTCGATGGCGCGGGTGAAGTCCGACAGGGCGGCCTCGTTGCGGTCTTTGAGCAGGTCGTCGAGCGACATAGCATCTCTCTGAATTGCAGATTGCAGATTGCAGATTGCAGATTATCGATCCATGCACTTCACACTGTGTGGTACGTGTATTGCGCGGAGTTGGGTTCAAATCTGCAATCTGCAATCTCCAATCTGCAATCACATCAGGCGCAGGAGCATCTTGAGGTAGAAGGGCAGCATCAGCTCCATCTCCCAGGCCACCTCCATATTCGGCAGCACCACCTGCTGGTAGGTGACGGCGTGGTGCAGGGCGGCCAGGGGCTGGGCGAGCTCGAAGGCGCGCTCCAGCCGCCCGCGCGGCATGTGGGTGGCCCACGGGCCGAGGTAGGCGTCACGCAGGCGCTCGCGGGCGCCGGGCTCCTTCGGGAGGTGGTCCTCGGCCTCGATCAGGAACAGCAGCAGGCTGAAGAAGGGGTGCGAGATCGAGCTGTCCGACCAGTCGAGGAAGGTGAACCCGCCGGGGCCGGCGATGATCTGGCCGGCCCAGAGGTCGCCGTGCTCGATGGCCAGCGGCAGGCCGTAGCCCTCCAGCTCGACGCACAGCTCGCGCAGGCGCGGGGCGAGGTCGTGCAGATCGGCGCGCTGCGCGTCGGTCAGGCCGGCGGGGCGGCCGGGTAGGGTGGCATCCACATCGGACAGCAGCGGGCCGATCTGCTCGGCGAGCATGCTGAGCGGTCGGTCGGGCACGCCCGCCGCCCGCAGCTCGCCCAGCCGGCCGGCGCTGGCGATCTGGAGCTCGGCGAAGCTGCGCAGGGCCGCCTCCCAGATCTCGATCTCGGGCTGCTCGTCCAGGCTGTGGCCGGGCACGGCGGGCGTCAGCATCCAGCCCCGGGCCGGGTCGATGGCCAGGGGCGCCGCGACTCGGGCCGGGTCGCGGGCGGCCAGCACCGCCGAGAGGGCCGGCTCGTGGGCGAACATCGGCGGAACCGCCTTGAAGTACACGTCCCCGCGCGACGTTGGCGCGCGCAGGATGGCCGAGCGCTGCCAGGAGCGCAGCTGCTCGACGGGGCCACGCTGGGTGATGCCGAAGGCGCCCAGGGTCTCGGCGACCCAGGTGGCGGCGGCGGGGTGCCAGCCGGGCATGTACCAGGGTGCGCGCGTGCCCGGGGCGGGCGCGCCATCGTCGTACCAGCCGAACCACTCGCTGATCGGCCCGCGCTGGCGCGGCAGCTCCAGGGAGAGCGCCGCCGCCTCCGCGCGCCCAGCCCAGATCGCCCCCTGCGGCGGGCACCACCCCGGCTCGCGCAGGGCCGCCACGTAGATCTTCGAGAGCAGCTCCGAGTCCCGCTCGTAGTCGATCGCCGCGCAGCGCAGGGTGTGGACCGCCGCCCCGTAGCGATCGGCCACCGCCCGGCCAACGTGGGCGACATCCTGCCAGAAGCGGCGCTCGGCGGCGGAGAATCCGGGCAGCCGCCAGCCTACCTCCCCGGGCAGCAGCAGCACCTCGGCGCGCTCCGGGTGCCCCAGGATGATGTGGTATTCGTAGGTGAGGGGGGTGTCAGTCATCACTCGTCTTTGGGTAGGTAGGGGCAGGGCCGCAGGCCCTGCCCCTACCTACTCATCTAAGAGCCCGCCGTGCCCGAGGGCGACGATGTCGCGGCGGCGGATGGGCTGGCCGGCCATCAGGCGGGGCAGCAGCAGGTCGACAATGTTGGCGTTGCGCGAGCGCACGCAGCCGGGGGCGCCGAGCACGGGCAGGCCGCCCAGGTAGGCCATCAGCAGCAGGTTGCCCGGCTCGACCGGGGCGCCGTAGTGCTCGATGTGGCCGCCCGCCAGGCGGATCGCCCGCGGCGTGACATCGTCGCTGTCCACCACCGAGGTCTCCCCGGCGATGATGATCAGCTCGGCGCCGGCGGCGCGCAGCTCGGCCAGGGCCTCGGCGACCGCCGCCTCGTCCGGCGGGACGCTGCGCAGGGCGAGGACCCGCCCTCCCAGATCATGGACGCGGC
>NZ_JAIEWN010000033.1:39411-41881 GCF_019599295.1 Oscillochloris sp. ZM17-4 | reverse complement strand
TGGCGGGCCACCGACGCGCCGAGGCGGGCCGCCGCCGCATCCTCGTGGATGTCGCCGGGGTCGAGCACGGCCACCCGCAGCGCCCGCACCCCGAGCGCCGCGAGGCGCGGCAGATCATCCGCGCGCACCAGCCGGCCCTTGGCGAAGGCCTTGCGACCGCCGGCGTCGGCGAGGTTGTGGCAGAGAATGTGCCCGACGGACTCCTCGGGCGGCAGGATCGCGATCCGCATGGCGCGCGCCTTTGATGAGGGAACAGGGTACAGGGAACGGGGTACAGTTTCGGAGCGCCACCAGAGGTAGCGTCACACCAAACGATCCCATGGTACCATAGGCCTGCGGGCTCGGCGGCACCGCTGTGTCCTACCTGTTCCCTGTCCCCTGTTCCCTGTCCCCTGTTCCTCAGGAGCATTGTCTATTATGTCTAACCCATCCCTCACCGGCGCCCCGGCGGCGCCCCGCCCCGAGCGCGGCCTCGGCTTCGCCCTCCTCGGCGGCCTCGGGATCACGCTCATCGCCGTGCTGATCGGCGCGGCCTACTGGCTCTGGCTCTCGACCGCGCAGCGCTCGGCGAGCCCGGCCGAGCTGCTCGCCGCCGACACGCAGCTCTACGTCTCGCTCGCGCCCTCCCTGGGCGATATGCCCGAGGGCCAGCAGATTGCCAGCGTCCTGCGCGACCAGATCGGCGTGGGCGACCCCGGGCGCGTGCTCGATAGCGCCGTCAACCTGCTTGGGGTCGACTACAACAACAACCTGATGACCTGGATCGGCGGCACCATGGTGGTGTCGGTGCGCGGACTCGATGTCCAGGGCGAGGCTACGGCGGATCGCCTGCTGCGCGAGGGCGAGGTGGTCTTCCTGATCGGCTCGCGAAACGACCCGCAGGCCGAGGCGTTTATCGAGAAGCACCTTGCGGCCCGCGCGGCCCGCGGCGATGTGATCACGAGCTTCCAGGTGGGCGAGGCGACGGTCTACGCGCAGGAGGGCGGCGCGCCGAGCCCGATCGCGGCATTCACCCTCTTCGAGCACTACCTCATCTTCTCAAACCGGCCCGAGGCGATTACGGCCATGATCGGGCGGCTGTCCAGCGCCGATCAGTCCCTGGCGGCGGTGCCGAGCTTCGCGCAGTTTCGCGAGGGGCTGACCGCGCGGGTGCCGGGCGGGCGCTACACCGTGGCCGGCGATGCGTCCCAGGTGGCGCTCGCCGCCCTGCGCGAGTTGTTGATGCGCCTGGACACGTAGGGCGATCACTGGAGCGTTAGGGCGATTCCTGTTGCCAGCAACAGCACCATGCCCGAGTGAGGGTGTGGGAGAGCTCCGTGCTCCCACAAAAAAACTGATAGTGCTGCGGCGCGGCGTAGCCGCGCCGCAGCACTATCAGTGCGGCATGTGCCTGCTGTGCACACATTAGGGCTATTCCTGCGGCGGCGCGGGCCGCGCGGACGCGGCGACGATCTGCTGGAGGTAGCCCTGCCAGTTGGCCTGGTTGGCCCGGGTGATCCGCCGCACCGCGTCGATATCGCCCGTCTCGCCGGCCTCGTAGGCGGCGGCGAGGGACTCCTGGAAGGTGCGGGCCAGGTCGGCCACGGCTTTGCGCAGCTCGCCGTTCATCTGGCGCTGGCGCCCGAGCTGATCTTGTAGCCAGGCGATCAGGCGGGCCTGCTCGGCCAGCTGCTCGTGGAGGTCGGTGTCGCTCACGGTGTGCCTCTGCTCAGCTCCATCAGTCGGACGCCTCGCCCGCGCGCCTCGCGGCTCAGCACAGCTCGGCCGACTCAATCTTATCGATCGCGAAGGCGCGCACATCCTGGCGCAGCTCGCAGTAGGCCCGCAGGTAGGTGCCGCTCGACTCGCTCGTCAGGTAGATCGGCCTGATGGTGCGCAGCGTTGGCTCGGGGCTGCTCCGCGAGCGGTAGCAGATGCTGATCGCGCGGCCCTCGGCTAGGGCGCGGGCGATCAGCGCGGGGGCCGCCGGCTCGGGCGCGCCTGGCAGCAGGCCGCGCTCAAGCCGCATCGCGTCGCCGAGCGTCTCCACCCCGAGCTCGGCCATGCCTGTCTGAAGGTGCGCGAAGAGGTCGCGCAGGGCCAGCACATCGGCCAGGGCGCGGTGGGTGGGCGTGGTGAGCTGAAGGTCGCGGGCGAGGGATGCCAGGCTATAGGAGGTTCGGCGCAGCAGCCGGCGCGCCAGGGCCAGGGTGTCGAGGGTTGGGCCAGCGAGGTGCGGGCGACCGATCCGGGCCAGCTCGGCGTTGAGGAAGGTCATATCGAAGGGCAGGTTGTGGGCGATCATCACGGCGCCGCTGGCCAGCGCCGCCACTCGGCCGGCCGCACTGTGGAACAGCGGCGCGGCAGCCAGCTCGCTGTCGAGGAAGCCGTTCACCGCCGCCGCCTGCGGGTCGAGCAGTCGCCCCGGCCGCACCGTGGCGCCCAGGTAATCCTCGACCATCGCGCCGCGCACCCGCAGCAGCGCGATCTC
>NZ_JAIEWN010000033.1:12444-39311 GCF_019599295.1 Oscillochloris sp. ZM17-4 | reverse complement strand
TACGGAAGTAGTCCTTCACGGCGCTCAGGCGGGTGAACTCGCCGGCCTTGTACTCGGCGATCGTGAACGGCCCCGAGCCGATCATCTCGGTGTTCTCAAACTCGCTCGCCGCCGTCGATTCGCTGGGGTTCGCCGCATCGACGAACGTCTCCCAGATATGCTTCGGCAGGATGTAGACGCTCGAGAAGCGCTCGACCGTGTTGGCCACCGGCTGCTCGAAGGCGATCACCACCGTCTGCGGGTCGGGCGTCTCGATCGAGGCGATCAGGCTGGTGTAGGTCGAGATCAGGGCGAAGCTATCGAAGCCGCGGATCATGTCGTAGGTGAACTTGACATCCTCCGAGGTGAGCGGCTGGCCGTCGCTCCACTTCGCGCCGGGGTTCAGCTTAAACGTCCAGGTCTTGCCGTCGGCGTCGACCGACCACTCGTCGGCGAGCTGGGGCTGGGGCTGATTGCGCAGGTCGGTGCTGATCAGGGTGTCGTAGACCAGGCTGAAGATGTCGAAGGCCTCGGTGATGTAGGCCGCGCCGGGGTTGAGCGAGTCGGGGGCGGCGGTGCGACCGATGCGCAGGGTGCCGCCGGTGGCGGCGGGAGCCTCCGTCGCGGCTGCGGCCGGGGCGGATGTGGCGGCAGGGGAATCTGGGGCGGATGTGGCGGGCGCGGCGGGTGCGGCGGGCGCGCCGCCACACCCGGCCAGCACCAGAGTCAGGGCGAGCGTGATCATGCCGATCAGGCGAAACCGGGGCATCTCTGGCTCCTTGGCTCCGGCACCATGGCGCAGATGGTCGCCCAGGAGAACCCTGAGGCGGATCGCACGGCATCGTGGTGCATCTTCTTGAGCGGGCGCTATCGCGGTGTCAGCAGAATACTACGATTCTCCTCAGATTGTCAATCATTTTTGTTAAATTTGTGCTGGGCAGGCACATGCCAACCTGGTTGTGCGGCGGCGCGGCTACGCCGCGCCGCCGCACAACCAGGTTTTTTGTGGGAGAGCGCAGCTCTCCCACACCCTCACTCTCCGAGCGCCCCGTCGATGGCGTGGGAGAGCTCGTGCTGGGTGTCGTGGACGCTCTCGGAGATCGCGGTGGCGGCGGCCACGTCGCCGACGGTCAGCGCGGCGCTGAAGGCGTCGAGGTCGGACAGGAACTGCTGGGCCTGGTCGTTCAGCTGCTCGGGCCAGGCGGTCTGCTTGAGCACCTTGCTGACGCGAGAGACGGTGGTGAGGTAGGCGGTGTCGATGGTCTGGGTGTCGCTGATGGTGGCGGCCATGCCGTGGAAGCCGGCGGTGCGGCGCGCTCGGCGCGGAAGATGCAGTGGGCCACGCAGAGCAGCGGCTGGAGCAGCAGCATGAGCGCCAGCGCCAGGGCGCACCCGGCCGCGGCAGCTCTCCAGAGCGGGGCTGTCCGGCCAGGGGCGGTGGCTATGGCGATGCTGCTCCATGCGCTCATAGCCCTGGAGTATAGCAGGTTTTTTTTGTGACGGACTACACTTGTTTCGGTGACGATTTTGCCATACTAGCCGATCATATCCTCGGGGTACGCCGGGGGCGGCACGGGCAGCTCGCTAAGCCCGGCCGAGATGGCGGCCTCGATGCGGCGCTTCAGATCCCAGACATGCTCCAGCTCACGGTTGATCACGTTCAGCCGCGGATGCTCCTGCTCATCCACCTGGCTATCCGCGTAGATCTGAAGGCGCTCCTTCTCGCGCGCCGCAATGATCGTATTGGCTGCGGCCAGCTGCTCTTTGAGCGTAGACATAGTGCCTCCGTTAGGGACATAGCTGATGGGCGATGGGCTGATCTCACCCGCCGAGGGCCAGCCACTTGCGGGGCCGCACCGCGATCAGTCCGTTGTACGTAGCGTCGTCGGTGATCAGCCAGTTGTACTTGGCCAGGAACCCGGCCACCACCGGCTCGGGCCAGGGGCGCACGACGACGGCCGCGTCCCCCTCGATCACCAGCGGGTCGCTCCCGCTCTCCAGGGCCAGGGCCACCCGCGGGTTCTGCAAGATGTTGCGCGCCTTCACGCTCTCTATCTGGAGGCAGAGGTAGATCTGGCCGCCCGACCAGGCGAACCAGAGCGGCACCAGGTGCGGTCGCCCATCGGGGCGGACGCTGGCGAGCCAGATGTTCGCCTCGACCTCCAGCCGGGCCAGCGCCCGCTCGTTGGGTTCGCTCACGGTATGCTCCAGGCATTTACGGGATCTTGATCGTATCTTAACACGCCGATAGGCTGCAGACAATACGCATCTGGTATACCGGCTGGGGGGGCGATTGCAGATTGTCGATTGCAGATCTGTGCGGGAGCGGGCACCGCTGAGTATCTGTAGTCGACGCCGGGAGCTCGCACGATGAGAACGATGTTCAGCACGGCCGATATCCACATCCACACGACCTACAGCGACGGGGTGGCCACGCCGGCGCAGGTGCTGGCCTACGTTGCGGCGCACACCGATCTGCGGGTGATCGCGATCACCGACCACGACGTGATCGGGGGCGCTCTGGAGGCCCGCGATCTGGCTGGCGAGTTTGGGGTCGAGGTGATCGTGGGCGAGGAGGTCTCGACGCGCGAGGGGCACCTGCTGGCGCTGTTCATCGAGGAGGAGCTGCCGGCGGGCCGGCCGGCGGCCGAGACCGTGGCGGCCATCCACGCCCAGGGCGGGATCTGCGTGGCGCCGCACCCCTTCGGCATGCTGGTGCCCTCGGTCGGCCGCCACGGCCTGCTGCGGCGCGCGTCCGGCCTGGAGCGTGGCTGGCCGGTGGATGCGATCGAGGCCTTTAACGCCAGCCTGTGGCTTCCCCTCAACAACGGGGCCGCCGCCCGCTACGCCGCCCACCGGGCGCTCCCCGCCCTCGGCGGGAGCGACGCCCACCACCTGGAGACGATCGGCATGGGCTACACCCGCTTCCCCGGCCGCGGCGTCGCCGATCTGCGGCGGGCTATCCTGGCGGGCGAGACGGTGGCCTGTGGCCGCCGGTGGTTCTGGGGGCCGCGCCTGCTGACGGCGTGGCTGGCGGCGCGCCTGGGCGGCGCGCCGGATCTGCCGGTGGCCGCGTAGGCTTCGGCTGCGCCCACTCGCCGATCGACGGGCCGGCCTCAAAGAAGATCGAGGGCAGCAGGTTGAGCCGCTGGCTCAGCCAGGGGAGCGCGGCCGACATCACCCGCGCGCCCGCTGGCCCCAGCGCGATGCCTGCGCCCCCGCCCCCCGCAGGCATCGCGCGCAGCCGGCGCACGGCGGCGCAGGTGGCCCGGGCCTGCAGCCAGACCCACCGGGGCGAGCGCTCCAGGGCGCGGGCGAACTGCGCGAGCTCGGCCACCTCAATCGGCGGCAGATCCTCGCGGCCGGCCCACGCGTCGCGGTGGGCCTGTAGTCGCGCCAGCGCGTGCCCGGCCGCCGCGCGCAGCTCGGCCACCGGCGGTCGGTCGGCGCGCCAGGCCGCGCCCATTAGGGGCAGCATCAGGGCGCGGGCGGCGTGGGCCACCTCCAGCGCGCCCGCCAGGTAGCGGGCGCTGTCAACCAGCTCGGCGGCCCGCCCGTCGCCCTGCGGCGCGAGGCGCTCCAGCCTCTGGGCGTGGGCCGCCGCGCGCGCGGCCGCCTCCGCCGAGCCCCGCACGGCCGCCCCGATATCGCCGACGGCGTCGGCCAGGTAGGCCCAGATCGGCAGGGCGGCCGTCGGGCGCACCCACCAGACCCAGAGCAGCGGCGAGAGCTGGATGCCGCCCAGCGACCCCGCCGCGCCCGGCAGCCGCCCCATGTACCAGCCCCGCTCGATCAGCTCCGCAGACTCGAGGTAGAGGTCGGCCAGGGCCTCGGCCCAGGGGCTGGGGGCTGGGGGCTGGGGGCTGGAGCTTCCCCATCCCCTGCCCCCCAGCCAGCCTCGCACAAACGCATCAGTGTCCAGCGCCACGTCCTGGGCCAGGGCGGCGGTGAGCGCGCTGCTGAGCTCAGTCCACAGGCTCCAGCCGCCCTCGCCGAGGGCGGCGCTGCCGCCGCCCCAGCCGCCGGTGGCGTTCCAGGCCCAGACCCCGGCGCACTGCGGGTCGGCGGCGGCGCGGGCTAGGGCGGCGCGGTGCAGCTCGGCCACCGAGCTGGGCACCATGCCGAACAGCTCGTACTCGCGGCGGTTCTGCAGCTCGACGATCTGGCGCGGGCCGGGCAGGCCGAGGGTCGGGTTGTGCGGCATCAGCCGGAAGAAGTCGGCCGGGCCGTGCTTCACCGAGACGAGCAGGTTTGGCGAGCGCATGTCGCCGAACACCTCGGCGTAGCGCTGCGGCGAGCAGATCAGGTCGCCCAGGTCGCCGATGCCCACGCTCCAGGTGCGGACGATCAGGCGGCGGCCGCGGGCCTCGCAGACGGGCAGCAGCGTCGCGATCAGGCCGCGCATGGCGGTCGCGCTGGTGTAGAGCATGTGGCCGCAGTAGTCGCCGCCCTGGTTGTGGGCGCCGCCGGCCTCGCCGACGCGCACCACCAGCCCGGCCACCTCGGGCATCGCGGCGAGCAGCTCATCCACGGCCAGCCGGTTCAGCTCGGCCAGGCGCGGGCTGTCGGCGCGCAGCTCGCCGGCGGCCCGGCGCAGCGGCGGGGTGCTCCACTGCATGTCGGTGGTCACGTAGACCTCCATGCCGAGGGCGGCGGCGCGGGCGAACAGGCGGGCGAAGGCGGCGCGGTAGGCCAGGGCGCGCAGTCGGAAGGGGCTGTCGGCGGCGTAGACCGCCTGCGGCGCGCGGTCGAAGGTCACTAGGTGGGCCATGTTGTCGATCACCACGCCGGTGTAGCCCTGGTCGCGCAGGGCCTCCAGCTGCGCGCAGGCCCGCCCCACCCCGTGATCAAGCTGCCCCTGGTCGACATAAGGTGGCTCTGGAGTGTCGATCTGGGTGAAGGGGAAGGACGACCAGTTACGGAACGGCTTCTGTGGGTCGTAGAACGGCCCGCTGATATCGGCGAGGCGGATCATAGTGGTTGTCTCGGCGCGCATTAAGCGCGTGTGAAGCGTGCGTTAAGCCCCCATTGTAGCACGGTGCGTCAGGGGGCGAACCCCCAACCCCCAACCCCCAACCCCCATGTAAAGCTCGTAAAGCCTGCGCCGCCCCTATTCCCTTTCCGCGCCCCCCCCGCTATAATGCACCCTATGACCCGACGCAGATCACCGATCTCGCTCTTCGCGCCGGTGCTGGCGGCCGCGCTGCTGGCCCTGCTGATCCTGGCCGCCATGCAGTACTACTGGGTCGGCCAGGTGAGCGCGGGCGAGCTTGAGCGCCGCCAGGCCAGCCTGGAGCTGAGCGCCCAGCGCATGAGCGAGGACTTTAACCGTGAGCTGGCCCGCGCCTACCTCTCGCTCCAGATGGACGCCGCCACCCTGCGCGATCAGGACTGGGCGCGCTACGCGACCCGCTATGACAGCTGGCGGGCCACCGCGCCCTACGCCGGCATGGTCAAGGATATCTACCTCGTCGAGGTCAACCAGATCGGCAGGGTCAGCCTCTCGCACTACAGCGCCGAGCGCCGCAGCTTCGAGTCGCTCGCCTGGCCCTACGAGATGCTGCCGCTGCGCCGCGGGTTCGAGCGCACCTACCGCCAGATCTTCGAGCACGGCGACACCCTGCGCGTCGCGGTCGACCCGGTGGACGCGCGCTTCCCCTCGCTGCTCGTGCCGGTCTCGCGGCCATGGCTGCTCTCGAACCAGCAGGATCTGGGCATCGACGCCGACCTGCTCTTCAGCGACCTGATCTTCCCCGGCACCTACGTGCGCTGCGCCCGCTGCCCGCCCGAGATGTTCGACACCCCGCTGCTCGCCCACACGATCGTCGCCCTCGACGAGGGCTATATCTCCAGCACGATGTTCCCGGCCCTGGTGGGCCGCTACTTCCCCGGCGACAGCGGCGCGGACTATCATGTCGCCGTGCTCGACCGGGCCGACCCGGAGCGGGCGATCTACCGCTCGGATCTGCGCCTGGCCCCCTCGGCATTTAGCGCCAGCGATGTCTCGGTGGGCCTCTTCGACCTGAGCTACGCGGATCTGAACGCCCTGCTCCTGGCCAACGATCTGGCCGCTGGCCCAGACGCCACGGGCGCGCAGCCCGACCGGATCGTGATCGGGGTGCTCGGCCGCCCCGGCGACGAGCTCTCCGACACCGACCTGGCCGCGCGCGGGCACTGGCGGCTGCTGCTCAAGCACCGCGAGGGCTCGCTCGACGCGGCGGTAGCGAACCTGCGCACGCGCAACCTGCTGCTCAGCTTCGGCATCCTGCTGCTGCTGGCTGTCAGCACCGCCATGCTGCTGATCTCCACCCGGCGGGCGCAGCTGCTGGCCCGCCAGCAGATCGAGTTTGCATCGGCCGTCTCCCACGAGCTGCGCACGCCCCTGGCCGTGATCTGCTCGGCCGGCGAGAACCTGGCCGACGGCCTCATCCACGATCCGCAGAAGGCCCGCCAGTACGGCGCGGTGATCTATGGCGAGGGCCGCCGGCTCACCGATATGGTCGAGCAGGTGCTCACCTTCGCCGGCGCCCAGTCCGGCCGCGAGCGCTACGTCTTCCAGCGCCTCGACGTGCTCCCCGTGGTCGAGAGCGCCATCCAGGCCATGCAGCACCAGCTCCGCGAGGGCGGCCACACGCTGGATCTCACGGCCGCCCCCGGCCTGCCGCCCGCCGATGTCGACAGCATCGCCCTCAGGCGCTCGCTGCAGAACCTGATCGGCAACGCGATCAAGTACGGCGGCGAGGCCCGCTGGATCGGGGTGGATGTCGCCCCCAGCGTGTCGGGGCACCGCGCGGAGCTGCTGATCCGGGTGTCCGACCGCGGCCCCGGGATCGACCCCGGCGACCTGCCGCACCTCTTTGAGCCGTTCTACCGCGGGCGCTCGGCCGTTGCGACGCAGGCCCACGGCAGCGGGCTCGGCCTGAGCCTGGTGCGGAACGCCGTCGAGGCCCACGGCGGGCGGGTCGCCATCAGCAGCCCGCCCGGCCAGGGCACCTGCTTCACTCTGCATCTGCCAGCCGCCGCCGTCGGTGCTGCGGCCGTTCACCAGCCAGTGATTAGGGGTACAGGGGACAGGGGACAGGGGACAGGAAGAGCATGAGGAGGGCAGTAGGGGCGGCTGTCATAAGGTGGCGCTGGAAGATCTGATGCGCGGCCTATACCCTGTCCCCTATACCCTATACCCGCTATGAACAAGCGCATCCTGCTCGTCGAAGATGAGCCCGGCCTCGTGATGACCCTGACCGACCGCCTGCGCAGCGAGGGCTATGAGGTGGAGACCGCCGGGGATGGCGACGCCGGGCTGGCCCGGGCCATCGGCGAGAGCTTCGACCTGATCATCCTCGACGTGATGCTGCCCCGCCGCAACGGCTTCGATGTCTGCCGCGACCTGCGCCAGCGCGGCAACCGCACCCCGGTGATCATGCTCACCGCCCGCGGCCAGATCGTTGATAAGGTGATCGGGCTCAAGCTCGGGGCCGACGACTATCTCACTAAGCCCTTTGAGATGCTGGAGCTGCTGGCCCGCGTCGAGGCGCTGCTGCGCCGCGCCCCCGCCGACGCGCCGCCCCCGCCCGACGCCGACTCCTACCAGTTCGGCCTCGTCCACGTGGATTTCAGCCGCGCCGAGGTGCGGCGCGATGGCCAGCCGGTGGACCTCTCGGCCCTGGAGTTCCGCCTGCTGCGCTACTTCATTGCGCATCGCGGCGAGACCCTCTCGCGCGACGCGCTGCTCAACGAGGTCTGGGGCTACAATGCCCTGGTATCCACCCGCACTGTCGATGTCCACGTGGCCTGGCTGCGCCAGAAGCTGGAGGCCCACCCGCGCCACCCCCGGCATATTATGACGGTTCATGGCCTCGGCTATAAGTTTGTCGGGTAGCCGGCACCCGGCGCAACATGCCACGTGTAAGAATGCACCATGCAAAATGTTGCATGGTGCATTTTGCGCTATACTCTCCCTGATAGTTCATACTAGCCTCAAGGAGTGTATACGATGTCACAGGCCACCATCGGCGTGATCGGCGGGAGTGGGCTCTACGCGATGGGCGGGCTCACGGATGTGGAGGAGCTGCACCTGGAGACGCCCTACGGCGACCCGAGCGACGCCTTTGTGATCGGCACCCTAGCCGGGCGGCGGGTCGCCTTCCTGCCCCGCCACGGCAGAGGCCACCGCCTGAACCCCAGCGAGCTGCCGAGCCGGGCCAACATCCACGCCTTCAAGCAGCTGGGCGTGCGCGCCCTGATCTCGGTCAGCGCCGTCGGGTCGCTGCGCGAGGACTACGCCCCCGGACACGTGGTGGTCCCCAACCAGCTCTTCGACCGCACCAAGGGCGGCCGGCCGGACACCTTCTTTGAGCAGGGGGTCGTCGCCCACATCGCCTTCGACAAGCCCTTCTGCTCCACCCTCGGCCAGATCCTCTACGCCTCCGCGCAGGCCGCCGGGGCCACCGTCCACCAGGGCGGCACCATGGTGGTGATGGAGGGGCCGGCCTTCTCGACCCTGGCCGAGAGCGAGGAGAACCGCCGCCGCGGCCACGACCTGATCGGTATGACCGCCCTGCCCGAGGCCAAGCTGGCCCGCGAGGCCGAGATCGCCTATGGCACCCTGGCCATGGTCACGGACTATGACTGCTGGCACGCCGGCCACGACTCGGTGACGGTCGACGCGGTGGTGGCCGTGCTCCACGCCAACGCCACGCTCTCCCAGCGGATCGTGGCCCAGGCCGTTGCCCGCATCGGCGATGACTTCGTCAGCCCGGCCCACAGCGCCCTGTCCACCGCGATCATCACCGACCGTTCCCGCATCCCCGCCGAGGCGAAGGAGCGGCTGGCGCTGATCGCCGGGAAGTACCTGTAGAATGTTGAATGTTGAATGCTGAATGCTGAATGTTGGCCATTCAACATTCAGCATTCAACATTCAACATTTATACTGAGGTTCCCTCTATGACCGACGAGATCCGGATCATCCCTGTTCGCGGCATGGGCGAGGTGCGCCCCGGCGACGACCTGGCCGGCCTGATCCTTGCGGCGCTCGCCGCCGGCGGCCAGGCCATCCAGCCCGGCGACGTGGTCGTCGTCACCCAGAAGGTCGTCTCCAAGGCCGAGGGCCGCCTGGTGGACCCGGAGACGGTCGAGCCGTCGGCCTTCGCCCGCCAGATCGCCGAGACGGCCCGCAAGGACGCTCACTTCCAGGAGGTGGTGCTGCGCGAGAGCCGGCGGATCGTGAAGATGGCCAACGGTGTGCTGATCACCGAGACCCGCGAGGGTCTGATCTGCGCCAACAGCGGCGTGGACGAGTCGAACGTCGCCGGGGGCCGGGTGGTCTGCCTGCTCCCCGAGGACTCGGATCGCAGCGCGGCTGGCCTGCGCGCCGCCTTCCTGGAGCGCGCCGGCGTCTCCCCGGCGGTGATCATCTCCGACACCTTCGGCCGCCCCTGGCGCGACGGCCAGGTCAACGTGGCGATCGGCGTGGCCGGCATGCTGCCGATGAGCGACTACGCCGGCGTCGATGACCCCTACGGCTACACGATGCACGCCACCCTGATCGCCGTCGCCGACGAGATCGCCGGGGCCGCCGAGCTGGTGATGGGCAAGATCGACGCGGTGCCGGTGGCGATCGTGCGCGGCTTCGCCTTCACCCCCAGCGATACCGCCAGCGCCCGCCAGCTTATCCGCGACCCCAGGTTTGACCTGTTTCGGTAGTAGGGCCGAAGTATTCGCCCCGTGCCCGCCAGGCCCCGGCGATCTCGGATGGTCTCTGGGCACCGTGAATAGTCCATCCGCGACCCGAAGTTTGATTTGTTTCGGTAGTAGGGCCGAAGCATTCGCCTCGTGCCCGCCAGGCCCCGGCGATCTCGGATGGTCTTTGGGCACCGTGAATAGTCACCATAGCGGGGGCGAATGCTTCGGCCCTACAGGTATTCCAATTTTATGGACATGATGGACATCATCCGCGGCCGCCGCTCGGTGCGCGCCTTCCGCCCCGAGCCGCCATCGCGCGCGCAGCTTGAGCAGATCATCGAGGCCGCCGGCTGGGCGCCCTCGCCCCACGGCCGCCAGCCCTGGCGCTTTGTCGTCATCACCCGCGCAGAGCTGAAGGATCGCCTGGCCGAGTCCATGGGCGCGGAGTGGCGGGCCCAGCTGGCCCTCGATGGCCAGGACGACGCCACTATCGCCCTGCGCCACCGCAAGTCGCAGGAGCGCATCGCTGGCGCGCCGGCGATCATCGTGCCCTGCCTCTACCTGGAGGACCTAGACGTCTACCCCGACGAGGGGCGACAGGCCGCCGAGACGACCATGGCCATCCAGAGCCTTGGCTGCGCCATCCAGAATATGCTGCTGGCCGCCTACGCCCAGGGCCTCGACACCGGCTGGATGTGCGCCCCGCTCTTCTGCCCCGACGCCGTGCGCGCAGCCCTCGATCTCGCGCCGACTATGCGCCCCCAGGCGCTCATCCCGGTCGGCCACGCCGCCAAGGACCCCGTCCGCCGCCCGCGCCGCCCCCTGGATGCGCTTGTGGTAAAGTGGGAGTGATCGAATTGCAGATTGCAGATTGCAGATTGCAGATTGCAGATTATAGATTGCAATCTGCAATCTGCAATCTGCAATCACCGGAGAAGCCATCGTATGCCGCACGAACGCCCGCTCTCCGCGCGCATGGCCGATCAGATCGCCCGCTGGCAGGCGGCCGATGACCGCCGCGCCGTTTTCCTCTCCTGCTACAGCCTGATGACCGCCAATATGTTCGCCGGCCTTGAGTCCGGCCGCTTCGCCGATGGCCCCTGGGTCCACGACCTCATCCACAACTTTGCCGGCTACTACTTCGTGGCCCTCGACGCCTACGAGGCCGGCGACCCCGAGCTGCCCCAGGTCTGGCGGCTGGCCCACGACGTGGCCCGCCAGCCGGCCACCCCGGTGGTGGAGAGCCTGCTGCTCGGCGTGAACGCCCACATCAACTGCGACCTGGTGCTGGTGATGGCCGATATGCTCGGGCCGGAGTGGGACGACCTGCCCGCCGCCAAGCGGGCCGATCGCTACCGCGACTACTGCGAGGTCAACGCGGTGATCGCCGAGACGATCGACCGCGTGCAGGACGAGGTGGTCGCGCCCTACGCCCGCCTGCTGGGCGTGGCCGACCTGCTCTGCGGCCCGCTGGACGAGTGGTGTACCGCGCGGCTGCTGCGCAACTGGCGCGCGGATGTCTGGGGCCAGGCGATCACGATCGTTGAGACGCCCGACCTGGTCGAGCGGCTGGAGCTGCGCCGCCGGGCCGATACGAGCGCCATGCGCCGCGTCCAGCTGCTGCGCGACGGCGGCGAGGTCGGCGCGCGCGTCTTCGGCTACCCGCTGCGCTGGCTCAGCCGGCTCAAGATGATCTAGTATGTTTGCTGGGCGTTGGTGCCCAGCATAGATCGATAGTACAGAGGTTGAGGGATACGATGATTGTGCCGATCGCCTACGACCCCCAGGAGCTGCGGCTGCTCCAGCTGCTCAGCCGGCGCTACCCGACCATCACTGCCGCCCACACCGAGATGATCAACCTGAGCGCCATCCTCGCCCTGCCCAAGGGCACCGACCACTACATCTCGGACATCCACGGGGCCTACGAGCAGTTCGACCACATCCTGCGCCACGCCTCGGGGGCCATCCGGCGCAAGATCGGCCAGACCTTCGGCATCGAGATGCCGCGCCAGCAGCAGGTCGATCTGGCGATGCTGATCTACTACCCCGAGAAGAAGCTGCGCCAGACCCTGGCCACCCTCGACGACCCGCACGACTGGATGGCGACGACCATCGCCCACATGGTGCGGGTGGCCCGCACCTCGGCCCAGAAGTACACCCGCAGCAAGATGCGCAAGCGCCTCGACCCGCAGCTGGCCTACATCCTGGAGGAGCTGCTCAGCGAGAGCCAGGCCGACCACCAGCAGAAGGAGCGCTACTACCGCAGCATCGTCACCTCGATCGTCGAGCTGGGCGAGGGCGAGAACGCGATCATCACCCTGGCCTACCTCATCCAGAACCTGGTCGTCGACCGGCTCTACATCCTGGGCGATATCTTCGACCGCGGGCCGGCCGCCGAGAAGGTGATGGACCGCCTGATGGCCTACCACTACGTCTCGATCCAGTGGGGCAACCACGATGTGATCTGGATGGCCGCCGCCAGCGGCGGCGACGCCATGATCGCCAATGTGATACGCATCTCCCTGCGCTACGGCAACCTGGAGACGCTGCTCGACGGCTACGGCATCAGCCTGCGCCGCCTGATGGACTTCGCCAACGAGGTCTATGCCGACGACCCCTGCGCCCGCTTTCAGCCCAAGCACGGCCCATCGTTCGAGGACTATACGGCCGAGTCGGTCGC
This sequence comes from Oscillochloris sp. ZM17-4, assembly GCF_019599295.1. Lineage (GTDB taxonomy): Bacteria > Chloroflexota > Chloroflexia > Chloroflexales > Chloroflexaceae > Oscillochloris. The sequence continues at coordinate 26,970 of NZ_JAIEWN010000033.1, read as the reverse complement.
CCGTATGCATAAGGCCATATCGATCATCCAGTTTAAGCTGGACGCCCAGATCATCCGCCGCCACCCCGAGTATGCGATGGATGACCGGCTCCTGCTCGACCAGATCGACCTGAAGGCGAACACGGTGCAGCTCTACGGGCAGAGCTACCCGCTGCTCGACTCACACTGGCCCACCCTCGACCCGCAGGACACGGCGGCGCTGAGCGAGGGCGAGGCCGCCGTGGTGGAGGATCTGCGCTACCAGTTCCAGCACTCGGTGCGGCTCCAGGAGCACATCCGCTTCCTCTACAGCTACGGCAATATGTTTCAGGTGCAGGACGGCAACCTCAAGTTCCACGGCTGCCTGCCGGTGGACGAGGCCGGCGGCTTCATTGCCTTCCCGCTGGGCGGCGAGCAGCTGGCCGGGCCGGCTCTGCTGGCCCGCTACGAGCAGATGGCCCGCGCCGCCTACTTCAGCCACAACCCGGAGTCGCGCCAGAACGGCCAAGACTCGATGTGGTACCTCTGGTGCGGCCCGCTCTCGCCGCTCTTTGGCCGCCTGCGCATGACCACCTTTGAGCGCTACTTTGTGGCCGATAAGGCCACCCACGATGAGGCGAAGGGGCCGTATTACGACCTGCGCGACGACGAGGGCTTCTGTCGGCGCATCCTGACGGCATTCGGCGGCGACCCGGACCACGGCCACATTATCAATGGGCACACGCCGGTGAAGGTGCGCAAGGGCGAGCGGCCGATCATGGCGGGCGGCAAGCTGATCGTGATCGACGGCGGCATGAGCGTGCCCTACCAGTCGGTCACCGGGATCGCCGGCTACACCCTGATCGGCAACTCTCACGAGATGTCCCTGGCCGCCCACGCCGCATTCACCTCGGCCGACGAGATGATCGCCCAGCGCCAGGACGCCGCCCCGCAGACGGAGCAGATCGCCAGCTTCCCGCAGCGTGTGCTGATCGCCGACACCGACACCGGCGCGATGCTGAAGGGCCAGCTTGAGGATCTGCGCAAGCTGGTAGAGGCCTACCGCAGCGGCGTGCTGGTCGAGGGCGGCGGCGATCGGCCGGCGCGGGTATAAACCAATTGTTGTTTGTGCGACATGAGCCAGCAAAGCTGGCTCATGTCGCACAAACAACAAGAGAGGTTTGGAGCCGCAGGCTCCCTACTCCAACCCCGCCCTGCGCAGGGCCGCCGCCAGGGGGCTGTCGTCGTCGTCATCGTCGCCCGCCGGCTGCTCGTCGGAGCTGCTGGCGTAGAGCGAGGCGGCGGGGCGCGGGCCGGGCTCCTCCTCGGGCTCCTCATCGTCGGTGGCCCAGTCGAGGTGCAGGCTCTCGGCGCCGGCCATGGCGATGATATCCTCAACCGAGAAGCGCAGCACATCGATCGTCTCGCCGTCGCCCTCGGCCGCCAGCGAGTCGACCAGGCGCAGGGCGGGCAGGGCCGCCAGCACCTCGGCGAGCAGCTCGGGGCGGCGGGGCGGCGGGCGGTCGGAGGCCATCAGGGCGTCCACCTCGGCGGCGCTGGCCGGGATTCCCGTATCGACCAGCAGGATCGTCACCCGCACCGTGTGGCGCAGCAGCCTGAGGATCTGGCGCGTCTCCTGGAGCTGGGCGACGGCGCGGCGCAGCGAGCTGGCGCTGCGGCTGGCCTTGAACTCGAAGGCCCAGATCGCCCGCGCATCTACGGCGAGCGCGTCCACCTCGCGGTACTTGACGAAGGCCTGCCGGTTGCGGCGCTCCTCGTACTCGATGATCCGGCGGTCATCCAGCTCGACCTGCGGCTCCAGCCAGGCGCGCAGGGCCGCCTCGGCCTCGCCGCCGAACAGGTCGCGCTGGCGCGGCGGGCGGATGGCCTTGTTGTTCTTGCGCTGTAGCTTGAAGCCGTCCACGTAGGCGCGGTAGCGCCTATCGTCGGCGGTGAGCAGGCGCGGGCGGGCGTATGTGATCATCCTCGCGGACTCCTGTTGGGGCGCAGCAGCAGCAGCGGATGATACCGCTTCTAAGGCATGCAGTGCGGGCTGCTGCTGCGCCCTTACGGCATGCAGTGCGGGCTGCTGCTGCGCCCTTACGCTAGCGTCACCCCTGCTTCCCCAGCTCCACAGACCTTCGGTAGGCGGCCCAGATCGCGTCGGCGAGGACGGTGCGCATGCCGCCGCGCTCCAGCTCGCTGAGGGCGGCGCTGGTGGTGCCGCCGGGCGAGGTGACGGCGTTGCGCAGCTGGGCCGGGTGCAGGCCGCTCTGCTGGGCGTAGCGCACTGTGCCGAGCATCGTCTGGAGCACTAGCTCCTCGGCGATGCGCCGCGAGAGGCCCATGTGGACACCGGCGTCGATCATGGCCTCCATCATCAGGAAGAAGTAGGCCGGGCCGGTGCCGTTCAGCGCAGTGGACATGTCCAGGTAGGTCTCGTTGTCCACAAATAGCTCGTGGCCGAGGGCGCTGAGCACGGTGCGCGCCCAGCCGCGCTGCTGCGCGTCCACCGCGTCGGCGGCCGTCCACACCGTCATGCCCTCGCCGATCTGGGCGGGGGTGTTAGGCATGCTGCGCGCCACCGCCGGGTGGCCCAGCGCCTCGGCGAAGGAGCTGATCGTCGCCCCGGCCACCACCGAGATCACCAGGTCGCCGGGGGCCATGGTGCCGCGCAGGGGCGGCAAGATCTTCTTGAGCATCTGCGGCTTGACGGTGATGATCACCACCTGGCCCCAGCGGGCCGCCCCGACGTTGTCGTCGCTGACGCCCACGCCGTAGCGGGCCTGGAGATCGCGCCGGCGCTCCTCGCGCGGGTGGCTCACCAGCATCTGCTCGGACGACACCAGCTCCCGCCGCAGCAGCCCGCCGATGATCGCCTCGCCCATGGCCCCCGGCCCGATCACGGAGATTTTGAGATCTTTGAGCATATGTCCACAGTATGCTAGGCCCGCCTTCACTGCGGCGACAATAGCACGCGCCTGTGGGGCTGTCAACTTCGTAGGTCGAGCGCCTCGGTCTAGCCGAAAACGGGCTGCGCGCGCCAGAGACTGGACTAGGCCAGTCTCTGGCGCGCGAGTCTGCTACCCGCTCGTCCCATCGGGCGCGGCGGGCTCCTCTAGCGGCGGCCGGTAGATCAGCAGCGGCGTGGATGTGGCGCGCAGCACCTTGTCGGCCACGCTCCCCATCATCATGCGGGCCACGGCGCCTCGCCCGTGCGTGCTCATCGCGATCATATCGATGGCGTCGGCCTCGGCGCGCTCCAGGATCGCGCTGGCCACGTGGCCGACCGGCGCGTAGGTCATCACCACGTGCCCCCGCTCGCGCAGCGGCGCGGCGATGCCCTCCAGGTACGCGCTCGCGTCATGCCACGCGGCCTCCTGGGCCTCCGTGTCGATCTGCCGCTCGCTATTGCCCAGCGCCGGCCCGCGCAGCGCGGGCTCGACAACTCGGACCAGGTCGTAGTGGGCCGGCGGGTCGCCCCCGAGCGCTTCGGCCATCGCGATAGCCTGCTCGGCCAGGGGCGAGCCATCGAGCGGGATCAAGATCCGGCTCATGGCCGGCGCGTGGGACAGGTTGATCTCCCCGTCTGATGGGCGGATCACCAGCGTTGGGATCTGTGCGTGGCGGATCACGCGGTCGGTGACGCTGCCCATCCACGCCCGCGCGATGCTGCCCCGGCCGTGGCTGCACAGGACGATCAGCTCCGCGCCGATCTCCTGGGCGTAGCTGCACAGCGCCTCGGTGATCGGCGAGTAGAGCACCTCCTGGCTGACCTGTCCATCCCAGACGGCGGCGATCCGCTCGGCGACCTTCTTGAGGTAGCCATCCTCCTCGTCGTGGATGATCGTGTCGACAGATGGGTCGAAGAACGGCACGCCGGCGGGCGAGAGATTGGAGGCGACGATCTGATGCACGTGGACAAGGGCCAGGCGCATCGCCCGACGCCGCGCGATGGCGATGGCTGCCGGCAGGGCGTGCTCGCTGAAGGGCGACCCATCCAGGGGGACGAGGATCGTCTTCATACAGGTGCCTTTCTCTTATCGTGAGGGCCACACGTCGGGCTGGCGACGTGCGGCGAATCTGGGTCGTGTGGCGCTGCTGATGACTGGGCGCGAGGGGCGGCGGGAAGAGCGTAGGGGGAGTGTTGTCGTTGGGGTGGTGATGCATGAGGTTGGCGACACGATGCGGGGTGCCGCCCCTCGTACCTCAGTGTAGCGCAGATGCGGGCGCAGCGGCGGAAACGGACGATCACTCCGTGAAGAGGTATCTTCACAGCCTTTGCGCCGGAAGGCCGGTTGATCTGCGCTGGAATGCGGCTACCATGGCCCGTGCAACACATGGCACGCCGCGACTTACAGCACAGGTGTATGATGGACATCAAGCAGCTCACCGATGAGATCAACCGGTTCGTGGCCGACAAAGGCTGGTACGACGAGGGCAGCGCCTACCCGCAGACCCCGCGCAACATCGCGATCTCGGTGGCCGTCGAGGCCGCCGAGATCCTGGAGCACTTCCAGTTCGCCGACGCGCCGCGCGATACCGCCGCCCTCGCCGGCGAGCTCGCCGATGTGGCGAACTACCTCTTTCAGCTCGCCTACCTGCTTGACATAAACCTTGAGCAGGCCATCCTCGATAAGCTCAAGGTGAACTACGGGCGGAGCTGGGAGTAGCTGGGGGTTGGGGGTTGGGGGTTGGGGGTTGGGGCTATTCACCTTGACTCTTGGCTTCTGCCCCGACTTCTAACCCCCAACTCCCAACTCCCAACCCCTGAATGCTAGAGCTGTGAAATTTGTAACCAGCGTGTAACTACGACTCGGTATACTACCGTCATCTTACTGTGCAATCCCTGGGCAGCGCCTCACGTGTCAGCCGATGTCAGCGGAGACCCCGGCTTCCCCACTCCCCTGATTCTCGGCCAGCTCCTACGGTCTGCCACCCCGTCACTGAACCCAGAAGATCGTGAAAGGATGAGGATCATGTCGCGTGAGCAGCAGATAGCTCAGATCGCCGAGAGCTGGAATGGCCCCCGCTACCATGGGGTCGAGCGCCCCTACAGCCCCGAGGACGTGTACCGCCTGCGCGGCTCCGTGGTGGTCGAGCAGACCCTGGCCCGCATGGGTGCCGAGCGACTGTGGCACCTGCTCAACACCGAGCCCTTCGTGAACACCCTGGGCGCTCTCACCGGCAACCAGGCGGTGCAGCAGGTCAAGGCCGGCCTGAAGGCGATCTACCTCTCGGGCTGGCAGGTGGCGGCCGACGCCAACCTGGCGGGCCAGATGTACCCCGACCAGAGCCTCTACCCGGCCAACAGCGTGCCGATGGTGGTCAAGCGGATCAACCAGGCGCTCCAGCGCGCCGACCAGATCCAGCAGGTTGAGGGCGAGGGCGACACCTACTGGTTCGCCCCGATCGTCGCCGACGGCGAGGCCGGCTTCGGCGGCCCGCTGAATGTCTTCGAGCTGACCAAGGCCATGATCGAGGCCGGCGCCGCCGGCGTCCACTTCGAGGACCAGCTGGCCTCCGAGAAGAAGTGCGGCCACATGGGCGGCAAGGTGCTCCTGCCCACCCAGCAGGCCGTGCGCAACCTGGTCTCCGCCCGCCTCGCCGCCGACGTGCTCGGCGTGCCGACCCTGGTGATCGCCCGCACCGACGCCAACGCCGCCACCCTGATCACCAGCGATGTGGATGAGCGCGACCACCCCTTCCTCACCGGCCAGCGCTCCCCCGAGGGCTTCTACTACGTCAACGCTGGCCTTGACCAGGCGATCGCCCGCGGCCTGGCCTACGCCGCCGTGGCCGACATGGTCTGGTGCGAGACGGCCGAGCCCAGCCTGGAGGAGGCCCAGCGCTTCGCCGACGCCATCCACGCCAAGTACCCCGGCAAGCTGCTGGCCTACAACTGCTCGCCCTCGTTCAACTGGAAGAAGAAGCTCAGCGACGCCGATATCGCCCGCTTCCAGGTTGAGATCGGCAAGATGGGCTACAAGTTCCAGTTCGTCACCCTGGCCGGCTTCCACAGCCTGAACTACAGCATGTTCCAGCTGGCCAACGGCTACCGCGACCGCGGCATGGCCGCCTACTCGGAGCTCCAGCAGGCTGAGTTCGCCGCCGAGAAGGACGGCTACACCGCCACCCGCCACCAGCGCGAGGTCGGCACCGGCTACTTCGACGAGGTGAGCATGGTCATCTCCGGCGGCACGAGCTCGACCACGGCGCTGGCCGGCTCGACCGAGGCGGAGCAGTTTCATTAGGCCGGGCGTTTGGATCGCGTGAGTAGGGCCGAAGCATCGCCGCCGTATGTATGTGGAACATCGCATGCATGCGGCGGCGATGCTTCGGCCCTACCCATACCGGGCGCGCGATCTGGTATACTATCTATGGAATTGCTTTCCACAATGTGGAAAATTGTACGAAAGGACACGATCAATGGCTGATCTGAAGCTCCCCGCCGGCGTCACGATCACCGGGGCGATCGCCCCCGGCTTCGCCGATATCCTCACCCCCGAGGCGCTAGAGCTGGTGGCGACGCTGCACCGCCGCTTTAACGGCCGCCGCCACGAGCTGCTCGCCCGCCGCCAGGAGCGCCAGGCCGCGCTCGACGCCGGCACGCTGCCCGACTTCCTCCCCGAGACGGCCGATGTCCGCGCAGGCGACTGGACGATCGCGCCCTTCCCCGCGCACCTGAACGACCGCCGCACCGAGATCACCGGCCCGGTCGACCGCAAGATGATCATTAACGCCCTCAACTCGGGGGCCAAGGTGTTCATGGCCGACTTCGAGGACTCCAGCACGCCGACCTGGGAGAACACCATCCAGGGCCAGATCAACCTGCGCGACGCCCTGGCCCGCACGATCTCCTTCAGCTCGCCCGAGGGCAAGCAGTACGCGCTGAAGGACAATCCGGCGGTGCTGTTCGTGCGCCCGCGCGGCTGGCACCTCAATGAGAAGCACGTCCTCGTGGATGGCGAGGTCGTCTCCGGCGGCGTCTTCGACTTCGCCCTGTACATGTTCCACAACGCCCGCCAGGCGATCGATGTCCAGGGCGGGCCCTACTTCTACCTGCCGAAGATGGAGAGCCACCTGGAGGCCCGCCTCTGGAATGAGATCTTCGTCGCCACCCAGGAGGCGCTGGCCCTGCCGCAGGGCACGATCAAGGCCACGGTGCTGATCGAGACCATCCTCGGCGCCTTCGAGATGGACGAGATCCTCTACGAGCTGCGCCAGCACTCGGCCGGCCTGAACTGCGGCCGATGGGACTACATCTTCTCCTGCATCAAGAAGTTCCGCAATAACGCCGACTTCGTCCTGGCCGACCGGGCGCTGGTGACGATGACAACGCACTTTATGCGCTCCTACTCGCTGCTGGCGATCAAGACCTGCCACCGCCGCAAGGCCCACGCGATGGGCGGCATGGCCGCGCAGATCCCGATCAAGGGCGACCCGGCGGCCAACGAGGCGGCCATGGCGAAGGTGCGCGCCGACAAGGAGCGCGAGGCCAGCGACGGCCACGACGGCACATGGGTGGCCCACCCCGGCCTGGTGCCGGTGGCGCTGGAGGCCTTCGACAAGCATATGCCGACGCCCAACCAGATCGACCGCGCCCGCGACGATGTCCAGGTCACGGCCGCCGACCTGATCACCTTCGGCCCCGAGGGCCCGATCACCGAGGCCGGCCTGCGCCTGAATATCAACATCGGCATCCAGTATCTCGGCTCCTGGCTGGCCGGCAACGGCTGCGTGCCCGTCTTCAACCTGATGGAGGATGCTGCCACCGCCGAGATCTCGCGCGCCCAGATCTGGCAGTGGATCCGCAGCCCCAAGGGCGTGCTCGACGACGGCCGCAAGGTGACGGTGGACATGTTCCGCGCCATGCTGCCCGAGGAGCTCCAGAAGGTGCGCGAGATCCTCGGCCCGGGCTACGACGACGGCAAGTATGAGGAGGCCGCCGAGCTCTTCGATGAGATCACCACCAGCGATGACTTCGTCGAGTTCCTGACCCTGCCCGGCACCTGGTGATCACCGCCGACGGCCCCGTCCACGCCAGCGGGCGCAGCTGCGTCGAGTTCGGCGTGCGCGGCGTGGTCAGCTTCGAGCTGCGCGCCCGCGGGGCCAGCCACGACCTGCACTCGGGCAACTTCGGCGGCGTGGCCCCCAACCCGATCTGGACGCTGGTCCACCTGCTGGCGACGATGAAGAACGAGCGGGGCGAGATCACCATCGACGGCTTCTACGACCGCGTGCAGCCGCCGGGCGCCCTGGAGCGCGCCGCCCTCGACGCCCTGCCGATCGACCTGCCGGCCATCCTGGGCGGCCTCGGCCTGGCGCGCATGGACGCGCCCGAGGGCCGCGGCTTCGCCGATCGGCTGGCCCTCTGGCCGACCCTGACGATCAACGGGCTGAACGGCGGCTACGCCGGCCCCGGCTCGAAGACCGTGCTGCCCCACGTGGCCGTCGCCAAGTGCGACATCCGCATGGTGACGGACCAGACCGCCGAGGAGATCTTCGCCAAGGTGCGGGACCACGTGGCCCGCCACGCCCCCGAGGTCGAGCTGGTCTGGCAGGGCGGCATGGACCCGAGCAAGACGCCGATGGACTCGCCCTTCGCCGCGCCGATCGTCGCCGGGGTGACGCAGGCCCAGGGCGAGCCGCCGCTGCTGGTGCCGGCGATGGGCGGCAGCCTGCCCGAGTATGTCTGGACGAAGACCCTGGGCGTCCACTCGTTTGTAGTGCCCTACGCCAACGCCGACGAGGCCAACCACGCCCCCAACGAGAACCTGGAGGTCGAGCGGTTCATCGGCGGGATCAAGACCGGCGCGGCCATCCTGGCCCACCTGGGGATGATCGAAATGCGGTAGGGCCGAAGCATTCGGGGTTGGTGCTCCGCGCCAACCCCGAATGCTTCGGCCCTACGTGGTGCCCCAATACCATACGGAGAACACCCATGGCCACCCCCTCGCCCGACGGCGTGATCACGATCGACGACATGCACCTGGGCCGCCCGCAGGTGATCGCCACCTACCTGCTCACCGGCCCCGTGCCGGCCCTGGTCGACCCCGGCCCGGCCAGCACCCTGCCCGCCCTTGAGGCCGGCCTGGCCGCCCACGGCCTCGGCCTGGGCGACATCGGGGCCATCCTGCTCACCCACATCCACCTCGACCACGCCGGGGCCACCGGCAGCATCCTCGCCCGCAGCCCCAAGGCCCGCGTCTACGTCCACCAGGTCGGCGCACCGCACGTGATCGACCCCTCGCGCCTGCTCAGGAGCGCCACCCAGCTCTACGGCGACCAGATGGGCACGCTCTGGGGCGAGATCGTGCCGGTGCCGACCGAGTCGCTCACGGTCCTGGAGGGCGGCGAGATGATCGACCTGGGCGGGCGGACGATCCACGCCTTTGACGCGCCCGGCCACGCCAAGCACCACCTGATCTACCTGGACCAGCAGAGCGGCGGGGCCTTCATAGGCGATAACGGCGGCGTGCGGCTGCCCGGGCTGTCCTTCGTGCGCCCGGCCACCCCGCCGCCCGACATCGACCTGGAGGCATGGGACGGCACCCTGCTCATGCTTGACGAGCTGATGCCGAGCTGGCTCATGCTCACCCACTTCGGGGCCTACAGCGACGTGGACTTCCACATAAGCGACTACCGCGCCCGCCTGGCCCACTGGGGCGAGCAGGTCCGCCGGGGCATGGAGTCGGGCATGTCCGAGGAGGCGCAGATCGCCGCCCTGGAGGCGCTGGCCGCCGAGGAGGCCGCCGGGCTCTCGCCGGCCGAGCGCGAGGCGCTGCACCAGCAGACCGGCGCCCTGGAGAGTAGCTGGCGCGGCCTGGCCCGCTACTGGCGCAAGCGCGCCGATGCTGAGGCGGCATGCCCGCACCCATGAGGCTCTCCCTGGCGCTGCTGCTGATCATCCTGCTCGCCGGCTCTGCCGGCCGGGCGGATGGTGCATCGCCCCCCCCCCTCGCGCCGGCCGAGCTGCGATGCCACACGCCCTTCACGCTGCCACAGGTGAAGCTGAAAGATCACAGCCTCTTCGCCTTTGACGGCTGGTACTACCTCGTCTCGATCAGCATCGATCTCCCCGCGCCCGATGACCGGAGCGAGCTCCAGTTCGCCTATGCCCGCACGCAGGACTTCTGCGCCTGGGAGGCGCTGGCCTCCCCGCTGCGCCACGGCGCGCCGGGCGACGCCGACGAGGCCTATGTCTGGGCGCCCCACGTCATCAGCGTGGGCGGCACCTACTACATGTACTACACCGGGGTGAACCATCAGATCGCCCAGTCGATCATGCTGGCCACCAGCACCAACCCGGCCGACCCGCAGAGCTGGCAGAAGCAGGGGGTGATCCTTCGCCCGGATCACCCCGGCGCGGTGTACCCAGGCCCGGCCCAGTGGTCGGACTGTCGCGACCCGATGGTGCTGGCGTACGGCGGGCGCTACTACCTCTACTACACCGGCGCGGATACTAGCGGCCCGATCGTCGGCGTGGCCGTGGCCGATGGCCCCGCCGGGCCATGGAGCGATCTGGGCGCGGCGTACATCCCCCCCGCTGCGGAGCGGGTTCCCGAGTCGCCCTACGTCGTCGATCAGGACGGCGTGTTCTACCTGTTCTACAACGCAACCGGGCCGACAGACAATGGCGCGCGATGGCGCTGGGCGGTGTCGCCGCTTGGCCCGTGGCAGCCTGGCGCAAGGGTGGGCGTTGGCTGGGCCCACGACTTCTACCACGATCAGGCCGGCTGGCTCGTCTCGTACCTCACCGGCAACGGGGCCGCGATCAGCGTCGATCAGCTGCGCTGGCGGCGGCCGGGCCCCCTCGCGATGCCGCAGGTCGGCGCGCAGCTCTACGCGCCGCTCGTGATCCGCTAGGGCCGAGACCGCTCACGGCCGTGCTAGGATAGCGCCGCCACATCGCGTGCGGCGCGCCGCTGGACGCGCATGAGCACCAGCCCCGCCAGCAGACCAAGCGCCCCCAGCTGCATCAGGGAGCCGACAAGATCGCCGATCTGCGGGTAGAGCGTCGGCACGGCGCCGATCGGGGTGGCCGTGCTCTGCGTGGCCGCGAAGTCGGACGTGCCCCCCTCGGCAAACAGATCGACCCGCGCGATCGTCCGGCCATAGCCATCCGCCACCAGCGACACGCCCTGGCCGGTCTGGCGATAGATCGCCATGCCGTTCTCCACGGCGCGGAAGGTCGCCATGCCCGCGTGGATATCCTTCACGGCGGGCCAGTCGTTGGCCGGCACGAAGAGGAGATCGACGCGCTGCTGGCCCGCCTGCCTGATGATCTCCGGGAAGTCGGCGTCCCAGCAGATCACCGCGCTCAGCCGGCCGTAGGGCGTGTCCACCACGCGCAGGACGCCGTCGCCCTTGAGCGAGCCCTCAAACTGGTTGCCGCCATACTTGACGTGCTCCAGCACCACCGCCCCGCTCGGGTCGATGATCCGCACCACATTCTCCGCCTGGGCCGCGCCGAAGGCGACCGTCGGCAGCACAAGGTAGATCTGCTCCGCGCGGGCGACGGCGGCGGCATCGGCCAGCAGCTGCGCCACCTGGTCGGCGTAGCCCAGGCCCGCGCCCTCCTGCAAGACCACGATCTGCGCGCCGCCCAGGGCGAGCGCGCGGATCTGCGCCAGCTCCTTGGCGTGCAGGCGATCCGCCGCCTGGCGGAATCCGGCCTCGTCGCCGGCCTGGAGCTGCGCCATCATGGCGGCGAGCTCGCCCTCGGGCAGCGAGAAGCCCGCGATCTGGGCGGCCTGCGCGGCCTCGGGCGCGAGCAGCACCCGCGCCAGGCCAATCCCGGGCACCAGCGCGATCGCGCAGGCGGCGGCCAGCGCGGGGCGGCCGGGCCGGAAGCCGTGCTCCCAGAGGTGGTTGGCCAGGCTGGCGGACCAGCCGATCACAAAGGTGATGCCCCACAGCCCGCTGAGCGCGGCCAGCTGCATGATCGGCAGGGCGTCGCGCTGCGCGTAGGCCCCCGCGCCAAAGCTGCCGAAGGGGCTGCCGCTGGAGCTCAGGAAATCGACGGCGGTGGCGGCGACCGGGAAGACCAGCGTCAGCCAGAGGGGCGAGCCGAAGCGCCGGGCGTAGGCGCGGTCGATCACATAGGGGGTCAGGCCGAGCGGGGTGATCGCCAGAAAGAAGGCGGCCTCGGCGGCGGGGTGGATCTGGGCCATGAAGGTCGCGCCGCGCCAGGAGATGATCGTGGGGAGCGCCGCGACGATCCACATCAGGCCGAAGTCGCGCCAGGGCCGCTCGCTGGTGCGGTAGAAGCGGATCACGAAGACGGGGGCCAGCCAGGCCGCCAGCGGGATGTTCCAGCGCCCGCCGATGAAGAGGCCCAGCCCGGCGGCGGTCGCCAGCCAGAGCAGGCGCTGCTGGTTGCGGTTCATAGTCCTTCCTCCGTGATAGTCAGCTGGTAGCTGTCTCCTTTATAGCGCCTCGCCCGCCGGCGCACATCGTCCCATGGGCACGGCCGGCGCGTGCGGATGGACAGTGTCCATCCGGCCAATAGCGCGCCCCGGGGGCATGCCGTACAATGGGTCGCGCGAGCGATCACCACGGGACGACCGAGCGATGGAACACAGACGCCCCTTCATCAGCCTGCCCATCTACATCTTCATCACCCTGCTGCTCGGGGCGCTGGGCCTGTCGGCCTGCGTGCCGCTCTGGCAGGCGGGCGGCCTCGCGCGGGCCTGGCCGGTCGCCCTGCTCTTCATTGCGCACATCGGGCTCTACTGGCTGAACATCTGGCAGCCGAAGCGCACGGGCTGGTGGGCCCTGTACTACGTCGCGCAGACGGCCCTGATCGTCACCCTGGTGTTCGTGCTGCACGGCTCCGCCGCCCCCTCCAGCATCTGGGGCAGCTTTCTGGGCTCGGCGATCATCTGCCAGATCGGCGAGGCGCTGGGCTGGTGGGGCAACTCGCGCACCGCCCTGCTGCTGGGCCTGTTCTACGGCGGCCTCGGGCTGACGCTGCTCGCCCTGCTGCTGGATGGCGCCGGGCTCGCCAGTGCCGTCGGCAACCTGCTGCTCAACGGCGGCGTGGTGGTGCTGCTCATGGTGCTCTTCAACCAGCAGCTGATCGCGCGGGAGCGCGCGATCGAGCTCGCCGAGTCGCTGGAGCGCGCCAACGCCCAGCTCGCCGCCGCCGCCGGCACGATCGCGGCGCTCACCCTCCAGGCCGAGCGGCAGCGCATGGCCCGCGAGCTGCACGACACGCTGGCCCAGGGCGTGGCCGGGCTGGTGCTCCAGCTTGAGGCGGTCAAGGCCCACCTCGCGGCCGACCGCAGCGCGCGCGCGGCCGCGATCGTGGACCAGGCCCTGGCCCGCGCCCGCAGCACCCTGGCCGAGTCGCGCGCCGCGATCGACGACCTGCGCCGCGCGCCCGCGCCCCTCGCCGAGGCCATCCGCGAGACGAGCGAGCGCTTCAGCCAGGCGACCGGCATCCCCTGCCAGCTCGATCTCGCCCTCGCGGAGGACGAGATCGACCAGGATGTCGCCGGCCACGCGCTGCACATTGTGCGCGAGGCGCTCTCCAACGTCGCGCGGCACGCCCAGGCCACCCAGGTGGCGATCCGCTGCGGCGCGCAGCAGGGGAGCCTTGAGCTGGAGGTCTGCGATAACGGCCGCGGATTCGACCCCCGGCAGGAGCGCGGCGAGGGGCACTACGGCCTGCTGGGGATGCGCGAGCGGGCGCGGCTCACCGGCGGCGCGCTCAGCGTCGAGTCGGCCGCAGCGCGCGGCACCAGGGTACACCTGCGCGCCCCCAGCGCGCCGGGCGGGGGGGCGCGATGAACCCGATCCGCGTGCTGATCACCGACGACCACCTGATCGTGCGCGAGGGGCTGCGCCTCATCCTGGAGACCGCCGATGGCGTCGAGGTCGTGGGCGAGGCCGCCGACGGAGAGGAGTGCCTCCAGCTCGCCGACGCGCTCCAGCCCGACGTCATCCTCATGGACCTGCGCATGCCGGGCATGGACGGCATCACCGCGATCGAGCAGCTGCGGCGCTCGCACCCCGCCGTCGCGGTGGTGATCCTGACGACCTATAACGAGGACGACCTGATGATCCGCGGGCTCCAGGCGGGCGCGCGCGGCTACCTGCTCAAGGACACCAGCCGCGAGCAGCTGATCGACAGCATCCAGGCGGCCGCGAAGGGCGAGACGCTGCTCAAGCCCGAGTTTCTCGCGCGGGTGCTCGCGCTGCGGGCGTCGCCGGCGGCGGCGGCCCCGCCGCGTGACACGGCGCTCACCGAGCGCGAGCGCGAGGTGCTCCAGGCCGCCGCGAAGGGCGAGCGGAACAAAGAGATCGCCTACAGGCTGGGCATCAGCGAGCGCACGATCAAAGCGCACCTGGCGAGCATCTACCAGAAGCTGGGGGTGGACTCGCGGGCGGCGGCGGTCGCGGTCGCGGCGCGGCGCGGGCTGCTCGGGGCCTGACGGGCTGCCGCCCTAAAAACCGATGTTATTTTGGCAAAAATGGCCAGCTTTGCTGGCCATTTTTGCCAAAATAACAAGAAATTCTGTGCCCGGCAGGCACATGCTGCACTTGTTCTGCTGCGGCGCG
>NZ_JAIEWN010000033.1:5759-12344 GCF_019599295.1 Oscillochloris sp. ZM17-4 | reverse complement strand
CCACCGACGCTCCCAGGTTTACCCAGCGCTTATTCGCGCTAACGATCTTTTTGTTCTGTGGGGGAATGTGCCAGCTTTGCTGGCGCATTCCCCCAACAGAACAAAAATGTTCACGACTTCACCTCGTCGACTGCCCCGATCATATACAGCGCGCGCTCCGGCACATCCTTGAACTCATCGCGCAGGATGCGCTCGCAGCCGTCGAGCGAGTCGCTCAGGCTGACCAGCCTGCCCTTGATGCCGCTAAACTGCTCGGTGGTGAAGAAGGGCTGGGTCAGAAATCGCTCCAGCCGGCGGGCCCGGCCGACCACCTTGCGGTCATCGGCCGACAGCTGCTCCAGGCCGAGCATGGCGATCACGTCCTTGAGATCCTCGTACTGGGCCAGCGTCCGCCGGATCTCCTGGGCCAGCTGGTAGTGGCGCTCGCCGACGATGCCCGGCGTGGCCATCTTCGAGCTCGACTGGAGCAGATCGACCGCCGGGTAGAGCCCCTCGCTGGCCCGCTTGCGCGAGAGCACGATCGAGGCCGAGAGGTGCGAGAAGGTGTGGACCGCCGCCGGGTCGGTCAGGTCGTCCGCCGGCACGTACACCGCCTGGATCGAGGTGATCGCCCCAGCGTCGGTGTTGGCGATGCGCTCCTCCAGCCGCGACAGCTCGGTGCCCATGGTCGGCTGGTAGCCCAGCCGCGAGGGCATCTGGCCCATCAGCCCGGAGACCTCCATTCCGGCCTGGATGAAGCGGAAGATATTGTCGATCAGCAGCAGCACATCGCGGTGCTCATCGTCGCGGAAGTACTCGGCCATGGTCAGCGCGGCGTGGCCCACGCGGAAGCGGCTGCCCGGCGGCTCGTTCATCTGCCCGAACACCATCACCATATGCGGCAGGACGCCGGCCTCCTTCATGTCGCGGTATAGCTCCTCGCCCTCGCGGCAGCGCTCGCCGATCCCGCAGAAGATGCTGACCCCCTCCTGGTGGCCGATCATGTTGTGGATCATCTCGGTGAGCAGCACCGTCTTGCCCACGCCCGCCCCGCCGAACAGGCCGGCCTTGCCGCCGCGCTCCAGCGGCACCAGCACATCGATCACCTTGATCCCCGTCTCGAAGATCTCGGACTTGGTGGAGCGCCGCGCCAGCGCCGGCGGGTCGCGGTGGACGGTGCGCCACTGGACATCGGCCGGCGCCGGCTCGCGGTCGATGGCGTTGCCGAACACATCGAACATGCGCGCAAGGATGCCCGCGCCGACTGGCGCCATCAGCGGCCCGCCGGTGTCCTCCACCGCCATGCCTCGGGCCAGGCCCTGGGTCGGCGTGAGCGCGATCCCGCGCACGCGCTGCGCGTCGAGCTGGGAGAGCACCTCGATCACAACTCGCCCCCCGTCCGCGTGGAGCAGCGCGTAGATCGGCGGCAGCCGCGTGTCGAACCGGACATCAACGACGCTGCCGCGCACGGCGATAACCGCGCCGGTGTTGGGGAGTGTCGTGTGATCGCTCATTGGGGGGTACCTATCTCCGTCGCAGATCTCGCCATGGGAAGGGGCCGCCCAGCGGCCCGCGCAGATCGTGAGCATATACAACAAGGCAGATCATGCACGAAGCGTGCCAGGGAAGCCATGGGGCGAAGCCCCATGCGCATCAATGTGAGGGCTGCCGCCTAAAAACCAGCGTTGTTTGTGCCCAGCAGGCACATGCCGCACTGATGGTGCTGCGGCGCGGCTACACCGCGCCGCAGCACCATCAGTTTTTTTGTGGGAGAGCGAAGCTCTCCCACACCCTCACCGTGCGCAGTGTTGTTGCTGGCAACAAAACCCGCTCTCCCCTTGAGGGAGAGGGGCTGGGGGTGAGGGTCGTGCGGCCCTGATCGAGCAGCGCCGCTGCCCGATCCCACCGTAAATATATGATACAATCACCGGCATCTTTGGCCGAGCGGAGGAGGGCCGTGTGTATCGAGGACAGCGCATTTCAGTGGTGATCCCCTGCTTTAACGAGGAGCACGGCCTGCGCCACGTGCTCGAAGGGATGCCCTCCTATATCGACGAGGTGGTCGTTGTGGATAACAACTCCACCGATGAGACCGCCAGGGTGGCCCAGGAGCTTGGCGCGCGCGTGATCTTCGAGGCCCGCAAAGGCTATGGCAACGCCTACCAGGCCGGCCTGCCCGTCGCCACCGGCGATATCATCGCCACGGTGGACGGGGACGGGACCTACCCCTCAACCAGCATCGCCCCGATCATCGACGATCTGCTCGACCGCGGGCTAGACTTTGTGTCGGCCAGCCGCTTCCCGCTGCGCGACGCGCGGGCCATGCGCCGGCGCAACGTCCTCGGCAACAAGGTGCTCACCTACACCTTCCGCGCCCTCTACCTGCGCTGGGTGGCCGACTCGCAGTCGGGCATGTGGGTCTTCCGGCGCAGCTGCCTGTCTCAGATCCGCCCGACCCAGCCGGGCATGGCGTTCTCTGAGGAGATCAAGATCGAGGCGCTCCATGCCCGTGGCCTGCGCTTCGGCGAGCATCATGTAGACTACTACGAGCGCATCGGTGAGACAAAGCTCTACACCTGGCGCGACGGGTTTATCAACCTGGGCTACCTCTTCCGCCGCCGCCTCGGCCGCCTGCCCGCGCTGGCGCCGGTGGCCGAGCCGGTGGCGTCGGATACGTAGTCGCGAGGCGTGAGGCGCAACGTGTGACAGTGACGCCTCACGCCTCGCGCCCTGTAAGGATATATTTATGGCGAAGCCCACCACCGCAAAGGCCAAGAAGCTCGGACGCAACGACCCCTGCCACTGCGGGAGCGGCCGCAAGTATAAGGACTGCCACCTGCCGATCGAGGAGGCCGCCCGCGGCGAGCAGCTGCGCCTCCGACAGGCCCAGGATAGCCTGCTGCCCAAGATCATCGAGGCGGCCCAGAGCGTGCCCGATCAGTTCCCGCCCGCCTTCGCCCGCTTCTGGCAGGAGAAGTATGCCGTCGAGCAGATGGCCGAGCTTGATGAGATTGAGGACCGGGGGGCCGAGCGATTCCTGACCTGGTTCGCCTTCGATTTCCGCCAGGCCGACGGGCGCACCCTGCTCGGCCAGCTCGATGACGCGGCGGACACTGGCGGCTTCGATGTGGACCCATCGGAGCGGAAGCTGCTCGCCCTGTGGCGGGAGGTTCGGCTGCGGCCCTATGTGGTGGACGGCGTCCGCAAGGGGAAGGGGCTCAGCCTCCACGACCTGCTGAGCGGCGCGGCCTATGAGGTGGCCGACTATAACGCCTCGAAGCGGCTGATCCCCGGCGAGGTCGTGGTCGGCCACCTGACCCCGGCGGACACCGCCCCCGGCGCCGCAGCGCCCACCTACTATCTGGCCGGCGCGGCCGCCCAGCTCACCGACGACACCGCCGAGAAGCTGCTGGAGTTCGTCGAGCTGCACATGGCCGACCTGCGCCGCCGCGCGCCAGACTCCACATGGGACGACCTCATCGATGAGCGCAGCGAGATCCTGAACCATTTTGTGACGGCCCTGCCCCACGAGCAGCGCGACCCGACCGTGATGGAGAAGATTGTCGCCGAGGGCCGGATCGCCCTCCAGCTCACCGCCGAGAGTGTGGCGGCCCTGCTTGGCCGGGCGCTGCCTGAGTCGGAAGTCGAGGATCAGGAGGCGGGAGTCGGGGGGCAGAAGTCGGGAGTCGGTGCCCCAGACCCGGGCGCAGACCCGGATGCGGATACGGAGCTGGAGGGCAAGGATTAAGGCATGGCGGAGTCGGTCGTCGGTCGTCGGTCATGGCAACTCGCGCTCGCCGTCTTCCTCTTCCTGGCCGGAATCTACCTGCTGACGACCGGGGGCCACACCTACGCCAGCGACGAGGAGCAGCTGATCGCGGTGACGGCTAGCCTGGCCGAGCACGGCAGCTTCGCGCTGAACGCCGGCACGGGCCAGCCGCCGGTGTTCAGCGCCTACGGGCCGGGCCAGTCGATCCTCGCCGCCCCGCTCTACCTGCTCGGCAAGGCGGCCGTGACCGCCTTCCCGCACTGGGGCGCGTCATACATCACCCGCGCGATCATCAGCTGGCTCAACCCGCTCGTCGCCGCCGCCGTAGCCGCCCTGGTCGCCCTGGCCGCGCTGCGGCTGGGCTACCGCGCCCGCCCCGCCGCCGCCGCCGCGCTGATCTATGGCCTAGCGACGATGGCCTGGCCCCATAGCAAGACCTTCTTCGCCGAGCCGCTCGCCGGCGGGCTGGGGTTTGCGGCGTTTGTGGTGCTGCTGTCTACGCTCGCGGGCCTCCTGGCGGCCCTGGCCTGCGCCGTGAAGATCCAGGCCGGGCTGGCCCTGCCGTTTCTCGGGCTGTGGGTGACATACCAGGCATATCAGCAGGCGAAGGTGACACGCCGATTTTCATCCTTCATCCTTCATCCTTCATCTTTTGGCATCGGCGCAGCGACTGGCCTGGGGGCGCTCGGCATCTACCAGTGGGCGCTGTTCGGCAGCCCGCTGCACAGCGGCTACGGCGGGGCGGGCGCGGTGTTCAGCGGAGATCTCGCCGAGGGGCTGTACGGGCTGCTGCTCAGCCCCGGCAAGGGCATTGTCTGGTACGCGCCGCCGCTGGCCCTGCTGCCCCTCGGGCTGGCATGGCTCTACCGGCGTGATCAGAGCGCGGCCGTGCTCTGTGGCGCCATCTCGCTGGCCACCCTGCTCTTCTATGGGAAGGTGACGTTCTGGCACGGCGATGGGGCATGGGGGCCGCGCTACCTGAATATGGCGCTTCCCTTTATGGCGCTGCCCCTGGTGGCGGTGGCCGATGCCGCCATCGCCGGCCGGCGCGCGGCGGCCATCGCCCTGGCATCCACCCTGATCCTCGCCGCCCCCGTGCAGCTTGCCGGCGTGGCGATCAACCTGAACGCATACATCGACGTGCAGCGCGACGCCCGCCAGCGCTACTTCGTGCCATCCCAGTCGCCCATCCTCGGGCAGCTGCGCCTCGCCGCCGGACAGCTTGGCCGGGCCTCCGCGCTGGCCTTCGCCCCCGACAGCATCGTCCTGCGCGAGGGCTTCAGCTACAGCGAGGGTGATCGCGCCGCCGATGTTCAGCTGCCGCGCTGGACGCTGCCCTCAGCCCAGATCGACCTGCGCCCGCCTGCGATCGCGGATCTGCGGGTGTCTCTGGATGTGAGCGGCTGCCGCCCGGCGCCCGTGCCGCCCGCGACGATCCGCCTGCGCCTGGGCGACAGCGAGATCGGCGCCCTGCCGGCATGCCCGCCGCGCCGCATCGACCTCCTGCTGCCCCCCCGCCCCGCGCGGCTCCAGATCGATAGCCCGGCCTGGGACCCGGCCGCCGCCGGGGTGGACCGCGCGGGGCCGCTGGGTGTCTACCTCAGCCGCGCAGCGGCGTGGGCCGGCGGGTCTGCCCTGACCCTGCGCGGCACCCTCGTGCCCATCCCGCCCCTGCCAGCTGGCGAGGTGTCGCTGCGCCGGTGGGCCAGCGACTACCGCTACGGCCACTGGGATATCTGGCCCTGGTACCTTGCCCACAGCGGGCTTCCGACCGCGCCGAGCCTGGCCCTGGGGGCAGTATGGGCGGGTGTCGCCCTCGGCCTGATCGCTGCGGGCGCCCGCATGCTCGGGCTGGCGCTGCGCGACTCCTGAGGAGATAGGAACGCCACCGTGATCTCTCTCGTCTGTACCGTGCGCGACGAGGCCGACAATATCGCCGCGCTGCTCGACTCAATGCTGGCCCAGACCCGCCTGCCGGACGAGATCGTGGTGAACGACTGCGGCAGCCGCGACTCCACGGCGGCGATCGTCGAGTCCTACGTCGCCCGCGACATGCGGGTGCGCCTGGTGCGCGGCGGCCACAACATCCCCTCGGGCCGCAACAGCGCCGTGGCCCAGGCCAGGGGCGAGCTGATCGCCTGCACCGACGCCGGGCTGACCCTCGACCCCGGCTGGCTCGAGGCGATCATCGCGCCCCTGGAGCGCGGCGAGGCCGACCTGGTGGGCGGCTTCTTCACGCCCGCGCCGGCGAGCCTCTTCGAGCTGACCCTGGGGGCGGTCAACTACCGCGAGGCGTCCGAGGTGGACGGCGCGACCTTCCTGCCCTTCGGCAAGTCGATGGCCTTCCGCAGAGAGCTCTGGGCGCGGGTGGGCGGCTTCCCCGAGTGGGCGAGCCACTGCGAGGATCTGCTCTTCGACTTCGCGGCCGAGCGGGCCGGCTGCCGGCGCGCCTTCGCCCCCGATGCGGTGGTGCGCTTCCGCCCGCGGCCCTCGCTGCGGGCCTTCGCCCGCCAGTACTTCCTCTACGCGCGCGGCGACGGCGCGGCTGGGCTATGGCCGAGGCGGCACCTGGCGCGCTACCTGGCCTACCTGGGGCTGCTGGGCACGCTCTGGGCGATGGCCGCCAGGCCGCGGGCGCGGCTGCCGGGCGCGGCCATGATCGGGCTGGGCGCGGCCGGCTACACCCGCGGCCCGTACCGTCGCCTGTGGGGCCGGCTGGCCGGGCGCGGCCCCGCCGAGCGGGCCTACGCCCTGGCACTCGTGCCAGCCATCCGCCTGGTCGGCGATGTGGCCAAGATGGCGGGCTACCCGGCGGGGCTGCGGCGGCGCCGCATGCG
>NZ_JAIEWN010000033.1:0-5659 GCF_019599295.1 Oscillochloris sp. ZM17-4 | reverse complement strand
ATTTCTCGTGTTGGAGGAAGCTATGGATCATCCTGCGGGGCTCGTGTTCGACGCCTACGGGACGCTGCTCGACGTCGCCTCGGTGGCCGCCGCCTGCGAGGCCCGCTGGCCTGGGCGCGGCGCGGCCCTGACGACGCTCTGGCGCGAGCGCCAGCTCCAGTACTCCTGGCTGCGCAGCATCATGGGCCGCCACGCCGACTTCTGGCAGCTCACCGGCGAGGCGCTCGACTTCGCCTGCGCCGCGCTCGGGCTCGACCTCGCCCCCGCCGACCGCGAGGCGCTCCTCGCCGGCTACCTGCGCCTGTCGCCCTTCCCCGAGGTGGCGTCCGCCCTCGGCCGGCTCGGCGGGCTGCGCAGGATGGTGCTCTCTAACGGGACGCCCGCCATGCTGCGGGCCGGCCTGGAGCACGCCGGGCTCGCCGGCCACCTTGAGGCCATCCTTAGCGTCGAGGACGTCGGCGTCTTCAAGCCGGCCCCGCCGGTCTACGCCATGGCCACGGCGCACCTGGGGTGTGCGCCCGCCGACATCCTCTTCGTCTCCTCGAATGGCTGGGATATCGCCGGGGCCGCGTCGTTCGGCCTGCGTACCGCATGGCTCAACCGGGCCGGCGCGCCCGCCGAGCGGCTCGGCGTCGCGCCCGAGATCGTCGTGCCCGACCTCGCCGCCCTGGCGGATGTGATCCTGGCGTAGGGGCGCAGCGCGCTGCGTCCCTACGTGATGTTCGCCTCGATCAGGCGCTCGACGATCACCACATCGCGCCAGACCTCGTCCAGCTTCGCATGGTTCTCGTACACGCCCACCTCGCGGAAGCCCACCGAGCGCAGCATCGTGCGGCTGGCGATGTTCTCGACGAAGACGCGCGACACCAGCTTCCAGATTCCCACTGGGGCGACGGCGTCGATCAGGGCCAGGATCGCCGCCCGGCCCGCGCCCTTGCCCCGGTAGCTGCGCTCAACGTAGACTGAGAACTCGGCGACGCCGTCGTAGCAGGCCCGCGGTCGGTAGGTCGAGCTGTTCGCGAAGGCGCGGGTCGCCCCATTCACCTCAGCGACCACCACCGGGTGGCGGCCCTGGAACCAGCCCAGGATGTCGGCCTCGCTGCGCGGCTGCGTCTCGAAGGTGGCGATGCGATCGGTGATCCCCTGGTTGTAGATCGCCGCGATCGCGGCGGCGTCTGCGGGGGTGGCGGGTCGGGTGGTGATCATCAGGCGTTTACATCGACAACAGTGCGGCCACGGACCTGGCCGTTGGTGATCGCCTCACAGGCGGCGGGCAGGGCGTCGAAGGGGATGACCTCGGTCATGCGGTCGATCAGGCCCAGGGGCAGGTCGCGGGCGATGCGCTCCCAGGCCGCGCGGCGCTCAGGGAGCGGCACCATCACCGACTCGACGCCGAGCAGGGCCACGCCGCGCAGGATGAAGGGCAGCACGGTGGTGCTCAGCTCGAAGCCGCCGGCGTTACCGCAGGCGGCCACCGCGCCGCCGTAGGCGGTGGAGCGCAGCAGGCCGGCTAATGTCGTCCCGCCGACCGTGTCCACCGCGCCGGCCCAGCGCTCGCTCTCCAGCGGCTTGCCCGGCCCCGCCAGGGCCGCCCGGTCGATGATCTCGTGCGCGCCGAGCGCCCTGAGGTAGTCGGCCTCCTGGGGCCGGCCGGTCGATGCGACAACCTGGTATCCGGCGGCGGACAGCAGGGCCACGGCCACGCTGCCCACGCCGCCGGCCGCCCCAGTAACGACGACATCGCGCCCGCCGGGGCGCAGGCCGTGGCGCTCAAGAGCCTGCACGCAGAGCATGGCGGTGAATCCCGCCGTGCCGACGCCCATGGCCTGGCGCAGCGAGAGGCCGGCCGGCAGCGGCACCAGCCAGCCAGCCTTGGCGCGGGCCAGCTGGCTAAAGCCGCCCCAGTGGCGCTCGCCCACGCCCCAGCCAGTCAGGATCACCTCGTCGCCGGGGGCATAATCGGGCGATGCCGACTCGACCACCGTGCCGGCGTAGTCAATCCCGGGAACCATCGGGCTGCCGCGCAAGATCTTGGCCTTGCCCGTCACCGCCAGGCCGTCCTTGTAGTTCAGGGTGGAGTAGGCCACCCGCACCAGCACCTCGCCGGCGGGCAGCTCGGCCATCGGCACGTCGCGGATCGCAGCGCTGCGCGAGCCGCCGCCCTCCTCGACGACGAGGGCGCGGAAGGTCTGATCTGACATAGGTATGTCTCTCCCATAGGGTACGGCGCGGCGAAGCCGCCCCATAGTACTGTTATAGTAGGGTTTGGCGGCTTTGCCGCCAAACCCTACTATAACGAAAAGGTCGCTTGCGCCAGGGCTGGCTCGATTATAATAGCCCCTGAGCGCTTTGCCAAACAGGAGGGTGCGATGATCCAGCGCGTCGACCATCTCGTGATTCTGGTGGATGACCTTGAGCGGGCCAGGGCCGACTACGCGGCGCTGGGGTTTGTGGTGGTGACGGGCGGCGAGCACGCCGACGGCCGAACCCACAATGCCCTGGTGAGCTTCGCCGACGGGGCCTACCTGGAGCTGATCGCCTTCAAGCAGGAGGCGCCGCAGCACGTCTGGTGGCACCACGTGGCGGCGGGCCAGGGGCTGATCGACTTCGCCCTGCTGCCCGGCGACACCGCCGAGGATGTGGCGGCGGCGCGGGCGCGCGGCCTGGAGATGGACGGCCCCTACCACGGCGGGCGCAACCGCCCCGACGGGGTGCGCCTGGAGTGGCAGACGGCCCGCGCCGCCAGCCCGGAGCTGCCCTTCTTCTGCGGCGATGTCACCCCGCGCGCGCTACGGGTGCCCGGCGCCGACACCTGGGATCACGACAACGGCGTGCGCGGGCTGACGCGGGTGAGCGTGGCCGTGCGCGACCTCGACGCCAGCGCGGATCGCTACGCGGCCCTGCTCGGCAGCCGGCCGCTGGCGGAGCTCGGCCGCCGCCTCTTCAAGCTCGGAGAGACCTACATCGCCCTGCGCAGCCCCGGCCCCCACGAGCCGGAGAGCGCGCCGATCGCGGCGCGGCTGGACGCCCGCGGCGAGGGGGTCTTCAGCTTTACGCTGCGCAGCGAGAGCCACGCCGTGGAGCTGTGCGACCTCGGGCTGGCCCACGGGGCGAGGATAACGATAGACTGAACATGACAGGCTATCGAGAACGGCGATAGAAAGACGATGATCGAACAGCGTGAGCGACTCCTCGCCCTCATCCTTGAGCTGCACGCCCAGATTCGCGACGCGGTGGTGGCGGCCTGCGAGCGCAGCGCCGTCGATGAGCTGGCGGGCGTGGTCGAGGACGAGCAGGCGGGCGACACGATCTACGCGGTAGACCGGGTGAGCGAGGAGCTGCTGGTGGGCTTCTTCGCCGAGCGGGTGGCCCCGACATGGCCGATGGTGCTGGTGGCCGAGGGGATCGCCGGCGGGCAGATCGTGCTGCCCGAGGGCAGCCCCGAGGAGGATGCGGCCATCCGGGTGCTGGTGGACCCGATCGACGGCACGCGCGGGCTGATGTACCAGAAGCGCAGCGCCTGGGTGCTCACCGGCGTGGCCCCCAACCTCGGCGCGGGGACGCGGCTCAGCGATATCGAGCTGGCCGTGCAGACCGAGATCCCGCTGGTGAAGCAGCACCTGAGCGATCTGCTCTGGGCCACCGCCGACGGCCCGCTGCACGCGGAGCGCTATAACCGGCTGACCGGCGAGCAGACGCCGGTGCGCCTGCGGCCCTCGCGGGCGGCGAGCATCGCCCACGGCTTCGCCATGATCAGCCGATTCTTCCCCGGCGCCCGCGAGGAGCTGGCCGCCATCGACGAGGCGCTGGTGCGGGCGACCCTCGGCCCACCCCAGGCCGGCAAGGCCCAGTGCTTCGAGGACCAGTACATCTCTAGCGCGGGCCAGCTCTACGAGCTGATCGCCGGCCACGACCGCTTTGTGGCCGACCTGCGCCCACTGCTCGACCGCCACATGGCCGCCCGCGGCGAGGCGCTGGGCATCTGCTGCCACCCCTACGACCTGGCAACCATCCTGATCGCCCGCAAGGCCGGGGTGCTGCTGAGCGATGACCGCGGCGGCGATCTGGACGCGCCGATGGACATCCACGCCGATGTTGGCTGGGCCGGCTACGCGAACGCGGCGATCCGCGCCCAGGTCGAGCCGGCTCTGCTCGGCGCATTGAAGTCACGGGGATACCTGTAGGGGCGCAGCAGCTGTCAATTGATGGGGGCTGAGTTATCACACGGGGAGCTGCTGCGCCCCAACGCCAACGAAAGAGCCTATGCCATCAGAGCTCGACAGATTTATCGCCCAGGCCCGCGCTGAGCGGGGCGGGCTCTTCGCGGCGGATAGGCCGATCACGGTGGCCCGCGCGCCGGGCTGGGTCGATCTGCTCGGGGGCGCGGTGGCCTACGGCGGCGCCCTCGCCCTGGGCTGGCCCACCGGCGGCTCAAGCTTCGCCGCGCTCCAGCCCGACCCCGAGCCGCTGATCCGCATCCGCGCGGGGGATGTGGAGGCCAACCTGCCGGTGGATGCCCTGCGCGCCGACGGGCGGCCCCGCGAGTACGCCGAGGTTGCGGCGCGGGTGGCCGCCGCCGCGCCCCCCGGCGCGCCCTGGTGGCCGGCGGCGCTGGGCGCCTGGGCCGCCCTCATGCGTGAGGAGTTCGTCGACTTCGCGGGCGGGGCGCGGCTGCTGCTGCGCCCCGCCGACGGGCCGGGCGCCCGCGAGAGCTGGGCGGCGGCCACGGCCCAGGCGCTCGTGTCGGCCTACGGGGTGCGGATCTCCCCGCGCGAGCTGGCCCTCGGCTGCCGGGTGGCGCTCGACCGCGTGGGCGGGCGGGACGGCGGGGCGCTCGGGGCCATGGCGAGCGTCTGCGCGCCGGCGGGAGAGCTGCTGCTGCTGCTCCCGCAGCCGGCATGGCATTGGGGCGGCCTGCACATGCCCCACGGGTCGGCGATCTGGGTGCTGCGGGTCGGCGACGGGCCGGCGCGCGGGGGCGAGGCGCGCTGTCGGGCCGCCGGGGCCATGGCCTACCACATGATCGCCGACGCCGCCGGGCTCACGCTGGAGCAGGCCGACGCGCGCTGGGGCGGCTACCTGGCCAGCGTCGGCACCGCCGGGTTCTCCCGGCGCTACCGCGACCTGCTGCCGGCCCGGCTGGGCGGCGCCGACTTCCTGGCCCGCTACGCGGCCCCGTCTGGCGTGGAGATCGCGCCGGACGAGAGCTACCCACTGCGGGCGGCGGCGACCCTCGCCGTCGAGGGGCACCTGCGCTCGCGCAGCGCCGTGGCCCTGCTGCGGGCGGCGGCCAGCAAGGCCCAGCGCGAGGACGACCTGCAGCTGGTGGGTGAGATGATGGCCGAGTCCCACTGGCTCCAGCGGGCCGCCGGCCTCGGCGACGCCCACGCCGACCGGCTGGCCGACATGGTCGACGCCGCCGGGGCGGAGCGCGGGCTGATGGGCGCGCGGGCGCCCGCAGCCGCCAGCGGGGCCACCCTGGTGGTGCTGGCCCGCGCCGGCGCCGAGGATGAGCTGCGCGCCATCGCCGAGGCATACGCCCAGGCCTGCGGCGAGCCGGTGCGCCTCTTCGGCGGCAGCGCGCCAGGCGCCAGCCCCGCCGGGACGCAAGAGATAGCCGATAGCCGATAGCCGATACGGGTGAGGCACAAAGAAACCT
>NZ_JAIEWN010000032.1:10639-67196 GCF_019599295.1 Oscillochloris sp. ZM17-4 | reverse complement strand
CGCGAGTTCGGCGTGGCCCTGCTGATGGCCGCCACCTGGTTTTTCGCCGGGCCGTGGGGCATCATCCCGACTATCTGGTTCGCCTACCTGATCGTCCAGGCCCAGCCCGGCTGGCTGGCCACCGGCACACGGCTGCTCCCCGTCGCCCAGCGCCGTGCCATCGCCAACAGCGCCGCAACGGCCCGCCAGCAGTGGCACCAACTCACCGCGCCCTGGCGCGAGAGTGACGCCACTGGCGCGAGCCGCGCCCTGCCCGATTGGGGCGACCCGCTCGCCGAGACGGGCGGCGATGCACTCGCCCTACCGGCAATCACGGTTGCTGAGCTGGCCGTTGGCGACAACCTGCTCATCGTCGGTAACCGGGGCAGCGGCAAGACCACGCTGCTCCAGGCTCTCCTGGCCCAGCGTCAGCGCCGCTGCTACGTGCTCGACCCGCATAGCCACCCCGGCAAGTGGCCAAGCAATGCGAAGGTATTAGGCGGCGGGCGCGACTTCGCCACGATCTACGCCGCCCTGCTGCGCGGCGAGGACGAGCTGACCAAGCGAGCGCAGGCGCTCAACGCTGACGCCGGGGCACGCTTCGCCCCCTTCACTCTGGCCTCCGACGAGTGGGGCTCGGTGACCTCAGAGATCGTCGTCGGCAAAGACCAGGACTCGCCAGGGCGGCTGATGATCCGCCTGCTCAAAGAGGGCCGCAAGTTTGGCATCAGCTTCATCGGCTGCGCCCACGGCGACACCGCCGAGAGCCTGGGCTCCAAGGGCGACACGGTGGCGTTTCGGTCCTCGTTTGACTGGATTATCTACTGCGGCGCATTCGTAGGCCGCGAGCTGCGGGATCTCCCCGAGCTGGCGCGCAGCCTGCCGCTGGGCCGCACCCCCGAGGGCGGCACCTTCCCGCTGGTCGTCGTCGCCGTCTCCCCGGTGACCGGCGCGCGTCGGCTGCTCGACCTGCGCGGGATCGACCAACCGGAATCCACCACCGTACGGATACCCACTGCCCAGACAGCCAGACAGGCAGACAAACCGCTTGATGCGCCACCGGAGCAACGTCAGACCGTGCAGGCAGACGAACAGACAGACCGGCTCGTCACCCCAGCCCAGAGCCGCAGCCGCGAGGATCTCGTACGCGCCCTCGTGCGGCAGGGCTGGACGGTCTCGCAGATCCGCGATGTGGTCAAGGGCGATAATAACGTTCTGGGACAGCTGGTGCGCCAAATCGAGGATGATATCTTGAACGGGAGGAGCTAACGACCTATGGCGATCACCATCCGCGAGCGAGCGACCACGCCCATCCCGCTCACTGCGCAGCTCAGTATTGACCCCGCCCTGCTGGAACGCCCCGAGGCGCAGGCCGCTCGGCAGCGCGGTCTGCTCCGCGCCAAGGCCGATGCCCTCCACGCCACCGAGCGTTTGGTTGGCTGGGCACGCCCGTTGCTGATCAGCGTCCTCGTGGTCTCATTCCTACATCTCTGGCACCAGATTGCGCGCATCGCGCCCGAAGGTGTACCCGCGCTGCTCCTGCCGGCCTGGACACACTGGCTCTCGGCGGCCCTGCTAACCATCAGCGTGGACGCCACCGCGCTCTACCTCGTGGCGACACGCTCAGCCGCCCAGTACGCCCGCCTGGGCGGCCAGGGCGCCGTGAGCGTCTGGTTCTTCTATCTACTCACCGCCGCGCTGAACAGCCTGTTCGTGCTGAGCTACACGCCGGGGCTGCCGACGCAGGTGCAGGCGATCACCCCGGCGCTGTCGCTGCTGGGGGCCATCCTGCTTGGCTTGCTGGTACCCGTGAGTATCGCGGCATTGGAACGTGCGCGACAGGTGGCCGACGTAGCGAGGCTCAGCCTCTTAGTCGAGGTCGAGATGCTGCGGGGGGTCGTCATACAGCAGGCAGCGACTAGCACTCCGCACACACCCGCCGATGCCAGCTATTCCGCAGCAGCACCAATTTCTGAAGCTTCCCCCACCCTTACCACTGAGCCGCTATCGATGCCCGCAATCACCAGAGGCCGCACCGTGACCCACACCGTTGTGGCCCTGATCAGCACGCTTACCGCAGACGAGATCATTAGCCCCAGCACCGTACGCCAGCGGCTCGGCTGCGGCGAAACCACCGCACATCGGCTACTTCAAGAAGCATGTGAGGCTGGTGCGATTGAGCGGGCCGGACGTGGTGCCTATCGCCTCGTGGATCGGTAGCACGGGCACAGGCAACGTATCGCTCTCTCCCACCTGATGGCTTCGTCGGATCACCCCGGCGAAGCCGCGCCTTCTCGATACGGCAATGCAGAGAAAAATCGGATGTGGTATACTCGTTACGTGTGTTGTGAGCAAACTATGTTAATTGCTCACAACACATTCCAGAAAGGTGTACCGATGCCAACAGACACCATCCGTCCCACGCTGACCACCCTTCAGGCCGCCCTTCACCGACTCGCTCAAACGATGCCCCCCACCGACTGGACTGATACCGAAGCTGGGATGACCGCACGGGCAGAGGCCGCTGCGCTCGCACGGCTGCGCGCGGCGGAAGCCGCGATTCAATTCGCTGCCGCCCTGCTGCGCAACGATGATCCCCCGATCAGGGGAGAGTTGCAGCATATCGTGGGCAAGCTTGGCGATCAGATTCGCGCATGGCGCAAGACCGGACGGGGCTGGTTTGAGGAACGAACGATTGCCCGCCAGCCTCGCCAGCTCCCGCGAACGGAGGCGAGTCAGGCCGACGATGCGGAGATCACGCCGAAGACGTACGGGCCATACTATTACTTTCGCTGGCGTGATCCTGATAGACGTATCCAAACGCAGTACCTTGGGAAGAGCCGCCCTGCCGAAATGGATACGGCGCTTGCATTTCCATCGATTATCATCAATGATGCGCCTGAGTTGTGAGCGAAAATTGTCATTTGCTCACAACTCAGCTCACTGAAGCGATCCGCCGGGAGCGACAACGCCGCGCTAGAGGCCAACCTGGGCCGAGGCGTTGTCGCGGAAGAGCGACCCCTTGCGGATGTAGCGCCGCAACACGACCAAACTCTTGTGTCCGGTCTGCTCCATGATCGCCCGCTCGCTGACCCCGGCTGCGGCTGCGGCAGTTGCGGCCACAGCCCGTAGGCTGTGGCCGCTAATCCTGCCGGGTCAAAACCCGCCGCCTGTGCGGTCTGTTTCACGATACGCGCGACATCGCGCCCATCAAGCCCGCGCAGCTGCACCCGTCCGTGGCTGCACAGTCTCCAGCCAGGATCGAAGCACCCGGACAGGGCAGGTCGTCGGGTTCGAGCCGTAGGCGATGCCTTGATCATTCCCTGCCCCTCCTGGTCGGTTTTGGAACGGCGCAGTGTGAGCACCAGCCCATCCGGAATAAACTGCGCATCGCGCACCTCCAGGCCAACCAGTTCACTTCGCCGCAGCGCTCCGGCGAAGCCCAGCAGGAGCAGCGCCCAGTCGCGGCGACCGATGCACGTATTGGGCACCACCACGCTGCCGGTGCGCTGCCGGTCTGGAACGACCCGTCGTTTGCGAGCCGATTCCGTTGCATCGTGTGGGTATGCTGGATGCAGACTCACGCCAAACAGAAGGAGCATCGCACCATGCCGATCATCCCGATCTCATTAGATACAACGCTGGAGCAACGCGAGGTTGATCTCCTGCGTCTTCTCGCTCGGGTGCGCCTCTGCCATGGACATACGATCCAGGAGCTTATTTGTCCAACGGTCAACCCCAGCACCCGAACTCGCATGTTGCGCCGCATGGTCAAGGCGGGTCTGATTTGGGAGACAACCATCCCCAGTCCACACCGCGACCCGAAAGGGCGTCCGGTCGGCAAGGCACCCACCGTCTACGGCCTGACAGAGCGTGGCTACAAGCGCATCAAGCCTATGGAGATCTCCGGTGGCCCGTTCCCCTATGAGATGATGGCCTACCGGGCCGCGAACGCCGCGAAGGCGGTGGAGGCATCGGCGGTCAGCATCGACCTGTACTACGCCGACTGGATCGGCTCGCTGCTTGAGCAGGCCCGTCGCCACCCGTCCTTCGTGGGGGCCAATATCCAGCGCGAGTATGTGATCCGCAGCACCGATGGCTCCATCTTGCAGACCATCGGGGCGCTGATTGAGCTGGTGTTTGACCGCAGCAGCGCCGCCAGCCCGACGACGGGGCCGATGATCGCCTGGTCGCCGATCCGCAGCCACGCCCCGCGCCAGGTGATCGTGCGGTACGGCCTCGACATTGACCACGCCGGACGGAGCGACCGCTGGTTCTTTGACCATGCGGTGATGTATCGGCGGATCGCAGCGGCCAATGGGTACCACACCCTCTTCGGCTCGCCGGTCGCCCGCCCGCTGGTCACGCAGCTCGCGGCGCATGCCGGCGTCGATTCGAGCGTCACCCCGGCGATCATCCCCGTGATCATTGCGGCCTACGATGAGCGGAATGCGCGCCTTAACGAGCTGATCACCTGCTGGCTTGGGGCATGGGATACCTGGCATGACGGCTGGGCGCTCTTCTCGCACTTCGTTAAGACCGTCCACCCGGAGCATGGGGTGATGTGGGGCGACTACCTCGCGGTCAACCAGCGGCCCCAGACGGGGAAGACGATAGGGCGCACCCCGCTGCTGGCCTCCCTGTTTGGCCCCCTCGACCAGTGGGCGGTGGCGACCGCCGCATGGGTGCCGCCTGTGGCCAGCGACATCGATACCTTGCAGATGAAGATCCAGAGCAACGCTGCCGTCCCCCTCAACGTCGGATAGAAACCCGCAGTTTCATGCGAACATTTGCATCAACATCGAGCGAGGGGGGGGCGCATGCGCCCCCCCCTCGCTCGATGTTGGCTCATGCCTGATGCGCTCAGACTGCGTGGCAGAGTGGTCGCAGGCAGGTTGCACGGTGAGACGGCGGGGTCAATGCAGACAAGGCAGCGGAATGATTGCCCGCAGGGTCGCACCGTGCGTGAGCACTGGTCGTCGGATCGCCCGCAGGATAACCCGCCGGATTCGTCCACGATTCACGCCATTTTGATGCCGGTTGCACTTCCCAGGCATGGGCGATTTCCCGCGTCCTGGCGCGGCGTTCCCGCAGAGATTCTTCTAGGGTTTTACCCTCCCTCGCAGGTAATCGCTTCCTCGAAGTCTCGCGGGATCGGCCTCGTCAGCTCGGCTGCGCATCACCCGCGCAGTGCGGCTGCGCTGATCATCTGCGCGGTCAGCGATCATCAGCACGAGCGACACCCACGTCGAGCGAGGCCGAAGCGGAGCGGCGGGAGAACGGACAGGAGGGCGGAGCACGAAGCCTGCGTAGTGCGGAGCCCGGATGGCCGGGCGACCGGAGTGAGCGGAGCGCCGAAGCGAGTGGGGTAGGGCTGAGGGTGGTATGTCGTTCTCCCTACGGGAAGTCGGCGTACCCAGTTGAGGAAACGTGTCACCGACTTGGCGCAGATGAATCCGCCAGTGCGCGTGACACACAAAACCCACTGGCGGATTCCGCCAGTGAGCTTGTATACATCGTCACATTTTTGCCCATACGATAGGAGCGCATGCTATACTTGGCCCCAGTGAATCACAAAACCCACCTACATGCTGCCAAGCGCTGAGTGGGTTCTGTGATGCGATATTCGTTTATGCTGTGCCTCGCCATTGTAGCATCCGGGCGATCTCCTCGCAAGGACTCCATTGGCTGGGGCGGCAAGGGGGTTGGTCCATGCATGCCATGCTGCTCTCCCTCGCCGTCGCGCAGCTCCACGATACCCAACCGCGATTCTCCGACAGCTTCCTCGATCAAGATCATGCCGGTGAGGCGGAGAGCCTTACCGTCTAAACCACCAATCGATCAAGTAGCGCAGCAGGTCATCGCGCAGCGCCGCCCAGACCTCGCGCAGCAGGGACAGGATGAGCTGCTGGAGCTGGCGCATCAGGACATAGTCAAGATGCTCAGCGTCCGGGCCGTAGGTGTAGCGGTAGGCCAGCGCCACGACCCGGCCCGACTCACGCCCCAGGAAGTCCCAGCGGCGGATGAAGCGATAAGGGTAATGCAGGATGAGCGCGAGCAGGGCGATGAGCAGCAGTGTGATGAGCATGGTCATTCTCCTTAGAGCGGAAGAATGACCACCAGCCGGGTGATCAGCCCGGCGCCGGGGTGGCCACCGGGCCACAGCGCTATGACCATCGCAGCGTACTGCGCGCGGTGTTGACCAATCGACAACAAGTAGTGTCGCAGGTGTCGCGGCTTCATCAACACAACTGAGAGACTATGAGCCAGCACATACCACCCGACACAGAGCAGTTCCTCGCCCGGCTCAACGCCGCCGTAGACGCCTATATCGAGCGATTGCAGGGCCGGCGGCCCCAGGGCACTAAGACCTGGGTCGCCAAACAGCTCGGCTGCGACCGCACGACGCTCTACAAGTACCTTGACGGCACCAACCGCCTGCCGCTCGACACGCTGCGGGCGCTCAGCCAGCTCCTCGGGCTGGGCGAGGACGAGGCGAACACCCTGCTCTTCCTGGGGGGGCACGGCGTCGCAGTGCCGGTTGTGGCCACCCCGCCGCCGCTGGAGCCAGCGATCACACCAGCGGGGCTGCGCGCCGCACTGACGGAGGCTCTGGCCGAGGCGCTCCCCAGCGCAGTTGGCGGCGCGCTGACCGATCAGCTCTCGCTGCTCACCGGGCTGCTGAGCGACATCAGCAAGGGCCAGATCACCCG
Organism: Oscillochloris sp. ZM17-4; assembly: GCF_019599295.1. Taxonomy (GTDB): domain Bacteria; phylum Chloroflexota; class Chloroflexia; order Chloroflexales; family Chloroflexaceae; genus Oscillochloris. The sequence goes on along the minus strand of NZ_JAIEWN010000032.1, from coordinate 60,504 downwards.
CGAGGATCTGAGCCAGGTGCTCGCCGATGATCAGCGCCTCGGCGAACTCATCCGTGCGCTCGCCGGGCGGCAGGTGCGTGCCGGTGGCGCGCTGATCGATTTTGGCAGCGCGCAGGCCGGTGATATCACCTTTGGCGATGTCGCCGGGCGCGACATTAACAAGAACCTGGGCGATGTAATCTACGGCGATCAGATCATCCAGCAGCTCACCCCGCGCTCGGTGGCCGCCACGCCCGAGGAGAGCGCCGCCGCTACGGCCCGGCTGTCCAAGCTCCCTACGGACACAATCCCCGAACCTGAGGATACCCTGCCGCCTGGATCGTGGATGGGCCAGCTTGGTCGCAACCGCCAGTTCGTCGGCCGCGAGGAAGACCTGAAGGCGCTGGCCGCGCTGCTCAAGGGCGGCCAGGCCGTCGCCGTGAGCCAGGCCCAGTCGGCGGTGGCCAGCGGCCTGGGAGGCATCGGCAAGACCCAGCTCGCCGTCGAGTTCGCCTATCGCTACGGGCGTTATTTCGCCGGGGTCTTCTGGCTCAGCCTCGCTCAGGCTGACACCATTCCCAACGAGTTCGCCCGTCTCGGTGGCGCGGCCCACCTCCAGCTCTTCACTGAGACCGCCGGGCTCAAGCTCGACGAGCAGGCGGGCCTAGTACGATCACGGCTGGCCTGCGGGCTACCCTACCTGCTGATCTTCGACAACTGCGAGGACCCCGACCTGGTGCGCGATCACCACCCTGGCGGTGCGGCGCGGGTGCTGATCACAAGCCGCAACCCCGACTGGCCGGGCGATCTCGGCGTAGCACGCCACCCGCTGGGCGTATTGAGCCGAGAGGAGAGCATCGCCCTGCTGCGTCAGCAGCGCCCCGACCTGAGCGACGCCGATGCCGACGTGCTGGCCAATGAACTGGGCAACCTGCCGCTGGCCCTACACCTGGCCGGGCGCTTCCTGGCCGGCATCGGCAAGCGCCTGACCGTGGCGCGCTATCTCGATGAGCTGCGCAGCCCGCGCATCTTCGAGCGGCTGCCGCTGCGCGAGCAGAAGGATGGCAAGCTGCCCACCGGGCACAGCCGCGATGTGGCCCGCAGCTTCGCCCTGAGCTATGAGCGGCTCGACCGGCAGGACACAGAGGACGTCGTCGCGCTGAAGCTCCTGGCGCGGGCCGCCCACCTCGTGCCGGGCGAGGTGATCCCCGCCGCCCTGCTGCGGGCCACGCTGGAGGCCGATAGCGACGACCTAGATGCACAGCTCGCTGCTGAGGCTGGCCGGGAGCGGCTGACTGGCCTGGGCCTGCTAGAGCGTGCGGGCGATGGCGGCCTGCGGATGCACCGCCTGATCGGGGCCTATGTGCGTCAGGTCAGTGACGATGGAGGCGCGCAGGCAGCCGTCGAGCGAGTTGTGGTCGCGGCGGCCAAACGGCTTACGGATGCGCCGACCCTGACACCGCTGGGCGCCTTCTTGCCCACCTTGCGTGGCGTGACTGACGCCGCATTACCACGCGAGGATGCCGATGCAGCGACCCTCTGCATCTGGCTTGGAAGACACCTGGATCGCCTTGGCGCCTATGCGGAGGCGCAACCGTACCTTGAGCGCGCCCTGGCCATTAGCGAGCGCGTGCTGGGGGCCGAGCATCCCGATACCGCCACCAGCCTGAACAACCTGGCCGGGCTCTACCGTGCCCAGGGGAACTACGAGGCGGCCCGCCCGCTCTACGAGCGCGCCCTGGCCCTGCGCGAGCGCGTGCTGGGGGCCGAGCATCCGCAGACCGCCACCAGCCTGAACAACCTCGCAGTCAATGCGTACTACCAGGGAGATTTGCCTGCCGCTGCACAGATGATGTCTCGGGCGCTGCATATCAGAGAAGCCAGGCTTGGCTCGGATCACCCGGATACGCGCAGCTCTCATCAAAGCCTGGAGGTTATCCAGCAGCAGATAGCCAGCACGCCGGGAGCGACACCTACTCACGATCCACGCGAGCGCCTTGCTCCATTGCTCGCCGCCATCGCCCGCGTTGTCCAGGGCGACGATGGGCCGCGCGCGGCCGTCGAGCAGGCTCTCACGCAGCTTGAGGGGCAAGGCTGGATGCTGCGCGGGCCAGTCGCGCGGATCTGGGCCGGCGAGCGCGACCTGGTCGCGCTCACTGCGGGGCTGGACGAGCAAGATACAGCCCTGGTCGCGCACATCCTGGAGCTGATCGATGCGCCCGATAAGGAGCAGTAGTCATGCCCATCCCCGACTTCCAGAACCTGATGCTGCCCATGCTCCAGTTCGCCGCCGACGGGACAGAGCACCGCCTGAGTGACACTATTGATGCGCTGGCCCAGCAGCTGAAGCTCAGCGAGGCAGAGCGGGCGGAGCTGCTGCCCAGCGGCATCCAAGCCCGCTTCGACAACAAGGTCGGCTGGGCGCGCACCCATCTGGGCAAGGCCAAGCTGGTGGAAAGCCTGCGCCGAGGCTGGTTCCGTATCACCGAGCGCGGGCGTAGCGTGCTCACCCATGCACCCGACCGCATCACCGTCGCCTACCTGATGCAGTACCCCGAGTATGTCGCCTTCCGTACCAAGAGCCAACCAGCAGACGGCGGTGCAGCGGCACCCGTCGGGGAAGAGGAAGGTGCCTCACCCGCAGAAAGCCTGGAGGCCAGCTATCAGAGCATCCGGGCAACTCTCGCCGAGGATCTGCTCGATCAGGTCAAGCAGGTCTCGCCGCGCTTCTTCGAGCGCCTGGTGGTCGATCTGCTGGTGGCGATGGGCTACGGCGGCTCGCGGCGTGATGCGGGCAAAGCGATTGGCCGCAGCAATGATGGCGGCATCGACGGCATCATCAACGAGGATCGCCTCGGCCTCGACGTGGTCTACATCCAGGCCAAGCGCTGGGGGAGCACCGTCAGCCGGCCCGAGGTGCAGGCATTCGCCGGCAGCCTGGAGGGCTTCCGCGCCCGCAAGGGTGTGATGATCACCACCTCGACTTTCTCGCAGCAGGCTCGCGAGTACGTGGGCCGGATCGAGAAGAAGATCGTGCTCATCGACGGCGAGCAGCTTGGGCAGTACCTGATCGACTATGACATTGGCGTCACCGAGGTGAGCCGCTACGTGGTCAAGAAGATCGACCTGGACTACTTCGAGGAGGAGTGAAGTGATGGCAGAGGCGCAACGGGAGCATGAATGGCTCCGTCTGCCGGTTGTGGCCGCTGGGGCCGAATACCTGGTCATGGGGCACCTGATGCGGCGCAACATCCTGACCTACAAAGCTCCACCGGGAAATAAAGTCGGGTTCTTGTGTGTTGCCTTTGCCCACTGGCGGATTCCGCCAGTGGGCAATTAGAGGTAGAAATAGGGCTGGGGCTGGTGGGGAGTTGCTGAGTACTGGCGCAGGGGAGCTACGTATTTCATGTAGGGGCGCTGCTGCGGCGCAGGCAATGTAGTACGATCTGGTGGATCGGTTGCCCTGGCGCTGAATCGTACCTGTAAGATTCTTGCATGCGGGCAGCAGAGGAGTATAGGTGCGTTTGGCGTGCTATACTTGCCCCAATACATGCACAAAGCCCACGCGATGCCGGCAAGCAGAAGCGTGGACCTTGTGCGATGATCTTGATTGTACGCGATGCCGGTAGTCTATCACCTCCTCCCCTTCCCTGGCAAGGTGATGCGTCGCTGCGCGGGTGCAGTGAGCTGTAGCACCGCCTATGCTGCCCAGTACATGCACACCGGCTATTGCGAGCATGAGATGAATGCGATGTGTCTCATCACTTCGCCTCCCAGACGCTCGGATAGGAACTCGGGGCCATCGGTGTATTGGCGCGCTGCATCCATCGTTCTGGGCCGGGGTGAATGACCCGGCTCTCGCGCTGCGGTAGAAACCCTGCTGGAAAGATTCGGCATGACGACCCCCAAGAAGGCCAGCAAGATCTTTGACAACATCGATCAGAAGTTGGTCGATGCCCTCCTCAAAACCATTGAACATGCCCGGCGGGCCGATTTCTGCATCGGCTTCTTTCGCCTCAGCGGCTGGGGCCAGGTGGCCGACTCGGTCGATCATTTCGCCGGCGGCGATGATCAGTGCTGCCGCGTCCTCATCGGCATGAGCGAGAGCCTCGATCAGGAGCTGCGGCGCTGGCGCCGGCAGCTGCGGAAGGGGACGGAGGAGCTGGAACTCTCCCGCGCCGCGCAGCTCAAGGCGCGCATTGCGGGCGAGTTTCGCAAGCAGCTCGTAGGGATGGCACCAAATAACAGCGACGAGGTGGCTCTGCGCACGCTCTGCCGACAGATCCAGGCGGGCAAGGTGCAGGTGCGGCTCCACCTGAGCTATGAGCTGCACGCCAAGCTCTACCTGGCCTTCCGCGATGACCCCGATAACCCGGTGACAGCGTATCTTGGCTCCAGCAACCTGACCATGTCTGGCCTGCGCGTCCAGGGCGAGCTGAATACGAAGATTACCGACGACCTGGATACCGAGAAGCTGGCCGCCTGGTTCGATGATCGCTGGAACGATGAGCATTCCTACCCCATCTCCGACGAGATTGTCGCGGCGCTGGAGGAGAGCTGGGCTGGTGCGGAGCGCCGCCCCTACCACATCTACCTCAAGATGGCCTACCACCTGGCGGAGGAGGCCCGCGCTGGCCTGAACGAGTTCTCGCTCCCGCGCGACTTCCGGGGCAAGCTCTTCCCTTTCCAGGAGGCGGCGGTGAAGATCGCTGCCCGTCACCTGAATGAGCGCGGCGGCGTGCTGCTCGGCGATGTGGTCGGCCTCGGCAAGACGATGATGGCCAGCGCGCTCATCCGTATCTTCCGCGATGACTTCAATCTGCGGCCCGTGATCGTCTGCCCCAAAAACCTCGTGCCGATGTGGGCGCAGTACAACGAGACGTGGGATCTGGGCGCGCGGATCATCCCCTTCAGCATGGCCCACAAGGAGTTCCCGCAGCTGCCCGCCCGCTACAAGCTGATCGTCATTGATGAGTCGCACACGCTCCGCAACCCTGAGGGCCAGCGCTACAAGGCCATCGCCGATTACGTCCATGCCTTTGGTGAGAAGGAGTGCAAGGTCATCTTGCTCTCGGCCACGCCCTATAACAAGTCCTATCTTGATCTGAGCGCCCAGCTGCGGCTGTTTCTGGCCGATGACCGCGACCTGGGGGTGCGCCCCGACGTGTATCTTCGGGCAGGTGGTGAGGATGAGCTGCTGCGGGCGCAGGTGCAGCCGCGCACCCTGCGCGCCTTTGCGTTCAGCCCCCACGCCGATGACTGGCGCGAGCTGATGCGCCGGTTTATGGTGCGCCGCACCCGCTCGTTTATCAAGCAGCACTACGCGACGTTCGACCCGGCACGCAACCGCTATTACCTGGAGTTGGCGGGCAACACGCCGTTCTACTTCCCCGACCGCGTGCCGCGCACGGTTCCGGTGGCCACGACCAACGCGAACGACCCCTACCGCCAGCTCTACGATGCGCCGGTGGTGGACGCCATCGGTAATCTAACCCTGCCGCGCTATGGCTTGGCGAACTACCTCAAGGCCAACGCCCGCCAGATCGCGGCCCCGGCGGAGGCACCGCTGCTCGAAAACCTCTCCCGCGCGGGCAAGCGGCTGACGGGCTTCTGTCGCACCAACCTCTTCAAGCGCCTGGAGTCGGGCGGCGCGGTCTTTCTCCAGTCGCTCGACCGGCACATCCTGCGCAACGCGATTGTGCTCCACGCGATCACCACCGGCCTGCCGATTCCTATCGGCGCACAGACGGCGGATCTGCTTGCTCAGGAGAGCGACGAGGATGCGGAGGGCGCGGCGGTTCAGGAGGGCTTTGCCGAGGAGGAGGCGAGCGGCGCGCTACGGACGACCGCTGCGGTGGCGTCCGTAGCGGGCATAGACCCCTACAGTGCCGAGGCGTATCAGCGGCGGGCCGCGCAGCTCTACGCGCAATACGCTGGCTCACTGAAGAGCCGCTTCCGCTGGATCGCACCTGGCCTCTTCAAACCCAAGCTCAAGGCCGATCTGCGGGCCGATAATGATGCGCTGCTCGCCATCCTCCAGGCACACGGCAGATGGAATCCGGCCAACGACATCAAGCTCACGAAGCTGATTGATCTGGTGCAGGGCCTCGCGGGCAAGAAGGTGCTCATCTTCACCCAGTTCGCCGATACGGTGGAGTATCTGGTGGCGCAGCTCCAGGCCGCAGGTATCGCGCAGGTGGCGGGCGTCACTGGCCAGTCGGAGAACCCGACCGAGCTGGTGCAGCGCTTCAGCCCCGTGTCCAACGCGGTGACGAACGCAGCGCTCCTCGATACCCCGATCAGCGTATTGGTCGCCACCGACGTGCTCAGCGAGGGACAGAACCTTCAGGACTGCGACCAGGTGGTGAACTTTGATCTGCCCTGGGCGATCATCCGTCTGATCCAGCGCGCCGGGCGTGTGGATCGCATCGGCCAGCAGTCCGATACCGTCACCTGCTACACCTTCCTACCCGCCGATGGCATCGAGGCGATCATCCGGCTGCGCGCCCGCGTGCGCCAGCGGCTTCAGGAGAACGGCGAGGTCGTTGGCACCGATGAACAGTTCTTTGAAGCGGGCGACCAGAGCCAGGAGCAGCGGCTGCTCCAGAACCTCTACACCGAGACCGCTGGCGCGCTCGACGATGAGGAGGATCGTGAGGTTGACCTCGCATCCTACGCCTATCAGATCTGGCGCAACGCGACGGCGGCTAACCCTGGGCTGAAAAAGATCATTGAGGATATGCCAAGCGTGGTCTACAGCGCCCGCCGTCTCGACGACCCGACTGCGGTGATTAAGAGCCTGCCCTTCCAGGCTCCCAACGGCGTGCTGGTCTACCTGAAGTCGCCAGGCGGCACCGACTCGCTCACCTGGATCGATGCGCACGGCACCAGCGTCACGCAGTCGCAGTACGCCATCCTGCGGGCAGCCGAGTGTACGCTGGCGACGGAGCCAGCCCTGCGCGCCGACAACCATCACGACCTAGTGCGCAGAGCGTTCGACTTGGTCGAGGAGCGTGAAGCCCTCGGCGGCGGCCTGGGCAGCCCGCGCGGCGCCCGCTACCGCCTGTACGAAAAGCTGACCGCCCATCGCGATTATCAGGCCGCCAGGGAGCCGCTCTTCCTCAGCGACGAGCTAGAGCGCACGATTAACGACATCTACCGCTACCCGCTGCGCCAGGCTGCCGCCGATGCGATGAACCGGCAGATGCGGAGCGCAGCCAGTCCCGAGCAGCTTGCGGATCTCGCCAAGGCGCTGCGCGACGAGAACAAGCTCTGCTTTATCCAAGATAGCGCCGACGATCTGCCCGATGAGCCGCAGATCGTCTGCTCGCTCGGCCTTGTGTAGCGTTCCCACCTGTCACCGCCGACCCTGACGAAGCAGGGGCAGACCTGAAAGTGAGTCGCATGCCGGTCAATCTCAAGAACCTCCGCGCCGCCGTCCAGGACTTCGCATGGGACAAGGTCTTCCGCTCCTCACTGAAGTGGACGAAGCCGACGGACACGGTGCGGGTCGAGGTGGTTGACACCCAGCGCTACACGCTGACCCCCATCGCGGACACGGGTGGTATGCAGGTCTATCTCGTGCGGAGTGCTGATGGGACGCTGCCGCCACGACCGACGCGAAACAAGATCGAGACCCGGCTGCGGCGCACCCAGGTCGAGCACCTACTGGTCTTCGAGGATGCCAATCAGCAGGTCGCGGTGATCCAGTGGGTCAAGCGCGGCCAGCAGGGGCGGCGCGTGCGCGAGTTCTCCTACCGGCGCGGCGACAGCGGCGAGGCGCTGATCCAGAAGCTCCAGGGCATCGCCTTTGCGATTGACGACTTTGATGCGCAGGGCCGCATCGAGATCTCGAAGGTCACGGCCCGCGTGTCCAAGAATCTCGATGTCGAGAGCGTCACCAAGAAGTTCTACGATGAGTTCAAGCGCCAGCGCGAGGAGTTCCAGACCTTCTTGCGCGGCATCCCGCTGGACAGCGACCAGCGCTGGTATGTCTCGGTGATGCTCAACCGGCTGATGTTCATCTCATTCATCCAGGCCAAGGGCTTCCTCAACCATAACCCCGACTACCTGCGCGAGCGGCTGGCGTGGAGCAAGGCGACCCTCGGCCCGGATCGCTACTACCGGGGCTTCTTGCGCGTCCTGTTCTTCCAGGGCTTTGCGCTGGAGCCAGCGCAGCGCGGCGCGGAGGTGAACCAGACGCTCGGCACGATCCCCTACCTCAACGGCGGCCTGTTCCTGCCTCACCCCATTGAGGATAGATATGGTGAGGCGATTGACATCCCCGACAGCGCCTTCGACACGCTGCTCGCGTTCTTCGGCCTCTGGCGCTGGCACCTCAGCGAGCGGCCCGGCACCAGCGACCGCGAGATCGACCCCGATGTGCTGGGCTATATCTTCGAGAAGTACATCAACCAGAAGCAGATGGGCGCCTACTACACCCGCGACGACATCACCGGCTACATCTGCCGCAACACGATCATCCCGGCGCTCTTCGATAAGGCCGGGCTCTCCCTGGCCTCGCTCGACCTGCCGCGCACCATCGCTGACTATCTCTACCCGGCGATGCGCCAGGAGGAGCCGCTGCCCACCGAGACCGAGCGCGAGCAGACGGCCCGCCGCGCCCGTGTCGCCGCGCTGCGGGCCGATGCCCAGGCCGGGAAGATTGCCACGATCAATGATGCGGTGACGGCGAACCTCGATCTGGAGGCGCTGATTGGTGATCTCATCCCGCAGCTTGACGCGCCGAACGTCTACCGGCTCTACACGGCGCTTGCGGGCGACCCCCATGCGGGCAAGCTGCCCTTGAGCGTGCTCGACCCGACCGCCGGCTCAGGTGCCTTCTTGTTCGCCGCCCTGCGCATCCTCAAGCCGATCTACGAGGCGGTGCTTGACCGGATGGAGGAGTTGGTTGAGCAGAAGCAGGCGGTGAGCAGGCCGATGGTTGAGGTACTGGTCGCTGCCGAGGCGCACTCGAACCGCGACTACTTCATCACCAAGAGCATCGTGGTGCGCAACCTCTACGGCGTTGACCTGATGGCCGAGGCGACCGAGATCTGCAAGCTGCGCCTCTTCCTGCGCATGGTTGCGGATCTGGACGAGGCGAAGTATATCGAGCCGCTGCCCGACATCGACTTCAACATTCGCGCCGGCAACGCCCTGGTGGGCTACGCCCGTCCCGAGGAGATTGGGCTGGTCTACAGCGGCAGCGTGGTGGGGATGAGCCCGCGCCAGCAGAAGCTGCTGGAGGAGATCAGGGCGGTGCAGCGCGAGCTGACCGGCTACCGCAACGCGCAGCTCCAGTTCAACCCCTCGGCCACCGAGGGCCGTGCCTCCCGCCAGGCGATCCGCCAGCGGCTCGACACGGTAAATGCCGGCCTCGACACTGACCTAGTCAAGATTGGCCAGATCCGCAGGGAGGCCGACGGCTCCTTCAACACCCAGCCCTTCCACTGGTTCACCGCCTTCTACGAGATCCTCAGTGAGGGTGGCTTTGATGTGATTGTGGGGAACCCGCCATATGTGGGGTACAGCAAGGTGAGAAAAGAATACCGGGTCTTCGGCTATCGAACCGAAGCGAGCGGCAACCTGTATTCATTTGCCATCGAGCGCTCACTGAACGTACTTGCACGGCATGGGCGATTTGGAGTCATTGTTCCCATTGCTTCAGTCTCCACTGAAGGAATGGAAACACTGCAAAACTTGTATGGACGATACACACAATATCACAGTCACTACGCCGTCAGGCCCGGTAAGCTCTTTGTCGGCGTCGATATGAACCTCACCATCACGCTGCTTCACCAAGCCGCTGATCGACCCCAGGTTTTCTCTACGACATACTATCGATGGTTCAGTGGCGAACAGAGTGATCGCGCATTCCTGTTTGATAAACTCACGTACACGCAATACGTGAAGGTTGCAAACCACGCGAATCCGCTGCCAAAGATTGGCTCAACTATTGAGATGGCTATTCTCAAGAAGATGCATGGTCATAGCCAAAAAATCAAACACCTTGTTTCGAGCCAGGGTTCCCAGATTTATTATCACTCAGGTGGCCGTTATTGGCGCAAAGCGTTACGTGAAAAGCTCTCGTCGCATTACAAGCCGGTCACTATCCCTGAGCGGTTACGTCCAGTCGTGCTCACCCTGCTTAACAGCCAACTCTTTTATTGGTACTGGATTACGAACTCAAATTGTATGGATGTTGTCTCACGTGAAGTACTTGAACTTCCGATTTTTGATGTTGCGAAGGCTGATCTCAAAAAGTTTGCGGAGCTTGAGCAGCAACTATTAGCTGTCTACTATAGTAATCAGACGACACGTTCCCGTCGGGGAGAGATTATCAGCACGGATGAAGTGAATTTTGACGTAGGGAAAGCTAAGCCAACGCTCGATGACATCGACCGGGCGCTGGCGGCGCACTACGGGTTCACGGACGAGGAGCTGGACTTCATCATCAACTACGACATCAAGTACCGCATGGGGCGCAGCGCGGGGGACGATGAGGAGTGACGCCAAGGGCGCAGAGACTCGCAAAGCCTCTGCGTCTTAGTGCTTTCGTGACAAGCACAACTGAGTTCACATCTACATGGAGGAGCATCGTGCGTATCAAAACCGTCCAAGTCCAACGATTTCGCTCAATCTACAACGCGACACTGGAATGCGATAACCTCACTGCCCTAGTGGGAGCCAATGGCGCTGGCAAATCAACCTTCCTGCGCGCGCTGGACATCTTCTACAAGCCAAATGCCCGTGTTGAACGTAACGACTATTACGCCGACGATCCCTCCGAGCCGATCCGTATCACTGTCACTTATGTAGATCTGAGCCCAGTTGAGCAGGCAGCACTGGACAAGTACTATCACAGCCAGCAACTCGTCGTTGAGAAGCGCATTGAATGGGTTGGTGAGAAGGCGAAGCAAGCCTACTATGGCCAGATGCGACGCCACCGACCATTTCTAGAGCAGATCCTGAATAAGACAACCGCAGGTGATCGCCGAACGTCCTATAGCGATCTGCGGAAGCAGGCACCATATACGGAGCTTCCGAGCGCCACGAGCCTCTCAAATGATCAGCGCATTCGTGATGCGCTGATTGCATGGGAGCTGAGCCACCCCGATGCCTGTGAACTGCTTTCCAGCGAGACCCAGTTCTTCGGCTTTAACCAGGCCGGAGCCGAGCGATTGGAGCGATTTACACGTTTCCTGCTGGTGCCGGCAATGCGTGACGCCAATGCCGACGCCACCGATGAGCGCGGCAGCCTGATCAACGAATTGGTAGATATGGTCATCCGCAAGTCGCTCGCGGATCGTGCCGAGGTTCAGCGGCTACAGGCAGAGGCATCATCCAAGCTGAAAGAAATACAAGATCTTACGAATAGCGATCTCGATGAGATTAACAAACGCTTGAATCAGACCCTGCACTACTTTGCGCCGAACACTGATGTTGGAGTGAGTTGGCAGCCGCCAAGCATTACCTTGCCGCTGCCGAAGGTGCGTGTGCAGCTTAGTGAGGATGGCTACCCAACGACAACTGAGCGAACTGGACATGGAGTTCAGCGAGCCTTTATCATCTCACTATTACAAGATTTGGCCATGCGCCAAGGCAATCAGGGTGAAATCTCTGTCCCCATAGAGGAGCTTGCCACACGTTCTGATACCGCCACCTCTGAGGATGCGATTACCCTTGCAGAGCCAGCAGTAGACACTGGTACCATCGGGGGTGTTATGACTGAGGAGCAACCTGCACTCATTCTGGCAATCGAGGAACCCGAGTTATTCCAGCACCCCACCCGACAGCGACACTTCGCCCGTATCCTGCACAACCTAGCGACCGGACAGGTCAGTGGTGTTGCAAATAGCATCCAAGTAATCTACTGCACCCATAGCCCGATCTTCGTAGATATTGATCGCTTTGAGCAAATTCGCGTGGTGGCAAAACAGACTCCGCCTCGGCCCAGCACGCCGCGCCAGACCGCAGTGCGCGCAACAAGCCGTGCAATTGTTACCGGGGCCGGAATCAACCATGCAAAGCTCGCAGCAATGCTGACCGCATCGGTGAACGAAGGCTTCTTCGCCGATTTTGTGGTGCTTGTGGAGGGCGAAGGTGATCGTGCCCTCTTACAGGGAGTTGCGCAACTTATGGATATTTCCCTTGAGGCATACGGGATTGCAGTTGTTGCTGTAGATGGTAAAGGTAGTCTTGCGAAACCTTTGATTATCTTTTCCCATCTTCAGATTCCGACATTTGTGGTTTGGGACAACGATAGTAATCAGACGAAGGAGTCTGATCGTGCCACATCCAGTAAGCTGAATCGCGAGTTACTGAGCCTCTGTAATTGTTATCCTGAAGACTGGCCAACTGGTGTCCACGAGACGTGTGCAGTCTTCAATCCCAAGCTTGAAGAAGTAATACACCAGGATGTTTGTACAGCAGGTATCAGTTGGGATGATTTGGAGCTTGAGGTATACACAATAACTGGGGAGAAAGGGCCAAAGAGCCTTAAACGTCACGCAGTTGTCTCGCACTTGGTAAGGCAAGCGGCTACCAAGGGATGTGCGTTTCCTACAGTGCAGACCATGCTGGTGAAGATCTGTGAGCGTGCTGGAATTCCACTCCCAAACAACGCTCTATCCACAGAGGTGCATCCATGACAACGAGCATCGACCTCACCCTGACCGATCACGATATCCTAGCCGACCTCGCGCGCTACGGCGAGGAGGATGAGCAGCAGCGCATCGCCCTCGTCGCCCTACGCCTCGGCCTCCAGGCCCTGCGCCATGCACGCGGCGAGGTAGATGCCTTAGCCCTCCAGCAAACCGCAGAGCGCGTATTCCAGCAAGTCGATACCCGTTTCAGCCAGCACCTTCACGACCACGCCGACTTGCTTGGCCGGCAGTTCTCACTCGACACACCAGACTCATTGCTCCAGCGAGTGGTGCAGACCAGCGAGACGCTCTACACGCGACTCAGCGAGACGACCGGCACCCACCACAGCGATCTGGTGGGTCGTCTGGAGGCGCTGAGCACCCGCCGCCAGATTGAGCGGCGCAGCACCCAGGGCGGAGCGCCCTTCGAGGATGCCGTGGTGACGTTGGTATCTGGCCTGGCTCATGGTGCAGGCGACCACTGCGACGGCACGGGTGAACTCGTTGGGAGCGTGCTCAACGCAAAAGTTGGCGACGCGGTGATCACGCTGGGTTCAGACTGCGCCGCAGTCGGAGAGCGGGTCGTGGTTGAGGCCAAGCGTTCACAGGCATACAACCGCGAGAAAGCCCTTGTCGAGTGCAAAGCCGCCCGTGAGAATCGTAACGCCCAGGCCGCAATCTTTGTCTGGGATCGCGCATCAGCGCGCAATCAGCCGCCGCTGGCTCGCTATGGCAGCGACATCATCGTACTCTGGGACGAGGAAGACCCCAGCAGCGATGTCTATGTTCATGCTGCTTACTGGCTGGCCCGTAGCTTGGTTGTCCCACGGGGCCACGATGACGGCGTGCTCCAAACCCGCCGCCGACAGGTAGACGGAGCCTTCGATCAGATCCTTGGTCTGAGCGTCACTATCGAGCAGGTTAAAAAATCTGGTGAGGCAGTGGTCAAACAAGGCTACTCCATCGTCACCAACGCGGTCAATCTACAAGGCCAGCTTGTGGCCCAGGTCGATGCCCTGCGCAGCCTGACGGCCAATCTCGCCCCGGCCATTGTCGCTACTTCCGAGAGCACAGAGCCTGCCATATAGCATTTCAGGAGGCGGTTATCGATGCCCGACACCCAGAGCGAAACCGAATCACTGCTCGACATTGTGCGCGGCATCGATGGCCGCACGATCATGCTCCCCGAGTTTCAGCGCGACTTCCGCTGGGAGCTGGAGCAGACCTATGACCTCTTCGACTCGCTGATCCGCGAGATTTTCATCGGCACCATCATCTACGGCAAGCCCTCCTTCGGCATGACCCTGCGCGAGATCGACACCCGCCCGCGCAAGAGCAAGGGCCGACCCAAGGCCAAAGGCGGCAATACCCAGCTCCGCACCCACGACCTCTCCACTGCCGAGATTGTCAGGCGCGCAATGACGCAGAATCTGCGCATCGTTCTAGACGGTCAGCAGCGCATCACAGCCCTCTACCGCGCCATTACAGGCAAGGATAATGTCTATATCATTCTGCGCGATCTTGATATCCTTCGCGACCTTATGAGCGCCAAAGAGATCGGAGCGGTGAGGCTGGAGGAGGTACTAGAGTATATCGCCGGTGAGGAACATCCAACTGCGATCTCGGTCAAGCTCTCCGATGCCTACACTTCTCATATCAAGGATTGGGAGCAAGAAGAGAAGGATGCATGCTTTACCCAATCGCTTTACGGGCAATATCTGCACCAATCTGACGATACCGACCAGCGCAAGCTGGCGCAGAAACTCTACCGACGAGCGATGACGTTGCTCATCGACTTATACAAGCAGCAGAAGATGCTGGCCTTCTATATGCTCGACATGCAACTCGACAAGTTCTGTCTCTTCTTCGAGCGCAGCAACAGTCGCGGTATCCAACTCAACTTCACCGACATCCTGGCCGCCAAGCTCTACAGCGGCTTCAATCTGCGCAAGCGGATCGAGGAGTTCGAGAGCCATCACAAGATTACGCTCAACCGCGAGATCGTCGTCCGCGCCATCGCCTACATCACCGGTATCGAGCGCGGCGGCACCGTCGAGATCGACAAGAGCTACATCCTCAAGCACCTGGAGGCCACCGACTTCACCCGCCACTGGGACACTGTCTGCGATCTCTACGCCCGCAGCCTGCACTATCTGGCCAGCCAGCACTACATCCTCTCCCATGACTGGATGCCCTCCGAGAACATGGTCATCCCGCTTATGATCTTCCTACGCGAGATCGGCAGCTTCGACGTGATGAACGAGGAGCAGCGGCGCTTTATTGAGTTCTGGTACTGGGCCTCCATCTTCTCGAACCGCTACAGCTCGGCCACCAACGAGGTGATTATCACGGATTGCGGCGTGCTCACCCATGTCGCACGCCACGAGCAGATCACCGCCCGAAGCTACTTCATGCGCCTACGCTCACTGATCACCGAGCCAGAAGACCTCTACAGCTACACCAAGCGGGCGAGCGCCACCTATCGTGGCATCCTCAATCTGCTCGGCTATGCGGCTCAGGGGCTCAAAGACTGGAATAGCACGCAGAAGATTGACACCTCGATGCGCCTAGAGGATCATCACATCTATCCGCGCGCCTACATCGCCAGCGGCCCCGACCTCGACATGGAGCAGGCTGAGGCTGAACAGCCTCCACCAAGGGAGATCCTAATCATGGCCATCACCATCCGCGAGCGCCCCGCCGCGCCCGCCCCGCTCGCCCAGCAGCTCAGCATCGACCCAGCCCTGCTGGAGCGCCCCGAGGCCCAGGCCGCCCGCCAGCGCGGCCTGCTGCGCGCCAAAGCCGAGGCGCTCCGCTCCGCCGAGGGGCTGCTGGCCTGGGGGCACCTGCTCACCTGGGCGATCATCTTCGTCAGCGCCATCCACATCTGGGAATCAGTCGCCGCCATCGCCCCGGCGCATGTCGGCGCGCTCCAGCTCCCCGCCGCCGTCTACCACGGTGCGGCATTGGCCTTCACCTTGATGATCGACGCCTGCGCGCTCTACATCGCCAAGGCCAACGCGGCGGCGGCGTTCGTCGGCGCGCCATCCAACCGCTGGACGATCTACTTCTATCTCGTCACGGCCCTGCTGAACGCCAGCTTCGTGGCGCGCCACGCCCCCGCCATCGACGTGACCGTGCAGGCGCAGCTTCTGCCGCTGCTGGCCGGCAGCTTCGTCCTCCTGCTACCGCTGAGCATCCCCGCAGGGATCGTCGCCGTAGAGACCTCCAACCGCACCCTGGAGGCCGTGCGTCTCGCCCTCCTCGTGGAGGTCGAGACGCTACGGGGGGTCGTCGCCGAATTGCCCAGCGACAACATGCCGCACGAATCCGCATCAGAACAGGTTATGAGTCCTTCCACACCGCCCGAACTAGCTACGCTAAACGTCGCCACGACCGAGCCAGCGCCCATGGGCGGGCGACCAATGACCTACGGGATGGCCGACCTGCTGGCCGCATTCCCCGATGGAGAGGGAATCCTCTTCACCCCGCGCGACGTGCGTGTGCGCCTGCGCTGCTCCGAAGGGAGCGCCCAGCGGGTCATCCAGGCTGCCATGGAGGCCGGCCAGATTGAGCGCGCCGCGCGCGGTGCTTATCGCCGGACTCAGATCTGATATCAGAGAAGGAGCTCTGCATGCACGACCCCACTACCTATGCGGTCGCCGCACACCCAGCGTGCTATAATCCCGCCACCAGCCATCTGCCCGCCCCAGACAATGAGAAAGCACGGATGACGCCACTACCCGCCGGAGATACGCCCTCGCCTGAGCAGGAGCCTGAGCGGCCCGAGGATAGCGAATTCCGTAGGCTCATCATCAACGGTGGGCGCTGGTGGCTAGAGTTTTTTCTGCGGCTCAGGCCCGGCGAGCTGCCAGGGCGTGCGGCGCTCAGTGAGCTCTATGATCAGGATGGTCCGATCCACCACGAACAGATCGCGCACCTCCGGCTACACATGCCGGCAGGCGTGATCCACGAGATCGACGACCCGGATACACGGGCGGCATTTCTGGCCCAGATCCAGGCTCTTGTCGCACAGCCTGACCCGCTCCTCCGCGCTCAGGATCGTAATACTGCAGAGCTCAACGCCTTCCCTGACGGACAGGGAAACATTCCCACCAACCCTGCTGTCTTTACCACTATCAGCGCCATCTGGAAGGGCGGCCAGCGTGCGCGCGAGCTGATCGATGGCTGGGGAATCCGCTCTGATGGCATGCCATTCTACCAGCACACCTCGGTTCACGGCGGGATCATCAGCGTCTACGTCCAGCCGGGGCGCGGCAGCCTTGCCACTGGGGACACCCTGTGGGCGCTTGTTGAGCGACTGAGTCCATTCACCGCCGACGTAGCCCTGGCCGTACTCGCGCAGCTCTGCGCGCCTGAGAGTGGGTCTGGGCCACAGTACCCATTACTAGAACCGATCCGTATCACCGCCGACACCATCCTGAGCTACAAGGGCATCCAGCGCTGGGGGAGTGATCGCGCCGACATGCGCCAACGGATCGCGGAAGAGATCGATCACCTCCGCCACCTCTCGTTTGACGTTGAGGCCTGGCCAGTCGGCGATGGAGATCAGCCGCTCGATCACGCCTCATGGCGCGGCGACACGCTATTCGACATTGTGATCGTCGAGCGGAGCGGTGAGAGCCAAGCCGCCAATATCTCCTGGAGTGTGCGCGCCGGCCAGTGGGCGTATTGGTGGCTCAACGCTTCAGGGCGCATCTTTGTGGGCCGCATGGCCCGCGCATTGCTGGAGCTCGACCACCGCGAGAATCGCGGCGTGGCAGTCTTGGCGAAGAAGATCGGCCAGCACATCCTGATGCGGGCAGGCAGCAACCAGCGGAGCCAGATCACCATCGGCGTGGCCGCGCTCCTCACCGATATCGGCGAGCTCCCTAAAGTAGCGGCGCGCACCAAGGATTGGGCAGGGCGCACGCGCGACCGCCTGGACAGCGCGCTCCTCAGCCTTCGCGAGGCAGATATCTTTGTTGATGTCACCTGGCCCGACGGCTACGGCCCAACCGACGAGGATCGGCAGCGCGGCTGGGTTGATCGCTGGCTGGCCGCCCGAATCGATCTAGCGCTGACCACGCCCACGTCCCAGGAGCAGATCATGAGCCATGCCTCGGCCCAGATTCTCCTGCAGGCATCAGAGGTGATCCTCGATCCGCCACCCACCGAGGAGACACTGATCAGCGGCGCGTCGATCCGCCGGGCGCGCGCGGCACGGCACTGGAAGCAAGATCAACTCGCCCGCCACCTGAGTATCTCCGTGCCCTACCTCTCCCAGATTGAGGGCGACCGGCGCCAGCCATCGCCGCAGCTCGCCGCCCGGCTCCGTGCGTGGCTGGCCGAGCCGATGGCCGACACCACTGGTTCGCCGTAAGCGCGAATGCCTTCGGGAAATGCGAATGCGGCCCAGCATGACATACCCTTGATTTCGACGGGGCAAGTTTAACCCGCGCATGCACGCACCTCCGATGCGTGCGAGCAGTTTAACTTCTGTCGTGGAACAAGGGACGCCTGTGCTACCACGCCTTGCATACCTCCGATACCTGCGAGCAGTTTAACTGCGGTGGCCGCGCACTCCTCCGATACCTGCGAGCTATTTAACTGCGGCGGAATCACACACCTCCGGTACCTGCGAGCAGTTTAACTGCAGCGCCTCGCACACCTCCGGTACCTGCGAGCAGTTTAACTGCGGCGGCCTCGCACACCTCCGGTACTTGCGAGTATTTAAACTACTGATCACAGATTTACAGCATTAGGAAGCCGAATCGCACTCCGTTTTTCCAAAAACGGCATGCTATGATAGTACATCTGATCGCCACTGCAATGACCCGGCGATCACGAACTGTATCCGCATAACTGGTATAGGAAAGTAACACCACCAGGCACCAAACGGTGGGCATGCGAAAGGCCCTCGCCAAGCCGCCAAGCCGTCGAGAGCCCTTCAAAATCCGCCCACTGCCGGAACGTCCAGCACACCGAAGGGTGGTGACGTCAAGCGGGTGGCCTATGCGCTTCTAGTATATCGACCGCTGATCGCCTTGTCAACGCGGAAGCCGACAGGGCTCGGCTTTGTGTTGCCGCTATTCGGCAGAGAAGGATTGGTCTATGCAGCCCTGGACAGCTCCCCGCCCCGCCCCGGTGCCGCCTGCACCGATGGCAACCGGCGATACCACGCCCACCTACTACGTCCTCATCCCCCGCCGCCTCGCCGAGGATCTGCGCACGGCCCCCATCGCCATCGCCGCCTTCGCCCTGATCGCCCGCATCTTCCGCGCCACCGGCCAGCCCGTCCCCCTCTCCGCCGGCGACCTCCAGGTCTTCGACCCCTCCCTCCGCGACGGTGCCGCCGCCCGCGCCCTCATACACCTCGCCAAAACCCCCTGGGTCAGCGTCACCCCCCGGCTTGGCGGCAAGTCCACCTATACCCCCACCTGGGGCATCATCGGTGACACCCCCTGCCCCTGGGATCTCCATGCCCCCTGCCTCGGTCGCCCACGCCACATCCCAACCCTGCGCCTCGACCAGAACATCCTCGATGTCTGCATGGGACGGCTCGACCCCCACCCCGCCCCCCCGGCCATCGCCCGCCGCTACCTCACCACACCGCTCCTCGGCCTGCGCGAGGTCGGGGCCTACACCCTGGCCCTCGCTGGCCTACCCGTCGCCAACCCCATCCTCGACGATCTCCACCTCCTGGTACACGGCCAGCCCCGACCGCTCCCCGATGAAGCCACCATCCTCGCCAGCGCATCCCAGCGTGCGCCCGACGCCCTCACCGATGCGGGCTGGCGGCGCACCGCCTTCCCGCCCCCGCCCCCGCCCCCAGCCGAACCCGGCCACGTCCTCTTCTTTGTGCCGCCGAGACAGATCGGCCCCATGACCGGGGGGAGACTCGGGGAGGGACTCGGGGAGGGACTCGGGAACCAGATCGGGCATGGTGCGCATGGTGCAGGGGCGATTACCGCAGCAGAAAGCCTGAAAACGTCTGTCGTGATCGACACGTCGAGATCACATGGAGTCATGGAAGAAAAGGAGAAAGATTCCACCACCAGCCCCCAAGCGAACAATGCGCACCATGGTGGTGGTGGGGATATTCCTCTTCGCCATCGAACAGCCGGACGGCGTGTCCCGCCACCGACCGATTCTCCGGTGCCCAGCGAGAGCGCCCAGCTCTTGCTTGCTGTCGGCGTGCGGCGCAGCGTCGCGCAGCGCCTTGCCGATCGCCCGGTCGCACAGGTCACACGGGTGATCGCTCAGTCCCGCGCCCGCACCGATGTGCGTGACCTCCCCGCATGGGTCGTCTCCGCCCTGCGTGACCTGCCCGCCACTGATGTGCCGATGGAGCCGGAGCAGTTACTGAGCGCCCTGCCAATCTACCAGCACTCTGGCCTCACCGATGAGCAACGCGACCGCTGGATCTATCGCTTCCGCGCCGTGCATACCGCTGCCGAACAGCGCGCCATCCTCGCACGGCTGGCCCAGGAGCATCCTGCCGATCACCTGGGCGACCTCCCGCTCCCGGATGCGATCCCGGTGCCCGTCGTCCATGAGCGACCCCTCAGCGCCCTGCCGATCTACCAGCACCCCGGTCTTACCGACGAGCAGCGCAACCGCTGGATCTACCGCTTCCGCGCCGTGGCGACCCCCGCCGAGCAGCGGGCGATCCTGGCGCGGCTGGAGCAGGAGCACCCCGCATGAACGAGCGCCATGTGCCCTACGACCTCTCCGCCGAGCGTTCGGTTCTCGGTGCCATCCTGCTGGAGCGTGACGCCATCCTGGCCGTCAGCGATCAGCTGCGTTCGGAAGATTTTTACCTGGAGCGGCACGGTCAGCTCTACGCGGCCATGCTCGCTTGCCTGGCTTGCAGAGTGCCCCCCGACCTCGCCACGGTCGCCAGCGAGCTACGTCGCCAGGAGCGACTGGAGCTCGTGGGCGGGCTGAGCTTCCTGGGTGAACTGGCCACCGAGGTGCCGACTGCAGTCCATGTGGAATATTACGCACAGGCTGTCATCCGCGCCGCGACCCTGCGCCGGCTGATCGAGGCGGGTGGGACGATCACTGCTCTGGGCTACGATGAGCGGGGCGATCTGGAGGCGACTCTTGATCGGGCCGAGCAGACCTTATTCGCAGTCAGCCAGCGCCAGCGCGGGGCCGACTTTGTGTCACTGAGCACAGTGGTCCAGCAGTTCTTTGACATGGCTCAGGCCAATGTCGACGAGCGAGTGGTGCCAACAGGCCTGCTCGACCTTGACCGGCGGCTCAATGGCGGCCTGCGGCCAGGGCAACTCGCCCTGCTGGCGGCGCGACCGGGTCTCGGTAAGTCGGGGCTAGCCATGAGCATCGCCTACCACCTGGGGGTCCACGAGCGGCGCAGCGTGGGCGTGGTGTCGCTGGAGATGGGCCGGAGCGAGCTGTTACAGCGCCTGATGGCCATGCATACGGGGGTGGACACGCGTCAGGTGGAAGCGCGGTTGCGGCGGGGCGATCCGGTGCTGGTTGATGCGCTCGGGGTGCTCGCCGCAGCTCCGATCGCCATCGAGGACAGCGCGATGCTGACGGTGATGGATGTGCGATCAAAGGCGCGGCGACTAGCGACGGTGCGCCCGCTCGATCTGCTGATTGTGGACTACCTCCAGCTGCTGATCGGCGATACGCCAACGAATAGCCGGGTCGACGAGGTGTCCCGGATCTCGCGGCAGCTGAAGCTGCTGGCCCGCGAGCTGGGGTGCCCGGTGCTGGCGCTCTCACAGTTATCGCGGGCGGTGGAGCAGCGGGCGAGCAAAGTGCCGCAGCTGAGCGACCTGCGCGACAGCGGGAGCCTGGAGCAGGATGCGGACATCGTGATCTTCATCTCCCGTGAGGATATCGCCAACGAGGCGACACCGGATGGTGTGGCAGATCTGCACGTGGCCAAGCAGCGGAACGGGCCGCTGGGCGTGGTGGGGGTGCGCTTTGACGCGCCGACGACGCGCTTTGCCAACCTGGAGACGCGGCGCGGGTGAGATTCATGCCAGAACATATGCTATGTCGCAGTGCGATCAATGTGGCGGAACGTCACGTTCGATAGATCACTTGCTGTATCCAAGGTGGCGGAACGCCACCTTCACCCTTGACGCACCTGATCACCTGTGCTATTGTGGCATTACGCCACATGTTATGGAGATTGTATGACCGATCTGCCGGAGCTTCCGCAGCGCCCCGTCCGTATTGAGAGCGTCGATCTTGATGGCGATGAGATCATTGCTGCGGTGCTCGAAGGCGAGGGGGTCGCAGTCCCCATCCGCCTTGTATGCGATGCCCTCGGGCTTGCCACCCAACCGCAGAGCGATCGTCTCCGCGAGCATGATGTGCTCTCCCAGGGCCTCCGCGTGGTCAAAGTCCCTATCGGCGGTCGTATCCGCTCGGTGCTGGCCATCCTGCACACCCACATCGCCTTCTGGCTCGCGACAATCACCCCAAGCCAGGTGCGCGATGATGTGCGCCCGAAGCTCGTACGCTACCAAAAAGAGCTCGTCGTTGTTTTGAACGCGCTCTATGGCCCCGCTATCCCTACGCTGCCGCTAAACCCGCCGGCCACCACAGACACCGCCCTCATTCCCACCGAGATCCATCAGCAGCTGGCCGCCACTGTACGTGAGCTCCGCACCCTTCGGGATGTGCTCCTTGCCAGCCTCGCCGAGCAGCATGCGACGCGCGAGCAGGTTGGCTCGATCGACGACCGGCTACAGACAGTTGAGGATGTGGTCGAGGATCTGCGACAGATCGTGAAAATTAGCGCGGTCCAAGCGGAGTATATCCAGCGGGCCATCAAGCGGATTGCCATCCGCTACCAGCAGCGCACCAATACGACGATCAACACCTACGAGCGGCTATTCGCTCAGTTTAAGATCGACATGGGTATCCCACGGTATGATGCGCTCCCAGCGAGCAAATACGACCGCGCACTTGCCTGGCTGCATCAGCAGGCCGCAACGTTGCTCCCTGATGACCCGGACGCTCTGCCTCCGCACCAGGAGCAGCTGATATGACTGGGCGCACTGGCGAGGCGAGCATCGATGCGCAAGTTGGTGAGCGCCTCCGCGCAGCTCGACTGCGCGTCGTGCTCACCCAGGGAGATCTCGCACAGGCGCTGGGGGTGGATCGCTCGACGGTTGCCAAATGGGAGTCTGGCGAGCGGGCCATGACGGCGGTGGCCCTGACCCGCGCGGCCGATGTGCTGGGCATCCCGCCCGCAGCCCTGCTTGAGGAGCAGCGGCGAAGCGCGCAGCACCAGGCAGTGCAACTACTCACACAAACCCTGGAGCAGCACCCCGACCTGCTCCCGCCGATGCTGGCAGCGCTAGAGCGACTGCTCGATCAGCCTTCGCCCCGCTCATCGTGACCATCAGGGTGCGCTCAGCGCACCCCCCCCCGATAGCGCATCAGGATGCCGTACAATGCGACTCGACCTCTATTCGTCATACGCCCGGGGTGCGCTCAGCGCACCCCCCCCTTTTCCAGCATTCAGATGCGCTAAACCGCGATCTGACCTGCCCTTCGCACGCGATATGCTCAGACAACGAACGCTACCCACACCGGAACGGAGCATGTGCTGATGATCACCTATGCTGTGGCGCTTGAGAAAGGCGGGGTCGGGAAGACCGCCCTTTCTGTGAATCTGGCCGCCGCCTTTCAGCAGGCGGGGCTCGATGTTCTTTTGGTCGATCTCGATGCCCAGGCCAGCGCGACCCACTGGCTCGGCATCGATGTCACAACCATGCCTGCTGATCGCAGCGCCCTTGGGGTGTTTAACGAGGCCATCGCCGGCCAGCTGCGCACAGAAAGTATTACCGACCGTGCGATCCCTACGACCGGTGGCGTTCATGTGCTCGCCGCTCACCCGCAGATGGCGAGCCTCCCTTCCCTGCTCAATGCCGCGACCCTCGGCGGGATCTTTCTTTTGTCGGAGGCACTCGACTCCCCAGATCACCCGATCCCCTACGATGTGGCCGTTCTCGACCTCCCGCCCGCGCGCAGCCCTATTTTGGGCATGGCTCTAGCCGCCGCCACGCGCTGCCTAGCCCCAGTGCAGTCTGAGGATCTGGTTATCCGTGCGCTCGTGGCCCTAATGGACTCCGTAACGCAGGTGCGCGTGCGCAAGGTCAACCCACAGCTTCAGGTCAGCGTACTCCGCAATAAGTACATGCCGCGCAGCGGCGCGGATCGCGTGTACGATGAGCTCCTGCGCGATGAATATCGTGATCTGCTCCTCGACACCGTTATCCCAGTCCGGGCAGCCCTGCGAGACTCGGTTGCAGTGCGCCAGGACATCTTTCACTACAGCGGCCCCGATGTCGCCGAGTCCCGCGCCCTCTTCCTCCAACTCGTAGGCGAGCTGATCAAGCTCGATGGTCAGCGCTGATGGCATCCAAGAATGACGACCGCCTGAAGACGATCCGTGAGAACGCGGCGGCCCTGCGCCGCCCCGATCTCGCTGCCACCCCTGAGGCGGAAGAGACAGCCGCCAGCCAGGGCGCGATCACGAGCCACTTTGGGATCATGGCGCTGGATACGGTGACCGCCGGGCGGGCCGTGCAGCAGATTAGCGTCAAGCTCATCGCCCCAGATCTGCGCCCTGCGTTCCGGCAGCCGCGCCTGCTCCCACTCCCCGAAGAGTTGCTCCGCGAGGGCGAAGTTCCTCCCGCGCACACAGCGCTGATGGGCGAACTGCGTGACTTGGGGGCCTCGCTCCAAGAGCGGCAGATCCAGCCGATCATCGTGTACCCGGGGGCGAGCGAGCACTACACTGCGGCGAGCTACCTGATTCTCATCGGCCACAGGCGCTGGCTCGCCGCGACTACAGCTGGTATCGCAGCGCTTGACGCCATCGTTGTTGACCCACCCTCGCCAGCCGAGCGCGTCCAGGTACAGTACGCCGAGAACGAAGATCGGGCTGACTTCACCGACATGGAGCGGGCCTGGGCGCTACTCCAGATGAAAGATGCCCTCGGCGACGCGCCCTGGGAGGAGGTAGAGCGTCGCTTCCGCCTCAGCAGCACGCGGCGACATGAGCTTACCCGGCTGCTCGCCTTCACGAATGCGCAGCAGCAGGCTATCGCGCAGTTACGCCTGCGTGAAAACCAAATCGAGCCGCTACACCGGGCGGTGCGGGCTGGGGAGCTGCGCCCCGATCAGGTTGACACGGTGCTAGGACAGATCCGCGAGCGATCCATTGCCCTTGCCTCCAGCGGTGATCGTGTGGCTGCGAGTGTTGATCTCACGACCATTGGACGCCTGCTGGCAGGAGTGCGTCGGGCCGAGGCCACACCCTCGGCCCGCGCGCCACAGTGGCTACCGCCGCTGCGCGACAAGCTCGCCCGCACGGCCAAAGATCTCAAGCGCCTTCACCCACGCATGGCTGAGCTAAGTGACGAGGAGCGCGCCGCGCTGCACCGCGATATCGTTGCGCTGATAGAGGCGCTTGAAGCAGCAACTGGCAGCTTTGATATTTCTTAAATCATTGTAGGGTGGGGAGTCGTACCACAGCATCACCGCATCAGTTATGTCGAGCCTATGGCTATGTGCAACATAGGGCCATAGATGTTCCACATAACGGGAGGCTCGACATAATCGTTGCGTTGGTGGCATTGGGTGTTTCTTTAACGCTTGGTGTGAGATCGTTTCCACCGCATTGGGACGCCATGGGCAGAACCGCGATTCGCCCGATCTGGCTGCACGGCGTTAGCGTCGACCGCGTCCTCATGCAAAACCGTGTACGGGATCTCACACCAAGTGTTTTAGTAGCCGGTCACTGGTGACGGACCACGTCAGTGGGCGTGGCGCCACCCGCTGGCGCAAGCGCCCAGGCCCCCGCGCCGAGGGCGCACAGGCTTGCCCACACGATCGGCCACGCCAGAAGATTCCCCTCACCTTCTCGCCCTGCCGCGATGCAGGCGCGCTGGGCCTCGGCCAGCGCCGTCGGCGCGTCCATGCCCGCCGCCAGCGCCGCGTACAGCGGCTCCAGCAGCGGCAGCACCATTAGGTCGTAGAGATGCCAGAGGCTCGCGATCACGTCGCTTGCCCCCGCCGCCAGCAGCGCCCGGCTCAGGCTGAGCAGCTCTTCGCCCGGCAGAGTCTCGCCCACAGCCCCCTCGCAGGCGACCAGCACCACTAGCGCCCCTCCAAGTCGCAGGTCGGCCACCTCATCTACCAGCAGGTCATCGTTGGCCAGCTTCAGGTGTGCCAGCAGCCCGCGCCCCGCCACCTGCTGCCCGTGGGTGGCCATGTGAATGAGTCCATACCGCTGGAGATCGCCTGTCTCCGCCGCCGTGCGGAGCTGCGCGCGGGTTATCGTCCCGTCCTCCATACGGCGCACTGCCTTCGGCCAGTGGCGCTGCACAAGGTCGAGCGAGGGGATGGCGCTCGGCAGCGCTGCCGCCCGCCCCGCGAACTGGCTGACCCCGATCAGCAGCGCATCGCCCCCCGCCGGCGTGCGCCGCGCCAGCTCTGGCCAGCTCTGGAGGCTAGGTAGAAGCTGGATAACTGCTCGCTCCACTAGCCAGTGATCATCCACGCGCAGCGCGGCCCAGGGCAGGCTGTGCAGCGGGCCGCCGGGGACGATCAGCAGGCG
Source organism: Oscillochloris sp. ZM17-4 (assembly GCF_019599295.1). Lineage (GTDB taxonomy): Bacteria > Chloroflexota > Chloroflexia > Chloroflexales > Chloroflexaceae > Oscillochloris. The sequence goes on along the minus strand of NZ_JAIEWN010000032.1, from coordinate 34,260 downwards.
GTGGGTTGAGTTGAGCCGGGCGCGCACCGCAGGCGGGATGAGCCGCTCGCCGAGCGTGGCGAGGTCCGCCCATGGCGCGGCCTGTTTGCCCGACTGGAAGGCCAGATCCTGGTAGGTATAGGCTCGGTATTGCGGCAGACTGGCCCGGTCAAGCATTCGGCGTAGGCTGCGGTCGAGCGGGGTACGGGTCAGATCAAGGCCTTCGGCATCGAGGCTCAGCGCTAGCAGATCATCGCCGCAGCTCACGTAGATCAGCGCCGTCCACGCATTCCCATAGCGCGCAGACAGCGTGGCCCGCAGCGTGGCGAGGTCAAGCTCCTGGGCCGGCAGCTCGCTGAGCGCCGGGTTGTAGTGCCGCCCGTGGAGCAGAATCTCGATATAGTCCGTGACCGCCGCGTCGAGATTGGTGCCGTCAGCCCCCTCGTCCACCAGCGTGCGCATGCGTGCCCTCCGTGCCTCGTAGTCTGCCCGCAGCGCTGGGGGCAGGATGATCGGCTCGCGGCGGATCTGCTGCTGGAGGGCTAGGGCGCGCTGTTGCTCGGAGAGCTGGAGCACGATGCGGGGGTTGCCCCCTGCGGCGGCCAGGCGGATGGCGTCGGCGAAGAGCTGCGCTGCCTCGCGGAACAGCGCGCTCGACGCGTGCGAATTGGCCAGGGCGTGGCGCAGCGTTGCGACACCCACGCTGGCGCGCTGGTAGTGTCCCAGCGCTTGCGCCGGTTCACCCACCGCGTCCGCGCAGCGGCCCAGGCCGTAGATTGCGCGCCAGTGGTAGAGCGGGCTGCTGACTAGATCCTGCGCCGCCTGCTGGAAGCATCCTCGCGCCGCAGGCAGATCATCGCCGTCTAGGTGCAGCCAGCCCTGCGCCAGCCGCGCGCGTGCTGCGGCGGGGTGGTTGGGCAGCGCGGCGAACAACGCCTCCGCTTCCTGAAGGTAGCCCAGGGCGCGCGAGGGTTCGCCCCGCGCATGGAGTACCTCACCAAGCCCCTGGAGAATCTCGGGCAGATCGCGGTGGGCACCAATCTGGGTGGCCTCGCCGACGAGCGCGGTGAGCAGGGACTCGGCGCTGTCGAGCTGCCCGAGCCGGATGTATGCCTCGGCCTGGTTCCGCCGGCTGATCAGGGCCATACCTGGGGCACCGAGCTGCGTATAGATGACTTCCGTCCGTCGCCAGGCACCCAAGGCCAGATCATACAGCCCGCTGTGGTAGGCGGCATTGCCGAGATTGAGATCGCAGTCGGCCACCTGATAGGGCTGCCCGATGGCGGCCATACGTGTTCGTGCCGCGAGCAGTGTGCTGATCGCCCGATCTGCCTGTCCTAGCTTCACCCAGATGGCACCCATGTTCTTGGTACAGACGGCCGCCCGTAGCGGCATGGCCAGACGGGTGAAGGTTTCCTGCGCGTGCGTATGCAGCGCGAGTGCGCCATAGAAATCGTCTTGAAAAAAGGCCACGCGGGCTTGCTCGAACCAGACTTTCGCCAGCTCGGCGGGCTGGCGGAGCTGCCGGAAGCCCGCTGCCGCCTCGCCGAGGAGCGCAGTAGCTGCCGGGAAGTCGCTTGCCTGAAGCCGTGCGGTCCCCGCAACGTATGTCAGGGTCGCATGATCCGCAGGCGTACCCAACCCTGTGATCAGTGGCGTGATGCTTGTCGCCAGCGCCAGGGCCTCGTACGGACGGCCAAGGGTATTCAGGGTACGCATTTGGCTGATCCGCACGCGGGCGGCCTCGATTGGCCATCCAGCGGACTCCCAGTCGGAGGCAAGCTGATCCCACGCACCCAGCAGATCCGCCCCGCCGCGCTGGAGCAGCGCGGCGAGCAGGAGCGCGGTGCGCGCCGTGAGCGCGCCCCAGCGTGCGCCGCGCGCGGCGAGGGTCGCCTCCGCCTGCTGGAGCAGCCGCACCGGCGCGGGCAGATCCTCCCAGCGCACCAGGCACCAGCCCAACGTCAGCTGGGCCCAGGCGTAGTTCGGGTGATCGGGTGTGGTTGCGGCAAGCAGTCGGCCAGCGAGGCCGACGGCGCAGCGCGGGTGGCGGTCGCTGATCGTGAGGATGCGGGTGCAGCGTGGCGGGGGCGAGTTGGTGGGATCTCTATCCATGCGGTGCGGTACGTCGGCAGGGGCGCCGGCGTGTCACCCTGCATCAGGGCAAGCGCCGGCCCGGCGTGTGCAGCTATCCTAACACAGCAGTCGGGGTGGAGGCGGATTGATCGAGGAGATAAGGGGTGCGTGAGCGAGGAAACGTGCGGTTTGTCTGCGGATGAGTTACACCGCTTCGATCGCGACGGCGATGGCGGATTCGCCAGCGAGGAGCAGTGCGGAGGGCATGTCAGCGACGCGGGCGAACCCCTGCGCGTCGAACGGCACATGGTAGGTCGTCTGGCCTACAGTGATCACCGCCACGCCGGCGACCGGCGGCACCACGCTGACCAGTACCTGCCATGTGCCGCCCCCCCCCCGCTGCACGCTCAGCTGGAAGCTGTGTATGTTGTCTTCGCCATCATCAAGCACCATCGGCGTCTCATCACCGTAGGCCACCCCCAGCAGCGCCCGGCTCTGGATGAAGCGGGCCACCACCTGTGGTGCTACGCTGAGTCGACCGATCACGTGGCGCGGATTCGTCGGCGTGACCCTTGCCACTGGGATCGATGTGAGCACACCGGCACGCTCAGCGCCAGCGAGGGCTGCGGTCTGCGCGAAGATCTTGGCGCAGTCGCGGCAGGTCCAGAGGTGCCACCAGACCTGTGGGTAGGCCAGCGCGGCCGTGTGGGTGCCCGCGTCAAGGTTCATATCCACATAGGCAGCCAGGTCGAGCTGGCAGAGCGCACACGGATCAGCGGGAAGAGCTTTGCTCGGCAGCAGCTGTTGGAACACCGATGCGCGCAGATCCTGGCACGCTGAGCAGTGCGCGATATGCTGCGCCAGGGCCGGGGTCTGTGCCGGCTGGTGGCTATTTGTGAGCGCCTGCAACAATGCTGCGCGCACATGATCACATTGTGGATGATCCATCGTCATTCACCTTGCGCATGACCATATCCGTGTTGGTGCTGCGCTATGTTAAGTCTTGCATTCTACAATATCTGTACCGGGTTGGCGTAAAAGCGTATTGCAGATCAGACGAACAAGGCCAGCCAGAAGTTGCTCTGCAACTTCTGGCTGGCCTTGTTCCTACCCCGCGAGGGTTAGCCTCGCGTAGCCGCTCCCCAATCAATGATCGCCGCCTGCCCGGAGAGATGTTTGCGGGCCTGGGCGATCACCGCGTACACCCGCGCCACGCTTAGCCCCACGCGCTGCCCGATCATCTCCGCCGAGAGGTCATCGCAGGCCCACAGCCGAAACACCTCCGCGTTGCGCGAGCCCATCGCCGCCAGTAGCTCAGCTTCCACGGTGGTCGTCAGCAGCCGCGCCGCGACCTGCGCCTCAGGGTGATCGCCCTCGCCGATCGCGCGTGCCACCGTGTGCGGATCAACCGACCCATCGATCTCGCCGGCGCGCTTCTGGGCGGACAGATCGCGCAGGTGGCGCTGGACACTCTGTGTGATCACCTGATAGGCCCATGTGGAGAAGCGGCTCTGGTAGCGGAACCCAGGCAGCGAGCGGGCCAGCTGTAGCAGGGCGACCTGCATCAGGTCGTCGCTATCTACCGCGCCGTCATATGCCCAGTCGAGGTTCGCCTGCCGCAGGATGGCCCGGGCCTGCCCCAGCCAGCTCTCCCACTCCGCGAGGTGCCCCATGTGGCCGCTTCGGCGCAGCGCCTCCACGCTTGGGAGATCGCGGCGGATATTGGTGATCACCATGCGGAGTTGTGCGTTGCTCCCCTGCGGGTACACATAGGCCGCAGCGGCGTCGGCCAGCGCCGATGACTCTTCCTCACTCAATCCCCAGTGCTCAGTGCTATTCAAGAACGCGACTGTGTCGGCGCAGCGTCGGAATGTGATCGCTTCCTGATCCATCACAGCCCCTATCTGTCTGATATGAATGTGTTATCCACAAGGGTGGTGTTGGAAGATCCGTTGTGAGTATACGCTGTAGGCATTAACAATGAATGACTATGTGCGCTTGTGTAGCTGAAGTTAATAAACCTCGATCTATGTTGTCTTTTGAAAACTCTTGCAAGAGCTGGCGACATATGAAATGGGAATTGCCCCATCAGTCTGCGGAGCATACAGCCGTCTCTCATAAGAGTTGCAACCCGTTCAGGTGCGGTCCTGACACAACAGGAAGCTATGTATTTTCATCGCCGACTTCACTATGTAAGCGCCTGCGTCTAGTGTAGCGAGAGTCTTTACTGACCGTTTGGTACAGATAGCGTGATAGATGGAGGGGGTGGCGGCTCATGCAAGAGCCGGTAGCGTATGAGACAAGAGTCATCGGGCGAAGGTTGGTACAGATAGGACAGTGACTAGCTGATCCTCGCACGATGTATGCAACTGCGGAGCGCGCGATGTCTGAAGAGCTGGCTCATCCGGCTATCCTCACCGTCGCGGAGGTGGCTCGCTACCTCCGCGTGAGCGAGACGACTGTCTGGCGCTGGTGTACGAGCGGCAAGCTGCCGGCGTTTCGCATCGGCCGCAGCTGGCGGGTGCGGCGGGATACGCTTGACCAGATGATCGCGGGTACGCCGCCACTGGGCACCTCTCATGCAACTCGCCTGCTGTCCGGCAGTGAGCCATAGGGACACGAGCGCACCGCTGACTACCGCAGTAGCGCGCTTCATCGCCTAGTAAGGAGGTCAAGCCATAGCGACCTGACACGAGTGATGACTCCTGCGCGATGTATGTAATGGGCATTCCCGAGTCCGCAGATGTGATGTAAGGAGGGTTCAGGCGATGACAGACCAGGTTCAGGTCAATTACGAGCAGATGAATGATGTGTCTAGCCGCTTCGCGAAGCAGTCCGACACAGTCCAAAGCTTGTTGCAGATGCTGCTTGGCAAGCTTGATCCGCTCAAGGGCGGGAGCTTTATGGGTCAGGCGGCTGATGCATTCTACGCCGAGATGGATGATGTTTTGCTGCCCTCAGTCCGCAAGCTTCAGGAGCTGCTGAGCGAGGCGAATGTGGTGACGAAGGAAGTCAGCCAGATCTTTCAGAAGGCCGACTCTGAGGCCGAGTCGCAGTGTAAGGGCTACAACTAGTAAGGGAGAGCCTGATGAATGGGGATATCAAGGTCGTCTATGCCGACTGTGAGGCGATGGTCGCGGCCTTCAAGGAAGGCACCGAGCATCTCCAGGATGTGATGACCGAGCTCCAGAGTATCGCCAACACCATGAGCGATGGCGCCCTACTGGGACAGGCGGGCACCACCTACGTCGAGCTGATCCGTAATCAGATGAGCCCCTCGCTCACCCGCCTGACCGAGAAGTTTACTGAGCTGGCCGGCGATGTTCAGAAGGCTATCGATCTTCAGCGCGCTGCGGATGAGAGCGTCGCGGGTTCGATGGGCTAGCGTAATCGGAGGAGTTATGTCAGTCTTTATGGATGTGCTGATCAGTCTTGCCAAGGCTGTCCTTGAGAAGGTGCTCTCGCAGCTAAACAAAGTGATCGCCGATATCGCTGAGCAGGGGCTTGCTCCGCTCCAGCGCCTGGTGCAGGGCGAGGTCGAGAAGGTCTGGCGCGGTAAAGGGGCGCAGGCCTTTATCGATGAACTCTCGTCGATCTTTATCCCCGGTGTCGGCCGTGTCTCCGATAATCTGACCAAGTTGCACGGCGATATTCAGTCGGCTCGTGACCGCATTGAGCAGGCCGACCGTGAGGCCGATCAGATGATCCGCGGGCGGCTTGAGGAGAAGGCTCGGTTCTTCTAGCAGACACGAAGGAGATGCTGCAATGGACGATGATGAGTTCTTTATGGACCCCGACGGGGTACGCAATATCGCCAAGATTCTCGATGGGGTGGCCGACTTTTTTACCGTCGTGGTGAAGACCCTCGACGGCATGCTCGCCATCCTCAAGGGCACGGCCTTTATCGGTCGGGTCGGCGGCGCGGTCTGGATCGCGTTTATCGAGCTGATCAAGCCCTTTATCGAGGAACATCTCGTCGAAAAGATCAATGAGCTGAGCAGCGATGTCAGCCGAGCCGTCGACATGCACGAGGGTAAGGATGTCGAGGGGTCGCGCTTCTTCACGCCGTCGAGCTGATTGGTTCTAGCGCAATACCGCAGAAGTAACGCGGTGCGGCGTCGCCCGGCGGCTGAAGCCGCGGGCTCTTGTGTAACGGATGCCGTCCGCGCGGCCTCAGGCAGGCCGCGCAGGCGGCCTTCGTAGAACCGTAGCCCGCCCGTTCACGGGCCGGGCACGCGCAGAGTAGAGTGACAGCGTTACTTCTGCTCTACTGCGTTCTAGCCTTCTGGTGTAGCGTGAGCGTGATTGCCTCGCAGCTCGCGCCGCACCATGTGAGCGGGCCGGGATATTTTATGCAGCAGCATTGTCTTGAGTGCCGGAAGACGAATCCCAATCAGAATACCTTCTGTCAGCGTGCCACATGCCCCGCCGAGCAATCGCCTTGGGTGCTTGAACCCGGCGAGTGGATCGAGAATCTTGAGATTGTGCGCGTCGTGCTGATCGGGCGCGCCGCGACAATCTATCAGGCTCGGCGCAACAGCCAGTTGGTTACCTTGAAGGTGGCCCACCCGGGCCAGCGCTTTAAGCAGCACCTGGAAGATGAGGCGCAGTTTTTAAAGTCGCAGCGCAAAGATCGGCTGGTCTACCTGCCGCTGCTACTCGATCCGTATACGAAGGATGCGCAGAAAAGGCTGGTTCTGTCTGAAGATGACTGGTCGTATGGGCGTGCGGCCATTCACGACACGCTGCTCTACTTTCTGGTGTTTGAGCATATTGAGGGCGAACCGCTGCGCGACCTGCTCAGCAAACGCCCGCAGCTCTGGTCCTACCACGCCGGTTGGATCACTCAGAGTATGGCGATTGCGATCCAGGAGTTGCACGAGTCGCAGCTGCTCCATCTGGCGATTTCCGACGAGAGTGCGCTCGTTACCTTCGACGGCGATGATGTGCCACGGGTGGTGATGATCGACTTTGGCACGGTGCTGCACAAGGGCGACCAGATCTCAGATAAGAGCTATCAGCTGGCCCAGTCAGCCTACAGTGCCACAGATCTGCGCCCCGGCAGCACGTCATCACCTCACGCCGACCTCTATAGCCTGGCGATCTTGTTCGCCCAGATGCTGCTCGGCAGTCTGCCCGCGTCTACGCCGGTCAACATTCCGTCAATGTCGAAGCTCTCGGCAATCATCAACCGTGTGCTGACGGCGCAGATCTCGAGCGCCGCTGATTTCACCGCTGAGCTAAAGCAAGTGTTTGGCGTCGTTCCTGAGCCACGGACCAACCGCTGGCTCACTGGCGCGACAACTCTGCATGTCACGATCGCGCTGCTCGGGATGACCTTTCTCGCGCTGGTTGCCCTGACGCTGTATAACGCCTTTATGCTCTGAGCCATGATAGATACTCATGCACCTTCTGCTCAAGCTGCTGCCAGCAGTACGCCTGAGCAGCCAATCGCCGTTGATCGCCCGCCGCGCATCCAACCGCAGCTGCCTCTCGGCGAGGTGGAGATCCCACCGCCTCCCGATCCCTTCCCCGAAGGTCAGGCGCGCCTGATCCAGATCGGGTTGCCCCTGCTGACGATCGTCGGCTATGTGATGGTCTCATCGTTCGGCGGCATGTCGCGCAGCCCGCTCATGATGATCCCAATGGCGCTTTCGGTGCTGGCGTCGAGCGCATTTGCGCTCTACACCTACCGGCGCGAATCGCGCCGGCACGCCGAGTCTGAGCGCGAGTATAACGATCGGCTGGTTGCGCTCACACGGGAGATGCACGATGGGCACGAGCAGCAGCGCCGCTTTTATGCCTATAACTACCCGGATCTGGCTGACCTCAATGGCCTAGTATATGCGAGCCGTCAGACCGCCAGCATGCCCCAGCGCGATCTCCGCAGCCCGATCCGCCTCTGGGAGCGGCGCAGTAGCGATCTCGACTTTGCGGCCATCCGGCTAGGTGTTGGGACGCTGCCCGCAACCCGGCAGTTTGTCTTTTCGGGCCACGACAAAGAAGAGACGCCACAGGTGCGTGCGGCCCGCAAGCTGGCCGATGACTCGCGCTTTGTCAGCCAGATCCCGGTGATCATCGGGCTGCGCCCGCCGCTTGAGGGCGAGAGCGACTCGGCTGTTCCCGATGCGCCCCAGATGCAGATCCCCGCCGGCCACGCCATCGCCCTCGTCGGCGAACCTGGCGACGACTCGGCCTCGGTCTACGCTTCGGCCCGCGCGCTGCTCGTGCATTTTGCCGCCTTCCACGCCCCAGTCGAGGCACAGGTCCATGTCGTCGCCGCGCAAGAGCAAGAGTGGGAGTGGCTGCGCAATCTGCCCCACGCCCAGGGCGAAGGTGGCACCCAGCATCTGTTTATTGCCGCGCTTGAGGAAGATGAGAACGCCAACGGTCGCCAGAAAAAGGTCGGGGTTGATGAGCCGCCGATTGACCAGTTTCTTGACCCGCTGCGGCGTACCCTCTCACAGCGTCGTATTCGTATCGCCGATGAGCATTCATCGAGTAGCGACCAGGACTCGCCGCGCTTGCCATTGCTCCTCCTCGTGATCGATCTGTTGAATCCGCATAAACTGATTAATGCGGTGCTGAATAATGCGGCCGTCGCGATGGCCATGTCTGAGGGTGCGAACCTGGGGGCGGCGGTTCTCTTTCTCGTGCCCACACGTAGCCAGGTGCCCGATGGCTGTAGCGCCGTGATCGAGATCGCGCCTGCGCCAGGAGGGGCTGTCTTCCGCTATGCTGAGACTGGGATCAATAGTGTGCGCTATGTCGGTGCCGCCGACACCCTCAACCGTGATGCTGCGTCGGCGATTAGCACCATGATGCGGACAATGGTGCTCCAGCGTAGCGCCAGCACCGCTCTGCCGCGCACCGTACTTCTGCGTGAACTCGATACAGGGTTCCGCATGCGCGGCGGCTCAAGTGTCGCTGAGCAGGTGGCGCAGATCGCACGCGAGCGATGGGAGGACTCGACTAAGCACCCAGGCCCGCTCCAGGTGCCGATCGGTCTGCTGGTCGGCGGCAAGACCCGCGTGCTGACCCTGGATCGCTCGCAGGATGGCGTTCACGGCATGATTGCGGGCAGCACTGGCTCTGGCAAGTCGGTACTGCTGGCCTCGATTGTGGCCGGGCTAGCCCTGAACGCGAGCCCGACGATGCTGAACTTTGTACTGATCGACTACAAGGGCGGTGGCACCTTCAACGACTTTGAGCAGCTGCCGCACTGTGTCGAGACGGCCACTAACCTCGCGCCCGAGCGCACGGCGCGCATGTTCACTGCGATCCGGGCTGAGATCAGCCGGCGCCAGCGGGTGATCGGCGCGGCGAAGGCGATCGATGACAAGATCGAAAATATTCTCAAATACCACAGCTCTGCCTTCCAGGAGAAGAATCCGCTGCCTTTTTTAATGATCATCATTGATGAGTTCGCCGAAATGCTGGCGGCCAATGATGAGTTCAAATCGCAGCTTGAGCAGATTACCCGTGTCGGTCGCTCGCTCGGCGTCTTTCTGCTGCTTGCCTCGCAGAGCCCGCGCGGCGTAACCGACCAGATGCGCTCGAATATTACCTATCGTATCTGCCTGCGCGTAGAGCAGCGCGAAGAGAGTAATGAGATTTTGCGCCGCGATGCGGCGGCCTTTCTTCCGCCTGGGGTCTCGGGACGCGGTTACCTCCAGGTTGGTAACGATGAGATCGAGCTTATCCAGGTCGCCTATGTTGGCGAGGAGGTCAGCGATGACGTGGCGCTTGATGCCGATGTTCTCTGGGAGGAAGATATTCGAGCCTGGGGCGAGCCCAAGCAGTTCGCCAGGGTGCTGATCGAGACGCTCAGCAACACGGCCAAAGCTGATCGGATTGCCGCTCAAGAGCCGCCGTGGCCACCCTTCTTCCCCGACTACCCGATCTTGTTGACCCAGGAGATTTTCGCGCCGGCGGTGCGTGACAAACAGGCCGCCACGAGCACGCCGCCCGAGCAGGCCGAGCACTGGCGCTCGCTGCGCTCGCATTTCACGCATGATCAGTGGCTTAACTATGGCGCGAACCAGTCGGCGCTCAGCCCTGCGGCCGCGCTGCTGATGCAGACGACGGACACAGCGCTATGGGATGATCAGCGTTCTGCCGCTGTCCCGCGCCCAATGATTGGCGTGATCGATGATGCTGAGAATGCGCGTCAGGAAGCACTTACCCTCGATCTCCAGCAGGGCCACACCTTGATCATCGGCGCGCCCCGTAGTGGTAAGAGCACACTGCTGCGCACAGCGGTGGTGAGCCTTGCCGCCGCCCATAGCTCGGCCCATGTGCATATCTATCTGCTCGATCTGAGTGGCACCGCCGGACTCCAGTCGCTTGAGCAGCTGCCGCACGTCGGTGGCCGGATCGATAGCACCGATTCGACTTTCCTGCAGCGGGTTGACCACCTGCTGAGTGAACTGTTCACGGTGATCGAGCAGCAGCGTGCCGAGGCGACCAAACGCGCCGAAAACGCTCGGGCGAAAGCTGCTGAATCTGCCCCCGCCGAGCGCCCCTGGATTGTGGTGGTGATTGATGGCATGGCCGCGCTCAACCGCGAGATGCAGCGCAACGTCGACGCGGCAGATGGGCTGATGAGCCGATTCATGGAGATCTTGCAGAATGCGCGTGATGCGCGCATCCGCTTTGTGATTGCTGCCACCCAGACCCAGGATGTCCCCGCCGGGCTAATGCAGCACCTGAACCAGAAGCTGGCTCTGCGGCTCAATGATCCGGCTGACTACCGCGACCTGATCGGGGTGCAGGTGCGTCAGCTGCTTGAGGCACCAGGCCGTGGTGTGCTCGCGCGTAGCGGGCGGGTGCTCCAGTTCCAGGTCGCCCTCGCCGCCGCGCCGCGCACCGACCTGACCGAGCCGAGCGATAGCGCATGGATCGCGCAGTTTGTGCAGCGACTCGCGTCTGCGCCTGAGATGAAGCCCAGCCCCTTCCGCATCGACGCGATCGCCGACAAGATCAGCCTCGACAGCCTGCTTGCGCCGGTGCCCGCCGACGCCCGCGGGCTGCCCGCCGACTGGAGTGGCGCGCATATCGCCTGGAACTGGCGGCAAAGTCTGGAGCAGATCGACTGGCCGAAGGTGCGGGTGGGCGTGCTGCCCGGCGGCGCTCCTAGAACTCTATGGTTTCATCAGAAGCAAGACGGTGTCCACGCGATCATTGGCGGCGGCACTGGATCGGGCAAGTCGGGCCTGCTCGCGACCCTGGTCACCAGTTTTGCCATTCATTATGACCCGCGAATTCTCCATCTGGCACTGATTGACTTCAAGGGTGGGGCTACCTTTGACCCCTTCCGGCATCTTCCGCACTGTGTCGATTTTGTGACCAACGCCCGCCCCGCCGATGTGCACCGGGTCTTCATTGCGATTGATGCAGAGATTAAACGTCGAGCGAATCTGATAAAGGGTGATCGCGACGACATTGTGAAGTATAACCAGGCTCAGATGGGCGCTGGAAAGCTTGATGAGATCGAGCCGCATCTGTTTATCATCATTGACGAGTATATGGAGTTGGTGAAGAGCAACCCCGCCTTCATCCCAGAGATCGAGAAGATTACGCTGCTTGGTCGCTCTGTCGGGGTGCATTTGATTATCGCCGCCCAGCGGCCCGAGGTCAACGACCAGATGCGGGCCAATATGTCGCTCAAGGTGGCGCTCCATGTCGATGACCCAGATGCCAGTCGCGAGCTGCTGCGGCGCACCGATGCCGCCCATCTGCCGCGCAAGCCCGGCCGTGGCTACATCCAGGTGGGCCTGGTGGGGCAACTCAGGCTCTTCCAGGCGGCGCGTGTCGATGAAAAGGTGGACAAGGATGATACTGCGGCGATCAATCTGTTTCGTAAGTATGCCGAGTCACCAGCACAGGATGATCTGCCGAGCCTGGCCCAGCACATTATCGACCGCGCCCGCGATCTATATTATGAGCAGCACGGCGCGGCGGCCCGCGAGTTTGCGCCATGGCCGCCGCAGCTGGCCCACCCGCTGGGTGCCGAGCAGATAATCTACCCGCGCTACTTCACCGGCCAGAGTGGCGCCGCACCTGATGCAGCTGAGCTTTTGCGCATAGCGCTGAGTGAGCTGCGAAACGGACGACAGGCACTCACGCTCGCCGAACCCCCGCTGCGTGCGGTGGTTGGCCTGGTCGACGACCCGCAGCGTGGACACCAGGATCGTCTGGTGATCGATTTGAATAAGGGTAATCTGATCATGTTTGGCGCGGCAGGTTCAGGCAAGACCTCGTTCTTGCGCGTGCTCGCCGCCAACCTGGCTGCTGAGCATCGGGTAGGGCAATTGCATATCCACCTGATCGACGCAACCGGGCAGCGTGACACCAGCCTTCAAAAACTGCCCCATACGGGGACGTGCATTATCGACGATGCTGATGTGCTCGATCGGGTCAACCAGTTTGCCCAGTATCTCTATGACATCATCACTCGCATCCAGAAGGAACGCCAGCAGCAGGAAGCCCCTGCGGGTCAGGCGCAGCCCATGCATGCGCAGGACGGGCCGGCGCTGGTGGTGCTGATCGATGGTCTGAGTCAGCTCTTCGAGTTGCTTGAGGAGCAGCCCGGTGCACTCGAACGCGACGGGATTGTTACTCGCATGCTTGGTCTGTTTGATATTGGCCCGTCTATGCGAATCTGGTTTATTGCCACCGATAGCGAGCCTGATCTACGCCGTGAGCGCAAGATCTACCGACGCTTCCCTCAGCGCATGGCTCTGCGCCTGGGTAATACTGCCGACTATCAGCCTGCTATCCAGGTGAGTGTCAGCGATACGATTGATTGCCCAGGTCGTGGCTATATCAGTGGCCCTGATCGCAAGCCGCTCCCGATCCAGATGATGCAGCTGGCTGATGTCTCGAATGCCACGTCGCAGCTTGGCGCGGAGCTACGGGCGCTTGAAGCGATCGGAGCGAGCTTGACCCAATCATCTGCTGTGAACGTGGGCCCGCAGCCGCTGCGCCAGGCAGCGCTGGGCCAAAGTTATATGATGCGTACAATGCTGCGTGAGCGCTGGTCATTGCAGAGTAACGATCTGACTGTATTCATGCAAGAATTGGAGCAACGGGTGCGCGCTGGCACCGTGGCCATCGATCAGGCTCGGGTTGATTGGCTTGCTGCATGCGTTGGCCTGCGCTCGGGCAACCGCCCGGCCGACCTACGGTTTGACCAGCAGCAGTCTGGCGTCCACGCGATGCTCGCTGGCGGCACTGGCTCGGGTAAGTCGGAGCTGCTGCGCACGCTGGTGCTTGATCTGGCCCTGCGCTACCCGCCCGATGTGCTGAACTTTGCGCTGGTTGACTTTAAGGGCGGCGGCAGCTTTGAGCCATTTAAGGATCTTCCCCACTGTGCCGAATTTGTCACAAATCTGGATGCCGCCGCCGTCGAGCGCTTCTTCCTGGTGCTTGAGGCCGAGATCGCGCGCCGCCAGGATCTGAATAAGCAGAGCGGCTGTGACCATATCGTCGATTTCCGGCGCAAGCGGGTGACGAATGGTGCCGACTGGGAATATGCACAGGAGCACTACCCGCACCTCTTTGTGATTATCGACGAGTATACCGAGCTGATCGAGAAGTACCCGAGCAGCCGGGATCGCTTGGAGAGCCTGACCCGGGTCGGTCGCTCGCTGGGCATTTCGCTCGTGCTTGCGGCGCAGCGCGCCGCCGCCGTCACCGATGAGATGGATGCCAATATCAAGCTGCGGATCTGCCTGCGTGTCGAGCAGCTTGAGACGAGCAAGCTGCTGCTACGCCGCCCGGATGCGGCCCTCCTTCCACCTGAGACGCCTACCGGTCGCGGCTACATCCATCAGGGCGGGCGTACCCTCGATCTGGTGCAAGTGGCCTACCCGAGCGGCCCAGCCGATCTGATTGAGAATAGCCCGAAGGGCAGTAAATCTGAGCAGCCTCCATTCTTCGCACTGGTGATCGGCGTGTTGGACAAGGTGTACGACGCCTTTGTGCCGCGGCTCTGGCCCGCGCCACTCCCCGACGCAATCGACCTCGATACGCCAGTCCTGGATGGTATGCAACCCCAGCCAATCACCCTTGTGCCCGCGCTCGCCGAGTGGCTCCAGGGAACGCGCACGGGCTGGCCTGCGACTGGCCCGGCTGCCCCAACCCCGCTAATCGGCTTTTATGACGCACCTGATCGGCGCGAGCGCCGACCGCTCAGCTTTGAGTGGGATCATGTCGCCGTGTTTGGACAGCCACGCAGTGGGCGCACCACGCTGCTTCGCACACTGATTATGAGTCTGGCTGGCACCTATGCGCCGCAGCAACTCCACCTGTATATCGTGGATAGCGGCGGTAGCAACTTTGCCGATCTCCACGACGTACCCCATATTGGTGCGATTATTGGGCGCAACGAGCCAGACTTCGATGATCGGCTCATCCGGCTGGTTAACGTGCTAGAGGATGAGCTCCAGCGCCGGCAGACTGCCTTTAAAGCGCTCAACTTCGCGGCGTATCGAATCCAAGAGAATGCTGATCTGCCGGCAATGCTGGTCATGATCGATGGTGTGGCAACGCTCAAAGAGCGCTACGAGTCGCTGCTGCTGCGGCTTACCGAGATCGCCCGCCAGTCGGCGCGCTATGGCATTGTTCTGGCGCTCACTGCCACGGCAATGAGCGATATCCCCGGCGTGCTTCGCGAGCAGGTATCGCGTAAGCTGGTGCTGGCGATGGAGAAGGCCGAGAGCTATAAGGATCTGCTCGGGGTTAGTGCCAGCACCTTTAGCGCCACCCCCGGTCGCGGCTATATTGTGCTTGACTTGCAGGCCCGTATGTTCCAGATTGCGCGCCCGCCTGCGGATCTGAGGCCGATCATTGATGCCCTGCGCGCCGCTGCCCCGAAGGTGGGGCTGGCCGCACCGATTGAGACGCTCAGCACGCGCTATACGGTTGATACGCTGCGAGACACGCTGCGGGACGCGCTGCCCGCCGAGACGCCGCTGGCGACGCTCCAGATCCCGATCGGTTTGCGCGACCGCGACCGGACCCCAGCGCTGCTCGACACCGATGCCGATGGGCAACACATCGTCGTCGCCGGTGAGCCTGCGAGCGGGCGAACAACCACCTTGCGCACGATGATTCTGACCCTGGCTATGCGCTACGCGCCCAGTCAGCTGCGGATCGTGCTCTTTGATCCGAGCCGTAAGCTCGCGACTGAGGCAAACCGGATCGCCGAGCTGCCCCATGTCTATCGGCGGCAGGTGCTCGATGATCCAGAGCTGCTGCTGCCGCTGCTGCGTGAGCAGGAGCAGCGCTGGCGAGCTGGCGACGCCCGCCGGCTGGCAGTGGTGATCGACGGATTTGATGAGCTGATCGATGAGATCAGCAACAATCGCCAGATCAAAGATGATGCGAAGCGCAACCTGATCACGCTGGCTAAGCGGGCTGGCGACTATGGTATCACCCTGATTGGCAGCAGTGGGTTGCGCATGATCAGCAATGATCTCTACAAGGCTGTGCGTGATAGCGCTCAGGGTGTCGCTCTACGTTCCGAGAATGCAATCGGCTTCCTGGGTGGCCTTGCTCGCAGCGACCAGCGGCTACTCCCAGCTGGTCGGGCCACCCTGGTGCTGCGCAAGGTGCGCGGCGCGGCGCTCCAGATTGCGATCACTGGCGTCGGGCAGCCCGAGGACTACGCCGCGCTGGTCGAGCAGATCATCGCACGCTACCCCGAGGCAGCCGATCTTGACACCTCGCCGGCAGTGCCGCCGCCGGTGGCACCGCGCGACTCGGTCGCCGCGGCCCAGCTGACACTGCTGCGGCGCGGGCTGCGCCAGCTGCTCGATGTGCTCATTCAGCAGAGCCAGCCACTGGACCAGGCCGAGATCCAGCAGCTGCTCAGCGAGTACCACGCACTCTCTGCCGAGCCTGACGCTGCGCAGCGCGAGCAGATGCTACGCGCGATCGGCGTACTCACGGATCCGCAATGGATCAAGCTGGAGGACGGCCTTCGCCAGATCTTTGTCGATGACGTGCGAGCGAAGTGGCTTGCTCTCCCGCTCTCAATACTGACGGATCTGCTAGAAAAGCAGCTACAGCCCTGATACGCACTGTGCGATATGCGAGTTGCCGAGCAAACCCGTAGACAACACAGTAATCATATAGTGAGCTTCCTATGAGCATCCCAAGTAATCGTGTTGAACTTAAGCTCAACATCCTCGGGCTACACACCGAGAAGATCTGGGTGCGCGCCACCCTGAGCCAGGAGTCACTTGTCGCCGCGATTGTGAAGCGCTTTGGCGACCAGCTGCTGCTCGATTCGGCCGAGCAGTACGCCCTGTTTCGCAGCGGCGAAACCCAGCCCACTTCGGTGCCATTCGGGCAGATCCGCAATACGCTGCACTTCTGGGAGCGCCGTGAGCTGCCGACCGGTACGCGTCGCCCCAGCGGTCGGCTGGTGCTGCTTGACATGCACGGGACACGCTACCCAGTCAGCTGGGTACCTGGCGTGATCGGGCGTGAGAGCAAGGACCAGCGTCGCCCCCAGGCGGTGGCGCTGCCCAGGCACGCGCGCTACCCCCAGCTGAACGATACCACCTCACGCTCATACTTGATCATCGATCAAGGTGAAGATGGTGCCTTTACGGTGCGAATTGACGGCGACTCTGGTGACAAGCCGGCGTTGCTGCGCAAACTGCATCCGACCTCTGCCGGGGCTGGCCCGCACGCCTCGCCTGAGATGCCCATAGATAGCAACGCCTACCCGCTCAGCGATGGCGATGCCGTAGTGCTAGTGAATGGCGCGATCACGCTGACCGCCCGGATCATTGCGCCGCGCGGCGCGACAACCTGAGCGCAGAAGCTGGCGGCCCGCTCGCGATTCGTTTGTACGCCAATGACGTCCTGATGCACAGCGATCACGCTGTTATCTGCAATCTCTCATCTGCAATCGTACTAGCTAGAGGTCTCGCGATGCGCTGGTCCCGCCGATTTCTGCTGATCTTGCTTGCTCTGACTCTCCTCGCGGCTACGCTGCCCGCCCGTGCGCGGGCACAGGCGCAACCGCAGATGATCGTCCTACAGACTGTGCCGCATGCCGAGGCTGACGATCAGCAACTCGGCCTCGACATCTACTTCTCGCTCCGCCAGGGCGATGGCACCCCGATCACGCTTGGTGATGCTGACCTAGCCGATCTGGGTGAGATCCGCCTGCTCAATGGGTCGCAGAACATCAGCCTCGCCCAGATCAGTCCGGCCACCGGGCCGATCCGGATCGCGCTGGTGATCGACGCGAGCGGGAGCATGCTAAGTAGCATCGATGCGGTGCGCGAGGCGGCCAAGAAGGCGATCAATCAGGCTCCAGACAGCGCGCTGATCGCGGTCTATGCCTTTCATAAGCTCGATGTTGAACAGCCGCTGCTCCCGATCCAGGACTATACGCAGAACCACCAGCTTGCCACGCAGGCGCTCGACGCGATTGCCCCCAGAGAGGGCAACCCGACCTGTCTCTACAACGCCGCCTTCAGTGCGACTACCCAGCTGAGCCAGGCCGCCGCCCAGACCGACCGGCGTGCGATCATTCTCTTCACCGACGGCAAGGATGACAATGGCAACGGAGGGCCGTGTAGCCAGCGCAGCGTCGAGAATGTGATTAGCGGCGCACTGGATGTGTCAACGCCGATCTACACCATTGGCCTGTGTAAGAGCCCGGCCTGCGCAAACCTGAACGCCGATGTGCTGAGCGAGATTGCCGATAAGACGAGGGCGATCTCGCGCTATGGTGTGTTGGATGAGATGGAGGGCCTGTTTGGCACGGTGATGGATCAGATCAATGCCCAGTGGCTGGCGCAGGCGCGGGTGGCCGCGATCCAGGGTGAGAATAGCGCCACCCTGACTATTCCGCGCAGCAACCAGCAGACACCGCTAGTGGGCAGCCTAGCATTCGACTCGCCGCGCGACTTCTATGCGGTGCCGAGCTTTCAGCTGCGGGCGCGCTATCTGGCCGACCAGGATGTCTATGAGCTAAAGATCGAGGCCCGCAACACCCAGTCGCTTCAGGATGTGCAGATCGAGGCATGGGCCGAGAATAGCATTGTCGCCGAGATGGCGGTGCCGGCGGCTGAGCTCGATCAGCCGATCACCTTTCCGACCAACGATCTGGCGGTCGGTCAGAAATACAATTTTCTGCTGCGTGCAACCGATATGAGCGGGCAGCCTTTTAGCGCGCTGCCGCCGATTGTCCGCAATGACCCTGAAGTGCTGGCGCAGAGCGGCGAGCTGGCTGCCTACCGCCCCGCCTTTAGCTTCACGATTGAGACCGTTAGCACCGACTGGAAGCACAAGGAGCTACAGATCAAGCTGGCGATCGAGAATGCGCCGGGTACGAGCGCCCCGATCTTTAGCGGGTATGTGAGTGCAAGCGACGGCGAGGTACTGCGCTTTGATCCGCTTGTCCCAGATCGTGACAATCAGTTGATCATCGATCTGGCCGACGAGCGGGCATTTCGCCGCGCCGCCAGCGATCATAAGCCCCTGCACCTGATCGTCTCGCCAGAGAATAAACCGGGGGCAGAGTCGTCAGAGCGTGAGTTTACCCCGCCGAGCCCACCGTTCGAGGCCATGCCGTGGCTGATCGGCACGACGGTCGCGCTTCTTATCGCGCTGGTGTTCTGGTTCATTCTCCGGCGGGGCAAGAAGCTGCGCCGTGAGGCCCGGGGTACCAAACGCGATTACGATCCGCACGATCCGCCTTCGGGGCCGATCGGGCGGGTTCAGTCGCCGCCCTCTGCGAAAAAAGCGGCTGAGGAATCACCGTCAGACAATACGCTGCCCGTCTTACGCCCGCTTCAAATTATGCTGATCAGGCCCCCCGAGCGCGCCCAACAAACCCAGCGCAAGTGGACGGTGAGCGAGAGTCAAACCATTGTCGGGCGACTCGCGACCAATCGAGTCAGCATCGTCGATCAGGGCGTCTCAAAAACACATCTTCAGATCGACATGGACGGGCACGCGGCATGGACAATCACTGATCTCAATAGTAGTAATGGAACCTTTGTCGGCTTCGCGGGTGAAAACGGCACTGTGCCGGAAGCAACATGGAAGAAACTCACGCCAAAGCAGGCCTATCCGATCAGCAACGGGATTCGGGTGCGGCTTGGTGAAGATACCGAGATTGAGCTACGGATTGGCTGATCTGTCGAGGAGAGGCGTAGCGTGATCATTCCCTCGCCCAATGCTATATCGACATTCCCACGATTACCGAGGTACGTTATGGCTCGTACGCTTTTCATTGGTGCCCTGCTGGCGGTGCTGCTGCTACCGATGCGCCTTTTTGGACAGGAGCAACGTCCGGTCACAATCGTTGCGGTCTCAACCGACGCATTCCCGATAATCACAACCACGGTGCATACAGCGCTCGCATCGGCCGGCGATGCTCCAGCCTTTACGTTGACGCTCGCCGACAAGGAGCTCCCGTTGACCGCAAGCGCGCCGGTGCAGGTGCCGATGATGGTGAGCGTCGTCGCCGACCTGAGTGATGGTATGCGACCGGCCATGTCGCCCGGGCTGACCCGGCTCGATGTGATGCAGCAGCGGCTGAGTGAGCTGGTCTGGCGGCTTCAGGCCGAGCCAAACGTGATGAGCCTGGTGCTGGTGGGCGATACGGTTGAGCTGGCCCACCAGCAGACTAGCGATCTAGGCGGGGTCGATAATACGGTGGCCAATGGCAACCCGGCCTTCCCCTTCACGCTGGTAGTGCGAGATCAACTCGTGGAGCCATCAGGGGGTCTGCTTCAGGAGGGGCTGGCCCGCGGGCTGGCCCAGTTCGATAGCGCTGAACCGACCCAGCCGCGGGCGCTGGTGCTCTTCGCCTCCGGCGATTCCTGGCAGTCGACCGACCTGCTCACTATTCAGCCCGCGCTTGAGGCCGCGCGCCGCGAGCGCCCGGTTGAGCTGCTGATTGTCGGATTCGGCGGCGATTCAACGACCACGCCACTGCGCGCGGCGGCCGCACAGATGGGCGCGACCTACATTCACCAGGATGACAGCGCATCAGCCGAGCAGAAGGAAGCGCTCAATGCGGCATATGCCACGCTGACCGCGCTGGGCCACTACACCCAGCTCAGCGCGGTCGCCGACGGCGTGCCCGCCGGTATGGCCACCCTTCAGGTTGTGTATGGCGACGCCAGCGCCGAGCAGGAGATTGACGTGCCCGCCCTTGCCCCGCAGGTCGTCCCGCTGTTTGTAACAGATCATTTTCAAGATAGCGTGCGGATCGGCGTGGCCCCGGTCTTCGCCCAGGGGGCGCTCAATACAGTTACCTACCTGCTCGACGGGCGCAGCCTGAGCGTGATCGGCCAGCCGCAAGATGATCTGAGTATTGTCATTAACACTGCGGACGAGACATTCCAGCAGCAGTATCCGCCCGGCCAGCAGCACGAGCTGGTGGTGGCGGTCACCGACGCGCAGGGCCTGGAGAGCCGCAGCAAGCCGGTGCTGATCACAGTGCTCAGCCCCTCACATTCGCCGCCTCCGCGGGGCCTGATTGTGGGTGGAGTTGTCGCAGCCATATTCGCAGGGATGCTTTTCTGGTGGTACAAGACGACCCAAATACCCAGTGGGAACAGGCAAAGTAGAGGGGAAGATCATGCCGACACCGAGAATCCGGGCGGCGGGCAAAGGCCCGAACCTGATGTGACACGCCCACAGGGCGACCGAGGTGATGGACCAACGGTACCACAGGGCGACCGAGGTGATGGACCAACGGTGCCCCAAGGAAACCGTGGCGATAAAGAACAGACTACCGACCCTTCCAATTCGAACAACACGACCTATGGGGCCTGGGAACTGGAGTTCCTTGAGGGGGTTGAGCACGGGTCTGAGCTACTCACGCCTACGCGTGGCACCCGCTATGAGATCGGTCGCGTGTTTATTGGTCAGCAAATGGCGCCGACCCATATCGCAGTGGCAAATAACCAGGTCTCGCGGGGTGGCCACGCAATATTGACCCTGAAGGCGAATGGCAACAAATTACTCCTGAAGGTCAACACCGCGAAGAATCCAGTCTATCTGGGAGAAAACCAAGAGCGCGAGTTGGCTGTTAATGACGAAGAACCACTCAGTCATGGCGACATTTTCTGGCTGAGCAATGCAGTCAAGATCCGCGTGGTGTGCAAGAGGTAAGCTGATGGCTACGGATCAGAATGAATGGTCGCCGCTACAAGCTGGTGATCGGGTCAGTACCGAACAGCGATTCGAGATCATTCGCGATCTGAAAGCGAAATCGGGGCAGTCTGTCTTATATCTGGCCCGCCTGGTGCAACCGCGCATGTTGCTCAGCTATCAGGTGCTTGATCAGCTGCTCCTGCTGCTCGGCGAGCCGCGTTGGCTGTTGAAGTATACGCGGGTGTTTGTGCTAAAGGTCGCAAAGCCTGGTAAGGAACATAACCTGGCCCGCGAACTGCGCTTCCTCAAGCAGATCAAGGTCGATCATCTGCACCTGATCCGCCTGTATGAACACCCGGCAATGCCAGCGACTGCGAGTGGGGTAGAGCAGGGGGTATGGCCCATCCGGGTAGCAGGAGTTACCAACACGAGCCAAACGCTTCATGCGCTCGCCTTGGAGTATCTGGCGGGCGGCTCGCTGATCAATCTGATGAAGGTTTATGGTGGGCAGCTGCCGCCGGCGCTGGCGATCGAGGTTGCGCTCCAGGTGGCCGACGGCATTCAGAGCCTGCACGACCATGGGATTATCCATCAGGATCTTTCGCCGGGCAATGTTGTGCTGCGCCGACAGCTCTCACGGGTCTGGCCGCGGCGACCTGAAGCGGTCTTGATCGACCTCGGCGTGGCCGACACCCTAGAGGCAGATGAACGCTTTGGCCGCAGCCCCTATGGCAAACAGATCTACCTTGCGCCTGACCGCGCTGAGTATCCTTACCTGCTTCACCCGCCGGCCGATGTCTTCAGCCTTGGTGCGGTGCTCTACCACATGCTGGCGGGTAGGCCCGATGCACATAAGACCAGCAGTAGTAAGAGCACCGGCTGGACACGCACCGACTTCCCGCCGCTGCGACAGAAGGTGCCACATGTTCCAGCCGAGCTAGGCGATCTGGTGATGAGTGCGCTCGACATCGATTGGCAGGCCCGGCCGAGCCTCGACAATATGCGTGATCGGCTGCGGGCGCTGCCCGATGTCCGCCTGCCGGGGCGGGCGCTCGGTCCAGGGCGAATCATTGATAGGATTGCAGTCGCCACGGCGATTGCCCTGGCGCTGCTGGTGATGGTGCTGGCGATCAGCCAGCCATGGTCACACCCTGGCACGGATGTCTTTCCAACTGTTACCCCGCTCCCGGTGACGACGACCACCATTCACACAACCCCTACGTCGCTCCCGCTCGCTACGTCGACGGCAGTTCGTTAAGCAGCGCGTTCTTCAGTATGCAGATCGGACCCTGGCTATGATACAGATCACTGGCGCGTTTGTCTCGGAGCGTGGGCAGCGCAAACGAAATGAAGATCGCGCGGCCTGGCAGCCTTCTGGCAGCGGGGACTATATCGCGATTGTCGCTGACGGGATGGGGGGCGGGGCTGATGGCGACTTCTTCAGCAATCGGGCTGTGTCGCGCATGATGTCTTCTTTGCTCGGCACCCCCAAAGATGCAGACCTCCAGCAGGCGCTTATTGCCGCTGTCGAGAGTACTGCCGCTGATCTGCTGGAGCAGCGCCTTGCGAAGCCCGAATATTCCCTAAGTGGGTCAACCCTCTGTGCCGCGATAATCCGCCCGGTAGAAACAGAAGACAGCGCGCAGGTCTGGCTGGCCTGGGTCGGCGATAGCCGGATCTATCGGGTTGAGCGCGGCGGTATGATCGAACTGCTCACCGAAGATCATGTTTACGCCCGTCAGCTACGCGAGGAGGGGAAGTCGCAATCAGAGGCGGATGCGCACCCAGAGGCCGCTCGGCTGACTTCATCGCTTGGCGACCGGCTAAGCCTTGAGCCGCGCGAGCGTTTTTTTGCTACGACAACGCTTGGCCCCGGCGACCGGCTGCTGCTCTGCTCGGACGGTGTCTCAAAGGTCCTTGATCCGAATCGCGCAGAGCTGACCCGGCTGATCGTCCGGGGGACGAGTGAGGAGTCCGCCAGGGCGATCGCGAATAGCGCACTCGCTAACGGCTCGCGCGATAATGTCACAGCCCTGGTGGT
This sequence comes from Oscillochloris sp. ZM17-4, assembly GCF_019599295.1. GTDB lineage: Bacteria > Chloroflexota > Chloroflexia > Chloroflexales > Chloroflexaceae > Oscillochloris. Next base: position 11,024 of record NZ_JAIEWN010000032.1, on the reverse strand, counting down.
GTCTGTGGCAGCGGCGAGGCGACGACCAGGGGTTCCGCTCATCGCATCGATTGTTGGCCTGGCGCTGCTGCTGCTGATCCTGGCTGGAGCGCTGATAGTTAAGCCTGATCTGTTCGCCGCGCCCGCGCCGACAAGCCCGCCGGTTACGAGCCTGGCAACGACCACGGTGCAGGATACCGCCTCGCCGACCAGTGTGCCGACGCTGGGGGCTGCAACCTCGACGGCGGCACCCTCGACGACGCCGGATCCGACGCCGACGCCCACGGACACCCCAACGAGTACGCCCACCCGGACAACACGACCGGTGACGCGGACGCCCACGAATACCCCGGCGCCAACCGAGGGGACGACCGTGGCCCCGCCGGTCGAGACGACTGTGGCCCCG
>NZ_JAIEWN010000032.1:0-10539 GCF_019599295.1 Oscillochloris sp. ZM17-4 | reverse complement strand
TTGCACCAAGGGAGATCATAATCATGGCCATCACCATCCGCGAGCGCCACGCAGCGCCCGCCCCGCTCGCGACAATGCTCAGCATCGACCCGGCCCTGCTGGAGCGCCCCGAGGCCCAGTCCGCCCGCCAGCGCGGGCTGTTACGCGCCAAGGCCGAGGCGCTAAAATCCGCCGAAGGGCTCGTCGGCTGGGCCAGGCCCCTGCTGATCGGCGTCCTCATCGTATCGTTTCTGCATCTTTGGCACCAGATCGCCCGCATCGCGCCCGAGGGCGTGCCCGCGCTGCCACTGCCCGCCTGGACGCATTGGCTGAGCGCGGCATTATTGACCATCAGTGTGGACGCGACAGCCCTCTACCTCGTCGCCACCCGCTCGGCGGCACAGTACGCCAAGCTGGGGAGCCAGGGCCGCGAGGCGGTCTGGTTCTTCTATCTGCTCACGGCGGCGCTCAACAGCCTGTTCGTGCTGAGCTACACGCCGGGGCTGCCCACCCAGGTACAGGTGATCACCCCGACGCTCTCGCTGCTGGGAGCCATCCTGCTGGGCCTGCTGGTGCCGGTGAGCATCGCGGCCCTAGAGCGGGCCAGGCAGGTCGCCGACGTGGCGAGGCTGAGCTTGCTGGTCGAGGTCGAGACCCTAAGGGGGATCGTCGTGGGAGTAGGCGATGACGCGCCTGCGGCCCGCCCAGCGGTATCTCCATCAACACCTGCGGATGCCCCATCCCTAGCGACATCAGGCGAGGCGCTTTCGGGCAGCAGCATAGGCATCGCAGGCATCTCGGCAGCCGTGATCGACCGCGCCTGCCCGCAGTGCGGGGCCGCGCTCAACGCTGCGCAGTACGGCGCGGCACGGCGATGGGGAGGCTGCCCGAGCTGTAGGGGCAGCGAGCGCACAAACAACATATAGTATCATCCAGAGAGCAATCGATGCTATCAGCCTTTGCAGCGAGACACACTATGTCGGACATCGCACGTTATACCGAGCGCCAGGCAGTCCCCCGTGCACAGCTCAGCGACCTGAATATAAACGCGGTGCGCGATCATATCGAGATTGCTGTCCGGCGTCGCGGATACAGCGGGCCGATTGATCCGGTGGCATACCTCATTGAGCACGGCTGCCTGGTTCCAGACGAAGCCGGCGAGCTGGTGCCCTCGCTCGCCGGGGTTGTCACCTTCGCACGCGAGCCGCACCACTGGGTGAGCGTCTGCGGCATTGACCTGGCCGAATTCAGCGGCACGCGCACGAGCACGGCCGATCTGATCCTCTCACGCCAGATTCGCGGCAATCTGTTCACGATCATCGACCGCACCATCGATCTGCTCTGGGCACGTACGCAGCACAGCGCCCGCATCGAGGGCACCGAGAGAGTCGAGGAACACGCCTACCCGATGGCGGTGCTGCGCGAAGTTACGGTAAACGCCGTCGTCCACCGCGACTGGAGCTATAGCGGCAGCTACATCCGCATCCAGATCTTCCCGGACAGGATCGAGTGGATCAGCCCAGGGGGTTTTGCAGGGCGCATCCCGCCTAACGGGCTCACGCTGGAGACCCTGCTGAACGCCCAGGTGTCGCGCAACCCGAGCATTGCCCAGATTCTCCACCACGCCGGGCGCGTTGAGAGCTTTGGCATGGGGATAGACACCGTCATCCACGCGCTCCAGGAGCTTGGGGCGCGCGAGCCAGAGGTCTACGACAATGGAGATATCTTTCGCTTTCGCGTCTGGGGGCGACAGCTAAGCGAGGAATCACCACGTCCGCTCGTGCTCACGCCACGACAGCGGCGCATCGTGGCCGAGATCAGCGCGCGGGTCACGGCGACCACTGCCGAGATTCAGATCGTTGTCAATGAGAATGCCCGCACCATCCAGCGTGAGCTTCGGGAGCTGACAGCGGCCGGGGTGATTGTCGCGGAAGGGGCGACGAGCAATCGACGCTATCGTATCCCGACCAGCTAAGCGCCTGATCGTCGGCGCATCTTCTGACACACTCTGCATGAAGATTGTCGGAAGATTGTCGCAAGTGTCGGAAGATGTCGCAAGTGTCGGAAGATGTCGCAAGCTTGTGGATAACCTGGCGGAAGAATATCTTGAAGATGTCGCAAGATTTTGCTAATATCGATCGTATCGGTAGCATATAGACAATGAAAAAGAGCCTCCCACCGCGCGCTTGGCCAGCCTCGGATGCGGGAAGCTCTTATTCACCAACCCACACCATAGAGCATACGGCGTAGGGTTGAACACCTTAGCGTTCCTATCTTAGCAACCGCCTCAGGCTCTGTCAAGAGCGCCGTGATACTACGTCCTGCGTGCCTACAGCGGTTGATGGAGTATGCCTGTGTCTACACAAGGCCCCCCCCCCACATATCTGGCGCGCGACCAGATCCGCGCCCCCAAGCAGCCTACCTCGCCACCAGATCGGCAGCCAGGCTCAGACAGAGAATGCATTGCCTTCCACCCCCGCGCCAGCAACCCGGAGCTGTGGCGCACAACTATCCCGCTGGTCGTCCGGGTGCGCTGCGGGCGGCACAAGGGCCTGATCGCCACCTGGACCGCCATCCACTGGCTGATCGTGCTCTATGCTGCAAGCGGGCGCTGCGCCTTCGGCATGCGCGAGATCGCCCTAGAGGCCGGCGTCGGCCGCAACGAGCTGGCCGGCCCGCGCGGCTACATCCAGCGCCTCGTCGCCCTCGGCCTGCTCATCATCGTCGGCTACGAGCCAGTGCCCGGCGCCAAGGAGCCCCGTCCGATCTACCACATCGATCTAACTGAGCTAGAGCGCCAGAGCCTCGACCTCGTCCCCACCGTGCTGCGTGAGCGGCAGCTGCCCCCGCCGCCGCGACCCGCGCCCGACCCCCGTCAGCTCGCACTCTTTGCGCCAGACGAGCCAACACCCGCCCGCATCCCGATCCGCATGCCCGAAATCGGGCATGCCCCCGCGACCGCCCCAGAATCAGGACAGCCGAAAGGGGCCACACCCGAAATCGGGCGGGTCTGTCCTGAAATCGGGACAGGGGCTGTGATACTTGTCCCGGAATCGGGACAGCCGCAGCGGAGGGCGCCCGATTCCGGGACAGGATCGCCAGGAAACGGGACAGGCATGTCCGATTCCGGGACAGACCTGGCACGGAATCGGGACGGTGAGGGAATGAGTGAGAGAAAGGATCGAGTGAGTGAGTCTGCGCACACACACGCCGATATGCATCAGATCGCCGCGCAAGCTGCCCAGACCGTGATCCAGCTGCTTCGCCAGCAGGGCGCTATCCCGATCCAAGCATCGCCCAATGCGCCAGCCAGCCAGCTGCCCACGCCCGCCGATCAGCCCACACTTCCCGCTGACCCACTCACGATGTGGCACGGCGACCGCGAGACCATACCGGCACGCGAGCGCTACCAGCTGGCCATGCTGATCAGTGAGATGGATCGTCCGACCAATGGCCACGGTGCCTACTGGGTCGGGCGGGCCATCCTGATCGCCGACCGCTGCGTGAGTGAGCGCACGCAGCCGCTGAGCCTGAACTACCTGCGCGGCATGCTGCGGCGCTGGCAGCGTGAGGACAGCTGGGGCAGCGATCTGGAGCTCATCAGTGCAATGACGGACGCGCCCGCCGCGCCGCGCCCGCTCGCCCCTGCGCCGCCGCTGATCCAGGCATTGCCCACGGACACGCCCGCCGCCTCAGAGCTGACCCACCCGGCCATCGACACCTACCGCGTCGCCACGGGTCGCACGCCCAACCCGGTGCAGGCCCAACAGATTGCCGCGACGGTGACGGATCTGGTGATCTGGCAGCGCGTGCTCACCGATTGGCAGGCCAATGGCTGGCAGGTCGGCGCGGTGGCCAAGATGCTCGACCGCTATGCCAAGGACGCGGGGGTGGCTGCCCCCGCGCCGAGCGAGCCACCGCCAAGTGTGTTTACCATCCACACCTATCCAGGGTTGGAGCCCGAGCAGCGCGATATCTGGATCCGACGCTTTCACGCGGCCACCACCCCGAACGAGAAGCGCGGTGTCTTGAGGCGGCTGGAGCAGGAACACCCGCAATGAGCGAGCGCCACGTGCCCTATGACCTCGCCGCCGAGCGCGCTGTATTGGGGGCCATTCTGCTGGAGCGTGACGCCATCCTGGCCGTGAGCGACACGCTCCAGCCCGCGGACATGTACCTGGAGCGGCACGCCCATATCTACGAGGCAATGCTGGCCTGCCTGGCGCTCCGCGTCCCGCCGGACCTCACCACGGTAGCCAGCGAGCTGCGCCGGCGGGAGCTGCTAGAGATCATTGGCGGACTCTCCTTCCTTGGGGAGCTAGTCGTTGAAGTGCCCACTGCGGTGCATGTGGGCTACTACGCCGAGAGCGTGGTGCGCGCGTCGACGCTCCGTCGGCTGATCGAGGCCGGCGGGCGGATCAGCGCTCTGGGCTACGCTGAGCGGGCAGAGCTCGATGTCAGCCTTGATCAGGCCGAGCAAGTCCTGTTCGCGGTGAGCCAGCGCCAGCGCGGTGCCGACTTTGTGCCGCTCAGCGCTGTGGTGCAGCAGTACTTTGACCGGGCGCAGGCCGATGTGGATGATCGCGTTGCCCCAACCGGGATCGCTGACCTAGACTGGCGCCTCAACGGCGGCCTGCGCCCTGGACAGCTGGCCCTACTGGCGGCACGGCCGGGCGTGGGCAAGTCGGGGCTAGCCATGAGCATCGCCTACGATCTGGGCGTGCGCCAGAGGCGCGGGGTGGGCGTGGTAAGCCTGGAGATGAGTCGGGATGAGCTGCTCCAGCGCCTGGTGGCGATGCACACCGGGGTGGACACACGGCAAGTCGAGGGTCTGGTGAAGCGGGGCAACCCGGCGATGGTGGATGCACTGGCGGCGCTGGCGGATGCGCCGATTGCGATCGAGGACAGCGCAATGCTGAGCGTGATGGATGTGCGCTCGAAGGCGCGGCGGCTGGCGGCCCTGCGCCCGCTGGATCTGCTGATCGTGGACTACCTCCAGTTGCTGATCGGCGACAGCAGTGCGCAGAACCGGGTGGACGAGGTTTCGCGGATCTCGCGGCAGCTCAAGCTGCTTGCCCGCGAGCTGGGCTGTCCGGTGCTGGCGCTGTCGCAGCTCTCGCGGGCGGTGGAGCAGCGCCAGAGCAAGGTGCCGCAGCTGAGCGACCTGCGCGACAGCGGGAGCCTGGAGCAGGATGCGGACATTGTGGTGTTCATCTACCGCGAGGAGGGCGGGGATGGGGCTGACGGCGTAGGGGGGACGGAGCTGCACCTGGCCAAGCAGCGCAACGGGCCGCTGGGGGTCATCCCGGTGCGCTTCGACGCGCGGACCACGCGCTTTGTGAACCTGGAGACGCGGCGCGGGTAAGGGCATCGCACCCAGCGCTTTATTTGCCGCTCTCAAGTTACCGATATGGTAAGTTAGGCCAGGCACCTGGCCCGATGAAGTTACCGAAATGGTAAGTTCACATCGTCGCGTACCAGGGCGAACCTACCATATTGGTAATATGTATTCTTGACGGTCGCGAACACGTATGCTACTGTATGCCTAATTACCAATTTGGTAATGCGACGGAATCCGCGTTACCACGCCGTGAACGGCGTGATAGAGGAGCTACACTTTTTCATGGATGACGACACACTCCATCTTCCTACCTCACTCACCCGGGTGCAGACGGTCGAGTTTGAGGGCGACCGGCTGACGGCGGTGATCCTGGAGGGCGAAGGGGTCGCCGTTCCGGTGCGTGAATATTGCATCGCCTTGGGGTTAGATGTAGACGCCCAGAGCGCACGCTTGCGCGAGCACGAGGTGCTTTCGCGCGGACTGCGTGTGGTTCGTGTCCGGGTAGGTGACCGCATGCGCTCAGTCGTTGCCATCCTGCATAAATATGTCCCCTTCTGGCTTGCGACGATCACCCCCGGCCTTGTGAAGGAGGGGGTTCGCGAGAAGCTTGTGCGCTACCAGATCGAGGTGGCCGAGATCCTCGCCGGCATTTACGGCGGGACCGCAGAGGCGGATCGCCGCCCTGTAGGCGAGGAGGGCCTGGATCCCCTGCGCCTGCGGCTGTCCGAGGCCATCCGTGAGGTGCGGCTCGCCCGCGACGCACTGATCGAGTCGGGCCAGCAGACCCTGGCAGAGCAACACCAACTGGCGCAGCGTGTAGATGAGCGGCTGGAGGGCCAGGCGCTGCGCTTCGATGCCATGGAGGGGGTCATTGATGCGCTACGTGAGCAGATCGCCACACACACCACGATCACTGGCCCGCAGCAGGAGCACCTAAGCCGATCTATCCGTCACCTAGCCCAGCGATACCAGCGCAAGACGGGGCAGGCGATCTATGACCGTCTCTTCTCCCAGTTTCGGATCGACCTAGCGACCCCACGCTACGATGCGCTGCCCGCTGGGCGCTACAACGATGCCCTTTCCTGGCTGCGGCAGCGCGCCGCGGATCTGCTGCCGGATGACCCTGAAGCGCTGCCTCCCCAGCAAGAGGCACTGTTATGAACAGTGATCGGCGGTCGTTCGATCGGGAGCTGGGGACACGGCTCCGTGAGGCGCGCTTGACCCTCGGTGCCACCCAGGGAGAGCTGGCACAGGCGCTGGGGGTAAGTTCTGTCACTGTCGCCCGCTATGAGCTCGGTGAGCGGAGCCTGCCTATCGCCCAACTCCCCCGGATCTCCCGGCTGCTTCGCTGCCCCATCACCAGCTTGCTGCCGGGGGGTGGGGACGTGCCTGTTGCGCTCCCCTCGGCACCTACGACCGAGCCGATGCCGGCTCCGGTGACGACCATCGCGCGCCTGCTCGTGGAGCACCCAGAGATTGTGCCGCAGCTGCTCGATATGCTTGAGCAGCTGCTGGAACGCCAGAGCACAGACAACCCACGGCTCGCATCATAGCGCGGCACCGGCGTAAGCTGCTGCACAGCGAAGGAGGACACGATGCCTATTCTTGCCATGGCGATGCAGAAGGGCGGGGTGGGAAAGACCACCACCACACTGGCGGTGGGGGTTGAGCTCGCCCGCATGGGCCGGCGCGTCCTGCTCGTTGATGCCGATCCGCAAAGTAACCTGACGATGATCGCCGGCTACGATCCTGCGACGATCTCCCTATCGATTGCCGATGTTCTGGCTGAGGGGCCAGCGCATATCCACCAGGCGATTATCCAGACAACCTATGGTGTCCACCTGCTCCCGGCGACGTTGTCTCTGGCTGGCGCTGAGCCTATCCTCTCGGGCCGGATCGGGCGTGAGCTTCTACTACGTGCCGCTCTGCGCGAGGTGCGTGAGCAGTATGACTACATCCTGATCGACTCACCCCCCAATCTAGGGCTGTTCACGCTCAATGTCCTAGCCGCAGCGGATGCGGTGATCGTCCCATTGCAGGCCCACGTGCTCGCCTTTAAGGCCCTCCCACAGCTTGAGCAGACCATTCAACTCGTTCGACAGCTCAATCCTGTCATCCAGATCGGGGGCATCATCGTGACCATGGTTGATAAGCGCACGATGGTGAACCAGGAGGTTGAGGATGCAGCTCGCCAGCAGTACGGATCGCTGGTGTTCGAGACGGTAGTTCCTTTCACGGTGCGCCTCGTCGAAGCCCCAGCCGCAGCGCAACCGATTAGCGTGTACGCGCCGGACAGCACTGGCGCGAAGGCGTATCTCGCGATCGCCCAGGAGGTTGCACGTCGCTATGGCTAAGCAGAAGCGAGAGAGCCTTCGGTCGCTCATTACCCCAGCGGCGGCCGAGACTCAGGCTCCGGCTGAATCGGCTCCGGTTCAGACCCCGATATATCAGCTCTCCACATCGACGCCGCCTGATGAGTTGCCTGCGGAAGCTCAGGATCTCGGTGCGCAGCTCTATGAACTTGCGCGCCGCTATGTGGGTGCGCGACGTCGTAGTGGTGAGGCGCTGATTGAGGCCGGCCGGTGGCTGAGCGAGGCGCGGCAGATCGCGGAGGAGGGCACATGGTATCTCTTCCTGCGCATCACCGAGACGAGCGAGGACGTAGCCGAGCGGCTGCTGAATATCCACCTCCTGGCCTCGCGACACCCGAGCTTTGAGGCCGCGATCATCCAAGGACGGATCAATCAGTCGGTCGCAGCACTGCTCGCACGTCCGTCTACGCCATCTGATGTGCTCGATGTGGTTTTGGCCGACTCAGCGCCGCTAAGTGTCGCTGCCGTCCAGCGCAGCATCAAGGCAGCTCGCCATGGGCAGCAGCAGAATCACCACCCTGTGGAAAATGTGGATAACCCGCTAATAGCGGGGGCGCCTGCGAACCAGCTGAATCCGACTGCCACAGGAGCGCAGATCAGCCCTGATGAGCAGGCGACAATCGCACAGGCCATGCGTATTGTGCTGCGGCTGACAGAGATGCGACATCCTATCAGCAACACTGATCGCAATGCGCTTCTCTCTCTCTCCGACGCGCTTACACGGCTGCTCTATGAGTCCGTGGAGAAGAAAACGCAATAAGAGCGGAATCTTCAGGCTTAAGCATGCGGAGCATAGGCATGTCGTATGTGGAACATATGGCCCGATAGGTTGCACATAGCAGTAGATCGACATAATCAATCGTGCTGGCGTGATGTGGCTCCATGTCTGATCTGGTGCATCGCTTGGTGGGGAGCTCTAAAACTCCCCCACCCTGGGGGAGTTCGACCCTGGTCAGGTGGCCAGGTTATTCGTTCACGTTACGCAGCAGGATAATCGTCATCACCAGGTTGGCGGCGGTGATCAGTAGGAAGGGGATGAGAATCCCCAGGCTGTCAGGGACGCCGCGGAACGCCATGTTGATGCCCATGGCACTGACGCCCAGCCCCATCGTCACACCTTTGGTAAGCATGACCGAGGCCAGCAGGTAGCCCCAGGCGCTCTTGCGCAGGAGCAGGATGCCGCCCAGAAGCGCTGCGGGGGCGATCAGCGCCAGATCCATGAATTGGATGACCAGGGTGGTGGTGTTTTCGAGCGCCGGAGTCTGGTTTTGGAAAAGGGGTATCAGGATGCGTCCCAGCCAGGCCAATCCCAGGAAGGCGGCCACGATGAACATCAGCCCGGCAATCCAGCCGCGCGGGAGTTTTTCAGAGAAATGCCCCGGCAGGGTTGCCAGATCGAAGGACATCATCGATAGGATGAACGTGTACAGACTGAGGGTAAAGAGCGCCACGTAAACCAGGAACACGTCGTTGTACGAGGCCAGCGTGGACATGGACATATAGGTGTACAGGAAAAAGCCGAGCGTGCCGGTCAGGAGCAGGCGCCCGCGCAGAGAGCCGCGAAAGGCCCAAAGGGTGGAAATCACCAGCAGGGGCAGGCCGACGACGAGCGTAATCAGGTCGTTGCCCTGCATTTGCGCGGCAGAACTGCGTGTGTCGTAGACATACAAGCCCTGGCCGTTAATCATCACGTTTTCGCCGCGATGGTTGGTATGGGCGAAGGGCACGCCAGGGTTCGGGTCGAACAGTCCCAGTCCGGCGGCGACTAGGGCGAGAACGAATATGGGCGGGATGAGCCAGCACAGGGTGGTTTGGTGTTTCATAACCTATCTCCAAAGGATGTGAGCGTGCCGAAGGCCACTGGAAAGCAGCGAAATGTCCCTCATCGTGATTCTCATCCGCCCGGCGCGACAGCGCCTAAGGCGATAAAGGAAAAGACCACCACATCCATCCACACGTGGATGAACCAGGGCCAAAAGAAGCCGCGCGTTTCGAGCATCGCTTTGCCCATGAACCAGCCGGGGATGCAGGCCATCACCACACCGAGCACGCCATACGGCACCCCGTAGAAGTGGCCGATGCCGAAGGAGACGGCGGTTATCAGTATGGCGTGGGCTGGACCAAGCGGACCTTCCAGCGCCCCCAGCCAGGGAGCGCGGTAGATCATCTCCTCGCCAAAGGCGTTGCTGGCGGCAAAGATCAGCACGAACGGCAGCAGCGGCAGCACGTTTTGGATGGATTGCAGCGCGGGCGGCCTGCCAAACGCAAAGACAAAGACCACCAGCCCCAGACACATGGCCCCCGTAATGGCCGGGCCTAAGATGTGCCATGCGGGCGGGCGGGTCAAAACCAGGGGGATGGGCTGGGCCGGGGCATCCAGCGTGCCTCTGACAAAGAAGAAGCGCCTAAAACTACCCATCAACACCAGCGCGATCAGCGCGATAGCGATGCCCATCGTGGCCCGCGGGATCTGCACCGCGAGCATCTCTTGGAGAAACGGGCTGGCCTTCGCAAACCAGGCGGTGTAGTGCAGCGCGCGGTACGCCCGGTCTACGCCCCATTCAACCAGGCACACACTGAGCAGGACGGCAAAGTACAGCCATAAGGCCCGCAGCGGTCTCCAGAGCAGGCTGATCAGCAGCGACCCGCCAATCAGGCCAACTTTGGACCAGAACAACCAGATGGGCGTGCCGCCGGTCAGCTCTCTGAAGAGAATATCTGGCAGTTGAGAGATCAGGAGGATTACGACCCAGGCTATCACGATGAGCGTGTTCGTTGACGTTTTAGGGTTCATGTTGTATGACATGGTTTCAGAAGCACTTGACAGTTTGGCGTCACGCGGCGTGC
>NZ_JAIEWN010000031.1 GCF_019599295.1 Oscillochloris sp. ZM17-4 | reverse complement strand
CGGCGATGAGGTGGTGCTGCTGGGCGACCTGCGCGCCCTGGCCCCGCCGCGCAGTCGGCGCTGATCGCACTCCAAATCCGCTTTTTGTTGGGGTTTGGCGGCGAAGCCGCCAAACCCCAACAAAAAATACACCCACCGGGAGGTGATGATGAGCGAGACGTTTCTGACCAAGATCCTGGACCATAAGGCTGAGGAGGTGGCCCGCCAGCGGGCGAAGGTGCCCATGGCGGCGCTGGAGGAGCGGATCGCGCGGGCCCCGGCCGCCCGCGACTTCGCCGCATCCCTGCGCCGCCCCGGCGCCACCGCCCTGATCGCCGAGGTGAAGAAGGCCTCGCCGAGCCGCGGCGTGCTGATCGAGGCGTTCGACCACCTGGCCCTGGCCCGCGCCTACATCGGGGGGGGGGCCGCCGCGATCTCTGTGCTCACCGATGTGCGCTTCTTCCAGGGCAGCCTGAAGTATCTGGAGGCCATCCGCCAGCTGCCCGGCGCGCCCCCCGTGCTGCGCAAGGACTTCATCATCGACCCCTACCAGGTCTACGAGGCGCGGGCCTACGGCGCCGACGCCCTGCTGCTGATCGTGGCCGCCCTCGATGATGCGCAGCTGCGCGACCTGCTGGCGCTGACGTGGGAGCTGGGCATGCAGGCGCTGGTCGAGGTCCACGACGAGGGCGAGCTGGCGCGGGCGCTGGCGATCGGCGCGCCGGTGGTCGGCGTGAACAACCGCGACCTGCACAGCTTCCAGATCAGCCTGGAGACAACGGCCCGGCTGGCCCGGCTGCTCCCCGCAGGCGAGGGCCGCCCGGCGCTGGTGAGCGAGAGCGGCATCTTCACGCCCGCGCACGTGGCCCAGGTGCGCGCCCTCGGCGCCGACGCCGTGCTGGTGGGCGAGTCCCTGGTGACATCGCCGGACATTCTGTCCCAGGTGCGGGCATTGGCGACGGCGTAAATAAGATTGCAGATTGCAGATTGCAGATTTTGGATTGCAGATTACCGTGTATGGCGTTCCAACTGGTATAAGATTGCAGATTGCCGAACTGGTGTGCCAGTTCGGCAATCTGCAATCTGCAATCGGCAATCGGCAATCTATAGTCGCCCTACGGCCTGCCGAAGACCTGGGTCCAGTAGTGCTGGTAGCCCCAGCTGCCGCCGGGGAAGGTGTCGTCGGCCTGGCGGTAGTAGCCGACGCCGATCTCGGTGTAGGCGCAGCGGAGGATGTTGTCGCGGTGCCCGCCGCTGCTCATCCAGCTGCTCATCACTGCGGCGGAGGTCTTTTGTCCAGCTGCGACATTCTCACCCAAGAGCGACCAGCTGTAGCCGGCGGCGGTGGCGCGCTGGCTGAGGGTGGCCCGGCTGGGGTCGGGGTTGGTGTGGCTGACAAAGTCGTAGACAGCCATATCCCGGCTCTGGCCCTGGGCGGCGGCCACAAGATGATCATTCACGGTCAGCGGGGCGCACCCGGCGGCGGCGCGCTCGCTGTTCACCAGGGCCACCACCGCCAGAGCCATCGCTTCCTCCTCCGGGGTCTGGATGCTCAGTGGCGCCTTGGCGATGAGCGGCAGGTAGACCGTAGACCCTGCGGCGAGCGGGCTCTCGGCGTGGGATCGGGGGCTGGCGCTAAGGGCGAGTGCGCTGAGGGCGGCGATGATGATCATTGGGCCGGGGTGCCTCATAGTTTCCCCTATCCTTGCGTGTGTGTCAGGTGCGCTCAGGATAGCATGGTGATCTTACCCCTACAGCTCCTTGCGCATCAGCTCGGTGGGCAGGGCGACCCGGTCGAGGATGGGCGGCGTGCGGGAGACGACGCGGTAGCCAAGGCGCAGGTAGAGGCGGCGGGCGGGCTCGTTGCCGACGACGACGCGCAGCAGGGCGGAGCGGGCGCCCAGATGGCGGGCCGCACCCTCGATCTGCGTCATCATCGCCGCGCCGACCCCGCGCCCGCGGGCGGGCTCATCGACCACGACGCTGTAGATGTAGCACTCGCCGGGGCGGAGGCTGACGTCGCTGGTGAGCGAGGCGCGCAGGGCGCTGAGCACCAGGCGCAGGGTGTCGCCGAGGCCGATCGTGGCGATGGCGACGCGCAGCGAGCCGGGGGGGAGCGCGGCATCTGCCGGGCCGCTGGCCCGGCGCAGGCTGGCGCTGCCCACGATCGTGCCGGAGTTGGCGGCCACGTAGCGCCCGCCGCCCGCCGATAGCTCATTGGCGAGGACGTGCTGGAGCAGCTGCGCCTGGCCGGATCGCGCGCCGCGCAGCACGCCGGGCGCCTCGGTGTGGTAGAGCTGCACCAGCAGATCGGCGACGGCCCCGGCATCCTCTGGGGCCGCCGGCCGCAGGGTGATGGTGTTCGCTATCATCAGCCTGACGTAAGGGCGCAGCAGCGCCGCGCTGCTGCGCCCTTACACTAGTGCTTGTAGGTGGCCAGGACCGCCCCGGACTCCACCGTGACGCCCTCTTTGACAAGGACATCGGCGATGGTGCCATCGTGGGGCGCGGTGATCTCATTCTCCATCTTCATGGCCTCGATGATGAAGAGCACCTGCCCGGCCGTCACCTCCTGGCCTGCGGCGACGCGCACCGCCGCCAGGCGCCCCTGGATCGGGCTGCTCACGCCGTCGACCTTAGCATCGGACGCCTTGCCCGAGCTGCGGCCGGCGCGGGCGCGGCGCGGCTCCTGGGCGGCGGGCTGCCGCGGGCCGGCGGAGGGCAGGTCGCCGAAGAGGCGCACCCCGAAGCGCTTGCCGTTCACCTCGACGGTCAGGCTGCGTGGCTCGGCGGGCGCATCGGCGGCGGATGGCTTGGGCGGGGGCGGGGCGAAGGCGCGGGCGGACTCCAGCAGCTCGGGGTGCTGGCCGATGAAGTTCACGCTCAGCTCGCCCTCGACGAAGGTCGGGTGGGCCATCGCCGCCTGGTGGAAGGGGATGGTCGTGATCACCCCGCCGATCTCGTAGTCGGCCAGGGCCCGGCGCATGCGGGCGATCGCCTCGGGGCGGGTCTCGGCCCATGTGATGAGCTTGGCGAGCAGCGAGTCGTAGAACTGCGGGATGGCGTAGTTCGCGCGCACGCCGCTGTCCACCCGCACGCCCAGGCCGGTCGGCTCGCGGTAGCCGCCGATGGTGCCGAGGGCCGGGCGGAAGTTCGCCAGCGAGTCCTCGGCGTTGATCCGGCACTCGATGGCGTGGCCGCGCGGCGTCAGGTCGGCCTGGCTCAGCCAGAGCACCTCGCCCTGGGCGATGCGCAGCTGGGCCTTGACCAGATCGATGCCGTAGACCATCTCGGTGACGGTGTGCTCGACCTGGATGCGGGTGTTCATCTCAAGGAAGTAGTAGCGGCCATCCTCGAAGAGGAACTCCAGGGTGCCGGCGCCCACATAGCCGACCGAGGAGGCCAGGCGCACGGCGGAGGCGCACATCTCGGCGCGCAGATGGGGCGAGAGCGCCGGCGAGGGGCACTCCTCGATCAGCTTCTGGTGCCGCCGCTGCACCGAGCAGTCGCGCTCGCCCACGGCCACCGCGTTGCCGTGGGTGTCGGCGAGGATCTGGATCTCGATGTGGCGCGGGTTGGTCAGGTACTTCTCAACGTAGAGATCGGTGTTCTTAAAGGCGCTCTCAGCCTCGCGGCGGGCGCTGGCGAAGGCGTCGGCGATCTCGCCGGGAACATTCACCACGCGCAGGCCGCGCCCGCCGCCGCCGCCCACCGCCTTGATCGCGATCGGGTAGCCGTAGGCGTCGCCCAGGCGGCGGATCTCATCGAGCGACTCGAGCGGCTCCAGGGTGCCGGGCACCAGTGGGACGCCGGCGTCGGTGGCCTCGCGGCGGGCGGCCGTCTTGCCGCCCATGCGCTCCATGGCCTCGGGGGGCGGGCCGATGAAGACCATGCCGGCGGCGGCCACGGCGCGGGCGAAGTCGGCGTTCTCGGCTAGGAAGCCGTAGCCGGGGTGGATGGCCCCGGCCCCGGCGGCGCGTGCCACCTCGATGATCCGTGGGATGTTCAGGTAGCTCTCGGACGAGGGGGCTGGCCCGAGCAGGTAGGCGGCGTCGGCGTAGGAAACGTGGGGCGCCTCGCGGTCGGCCTCGGAGTAGACGGCGACGCTGCGCAGGCCCAGCTCGCGGCAGGCGCGCATCACCCGCAGCGCGATCTCGCCGCGGTTTGCGATCAGTACGGTGTCGAACATAGCGACCTTGCTTCTATTTCAGAGCGACGGAAACGGTAGGCGGGTTCTAGGGCGCAACCCTCAGAATAGGAGACAGAGATACATCGGCCCTCACCCTGGCTCGAAGGCCAGGACATCGATCCGCGAGCGCCGCAGCTCCACCCAGTCGCCGGCGACGACGCGCGCCGCGCCGATCGCGGCGGCCATATCCTCGGCGGTGAGGCTGGTGCGCAGGCCGACCACGCCCACCCCGGCGTCGATCGTCAGCTCGGCGTAGAGGGTCTGGTAGGGCAGCTGCGCGCCGCCCTGCTCCCAGGCCGCGACCTCCTTCACCCGACCGAGGAGCGTGGGCGCGGTGCTGGCGCGGCCCTGCGCCCAGCCGGGCTCAGGCTCCAGGCCGGCGCGCTGCGGCGGCGCCTGGATGCGCAGCGCGCTGAGCGCGAAGACCAGCCGGGCCACCCCGGCCCGCCCGACGGCGGACGCATCCACCCGGTGGTGCCGGTCGACCACGCCGAGCAGCAGGCCCTCGGGGGTGATCGCGCCGGGGCCGGGCGGCGCGGTGGGGCGCAGCACGATCAGCGGCAGGTAGCGCCGGCCGTCCGGGTGCGGCCGGCCCGGCACCAGCCGCTCGAAGACGCAGGGCAGATTCAACGTATCGATCAGCGGAAAGCGCACGCGCTAAAACCTACTCTATATATTTGGTTGACGTTGCCAGCTTCGCTGGCAACGTCAACCAAATATATAATCATCCCGGGGGCCTTCGGCCCCCAAACCTCCGCCAGGGATGGTGCTAAGCTCGTCCAGCGCCGCCTGGGAGCGCCGCTCGTTCAGCGCCTCGACGAACTGGCGCGGCCGGGCCGGGCTAATGATCAGCGGCGGGCTGCCGGCGCGGGCCACCGACACTAGCCGCGAGCGGTCCGTGGCGAGGAAGAAGGTCTCGCCATAGGGCTCCAGGTGGAAGGGGCCGAGGTAGCCGAAGACACCGGGGTTGAAGGCGAAGCGCAGCCCGCGCCGGGGCACATCGGCGAGGACGGTGGCCGCCGAGGCCCCGGTGATCATGTCGAGCGGGATGCGCAGGGGCCGCCACCAGCGCCGCCGCACCACCAGGGTGTCGTCCTCGATCAGGTAGGCGCCGGGCTGGAAGGCGTAGCTGAGCAGCAGGAAGAGGGCCAGGGGCAGCGCCAGCGCCGGCGGGATGAGTAGGCCGCCCCAGCGCAGGTTGGCCAGGTAGGCGAAGAGCAGCGGCAGCATCAGCAGGCCGCCCAGGTAGGCCAGCCCGACCGTGATCCTTCGCGCGTACTCATCGAGCGGCGCGACCTCAAAGCGCATTGCGAGATCCTTACCCTATTGGTGTACTGTCTCTCATCTTATTATACCCACAGGCTCATTATAATCGTTCTTGTCCTGGTCTTTTCTCCAGGATCGAAGGAGACGCCTATGAGTGCAGCGAGCTTCCTGCCCCTTCTTCCCGCCTCTCCCGAGCGCTTCGCATGGCGCGGCCACCAGATCGCCACCTACCGCGCCGGGGCCGGACGGCCTATCCTGCTCGTCCACAGCATCAACGCGGCCGCCTCGGCCTTCGAGATGCGCGGCCCCTTCGCGGCGCTCCAGGGCGACGGCGAGGTTCACGCGATGGACCTGCTGGGCTACGGCAACTCCGACCGACCGGCCCGCCGCTACGCTGCGGAGGACTACATCGACCAGATCGGCGCGCAGCTGGCCCGCATCGGCGCGCCCACCGCCGTGGTGGCCAGCTCGCTCGGGGCCGCCTACGCCGTGGCCGCCGCCGACCGCTGGCCCGAGCGGGTGCGCTCCCTCGTGCTCGCCTGCCCGGTGGGCATCTCGCAGCTCGCCAGGCCGGCCGGCCCGGTCGCGTGGGCGATCTACCGCATCCTGCGCGGCCCTGTCGGGCGGCAGATCTTCCGCTGGCTCACCAGCGAGTCCGGCACGCGCTACTTTCTCAACCGCCAGGCCTACCACGACCCGGCCAGCGTCACGCCCGAGACGCTGGCTGGCTTCTACACGTCGGCGCAGCGCCCGGGGGGCTACTACGCCCCGATCTGCTTCCTGACCGGGCTGCTCAACTGCGATATCGCCGCCGCCTTCGCGCGGCTGCGCCAGCCCACCCTGATCATCTGGGGCAAGCAGGCCACCACCACCCCGCCGCAGAAGGCCGCCGACTTCCTCAACGCCAACCCGCGCGCCCGCCTCAAGGTGATCGACGGCGCCGGGATGCTGGTGCAGGACGAGCGCCCCGCCGAGTTCGCCCTCCTCGCCCGCGACTTCATCGCCGGGTAGGGGCGAGGGTTTCCAAGGGAGGGTTGCCCTCCCTTGGCCCTCCCAGGTATAGTATAGGTATGCCACGCCCCGAGCCAACAACCTGCGCCAGCTGCGGCCGGCCCCTCGACGGCGGCTACTACACGCTGGTCGACCGGCCCGACCGCTACTGTCCGGGCTGCATCGCCACCCGGCCGCGCTGCGCCACCTGCGGGGCGCCCCTTGGCGACCAGCACTGGCGCCTGCACGACGGGCGGCTCCAGTGCGCCGGCTGCCACGCCACCGCCGTCTACGACCCGCCCGAGGCGAAGCGGATCTACGCCGAGACGGTGGCCGGCGTCGTCAGCCAGTTCGGCATGGGCCTGAATGTCGGCGTGGCGTTCCGTATGGTGGACGCGCCGACGATGGAGGGTATCCGCGCGCAGGGCGGCGATATCCCGCCCGAGGGCCACAGCACCCTCGGGCTCTACCACCGCGCCGGGCACCTGCGCACGATCTACATGCTCTACGGACTGCCGAAGCTCGGCTTCCGCACCACCGTGGCCCACGAGTACGCCCACGCCTGGCAGGGCGAGCGCTGCCCCCTGCTGCGCGACGAGGAGCTGCGCGAGGGCTTCGCCGAGTGGGTGGCCTACCATCACCTGCGCTGGATCGGCTGCGACCTGGCCGCCCAGCGTATGCTCAACGCGCCGCACCCCTACCGCCCCGCCCTCGAGCGGCTCCTTGGCCTTGAGCTGCGCCTCGGCGCCCCGGGCGTGATCGAGCATATTAAGCGCGCCGAGTAGGGGGGCGCAGCATGCTGCGCCCCCCAGCGCCCCTCCTAGCGATAGACGAGTGGCATGAAGGTGCGCAGCAGGCCGACGCTCAGGGCCGAATTCATGCTCAGCGCATCGCCGTTCGGGTTCGTCAGGCTCAGGCTGTAGGTGCCGGGCGGCGTCGTGGCGGGCAGCGTGAGCATAATCTCCGTGCCGCTCACCACGACCGCGCTTGACGATACGGTCTTCTTGGCGCTGTCAAGCACCGTGACGACCGTCCCGCTCTCAAAGCCGGCCCCGCTGATCGTCATAGTGCCGCCGGTGCCGTAGCTGAGCTGCGGCGGCATGATCGCCGTGATGCTCAGCGGCACAGCCTTCTGGAGCAGGCTGGTGGCGATCTGCCAGCTGGTGCTGACCTGGGTCGTGTCCTGGATAAACGCGAAGTGGTGTGGCCCCGCGCGCAGCGGGACGCGGAGAGTCAGGTTGGCGCTATTCACCCTGGCCGCCGCCTTTGTCTGCGGCGTGCCGCCGTCGATGATCACCTGGCCGTTGCCGGAGGCCAGGGTGAGCGTTACCGTATAGACCCCGTCCTCCGGCGCGGTCAGCGTGATCGCCGAGTTGATCCCCTCCCCGCGGGCCACGCCGCTCCAGGTGAGCGGGATCGTCCCCACGCCCGAGATCTCCACCGCGTAGCTCATCGGCGCGCTATTGCCGGCGGCCGCGCTCACCCGCAGCAGGCTGGTGCCCTCGGGGAGGCTGCTCGTCGCCCAGAGCACCTCGCCCTTATAGACGGCGGCCGCGCTGAAGCTCGGCGTGGCGGCGTCGGCCTCAAAGATTTCGACCCGCAGCGAGTCGTTGGGGCCGCCGTCGGTGGCGGTGACCCGGATGTTGATCGGGGTCGTGGCGGCGAGCTGAATGGGCAGGCTCTCGTCGCCAAAGTCGTTGCCAGCCCCGCCCAAGAGCGCCCCGGATCGCGCGTAGGGCAGCGTGTCGACCGCTGCCTTCGCCGCCTCGATCGTCACGCTCCAAGCGGTGCTCCCCGCGCCCTCCTGCGTGATCTCGAGCGTGTGGGTGCCCGCCGGCACATAGGCGCTGAACGTCACCCCCGCCGTCGTCACCACCTTGCGAAGGTACGTGTCGTTGAGGCTGATCTGATAGCGGCCGCTCTCCGCGCCGAGCGTGAAGGTGTAGAGCCCGGCGGTGGCGAAGGATGCCCGCGCCGTCGATCTGGTCTGGCTGGAGCCGAAGGAGATGCCACTCCAGCTCAGCTTGGGCGTGAAGAGGTCGCTCACCGTCAGGCTATAGCCCAGCGGCGCGCTATTGCCCGCCTTCGTGACGATGTGCAGCGCGTTCGCCCCGGCCCCGAGGGCGCTGCTCACCCAGACCACCTCGCCGCCGGCGACATCGCTGCTGGTGAGCACCTTCGCGCCGCCGGTGTAGAGCTCGACCTGGAAGGTGTCGATCGCCGCGCCGATGGCGGCGATGCGGATATTCACCGTGTGGGCGGCGGCGGTCTGGATGGGCACCCACTCCTCGACGAAGGCGCCGTCGCCGGTGCTGCCGCCGAGCATCGAGGCGCTCTCTGTGGAGGGGAGGCTATCGATCGCGCCTGCGGCGACCATCTGCACGCTCCATCTGGTGGACACGCCGGCGCTTGAGTCGGAGACGATCTGGAAGCTGTGGTTGCCCGCCGACAGGTAGTAGGTGCTATCGCTGGCGCTCGGCAGGCTGCCGCTCACCACCGTCTTGCGCAGGTAGTCCCCATCGATCACCAGCTGGTAGGCGCCGCTGTCTGCGCCCAGGGTGAATGTGTAGAGCCCCGCCGCCGGGGCGACAAACTGCCCGTCCGAGCTGCTGGTCTGCGCGGCAGCCCCGATCACCACGCCAGACCAGCTGTCCGACGCGGCGCTGGGTGCCGCGACGGTGCCCCGCGCGTAGGCGCTCAGGTCGAAGCTCAGGCTCGCCCCGCTCGTCTGCACGCGCAGACTCGCCCCGGCCGGTAGGCTCGCGAATCCCCAGATCGTCTCGCCACTGCGGGCGACCCAGCTCTTCAGCGACTTGGCGGACGAGTCGAGCAGCGTTAGCGTGACGGTGTCGCTGGCGACCCCGCCGCTCACCGCGAGGCGCAGGTTCGTCGGGCCGCTCTCAGAGAGCGGCACCGTACGGCTGGGCACGCCAGCGTCGAGGGTGCCGCTAAAGGTGATGATTGCGGCGCCGGGCTCGGCGCCTCGGGCGGGCGTTATCAGTGCGGGGACGACGATGACGGCGGCAATGAATAGCAGCGCAGCGAGCAGGCGCCTGGATGGGGTGGCGAGTGACATGCGGCCTTCCTCCTCAGTTATTAAAACCCATTAACCAGTATATGCACACGGCAGCTGATTATGAAGTGAGAAGATAGTCCCGCCTCTCCTACGCATCTGTATACAGGGATGCAAGGGCAGCTTCATCTCCCACAAGAATCATCATGGCTGGGCACGGGCGATTTCGCCCATACCCAGCCATAGCAAGATCACGACCACCACAGCAAGAATCAGGTCAGCAAGATCATGTCCACTGGGGCGGGCGCTTCTCCAGGAAGGCGCAGATCCCCTCCTGCGCGTCGGCGAGGCTGGCGTTGGACGCCATCACGTCCCTGGTGTAGGCGTAGGCCTCGTGCTGCGGCATGCTCAGCTGGCGGTAGAACGCCTGCTTGCCCAGCCCCACCACCGTGGCGCTCGCGGAGAGGATCTTCTCGGCCAGGGCGTGCGTGGTCGACACCAGCTCGTCGGCGGCGACCACCCGGTTTACCAGGCCGGCCTCGCGGGCCGCCTCGGCCGAGATCAGCTCGCCGGTGAGCAGCATCTCCAGGGCCAGCTTCGCCGGCACCGCCCGGCTCAGCGCCACCATCGGCGTCGAGCAGAACAGCCCGATCTTCACCCCCGGCGTGGCGAATCGCGCGCTCCCCGCGGCGACCACCATGTCGCAGGTGGCGACCAGCTGGCAGCCCGCCGCCGTGGCCACGCCGTGTACCTGGGCGATCACCGGCTGCGGGATGGACTGGATCGTCTCCATCAGCTCGGTGCAGACCCCGAACAGCTGGCTGTAGAACTCGGGCTCCTGCCCCGTCATCTCGCTCAGGTCGTGGCCGGCGCAGAAGGCCGGGCCGTTGCCGCTGAGGATCACCGCGCCCACGCCCAGGTCCGCGCCGATCGCCCTGAAGCAGGCCAGCAGCTCCTGCATGTGCTCAAGCGAGAGGGCGTTGCGCCGCTGCGGCCGGTTCATCGTCACGAGGGCCAGCCGGCCCTCGCGCTCCACCAGGATGTGCTGGTACGCCTGTGTACCTACGGTCATCGAGGCCTCCTTCGGCTTATTCTGCAATCTGCAATCTGCAATCTGCAATCTGTGTAGGGATGGTACAATCGCAGCGCGGTTCTGGCAAATGCCGATGCGCTCCTCGCTGTACCCTGTACGCTGTGCCCTGTACCCTAACGCCATGCACATCCTCTGGCTCGACCCATTCCACGGCGGCTCGCACGCGGCGGTGTCCGCCGGCTACGCCGCCCACAGCCTGCATCAGGTGACGCTGCTCAGCCTGCCGATCGACGGCGGCTGGCGCTGGCGCATGCGCGGCGGCGCGGTGAGCCTGGCCCGCCTCGCCCGCGAGCTCGGCGCGCGGCCCGACCTGATCGTCGCCAGCGATATGCTCGACCTGGCCACCTTCCGCGCCCTCACGGCGGATCAGCTCGCCGGCGTGCCCGCCGCCATCTACTTCCACGAGAACCAGCTCACCTACCCGCTGCCGCCGGGCCGCAAGCGCGACCTTAGCCTCGCCTGGGTCAACTACACCTCGGCCCTGGCCGCCGACGCGGTGATCTTCAACTCGGCATTCCACCGGCGCGCCTTCCTGGCGGCCCTGCCCGATCTGCTCGGCCGCTACCACGACTACCAGGAGCTCCAGACGGTGGCCGAGGTCGCCGCGAAGGCCCATGTGTTGCCGCCGGGGGTGGATCTGGCCGGGCTGGAGGGGCCGCCGGAGGGCGACGGCGGGCCGCCGGTGATCCTCTGGAGCTCGCGCTGGGAGTACGACAAGCAGCCCGAGGCGTTCTTCGCCGGGCTGGATGCGCTGGAGCGGCGCGGGGCCGACTTCCGCCTGATCGTCGCCGGCGAGCATATCGACCCGAACGCGCCCGCCTTCGCCGAGGCCCGCGCGCGCTGGGCCGCCCGCAGCATTCACTGGGGCTACGCCGCGAGCCGCCAGGCCTACGCCCGGCTCCTGCGCCGCGCCGATGTGCTGGTCAGCACCGCCATCCAGGAGTTCTTCGGCATCGGCGTGGTGGAGGCCATGTTCTGCGGCTGCGCGCCCATCCTGCCGCGCCGGCTGAACTACCCCGACCTCATCCCCGCGCCGCTTCACGCCGATCACCTCTACGACGACGCGGGCGGTATGGCCGACCTGCTCGCGGCCGCCCTGGCCCGCGCCGGCGCCGGCCGCGACACCTGGCGGGCCCTGGCCGTGCCCTACGCATGGCCCGCCCTCGCCCCGCGCTACGATGCGCTGCTCGCTACGGTGGCCAGGCGCTAGCCGCGTGAGAGGAACAGTTTGTATACCCGAGGGTTAAAAAATCGTAATAACATAGTACTACTAATTATAGTACTATAGAATATAGTCATATCGTCTGGCTCCGCCGCCTACACGACCAAGGCCACGATGCCAGAACTCATCGCAGAGCTGCCTGCACATTACTGCAGGCAGCTTCTTCTATTATTCGCCCGTCTGACAGCCAGGCTCAGCTCACATCACAATGACGCTGGAGGTGACAATGGATGCCTTGACCGAGATCATCCTCACCGATCTTCGTTACCTGATCGCAGATCTGGGGGCAGATGGCGGGCTGACCAGCCCGGCGATCTACGACACCGCCCAGGTCATCCGTCATAGCCCTCCGGAAGAGGGGGTCTGGCCGGCCATCGACTGGCTGCTCTCCCAGCAGCACGCAGATGGGGGATGGGGCTCGCCGGCGATGCCCATGGCCCGCGATGTGCCGACGCTGGCGGCCATCTTGGCCCTCAACACCCACTGCACGCGGCGCGACGCCCGCAACGCGATCCAGCACGGGCTGGCCTTCATTCGCCTTCAGGCGCACCACTGGAGCGGCGAGGTCCCGAATGATATCCCCATCGCCACCGAGATGATCCTGCCAAAGCTTCTTCAGGAGGCTGCCAGCGTTGGCCTTGAGATATCGTCAGCATCCGTCTACACGCCACTCCGCAACATTGGCGCGCGCCGCGCCAAGCTGATTGCCCAGCTGAACCCCCAGGGCGGCACCACGGCGAGCCATTCCTGGGAGGCGTGGGGCACAAAGCCCGACATAGGAATGCTCGACGAATCGGGCGGGGTGGGCCACAGCCCGGCCGCCACCGCCGCCTGGATCGCCGCCGCCACCGATGATCCCCACCTCGCCCCACAGCGCGCTGCCGCCCATGCCTTTTTGGTGCGTGCGGAAGCGGCAACGGGCCTGAGTATCCCAGGGATCGTCCCCGTCGTGTGGCCCTACCCGCGCAACGAACAGGTCGTCAGCCTATTTGGCCTGTTTCTGGGCGGCCTGTTCGACGAGCCCGCCCTGCACACCCCGCTTAGCGAACAGATCGCCGACCTCTGGCGCAGCCTGCGCCCCGAGGGCCAGGGCATCAGCGACTGGTTCACCGCCGATGGCGACATTACGGCGATGAGCCTCGCCATTACGAGGGCAGGCGGCTACTGCCCCGACAGCGCCGTCCTGCAGCGCTATATCGTCGGTGGCCGCTGCCTGACCTACCGCCAGGAGCTGCAGCACTCGCTCTCGGCCACGGCCCACGCCGCTCACGCCCTGGCCATCCTTGGCGGCGACCCGCACCCGCTCCTGAACTATCTCTGCGACCAGCGCACGGCCGATGGCATCTGGATGGGCGATAAGTGGCACACCTCGTGGACCTACATCACCGGGCATACGATCAGCGCGCTGCTGGCGGCCGGACGTTACGAGGAGGCGCATATGGCCCTTCCCGCACTTTTGGATCATCAGCACTCCGATGGCAGCTGGGGGGTACACGCAGCAAGCGACGAGGAGACCGCCTACATCACGATCGCGCTGCTCGACATGGATCGACACAACCTTCTCGATGATAGCGCTAAGCCTGCACTGCTGCGCGCCAGCCGCTGGCTCCAGATCAACTACCACCCTTTTATCGACCCCCCCGGCGAGTGCTGGATCGGCAAGGAGCTCTATCGCCCGCGCCGGATCGCCCGCGCCCTCTACCTGAGCGCGATGCTCGGCTGTGTACGCCGTGGTTATACACTATGATTATGCTAAAATAACGTTATAAGAGCGGGCGCTACGCGGAGATCGATGCGGAGTGGCATATCTGGGAGCGCGGGCAGATCCTGGGGATAGGCCGGCGCGCGCGGGGGCTGATACCCTGCCAACGGCAACGGCGAGGAGTTATGAAGGTCTCACAGCGACAAGTCGTGCTCGCATTGCTTGGCATCCTGATCGTCGGCACACTCCTCGCGCTCCTGTATCAGCTCGTTGTGCCCGACACGCTGCTCACGATTATTGGCATGATCGTGGGGCTGCCGGTGCTGATCGGTCTGCTGATCGCCTACTGGCGCGGCTGGGGGCAAGCGCGCTACGCTACGCTCATCGTGATCACCGTGCTGATCGGGCTGACGACCGACGGCGTCTTTCTCACCGACCAGTTCAACACGGCCGCATTTCTGCCGCCGGTGCTGGCCCTGATCGTCGCCGGCCCGCTCTGGGTGGTGGGCAGCGCGCTGGGGCTGCTGGTGATGCTGATCATACGCGCCGGCGGCCAGGGTATCTACGCTGAGCCGGTGGCGATCCTGCTCTACGCCATGTCCGTCGGCGGCATGCTGCTCGCCCGCATGGTCACGAATACCGCGCAGCTGGAGGCTGAGGAGAGCGCAGATCTTGCCCGCCAGGCTCTCTCGCGCAGCGAGGCCCAGGCCCACGAGCTTTCCCAGAAGGCGCAGGAGCTAGAGGCGCAGAACGCGCAGCAGCGCCAGCTGTTCGACCTGGTGAATACGCTGGAGACGCCGGCCGTCTCGCTCGCCGACGGGGTGCTGCTCGCCCCGATCGTCGGCCATCTCGACAGTAGGCGTGCAGGGGATCTCACACGGCGTCTGCTGAATGATGTCAGCACCCAGGGCGCGCACCTGGTTATTCTCGATATCGCTGGGGTGCAGACGGTTGACACCGCTGTGGCGCAGTCGCTCCTGCGGGCCATCCAGGCGGTGCGTCTGCTCGGCTGTGAGGTGACGGTCACCGGGATCTCCGCCTCGGTGGCGGCGACGATGACTCAGCTCGGCATCAATATGGCCGGGGTGCGTACGGCGCGCACGCCGCAAGAGGTGATGGGCAGCGATCTGCTGGCCGCCCCGAGGCCAGCGCGTACCTAGCGTCTGGGTTTTGACGCACGACAACCGAGCACAGCGCGCTGTGCTCGGTCGTCGTGCGTCTCCAGGGTGACACCGTCTCCCGCGCTGAGCGCGCTAGGCGGTGCGCGTGCCGCAGCTGGGGCAGAACATCGCGGTGGCCGGCATCTGGAACCCGCAGCTCGCGCATGCCTTCAGGCCGGCGGCGGGCGGCGCGGCGGGCGGCGCGGCGGGCGGCGTATCGTACGCGATCGGCACCTGCTGCGAGGGCGCGACCCCCGCCGGCGTCATCGGCTCCTCAAACACATCGTTCTGCGACACCTTCAGCTCCTCCTCCTTCATCACCAGCGTCGAGCGCAGCTGGTCGACGGCAGCGGCAAGCTCGGTGATCGAGGGCGCGCTGATCTGCCCCGCGCGCTGGAGGTCGTAGGCCCGCTGGCCAAGCTCCATCAGCTTCATGTCAACCTGGCGGCGGAACTCGTTCACCTCGCCCTGGAGTCGCGTCGTCTTCTGAAACTTATCGGCCTCAAACTTTGCCCGATCCACACCCTGGGTGAGGGTCTTGCTGATCTGATCGAGAAAACCCATCGGGAACCTCCTTCGAAGCTGCATATCTGCCGACGGCTATGACGATACGAAAGGAGCGCAGGATGCAACAGGTATTGTAGCACATGAGGCCTACGACAGGCCGTCGTAAGTCACCCCGCAGATCGCTACAGAAGTACTATGGACGCGACAGGGCACGATACGTACTATGGTAAAGACAGGCGCAACCTGATATCTACGTCGAAAGGACCTGTCGTGACTCAGCCCCCCCGCGAAACCACCAGCCACGACGCTGTAGCGCAGCTCATCACGATGCTTGAGATGCGGCGATCTGAGCTTCCCTTCGCCGATGAAGAGCTGGCCAGGCACCGGGCACTCCGCAGCGCCCTTGAGGAGCAGGACGCGCTCGGCGAGCAGTCCCTGGCCGAGTGGCGGCAGGCGCTCTCGCAGCGCTGGCGCGCCGAGGTGATCGGCCAGCGCGCCTACATCGCCATTCAGCAACAGATCTCCAGCTACTTCGGCAACGACGCCCTCTATCTCCAGCTGGTTGCCCCCTCGCAGCCGGCCAGCGCGCTGACGGCCGGCAATCTGCTGTCCGACATGCGCCGGCTGGAGGCGTCGCTGGCCCTGCTCCGCCCGCGGCCGCCGTTCGCCGAGGAGAGCCTGGCGCAGCTGCGCGAGGCGGGCGACCGCCTGTCCGCCGCGATCGAGTGGAGCGAGCACTGTGAGGCCGAGCGCCGGCGCGCGCTGATCGAGCAGCGCCTCGCCGCCAACCTCTACGAGCGGGTCTGTCAGAAGACGCGCCGGCTGATGGCGGCCCACACAAGGGGTGAACTGGCCGCGTGAGCGGTTCGCTGCGCCCCTAGAATCCCTCAAGGTGTTGCAAAAACGCGCCAGCTTCGCTGGCGCGTTTTTGCAACACCTTGAGGTTTTTTACACCAGCGCCGACTGGCTGGCCAGGCCGGCCCGCAGCGCCATCACGCGGGCGGTGTTGCCGCGCTCCTCGCCGAGGGTGGCCAGATGATGCTTCTTCTGGGCCAGCTCGGCGCAGGCGGCGTAGAACAGGCGGGAGGCCCGGCTGCGGGCGCGGGCCGTGAGCTGCGCGCGGATCGAGCAGGCCGTGCGGTACTGCTCTGCGCTGATCACCCCCAGCTCAACCTCCTCGCGCAGGTAGGTGAGCATCCAGCGCCGCTCGCGGAAGATCGCCCAGATCACCAGGCCGAGCGCCATCGCCCAGCCCGTCCAGTCGACCAGCAGGGTGGCCAGCAGGCCGCCGAGCCCGAGGCTCGACCCGAGGATGGTGGCCATAGTGTTGTGCAGGGCGTGCAGGAAGACGGCGACGCACCAGCCGAGCACCGGCGCGATGATCTTGATCGCCCAGCCGCGCCGCAGCCGCGCGACGGCCAGGCCGATCCCGATGAACGAGGTGTAGACGGCGTGGCCCCAGCCGCCCAGCAGCACCCGCAGCACAAACAGCACCGCCAGGCCGGATGCGCCATCGGTGGCGTAGCCCTGGAAGTAGAGGTAGAGCACATTCTCGGTGGCGGCGAAGCCGAGGGCGGTGATCGCCGCGTAGACGATCCCGTCGAGCACCGAGTCGAACTCGTGGGGGAAGATCAGGAAGATCAGCAGCACCGCCGCGCCCTTCAGGCTCTCCTCGACGAGCGGCGCGATCAGGGTGGTGCCGGTGAGCTCGGCCAGGGCCGGGTTCCTGGTGATGATCTCCAGGCTGATCTGGAGCACGTTGGTGGCGATGATCGCGCCGACGGTGGCGATGATCGCGCCCCAGAGGAAGGCGCCGATGAGCAGGCGCAGCGGCTCCTTCTCGAAGCGGTCGAGCCAGTAGACGACCGACGCGTAGAGCAGGGCCGGCCCGAAGCTCAGGGCCACCACGAGGGCGAACACCATCACAGCACCCCTTTCGTACTCGGCACCGCCCCGTCGAGGCGGGGGTCGAGGCGGGTCGCGGCGTCGAAGGCGCGGCCGAAGGCCTTAAAGATCGCCTCGACCTTGTGGTGGTCGTTGCGGCCGTAGAGCACCTGGGCGTGCAGGTTCAGCCGCCCGTGCGTGGCCACGCTCTCCAGCAGGTGGAAGATCAGGTCGGTGCCGAGCTGGCCGACCCGCGGGGTCACGAAGTCGGCCTGAACCACGCAGTAGGGCCGGCCGCCGAGATCCACCGCCACCAGGGCCAGCGCCTCGTCCATCGGGACGAAGCTGTGGGCGGTGCGGACGATCCCGCGGCGCTCGCCGAGGGCCGCGTCGATAGCCTGGCCGAGGCAGATGCAGGTATCCTCGGCGGTGTGGTGCTCGTCGATGTGCAGGTCGCCCTGCGCCCGCACCTCCAGGTCGAACATGCCATGCTTCGCCCAGAGGGTCAGCATGTGGTCGAGGAATCCGACGCCGGTGTGGACATCGGCCCGGCCCGCGCCGTCGATGCGCAGGCTCAGGCTGATCGCGGTCTCGCCGGTGGTGCGGCTGATCGTGGCGGTGCGTTCCATAATCCTATGGCTGAGGGCTGAGGGCTGAAGGCTGAGCTTCAGCCCTCAGCCCTCAGCCCTCAGCCTTTCGATTCTGGCTCCGCTCGCTGGAGAACCCGTCGGGGTAGCGGCGGCGCAGCTTCTCGATATTCTGACCCATCACCTCGCCCAAGCCCACGCCGAGGGCGTCGCATGCGAGGGCGGCGTACCAGAGCACGTCGCCGAGCTCCTTGCGCAGCTCGGCCTCATCGAGCGTGTGGCCGTGAAACTCGGCCTTCTTCAGGGTGTCGGCGAACTCGCCGGCCTCGCCGCAGAGGCCGAGGGCGGCGTTGAGCAGGCGTTCGCGGCGCGGGCGGCCGGGGGCCTCGGTGCGCAGGGCTAGGCGCTGGTACTCGTCGGCGTCCATATGCTCCTTTGTAGGGGACAGGGGACAGGGGACAGGGGACAGTTCAGCATCTAAATCTAGCGGTTATGTGAGTGCAAATGGTGCGAATCCTGTCCCCTGTCCCCTGTCCCCTGTCCCCTCTGAACTACCGCATCACCGGCGGCGCGTAGTCCACCCGCGGGTGGTAGATGCTCTGCAGGCTGGTCACAAAAGCCTGCTTGATCAGCGAGAGCTCGCGCATCGTCAGGGGCGACTCATCGAGCTCGCCCTCGCGGACGCGGGCGTTGATGATCGACTGGACGAGCTCGTCGAGGGCCTGGGCGCCGTTGCTCGCGCCGCCGGCGGGCGTGTCGCCGTGGGACCCGGAGGCGAGGAGCTTGCCGTTCTGGGCCTTGGAGCGCACCGTGGCCTCCACCGAGTCGGCCAGCATGAGGATGCCCTGCTCGCGGGTCTGCGGGCGCGGGCCGGGGTAGCGGAAGTCGCGCTGGTCGACCGTGTCCTGGAGCTGGAGTGCCTGCTGGTAGAAGTGGCGGATGAGCCCGGTGCCGTGGTGGGTGGCGATGAAGTCGATGATCTGCTGGGGCAGGCCGGCGGCCTTCGCCATCTTCACGCCCTCGCGGACGTGGTCGACGATGATCTGGGCGCTCGTCTGCGGGTCCAGGTCGTTGTGGACATTCTCGCGGCCCATCTGGTTATCGGTGAAGAAGTAGGGCCGGATGGTCTTGCCGATATCGTGGTAGTAGGCGGCCACGCGCAGCAGCAGGGCGTCGGCGCTGATCGCCTCGGCGGCGGCCTCGGCCAGGTTGCCGACGGCCACGCTGTGGTAGTAGGTGCCGGGGGCCTCGCGGATGAGCTTGCGCAGCAGCGGGCGCGAGGGGTGGGCCAGCTCCATAAGCTGGAGCGGCGTCACCTGGCCGGCGGCGCGGCTCACCAGGTTGAACACGCCGAGCGAGAGGATGGTGGAGAGGGCGCCGTTCATGGCGGCGAAGAGCGATATGCTGATCGCCAGCGCGCTCAGGTCGCCCGGCCGGATCGTCGGCTGGTCCATCAGCCAGAAGGCCACCTGGGCGACCGCCACCGTCACGCCGACGCCGACGCCGGCGAGCACAAACGAGATCATGTGCTCGGCGTTGCGGACGATGAAGATCGCCACGGTGCAGCTGGCGAGCAGCGTGATCGCCAGGGGCAGGGCGTTATCCTGCATGACGCCGAGGGTGAGGCAGAGCAGGGCCGAGACGGCCAGCCCGAGGCGACCGTTGAAGACCACGGCGAGGATGATCGCCAGGCTGGCCAGCGGCCAGAGGTAGGCGTTCTCGCCGGCGAGGGGCAGGATGATCCGGGTGGCGATCAGGGCCGAGTCGATCAGGCAGACGACCACAAGGAGCGATCGCGGGCGGACGGCCAGGTCGCGCTGGAAGGCCATGCTATAGCCAATAAAGCCGGCGGCCAGCAGGGCGGCGATCAGGCCGCGCCCGGCGATGCCCAGCCAGCTCAGGGCCAGCGGCATCGCGCCGGTCTGCTGAAGCTTCTCGATCGTCTCGGGGCGGACGATCTCGCCGACGCGCACGATGCTCTCGCCGGCGAGGACGCGCACCTGCTGGGGCGGCACCTTGTCGTGGGCGCTCTGGCGGCGGGCGGCGGTGGCCTGCTCATCGAGGGTGCGGTTGACCAGGAGGAAGGACTGGGTGAAGAAGAGGGCCAGGTCGCGCTGGGTGGGCGAGAGGCTGGTGGTGGCGAGCCAGTAGCTGAGCCAGCGCTCGTTGAGGTCGATCAGGGCCTGCTCATCGATCGCGTAGTCGTAGCGGTTCAGGGCGCGGTTGTAGAGGTTGTTGATCTCCTGGCGCAGCAGATTCCAGCCATCGTCGTCGAGGGTGAGGATGAGGTCGGCGCGCTCCTCGGTGAGCTTCACCGAGGCGTTCGGCAGGGCGGCGAGCTTGGCGAGCCGGTCGAGCCGGCTGAGCGAGGGGTCGCTGCGCACGCTGCCGATCGTGTCGAGCAGCGCGTTCAGGGCGGTGCGCTGCTTGATCGGGATCTGCGGGTCGTAGAGGTAGACCAGGTTCTCGGGGCTATTCTCGGCCTGGGCCTGGCGCTCGGCGGTGAGCACATCGCTGACATAGGTGGCGTCGTGGGTGGCGACGATGCTCTGCGGGCTGGGCTGCCCGACCTCAAGGCGGCCGTACTCGCCGGGGAGGCTCAGGGTGAGCGCGGCCCAGATCCCGACCATAAGCAGGAGCCCCTCCAGGCCAAGCGCCAGCGGCGCGCGCCGGGAGAGGGCGACGATCGGGCGGAGCGGACGCACAGATGGGAGGCTGGCGAGCCAGCGGCGCAGCGTTGAGTTCATTCGTTATACGCTGCCGTGGGGTGTGTCCACGAGAGCGATAGGCGTGCGGCTCCGCGGCCGGCGCGAGGTCACACGCGGGTGCAGTGCCCCCTAGCTGCCTGCGAGCAACTCACGTGCCACCTGGCTGAGCAGGCGGCCCTCGGCGCGGCCCTTGAAT
Organism: Oscillochloris sp. ZM17-4; assembly: GCF_019599295.1. GTDB lineage: Bacteria > Chloroflexota > Chloroflexia > Chloroflexales > Chloroflexaceae > Oscillochloris. The sequence continues at coordinate 47,241 of NZ_JAIEWN010000031.1, read as the reverse complement.
CGCTCCATGAGGGCGGGCATGAGCTTGCCCATGCTGGAGGGGCCGCTGAGGCCGAGCTCGGCGATCAGATCTGCCACGGCGGGGCGCAGCTCCTCGACGCTCATCTGCCTGGGCAGGTAGGCCTCCAGGATGGCCGCCTCGGCCTCCTCCTGGCCGGCCAGGTCCTCGCGGGATGCCTTGTGGTAGATCTCGGCGGCGTCGCGCCGGCGCTTGATCTCCTTGGCGATCACCGCCTCGGCGGCCGCCTGGTCGAGGGCGACGTGGGCGTCGGCCGAGATCGCGGACAGGGCGGCGTCGCGGGCCTCGGCGTCGTGGGCGTGCTGGGCCTCGATCGCGCGGGCGGCGGCGTCGTAGCGCTGCTTGGCCGCCTCTAGCTGGGCGGACTGGAGGGCGGCGCGGGTGGTGCGGATCACAACGACGCGGGCCTTGTCGCCCGCGCGCATGGCGTCTTTCATGTCGGCGACGAGCCGATCTTGTATTGACATGGGGTGCCTCTTTCGTTTCATGATCTGTATGTATTCGTGCGTGGCGGCGAAGCCGCCACGCACGAATACATACAGGTTATACCAAGCGCGGCAATCTGCAATCCAAAATCTGCAATCTGAAATGGTATTACAGCCGCACCTGGCGCGGGTAGACCCGCAGCTTCTCGGCGGTGATGATCGCGCGGATCTGCCCGGCCGCCTCCTCAAGCCGCGACTCGTGGTTGACCACGACGTAGTCGAAGTGGCGGGCCTGCTCCAGCTCCTCGGCGGCGAGCGCCAGGCGGCCCTCGATCTCGTCGGGGCTCTCGGTGCGGCGCAGGGTCAGGCGGCGCCTGAGCTCATCGAGCGAGGCCGGGGCCAGGAAGATGAACACCGCCTCGGGCGCGATCTGCTTCACCGTCGCGGCGCCGTCCACATTGATCCGCAGGATCACGTCGCGCCCGCTCTCCATGGCCTGGCGCACCTCAAACTTCGGGATGCCCTTATACTGTCCGTAGACATCGGCCCACTCCAGCAGCTCGTCGTCGCGGATCATCTGCTCGAAGCGCTCGGCGCTCACGAAGTGGTAGTCGAACCCGTCGATCTCGCCGGGGCGCTTGGGCCGGCTGTTGGCCGTGACCACAAAGTGGAACGGGAACCCCAGCTCGCGCATGCGCATCAGCACCGAGTCTTTGCCCACGCCCGACGGCCCCGAGATGACGACGAGCAGCGGCGTGGGCGGCTTTCCCTCTAGCAGCGGATTGAGCGACCTCGACATAGGATCCTTAGTATGGTAGGGGGCGCCCACATTGGGGTGCCCTTACGGGTAGCCATGTACTTCGACGCACTGACCATCGCGGCGGTGGCCGACGAGCTGCGCGAGACGATCCTCGGCGGGCGCATCCAGCGGGTGCTCCAGACGGGGCCGCTCAGCATCGGCCTGGAGATCTACAGCCGCGGGCAGCGCCACCAGCTGCTCGCCTCGGCCCACCCGCAGCTCGCCCGCGTCCACCTGGTGCGCGCACGGCTCACCCGCGGGGTTGAGCAGGACACCCCGCTGCTCCTGCTGATGCGCAAGTATCTGCTCGGCGGCCAGGTGGTGGGCGTGGAGCAGCCGGCCCTGGAGCGCATCCTTCTGCTTAGTATAGCCAAACGGGCGGAGACTCGCAACAAGAGCAGGTGGCAGGCGGCAGGTGGCGGGAGGCAGGTGGCAGATGGCGGGGAGCAGATGGCAGATGGCGATGAGGATCTGGACGAGGAATTGGAGATTTTTGAGGATGACGATGGGGTTGCGGATCTCTCGGAGGTCGATCCTGCCTCCTCCCTCCTGCCTCCTGCCTCCTACTTGCGCTGCGACCTGATCATCGAGCCGATGGATCGGCGCAGCAACATCATCCTGGTGGACGACAACAACCTGGTGCTGGAGAGCGTGAAGCGGGTGACGCCGCGCATGAGCCACCGGGTGATCATGCCGCGCCAGGTGTACGAGCTGCCGCCGGCCCAGGAGAAGCGCGACCCGACGCGGGCGACGGGCGAGGGGCTGGCGGCGATGGCCGAGCTGTTCTCGGGCGACCTGGGCAAGGCGATCGTGGCGAGCTACCGGGGCGTCTCGCCGCAGGTGGCCCGCGAGGCGATCTTCCGCGCCCTGGGGCAGCCGACGGCGCGCATGGACGCGGCGCTGCCCTGGTACAGCCTGGCCGCCCGCCTGCGCGAGCTGTTCACCGCGCCATGGCAGCCGTCGCTGGCGGCCGGCCCCGGCGGCCCTGCGGCCTACGCGCCCTACCTGCTGGGCCACCTGCCCGACGTGCGCCCGCAGGAGAGCGTCAGCGCGGCCCTGGAGGCCTTCTACGCCGCCCGCGAGGAGCTGACCGGCCACACCCAGCGCCGCGACGCGCTGGCCCAGCAGCTCGGCGCGGCCCGTGAGCGACTGGCCCGCCAGCGCGACCAGATCGGCGGCGAGCTGCGCAAGGCCGGCGAGCTGGAGGCGCTGCGCTGGGAGGGCGAGATGATCTTCGCCTTCATGCACGAGCTGCGCCCCGGACAGGCCGAGCTGACGGTGGAGGGGCGCAGCATCGCCCTCGACCCGCGGCGCAGCCCGGTCGAGCAGGCCCAGGAGCGATTCAAGGCCTACGACAAGTCCAAGAGCGCCCTGGCCGGCCTGCCCGAGCGCCTGGCCGCCGTCGCGGCCCGCGTCGCCGGCGTCGAGGAGCTGGCCGCCCTGCTGATGATCGGCGGCGACGACTACGACCAGATCGAGCAGATCGCCCTGGAGGCCGAGGAGCTGGGCTACCTGCGCGAGCACCCCGACCCAGCCACGGCCAAGCGGCGGCGCAAGGCCAGCAAGGCCCGCCCCATCCAGCTGGTCTCAAGCGACGGCTTTGGCATCGCCGTGGGCCGCAGCGCCCGCCAGAACGAGGAGGTCACCTTCCGCATCGGGCGGCCGGACGACATCTGGCTGCACGCGCGCACCATCCACGGCGCCCACGTGATCGTGCGCAGCGGCGGGCGCGAGGTGCCCGAGCAGACCCTGGCCGAGGCGGCGGGGCTGGCCGCCCACTTCAGCCAGGCCGGCGGCGAGGCGGCGGTCGAGATCGACATCTGCCGGCGGGCGCTGGTGCGCAAGGTGGTGGGCGGGCCGCCCGGCCTCGTCACCTACCGCGCCGAGCGCACCCTGCGCGCCGCCCCGCGCCGCCCCTGGTAGGGATTCTTTCTTTATGTTGGGGTTGGGCGGCGAAGCCGCCCAACCCCAACATAAAGCCAGCGTGGGGCGGTTTCACCGCCCCACGCCCTCACCGGGCGGGACGAAAACCGCGCGGGCGGCCCATAGGGCCGCCCGCGCGGTGGAATAAGAGGTGAATAAGAGCTAGTGGGGGAACCCGTTGATCAGCCTGTCGTACCAGACCTGGCTGATCGTCTGGCCGACCATTCCGATGATCGCGACGCAGACGACCATGATCAGCACCAGGATCAGGCCGTACTCGACAAGGCCCTGGCCCGTCGCGACTGTGTAGAGCGCAGAGCGCAGAGCGGCCAGCCAACGATGAACGGCTGCGGCGATAGGATGTAGGTGGCGTAACGTCCGCCGCATAGGAGTCTCCTTTCTGGGAGGTTGTGTAAAGTGGACGTTATCATGTACTATATGACTCATGTGCAAACCCGCATATAGTACTGTGGTACTTGCAGCAGCATATACTTACGATGCCCGCCCGTAGGCGCGACGCAATTAAGGAGACTCTATGTTCAGCCGCCGGAATGAGCCTGACGAGCCGGATCCGCAGGATCCGATCTGGAAGCGGCAGGCCGCAAATATTGTCGAGACCCAGCTCGCGCGCTACCCGCTGCTAGTGCAGCTGCGCGCGGTGTGGCGGCAGCTCCAGGACGAGCGCGAGATCTGGCCCTACCTCATCCCGCTGCTGGCCGTGGTCTTCATCGGCACCTACCGCGCCGAGCGGAGAAAGCATCACTGAGGCACTGAGACGCTGAGGCGTTGAGCTACTGAGGCGCTGAGCTACTGATGCGCTGAGGCTTGGTCATCGACGCCGAGACGAGAGCGGGGCGGGGCGACAATGTCGCCCCGCCCCGCTTGCTCAGTGCCTCAGTGCCTCAGCCCCTCAGTGATGATTATGGCTTCAGGTAGGTCCTGAACCAGTCGAGCTGCTGCTGGGCGGCGTAGAGCTGGTTCTTCGGGTCCTGCAGGCCGTGGCCCTCGCCCATGAACTTGAGCATCTTCGCATTCTTGCCGGCGTTGTAGAGCTGGAGGTGCATGTTCTCGCCCTGCACCACCGGCAGGAAGTCCTCGCTGCCCTGGAAGGAGAGCACCGCGGCCTTGACCTTGGCCACGTTGTAGGCCGGCGAGTCGTTGCGGTACTCGGCGTTGTTGTTGTAGGGCGGCAGGCCCTCCATGTAGGGGGCCAGGGCGTCGTAGCCGCGGGTCCACTCGGTGATCAGGTCCACCAGCGAGCACTGCGGGTTGGCGGCCGCGTAGGTGTCGGGGTGGCGGATGACGCTCTGCCAGGTGAAGTAGCCGGCGTAGGAGCAGCCGACGATGCCGACCTTGGCCTTGTTCGTCCAGCCGCGGGCGACCATCTGGCCGACGATCTCGGCCTGCTCGTCGATGTCGATCTGGCCGAAGTTACTATTATCGACCAGGGAGTTGAAGCTGGCCGGGGTGTAGCCGGGCCGGCCGGCCAGCGGCACCACCAGCACCGGGAAGCCGAAGGTGGGCAGCAGGCTGTAGGGGTTCTCGACATTGGTGGCCCAGGAGTTGAACATCGCCGGCCCAGGGCCGCCCTCCTGCCAGACGATCAGCGGCTTATTCTTTGGCGGGAAGGTCGCGTCGGCTGGCTGGATGAGCGTGCCGACGCGCGTCACCCCGCTCCGCAGCTTGAAGCTGACCGGGTCCTGGCGCAGGTTGGCGTACTGGCGCAGCTCCTCATTCATCCATGTGAGCCGCGAGAAGCCCTTGCCGTCCCAGCCGAGCCGGTAGACATCGGGCGGGCTGGTGAAGGACTGGTAGACCAGCACGATCTGGCGCGAGCTGTGGGTGCTGACGAAGGCCCCAAACAGGCCGGCGCGATCACCGAGGTTGCGCAGCTCGCCGGAGACGCGGTTGTAGTAGTAGGGGTGGCGGTCGCTGCCCACGACGCCGCGGAAGATCACCTCGTCCGGCGAGACGAAGAGGGCCGTGCCCTCGCTGAAAGAGCCGGAGGAGAGGATGTTCGTGTTCAGCTCGCCGGTCATCTGCATGTCGCTGTTGTAGAAGCGGTAGGAGGCCCGCTCGCTAAACTGCGGCGTGTAGATCGGGTAGCTGCGGCCCTTCAGCTTGGCCGGGTACAAGGCCTTCACCAGCAGGGTGGCGCCGTCGGGCGACCAGGCCTCGGCCGCGAGCATGGGCGGGGCGCCGGGCCCGGCCGCGCGCAGGATCTTCACCTCGTGGCTGTTCACATCGATCGTGTAGGTGTTGTTGTTCTGGAGCAGCGGGTTCTCGGCCGGGGGGATGTTCCCGGTCGAGTCGCGGTAGAAGATCTCCGAGATCAGGGCTCCGTCGTACACCGGGCGCGGGTCGTCCGGCTGGCGCAGCGAGTAGAAGGAGATCGCCAGGCGCGAGGAGTCGGGCGTCCAGGCCTCGCCGAAGAGGCCGGTCGCCTCGGGCACCGTGGTCACATAGCTGCGCTCGCCGGTCTGCGCGTTGTAGGTGAGGATATCGAGGGTCTTCTCTGTCACCGTGACGCTGGTGTCGAGCGGGGGCGTGTCCTGCATCAGCTTGAAGCGGTCGAGCAGGCCGGCGAACTGGGTGCGGGCCTGGGCGGCGCGGGCCTGGAGGGTCCGCGGCAGTCGCGGCGTCTCGGCGCGGCTGGCCACCTCGACCTGGGGCATGCCGATCTGCACCTTCGTCGTCTTCAGCATCGCGGCGGTGCCGCCGGAGCTCATCGCGTCGGGCGGGACGAGCACCACCAGGAAGTGCATCAGGTCGGGCGAGACCGAGACGATGCCGAGATCCTGGGGGATGGTCACATAGTCGCCGCTGAGCTCAAGGGTGTCGCGGTTGATCCCGAGCAGCACCAGCGTCTCGTCTTGGGTGGTGGCGGCGAAGTTCAGCGCCAGGGTGCCGAGGGTCTCGTTGTCGAGCCATGTGAACTGTGAGATGCCGAGCAGCGGCAGCGGCAGGAAGGGGCCAAGGTCATCGGCCGGCAGCTCGACCGTGCTCCCGTCGTTAATGTTCAGGAAGCCCAGCTGGTCGCCGGAGGTGACGAAGACGACTTGGTCGTCGGGGCTGACCGGGCTTGAGGGCACGGTGACGACGAGGTCGCTCTGGAGACGGTCGATCTTGGCGACATCCTCCTCGCCGAGGACGGTCGGGAGATCCTCATCCCGTCTGGTCGGCTGAACCGTGACAATATTATTCTTCGTTGTTGTCTTCGAGTCCTGGGCCAGGGCCGGCGCGACCCCGAGCAGCAGAACGGAGGCCAGCAGCACAGGCAGCCACCGAAATGGACGCATAGACTCTGCTCCTTTGCACACACGTATACAGATGGAGACACTGCGATGGGGGCGGAAGAAGGGGTGTGTGGACGGTACAACATGGAAAGAACCGCAGCTATCATACCAGATTCAGAGCGAGAATGGTATAGTGTCCTGACGCTCATCAGGTCTGTCGCGGCGGCCCTGATGCGCTGATCGCGGCCCTGCTTCTTTGCAGGTGTCTCCGCAACCTCACCGGGGGTACCATCTATGTCGATAGGCTGTGACGAGGCACGGCGGCTGATCAAGGCCGGGGTGCGACCAGGGGCGAAGAGCCAGCAGCAGGTGGCATTGGGCTTTCATCTGACGGGCTGCGCGCCGTGCCGGGCCGCTATCGAGCGGGAGAATATGGCCCTGCTCGGCGATCTGCTCGGCGCGCCGCCGGCGGCGCTCGCTGGGCCGTCGCCCGCGCCCAGGCCGACCCTGCGGCGGCCTGGGCTGCGCGCCGTGCTGCTGGCGCTGCTGGCGCTGCTGGCGCTGCTGGTGGGCGTCTCCTTCGGGCGGGTGGCCTACGCCGCCTACACCATCCGCCAGAACGTGGCCGCGATGCAGATCACCGCGCCGACGGGGCCGACATCCACCCCGGCCCTGCGCGTGCCCGCCGTCGCAGCTGTGGCGACGCCCGGTGCCGTGGAGATGCCCCGGCAGGGCGGCTCTACCGGTACCGCCGCCGGCCCGACCGCCGCCACCGGCGCCGAGCCGCCGCCGCCCGCGCCCTCGGCCGCGCCGACCATCGCCGGCGCGCCGGTGGGCTTTGTGCCGAGCCCGACGCCGATCATGCTGCCGAGCGTCGTTGGGGGCGCGCCCCCGCGCCTGCCCACCCTGATGCCCACCGCGCCGGTCGCCCCCGTGTCGGGCCGCGCGCTGAACATCCTGCTGCTCGGCAGCGACCGCCGGCCCGGCGAGAGCTGGACGACCCGCTCCGACGCGGTGGTGGTGCTCCACCTCGACCCGGAGCGGCAGCGGGTGGCGATGCTCTCGCTGCCGCGCGACCTGATCGTGCCCATCCCCGGCTACGGCCAGGCCCGCATCAACGCGGCGACGGTGTACGGCGACCTCTACCCGGCCCTGGGCGGCGGCGTGGAGCTGGCCCGGCGCACCGTGGGCGAGTACCTGGGCATCCCGATCACCTACGTGCTGCGCACCGACTTCCACGCCTTCACCGCCGCCGTCGACGCGATCGGCGGGGTGGACATTGACGTGCCCGAGGCCCTCTACGACCCGGCCTACCCGACGATGGACTACGGCTATATGGTGGCCTCGTTCGCGCCTGGGCCGCAGCATATGGACGGGGAGACCGCCCTGATCTACGCCCGCATCCGCCACATGGACAGCACCTACGCCCGCAACCGCCGCCAGCAGCAGGTGCTGCTGTCCATCCTCGACCAGGTGCGCCAGCGCGACATCCTGACCCAGGTGCAGATGATCTCAGACCTGACCGCCGCGCTGCGCGACGACATCCAGACCGACATGAGCCCGGAGCAGATGCTCGGGCTGGCCTGGGCCTTCCGCGGGGTCTCGCCCGACGCGGTGGAGCGCTACGCCCTGGACGAGACCATGGTCAGCGAGGGGGTTCTTGCCGACGACCCCTACGCCACCTTCGCGGACCAGGGCGCGGTGAAGGCGCTCGCTCGTCAGCTGGTGAATGGCCCGGCGTCCCCTACGGGGCCGTGACGTACACGGCGACGGCGTCGGGGACGGGGCGGCCGGGGCGCTCCCAGACCGGCCGGCCGCGCCAGACCGCCTGGGTGGAGGTGTCATCGTCGCCGCCGAGGGCGTCAGAGCAGCCCATCTCGCGCAGGGCGCGGGCGATCTCCTCGCCGAGGGCGCCCTCGGCGGTGGCGAGCACCAGGAAGTGCCCGCCGCCGGGGAGCTCGCCGACGCCGATGGCCGTCTTGGGGTAGCGGCCGGCGTAGATCTTCTTGCGCCAGTCGATCTGGCTGAAGTCCTCGCCGAGCGGGTTGAAGGGGAGCATGTCGTCGCTGGGTCGGTCGGCGGCGAGGCTGGCGACGCGGCTCTGCCAGAGGATGATCGGGCCGGCCCCGGCGGCCTGGGCGCAGCCAGCCAGGTCGGACGCGTTGAACCTGCCGATGACGGCGCGTCGGTCGGGGGTGACGCAGACGGTCGAGCGCCCGGCGTTGACCCGGTGGACCACCCCGTCGACCACGACGCTGCCCTCATCAGAGGTTCGGGAGTCGCCATGAAAGCCGAAGGCCATCGCGAAGACGAGCTCCATCCCCTCGCGGGCGGCGTAGGGCGCGGCGGCCATCTCGGCCACGGGCTGCAGGTGTCGCCCGCCATCGGCCCAGACCGTGTCGCCGGCCGCATCGCTGTCCGGGGTGGCCCCGTCGGCGCTGATCACCCCGACGTGGACGCCCGCGACCAGACGCACCACCACATAGTCCAGGGTGCCGCCGCCGGGCAGGGCGCGGCGGAAGGACTGCACGGCCCCGTCGGCGGCGGAGTCCCGCAGGGCGCTCCCCCCGTTGAAGGCATCCAGCCCGGCCACGGCGGGGCGGGCCGGCGCCGGCAGTGCCATGCCCGCCAGCAGATCGGCCTTCCCGGCCAGCCCGGCCGACGCCTGGTCGGCCACGGCCTCGCCCCAGCGCGAGAGCACGGCGGGCCTGGCCTGACCCACCTGCACGGCGAGGAGGGCGGCGGCGATTGCCACGAGCAGGGCCAGGGCTAGGTTGCGCTGGGTGAGCATTTGAATGTTGAATGTTGAATGCTTTGTTGTGCGGTATTGTACACGTATTATGCGACTATATGGTAATATAGCACGAAAGTGCTATACTGTGCGCCCGTTCGCGTTCGTGTCTTCCGTCCCATTTCGTGTCCTTCGTGATCCAAAGGACTGCCTATGCTGCGCCGGATGATCGTCGCGACCCTCGCCATATCCGCGCTTATCGCCGCGTGGCCCGCGCCCGCCGCCGCCCAGGGCGCGGGCGGGCTGGAGGGGCCGCTGCCGGCGGCCAACATGTGCGGCGCCGGCGACGGGGCGGAGTTCACCCTCGCCGCGACGGGCGACACCTTCCCGCACGAGAACATCCAGGCCGTGGGCGAGGCCCAGGGCTACGATGTGCTCTTCGATGGGGTGCGGCCCTTCCTCCAGGCCGCCGACCTGGCCTACACGAACTTCGACGGGGCCATGCTGGCCGGGGCGGGCATCAGCGGCTACCCTAGCTTCAACTACAGCCCGGCCCTCGCTGCGGCCCTGAAGAACGCCGGGGTCGGCCTAGTCTCCACGGCCAACAACCACATCCTCGACAAGGGGCCAGAGGGGCTCGACGCGACCCTGAGCGTCCTCGCCGAGAGCGGCATCCAGCAGCACGGCGCGGTGCGCAGCGACGCCGAGGATCGTCCGCCCTACCTGCCGATCACGCTCAGCCGGGGCGGCGCCAGCATCACCATCGGCTTCATCTCGGCCACCTGGGGCACCAACGGCATCCCCGACCCGAGCGGCCAGGTGAACCGGCTGCTCACCAGCGACGACATCGGCCAGGGCGGCGCGCTGCGCCAGGAGATCCTCGACGCCGTGGCCCTGGCGCGGCGCGAGACCGACCTGGTGGTCGTGGCGGCCCACTGGGGCCAGGAGTACGTGTTCTACCCGGAGCCGAGCCAGGTCGATATGGCCCGCCAGCTGGCCGAGGCCGGCGCAGATGTGATCCTCGGCGCGCAGCCCCACACGCTCCAGCCGGTCGATATCCTCGATGTGGGCGGGCGCAAGGCCCTGGTGATCTACTCGCTGGCCAACTTCCTGGCCTCCCAGGGCGCATTCCAGGCCCAGTCCTTCAGCGCCACCTCGGTGATCTTCTACGTGGGTCTCTCCCGCGCCGCCGACGGCGCCGTGCGGGTGACGGGCTACCGCTACCTGCCGACGATCCACGTGGACGGCGACACCCGCCCCGCGCCCATCCCGCCCGGCGCAGAGCCGGCGGTGATCGCCCACGTGCGCCAGATGATGCGCGACCCCGAGGGCCTGCGCCAGCTGCCGGCCGACCCGCCCCCCGGCGGGCGGGTCTCGGTCTGCCCGAGCCTGACCTTCGCCGAGGCGCCGGACACGCCGATCGCCGGCGACTTCGCCCAGCACTATCGCAGCCTGGGCGGCGGCGCCCTGGCCGTGCTGGGGCTGCCGCTCGGCCCGGCCCGCGAGGAGCTGGCCGGCGACTGCGCGACGCCGACGCAGGTGCTCTACACCGAGCGCCAGCGGCTTGAGCTGCACCCCGAGGCCGACTGGCCCTTCCGGGTGGCCGGCACCCAGGTGGGCGCGGAGGTGTTCGCCCGGCGCTACCCCGACGCGCCGCTGACCCGCCGCACCGACCTGGCCGCGCCCGACACCTTTGCCGACCCGCGCTTCCGCGTCTTCTATGAAACGAATGGGGGGCTACCGGTGTTTGGCTACCCAATCAGTGGGCCGATCGAGGAGTCCGACGACGCGGGCGCGCCGCGGACAGCGCAGTACTTCGAGCGGGCCCGGTTCGAGCTGGCGCCGGGGGTGGCTGGCCAGGTGCAGCTCGGCCTGCTCGGCCGCGAGTACCCCGGCATCGACGTCGTCTGCGGGCTGGCCGCGCCGGCCGCCGCGCCCACGGCCGAGTCCGGCCAGCAGGCCCTCCAGCGGGCCACCGTCGGCGGGGCGGCCGTCCCCTCCGAGCTGATGGCGCCCCTGGCCCAGTTCACCGGCGGACTGGGCGGGTGGCTGCCGGCCCTGATGATCATCGCCCTGCTGGTGACGATGGGCGTCCTGGTGGCCTTCGCCGTGGCCGACTGGCGCTCCTACCAGCGGCGCGGCACCCGGCGCGGCTACCGACCCAAGCGCACCGCCCACGAGCGTTTCGCCGCCGGGGTGGACTACCAGCGCCGCGCCGCGCGCGCGGAGCCGCCCGCCGCGCCGCTGCCCGCCGCGCCCGAGGGTGACGAGGACGATCTGCTGCGCCAGCTGCTCGGGCAGTAGGGATGTCTGGAGGCTGTGTAGATCGGCACAGGGACTCAGCCGTTAGCAGGAACCTTTAGGCGAAAATAACAATTTATTCATCTGTGAGGAGAGGGCAGTATCTTTGCATTAAACCTGCCTATCAAGGTATGCTTTGGTTTATTAAAGATGCGTACAATAGAGTAGGGCGCGTGTTATGCTGCCTATTTCAGCGACCTCAGCATCCACCTAACCTGCTCATCCTTAACGCCGTAACCTCGGCCAGGCTGAGCCTCATCCACACAGGGGGTGTCAAATGAACGCCATGCCTTACCCACCACGACGTTCCACTCAATGGTATCGGTTCTTTGTAGCTCTCGCGCTGATCGCACTCTGCGGCGCACTGCTGGCCTTGGACACGCCGCGTGTCCCCGCCCTCACACCTCGCGCCGCCCCCCAGCTGCTCCAACTCGCCGCTGAGCAGCCCTCCACGGTTATCAGCGTGGTTGTCCAGAAGCAGACCCACGATCAGTCGATCGAGGCCTTGCTGGCCAATCTGGGCGGCACGATTGTCCGCGATCTGCCGATCATCAACGGCTTCTCGGCCAAGCTTCAGGCCGGTGTGATTCGTCATCTTGCGAATGCTGATGGCATCCGCTGGATCTCGCTGGACACGCCGGTGATCAAGCAGGCGTGTACCGGGCAGGGCTGCATCGATCCCGTCAGGCTTGCCGCCGCCTATCCGCAGACGATCAGCGCCGACCGGCTCTGGAATCGCGCCACGCCGCTGCGCGGCCAGGGCATCGGCGTCGCGGTGCTCGATAGCGGCATCAACCCGCAGCAGGATCTCTATGACAATGTGACCTGGAAGGATCGCATTGTTGCGAGCGTCAGCTACAACGATGGCTGGAACCAGACGCCCTATGATATGTACGGCCACGGCAACCAGGTCGCCCAGATCATCGCGGGCAATGGCTCCACCTCGAATTATGCCTACGTCGGCATCGCGCCGCGCGCCAACCTGATCAACGTTAAGGTCAGCGACGACCTCAACCAGGGCACGGCGACAACCTCGTCGATGGTCGCCGGCATGCAGTGGATCTACGATAACCGGGCGAAGTATAACATCCGGGTCGTCAACATCTCGCTCACCGATAGCGTCGTCGAGTCGTATCACGTCAGCGTGCTCGACGCGGCCGTCGAGCAGCTCTGGTTCAACGGGATCGTCGTCGTCGTGGCCGCCGGCAATGGCGGCGCGGGCTCGGTCGCCGCGCCCGCCAACGACCCGTTTGTGATCACTGTCGGCGCAGCTGATGACAAGGCTACGTCCAGCCCAAACGACGATACGATCCCGACCTGGTCGAGCTACGGGCCGACGATCGACGGGTTCGCAAAGCCTGATCTGGTCGCCCCCGGCGTGAGCATCACCGCCCCGATGCCGGTGCCGAACAATAGTTTGGCGCAAACCTACCCGGCGAACGTCACTGCGGGGCTGAACGGCACACGTAACTTCACCATGTCGGGCACCTCGGTGGCGGCGCCGATCGTCGCGGGCGCGGTGGCGCTGCTGCTGCAGGATGAGCCGAATCTGACCCCGGATCAGGTCAAGTACCGCCTGATGGCGACCGCCAAGCCCATCGGGAGCGCAGCGCAAAGCGGGGCCGGCGAGATCAACATCCAGCGGGCGGTGGATGCCACGACGACTCAGAGCGCAAACACCGGCACCGCGATCAGCCAGCTCAATAATGACGGCAGCTCACCCACCACCTGGACATCGACCACGTGGTCGACGGCCAAGTGGTCGACGGCCAAGTGGTCAACGGCCAAGTGGTCGACGGCCAAGTGGTCGACGTCGGCGCAGATCATGACGCCGCCCCGCACAAAGACGAAATAGCTCTGTACGATTAACGGTGTATATTGAGGGGGTAGGGTTCGGCAATGCCGCCTACCCCCTTCGCTGTTTCAACTTTCCTATGGTGCCAACACCATTGGCGCAGCGAGCAGGCCGCTACAAGGATGTAGGTGGTAGGCATGAGAACGAGAGTCTAGCTATGTCCAAACACACATGGGCCTATATTTGGACTATCTTTCTTATAGGCATCATCTGCACGGCGCAGGCGGTGCTCACAGGCTCATATGCGGATATTCAATGGCTGACCTTTATCAGCCTTACGGTTCTCGCCTCGCTGGCACAGCTGTATGTCGCCGAGGCACCCAACCACGTCGCCTATTTTGCCACGCCCATCTTCGTCTTCGCAGGCTTGCTACTGCTTGAGCCATGGCAGTTTGTGATCCTGGTGGTCGTCTATCAGACGATTGAGTGGGCGAAAGAGCGCATGAATGATGGCCATCGGCTGCGTGACTGGTACATCCAGCCGTTCAATATTGCGACGGACATCATCGCCGGCTCGGCGGCCCGCTGGATCTACGCGCATATGACGATGAGCTTGCAGCCGCTGAGCGGGCTCGCCCCAGTGCTGATTGGCGCGGTCGCCGCGCTGGTATTCGTCATAATCAACCACGCGCTCCTCGGCTACGCGCTGGTCTTGGCGCGGGGGCGAACCTTGCGCGAGACCGGCATGCTCGGCGCCGAGAATATGATCAGCGATATGATCCTGCTGCTCCAGGGCTACGCCATCGCCATCCTCTGGGAGCTGAACCCCTGGCTGATCCTCCCCGCCCTCTCGCCGCTGGTGCTGATCTACCGCGCGCTGAAAGTCCCCATCCTGGAGCAAGAGGCGCAGACGGACGAGAAGACCGGGCTGCTCAACCCGCGCTACTTCAACCGCCGATTCGAGGAGGAGTTTGCCCGCGCACAGCGCTTCCGGCGGCCGCTTGGGCTGATCATGGCCGATCTGGACTATCTGCGCAACGTGAACAACACCTATGGCCATGTCGCGGGCGATATTGTGATCGCGGGGATGGGGCGAATCATTGGCGAAATGATCCGCGAGTCCGACTTCGCCGGGCGCTTCGGCGGCGAGGAGTTCGCGATTGTGCTGCCCGAGACGGGTCCGGCCCAGGCGAACGTGATCGCCGAGCGGATCCGAGCTGCGGTCGAGGCCGCGCAGTTTGAGGTCTCGACCAGCGCGAAGCCCATCCAGGTGACGATGAGCCTGGGAGTCAGGTGCCAGCCCGGCGAGTCCCAGAGCACCACAGATCTGGTCGAGGCGGCCGATCAGGCGATGTACCAGGCGAAGCAGGCCGGTCGCAACCGCGTGGTTGGCGCGCCAGTGCTCATCGACGCGAGCCAGTCGGTCTTAACGGGCTCCTGAGAGCGCCTATTTACCAACGACCAGTCGCGTCGACGGCTACACGAAACGTGCCCGAAACATGATTGACAGATGGCACCGGGGGCCATATATAGATTCTGACACGCCGGAGGTATATACTGGCCTTAACACGCTAGCCCGGCATTCTCGCCACACACCATCGCAGAAGGGATAGTAGCTATGCGAGCTGGCATTGCCTATGGAAACTCCAGAGACGCGTACGAGTTGGGCCGGCAGGTAGGCGGTGACGCGCTGCGGCGCGGCGGTATCAGCGCGGCGGATCTGGTGCTGGCGTTCGTCCAGCGCGACACCGACGCCACGGCCTTCTATAGCGGGCTGCGCAGCGCTGTCGGGGCCGACGCGCCGATCATCGGCGGCTCGGCGATCGGGATCATCACGAATGACCAGATCTCCTATGACGGCATGCCGGCCGGCGTCGCGATCCTCCAGATGGACAGCGGCGAGTTTCGCTACGCCACAGCTTCCGGGATCGACCGCAGCGAGTACGAGGCCGGGAGCCGCCTGGGCGAGCAACTGGCCGGCAGCATGGCCGCCAAGCTGCTGCTGATGTTCTACGACTCGATCAAGACCCCGGCGACCCCCGCCTCGCCGCCAGCTATGAACGCCTCGCCGCCGCTGATCGCCGGCATCGAGTCGGCCCTGCCGCTCGACATCCCGATCATCGGCGCCGGGCTGCTCGGCGACATGGACTTTAGCGCGACGATCCAGTTCGACGGGTCGGGCGTCCAGCAGCAGGCCGTCGTCGGGATGCTGCTGGGCGGCACGATCGCGCCCTACATGACGATTACCCACGGCTGCTCGCTGATGGACGGCGTCTACCACCAGATCACACGGATGGACGGCCCGGTGATCATGGAGATCAATGGGCGGCCCGCCGCGGCGGTGGTCGACGAGATGTATGGCGGCACCAGCTGGCGCGAGCAGCTGCCGGTGCGCCGCCTAACGATCGGGGTCAACCACGGCGACCGCTTCAGCGACTTTCAGGAGGACCAGTACGTCGCCCGGCTGATTGTCGGCGAGGCGCCCGGGGGCGGGATCGTGCTCTTCGAGCCCGACCTTGAGGCGGGGACGGAGTTTCAGTTTCTGCTGCGCGATGGCGGCATGATGATCACATCGGCGCGACGGAATGCAACCGCGCTGATGGCGAAGATCCAGGCCGCCGGCCATACCCCGCGCTTCGCGCTCTACATCGACTGCGCGGGCCGCTGCGCCGCGATGTCAAATACGCTCACCGAAGAGGCCGCCGAGATTCAGGCCGTGATGAACCAGCACCAGGTGCCGCTGCTCGGCTTCTACTCGGGCGTCGAGGTGGCACCCCTGATTGGGCGCAGCCGCGGCCTCGACTGGACCGGCGTCCTGCTGATCCTAGCAGAGGCGTGATGATTATGGGCGCAAACGACACCACAGCCCTCAACGAGCAGCTCCAGCAGGCGCGCAAAGAGGCCGCATACTACCGTAAGCTCGCCGAGGAGTGTGGGGTGCGGCGGCTCAAAGAGGCTGAGGAGCTCTCAAGCCTGATCGCGCAGCTGCGCCAGACAGAGGTCGTGCTGATGCAGGCCCGCGATGAGGCCGAGGCGGCGAACCGCGCCAAGACCCAGTTCCTGGCGACGATGAGCCACGAGCTGCGCACCCCGCTCACCGCGATCATCGGCTACAGCCAGATGATGGAGCATCTGGTCGAGATGGGCGACTATAGCTCCGTTGTCAACGACCTGCACCACATCTACAACGCCGGGCGGCACCTGCTCAGCCTGATCAACGATGTGCTCGACCTCTCGCGGATCGAGGCGGGGAGCTTCACTATCGCCGCCGAGCGCGTCGATGTGCCCTACCTCATCGAGGATGTCATCTCGACGATCCGGCCGCTGATCTCCCAGAGCCACAACACGCTCGAAGTCAGCTGCCCCGCGCGCATGATGATGATGTACACCGACCCGCTCAAGGTGCGCCAGTCGCTGCTGAACCTGCTCAGCAACGCCACCAAATTCACTGAGGCGGGGACGATCCGGCTCACCGTAACGCAGGAGCAGGTTGACGGAGCGAATTGGGTGGTGTTCGCGGTTGCCGACAGCGGGATCGGCATCGCCGCCGAGCAGATGTCGAAGCTCTTCAAGACCTTCTCGCAGATCGACGACTCGCTGAACCGGAGGTATGGCGGCACGGGCCTCGGCCTGGCGCTCAGCCAGCGGCTCTGCCAGCTGCTGGGCGGCGACATCACGGTCGAGAGCAGATTCGGCGTCGGGTCGGTCTTCACGATGCGGCTGCCGCTGATCGCCCCCAGCGAGCCGACCCTGCCGGGAGACCACGCGCCGATTGTGCCAAACGGGGCGGGCGCTAACCCCGACGCGGATCTGCCGGTCGTCAGCGAGAATATTGTGCTGCTGATCGACGAGAGTCAGGAGGCGGGCAGTTTGCTCACCCAGATCATCAGCCCCGAGCGGGCCTGTATCGTCCAGGCCGTCGGCGCGGACGAGGGCGTCGAACTGGCCCGCGATGTGCTTCCGGAGCTGATCTTGCTCAATGTGCTGATGCGCAGCCCCGACGGCTGGCAGGCGCTGGCCGACCTGCGATCGCAGCCCGATCTGGCCCACATCCCGATCGTGATGATCAGTGTCGATGGGAAGCAGCAGTGTGGGGTGGCCCTCGGGGCCGCCGACCATATCGTCGGGCCGGCCGGGGAGCGCCGCCCCCCGCAGAGCCTGCGCCGGCTGCCCGCGCCCCGATCTGTGGCCGACTATGTCCTGATTATCGAGGACGACCCCGCGTCCAGCGACCTGGTCCTGGGCGACGTGGAGGCGAGCGGCTGGCGCGGCGTCGTCGCGCGGAGCGGCTGCGAGGCGCTGACCGCAGTCACCAGCCGCCAGCCGGCCGCGATTGTGCTTGACCTGCTGCTGCCGGATATCGACGGGCTCCGGCTGATCAACACGCTGCGCGAGCGCCCCGGGTCGTGCGCGTGCCCGGTCGTCTTGCTGATGCCCGCGGATATGAGCAGCGCCGACCTGGCCCAGCTCCAGGACTCGGCCCGCCGAGTCACCTGTAAGGGGAGCCACAGCCTCGATGATCTGAGCGAGCAGCTGGACATCTACCTCAGCATCTACGGCAACCCGGATCAGCGGCGCGCTATGGATGGCATGGGTTAGAGGGACAGAAACCGCTCCAGGGCCTGCTCAAGCGAGAGCGGGGCCACCTCGCGCCAGCGGCTGTAGGCCTCAAGGAAGGGCACCATGTAGAAGCTGGCGGTGGCCAGCTCGCGGTAGAGCAGCCGGCCCATCACCCCGGCGGCGGCCAGGTAGCCGGTGCTGTGGAATCGCTGCAGGGCCGCCTCCAGGTCGTAGGGCACCGAGTGGTGGGTGATCCTCCAGCGGCCCTGCGCCCGGTCGAGGATGAGATACTGGGCGGTGGTGACATTGTTGAGCGGCAGGCCGACCGCGCCGGCGGTGACGAGCAGGCGCTCGCCCCAGGGCCGCACCGCGCCGGCGTGGTTGTGGCCGCGCACGATCAGCGATGCGTCGGGCGCGGGGAACATCTCGGCGAGCTGCGCGTCGGTCACAAAGTTATGGATCGACTCGCGGTCGCTGCGCTGCGAGGCGTGGACGATCAGCAGGTCGGGGGCCTCGGCCAGGCGCAGGTGGCCGGGCAGGGCGGCGAGCTCGGCCCGCTCGGCGGCGCTCAGCTGGTCGTGCGACCAGCGCACCGGCGCGAACTGCTCGGGGTCGAGGCTGGGCTGGGCGTGCGGCGTGCCGTAGTTGTAGACGTAGCGCTCGTGGTTGCCCTGCAGCATGGGCACGCCCAGCGAGCGGGCCAGCCGCCAGCAGGCCGCCGAGTCGGGCGAGCCGTTGACGATGTCGCCGGCGATCACGATCTGGTCGGGGGCCTGGGCGCGGGCGTGGGCCAGGGCGGCCTCGAAGGCGGGCAGGTTGCCGTGGATGTCGGCCAGGATGGCTAGGCGCATAGATACACCTCGTAGGGCGCAGCAGCCAGATCGGGTCACGCGCTTTGCGCGTGACCCGATCTGGCTGCTGCGCCCTTACAATGTCAGAGAGGCCTATCCCCCGCCGCCGCCGCCGGCCATGATCCCGCCCTCGGTCATGGCGCGCACGTCGAGCAGCTCGTCGACCTTGTCGCCCTCCAGCAGGCCCTTCTCGACGACGACCTCGCGGATGCTCTTGCCGGTGGCCAGCGACTCCTTGGCCACGGCGGCGCCGTTGAGGTAGCCGATCACCGGGTTGAGCGCCGTGACCAGGATGGGGTTCTTGGCCAGCCAGCCGAAGGCCTTCTCGCGGTTGGCCGTCACGCCGACGACACACTTGGTGGTGAAGGCGTTGATCGCGCCGATCAGCACGTGCATCATCTCGAACAGGTTGTGGGCGATGATCGGCATCATCACGTTCAGCTCAAGCTGGCCGGCCTGGGTGGCCAGGGCGACGGTAAAGTCGTTGCCCTGGGCGTGGAAGCAGGCCATGTTCAGCATCTCGGCCATCACCGGGTTGACCTTGCCGGGCATGATGCTGGAGCCGGGCTGCACGGCGGGCAGGCGGATCTCGTCGAGGCCGGTGGTGGGGCCGGAGCTGAGCATGCGGAAGTCGTTGGCCACGCGCACCAGGGTGATGCAGAGGGCGCGCATGCTGGCCGAGAAGTCGGCGGCGTCGCCCATGTTCTGCATGCTCTCGAAGAGGTTGCCCGAGGAGCGCAGCTCGTGGCCGGTCAGCTCGCTGAGCTTATCGACCATGCGCTGGTGGTACTCGGGGTGGGCGTTCAGGCCCGAGCCGGTGGCGGTGCCGCCGATGCCGAGCCGGCGCAGGCGGCCGGCGGCCGCCTCGAGCCGCTCCATGTCGTTGCGCACGGCGGCGGCGTAGGCCCCGAACTCCTGGCCCAGCCGCACCGGCACCGCGTCCTGGAGGTGGGTGCGGCCCGACTTGACCACATCGTCGAACTCGCTGGCCTTGGCCTCCAGGGCGTCGGCCAGGTCGTCCACGGCGGCCAGCAGCTCGGGCAGGCGCCAGAGGCATCCCAGGCGGATGGCGGTGGGGATGGTGTCGTTGGTGCTCTGGGCCATGTTGACATGGTCGTTCGGGCTGACCGGCTTCTTGGGGTCGTCGATCGCGAAGCCGAGGATCTGGCTGGCCCGGTTGGCGATCACCTCGTTGACGTTCATGTTGTGCGAGGTGCCGGCCCCGGCCTGGAACGGGTCGACCACAAACTGGTCGGCGTGCTTGCCGGCGATCACCTCGTCGGCGGCGGCCATGATCGCCCCGGCCAGCTTGGCGTCGAGCAGCCCCAGGTCGCGGTTGACCTCGGCGGCGGCCCGCTTGATCACGGCCTGCGACCAGACGAAGGCGGGGTAGGGCTTCATCCCGCTGACGGGGAAGTTGATCACGGCGCGCTGGGTCTGCGCGCCGTAGAGCGCGCCGGCGGGCACCTGGACCTCGCCCAGCGAGTCTTTCTCGGTACGGTACTCGGACATACGGGTCTCCTTTGACGATGGGTTGACCGGGCTAGATTCTAGCACATGAAGTTACATGTCCCGGTTGGGGAAGGGCAGATTCAGCGCCCATTCTCAACAACAACGAGGCAATACCGCGAACATCAGCCGGTGCGGCGTCGCCCGGCAGCTGAAGCCGCGGGCTCCCGTCTGCGAAGGCCGCCTGCGCGGCCTGCCTGAGGCCGCGCAGGCGGCCTTCGTCGAACAAGAGCCCGCCCGTTTACGGGCCGGGCACGCGCGTGGTATTGCAACAACGAGGCCTGGGGTATAGTACATTCATGCGTTTTGCACATATTCAACCGGTTATCCACAGGGGGGCGTTTCTACGAGAATCCATCGTAGGCGGAAATCTGTACGCTTTACACCTACCGATAGCCGCCCGGCTGTGCTATAATGTTCGGCAGGCTCTGATAGCCCACACCTCACCCCACGTTATGTAGATCTATCGCTTCCCGATGCGCAAGTTCTGACATCTGTATTGTGGATAACGCGCTCTTTTCATCAGGCTGTCGCCTGATGATGTCGATCATGGTGTAAAGCATTTATGAAAGACTTCACCCATCTACACGTCCACTCGGAGTACAGCCTGCTGGACGGGTACGCGGCGACGAAGGCGATCGCGGCGCGGGCCGGCGAGCTGGGGATGGACAGCATCGCCCTGACCGACCACGGCGTGATGTACGGGGCGATGGAGTTCTACGACGCCGCGAAGAAGGCCGGGATCAAGCCGATCATCGGCATGGAGGCCTACATGGCCCCCGGCTCGCGCACTGACGCGATGACCCGCGGCGGCAAGAACTACTACCACCTGCTGCTGCTGGCCAAGAACGAGGTCGGCTACCGCAACCTGGTGAAGCTGACCAGCCGCGCGCACCTCGACGGCATGGGCAAGGGCGTCTTCGCCCGCCCGCGCATCGACCGCGCGCTGCTGGAGCAGCACCACGAGGGCCTGGTCGTCACCTCGGCATGCATCGCCGGCGAGGTTATCCAGAGCCTGACGGCCCAGCAGCGCAAGCAGGCCGTCGAGCACGCGGCCTACTACCGCGACCTGCTCGGCCCCGACAACTACTTCCTTGAGCTACAGCTCCACGAGAACACCCCCGAACTTGAGGGCATCAACGACGAGCTGATGCGGATCGGCCAGGATCTCGGCATCCCCATGGTCGTCACCAACGACACCCACTTTGTGCGCCGCGAGGATATGCAGACGCAGCACATGGTGATGTCGATGGGCATGAACCTGACCTACAAGGAGTTCTGCGGCAAGGGCTACATGATGGACGACAGCTACCACATCATGTCTGGCGAGGAGATGTGGCAGAAGTTCCAGCGCTATGGCACCGCGCCGATGGAGAACACCCGGCGCATCGCCGACATGTGCAACCTCAAGCTGGAGTTCGGCCGCGTCCAGCTGCCGCAGTTCGAGATCCCCGCCGGCCACGACGCCTCATCCTACCTGCGCCTGGTCTGCGAGGAGGGGCTGATGAAGAAGTTCGCCGGCAACCCGCCGGCCAACTACATCGCCCGGCTTGATGACGAGCTTGACGTAATCAACGCCACCGGATTCCCCGACTATATGCTGATCGTCTGGGACTATGTGAAGTACGCGCGCTCGCGCGGCATCCCCTGCCTGCCCAGAGGCTCGGCCGGGGCCTCGCTGGTGCTCTACTGCCTGGGCATCACCGACGTGGACCCGGTGGCGAACAAGCTGCTCTTCGAGCGCTTCCTCTCGCGCGAGCGCCTGGAGATGCCCGATATCGACACCGACTTCGCCGACTCGCGGCGCGGCGAGATCCTCGACTATATCGCCGGGAAGTACGGCCGCGAGAACGTCGCCCAGATCATCACCTACGGCACCCTGGGGGCCAAGGCCGCCCTGCGCGATATGGGCCGCGTGCTCGGCGTCGAGCTCTCCGAGGTGGACCGGGTCGCCAAGCTGATCCCCTCGCTGCCGGTGGGCACCACGATCGCCCAGGCCCTGGAGAAGGTGCCCGAGCTCAAGCAGATCCACGAGACGCAGCCGCACCTGGCCGAGGTGATCGACTGGGCCCAGAAGGTCGAGGGGCGCATGCGCAACGTCGGCACCCACGCCTGCGGCGTGGTGGTGTCGCGCACGCCGCTTGAGGAGATGGTGCCGCTCCAGCACACCACCAAGGACGAGCACGGCGTCATGGCCTCGTTCGAGGGGCCGACCCTGGCCAAGATGGGTCTGCTGAAGATGGACATCCTCGGCCTGACCAACCTCTCGGCGGTGGCCGAGGCCATGCGCTACATCGAGCGCACCACCGGCAAGAAGATGGAGCTGACCGACATCCCCACCGATGATGTGAAGACCTTCCAGGCGCTCGGCCGCGGCGAGACGAAGAACGTCTTCCAGCTGGAGTCGGCGGGCATGACCCGCTACCTCGTGCAGCTCAAGCCGACCCGCGTGGACGACCTCTACGCCATGGTGGCGCTCTACCGGCCCGGCCCGCTTGAGCAGATCCCGAGCTACATCCAGGGCAAGAACAACCCCGGCGGCATCCACTACCTGCACCCCATCCTCAAGCCCATCCTGGAGGACACCTACGGCGTGATCGTCTACCAGGAGCAGATCATGCAGCTGCTCCAGACGGTGGCCGACTACACCCTGGGCCAGGCCTACATCGTGATCAAGGCGATCAGCAAGAAGAACAAGCAGCTGATGGCCGAGAACGGGGCGATCTTCAAGGAGGGCTGCCGCAAGAAGGGCATCAGCCAGGCGGTCGCCGATGAGCTCTGGGAGCTGATCCTGCCCTTCGCCGGCTACTCCTTCAACCGGCCCCACGCCACGCTCTACGGGCTGCTCAGCTACCAGACGGCCTGGCTCAAGGTGAATTACCCGGTCGAGTATATGGCCGCCGTGCTGACCGGCTCGGGCGGGGTGACGGAGGACGTGGCCAAGAGCGCGCTGGAGAGCCGGCGCCTGGGCGTGGCGGTGCTCAGCCCCTGCGTGAACCGCTCGACGAAGGGCTTCGATATTGAGCCGATCGGGGGCGACCACAAGGGGGCGCCCCTCCCCCCCGGCGTGAAGTTCAACCGGGCCATCCGCTTCGGCATGGCGGCGATCAAGAACGTGGGCGAGGGGCCGGTCGAGGCGATCATCGCGGCCCGCGAGGAGGGCGGCGACTTCAGCTCGCTGGAGGATCTGTGCGCGCGGGTCGACCGCAACGCCCTGAACAAGCGTGTCGTCGAGAGCCTGATCAAGGCCGGCGCCCTCGACGCGCTGCCCGGCACCCGCCGCCAGAAGCTGGCCATCCTCGACCAGGCGCTCGCCGCCGGGATCGAGGCCCAGAAGGCCAAGGAGGTCGGCCAGGGCAGCCTGTTCGACATGTTCGGCGAGAGCGTCGGCGGTCCCTCTAGCGTCAACGTCTCGCGCATCCCCATGCCGATCATCCAGCCCACCCCGGCCGAGAACAAGGAGGAGCTGCTCTGGGAGAAGGAGCTGCTCGGCCTGAACGTCTCCGAGGACCCGGTGTCCAAGTCGCTGGAGGGCGTCGATATGCGCGGGGTGACGCTGCTGGGCGACATCACCGAGGAGCATATCGGCAAGTCGCTGACCTTCATCGGCCTGCTGGGCGGGGTGCGCCGGATCACCACCAAGAAGGGCGACGCCATGCTGGTGGGCGTGCTGGAGGACACGACCAGCACGATCGAGATCGTGGTCTTCCCCAAGAGCCTGGCCAAGTGCGGCGACCTGCTCCAGAACGACGCGGTGCTGAAGATCACGGCCAAGGTGGACAACCGGCGCGACAGCCCGCAGCTGGTGGTGGACGCCGTCGAGGCGGTGGAGGCCAGCCTGGCCCCGGCGGCCGCAGCGGTGGAGACGGAGATGGACCTGGAGGGGGTGGGGGATGATCTGGGGGCTGGGAGACGTTTATCGTCTGGAGGGGTGATAGAGGTCGAATAATGGCTATTACCCGAAGTATTATACGTCCCCACACGCGGCTATCCTTGCTCCATATCATCTTCTTCTGCAAGCCTTGCGGCACCTTCTGCTCGCGACCTCTGTGATCTTCTCTTTCAGAACATGGGGCGGCATGGCGCGTACGCAGCATGGCGCCATGGTGCCATGCTGCGTACGCGCCATGCTGCGTACGCGCCATGCTGCGTACGCGCCATGCTGCGTACGCGCCATGCTGCGTACGCGCCATGCTGCGTACGCGCCATGCTGCATACGTGCCATGCTGCGTACGCGCCATGCTGCGTACGCGCCATGCTGCGTACGTGAAAACCTAAGTCGTACCCACGCTATTGTCGATTGAGGAGCCACGCCTGAAGCAGATCCTCCACCAGGTCGCTGAAGTCGCGGGTGTTGCCTTCCTGAAGCAGCGCAATCTTTATCTGGATATTAGTGTCGCGACGGATGTACGCCGTCACCTGCTCAAAGTCAGGGTTGCTCCGTTTGCCCGTCAGCGGGCGCCCGCGGTGGGGCGGATCAATGCCTGCTTTTTCCTGGGGAGTAGGTTCCGTGACTATCTGGGGCGGCACGGCCGGCGCATCAACGACCGGCGTCTCTTCGCCATCGCGCACAGCGCTGATCAGGTCAGCGAATTTATTTTGACGTCTGCTTGTCATCCCATAACCTCCTGGCCTACACGCTCATAATCGCCCCACGCCTCCGCCGCGCGAGGGTCACTCACCTGGGAGACGGGCACGCCCTGGAGTGCCGCCTTTTGGAAGGCGACCAGGCGCCGGATGCTTTGCGCAAAGATCGGTAGCCCCGCCTCTCCCAGCAGCGCCCGTGCATCTTCACCATCGCGGCTCGGCTTGGGCGGGACCATCGTGATCAGCACGCGATAGCGGTCGGCCCCGAGCACGCGCAGCGCCTTCACCGTAAGCATCAGCGCATCCAGGGCCAGCGCGTCGGGTGTGGTCGGGATGACTAGCAGGTCACAGCCATCTGCCAACGCTTTGAGATCTTCCTCATCTGGCCTGGCCTTCGTGTCGATCACGATGTGCTCATAGCTCCGTGCGTGGCGGGTGGCCTGCCGCTCATCGATCACGGCGAAGGGGAGCAGCCCATGGCGCGCCCAGCTTGACGCGCTCCGGTTGGGGTCGCCATCGACCAGCATCGTGGGGGCGAGCGACTGGAGGTACGTCGCAACATGAATGGCGCTGGTGGTCTTCCCAACGCCACCCTTAAACGATGCGCAGGTGATGATCATAGAGTTGTGCCCCTATCGGTATTGCGGGGGATCATTATATTCAGATTTTCAAAAACTTGCCATGGCAAAAACCTAAGTACGCACGTACGCGCGTACGTGCGTACGTGCGTACGTGCGTACGTGCGTACGCGAAATGTTATAGAGAGGTGCAACTCTGAGCCGCATGCAGACCGCAATGCGGCGGGGGAAGCTTTTTTGTGCCTCGTGGTATACATTGGTAGCGGCTCGTTCACTCTCTAGTTGCGCGCTCTACGCTTGTTTTATCAGGCTGCCCATGCGACGATATCGCTATAGCAACCTATGATTTCTTATTGCATCTATCAATGCTGATGAATGACCTATTGACTGCACGCGAGGTCCAGGACATCCTGAAGGTCGACCGCACGACGGTCTACCGGATGCTCAAGGACGGCCGGATAACCGGGGTGAAGGTGGGCCAGCAGTGGCGCTTCTCCCGCGCGAGCGTCAGTACCATCCTCAGCGGATCCAGCTCGCCCGAGCCACAGCTGCCTCTGCGCCCCGCCGATGTGCTGCCCCTGCACTGTATCCAGCCCATCCAGGATGTCTTCGCCGAGGTGGCGGGGCTCGGCGCGATCACGATCGCCCCGGATGGCACACCGCTCACGACCCCCAGCGGCAGCTGCGCATTCTGCGCCCTCATCCAGACAAGCCCCCAGGGCAAGCTGGCGTGTCAGGAGTCTTGCTGCCCTCTAGCGCAGGCAGCGCCCGGCACGATCTCCACATGTCACGCTGGGCTAAGCTATGCCCACGCCCCTATCCGGGTTGAGGGCGTGACGGTAGCCCTGCTGATCGCCGGCCAGTTCCACGCCGGCCAGCCCGAATCTACGCATACAGCCGCTCAGCTGCGCCAGCTGAGCGATTCGTATGGCCTCGACCCGGGAGCCCTCGCCGAGGCCGCCGCCAGCATTCCAAGCCTGAGCCCGCGCGCGCGCGCGCAGATCACCAGCTGGCTGGCGCGAGTGGCCGGCACCTTCGAGACTATCGCCCACGAGCGCGCCACCCTGCTCGGCAGGCTGCGGCGCATCGCTGAGATGACCATACTGGAAAAATATTAGAGGAGTGACCCCATGAGCGACGGCAACAGCTTCGTAATTGTGATGACATCTGGCCCGAACGCCCCCGAGCGCTGCGCGACCCCCTTCTATATGGCCACTCTGGCCGCCGGACAGGACTATGACGTGACGGTGTACTGCACAGGCATGGGCACGCTGCTGCTCAAGAAGGGCGTGGCCGAGGACACCTTCCCCATGGGCCCCGATGGTCAGTCGGTCGCCTCATTTATCCAGCTAGCGACTCAGGCCGGTGTGAAGCTTGGCGCCTGCGCCCCCTCGATGGAGATGCACCGCATGAGCGCCGATGACCTCATCCCCGGCTGCAATCTGATCAGCGCCGCCGCCGGGTTCGAGGTGGTGTCCGAGTCGGATAAGCTGATCTCGTTCTAAAGCACTGAGGCACTGAGGCGCTGAAGCACTGAAATATGGAAAATCTCAGTGGCTCAGTGCCTCAGTGATGATGAGGAGTCTGTGATATGCCTACGATCCGCGGCTGCAACATCCCTGAGGATCTCTACTACAACCTTGACAAGCACGTCTGGGCCAAGCCGATGGACGGCGGCGTGATCCGCGTCGGGATGACGCAGGTGGCCGGCAAGCTGGCCGGCGGGAAGCTCACCGCCGTCACCGTCAAGGCCAAGAATATCGGCCAGGAGATTAAAGCCGGCAAAAGCGCCGCCACGGTCGAGAGCAGCAAGTACGTCGGCCCGGTGCCCGCCCCCGCGACGGGCGTGCTCCTGCGGGCAAACGATAAGCTTGCCGCCGACCCGAACCTGCCAGTCTCTGACCCCTACGGCGAGGGCTGGATCGTCGAGCTCCAGCCGAGCAACTGGGATGCCGAGAAGGATAATCTGGTGACTGGTGCCGCCGGCGTGGCCGCCTACCAGGCCAAGCTCGACGCCGAGAATATTAATTGCTAGCCGTCGGCAAGCGACGCTTGCCGACAGTTAGCGAGGGAAGGAAGGGCTGCCCCAGCGTGAGGCGGCCAGGATCCCTGTGCTTTTCAGGAGGCCACCATGGCCGATGAGACGATCTATCAATACCTCCAGCGCGAAGGGGTCTCGCGGCGTCAGTTCCTCAAGATCTGCGGCGCGCTGGCGGTGACGTTGGGCATAAGCGAGGCGTCGCCGCTGCTGGCCGCCGGCCTCACCCGCCCCACAAGCCCCACCCGCCTGGTCGCCGAGGCGCTGGCCAGTAAGCCGCGCGTCCCCGTGATGTGGCTCAACTTCCAGGACTGCACTGGCTGCACCGAGGCGCTGACCCGCTCGCTCTCGCCCACCCTGACCGACCTCGTCCTAAACAAGATCACGATCGACTACCACGAGACGCTCTCGGCCGCCTCAGGCGTGCAGGCCGATGAGAACAAGCGCATGATGATGGAGACCTACGCCGGCCAGTATCTGCTTGTGGTGGAGGGCAGCGTGCCCACCGGGGCCAACGGCAACTACTGCACGATCGGCGGGCGCACCGCAGTGGATCTGCTCCAGGAGGCGGCGGCTGGCGCGGCGGCGGTGATCGCCACCGGCAACTGCGCGGCCTTCGGCGGCATCCCCATGGCCCAGCCCAACCCCACCGGCGCCGTCCCAGCCTACCAGCTGATCACTGACAAGCCGGTTGCCCACATCCCCGGCTGCCCGGCCATCCCCGAGGCCTTCACCGGCACCCTAGTGAACTTCCTCGTCTTTGGCAAGCTGCCCGAGCTGGACGACCTCAACCGACCGATCACCTTCTACGGAACGACGGTGCACGACCGCTGCCTGCGCCGGCCCTTCTACGAGGCGGGCAAGTTCGCCAACAGCTTCGACGATGAGGGCGCGCGCAAGGGCTGGTGCCTCTACAAGCTCGGCTGCAAGGGACCGACCACCTACAATGCCTGCGCGGGCATCAAGTGGGGCGGCGGACTCTCCTTCCCCATCCAGTCCGGCCACCCATGCCTCGGCTGCTCCGAGCCAAACTTCTGGGATAACGGCGGCTTCTACCAGGGCCAGTCGGCTCCGATCGGCCGGCCCACCCTCACCGCCGCCGGGGTCGCCCTGGCCGCGGGCGCGGTCATCGGCGTGGCAAACGCTGGTGTGAACCGCCTCCAGAAGCGGCACGCCGACACCGATGAGGAAACCACTGAGTCACTGAGTGGGTGAGGACACTGATTCGTTCTTGATCCGGTGTTATGCGGCCTGCGCCGTATGGTTGTCGGATGAGAAGAGGAGTTGACGATGGGTTCCACCGATGCGACGCTCGTCTTCGCGCGCGGCCCGCTGTTCTACACCGCGCTGATGATCTTTATCGTCGGCATGGCCTACCGCCTGGTGAGCGTGCTGCTGCTCGGCTGGAAGCGCGACCGCGTCCCGAACAAGGGCAGCAAGCTGCGCGGCGTGGCGGTCACCTACGCCAAGGGGCTGCTGATCTTCCCCTTCATCCCCTGGGTGAAGAAGACCTTCAGGGGCAACCAGACGACCTACCTGGCCGGCGGGATGTTCCACTTCGGGCTGTTCGTAGTGATCTTCCTGGGCACGGCGCATATGCTGGTCTGGAAGAGCCTGCTCGGCTTCGGCTGGCCTACCCTGGCGCTGCCGATCGTCGACTTTCTCTCGGCGGCGGCGATCGTGGCCATGATCGCGCTCTTCGTGAACCGGCTGGCCAACCCGGTGCTACGCCTGATCTCCGGCCCCTCCGAGTGGCTGAATCTGCTGATCGTCTTCCTGCCGATGGTCACCGGCTACGGGCTGACCCACCACCGGCTGCTGGGCATCGTCGCGCTGCCCTACGAGAACCTCTACATCATGCACATGATGTCGATCAACCTGATGCTGATCTGGATCCCGTTCAGCCGGATCAGCCACTTCATGTTCTACTTCTTCTCGCGCACCTACCACGGTGCGCAGGCCGGCAAGCGAGCGGTGATGCCGTGATGCGAGGGGACAGGGGACAGGGGACAGCGGATAGGTGTTAGCTCTCGTTCAAACAGGGTTTGTGTCCTTATTCCGGCCTGTGCCCTATCCGCTGTTCCCTGTCCCCTTATCGAAGAAGATGGGTGCCCTATGACTACAACAATTGCCCCGGCGCCGGCGCGCGCCGCCATAGATAGCTTTATCCACACCACCGGCTCGTGGGTTGCCAGCCAGCTCGATGCCTGCACTCGCTGCGGCATCTGCGCCGAGGCATGCCACTTCTACGAGGCCACCGGCAACCCCGAGTTCGCCCCGGTCTGGAAGGTTGAGCTGCTGCGCCGGGCCTACGAGCAGCGCTTCACCCTAACTGGCCGGGCCAAGCTGATGCTCGGCCTCGATAAGCCAGTGACGGATGAGGATATCAGCCACTGGAGCCCGATCGTCTACGAGGCATGCACGCTCTGCAATAAGTGCGCGATGGTCTGCCCAATGGGCATCCAGCTCGGGCCGCTCATCCACGATGTGCGCGAGGCGATGGCCGAGGCCGAGATCATCCCCGCCGACCTGGTCGAGGCCGTGCGCAAGCAGGAGGAGATCGGCAGCCCGCTGGGTGTGACCGATGACGCATGGGTTGACCGGATCGAGTGGATCGCCGACGAGTGGGAGGTCGAGATCCCGATCGACGTGAAGGGATCCGATACGATGGTGGCCTTCACCAGCATCGAGCTGATGAAGTTCCCCGAGAACATCGTCGCCATCGCCAAGATCCTCAACGCCGCCGGCGAGAAGTGGACGATCAGCACGCCCGGCCGCGAGGTGGTGAACTTCGGCGTCTTCGAGGGCAACCCCGACCGGGTGAAGCTGTTCATGGCTCGTCTGCTCGACTCGGCGAAGGAGCTGGGCGTAAAGCGCCTGGTCGTCACCGAGTGCGGCCACGCCTACGACCTGCTGCGCTGGACGGCCCCCAACATGGTCGAGATGCCCTGCGAGGTGACACATATTGTGGCGGTGATCGACGAGCTGATCAAGGCGAAGCGGATCACGCTGCGACCGGGCGCCTTCGACGAAGGCGGCACGATCACCTTCCACGACGCCTGCAAGATCCAGCGCCGCGGCGGCCATATCGAGGAGCCGCGCAACATCCTCAAGCTGCTGGCCCCCACATCCTTCAAGGAGCTAGACCGCTGCCGCGAAGAGAGCGTCTGCTGCGGCGGCGGCGGCGGCGTGATCGCGATCAAAGAGGCCGACCCGCTGCGCTACAAGGTCTTCGAGCTGAAGATCCGCCAGATGGAGGAGGTCGGCGCGACCAGGGTGGCGATGACCTGCGCCAACTGTCGGCTCCAGTTCACCGAGAGCCTGCAGCACTTCGGCTCGCCGGTCAAGGCCGTCGGCCTGTCGCATCTGGTCGCCGAGGCGCTGGTTGAGGAGTAGCGAGATCATGGCGTAAGGGCGCAGCAGCGCGGCGCTGCTGCGCCCCAACGAGAAGAGACTACTATGGCCAAACGAATTGTTATCGACCCGATCACCCGCATCGAGGGCCACCTGCGGATCGAGGTGGAGCTGGGCGAGGACGGAATGGTGCGCGACGCCTACTCGTCGGGCACAATGGTGCGCGGGCTCGAGACGATCATCAACGGGCGCGACCCGCGCGAGGCCTGGGTCTTCGCCCAGCGCGTCTGCGGCGTCTGCACCACCGTCCACGCCTTCGCATCGATCCGCTCGGTCGAGGACGCCCTCGGCATCGTCATCCCGCCGGCGGCCAACCTCATCCGCAACCTGATGATCGCCCAGCAGTACGTCCACGACCACGTGATGCACTTCTACCACCTGCACGCCCTCGACTGGGTGGACGTGGTGAGCTGCCTGAAGGCCGACCCGGCGGCCACCTCGGCGCTCCAGCAGAAGATCTCGCCCTGGCCGAACAGCTCGCCGGGCTACTTCGCCGATGTGCAGAAGAAGATCCAGGCCGTGGTGGACAGCGGCCAGCTCTCGATCTTCGCCAACGCCTACTGGGGCCACCCGGCCTACAAGCTGCCGCCCGAGGTGAACCTGATGGCGGTGGCCCACTACCTTGAGGCGCTCGACTGGCAGGCCCGCGCCACGAAGATCCATATCATCTTCGGCGGCAAGAACCCGCACCCGAACTTCGTCGTCGGCGGCGTGCCCATGCCGATCGACCTGGACAGCGACACCGCGCTGAACGCCGAGCGGCTCTCGATCATCGACGACTCGATCAAAGAGATCCAGGCCTTTGTCGACCAGGTCTACCTGCCTGACGTGCTGGCGATCGCGCCCTTCTACAAGGACTACGCCGGGATCGGCGGCGGGCTGGGCAACTTCCTAACCTGGGGCGAGTTCCCATCGGGAGATATCCGCGACCTGAAAACGCTCATGGTGCCGCGGGTGGCCATCCTCGGCGGCGACCT
Source organism: Oscillochloris sp. ZM17-4 (assembly GCF_019599295.1). Lineage (GTDB taxonomy): Bacteria > Chloroflexota > Chloroflexia > Chloroflexales > Chloroflexaceae > Oscillochloris. Next base: position 15,499 of record NZ_JAIEWN010000031.1, on the reverse strand, counting down.
GAACAACCTGATCGAGCCCGACCCCAACGACGCCAGCATGATGCAGGAGTTTATCGCCCACTCCTGGTACCAGTACCAGGGCGGCGACCAGATCGGCCTACACCCATGGCAGGGCGAGACGACCTTCAACTTCACCGGCCCCGAGGCGCCCTACGAGCAGCTCAACGTCGAGGGCAAGTACTCGTGGCTGAAGGCCCCGCGCTGGAACAACACGCCTATGGAGGTCGGCCCGCTGGCCCGTGTCCTGGCGATGTACGCCACCGGCCACGCCCAGACCAAGGAGCTCGTTGACCTGACCCTAAAGACGCTGGACGCGCCGGCCTCGGCGCTGATCTCGACCCTGGGCCGCACCGCCGCCCGCGCGATCGAGACCAAGGTCTTCAGCGACGCCCTGCGCACGACCTACGACGACCTGGTGACGCGGATCAAGGCCGGCGACACCAAGACATTCAACAGCGAGAAGTGGGAGCCGATCAGCTGGCCGGCGAGCGCCAAGGGCTTCGGCTTCATGGAAGCGCCGCGCGGCGCGCTGGGCCACTGGATCGTGATCGAGAACGGCAAGACCGCCAACTACCAGATGGTCGTGCCGACCACCTGGAACGCCACCCCGCGCGACCCGCAGGGCCAGCTGGGGGCCTACGAGTCCTCGCTGATCGGCACGCCGATGGCGAAGCCCGAGTGGCCGCTGGAGATCCTGCGCACCATCCACTCCTTCGACCCGTGCATGGCCTGCGCCATCCACCTGACCGACGCCGGCGGCGAGGATCTGGGCGATGTCGCGGTGGGGTTGAGCGTGTGTGGGGTATGATGTACGTAAGGGCGCAGGCAGCAGCACCAGATGAGTGCGAGTGGCATAAGTTATAGGTAGCTGCTGCTGCGCCCCTCCAGGAAACGTATGATATGAGCCGTAGCATCGTCCTCGGGCTGGGCAACATCCTGAACCGCGACGAGGGGTTAGGCGTCCATGCGGTGCGCGCCCTGGAGGCGCACCTCGGCCCCGCCGCGGGCGTCGAGGCGCTCGACGGCGGCACGATCGGCCTGGGCCTGCTAAGCATGGTCGAGGAGTGCGAGCACCTGCTCATCCTCGACGCGGCCGACGGCCGACGCGCGCCGGGCACGCTGATCGAGCTGCGCCGCGACGAGATCCCGCTCTACGCCGGGGTAAAGCTCTCGCAGCACCAGATCACCTTCCAGGAGGTGCTCGGCCTGGCCAACATGCGCGGCAGACTGCCGCCAAACCTACACCTGATCGGTGTCCAGCCCGCCGACATGACCCTCGGCCTGGAGCTGAGCCCGACCGTGGCCGCCACGCTGCCCGCCGTGCTATCCCGAGCCAGGGACGTCCTGACCGGCTGGGGCCTGCTGACGGCGTGCGACTGGAGCGACGAGCGTAAGCGGATCGACGTCTGAGAATATTCGGTCAGTGCTACTCCGGCTGCGTAACCTCAAGCTCGGCGAGCTCGCCCATCTCCCTCAGGTACGCGAAGGTCTTCTGTGCCTCTTCCTCATCCACCTTGCTGATGGCAAAGCCCACATGGACGATCACATAGTCGCCGACCTGCACCTCGGGAGTGTAGGCGAGGCAGACCTCCTTGATGATGCCGCCGAAGCTGGCCTTCCCCATTGTCATGCCGAGGGGATTGGGCATGATTTCCACAATTTCGCCGGGAACTCCAAGGCACATGACGTCCTCCACAATCTTTAGAATTGCCCTATCCTATCACCGCGCATCACTGAGGGTGATGCATGTCTGCAACTCCTGGTTGCGCTCAACCTATCTCAGTGACATACGAAAGGCGGAGGAGACACATGGAAATGCCACTCAGCCGCCGGGGCGACATGGCCACGCCCGCCGAGCGTCGCTGGACGGCGGCGCTGCTCGGTATGGGCATCGGGCTGGCCCTGGGGGCAGCCCTGATGCCGGGTGTCTCGCTTGAGCGCGCCCTCTACCTCGCCCTGCACGGCATCTGCGCCCAGACCCATAACCTGGTCGCGGGCGGGTTCCAGCTGCCGCTCTGCGCGCGAGACAGCGGCATGTACCTGAGCTACCTGGCGACTCTGGGGGTGGTGGCGGCGCGCGGGCGCTGGCGCGCGGGCCGCCTGCCGCCGCTGCGGGTCAGCCTGTCCATCCTGGGCATGTTCCTGCTGATGGCCGCCGATGGGCTGAACTCAACCCTGGCCGAGATGGGGCTGTCCCACGCCTACGAGCCGCGCAACGACCTGCGACTGCTCACTGGGATGGGAGCGGGGGTCGGGCTGGCTCTAGTGGTGCTGCTGGTGCTGAACACGGCCCTGCGCCGCGATGTGGAGGATGACACGCGGGCGCTGGGCGGCTGGCGCGATCTGGGGGTGGTGCTGGCCATCGATGCGCTGATCGTGGGGGCGCTGGCGCTCGATACGCCACTCCTCTCCGTGCCCCTGGCCCTGCTGGTGACAGTCGGGGTGGTCGGCAACCTCGCCGTCGTAATGATGCTCATCCCTAGCCTGGCCCTCGGCCTGGGCGGGCGAGTCACCCGCATGAGCCAGCTGGCTCACCCGGCGGCCATCGGCCTGATCCTCGCGATCACCTTCCTGATCGCCCTGGCCCGCTACCGGCTCTGGCTTGAGCTGGGCGGCTACCTGCCGCCGCTGATGGTGCCGTAGGGACGGCGAAGGGACGCAGCGTGCTGCGTCCCTTCGCCGTCTCTACGACATGGTTGTCCCTACGCGGTGGCGATATCTGCGCTGGCGGTGGCCTCCTCGTGGGCGTGATCCTCCTGGTGCGCGGTGGCGGGGTGCGCCGGGCGCAGCAGCTTGCTCTCCAGGTGGGTCATCGCCACGATCCCGAGCAGCTGCACCGCCGCGAAGGGTGCGATCGCGAGGAAATAGCCCAGAGAGAACTTGGCGATCAGGCCCGTCTGCACCAGGCCGAGGTGGACGAAGAACATCCCGAAGACGAACAGGGCCACTGCCGGACAGATCAGGGCGAAGCTGCCGGAGCTGCGACCCTTGCCCCAGAGGTAGGTGCGAAAGTAGCCCACCTGGCGCAGCACGGCGTAGCCGATTAGGCCGATCAGCAGCTGGAGGCTGACGATACCGCCAGTCAGCATGAACATGCTGGCCGGCTCGGTGTGAGCCTCGAAGCCGCTATGCAGCCCGTGGGTGATCCGCACCATGGCGATGCCGGCAAGCGTCAGGATCGGGATCAGCGTCCAGAGGCTCGACCCGGCCTCGACGGACAGGCCGTGCTCGAGCATGCCCCGGAAGCCAAGCACGAGGAGAACCATCCCCATCAGCGCCGCAGCGCCGAGGAAGAACAGCGCGCCGAGGATGCTCACCGCGATGGTGGCCCGCACCGTGCTCATCGCCGCCGGCGCGGCCAGGCCCACCGCAACCATGGTGAAGGTCATCACGGCCAGCAGCTGGCTGAGGTTGTTGTTGCGCGTGCAGTCAAAGTGGCCGGTGGCCAGGGCGCGCCCGAAAATATTGAGAAAGGTATACATGGCCAGGGCGCCAACGCCGAAGAGTGCGGTGAGCGAGATCGGGAAGAGGTACTCGACGATGCTCCACAGACCAGGCACGAAGACGGCGCCCAGGACGAAGATCACATTGACCGTCATCCCCAGAGTCAGCGGCAGGCTCATCAGGCCAATGGCCGCGTTGGTCTCGCGCAGCGAGAGGTAGGCAGATGTCTGCTTGTAGTGGCTGTACTCGCGGAGATTCCAGAGCAGGAGCCGGATGTGTCGCACGGCAAAGAAGATGATCATCGCCATAGCGACGATGGTGAGCGATTGCGCGAGCGCTGAGCTACCGCTCATAAAGGCGGCGATCCCATCAAAGGTAATGATCGGCGTCTTCGGGTGCGGAATCAGGAAGTTGAGCCAGATGAAGAAGGCGACGGCCATGCCACCGTTGCCGAGGGCGGCGAGAAAATAGAGCGGGTTGTAGCGCGTCCCCAGATTCTGGCGCAGTCCAAACCAGCGTGTCGCAAAGCCGAGCATACAGTGTCTCTCCTCTGTGCAATGGTCACTTAAACCCTTCGCACATCAGATGCACCATATCTGACAGGAGTTACACAGTATTTTGGTTGTCTCTTGGGTAAATCGACTATTTCAACCAAAATAGAGCCTGGGCACGACCAGGGATTTGCCCCTATCGCACCCAGGCTCTATCTGCGCCCCCGCCCGCGGCATCATGCCCGCTTGCTGTGGTTCACCGCCTTGAGGATCTTCAGGTTGAGCACGATGAACCGCCAGAGCTGGAAGGGCTTGAATCCCATCCAGAAACGATCTTTCTCAGTGATCTGCATTGGTGCGCCTCTTTCTCGCTACTCGGGGATAATCGTCCAGCCTGGGCGAGCCCTAAACTTGTGCATGAAGGTCTCGTGGACCATGCGCTTCATCCATGCGCCGCTCGTGCCCAGCTCCATATGGGTGATGGAGGGGTCGCGCCCGTCACTGTGGGGGAATCGGCGATAGTCGGGGACCACCGGGTGCATGAAGATCGTCGCCGCCTCGCCGTCCCAGAGCGAGTCGCCCATTGAGGCCACACATGCGGCGAACATCTCAGTCATGCGCTCGCGGTGATGCATCGCCCCGCTCGTCACCAGGTCGGCGATGTTGAAGGCGGTGATGCGACCGATCACGCCAGCGATCATGCCGGTGCGCGGCGGGGCGGCGCTGATCGAGGTGCCATTCTTGGTGACGTGGGGGGTCGAGATTGGCCCGGGCGGCGCGAAGGCGATCCCCGCCGCGAAGATGCTCGGGTAGCTCGGGTTCTGATAGGTGGCGGGCCAGGCCTCTGGGTTGCCCCGTAGGGTCGGGTAGTCCAGCCCATAGATCGCATCCACCTTCACCAGCCCGGCCGGAGTGACGACCTTGTCGGCGACATCCTCGCCACCCTTGCCGATGTACTTGATCGACTGGCCCGTGAATTGCGGGATGAGCATGGCGAAGTCGTAGCTGGTCTCGCCATAGTTGCCGGCGTAGTCCTCCCAGTGGATCTGCGTATCGTCGACCTTATGCACGCCGCGCTGGACGAGCGACGTGATCCCGTACTCCTTGTAGACCGCGCCGATAAACTCCTCGCTCGTGGTGAGCTTCCCCTTGAAGCGAGCGCGCAGCCCGCCCACGCCGAAGTCGCCGAGGGCGGGCTCGTTCGAGAGGTACACCAGATCGACCCGGTCGCGCAGACGACGCTTGACCAGATCCTTGTGAATATTGGAGATGTACTCCAGGGCGGCACCCTGGCAGGTGGCGCCGGGGTGGCCGGTGCCGATCACAAAGCGCTGCCGCTCGCCCTTCTCCAGCCGGCGCACGTGCTCTAGGTAGCGATCGCGGGCTTCAATAGCGTGGTCGAGGGTGCAGATCGAGGTGGTGTGGCCCGCAGACGGGCCGAGCCCCGGCGTAGCGGCAAAGTTCAGCTTCGGGCCAGTGGCGATCAGCAGGTAGTCATAGTCGAGCCGCTCGGGGCCGCCGCCGCTCTGGCGGCTCACCATCACATAGCGGTCGTCCGGGTGTACCTCGGTGACAGAGCCGTGGACAAAGCCAACATGCATCCGGTCATACACCGGCCTGAGCGGAATAGTGGTCTTCCCCGGGGCCATCGTCCCAACACCAACCCAGACCCACGAGGGCACGAAGCCGAAGTAGTCGTAGCGATTGACAACGGTGACCGTGTGCTCTCGCCCGATCTTCGATCCCAGGTAGAGGGCAGCGGTATGACCGGCGAACCCTGCGCCGATGATCACGACTCGAGCCATGGACACCTCCTTGTGCCAACACAACATGCGCATGCTGATGCTATGCGCTAGCTATGTGATGCTGGCCACGGTGGACAGGTTACAGGTTATTCGCCGCGAGCGTGGCGCGGGCGAGCTGGCGCACACCTCCACCGGGGCTCCATAGGATCTCCACCATCGGCTGGTACTGTGAGAGTGGACAATCACTCACGACACACGAAGACCCATTAAGGAGATCGCTATGCGACGCGCAATAATTATTTCTTCTCTGGCGCTGGGCCTGGCCCTTAGTGCCTGCGCCGCCCCCGCCAGCACGACGACGAGCGCAGCACCAGTAGCCCCGGTAGCCGCCGCCAGCCAGCAGAGCGCCCCCGCTGGGGCGGGCATGGGCCAGGGCACCCAGGGCCAAGGCACCCAGAGCCAGGGCACCCAGGGCAACACAAACCAGAGCGCGCAGGGCCAAGGCACCCAGGGCCAGGGCACCCAGGGCAACACAAACCAGAGCGCGCAGGGCCAAGGCACCCAGGGCCAGGGCACCCAGGGCAACACAAACCAGAGCGCGCAGGGCCAGGGCACCCAGGGCCAGGGCACCCAGGGCCAGGGTAACCAGGGCCAGGGTAACCAGGGCCAGGGTAACCAGGGCCAGGGTAACCAGGGCCAGGGTAACCAGGGCCAGGGCGGCCCGCCAACGGCCCCAGTGGTGATCGCACCATCCAACCTGCCCGAGACGCCCTGCCTGATCTGTGAGACAGACATGAGCCAGTACAGCGGCCCGCTCAGCGCGGACGAGATTAACGGCCTGCTGCTCGCGCTCAACGACGAGTACCACGCCTGGGCCGTGTACGACCAGGTGATCAGCGACTTCGGCGATGTGCGGCCCTTCGCCAGCATCATCGAGTCCGAGGCAGGCCACATCAGCAGCCTGGAGACGCTGTTCAACGTCTACGGACTGCCGCTGCCCGCAGAGAACCCCTGGGTCGGGCAGGCACCCAGCTTCACCAGCGTCAGCGAGGCCTGCGCGGCCGGCGTGGACGCCGAGATCGTCAACGCCGACCTGTACACGCGGCTCTTCGTCAGCACCGACCGCGCCGACATCGTGCGAGTGTACGAGCAGCTTCAGGCGGCCTCACTCGACAAGCACCTGACGGCCTTCCAGCGCTGCTCCTGAACCCATTGCAGATTGTAGATTGCAGATTGCAGATTTGTTCGCTGCCTACAATCTACAATCTGCAATCTGCAATCTGCAATCAAGGAACCCCCGATGTCCTGGCTCAACGCGATGATCGACCGCCTGCGCTACCGCAGCGCCCCGCCGCCCGAGGATCGTAGCCGCATGCGGGCGGTGGCCAACAACATCGTCCTGCACCTGCACCCCACCCGCGTCCCGGCGCCCGCCCTGCGCTTCAGCCGCACCTGGGGGCTTGGCGGCATCTCGGCGCTGCTGTCGGTGCTGCTGATCATCACCGGCGTGCTGCTGATGTTCCGCTACGACGCCAGCATCGAGCGGGCCTACCCGGCCGTGCAGGCCATGGAGACAGTCATCCCCTTCGGGTCGCTGCTGCGCGGCATCCACCACTGGGCCGGCAACCTGCTCATGATCACCGTCGTGCTGCACATGGTCCGGGTCTTCGCCGCCGGCGGGTTCCGCGGCGAGCGCCGTATGAACTGGGTGGTCGGCCTGGGCATGCTCGTGCTGGTGCTGACCTTTAACTTCACCGGCTACCTGCTGCCCTGGGACCAGCTGGCCTTCTGGGCAATCACCGTCGGCACCGGCCTGCTGACCTACGTGCCCCTGGTGGGCCAAATGGTCAGCGACTTTCTGCTCGGCGGCCCGGAGGTGGGCCAGTCCGCCCTGCGCAACTTCTACGCCCTACACGTCGCCCTGCTGCCAGTGGTGCTGATCTTTGGCCTCTCCTACCACTTCTGGCGCGTCCGCAAGGACGGTGGCGTGACCATCCCGCCCCAGAGCGAGCAGGTGGTCAGGCTGACCACTATCCCGCACCTTGTCACCGCCGAGCTGGGCGTGGCGCTGATCACGCTGGCCGGGCTGCTGATCTTTGCCATGGCCGTGCCTGCGCCGCTGGAGGCGCTGGCCAACGCGGCGCACCCGCCGAACCCGGCCAAGGCAGCCTGGTACTTTCTCGGCGTGCAGGAGCTGCTGCTGCACATGCACCCGCTCGCCGCCCTGGCCCTGGCTGCGATCGGCCTGCTCGGCCTGGCCGTCCTGCCCCTCTGGGACCGCGACTCGTCCGATGAGGGGGTCTACTTCCGCTCGCCCACCGGTCGTATGGCCGGGTTGCTTGGTGCCGCTCTCGCCATCGTGCTGACGCCGCTGCTGGTGCTGGTCGACGAGCTCTGGCTAGATCTGCCGGCCCTGCTGGCGCCCACCTCGACCCTGATATCGAACGGGCTGCTGCCGCTGCTGCTCACCCTGGGCGGGCTCGCGGGGATCTACGCGGGGCTGCGGCGCGGGCTGCGCGCCCGCCACAGCGAGGCGCTCGTCGGCCTGTTCAGCTTTGTGATGGTCGCGCTCGTCGTGCTCACGGCGGTGGGGATCTGGTTCCGCGGGCCGAACATGGCGCTGGTGTGGCCGTTCTGATTGCAGATTGTAGATTGTAGATTGCAGATTGCCGGACTCCGGCAATCTGCAATCTGCAATCTGTGTTGGCAAAGAGGTGAGGTAGGCTTTGGCGAAAAATACACCACAACCGAAGCAGAATGAGGCAGTCAGCCGGCGTGACTTCCTAGCGCTGGGGGCGGGCGCGCTCGGGCTCATCGGCCTGCTGCAGACGGGAGGCATGGCCCTCCAGTTCCTCGCCCCGCGCCGGGTCGATGGTGAGTTCGGCGGGGTGGTCGCGGTCGGCCCGGCCGAGAGCTTCCCGCCCGGCTCGGTGACGGAGTTCCCCGACGGGCGCTTCTTCCTGGCCCGCGCGGCCGACGGCGGCTTCCTGGCCGTCTCACGTCGCTGCACCCACCTGGGCTGCGCGGTCAGCTGGCACGCCGCCGACGGGCAGTTCGCCTGCCCCTGTCACGGGTCGCACTTCGACCTGATCGGCGATGTGCAGAACCCGCCGGCCCCGCGTGCCCTCGACACCTACCCGATCACGGTGAGCGACGGCGCGCTGATGGTGGACACCGCAAAGGCCCAGCAGCGCGACAGCTTCGCGCCCGAGCAGCTGGTCTATGTTTAATTGCAGATTGCAGATTTGAAGCAATCTGCAATCTGCAATTCCGTTGGGGGCACCGATTATGAGACGCTACCTTGGGGCGGGGTTTGTCGCCCTGCTCGTGATGATCATCGCCCTGGCGATCTACGGATCCCGCGAGGGTCAGCGCATGGCCCTGGCCCAAGAGGATCTGCGCACCGACGCGCTGGGCGACGCGTCGGCGATCTATGTGGAGTACTGCGCCACATGCCACGGCGCGGCGGGTGAGGGCATCGGCGCGACCCCGCCCCTCGCGAGCGATGGGCTGCGCACGATGGACTACGACACGCTCTTTAAGACGATCGCCCGCGGGCGCTACGGTACGGCGATGGTCGGCTGGCACAGCGATGAAGGCGGCATGCTCAACGACTACCAGATCGACCAGCTGGTGGCCCTGGTGCGCTACGTGGACTGGCCGCAGGTGCGTGAGCTCGCCGCGCAGCGCGGGCTGATCCCGGCCACCCTGGCGGCCCCGGCGGTCGAGCCAGGCCAGATCGATGTCATCAACGCCCTCGGCCCCGAAGGGGCCACATGGAGCGCCGGATTCACTATCTTCGCCGAGAACTGCACCGCCTGCCACGGCGTGAGCGGCGGTGGATCATCCCTCGGCGTGGCCCTGAACACGCCCGAACTGAGGGCTAAGGATGCCGAAACCCTGGCGCGCACGATCACCGAGGGCGTGCCCGGCACGATGATGGCCCCCTGGGGCAAGACCCTCGACCCAGACCAGATCACCTCGGTCGTAGCATTTCTCCAGCACTGGGACGAGATCTCAGCGGCGGGGGTCGCCCTTACCGCGCCCGTGCCCGTGCAGATCGACCTGGGCGACGCGCAGGCGGTGCTAGCCCTCGGCGAGCGACTATTCACCTCCACCTGCACCTCATGCCACGGCGAGGCGGGCTCCGGCGGGATCGGGCCGGCGATCAACAGCCAGCAGTTCCTCAGCCGCAAAGATGACGCGGCGATCACGCTGGCGATTGTCCAGGGCGGCCAGCGCCCCGGCTCGGCCATGCCGGCCTTCGGCGACCGGCTGACCAGCGTGGAGATCGGCGCTATCGTCACGTATATTCGCTCGCTTGAGGCGACGGCTCCGAATGTGGCAAATCCGCGCGGTACTGAGCAGGGCGGCGGGGGGCCGCCGTGGATGCGGGCGACCCCGACGCCCGACCCGAGCGGTGCGTCGGCTCCTGAGAGCAGCAGCAGTGGGAGGGGGGGAGGCCCACCTCCCTGGGCTGGCGGCGGAAAGTAGCGATCATCAGAGCGACGATGACCAGGATCGCTCACAGATGCGCCAGATTCACGCATGGACACAGCACCATCGCTAGCGCTATCAGTGGCAATCATCGCTGATACTGGCTCAGGAGCACAGATCAGGCTCGTAATAAGATCCTTATTATCTGCCTGATCTGTGCTTTTTCCGGTTGGTGCTGCGGAATCTGGTGTACCCGATATGGTCAGCACGGCCCGCTGGTAGCTGCGTCTTCCCGGCGTGGTCATGGTCTCCTGCGTGGTTTGCATATCGAGCGCGTCCGCCACCGTCTGCCAGTGAACGCGCACGGTGACGACGCTGACCTCAGCTGCCTTGGCCAGCTGGTCGACGGTGATCCGCTGTTGTCCGGCGGCGATCAGCTGCTGTCCGGCGGCGATCAGCTGCTGGATGCTGGCCTGCCGTCGCCCGCCGCCGCTGGTCGGCCCTGGCTCTGGGGCGCTGATGGTGGTTGGCGGCAGGCCGGGCAGTGGCATGCTGAACATGAGCGTGATCTGGCTCTCTGGGTGGTCGAAGGGCCGCCCGCGCAGCGCGCACTGGGTCAGCTCGGCCTCGCGCCGCCGCTCTAGCAGGGCGGCCAGGCGGGGGTCAGCAAAGGTCGTCACCTCCACCGCCCAGCTGGTGCCGTCGGTCGCCCGCAGGGTGCGCTCGGCGATGATCATGCGCTCATCGAGCGGGGTTCGGTCATCTGCGAAGAGCGCCCGGCCCTCGCGCAGGATGCCCTCCAGGTTGGGGTGGTAGGCCTGGGCGACGATCACGTCGGCCCCGGCGTACTGGTTGGAGCCGCGCAGCCCGCCGAAGTGGCCGAGCTCCACGCCGGTGTGCCCGCGCGCCTGCAGCGCCTGGCGCAGCTCGTCCTCACAGTCCAGGGTGCAGACCACCAGCGTGCGCCGGCCGGGGCGGATCTGGGCGGCCACCGCGTCGTGCCAGGCCGTCGTGCGGTCGCCGCGCAGCGTGGTCTTGGCCCAGTCGCTGCGGATCACCTGGCGCACGGTGCCGGGGATGGGGATGTGCGGCTGGACGGTCTGGATCGGGGTGTGGGGGAAGATCGCTTCCAGCAGGCCGGGGGTGAGGGTGGCGTCGAGCAGCACCTTGGGCTGCTCGGGGCGGGCCAGCTGGGCGATCAGCTGCTCGTGGCGGAGCAGCATGGTCAGCGTGCCGTCCCGTAGCTCTAGCCGGCTGGTGAAGGTGCGTCCCATCAGCAGGATGCGGGCCTCGTGATCCAGCTGGTTCAGCAGGGTCGGCAGGTGGGCCGGCGGCAGCGCCTGGTAGTCGGCCAGGGTCGCGCCGGTGGGCAGCCCGGGGAGCATGGCCTGGTCTTCTGCGGGGGGCAGGGCGGCGATGGCGCGCCGGAGGGTGGCGGCGAACGGCTGGCCCTCGCGGCTGGCGGCGGCATCGAGCGCGCTGAGCAGGGTGCTGCCGCGCAGGGCACGCCCGCCGCTGTCGATCAGCAGGCCGCTCAGCCAGCGCAGGATGGCCTGGGCGCTCGACTCATTCGCCCCAGCGCTCATGGCGGCCAGGTCGCGGCTGTCGAGGGTGACGATGCGGGTGAGCTGGGCCGGGTCGAACTCGTCGAGCACCATGATGCCGTTCTGCTCCCACCAGCCGAGGGCCTGGAGCATCGGTTGAGGGGCGAAGTGGTCATTTTCCTCTCTAAACTGGCGCAGGTAGGCGCAGTGGCTGACAAAGGGGCAGCGGCGCAGGCAGAGGGTCTCATGCACCCCATAGCCTTTGGCGCTGAGGGTACTGGCCTCGCGGTGCCGCTGGCAGTTGCCGGGGTTGCGCCCGTGCAGGGCGATGAGGTTTAGCCCCTGCTGGTCGTGCAGCTGATCCTTGCGTGGGGCGGTCCAGCCGATCCGCCCGGCCTCGGGGTCTTCGCGTAGCCATAGCTTCAGGCCAGCGGTGGTGCCGTGGCCCTTGCCGACGCCGGGCGGGTGGGCGAGCACCAGGAAGCCGCTGCCGGCGGCGGCGTGGTCGTGGACCTGCTGGGGGATGGAGTCGCGGGCCTCGGCGAGGGTGGTGGCCGCCGGGGCGTCTAGCATCGGCGCTGCGGCGATCGGGCGCGGTCGGGCGCGGTGGCGCGGGTAGGCGCAGGCCTCGGGCAGCTTGGCGGTGCGCAGCAGGGTGCGCGGCAGGCTGGCGTGGTAGTCGGCGAGGCTGGGCGCGGCGCTGAGCAGCCGCTCCAGCTCGATCGGGCGGTGGGTGAGCAGGAAGGCGTCCAGGTCGGCCTTGTCGGCGTCGGCGGCCAGGGGCAGGCGCAGCACGCGCACCTGCAGGCCGTCCTCGGCCATGCGCAGGCCGTGGCGGATACTATAGATCTCCTCGGGGGCCAGCTGGGTGTGGCCGTCCTTGGTCGGTCGGGGCTGGCTGTCGTAGGCCAAGATGACGGTGGTGACGCCGCGCGCCCGCAGCTGAGCGCCCCACTCGGGCCGCCAGTAGCTCAGGCCGGGGTGGGCGATGGCCGGCGCGCTGAGGTGGTCGGCGCGGTAGGCCTGGTTGACCGCCAGGGCCTTCAGCTCGCCCTCGGTGATGATCACGGTGTCGCTGCCGTCGAGGCTGTCCCATCCGAAGGGTGCGGTGGCTCCGCGCTCGCTGTAGCCGCCGGGCAGCGAGCGGTAGCCTTTGCCGGGGAAGGATCGGGTGCGCAGGTCGACGATCTGGCCATCGGCCATGTAGGGCAGCAGGATGGCTCCGCGCAGGTTGGGGTGGGCCTGGAGGACGCCGTTGGAGCGGGTGAGTACGCCGGCAGCCTCGGCGTAGGCCAGCAGCTCGGGGTGCTCGCGGCGCAGAAAGTCGGGCAGGGCATCGGGGTCGCGCAGGGTGATGCCGAGCAGGGCGGCGCCGATCGTCGTGTCGGCGAGGCCACGCTGGCGCAGGTAGTCCAGCGGCTCGGGGTTGTGCGCTTCCCAGAGCTTGGTATACGCCCAGAGCGCTACGGCGGCGTACAGCTCGCGGTAGCGGGCGACGTGGGCCGGGTTGGCCGACGGGGTGGCCCGCTGCGGCGCTCGTTTGGGCTGCGGCGGCAGGCTGGGCTGGGGCCGGTCGCCGGCGAGGGCGTCGAGCCAGCCGCTGGCGTTGCACTGGCGGCACCAGTAGCGGTTCTGAGCGGGCCAGACCCGGAAGCGGTCGCTGCGGTGGTCGCCGCCGCAGAAGGGGCATGCGCCGGCGTACTCCTGCTTGGCGCGGCTGGCCAGGTGGAGCGGCGGGATGCCGGTGAGCTGGACTGGAGTAGTCATAGTGGCCCTGTCACGCGGCCGAGGAGAGAAAAAGGATAAAAACCTTCTCTCCACTGCTCAAAAAACTCTTGACAGAATTGAGCACGGCTGCTAGGATATAGTCAGAATGGAGACAGCGAAAAGCTGGCTTCGTCAAACGCGTTGGACTTGTAATGGCTCTCGACCACTTGCTTGCAGGCTTGTGGGGTCGGGGGCCTAGTGCATGTCCTCGGCGTTCGGAAGCAATCCGTCTGCGCGCGATATTCCAGTTAGGCGAGCGCCCTGGGGGGCGCGGATCGATCAGATACGAGCGATACCTCATGATGATCGTCGGGGACACCCCCGGCGATCATCTGTTTCTATAGCGACTATAGTAGCTTGGCGGGGCGGGGCTGTCAAGGTTTTCATGCGGCGGATTCGATACCTACTGCTCATGTCTTGGCGTTAGGATGCACGGGGAGGCTGCAGGGCGGGTATTTTCGCTACGTGCAATGGTTACAATAATCATCCGCCTCGCGCTTATCACAGCGCTATCCGTCATGCGCAGCGCTCATGGCCTGCGCTAGCAGCGCGAGCGTTCGCGCGTCGGCCTGGTCGATCGCGGCGATCAGCGGTGCGGCGGCATCAGTGCTAGCGAGCAGGGCCGCCGGGGTGTTGCGATAGAGGTCGGCCAGCGCGATCAGCCGATTTAGCGGCGGGATGGACTGCGCGTTCTCGTAGCGCACGATCATCGAGTGGTCGATCCCGATCGCTTGGGCCACCTCGCGCACGGTCAATCTGGCCGCCACCCTGGCCTGGAAGAGGCGCCGCCCAAGATCGTGGATCAGCGCAGCCGAGCGATCATCCATCGAGTCCCTCCAGTTCGGCCTGCTCCACGGCGGGCAGCTCCTGTCCCGTCAGCGACCGGTACTGCGCTTGTATAAACTGGATTGCCGCATCAACCTGGGCGGCCGGCAGGTCGGTGTAGGTGCTAATGCCGAAGCAGGCCCAGTATACTACATTAGGTGAGTTTAGTACACATCACTCATGCAACACCTGGCCATCATCCAGCGTCATAGTGGGCAGCACGGACAACAACGCGGGCGACCGAGGCCCGCTGTAGATACAAGGACACAGCCCAATGAACACCAAGCTCCAGCGCTCGCGCAGCAACAAGATGTTCGCCGGCGTGGCCGCCGGCCTAGCCCAATACTTTGGCGTAGACGCCACCATCGCCCGCCTGGTCTTCGTGCTGCTCTTCTTCATCACCCACGGCGCGATCCTGCCGCTCTACCTCATCCTCTGGGTGATCATGCCGCAGGAGCCGGCCGCCGAGGTGCCACGCTACGACCCCTACACTGGGCAGCCGCTCCAGCAGTAACGGTCGCCGATGCGAGCGCATGCGCGTGGGTGAAGGATCATCGTTAGAAACACCAAGCGCCCGCCCCACGTTGTGGGGCGGGCGCTTGGTTAGTTGTACTGTGCATGGACCTAGGTTCCCAGCGGGTGCCCCGCCAGTAGGATCGGCGCTGCGATGTTTCACGACCCGGTTCGGGATGGGACGGGGTGGTTCCAACGCGCAAGCCACACACAGATTGGTAGCGGCGGCAGGATTCGAACCTGCGACCTTCGGGTTATGAGCCCGACGAGCTGCCACTGCTCCACGCCGCGTCGTACCAAATCATACATTCTGATTGCTGATCACTGCCAGGCCCACCGCAGAACAGTGGGCAGGGAAGCCCTCGACTCTGCGCACCAGTAACCTGCACGTGTCGCCACGCGTCCAGTCCTGGCCGCTTGCCCCGGTAATCTTCCGGGAGTCTTACCCGCCTATAGCGGTGAGAGCACTCATCTTAGGGCGCATTTCCCACTTAGATGCTTTCAGCGGTTCTTGCTTCCGAACATAGCTACGGAGCCTGCAGGACGCCCCACAACTCCTCCACCAGCGGTTCGTCCAACCCGGTCCTCTCGTACTAGGGTCAGCTCCCTGCAATGCTCTAAGCGCTCATAGCGGATAGAGACCGAACTGTCTCACGACGTTCTGAACCCAGCTCGCGTGCCGCTTTAATGGGCGAACAGCCCAACCCTTGGGACCTACTCCAGCCCCAGGATG
>NZ_JAIEWN010000030.1:61576-68136 GCF_019599295.1 Oscillochloris sp. ZM17-4 | reverse complement strand
TCGCACCGTCGGCGCCGGCGTCGTCACCAAGATCATCGAGTAGGCTCTGCATGCTGGCATCGGAGTAGGGACGCAGCGCGCTGCGTCCCTACTCCGATGCCACCCCTACACCGCCTACTTAAGGAAATATAATGGCCGTGGCCAAAGAAAAAGAGCGAGATCAGCAGGAAAATGTCGTCGCGCGCACGCTTCGTGAGACTCGGAGCGAGCTCCGGAAGGTCGTTTGGCCGAACCGCGAGGAGACGACCCGGCTGACGATCGTTGTTATCGCCATCTCTGTGACTATTGGTCTCATTCTGTTTGTTGGCGATTCGCTGTTCCTGTTCCTGTACACGCAGCTGGTTTCGCTCCTGAGTTAAGAGCTAGTGATGTGGGGGCTGCAGTGACAGAGGAAGAAAAAAAAGAGAGCGGTGAGAGCACCCTGAAGCCGAGCGAGGGCGGCGAAGAGCGTCGCTGGTATGTGATTCACACCTACTCTGGCTATGAGAACAAGGTCAAGCAGAACCTGGAGCATCGCATCGACTCAATGGAGATGCGCAACCAGATCTTCCGCGTGATTGTGCCCACCGAAGAAGAGATTGAGATCAAGAACGGCCAGCGCCGCACCGTCAATAAGAAGATCTACCCCGGCTATGTGCTGGTGCAGATGCATATGACGGACGACTCCTGGTATGTTGTCCGGAACACCCCCGGCGTCACCAGCTTTGTCGGCCACGGCAACCGCCCCACCGCACTTGAGGACGATGAGGTCAAGACCATCCTCAAGCAGATGGAGGGCGAGGCTCCTAAGGTGCGCGTCAGCTACCAGAAGGGCCAGTCCGTCAAGATCACCGATGGCCCCTTCACCGACTTTGAGGGTGTGGTCGATGCGATCGACCACGAGCGCGGCCGCGTCCGCGTCCTCGTCTCCTTCTTCGGGCGCGAGGCGCCCGTTGAGCTAGACTTCCTCCAGGTCACACGCCTGGTCGACTAGAACTCACGCGCAAGCTTCGTTTGCGTTACGCTGGGGGCCTCTGGCCCCCACACGTATGTCTGACACCTCACCGATCGGCAGACGAAGCCGGCCGGCCCGGTGAGGGAGGAGCGCGGCGGCCCGCCGCGATCTCCACTACAGAGGAGCATTGTTGTGGCAAAGAAACTCGTCGGAATCGTCAAGCTTCAGCTCCCCGCCGGGAAGGCAACCCCGGCCCCGCCCGTCGGCCCCGCCCTGGGCCAGTACGGTATCAATATCATGGGCTTTGTGAAGGAGTATAACGAGAAGACCTCGTCTCAGGCCGGCAGCATCGTGCCGGTTGAGATCACGATCTACTCCGACCGCTCCTTCCAGGTGAAGCTGCTCACCCCGCCCGCCGCAGACCTGCTGCGCAAGGCGGCCGGCGCGGCCAAGGGCTCGGGCACGCCGAACCGCACCAGCGCCGGCCAGATCACCCGCGCCCAGCTGCACCAGATCGCGCAGCAGAAGCTGCCCGATATGAACGCCCTCGATATCGAGGGGGCCGAGAAGATTATCGCCGGCACCGCCCGCAGCATGGGAATCAAGATCGTTGACTAATGTGGAATGCTGAATGCTGAATGTGGAATGCTCTGACAATTCAACATTCGACATTCTCAATGTGGGAGGGCCGCTGGCCCGTCTGACCACGAAAGGAATGCGCAATGCCGAAGCACGGCAAGAAGTACACCGCCGCGGCCGCGAAGGTTGACCGGAACCAGCTGTACACGCCCGAGGAGGCGATCAGCCTGGTGAAGGAGACGTCCTTCGTCTCCTTTGACTCCACGATCGAGGTTCACCTGCGCCTCGGGATCGACCCGCGCCACGCCGACCAGAATATCCGCACCACCGTCGCCCTGCCCCACGGCACCGGCAAGTCGGTGCGCGTTCTGGTCTTCGCCCAGGGCGATGCGATCCAGGCGTCCCTGGACGCTGGGGCCGACTTCGCCGGCGCCGATGACATTATCGCCCGCGTCGATAAGGAGAATTTCTTCGACTTCGACGTGGCGATCGCCACCCCCGATATGATGGGCAAGGTCGGCCGTATCGGCCGTAAGCTCGGCCCCCGCGGCCTGATGCCGAACCCCAAGAGCGGCACGATCGTCCCTGCCGAGGACCTCCCCCGCACGATCCGTGAGGTGCGTGGCGGCCGCGTCGAGTTCCGCAACGATAAGACCGGCATCCTGCACGTGGCGATCGGCAAGGTGAGCTTCACGCCCCAGCAGATCACCGAGAACTTCATCTCGCTGATGGAGGCGGTGAAGGCGGCCAAGCCTAGCGGCGCTAAGGGTGTCTATATCCGCAGCGTGACGCTGACGAGCACGATGGGCCCGGGCATCCCGATGAACCCGAGTCTGGTGCAGACGATGAACCAAGGGTAGCGGATCCGCCTGTGGTCGCCGCTGTAAGGGCGTAGCAGCGCGGCGCTGCTACGCCCCTCCTGGCTACGCCCCTCCTGGCGCGGCGCTGCTACGCCTCTCCTGGCTACGCCCCTCCTGGCGCGGCGCTGCTACGCCCCTCGTGGCGCGGCGCTGCTACGCCCCTCGCCCGACCGCCGCCGGATGGCAAAAGCGTGGTATAATCCGCGCGGCCCTGAAAAATTCATAGCCACCCTAGACAGCTTGGTGGGTCGCACGGGCGCCCCTTAATGGCCAGCAGGCCGCCAGCCGAGGTTGTGCAGATATGATCAACGCGGGCGTGCCCGCGCCGTCATATTCACACTCGGCCGCTGTGTCTAGGACGCAGTGGTCTTTTTGTACATCACGCGCAAGAGAGGGGGTGAACGAATGCCAACACAGCGCAAGATCGATATTGTCGAGGATCTGTCTGATAAGATGTCGCGTATGCAGCTGGCGGTGGTGGCTGACTACCGCGGCTTCACGGTTGCTGAGCTGACGGCCCTGCGGGCGAAGCTCCGTGATAACGGCGCAGAGATGATCGTCGCCAAGAACACGCTGCTCCGCCTGGCCGCCCGCAACAGTGGGCGCGAGGCGATCGAGCCGCTGCTCGAAGGCCCGACGGCCGTGGCCTTTGCCTACGATGATGTGTCTAAGGTTGCCAAGGTGCTGCTGGACGCGTCGAGGACAGGCCCGAAGGCGCTGGTCGTCCGCGGCGGCCTGCTGGGCACCAGCCCGATCGGGGCCGATGGCCTGGAGAATGTGACGAAGCTGCCCAGCCGCGAGCAGGCTCTGGCTCAGGTGGTCGGCGCTATCTCCGCGCCGGTGTCCGGTGTGGTCGGCGTGATCAACGCGGCCATCTCGAATGTCGTCTATGTGGTGCAGGCCCGCATCGATCAGCTGCAGCCGCCCACGGAGTCCGCCGGCGAGGCCGCCTAGTCGGCCGCCGCTGCCCTTCTGGCCTATATTTGTCGATAGTAGAGTTAGCACACTTTAAGGAGCGTGTCGCGATGGCGAGCGATAAGGTTAACGCGATCGTTGAGTCGATTGAGACCCTGAACGTGCTCGAGCTGGTCGAGCTGAAGAAGACGATGGAAGACAAGTGGGGCGTCACGGCCGCCGCGCCGATGATGATGGGCGGGTTCGCCGCCCCGGCCGCCGGCGAGGCCGCCGCCGCCGCCCCGGTCGAGGAGCAGACGGAGTTCGACGTGATCCTCAAGGAGATCGGCGCCAACAAGATCCAGGTGATCAAGGCGGTGCGCGAGCTCACCAGCCTGGGCCTGAAGGAGGCCAAGGATCTGGTCGAGGCCGCCCCCAAGGCGGTCAAGGAGGGCGTCAGCAAGGAGGACGCCGAGGCCGCCAAGGCGAAGCTGGCCGAGGCCGGCGCCACCGCCGAGGTCAAGTAGGTACCAAAAAGCGGCGCGGGCGGCAAATGCCGCCCGCGCCGCTTTTTGTTGGGCGCACGCGACGTCAGTCGCCAGCCAGGGGGGCGCGCAGGACGTTGCCCATGCCCTGTGGGCGCAGGCGGCGCGCAGCCCCGCCCCCGCGTTTGTAGTATGATGAGTGGCATGAGCACGCTGACACCGAGCCGGAACCTGCCGCAGGCCTTCGCCGCACTGGAGGCGCTCCCCGCGCTCCACGCCGAGGTCTCGGCGAGCCTGGAGCGCCAGGCCGCCCGCGCCGCAGCCTGCCTGAGCCGCGCCGTCGAGCGCACCCGCCTTCTCGCCATGATCGAGGCGGCCGCCGCTGGTGCGCGCGGCGGCCTGCTGGCCATCGAGGGGCCGCCCGGCAGCGGGGTCACCACCGCCCTCGCGGCCCTCGCCGCGCGC
This sequence comes from Oscillochloris sp. ZM17-4, assembly GCF_019599295.1. Classification (GTDB taxonomy): domain Bacteria; phylum Chloroflexota; class Chloroflexia; order Chloroflexales; family Chloroflexaceae; genus Oscillochloris. The sequence goes on along the minus strand of NZ_JAIEWN010000030.1, from coordinate 63,919 downwards.
CACCCGATGCCCCTCTGGCTCGCCGATGATGACCCCGCCGGCCTCCCGGCCCTCTACGCCCAGATCATCGCCCTGCGCCGCCCCGGAGTCCCGCTGATCGACCCCGCATCGTTCACCGACCCCACCGCCCTCGATAGGCTGCTCGCCGAGGCGGCCAGTCACCCCGATGGCCCGCTCACCCTGCTGATCGATCTGCCCGCGCGCGACACGCAGCCCAGGATGCCAGCCGCGCCGATCATCCCTGGCGATATCCCGCCTGGGGTCACGGTGATCGTTGGGTGCGCCCCGGGGGCCGCGCTGCCGGTGGCCCCGAGGGCGCGGCTGCGCCTGCCCGACGATGACCCGGACGTCGCCGAGGTCGCGGCCCGCGCCCTGGCCGCCGCTGGCTATGCGAGTGAGGGCGCGGGGCCGCTGCTGGCCGCCGCCGGCGGCAACATGCTCTACACGCGCCTCGCGGCGGCCTGGCTGCCCGAGGGCCTGATCGACCCTGCGGCCCCGCCCGAGGGCCTGGGTGCGCTGCTCAACCACTGGTGGCAGGGGCTCGATATGACGGGGCAGCGGCTGGCCCTGCTGCTGGCCGCCGCCGGCGACGCGCTGCCCCTGTCGATCGCGGCCGACCTGCTCGGCGAAGACCCCGAGCCGCGGCTGCTGCGCTGGGAGGCGCTCCAGCTGATCGACCTCGCCATGCAGGCGGCCCCGCACGAGCCGGATGGCCCCCCAGGCCCGCCCCTGATGCTGGCGACGCTCACGCATAGTGCCCTGCGCAGCTTCCTGGCGAGCCGCGCGCCCGATCATATCGCGCAGGCCCACGCCGACCTGTCCGACCTCGCCGCCCGCTGCCTCGCGGATGGCGCGCCTGGCGCGGCCGCCTCGCCAATAGGTCGCTACCTCTCCTTGCAGATGGCCCGCCACGCCGCCCTCGGCCCGCGTGAGGAGCGCGACTCGCGGCTGGCCCAGGTCACCTCGCGCGAGTGGGTGCGCGCCCAGGAGCGCCGCGCATCGTGGGCCGACGCCTATCGCGATGCGGCCTGGGAGATGCGCGCGGCAGCAGTCGGGCCGCCCCTGCGCACGGTTCGCGCGGCCGCCCTGGCGGGAACCCTGGCGACCCGCGCCCGCACCCTCAACGATGACAGCGCCGTCGCGGCGATGGTGGCCGGCCTTGAGCACGTCGGGCGCGAGGTCGCCCTCAAGCGCGTGATCGAGCTGGTCGATCATCTGCCCGACGGCATGGACAAGGCCCAGACCTTGCGCCGGATCGGCGAGGCCTGCTATGGCGCGCGCATGCGATCCTCGGCGATGCGCCTGCTCTCGCGCGCCCTCGATCTGGAGGCGAGCCCGACCTCTCACAGCTGGCGCGAGCAGCGCGAGCAGCTCTTCGTGGCCCTCGCCTCTGCCGCCGTGAGCCTTGGGGACGCTGCGGTCGCGCTGGCTGTCGGCGAGCGGATCGAGCATCTGGAGCGCCGCGCGATGGTCGAGACCCAGGTGACGCGACACCTGATCGCCGTCGGCGACCTTGGTCGCGCCCGCCGCGTCGCCCAGGGGATTCTGCACGAGGGCATGGGCTCCTGGGCGCGGGCCGAGGTCGCCGTGGCCCTCACGCGGGCCGGCGACGCCCGCGGCGCCATGATCCTGGAGGAGATCACCCTGGAGACGGTGGCCGCCTGGGCGCAGATCGAGCTGGCCTGTGACCTGGCGGCGGCTGATGACCGGGCCGCCCACGCGCGGATCGACGCCCTGCCCAGCCCCGGCCAGCGCGACCGCGGCCTCGCCCGGCTGGCCCACGCCCTGGCCCTCGCCGAGAAGGATGGGGACGCGCTCGCCGCCGCCGAGCGGATCGGCGCGGTTGAGGTGCGGGTCGCCGCGCTCCTCGACCTGCGTCTGACCCTGGACGGCCTCGTGGCCATGCTGGCCATCGAGCGCGCCACCAGCGATATCGACTCGCTCACCGGCGATGATCGCGCGCCGCTGCTGGCCGCGCTCGCCGCCGCCCACGCCGCGCTCGGTCGCCGGGAGGGGGCCCTGCGGATCACGGCGCAGCTCCCCGAGGGTGAGGAGCGCGACCGGGCGCTCGCCAAGGTCTCCGTGGCGATAGCGCAGAGCGGCGACTACGCGGAGGCCCAGACCACCCTGGGGCAGCTTCATGATGATGATGAGCGCGACTGGGCGCGGGATGAGATCGCCCGCCTGCTCGCCAGCAGCGGGCGCTGGGACGAGTGCCAGGCCATGGTGGCGCGCATCGGCGCCGATGATCAGCGGGCGCGCACATCTGCCGACCTGGCGATCGAGCGGGCCAGGGCCGGCGACCCGCTGGCGGCCCTGGCGCAGGCCGCCGCCATCGATGTG
>NZ_JAIEWN010000030.1:38310-61476 GCF_019599295.1 Oscillochloris sp. ZM17-4 | reverse complement strand
GCCGGTGCAATCGTGCATGCGCCGGTGCAATCGTGCATGCGCCGGTGCAATCGTGCATGCGCCGGTTCAATCGTGCATGCCCCTGATCAATTGCAAGACCTCGTCGAGCACCAGCCCGTTGCTGCCGAGCCCCTCGTCGTTGTGGATCGTCGGCGTGCCCTTCCAGTCGGTGTAGGTGCCGCCGGCCTCCTGGAGGATGGGCGCGAGGGCGGCGGCGTCCCAGATGTTCATCGCCGGGTCGAGGGCCAGCTCGGCGCGGCCGGTGGCCACCAGCAGGTAGCCGTAGCAGTCGGCCCAGGTGCGGAACATGCCGGCGGCGGCCAGGATGCGCCCGAAGGCGTCGCCCTTGCCGTGCCGCTCGTAGCCGGAGGCCACCGTGGCCACGGCCAGGCTCTCGCGCAGGCTGCTCACCTGCGAGACGCGGCACTGCCGGCCGTTCCACCAGCAGCCCAGCCCCGCGCCGGCGTAGACCACCTCGCCCAGGGCGGGCATATTCACCGCGCCCACCAGCGGCTCGCCGTCGCGCAGCAGCCCGACCATGACGCCGTAGAGCGGCACCCCGCGCACGAAGGTCTTGGTGCCGTCGATCGGGTCGAGCACCCAGCGGTACTCGGCGTCGGCCCCGCCGCTGAGCCCCTCCTCCTCGCCGAGGATGGCGTGGTCGGGGTAGCGCGCCGCGATCTGGGCGCGCAGGAAGGACTCCGACTCGCGGTCGGCCACCGTCACCGGCGACTCGTCGGCCTTGCGGTCGACGGCGACGCCGCTCTGGAAGTGGCGCAGGGTGATCTTGCCGGCCTGCCAGGCGATGGTGTGGGCGAAGTCGAGCAGCTCGCGGATGTTCTCGGCCATTGGGGGCTCCTTGGTGGTATTGCAACGTAGGGCCGAAGCATTCGGCCCAGTCGCTTTGCGACTGGGCCGAATGCTTCGGCCCTACCCCATGATGCGCGCGATCAGCGCGGCCAGGTCGCGCGGGCTGATCGGCCTGCGCAGGTACTCGTCGGCGCCGGCCGCGAGGCACCGCTCGCGGTCGCCGGGCACGTCCAGGGCGGTGAGGGCGATGATCGGCGTTGTCGCGAAGCCCTCCATCGCGCGCAGCTGTCTGGTCGCGGCCAGCCCGTCCATCACCGGCATCTGAATGTCCATCAGGATGATGTCGGGCCGGGATTCGGCGGCGCGGATGATCGCCTCTTCTCCGTTACGGGCCACCACCACGCGGTGGCCGTGCTGGCGCAGCTGCGCGCTGATCGACGTGATGGTGCGCTCGTTGTCATCGGCCAGCAGGATCGTCGCCGCCCGGGCCGGGCCGCCCTCCGCCGGCGCGGCGTGGTCACGCCAGGGCAGCTCCACCGTGAACTGGCAGCCCTGGCCTGCCCCCGCGCTCTCGACGCGCACGCTGCCGCCGAGCAGATCGACCAGCCGCCGCACCAGGGCCAGGCCGAGCCCGGTCCCCTCGTGCTGACGGTCCAGCCCGGCGTCGAGCTGCGTGAAGGGCTGGAAGAGCCGGCCCATATCCTCGGGCGCGACGCCGATGCCGGTGTCCGCCACGGCGAAGGCCACCGCGCCGCGCTCGGCGTCGGCCACGACATCCAGGCGCACCTGCCCGCCCTCCGGGGTAAACTTGATCGCGTTGCCGAGCAGGTTGACGAGGATCTGCTTGAGGCGCTTCGCGTCGATCTCCATCAGGGCGGCGGTGTCGTTACAGGTGAAGGACAGCTGGAGCCCCTTCCTGACCGCGATCTCGCGGACGAAGTGCATGCTCACCTCGCAGATCTCGGCGATGTGGTGGGTCTCCATAGAGACATCCATCTGGCCGGCCTCGATCTTCGAGAGGTCGAGGATGTCATTGATCAGGGTGAGCAGGTGGCGGCCGCTGACCTCGATCTGCCGCACCGAGCGCATCTGTCGCTCGTTCAGCGGGCCGGCGATCTGCTCGGCCAGCATCTCGGAGAAGGCCAGGATGCCGTTCATCGGGGTGCGCAGCTCGTGGCTCATGGTGGCCAGGAACTCGTCCTTCGTGCGCAGCGCCCTGGTTAGCTCCGCGTTCAGCTGGCTCAGGTCGGCGGTGCGCGCGGCGACGCGCCGCTCAAGCTCGCTGTTGAGCTCGCGGATCTCCTCCTCGCGGTGCTTGCGATCTGTGATGTCGCGCATATTGACCACCACCGCGCCCACCGCCGGCTCGGCCAGCAGGTTCGTGCCGGTGCTCTCCATCCAGCGCCACGAGCCGTCCTTGTGGTGGGCACGGTACTCGACGGTGCGGGAGGCACCTAGGTTTGCGAGCACCTCGCCGAAGAGCACGATGATCTGCGGCATGTCGTCCGGGTGGACAAGCCCGAAGGCGTTGCCGCCGACCCGCTCCCCCGGCTGGTAGCCCAGGCCGCGCTCGTAGTTGGGGCTGTTGTAGAGCACTTTGCCGTCGGCGCTGATCAGCGAGAAGGTGATCGCGCTCTTCTCGATCAGGGCGCGGTAGCGCTCCTCGCTGCGCCGCAGCGTCTCTGCGGCCTGCTGCCGCTGCGCAAGCGCGTAGGCCACCCAGCCCGAGACGACCGTGCCGATCAGCAGGGCCGCCATGGGGGTGAGCGTGCGGCGCGTGGCGGCGTAGGTGGGCGCGGACGTGACGATGACCCGCCAGCTGCGCCCGGCCACATCGATCTGCATGGTGTAGTGGAGGCCATTCTGGAGTGTGTCGGGGCTGACCGGCGCGGCGCTGTCGAGCGGCACGTCCCGCGAGGGTGATGAGCGGACCGCGAGGATCTGGGCTTGGCTGGGCGGGGGCTGCTCATCGAAGAGGTGGATGTCGAGGTCGCGGCTCTTGGGCATCTGGAGCGCTGCGTCGGTCAGCCTCTGGATGTCGATCACTCCCATGACAAAGCCCAGGAGGCCTTCCCGCCGCGACTTCACACTGTCGATGTCCGCCCCCCGGCGGTAGATCGGACGGAAGAACAGCACCCCTCGCAGCTGCTCACGGGCCAGCGTGATCGGCGCGGTAGCGGCGGGCTCGCCGCTGTCGCGGGCGCGCGCGAGGGCCGCCTGCCGGATCGGCTCTGCGCTGAGGTCGAGCCCGTGGACGTAGCTGTTCTCCGCGAACGGCTCGATATAGTCGACGACCACATACGAGGCGCGGCTGCCGGCGCGGATGAACTGGCCGCCGGGGGTGAGATCGGTGATGGTGAATCCAGTGAAGCCCTCGTCCTGTATGGCGCGCTCGTAGGCGGGCCGCCCCTCCGCCGTCACCACCGGCGCCCATGCCAGGGCGCGCAGCCCCGGGGACCGGCTCTCGCCGACGATGTGGTTCTGCACAAAGGCGTGGAACTCGGCGCGGGTCACGCCCTGATCTGAGGCCGAGTAGAGCGCGTCGAGCACCTCTATATGGTGGAGCTCCTGGTTGATCTGCGTGCTGATCGCGATCGCGGCGGTGGCGGCGTCGCCCTCAAAGTCCACCGCGATCCGGTCACTCTCCATCCTCCAGAGCAGCAGGGAGAGCACGAGGGAGAGCATCATGCCGATGTCTATCGCGGTCAGGGCCACCCGCCGCGCGGTCGGCCACGTGCTGACCCACGCGCCGAGCCGGACCAGCGGCGGGGTGAGCAGCAGGATCGCCAGGAAGTCGCTCAGCCACCACATACCCCAGATGCTCACACCCGAGCCTATCGGCACGACACCATCTAGCCAGCCGACGCCTATGCTTATCGTCGCCGAGATCAGGCATGCTGCGGCCACCAGCGCGACGGCCCTGAGGATCTGGATCGCTGACGGCGTGCCGCTGTAGCCTGCGGCCACGCCGAAGGGCGTGTAGCGGCGCAGGAGGTAGGCGATGAGTGCGGGCTGCACCGTTGCGCCGCTGGCGAGGACGGCGGCCACCGCCAGGTTGCTCAGCCGCAGGTCGAGCGCCATCGCAAACCAGAGGCTGGTCACAAATCCGCCAAGCCAGAGGCCGGGGAGCGCCCTGCGCTGGCCCAGCGTGATCAGTGCGGCCACGGACAGCCCCGACGGCACCCAGATGATCGGCGCGCCCCACGGCGGGAAGACGAGCAGCATGCTGATCTGGTTCATCAGCGTGTACGACGCCGTGATCGTGCCCGTGAGGATGAGGAAGGGGGCGATGCCGGTGGCGGATCGGGTGTTCATAGAGGGTACAGGGTACAGGGTACAGGGTACAGGGGACAGGGTACAGGGTACAGGGTATAGGCGGAGCGCATCGAATCTGTCCCTGTCCCCTGTCCCCTATCCACTCGCTGGGGTGGGGGCTGAGGAAGTCCAGCTCGCCCAGCCGCTCCAGCAGCCGGCCGCGCTCGGCCACGATCCGGGCGACGTTGGCCCGCAGGTGGTCGAGGTCGCCCAGCGCGGCGACGGCGGCCGTCTCGGCGCCGAGGCTGAGGTTGTAGGGCTGCTTGATCTTCCAGAGCTGGGCGATCATCCAGTCGGGGAAGACCCCGTAGCCGAGGCGCATGCCGGCCAGGCCGGCCCACTTGCTGAAGGTGCGCAGCACGGCCAGGTTCTCGTGCCGCTCGACCCAGCCGCTGACGCTGGCGCTCGGGTCGGCGAACTCGATATAGGCCTCGTCCACCACCACCAGCAGGGGCAGGCGCAGCAGGCGGGCGATCTCGTCGGGCGGGGTGAGGTTGCCGGTGGGGTTGTTGGGCGAGGTGAGGAAGAGCACCTTGGCCCGGCTGGCCTCGGCGGCGGCCTCGATCTCCGGGATGTCCAGGGAGAAGTCGGCGCGGCGCGGCACGGTGATCAGCCTGCCGCCGTTCACCCCGGTGTCGAAGCTGTACATGCCGAAGGTGGGCGGGCAGTCGATCACGGCGTCGCCGGGGGAGATGAAGAGCCGCAGCACGAGGTCGATCAGCTCATCGGCGCCGGCCCCGCAGAGGATGCGCCCGGCCGGCTGGCCGACGTAGCCGCTCAGGGCATCGCGCAGCCGGGTCTGGTTCGGGTCGGGGTAGATGGCAATGGAGAGACGGCCCAGGGGGCCGTCGGTGGTGGCCAGGTCAGCCAGCGCCTGCGTCGTTTTTGGCGATGGCCCGTAGGGGTTCTCGTTGGCGTCGAGCTTGACCAGCCGCTCGATGGGGACGCCCAGGCGGGCGGCCAGCACGTCGAGCGGCAGGATGGGCGTGTATGGCTCCAGGCCTGCGATCTCGGGCCGGATGCGGTCGGCGATTGGCATCGGGGCGCTCCTGTGAGTAGGCTGCGCCCCATCATACCATGTTGAATGTTAAATGTTGAATGTTGAATGTTGAATGTTGAATGCCAGCATTCAACATTCAACATTCAACATTACCCCTACCGCACCACCAGCGGCAGGTACGCCCGCGGGGGGAGCGTCTCGGCGGGCCGGGTGACGATCCGCACCTCGGCGGCGTTGGCGCTGGTGAAGGACTTCATCGCCGCGGCGATGTCGCTCCAGCGGCCCGCGCCATCCACGCCGTCGTAGCTCCAGGCCCAGGCCCCGCCGTAGCAGTTGCTATGCAGCTTGTTGAGCAGCCCGGCCGGGGTGTAGCCCGTGTCCGCCGCGTTGGCCGGCAGCTCGCCGATCACCACCGGCTTGTCGAAGCCCGCCGCCGCCCAGTCGATCACCGTCGGCGCATAGCTCCAGTACACCCCGTCGCCGTTCATCCAGCCGTAGTAGTGGATCTGGTAGAATCAGCTCAGCGCCTCAGCGATGTAACGTTTGTGCTATAATCCGGATTTAGTACCTCGCGGGGCGGCGTGCGACGCGTCAGCTGAGCCAGCCCATACTGGAGCCACTGGTGCCTGCACGTCCTTTCCTCAAGTGGGCTGGCGGCAAGGGGCAGCTGCTGCCCGAGCTGACACGCCTGATGCCCCCGACGTTCGCCCGCTACCACGAGCCATTTGTGGGCGGCGGCGCGTTCTTTTTTAATCTCTGGAACAGCGGCCGCCTGGCCCGCGGCGGCGTGCTCAGCGACTATAACCGCGATCTGATCGCCTGCTACCAGACGGTGCGCGACCACGCCCAGGAGCTGATCGACGCCCTGCTTGAGCATAAGCAGCGCGCCCACGACCGGGCCTACTTCTACGATATCCGGGACTGGGATCGCCAGCCCGGCTTCGAGCAGCGCAGCCAGGTCGAGAAGGCCGCGCGCATGATCTTCCTCAACCGCACCTGCTACAACGGGCTCTACCGGCTCAACAACAAGGGCAAGTTTAACGCGCCCTTCGGCTACTATAAGAACCCGCTGATCGTCGATGTGGATAATATGCACGAGGTCAGCCGCGCGCTCCAGGATGTCGAGCTCACGGTCGGCGACTTCGCGGATGTGCTCGATCGCGCCGAGCCGGGCGACTTCGTCTACTTCGACCCGCCCTACGCGCCGGTCAGCCCCACCGCATCCTTCACCCACTACACCGGCTTTGGCTTCGGCGAGGACCAGCAGCGCCGCCTGGCCGATGTCTTCCGCCAGCTCGCCGAGCGCGGCTGCTCTGTGATGCTCAGCAACTCCTACACCGATCTCACCCGCGCGCTCTACAGCGCCGAGTCCATCCCCGGCCTGAGCGCCGAGACGGTGCGGGCCAGCCGCAAGATCAACTGCGACGGCGCCAAGCGCGGCTTTGTCGATGAGCTGATCGCCTGGAGCTACCAGGGCGATGGGGGTTGGGGGCTGGGGGTTGGCGACCAGCGTATTACCGTTCCGTAGGGCGGTGCAGCCCCCCAGCCCCCAACTCCCAACCCCCATCGCCCAACTCCCAACCCCCAACCCCCGCAAGATCACTGCCCTTGACACGTTCATGCCGACATGCTATGCATGGAGGCATAGAACCGCTCACCCTAAAACAGTATGGACAGTGTGCTTTTTCCAATCTCGTCCGACCAGATCTACGCCCTCGCCGCGAGCGACCTGCCGTCGTACCGGCAGCTGCGCTACGATGGCGACGGCATTGATCTCGATATCGACAGCCTGACGCCCAGCGACCGGCAGATCGTCGAGCTGCTCTACCGCCGGCTCGGCGACCTGCTGGAGATCCTGCGCGGCCACCGCGAGAGCCCCGAGGGGACCTTCGAGCGGCTGAAGGCCTATGGTGACAGCATCGATTGGGATGGCCTGATCAAGCTGGTGCGCGGGCTCGGCAGCGACGACAACGACGACCCCACCCGCGCCAAGGTCTTCCACGACCTGCGCGGCGGCGGGTTTATGGCGCTGGCGATCTACCTCCAGATGATCGGGCTGGGCATGGTGCGGGCCGAGGACACCCACCGCATGTTTAACCTCGCCCGCGACCAGCTGAAGATCATGCGCAACAGCGTGCGCGGGATCGACCCGGAGGGCTTTGCGCGCGACCGCGGCCATCAGCTCCACCATATCGGCCTGCTCCTAGAGAAGTGGGGCGGCGGCGAGGGCCATCAGCTCCAGGGCGCTCGCGCCGAGGTGCTGGTGGACAGCCACTTCCAGGGGGCGGTCTCCGAGCGCTGCCTGGAGTTCTCGGCCCTCGACCGGGTGATCTACAACCTGATCAACAACGCCACGGCCCACAGCGCCGACGGCAAGGTCTATATGAGCATCCTGCCCCTGGGCGAGGGCGCGGAGAACCTGCGCTTCGCGGTCTTCAACCGGGCCAGCGCGCAGCAGCAGGCGAAGATCGAGGGGCGCTTCCCGGGAGGGCCGGGGCTGCTCTTCCAGGGCGGGTTCACCACCGGCGGCAGCGGCCTGGGCATGCGTATCTGCGCCGACTTTGTGTGCAACGCCTACGGGCTGCCGGCGGTCGAGCAGGCGCTCGCCGAGGGCCACCTGGGGGCGCGCTTCATCGACGGCTACTTCGTCGCCTGGTTCCACTGGCCGGTCGCGGCCGAGTAATACTATTGCAGATTGCAGATTTTAGATTGCAGATTGCCGTGCATAGAATAACATTGTTAGCGCGAATAAGCGCTGGGTACACCTGGGAGCGTCGGTGGCCCCGCTCCGCCGGCCTTGTTGCCGGGGGCCGGATTGTTATCGATCTCGAAGCCCTCGCGGGCGGTGTACTCCTCCCACCAGCGGATCTGGCGGACCAGCTTCTCGCCCACCTCGCGGCGCACCGCCCGCCGGGTCAGCAGGTGCTCGGCCCCGTAGACCTCGGGCGTCTCGGAGAGCACGGCGGTGCCGCCATGGGCCACCAGCAGGTCGACGGCGTGCCCCAGGGCAGGGTTGGCGGTGATGCCGCTGAAGCCGTCGGAGCCGCCGCACTGGAGGGCCAGGCAGAGCTCGCTCACCGGCAGCGGCTCGCGGGTGAACTGGTTCGCGTAGGGCAGCAGCCGCTCGACCGCCCGCAGGCCGGCCTCGACCGTCTCGGCCACCCCGCCCGTCTCCTGGATGCCGAGGTAGGGCGGCACGTCGAGCGGGCCGAGCCGCTCGGCCTGGGTGGCCAGCAGCGCGTCCCACTGGTTGACCTCGCAGCCCAGGCCGACGAAGACGGCCGCGGCCACGTTGGGGTGGCGGGCGAAGCCGGCCAGGGTGCGCTGGAGCAGCTCCAGCTCGGGGCTGCCGGCGCGGGTGGCGCAGCCGCTCTTGTGGGCCACGGCGATGATGTCGCTGACGTTCGGAAAGCGCGGCAGCAGCTCGGCCCGGGCGCGGGCGGCGATCCGGCGCACGGTGTGGGCCGAGCAGTTCACGGTGCCGACGATCGCCAGCGCGTTGCGGGTGCCGGCCCGCCCGGATGGGCGGCGGTATCCCATGAAGCTGCGCCGCTCGCCGTCCGGGATGCCCGGGATCGGCCGCACATCGGTGCCGAACTCGTACTCCATGGTCATGCTGCCGACCGCCAGGTTGTGCGAGTGGACGTGCGCGCCGGCCGCGATCGTGTCCGTGGCGAAGCCGATCACCTGGCCGTAGCGGCGCACCGGCTGGCCGGCGGCCACCTCGCGCAGCGCGACCTTGTGGCCGGCGGGGATGGCCGCCGCCGCGCGGACGCTCAGCCCCCCGGCGGCGATCTTCCGCCCGGGCGGCAGCGGCATCAGCGCGACGGCCACGTCATCGTCGGGGTGCAGTCGGATCGCCGGGGTCTCCTGGAGCGAGATCAGCATGGTCTGCCTCCTCTTCGCCAGGACATACGCTGTCGCTGGCCGCCATCGCCCGAGGCGCTGCCGCAGCGCGGGCTGACGCCGGGGAATAGGGTAGGTGTACGATCCGCTAACAGAATTGGGCCGGCACCACGTCGTTGTGGTGCCGGCCCAAATTGTTGGCTGGGGGACAGGGATTCGAACCCCAACTACCTGATCCAGAATCAGGTGTTCTACCCTTAAACTATCCCCCACCAGTTGGACAGCCCTGAGGCTGTCCGGTGGTGCCGAAAGCGGGACTCGAACCCGCACGGGGTCACCCCCACTACGCCCTGAACGTAGCGCGTCTGCCAATTCCGCCACTTCGGCAAGTGGTTTACTCAACGCGGGGAATGATACTACGGCGGCGGGTGTTTGTCAAATGTGGCACCGGCGCGGCCCCGAGACGTCGCGCCGCGGGGGCTCAACAAAGCGCGGGCTCCGGGCGTATAATGGGCACAGCACGTACAGGAGTACCACTATGTCTATTGAAGACTATCGCGATAACGCCAGGCGCATCCTGGACAACCTGCTCAACGAGACGCCCAAGGCCGACCGCGAGCAGCTCCTCGACGCCTACGCCGACCTGCTCACGCAGCTCTATGCCCACCACTCCCACCAGCTGCTCACCGAGGTGATCGAGGACACCCGCACCCGCCTCGACGCCCGCCTCTCCCCCGACCCGGTGCGCCAGACGATCGCCGGCGTCCAGACGACGATCCAGGATCTCTGGAATAGCCTCTGGAAGGGCTGATCGTTCAGGGCGCCATGGGGCTGCGTCCCATGCGCATCAACGTAAGCCCCGGCTACCTCGGAATTTCTTGTTGTTTTGGCCAACATGGCCAGCGAAGCTGGCCATGTTGGCCAAAACAACGTCGGTTTTAGGGCGGCAGCCCTAACGTTGATGCGCATGGGGCGGCTTCGCCGCCCCCGCACCCCCACCGGGAAGGTGAATGGCCGCGCCGCCCACGTTCATGTCAGCACCCACAATGGGGCCACACACAGGCGCAGACACAATGACCCCATCATTCTATGACCAGCTGCCGGCGCTGCCGCGCTTTAGCGACATTGTCGAGCTAAAGAACTTTGTGCCGGCGCCGGGCGACTGGCAGGTGGCGATCAGCGATGTGCGCGGCTCCACCCGGGCCATCGCCGCCGGGCGCTACAAAGAGGTGAACATGGCCGGGGCGGCATCGATCGTCGCCCTGCTGAATATCGCCGCCGGCCGCGAGATCCCCTTCGTCTTCGGCGGCGACGGGGCCACCCTGCTGCTCCCCCCCGACCTGCAGGGGCCGGCGCGGGCGGCCCTGGCCGGGGTGCGCGCCATGGCCCGCCGCGAGTTCGACCTCGACCTGCGCGTGGGATTCGTGCCGGTGTCCGAGCTCCGCGCCTCCGGGGCCGAGATCATGGTGGCCCGCATGCGGATCTCCGAGCACTACGACCAGGCGGTCTTTAGCGGGGGCGGCCTCGCCTACGCCGAGCATCTGATCAAGGACCCCGAGCTCGGCCCGCGCTACGCCCTGGCCGAGGCCGAGCTCACCGGCGAGGCCGACCTCTCGGGCCTGGAGTGTCGCTGGCAGGATATCCCCAGCCGCCACGGCGAGACGGTGAGCCTGCTGGTGATGGCCGCCCCCGGAAGCTCCCCGCGCGAGGCCAGCGCCGTCTACCGCGAGGTGATCGCCCAGATCGAGGCGGCCTACGGCAGCGAGCGCGACTACCACCCGCTCTCGATCTCGCGGCTCAAGGCCAGCTTCAACCCCTTCCAGCTCCTCGCCGAGACGAAGCTGCGCACGCCCCCAGGCCCGCCCGCCCGCCTGCGCTACCTGCTGGGGATCTGGGGTATGAATATCGCCGTCGCGCTCTACCGGGTGTCCCAGGCAGCGCGCGGCCAGCGCCCCTGGTGGGACGCCTACCGCGAGGTGGTCTTTCGCACGGCCGACTATAAGAAGTACGACGACACCCTGCGCATGATCATCGCCGGCGACGCCGCCAAGCGCGAGCGGCTGGCCCGCTACCTGGAGGGTAGCTTCCAGCGCGGGCGGCTCGTCTACGGCATCCACGTCACCGACCGCGCCCTGATGACATGCCTGGTCTTCGAGCGCATGGGCCGCCAGGTCCACTTTGTGGACGGGGCCGACGGCGGCTACGCGCTGGCGGCGAAAGATATGAAGCAGCGGCTAAAGAGCCTTGCGCTGGCCTGATCGGTATGATGATATGTGAAATCGCCAGCTTCGCTGGCGATTTCACATATCATCATACGTATTCTAGCCGCCAGATCTGCGCGCCGATGGCGGGCAGGCCGGACAGGGGCAGCATGCCGCCGGCAACCGTGGCCTCAGCGCCAGAGAGCAGCTCGCGCAGCCGCGCGCCGTCGGCCAGGCCGGCGGCGCGCACCGGCAGGGCCGCCAGGCCATCGTCGGCGCGGCGGGCCACCACGATCAGGCGCTCCTCGGGGGCCTCGCGCTGGAAGGCCAGCGTCTCGCCGGCGGCGTAGAGCTGCTGGAAGCCGCCCCAGCGCAGGGCCGGCGCGCTGCGGCGCAGCCGGGCCAGCAGCTGGAAGAACCCGCGCAGGTCGTGGTCCCACGTCGACTCGTCCCAGGGCATGCAGCGCCGGCAGTCGGGGTCGCCGGCGCCCTCCATGCCCAGCTCGTCGCCGTAGTAGACGCAGGGCACGCCGGGGTAGGTGAAGAGCAGGGCGGCGGCCACCCGCACGCGGGCCAGGTCGCCGCCGAGGATGGTGCGCAGGCGCGGGGTGTCGTGGCTATCGAGCAGGTTGAGCTGCTGGGCGGCGATCTGCCAGGGGATAGCGGCGCGGAAGGCGGTGAGCTGGGCGGCGGCGACATCGGTGGGCATGGGCTGCCCGTCGGCGTCGGGGCTCTGGCGGCCCGTCTGGGCATCGGCCGGGGCCAGCCAGCGCCAGACCGGGAAGGTGAAGCCCTGGTAGTTCATCGTCGCGTCGAGCTCGTCGCCCTGGAGGTGGGGCGTCCCGTCGAAGAAGTGCTCGCCGAGCAGGTAGGCCTCAGGCTGCTCGGCCTTCACGGCGCGGCGGATGCCCCGGCCGATCTTGTGGCCGAGGTTTGACGGCCCCTGGCGGCCGAGCATATTGGCCACATCGATACGCCAGGCGTCGATCCGGTAGGGCGGGCGCAGCCAGCGGCGCATGATCGCCTCGGGGCCGGCGTACATCAGCTCGCGCAGCCGCTGGCTGCGGTAGTCGAGCTTGGGCAGCGAGGCCACGCCCAGCCAGGACTCGTACTCGTCGGGGTGGCGGCGGAAGCTGAAGAACTCGGCCTCGGGCGCGCGCGGGTCGGCCTGGGCGGCGACGAACCAGGGGTGGCTGGCCCCGCAGTGGTTCGGCACGATATCGAGCATCAGGCGCATGCCGCGCTGGTCGAGGGCCGCGCGCAGCTCGGCCAGGGCCGCCTCGCCGCCGAGGTGCGGGTCGACGCTGGCGTAGTCGGCCACGTCGTACTTGTGGTTGCTCGGCGCGGTGAAGATCGGGTTCAGGTAGATCGCCGAGACGCCGAGGTCCTCTAGGTAGGCCAGGTTCTGGGCCACGCCCTGCAGGTCCCCGCCGAAGAACTCGACCGGGCCGAACTCGCTGCGCGGCGGGGCGCCCCAGGGGCGGGCCACCGTCGGGCGGCCCCGGTAGACGTACTCGCCGTCGCGCACATTGTTCGACGGGTCGCCGTCGGCGAAGCGGTCGGGGAAGATCTGGTAGAAGACCGCGTCGCGCAGCCAGAGCGGCGCGTGGTAGTCGGCCAGGATCGTGAAGTCGTTGGCGTCGGTGGGGTAGTGCCCCCAGACCCCGGCGGCGTTATACCAGCGCACGCCTGCGGCGGTGCGCAGCAGGAAGCGGTAGCCGGTGCGCAGCATGCGCAGCGGCAGATCCACCTGCCACCAGCGGCAGACCGCGCCGGCCTCGGCGGGGGCCATCGGCAGCAGCGACTGCTCGCCGTCGGGGCAGGTGCGCAGGAAGACCGCCTCGACCGGCGCGTCGACGTCGGCGCGGATGCGGATGGCGGCCTGGGCGCCCAGGCGCGCGCCCCCGGCCCGCACATAGGCCGGCGAGCCGTCGTGGTGGATGGAGGAGAGCCAGGTGTTCATAGGCGTATACCGTAGGGCCGAAGCATTCCAATGAGGCGCGGAGCGCCTCATTGGAATGCTTCGGCCCTACCATGGATGGGTTCCGATCATTCGATCGCCGCCGCCGCCGCCGCGACCCGGGCCAGCGAGCGCTCGCGCCCGAGGGCGGCCAGGGTGTCGAAGAGCGGCGGGGCGACGGCGCGCCCGGTGGCGGCCACGCGGATGGCGCCGAAGAGCTGCCCCGGCTTCACGCCCAGGCTCTCGACGAGGGCGCGCAGCTGCTCCTCAAGCGCGCCGACTGTCCAGGCCGCGACGCCGTTCAGCGCGGCGTGGGCGGCCCGCAGCATATCGGCGGTGCGCGCGGCGTCCATCTGCTTCTGGATGAGCAGCTTCGGCTCGTAGGCCTGGACATCCTGGAAGAAGAAGGCTAGCAGCTCGGGTGCCTCCTGCAGCTCCTCCAGCCGCTCGTGGATCAGCGGGGTCAGCTGGGCCAGGTAGCTCTGGTCCTCGGGGCGCGGCGGGTCGGCGATCAGGCCGGCCCCCAGCATGTAGGGCATGAGCAGATCGGCCACATCGGCGGCGGGCAGGCTGCGGATGTAGATGCCGTTCATATCCTTCAGCTTGTCCGGGTTCCAGCGGGCCGGCGAGGCCTGCACCCGCCCGATCGTGAAGCGCTCGACGATCTCGTCGCGGCTCATGATCTCGGTCTTATCGTCGTAGCTCCAGCCCTGGAGCGCCAGATAGTTGAACATGGCCTCGGGCAGGTAGCCGCGCTCCCAGAAGCGGTTGGTCGAGACATCGTCCTTGCGCTTCGAGAGCTTGCCCTTGCCGTCCTGGCGCAGGATGTTCGGCACGTGGGCGAAGGTCGGCCGCTCCCAGCCGAGGGCCTGGTAGAGCATCATGTGGTAGGGCGCGCTGGGCACCCACTCCTCGCCACGGATGACGTGGGTGACCCCCATCAGGTGGTCGTCCACCAGGTGGGCCAGGTGGTAGGTGGGCATGCCGCTCGTCTTCAGCAGCACCAGGTCGTAGAGATCGCCGTTGCGGATGCTGATCTGGTCGCCGCCGCGGATCAGGTCGCTGAAGCTGGTGACGCCGTCCAGCGGCACCTTGAGCCGGATGGTGAAGGGCCGGCCCGCGGCCTCGGCCTCGGCCACCTGCGCGGGCGTCCAGTCGCGGTCGGGGCCGCGGAAGCGGTAGCGCTCGGGGCGCTCGCCGCTGGCGGCCCATGCGGCGCGCAGGGCCTCGTCCTGCTCGGGCGTCACGAAGCACTTGTAGGCGTGCCCCGAGGCCAGCAGCTGGTCGGCGTAGCGCTGGTAGATGCCCAGCTCCTTGCGCTCGGACTGGACGTAGGGCGCGTGGGGGCCGCCGATGTCCGGGCCCTCGTCCCAGTCGATGCCGACCCAGCGCATGGATTTGATGATATCGTCGGCGGCGCCCGCCACGAAGCGCTTCTCGTCGGTGTCCTCGAGGCGCAGGATAAACTGCCCGCCGTAGTGGCGCGCGAAGAGCCAGTTAAACAGGGCCGTGCGCACCCCGCCGATGTGCAGGTAGCCGGTGGGGCTCGGCGCGAATCGCACCCGCACGGGGCCGGTGATCTCTGCCATAGTGTCGCTATCTCCCGTCAATCACAACACACTGGCGGGTATTATACACCGGCGTCGTCGGGGGGGATCTCATGCGACCTCAAGCGTGTAGAAGCTGCGCTCGCGCACGTCGAGCATGGGGACGACCTCGCCCAGGATGATCGCCTTAAAGTGGGCGGTCTCGCTGTGGGCCTTCAGGGCGGCGTCGTCGAGGTAGTGCTCGTAGAGCATGAGCCGGTCGGGGTCGTCTGTCGCCCGGCAGACGTGGAAGAGCGGGCAGCCAGGCTCATCGGCGGCGATGGCCGCCACCATGCGCCGCAGCGCCTCCAGCACGGCGTCGCCCTTGCCCGGCTTGCATGTGTACCTCGCTACCAGCACGATCATGGTCGTCCTCCTGGGATCCTCTGCGGTGAGATGGCGCTATTGTAGCTGATGTGACACAGCGCCGCGCCCGCACGTACCTGGTGCGGGCGCGGCGCTGTGTTGGGGTGGGGCGCCCAGGCGCATCACGTTTAGGGCTGCCGCCCTAAAAACTGGTATTGTTTTGGCCAACCTGGACAGCTTCGCTGTCCAGGTTGGCCAAAACAATACGCGATTCCGGGGGGCCGGGGCTTACGTTGATGCCCATGGTGGGGCGCCCGCACATCCATGGTGCGGGCGCTGCGTGGGCCATGGCGCCTAGAGCCCGAAGGCCACGTCGTCGAAGTAGTAGGTCTTCTCCCCCGCCGCCGCGCCGGTCGTGCCGAAGTTGAAGAAGATCGACACCTTGTTGTAGGTGAAGGCCAGGTTGAGCGCCGCCGTGCCGGAGGCCGGGCTGGCGAAGTCGAAGGTCAGCGTCTCCCAGCCGTTGGCGACGGTTGTGGTCGCCTCGGTCTCGACCGTGTGGGTATTGTCGGCGGCGTCCTCGACCTTGAGCCGAACCGGGATGCCGGCGTCGGGCGAGTAGACCCGCACCGTCATCTGGGTGCTGGTGGCCGAGAAGGGCAGCGTCGGCACCGCGAAGTTGGCCAGGGTCGAGACGGTCGTCCCCGCCCAGAGCTCGGCCGTGCCCGACTTGATCACCTGGGCGACCTGGTTGGCCGCGTCGGTCGGGTCAGCCACCACGGTCGAGGCGTCCGCCCCGCCGAAGCCGGTCAGCGTGTAGGTCAGCGCGCTGTCGTCGAAGGTGATCGGCGCGAAGGCGCCGCCGCCGCCGCCCGTGCTGCCGCCGAAGGCCACATCGTCGAAGTAGTAGGTCTTGGCCCCGGCGGCGGCCCCGGTCGTGCCGAAGTTGAAGAAGATCGAGGCCTTGTCGTAGGTGTTCGCCAGGTTGAGGGCCGCCGTGCCGGCCGCCGGGTTGGCGAAGTTGAAGGTCAGCGTCTCCCAGGCGTTGGCCACCGTCGTGGTGGCCTCGGTCTCGACGGAGACGCCGCCGTTGCTGTGGTCCTCGACCTTGAGGCGGACCTGGATGCCGGCGTCGGGCGAGTAGACCCGCACCGTCATCGCGGTGGCCGAGGCGGTGAAGGGGATCTTATTGGCGAAGCCGAGGGTGCCGTCGGCGGTGAGCGTAGTGCCCGCCCACAGCTCGGCGGTGGCCGACTTGACCACCTTGGCCACCTGGTTGACCCCGCCGGCCGGGTCGGACACGATCGTCGCGTCCTCGGCGCCGCCGAAGCCGACCAGGCCGTAGTTCACCGTGGGCGAGTCGAAGCTCACCGGCAGGTCCATCTGCGTCTTGAGCGGCGGGCCGCCCTCAAGGTGCAGCTGGTCGATCCGCACCGGGCCGCGGGCGCCGGAGGGCGTCTCGAAGTGGATGCCCGTCACCGCCGCGAGGTCGAGCGCGGTGCCGCGCTTGCCCGCGAAGGCCTCGAAGGGCAGCTCGATCTTCTGCCAGCCCGTGAAGTTGTCGCGGAAGGTGGCCTGGAACTCGGCCGTGCGCGGGCGGGCCTGGTAGAGCCGCACATAGTCGACCAGCGTGCGCTGCGGGAAGACGGTGTCGGCGCCGACCGCGCCGCCGAAGTTGCCGCCCACGGCGACGTTCAGCAGCATGAAGAAGGGGTGGTTGTAGACCCACTCCTTGCCCTGGAGGAAGGCGTCGTTGGGCGTCGCCTCGTGGTACTTAATGCCATCCACGTACCAGACGATGCGGTCGGGCTGCCACTCGACGGCGAAGGTGTGGAAGGCGTCGGCCACGGGGCCGGGGAAGTCATAGAAGTTGCCGTAGCTCTGGCCGCCGGCGTAGCCGGGGCCGTGCAGGGTGCCGAAGATCTGGTTGGGCAGGCGGCCGACATTCTCCATGATGTCGATCTCGCCGGTCTGCGGCCAGCTCACCTGGTCGATGTCGGTGCCGAGCATCCAGAAGGCCGGCCAGTAGCCGGCGCCGGTCGGCACCTTCACGCGGGCCTCGACCCGGCCGTAGGCCAGCTCGAAGCGGCCCTTGCTGAGCAGGCGGGCCGAGGTGTACTGGCAGGGGCCGTAGTAGCACTGCAGGCTGCCGTCGGCCGGCTTGACGGTGATCGCCAGGTTGCCCCTGCCGTCGGTGGCGGCGTTTGCCCCGCCTGCGGTGTAGTACTGGAGCTCGTCGTTGCCCCAGCCGGGGTTGCCGATCGCCACGCCGTCGCCGACCTCATTGCCCCAGACGCTGGCGTCGGGCGGGGTGCCGGCGCGGCCGTTGAACTCGTCGCGCCAGACGAGCCGGTACTTCGACGGGTCGGCCAGGTTGGCCTGGCTGTTGGTCAGCCGAACCTCGACCTTCTTGCCGGTGCCCTGGCCCTGGTACCAGAAGCTGACGCCCGTGCGGCTGCTCCAGTCCTGGCCGATCGGGAAGTCGCGGCCAAACGCGACGCCGCCGCTGTTCCGGCTGCTGTGCTTGCCCTTGCCCTTGCTGCCGGGCTGAGCGACCTGGAGCACGCGCTCGTAGGCGCCCTGGCCGGGGATGGCGTCGGCCGCGCCGGCGGCGATCTCCGGGTTGCTCAGGGTGGCCCTGCCGTCGGCCGACCAGAGGTAGGGGTAGCTCTGGAAATCGTCGACCATGGCCACGTCGTAGGGCTCATTGTCGAGGATGGCCACCCGCGAGACGGGCGGGACGCCCATGGACGCGCCGCCGGTGGGGTTGCTCAGCTCGACCTGGAGGCCATGCTCGCCCTGGTACTTGGCGTCGTCGAAGGTCGTCACCGTGAAGGACTGCTGGGTGACGCCGGGGGCGAAGGTGAGCGTGCCCGCGACCGGCGTGAAGTCGCGGTTGGGCACGGCGGTGCCCAGGCCCGCGACGCTGGCGTAGTCCACCGTGACCGGCACATCGCTCGCCTTGCTGAGCTTGGCGGTGACGGTGGCGACCCCGCCCTCGGTGATCGGGTAGCGGATGGCGGTGAAGCCGACGGTCAGCGGGCGCACCGGGGCGACGCCGTAGAGCGCGGCGTCATCGACGTAGTAGGTCTGCGGGCCGGCGGTCGTGGTGACCGCGCCGAGCGCCCAGCCGTGGACCTGGTCTAGGCCGAAGCCATCGTTAGGCGCGCCGTTGCCGATCTCCTTGCGGTGCATGCCGTCGAAGGGCAGCTCGATCAGCTTCCAGCCGCTGAAGTTGTCGATAACGTCGGCCGACCAGCGCTCGGCGTCGTCCTTGACCGAGCCGGGGTTGCGGTTATCGAGCACATCCACGAACAGCGTCGTGCCGCTGTTGTTGCCGTAGAGCCAGAAGGAGAGTCCCGCGTAGGCGCTCCAGTCCTGCGTGACCCACTGGTCGAGGGCGGCGCTCTCGAAGCTGTGGGTGAAGCCGGCGTAGGAGACGACGCTCATGTCCATCTTCAGGACAGTGCTGCCGGCGCCGGGCGAGGCCACGGGCGGCGTCGTCGTCGTCGTGATGCTGATGCTGGTGGCCGGGTTCGGGTCCTGGAAGGTGTTGAACCCGAGCGGGTTGCCGTCCGCGTCAGCGCCGGCGGGCAGGCCGGACTCAAAGTCATCGACCAGCGGCAGGGCGGCGGCGGCCATGGCTGGGGCGAACAGTGCCCCGAGGCTGCTCAGAATGATCGCTGCGAGCAGCAGCAGTACCGACAGTGGTTGTCTTGCGAGCTTCATCGTATCTCCCTTTGCTTCCCTGCGGGGTAGATCCCCGCTTCCCCTGGTACGATGGACCTATCCCTGGCAGCGCCCCTCAAACGCTGCCCTGGCGCGCTGGCGGCGCGGCCTCAGCCGCCCGCCCGGATGCCGTTCGTCGTCTATAATACCCGCATCCCCAAAACTACGCATAGGCAAGGGAGCCTGCCATGAACCGATCCCGCCGATTCGAGATCCTCGATGGGCGCGACATCAACCGCGAGACCTTCGTGGAGCCCTGGGCCGAGGCCGGCCTGATCGTCGCCGACAGCCCGCACGACCCGCAGCCGAGCCTGCGTATTGAGGGCGGCCGCGTGGTCAAGATGGATGGCCGCCGGCGCGAGGAGTTCGACTCGATCGACACATTCATCGCCGACCACGCGCTCGACCTGGACGCCGCCGCCGAGGCGATGGCCACGTCATCGCTGGAGATCGCGCGCATGCTGGCCGACATCAGCGTGCCGCGCGCGCGCGTGCTGCGCCTGGCGGCAGGCTGCACCCCGGCCATGCTGGTCAAGATCGTGAGCCACATGAGCGTGCTGGAGATGATGAACGGCCTGGCCAAGATGCGGGTGCGCCGCACGCCGGCCAACCAGGCCCACGTGACGAACAAGCGCGAGCACCCGGCCCTGCTGGCCGCCGACGCCGCCGAGGCCGCCCGCCGCGGATTCGCCGAGGTCGAGACCACCGTCGGCGTGGCCCGCTTCGCCCCCTTCAACGCCCTTGCCATCCTGGTCGGCACGCAGACCGGGCGCGGCGGCGTGCTGACCCAGTGCTCGGTCGAGGAGTCGCTGGGCCTGCGCCTGGCCATGAAGGGTCTGACCACCTACGCCGAGACGCTCTCGGTCTACGGCACGGAGCGGGCCTTTGTGGACGGCGACGACACGCCCTGGTCGAAGGCCTTCCTGGCCTCGGCCTACGCCTCGCGCGGGGTGAAGGTGCGCTTCACCTCGGGCACCGGCTCGGAGGCGCTGATGGGCCACGCCGAGGGCTGCTCGATGCTCTACCTGGAGGCGCGCTGCCTGCTGGTGACGCGCGGGGCGGGCAGCCAGGGCGTGCAGAACGGCTCGATCTCCTGCATCGCCCTGCCCGAGGCCCTGCCGGGCGGGGTGCGCGTGGTGCTGGCCGAGAACCTGCTGGCCAGCATGCTCGGCCTGGAGGTGGCCTCGGGCAACGACGCCCTGGCCTCCCACTCGGCCATCCGCAAGTCGGCCAAGCTCATGCTCCAGTTCATCCCCGGCACCGACCTGATCTTCTCCGGCTACAGCGCCATCCCCAAGGGCGACAACCTGTTCGGCGGGGGCAACTTCGACGCCGAGGACTTCGACGACTACAGCGTGCTCCAGCGCGACATGCAGATCGACGGCGGCACCCGCTCGATCGCTGAGGAGGAGGCCCTGGAGATCCGCGAGCGGGCGGCCAGGGCCATCCAGGCCGTCTACGAGGAGCTGGGGCTGCCGCCGATCTCGGACGAGGAGGTGGCCGCCGCCGTGGTGGCCCACGCCAGCGCCGACATGCCCGCCCGCGACGTGGTGGCCGACCTGGCCGCCGCCGACAGCTTCATGGCCGGCGAGGAGACCGTGCTCGCCGCCGTGGCCGCCCTCCAGCGCCGGGGCTTCAGCGAGACGGCGGCGAACATCCTGGAGCTTGGCCGCCAGCGCGTGGCCGGCGACTACCTGCAGCCCTCGGCGATCTTCGACCGCGACTTCAAGGTGCAGAGCGGGGTGAACGACCCGAACGACTACACCGGCCCCGGCACCGGCTACCGGGTGGGCGGCGCGCGCTGGGAGGAGATCCAGAACATCCGCCAGCAGAAGTCGCCGCGCGACTTCATCGCCGCCCAGCTCGGCGAGCCCTCGGGGAAGCTGGTCGAGCTCGGCCCGGCCCGCGCCGGCACGCAGACCGAGGTGATCCTGGCGGTCGGCCCGGCCTTCGGCCGCGCCCTGACCAAGACGATCGGCGAGCTGGAGCACGAGGAGGTGCTGGCCGCCATCCTGACCGGCGTGGCCGAGGAGGGGCTGACGGCGCGCATCCTGCGGGTGAGCCACAGCTCAGACTGCGCCGAGATCGGCCACGTAGGCGCGCAGCTCAGCGGCTCGGGCATCTCGGTCGGCCTGCAGTCGCGCGGCACGACGGTCATCCACAAGCGCGGGCTGGCCCGCCTGAGCAACCTGGAGCTGTTCCCGCAGTCGCCCAGCCTGACCCTAGAGACCTACCGGGCGATCGGGCGCAACGCGGCGCGCTACGCCAAGGGCGAGCGGCCCACGCCGGTGCCGGTGCAGGTGGACAACTGGGCGCGCCTGCGGCTGATCGTCAAGACGGCCCTGCTGCACCGCCGCGAGACCGAGGAGGTGCGCGACCTGCCGCCCTTCGAGCTGGCCTTCGACTGGGAGCCTGATGTGTAGGAGACTCTGTTGGGGCGCAGCAGCGCCGCGCTGCTGCGCCCTTACGGGTACTGGAGATATATGGAGCATCGAGAGAGCCGCTACCCCCTAATCGAGCACGCCGCCGAGACCCTGCGCGCCGCGAGCGGCCGCCCGCTGAGCGAGGTGACGCTGGAGACGCTGGAGGCCGGAGAGCTGGAGATCGCCGACACCCAGATCAGCGCGGAGGCGCTGCGGGCGCAGGCCGAGGTGGCGCGGGCGGCGGGCTACCCGCAGCTGGCCGAGAACCTGGGGCGGGCCGCCGAGCTGACGGCGGTGCCGAACGCCGAGGTGCTGCGCATGTACGACATGCTGCGGCCGGGCCGGGCCAGCCACGCGGAGCTGCTGGCCCTGGCCGACGCGCTGGAGCGCGAGCACGCCGCTCTCGCCTGCGCCGCCCTGGTCCGCGAGGCCGCCGAGGTCTACGCCCGGCGCGGGCTGGCCCGCCGGGAGCCGTCGTAGGGACGCAGCGCGTCCCTACGACGGCTCCCGGCCGAAGGCGGCGAGCAGCTCGCCGAGCAGCAGGCCGTGGCGGGCCAGGTCATCGACGAGAACCCGCTCGTCGGGGCCGTGGACGGCGCTGTCGGAGCGGTTGAGCCCGACCGTCGCGTAGGGCACGCCGAGGTGCGCGGCCAGGATGGCCAGCGGCAGGGTGAGCGGGCCGGCGGGCACGGTGCTGAGCGGCGCGCCGTAGACGGCCGCGCCGGCGTCGGAGACCAGCTGGACGAAGGGCGTGTCGGGCGGCGTGTGGGCTGGCGGGTAGCCGCCGGGCATCCGCTCCAGGGCCACGTCGGAGAACCCGCTCTCGGCGAGGTGCGACTTGAGCATGCCCAGGATCTCCTCGGGCTGCTGGTTCGGCACCAGCTGGAAGTCGAGGATGGCCGTGGCCGAGGCCGGGATCAGCGCCACGTCGCCGGACGGGTCGCAGGTGATCGCGCTCAGGTTGCATGTCGGCAGGGTCGACTCGGCGCGCACCAGGGCCGCGCCGCCCATGCCGAAGAGGAACTCGCTGCTCTGCCATGCCTTGAGGCGGCCCGCCTCATCGATCGTGATCTGGCGCAGCTGGGCGTTCTCGGCGCGGGTCGGCCCCTCGACGCTATCGTAGAAGCCGGCGATGCGGATGTCCTCATCGTCGCCCTTGATGCAGCCGAGGGCCCAGGCGATGCGCCAGAGCGGGTTGCGCAGGATCGAGGCCATGCCGGAGGGCAGCGGGTAGGAGCCGCCGCGCGCGTGCAGGCGCACCTGGAGGAAGCCCTTCGCCCCGCTGTAGCAGAGCGGCGCGCCCTGGCCGTCCCGCTCGCCCTGGCTGGCCAGGCAGGCGTCGGCGCGGATCAGGTCGGGGTGCTCCATCAGCGCCTCGGCCAGGTGCTGGCTGCCGCTCATGCCGTGGCCCTCGGCGATGATCACCACGCCGCAGGGCAGCCCGCCCTCGGCCAGCTGGATGGCGTGGAGGGCCTGGATGTGGGCGGCCAGCGGGCCCTTTCCCGCCACCACGCCGCGGGCGTAGAGCGCGCCGGCGCGCTCGGCCAGCTGGAACGGCTCGTGGGACCACTCGCGCCAGGGGCCGGGCGGCGATGTGTCGTAGTGGTGGTAGAGCAGCAGGGTGCGGCTGGAGCGCCCGGCGAGCTGGGCGACCACCACCGGAGCCCCGGCTGTGGGCACGGCCCGTACGTGCATCCCGATGCCGCGCAGCTGCGCCGCGAGCACCTCGGCGCCAGCCCGCAGGTCGTCAAGCTGGCCGGTGCCAGTGGGCTGGGCGCAGAGGGCGCCGAGGCACTGGGCCAGCTTCTCGGTCATAGGCAGAGACGGAGCAGACACAGCGGCGCTCCTGGCGGCAACGTGTGATCAACCGGACAGCGCGGTGCAACGGCGCACGTGCATATGTTAGAGATAACCGGTATCACAATTATTATAGCATCTCTTGCCTACGACTCGCCGTCGTAGGATTCGCCCACCCAGGGCGGATGCAACG
>NZ_JAIEWN010000030.1:0-38210 GCF_019599295.1 Oscillochloris sp. ZM17-4 | reverse complement strand
CCGCACCCCCACCGGGAGGTGCCGTTGCGCCCGCCCAGCCGCGCCCGCTCGCCCTCGGCCTTAGCGCGTCCTTTCCCCTTCCCAATGCCCTAAAGCCCCCCCTCTTAATAGGCTTAACATTTGACACTACAGATGTTACCCCGTATACTCAAAAGACATAATCTCTGTAAACTGCACGTACAGGTGTCTTCCCGATTATCATCGCTGTGACACACCACGGGGCTGCGCACCCCAGGCTCGGGTCGCCCCTCACGGATCGCCAGGCGTCATATCTGACGGAGCCTGGCAGCTTTGCCGTGCTGTATCGTGCGACTGATCCCCTGCCCTGCGAGAAGGGAGGTGATTCCCTCAGATACCGCCCGTGTCCGTGCCGGCCCATCCCCCCCAGGCCGGCTGATGAACCGCTGTGTCACCGACAGATTCCTGTTTTCTTAAGGAGGATTGAACGACGATGAGTACGTTCTCCAAGCGCTCCATCGCTGGGCTCATGCTGTTGGGCCTGATGATCCCCGCCCTGGCCGCCTGCGGCGGCACGCCCGCCGCCCAGGAGCCCATCCGCGAGACCGTGGTTGTGGTGCAGACATCCGCGCCCGAGGTGGTGAAAGAGACCGTTGTTGTCGAGCAGACGGCCGCCCCGGCTGAGCCGGCCGCCCCGGCCGCCAATGAGGCCTTCACTACCCCGAACCCCATCCTGGGCGACCTGAGGGTGCGCCAGGCGATCGCCTACTGCTCCAACCGCCCTGAGATGATCGCCTCGGTCTACCCCTTCCTCAACGAGGAGCAGCAGCAGGGCCTGCTGATGGACACATTCCTGCCGAAGGCCCACTGGGCCGCGGCCACCACGGGCATCACCACCTACCCCTTCGATGTGGAGAAGGGCAAGGCGCTGCTTGAGGAGGCCGGCTGGAAGGACGACGGCAACGGCGGGCGGGCCAACGACGCCGGCGATGTGCTGTCTCTCAGCTTCACCACCACCAACGCCCAGTTCCGCCAGACATGGTCGGCCGTCTTCATCCAGCAGATGTCCGCCTGCGGCATCCAGGTCATCCCGACCTACGCCCCCGGCTCCTGGTGGTTCGGCAGCAGCACCGGCCTGCAGCGCCGCGACTTCGAGCTGGGCGCCTTCGCCTGGGTGGGCCAGGCCGACCCCGGCGGCCA
Source organism: Oscillochloris sp. ZM17-4 (assembly GCF_019599295.1). Taxonomy (GTDB): domain Bacteria; phylum Chloroflexota; class Chloroflexia; order Chloroflexales; family Chloroflexaceae; genus Oscillochloris. Next base: position 37,052 of record NZ_JAIEWN010000030.1, on the reverse strand, counting down.
GACGCTCTACTCCTGCAACCAGATCCCGCTGCCCTCGAACAACTGGGAGGGCCAGAACTACATGGGCTGGTGCAACGACGCCGCCAGCAAGGCGATCGTCGCCGCCAACAACACGCTCAACCGCGACGAGCGGATCAAGCAGTACGGCATCGTGCAGGCCGAGTTCACCAAGGATATGGTGAGCCTGCCGCTGTTCAACCGCACCGAGGCCGCCGCCGCCAGCAACCGCTTCGAGGGCTTCAAGCCTGACCCGACCGACTACTACACGGCCAACGCCGATGAGTGGACGGTGACCGACGGCGACACTCTGGTGCTGGGCTTCACCCAGGAGCCGGCCAGCCTCTGGGGCGTGGTCGAGAGCGCCGCCGTGCAGCGCACCGCCGCCTACCTGCTCGGCGTGCCGGCCAGCACCTCCTTCAGCTACGACTACCAGGCCAAGGGGCTCAAGGCCCTCTCGACGATCGAGAGCGGCGCGGCCAAGAATGAGGACATCGAGGTCAAGGAGGGCGACATGGTCTGGAACACCGCCGGCGAGGCGGTGGCCCTGGCCAAGGGCGTCGAGGTTGTGGACTCCACCGGCGAGACCGTCACCTACGACAGCGGTACGCTGACCATGAAGCAGCTGACCGTGACCGACACCTTCATCGATGGCCTGAAGTGGGAGGACGGCAAGCCGCTGGTCAAGGCCGACTACGAGCTGGCCCACAAGATCACCTGCGACCCCGAGTCCGGCAATGTCTCGCTGACCTACTGCGAGTCGGTGGCCACGTTCGACGTGACCAGCGACACCTCCTACACCGTCACCTTCCACCCCGGCGTGCAGTGGCCGACCTACTTCGCCGGCGCGGGCTTCGGGGCCTACCCGGCCCACCAGGTGCTGAGCGACGGCCGCACGCTGGCCGATGTGCCGGCCAAGGAGTGGAGCACCCTGCCTGAGATCGCCGAGAAGCCGATGAGCGACGGCCCCTACATCCTGGAGAGCTGGGACAAGGGCCAGAGCATGACCTTCACCGCCAACCCGAACTACTACAAGGGCGAGCCGGCGGTCAAGAAGATCGTGATCAAGTTCATCGCCGACACCAACCAGGCCGTGGCCCAGCTGCTCACCGGCGAGCTTGATGCCCTGGGCACCGAGACCCTCGGCGCCGGCGCTGAGGTGCAGACGGTGCTGGACGCCGCCGCTAAGGGCGACGTGCAGGCCTACACCATCGCCAGCCCGACCTGGGAGCACATCGACATGAACCTGTTCGTGAAGTAAACAAGGGGACAGGGGACAGGGGACAGGGGACAGGGGACAGGACACAGGACCAGGGCATAGCTGAAGGATCGCGCATCGCTGTCCACTATTGGTTTGCCTGTCCCCTGCCCCCTGTGCGCTGTCCCCTGTCTAAAGCGAGAAGCCTATGGCTGCATTTTTAGTCCGTAGATTACTCCAGATGTTTCTCGTGACGATCGTGGCCGCGATCTGCTCCTACACATTGCTCTACATCTCGCCCGGCGGGCCGATCGACCAGTTGCTCGGCGAGCGCCAGAACGGCGGCGTGAACCGGATCAACCAGGACGATATTCTGCGCGTCAAGCAGCGCTTCGAGCTCGATATCTACGCGCCGGTGCGCTTCTCGCGCTGGCTGATCGGCTGGCCCACCGGCCCGATCCTCGGCTCGATCGGCGCCGACTGGACGGTCGGCTGCGCCATCCCCGGCCAGGTGCGCCTGCGCTACCCCGACGGCCGCACCGAGATCGTCGAGGAGGGCTGCGATCAGCCCGTGACCCTGGCCGACCTTGAGGGCCGCAAGAGCAGCCGCGGCGTCTTCTTCCTCGACTTCGGCGTCTCGCAGGTGATCCTGCGCGACCGCCCGGTGATCGACCTGATCGGCACCCGCCTGCCCTACACGCTCTACCTGATGGGCGGCTCGACCCTGCTGGCCCTGGTGATCGCCGTGCCGATCGGGGTCTACTCGGCGGTCAAGCAGTACTCGCGCTTCGACTACACCATGACGACGATCGCCTTCGTCGGCTCGTCGCTGCCCAGCTTCGTCTTCGGCATCTTCGCCATCCTGATCTTCTCGGTGCTGGCCAAGCAGGCCGGGCTGCCCTACCTGCCCTCGGGCGACGCGGTCGGCATCCGCGACTATGCCATCCCGCTGCTCGGCACCATCGAGGCCGGCTCGTTCTTCGACCGCTTCCTGCGCTTCCTGATGCCCTGCGGCGTGCTGACCTTCATCAGCATCGCCGGCTGGAGCCGCTTTGTGCGCGGCAGCATGCTCGAGGTGCTGAGCCAGGACTATGTGCGCACCGCGCGGGCCAAGGGGGTTAAGGAGAGCGCCGTGGTGCTCAAGCACGCCCTGCGCAACTCGCTCATCCCCTTCATCACCCTGCTGGCCGGCGTGCTGGCCACGCTCTTCGGCGGCGCCCTGATCACCGAGACGGTCTTCAACTGGCCGGGCCTCGGCCGGCTCTACATCGACGCCCTCGGCCGCAGCGACTACAATGTCGCCAACGCCCTGCTGCTGATCAATGTGGTGCTGCTGCTGATCGGCATCCTGATCACCGATATTCTCTACACGATCGTCGATCCGCGCATCCGGCTGGGCTAGGTGGGCGCCCACAAGGGCGCCCACAAGGGCACCCCTTGTGGGCACCCCTTGTGGGCACCCGGGGCATCCCTACGGAGAAACACTCATGGCCACCACCACGGCTGTCCCGGTCGACGAGCCGAAGACGACGGAGCCCGAGAGCCAGCTCTCGATCGTGCTGCGGCGCTTCCGCAAGCACCGCCTGGCGATGTTTAGCCTCGGCCTGCTGCTGAGCATGCTGCTGCTCTCGGCCCTGGCTCCGGTGATCGCGCCCTATCCGCGCGATGAGCCGAACCTGAAGGCCCGCTTCCTCACCCCGCTCAGCACCGATGTCAATGGCGGCCTGCACATCCTCGGCACCGACCACCTCGGCCGCGACTCGGCGACCCGCCTGCTCTTCGCCTCGCGCGTCTCGCTGGGCACCGCCGTCTTCGCGACCCTGATCTCCTCGACGATCGGGATCGTCCTGGGCCTGCTGGCCGGCTTCTTCGGCGGCTGGGTCGACACGATCATCAGCCGCGCCCTGGAGATCGTCGCCACCTTCCCCACCCTCTCGCTGCTGCTGATCGTGGTCTCGATCTTCGTCGGCAACGAGAAGAACATCCCTTTCCCGGCCATCGTCACGAAGACGATCTCCTTCCTCTTCGCGGTGAGCGAGCGCGAGGCCAAGCTGGTGCTCATGGTCAACCTCATCCTGGCCCTCTTCGGCTGGACGGGCACCTGCCGGCTGATGCGCGGGATGGTGCTCTCGGTGCGCGAGAATGTCTACATCGACTCGGCGCGGGCGCTGGGCGCGTCCAACCTGCGCCTGCTGGCCCGCCACATCTTCCCCAACTCGCTGCCGCCGATGATCGTGGACTTCACCCTCGGCGTGAACGGCACCCTGGTGGCCGAGTCGGCGCTGAGCTTCCTCGGCTTCGGCATCACCGACCCGACGCCGACCTGGGGCAATATGCTCGGCTACGCCCAGAGCTATATGTTTCAGTACCCCTGGATGCCGCTCATCCCGAGCCTGCCCATCCTGCTGGCCTCGGTGGCGATCAACTATATCGGCGACGGCCTGCGCGACGCGCTCGACCCCAGGCAGAAGATCTAACCTAAAATCTGTATTGTGTTGCGGAAATGTGCCAGCGGAGCTGGCACATTTCCGCAACACAATACACTATTCTGGGGCCGCCGGCCCCAGGCCCCCGATGCGGGGGTTAGCTCAACGGAGCGAAGCGAGTGACAACGACACCAACCGGGGCGCAGCGCGCATCCCAGGAGCCCAAGCCCGCCGGCGCGCTGTCGGTCGACCTGCTGCGCGTCACTGGTCTGAAGACCTACTTCTACACCGAGGACGGGGTGGTCCAGGCGGTGGACGGGGTTGACCTGCACCTGGGCCGCGGCGAGACACTGGGGATCGTCGGCGAGAGCGGCTCGGGCAAGAGCGTGACCTCGCTGTCGATCCTGCGCCTGATCAGCCAGCCGGGCAAGATCGTCGAGGGGTCGGTGGTCTTCGACGGCGCCGACCTGCTGCACATCGGCGACGAGGCGATGCGGGCGATCCGCGGCAACCGCATCTCGATGATCTTCCAGCAGCCGACCACCGCGCTCAACCCGGTGTTCCGGGTGGGCGACCAGATCACCGAGACGCTGGAGATCCACCAGGGCCTGAGAGGGGACGAGGCCAGCAAGCGCTGCATCGAGCTGCTCTCGATGGTGGGCCTGCCCGACGCCCCCCGGCGCATGCGCCAGTTCCCCCACGAGCTCTCGGGCGGCCAGTGTCAGCGCGTGATGATCGCCATGGCCCTGGCCTGCAACCCCGAGCTGCTGATCGCCGACGAGCCGACCACCGCCCTCGATGTGACCATCCAGGCCCAGATCCTCGACCTGATGCGCGGCCTGCGCGAGAAGGTTAACACGGCGATCATCCTGATCACCCACGATATGGGCGTGGTGGCCGAGATGGCCGACAGCGTGGCGGTGATGTACGCCGGCCAGATCATCGAGTACGCCGATGTGCGGTCGATCTTCGCCGACCCGAAGCACCCCTACACCCAGGGGCTGCTCCACTCGATGCCGGTGCTCGGCCACGTGCGCGATGAGCTTGAGGTCATCCCCGGCACCGTGCCCAGCCTGATCGGCCCGCCCGCCGGCTGCCGCTTCGCCGCCCACACGGTCGTGCGCGCGCTCCAGGGCGAGGCGAACATCCAGGTCGAGATCGGCAACCAGCTCGGGCTGACCGATATCATCTTCAACGTGACCGACCCGGCCAACTGCCCGCCCGACGATGGCAAGTGTACCGGCCACCCGGCCCTGCGCGATGTGAAGGTGCGCCAGGCCCTGGCCCACGCCACCGATAAGCAGCAGCTGATCGACACGGTGCTGCTCGGCCTGGGCACGCCCGGCCTGACCCTGGTGACGCCCGGACAGGGCGAGGCCTACGCCAAGGAGCTGCAGGACTACGCCTTCGACCCGGCCAAGGCGAACCAGATCCTCGACGACGCCGGCTACGCGGACAGCGACGGCGATGGCGTGCGCGAGATGCCTGGCGACCCGAGCCAGCCGCTGACCTTCCGCTACAACTACCCCTCCGACCAGAGCGCCAACGGCCAGCGCATCTTCGAGCTGCTGCGCGATATGTGGCAGCAGGTCGGCGTGAAGATCGAGCTGACCCCGCTGGATGCCGACGCCCTGACCTCGGTCTGCTGCCCAGCCTTCGACTTCGATGTGATCAACTGGGGCTGGTACGCCGGCGTCGACCCCTCCTCGCTGCTCTACATCGCCACCACCGCCGAGATCCCGACCGGCAACAGCGAGACCGGCTACGGGAACCCCGAGTACGACAAGCTCTACGCCGAGCAGGAGGTGACGGTCGATGTCGCCAAGCGCCGCGAGCTGCTCGCGCAGATGCAGCAGATCCTCTTGCGCGACGTGCCCTACATCATCCCCTACTACGCCCAGAATGTGGAGGCCTACCGCAAAGACCGCTTCCAGGGCTGGGTGGTGGACCCTGAGGGCGTGCTTGCGCTCTCCTCGCGGATCTCGCTCACTGCTGTGTCGCCGATCAAGTAGCAGATTGATGGCGTGTGCCGGCTGCGCTGGCACACGCCATCAATGAAGTGTCGTACAGATGAGCCGCAGCGACTATATCATCCGGCGCATCGGCATGGCCGCCCTGACGGTCGTCTTCGCCGTGGTGATGAACTTCTTCCTGTTCCGCGTGCTGCCGGGCGACCCGGCCAAGGCCGGCATCCGCGACCCGCGGCTGACGGCGGCGGCCCAGCAGTCCATCCGCGAGCGCTTCGGCCTCGACAAGCCGCTGCTGATCAACCTGGAGGGCAACCCCTTCGACAGCCAGTTCTTCCGCTACTTCGGCAACCTGCTCCAGGGCGACCTGGGCATCTCCTACAACTTCAACCGCCCGGTGGCCGACCTGCTGCGCGAGCGGCTGATCAACACGGTGCTGCTGGTGGGCGTGGGTGAGGTGCTGGCAATCATCATCGGGGTGGCCCTGGGCCTGCTGGCGGCCTGGCGGCGCGGCACGGCGATCGACGTGGGAGTCCTGCTCTTCGGCCTGTTCACCTGGGCCCTGCCGACCTTCTTCCTGGCGATCATCCTGCTGATCATCGGCAGCACCTTCCTCGGCCTGCCGGTGGCCGGAATCCGCACCGCCGGCGGCGCGAGCGACCCCTGGTCGCAGATCGTCGACGTGGGCCGACACATGATGATGCCCACCCTGACCCTGACGATCATTCTGCTCGGCGAGTTCATGCTGATCATGCGCAGCTCGCTGCTGGAGGTGCTCTCTGAAGACTATATCCTCACCGCCAAGGCCAAGGGCCTGAGCGACTGGGTCATCCTGCGCGACCACGCCATGCGCAACGCCATGCTGCCCATGATCGCGCTGATCGCGCTGACCCTGGGCTTCACCGTGAGCGGCTCCATCCTGATCGAGAGCGTCTTCTCGTGGCCCGGCCTGGGCAGCGCCGTCTTCGAGGCGGTGGGCCGGCGCGACTTCCCCATGCTCCAGGGGGCCTTCATGCTCTTCACCGTCAGCGTCATCCTGGCCAACACCGCCGCCGACCTGCTCTACGCGGCGCTGGACCCGAGAGTGAGTGTGTAAGGGCGCAGCAGCGGGCGCGGCGCCCGCTGCTGCGCCCTTACGATAGGGTGGGCGATGGCACAAGTTCTCTCTCAGGCACCCACATCGGTAGACACCGAGGCCGGCTGGCGCACGATCTGGCGGCAGCTGCGGCGCAGCCCGATGGGCCTGGCCGGGCTGTGTATGCTGGCCGTGGTGCTGTTTATGGCGATCTTCGCACCCTGGGTCGCGCCCTACGACCCCTACGCCCCGGTGCGGGCGCGGATCGACACGATCTACGCGCCGCCGAGCGCCGAGCACCCGCTGGGCACCGACGACGGCGGCAAGGACGTGCTGAGCGCCTTCATCTTCGGCGCGCGGGTCTCGCTGATCGTTGGCTTCGTGGCCTCGGCGATCACCGTCCTGATCGGCGGGCTGGTCGGCATCGTCGCCGGCTACTACGGCGGGCGGGTGGGCGGCGCGCTGATGGGCGTCACCAACATCTTCCTGGTCATCCCCGACCTGCCGCTCTACGTGGTGCTGGTCTCGCTGCTCGGCCCGAGCATCTGGAACATCATCCTGGCGATTATCCTGCTCAGCTGGACCGGCACGGCCCGGCTGGTCTACGCCCAGGTGCTCTCGATCCGCGAGCGGCAGTTCGTGACGCGGGCGCGGGCGATCGGGGCCTCCAGCGGCTACATCATCCGCAAGCACATCCTGCCGCTGGTGCTGCCGATCATCCTGGCCCAGAACGCGCTGGTGATCTCGATCGCCATCCTCAGCGAGTCGGGGCTGGCCTTCCTCGGCCTGGGCGACCCCTCGCTGATCAGCTGGGGCACCATGCTCAACTTCGCCTTCGGGCGCGGCGCGGTCTCGGTGGGCGCCTGGTGGGCGCTGCTGCCCCCCGGCCTGGGCATCGTCTGGGTGGTGCTGGGCTGGACGCTGCTGGGCTATGTGATCGAGGATATCGTCAACCCGCGGGCGCGGACGCACCATCTGATGTAATTATGAATGTTGAATGTTGAATGTTGAATGGCTGCGCCTCACAGCATTCAACATTCAACATTCAACATTCAACATTATTTCTATGCTCTTAGACGTGCGCAACCTGACCACCGAGTTCACCACCCCCGAGGGCGCGCGGCTGCGGGCCGTGGAGGGGGTGAGCTTCACGCTGGGGCGCGGCGAGGCCCTGGGCATCGTCGGCGAGAGCGGCTGCGGCAAGACGACGGCCATGCTCTCGCTGCTGCGCCTGCTGCCGGCGGCCGGGCGGGTGGTGGCCGGCGAGGTGCTGTTCGCCGGCGACGACCTGCTGCGGCTGACGCCCGCCGAGCTGCGCGAGCGGCGCTGGCGCGACCTGTCGATCGTCTTCCAGGGCGCGATGAACGCGCTCAACCCGGTGCGCTCGGTGGGCGATCAGATCCGCGAGGCCATCCTGGCCCACATGCCCTGGCCGCGCGACAAGGTGGGCGCGCGGGTGAGCGAGCTGCTGGAGCTGGTGGGCATCCCGGCCTGGCGGGCCGCCCAGTTCCCCCACCAGTACAGCGGCGGCATGCGCCAGCGGGCCATGATCGCCATGGCCCTGGCCTGCAACCCGCAGCTGGTGGTGGCCGATGAGCCCACCACCGCCCTCGATGTGATGGTGCAGGCCCAGATCATCGACCTGCTGGATCGGCTGCGCCGCGACCTCGACCTGGCCATGATCATCGTCACCCACGACCTGGGGGTGGTGGCCGAGGCCTGCCAGCAGGTGCTGGTGATGTATGGCGGGCGGGTGGCCGAGCACGGCCCGGTCGAGCGGGTCTTCGCCGCGCCCCGGCACCCCTACACCCAGATGCTGCTGAAGGCCTTCCCGACGATCGAGCATCGCGGCGCGCCCATGGTGGGCATCCCCGGCTCGCCGCCGCGGCTCTCGGACCTGCCGGCGGGCTGCCGCTTCCACCCGCGCTGCCCGCTGGCGGTAGAGCGCTGCCGAGTCGAGACGCCCGAGCCGCGCGCGGTGGGCGAGGGGCACGTGGCGGCCTGCCACCTAGTGTAAGGGGCGCAGCAGCGAGGCGCTGCTGCGCCCTTACCGAGAGAGCCTATGAGCGACACACAGCCAGTGCTCGAGGTGACGGATCTCCAGAAGCGCTTCGCGGTGCCGCGCGGCGTCCTGGGCGCGCTGCGCGGCGCGCCCAGGCGCAGCGTGCGCGCCATCGACGGCGTCAGCTTCACGCTGGGCCACGGCGAGGTGCTGGCCCTGGTGGGCGAGAGCGGCTGCGGCAAGACGACCACCGGCCGCACCATCTTGCGCCTGGAGCAGGCCACCTCCGGCGAGGTGCTCTTCGAGGGCAAGGACGTGCTCAAGGCCGGCGGCCGCCAGATGAAGGCGCTGCGCCGCGATATGCAGATCGTCTTCCAGGACCCCTACGCCTCGCTGGACCCGCGGATCACCGTGGGCGAGAGCGTGGCCGAGGGGCTGCTCATCCACGGCATCGGCACCCCCAAGGACCGCCAGGAGCGCGTGCGCGAGGTGCTGGCCAAGGTCGGCCTGCACTCCAGCCAGGTCAACCGCTTTCCCCACGAGTTCTCCGGCGGCCAGCGCCAGCGCATCGGCATCGCCCGCGCCCTGATTATGGAGCCCAAGCTGATCGTCTGCGACGAGCCGGTCAGCGCCCTGGACGTGTCCATCCAGTCGCAGGTGCTCAACCTGCTCAAGAACCTGCAGCGCGAGTTCGGCCTGACCTACCTGTTCATCGCCCACAACCTCAGCGTGGTCGAGCATATCTCCGACCGGGTGGGTGTGATGTACCTGGGCAAGATGGTCGAGCTCTCGTCCCGCGAGGACCTGTTCCGCGAGCCGCTGCACCCCTACACCAAAGCCCTGATCTCGGCCATCCCCAACCCGGACCCGACGGCGCGGCGCGAGCGGATCGTGCTCCAGGGCGACGTGCCCAGCCCGATCAACCCGCCCAGCGGCTGCCGCTTCCACCCGCGCTGCTGGATCGCCCGCGAGGTGTGTAGGGAGCAGGAGCCGGCCTTCGAGGAGAAGCGCAAGGGCCACTGGGCGGCGTGCCACTTCGCCGGGCAATTCTAACGTAGGGCCGAAGCATTTGATGTTTTCGCTACGCGAAAACATCAAATGCTTCGGCCCTACACCGTGTAATATATGGCCTCTCTCTCAGACATCCCCCCCTTCGCCGAGGCCGTCCGCGCAAACGTGGCGCGGGTGATCGTTGGCAAGGCCGAGGCGCTGGACCTGCTGCTGGCCGCGCTGCTCTGCGGTGGCCACGCCCTGATCGAGGACGTGCCCGGCGTGGGCAAGACGATGCTCGCCCGCGCGCTGGCCGTCTCGCTGGGCGTACACTTCCGGCGCATCCAGTGTACGCCCGACCTGCTGCCCAACGACGTGACGGGGGTGTCGGTCTACCGCCAGGGCGAGGGGCGCTTCGTGTTCCAGCCCGGCCCGATCTTCAGCAGCGTGCTGCTGGTGGACGAGATCAACCGGGCCACGCCGCGCACCCAGAGCGCCCTGCTTGAGGCCATGGGCGAGGGCCAGGTGAGCGTGGACGGCGAGACGCACCCGCTGCCCGCGCCCTTCCTGGTGCTGGCCACCCAGAACCCGGTCGAGTTTGAGGGTACCTTCCCGCTGCCCGAGGCCCAGCTCGACCGCTTCCTGCTCCAGGTGAGCATGGGCTACCCGACGCCCGAGGAGGAGCTGCGGCTGCTGCGGGCGATGGAGGGGGCCCACCCGATCGCGGCGCTCGGCGCGGCGGCCGACGGCGCGCGGCTGCCCGCGCTCCAGCGGGCGGTCTGGGCCGTCCACGTTGAGGAGTCGCTCAGGGGCTACCTGGTGCGCCTGGCGGCGGCCCTGCGCGCCCACCCCGACCTGGCCCTGGGCATGAGCCCGCGGGCCACCCTGGCGCTCTTCCGGGCCGCCCAGGCCTACGCAGCCATCCAGGGGCGCGACTACGTCACCCCCGACGATGTGAAGCGCCTGGCCGGGCCGGTGCTGCGCCACCGCCTGCTCCTGCGCCCCGAGAGCGCCCTGCGCGGGCGGACGGCGGCGGCGGTGTTATCATCCGTCCTCGCCGAGGTGGAGGTTGCCCTGTAGGGCCGAAGTATTGTTGATGGTTTCACGAACGGGCCGGCGGCACCCACGACGCCGCGCAGGTTGCCCTGTAGGGCCGAAGCATTGTTGATGGTTTCGCTATGCGAAACCATCAACAATGCTTCGGCCCTACTCCTGCACCCCGAGTGGGCGCCCACAAGGGGCGCCCCTACGCGCCGATCTCGGCGATCACCGTGCGCCAGGCGGCCTCGACCTGATCGCGGGTGTGGGCCTGGCTGCCGCTGTTGTCGATCACGACGGTCGCCCGGGCGAGCCGGCTCGCCTGTGGCTCCTGTGCGTCCACCCGCCGGCGGGCCTCGTAATCCAGCATGCCCCGCGTCGTCATCAGGCGTTCGATCTGCTGGGCCTCGTCGCAGGTGACCACCCAGATCTGCTGGCACTCCTCGGCCCAGCCCGACTCGATCAGCTTGATCGCGTCGATCACCACCACCGGGCGGGGCAGGGGCTGCGTGCGCGTGCCGTAGCCGCCCACGATCTCGGCCTCGGTGATGAAGGCGCGGATCTCGGCGCGCACCGCCGGGTGGACGATCTGCTCCAGCCGCCGCAGGGCCGCCGGGTCGCTGAAGACGATGTTCCCGAGCATCCGCCGGTCGATCGGGCTGTTGCGCCCGCTGGCGACGCGCTGGCCGAAGGCGGCGATGATCTGCTGGTAGACGGGCGTGCCGGGCCGCTGGACGCGGTGCGTCACCCGGTCGGCGTCGATCGTGCGGGCTCCCAGGGCTGCCAGCATGGCCACCACGGTGCTCTTGCCGCAGGCGATCCCGCCGGTCAGGCCGATGAGGTATGGCTTTGTCATAATGTTGAATGTTGAATGCTGAATGCTGAATGCTGAATGCTGAATGTCCTCAAGTCAACATTCAACATTCAACATTACTCCAGATCGACGTACTCTTGCTTGACCAGGGCGTCCTCGGAGACGCCGGCGATCGATAGCAGCTCGGTGATCAGGGCGGCGCGCTCCCCGGCGTCGCGGCGGCTCCAGGTGCGGCTCTTGATCTCCATGTAGAGGGCCGGGCGCGCGCCGCCGCCGAGCGTGTCGAAGTTCAGCGCGAAGTCGTGGTCCTTGTAGATGATCCGCCAGCGCCGGCGGCGCTTCTCGCGCTCGACCACCCGGTCGGGCTGGAAGTACTCGCGGTAGAAGCGCACGGTGTGGTCGGCCAGTGCGGTGTAGCGCGCCCGTGAGAGCAGGATCGCCGAGGAGAGCTCGCCGCGCAGGCCCTCGGCGATCAGGGTGATCGTGTACTTCGGCTCGACGCGGGCGCCCGGGTCGGTGCGGTGGTCCTCGCGGATGCGGATGCGCTCGCCGTTGGCGAACAGGAAGTAGGTGTCGTACTGGGTGCGCTCGCTGGCCTTGGTGATCCGCACGTCGGCGGCGCCCAGCAGCCGGGCGATGGCCGAGTCGGCGCTGGCCTCCAGCTTCGCCTTGACCTGGATCTCGAAGATCTCGGCCTGCTGCACGCCGCCGATGGCCAGGATCTTGGCCAGCAGGTTGCGCTCGCGGCCGGCCAGGAAGGCGTTGATCCGCTCGGCGATCGCCTGCGAGCGCCGCAGGATGTCGGCCTCGTCCAGGCTGAGCAGGACGTGGTCGCGCACCAGGATGCGCCCGTCGACCATCACGTCGCGCACATCGGCGGCGCGGGCGGCGTAGACCAGGTGCGAGTAGATCGCGTCGTGGCTGTAGGTGTAGCGCGGCGCGCTGTGGGGCAGGCCGAGCCGCACCACGGCGATGTCGGCGCGCTTGCCCGGCTCCAGCGAGCCCACCAGGTGGTCGAGGTGGACGGCGCGGGCGCCCCAGCAGGTGGCCAGGGCGAAGGCCTCGCGGGCCGGCACCGCCGTCGGGTCGCCCGAGACGCCCTTGGGCAGCAGGGCGGCCAGCTGGATCTCGGTGAACATGTCCTGGTCATCGTTGGAGGCCGGGCCGTCGGTGCCCAGGCCCACCTTCACGCCCGAGTCGATCAGGCGCTTGTAGGGGGCCACGCCGCTGGCCAGCTTGAGGTTGCTGGTCGGGCAGGGCACCGCGCCCGCGCCGGCCTCGCGCAGCAGGCGCATGTCGTCCTCGGTGGCGTGGACGCAGTGGGCGGCGATGCAGGGCACGTCGAAGGCGCCCACGCGCTTGGCGTAGCGAATGGGCGTCACCTCGCGCTCGGCGATGCTCTCGTCCACCTCGCGGGCCGTCTCCGAGAGGTGCGTCACCAGCGGCACGCCGTACTCGGCGCAGAGGGCGGCGGCCTCGCGGTAGATCTGGTCGGTGCAGGTGTAGGGGGCGTGCGGGGCGACGGTGGGCACGACCCGCTCGTGGCCGCGCCACTGCTCTAGGAAGCGCCGCGAGCGATCTAGGCCCTCGTCGAAGGAGGCGGCGTCGGGGGTCGGCAGGCGCATCACCGTCTGCCCGCAGATCGCGCGCATGCCGGACTCGTCGGCCCCGCGGGCCACCTGCTCCTCAAAGTAGTACATGTCCACGAAGGTCGTCGTGCCGCCGCGCAGCATCTCGGCGCAGGAGAGCAGCGTGCCGACGTAGACGAACTCCTCGTCGACGAACTGGCTCTCGACGGGGAACATGTAGCCGAAGAGCCAGACATCCAGCTGCTGGTCGGCCACCATGCCGCGCAGCAGGCTCATGGGCACGTGGGCGTGGCCGTTGATCAGGCCGGGGATGACCGCCGCGCCGGCGCAGTCGATCACCTCCGCGGCGACGTAGCGCCCGGCCAGGTCGGCGCTCGTCCCGACGGCGACGATCTCTCGCCCGCGCACGGCCACCGCGCCGTCGATGATGATCGTCCCGGCGTGGTCCATCGTCACCACGGTGCCGCCGGTCAGCAGCAGGTCGATGTTCTCGGGCATAGGCGTCCTCCATCCTGTATGTGGCCCGTATTGTACCAGAGTGAACACGATAGACGCGAAGGGGGGCGGAGGGCGCGAAGGGTCCGGGCAAAGCCCTGGGGCGAAGCCCCATGCGCATCAACGTAAGCCCTGGCCCCCCCGGAATTTCTTGTTGTTTTGGCCAACATGGCCAGCGTTGCTGGCCATGTTGGCCAAAACAACGTCGGTTTTTAGGGCGGCAGACCTAACGTTGATGCGCATGGGGCTTCGCCCCATGCGCATCAACACACAGAGCCGGGCCAGCGAAGCTGGCCCGGCTCTGTGTGTTGATGCCGATCTTGCGCGGCGCTAGATCGGGTCGGGGACGATCAGCCCGTAGTTCCCATCACGGCGGCGGTAGAGCACGCTGAAGCGCTGGTTCTCAGCGTCCTGGAAGACAAAGAAGTTGTGCCCGAGCAGCTCCATCTGCTCGATCGCATCGTCGGTGAACATCGGGCGCAGGGTGAACTGCTTGGTGCGGATCACCTCAATCTCGCGGCCCTCCACCTCCACCTCCGCCTCGGCGACGGCGCTCTCGGCGACGGCGGTCGGGATCTCGATCGCGGCGATCTTATCGGGCTGTCGGCGCTGCCGCTCGCGACGCCAGAACTTCTCCTTGTAGCGCTTGATCTGCCGCTGGAGCACGCTCTGCACTTCGTCGATCGCGCTGTAGAGGTCGGATGACTGCTCCTCAGCCCGCAGGATGACCCCACGGTCGCCGGTGAGGGTAACCTGAACGCGGTGGACCTCGCCCGCCTGACGATGCTGCTCGGTATGCACCTCGACAGTCGCGCTGGAGATCTGGTCCATGTAGCGTCCAAGCTTCCCGAGCTTCTCTTCGATGTGCTGCCGCTGGCGCTCGGTGATTTTTCCGTTACGGCTTTTGACGGTGAGATCCATCACGGTCCTCCATCCCTATAACAGGGCGGCCAGGAATAAGTGCCGCCCCTTCGCGGTCGATCAGCACAGCGAAGCCCCCGGGCGCACGCGCCGCTCGGGGGCTTCGTTGGCTGTCACAAAGCTCCGCGATCTGAAGTGTGGTAGCGACCTGTCTTGCCATCGCTTCTCACTTCTTCTCGCGCTGCGCCACTACGTCGTGACGCGAGAAGGTTTATCAGTATTCCTTATCTGTGATTGTACTATGTGCGTGGGCAGGTTGCAAGGGAGAAAACGCAACCTACCGCCACAGGGCGTACCCTGGGGCGGCGCGGCTGCGGGCGTTGACGCAGGGCGGAGTGATGATGTGGTATGAGGGGAGCGTGGCGTATGCCATGCCAGGCGGCGGGGGCGTGTCGGGGGCTCTCTGCGAGGTGCGGTGCGTCAGTGTGCCGCGTCGGGCTGATGGGCGTTCTGTATTCGCCCTGCAACCCTCCTTCGGGCCACACTGTAGCATCCGACAATGACTCTCGCTTGAATGCTGCCTGTGAGAACGATAACGAAAGCGTCATCGTACAGCCGCCGGCGTTGGGGCGGCGTAGAGCGGGCGCACCCGGCCATACACCGCGTCCCAGGTCATGCTGCGGCGGACGTGGGCCTCGCCGACGGCGCCCATCGCGCGGGCGAGCTCGGGGTCGCCCAGGAGCCGGCTGATCGTCTCGGCGAGGGCACCCACATCGCCGAAGGGCACCAGCAGCCCGTCCACGCCGTGGCTGATCACGTCGGGAACGCCGCCGGCCCGCGCGCCCACCACCGGCACGCCGTAGCACCAGGCCTCCAGGTAGGTGATGCCGAAGCTGTCGGTGCGCGAGGGCTGGGCGTAGATATCGGCGGCGGCCAGGGCGTCGTGGCGCACTGCGTCGCTCACGTAGCCGAGCACGCGGGTGCGCGCCCGCTCGCCCTCGGGCAGCCCGGCGTAGATCTGCTCGAAGTGGCCCATGAGCGGGCCGCACTGGACCCAGGTGGCGTCGGAGCCGCCCGCCCAGAGCCGGCGCATGGCCTCCAGCACATGCACGGTGCCCTTGTCGTAGGCGGCGGTGCCCACGCTGAGCACGATCGGGCCGGCGATGCCGTGCGCGCTGCGGAAGCGCGCGCCGTCGCCGCCGGCCAGCTCGGCGGGGGTGACGCCGGCGCCCACGGTTGTGACCCGGCCGGCCGGCACGCCCCGCGCGACCAGGAAGTTGCGCTCAAGGCCGGTCATGGTGGCCACCGCGTCGCAGCCGCGCAGCATGGCGATCTGGTGGGGCATGCTGTAGTAGCGGACGATCTGGCTGCTGCCGGGCTCGCCCAGGTGGACGAAGGGCGTGCAGATGTGGCGGATGCCGCGCCGCCGCGCCCAGCGCGCCGCCGGCAGGATGGCGAAGTCGAGCGTGATGTTGGTGGTGTGGACGAGGTCGACGTCGGCGAGCTCGGGGGAGCGCTCCAGGTAGCGCCACATCTCGGGCAGGCGCGGGGTGATCGTGGCCATGCGGCGCAGCAGCGGCGCGCTGGGCCGGCCCATGCGCCCGAGCTCCACCATGAGCCGGCGGATGATCGGGTAGATGATCGGCGGGCCGGGGGCGCGGCGCACCGGGAAGCGCAGCACGCGCACGCCGCCCTCGCTGCGATCGGGCTCGTCGATCCTGCGCTTCCCGCCCGCCCAGAAGTGCTCCAGGTCGAAGGCGTCGGTCGCGAGGACGGTGACGGTGTGGCCCTCGCGGGCCAGCCGCGCGCCGATCTCGATGAAGTAGCGCGCGGCGCCGCTGGCCTGGTGGTACAGCTGGACGATGTGCAGGACGTGCATAGTGTTCTTTAGGCAAGGGTGCAGGGTACAGGGTACAGGGTACAGGGTACAGGCGGAGCAGCCTTAGATAAGGTTCGTAGGTGCTTTGCAGTTTCGAGTTCTGCGCCGTATTCTGGTGCGCTTCACCTGTGCCCTGTGTCCTATACCCTGTACCCTTATTCGGCGAGCTGGGCGGCCAGCTCCTCGGTCGTGCTGGCCGGCAGCCGGCAGACGAAGCCCTGGCAGACGTAGGCGGTGGCCCGCCCGCCGACGGCCTCGCGGCCCTGGAGCAGCGGGGTGAGGGCGGGCGTCTCGCCGTCGCCGGGGCTGAGGCGGGCGATGACGATGTGGGGCCGGTAGGGCCGCAGGGCCACATCGACCAGTGCGGCGGTGTCGGCGGCCTGCGGGTCGCCGACGATGGCCAGCTCGGTGACGCTGGAGGTGAGCAGGTCGGCGGCGCAGAGCATGCGCCCGAAGCCGGCCGGGAAGCGGGCCATGAGCGGGGCCGCGCCGGCCAGCACGCGCTCGGCCCGCTCGCGGTAGGCGTCGTCGCCGGTGAGGGCGGCCAGGCGCAGCAGCAGCTCGGCGGCGACCGAGTTGCCCGAGGGCGTGGCGTTGTCGCCCACGTCGCGCGGGCGGGTGATCAGCGCCTCGTGGTCGGCGGCGGTGTCGTAGAATCCGCCCAGGCTCTCGTCCCAGAACAGCTCGACCATGGCGTCGGCCAGGGCGAGGCACTCGCGCAGCCAGCGCGGGTCGCCGTCGGCGGCGTGCAGGGCGAGCAGGCCGTCGGCCACGAGGGCGTAGTCCTCTAGGAAGCCGAGCGGGCCGGGGCGGCCGTCCTTCCAGCTGCGCAGCAGGCGGCCGTCGGGGCGGCGCAGGTGGGTGAGGATGAAGTCGGCGCAGCCCTGGGCTACGGCGATATACTGCTGATTCTCGAAGGCGCTGGCGGCCACGGCGAGGGCGCGCAGGGCCATGCCGTTCCACGCGGCGATGATCTTCTCGTCGCGGAAGGGCTTGGGGCGGCGCGCGCGGGCGGCGAGCAGCTTGGCCCGGCCGGCGGCGAACACCTGCTCAATGCGCTCGGCCGTCGCGCCGGTGACGCGGGCCACCTCGGCGACCTCGCGGGGCAGGTTGAGGATGTTGCTGCCCTCGAAGTTGCCCGACTTCGTCACATCGAAGATCTGGCAGAAGAGCGCGGCGTCGGCCCCCAGCAGCTCGCGCACCTCGTCGGGAGTCCAGACGAAGAAGGCGCCCTCCTCGGCGTGCTCGGCCTGGGGGTGCGGCAGGCTGTCGGCGTCCTGGGTGCTGTAGAATCCGCCCTCGGGGTGGAGCATCTCGCGGCTGAGGTAGGCCAAGGTCTCCTCGGCGATGGTGCGGTAGAGCGGGAGCTGCGTGACCTGGTAGGCCTCGGCGTAGAGGCGGGCGAGCAGGGCGTTGTCGTAGAGCATCTTCTCGAAGTGGGGCACCAGCCAGTGGGCGTCCACGCTGTAGCGGTGGAACCCGCCGCCAAGCTGGTCGTACATGCCGCCGCGGGCCATCTTGCGCAGGGTCAGCTCCAGCATGGGCAGGGCGTCGGCGTGGCCGCGCAGGTGGGCTCGCAGCAGGAGCTCCAGGGTCATGGGCTGGGGGAACTTGGGCGCGCCGCCGAACCCGCCCTCGACGGGGTCAAACCCCGGCTCCAGCGTATCCACTGCAGTATGCACGAGGTCCGATGGCAGGGGCGCGGCGGCGGCCGGGGCGCTGGCAGCACTCAATTTCCCCAGATGTTCGAGCAGCTGCTGGCCGGTGGCGGCCACATCGGCGCGGCGGGTGCGGTAGGCCTCGGCGACGCTGCGCAGCACCTGCTTCCAGCTGGGCATGCGGTAGCGGGCGGCCTTCGCGTCGGGCGGGAAGTAGGTGCCGCCGTAGAAGGGCGTGCCGTCGGGGGTGCAGAAGACGTTGAGCGGCCAGCCGCCCTGGCCGGTCATCGCCTGGACGGCCGACATGTAGACGCTGTCGATGTCCGGGCGCTCCTCGCGGTCCACCTTGATGTTGATGAAGAGCTCGTTCTGGAGGGCGGCGGTGGGCTCGTCCTCAAAGCTCTCGTGGGCCATGACGTGACACCAGTGGCACGCGGCGTAGCCTATGCTGATCAGAATGGGTTTATCTAGGCTTTGAGCTTTTGTGAGTGCAGCATCGCCCCACTCGTGCCAGTCGACCGGATTGTGGGCGTGCTGAACGAGGTAGGGGCTGGCCGAGTCAATCAAGTGGTTGGTATATATTGGGTTGCCGTGCTCATCACGGTGGCGTATGTGCATCTTGGGGCCTCCACTGCCATTATGGCTGAGTCAGCGCCACGAGGGCGCTGAGCTTCTGTAGCACCTCGGCGATCACGGCGGGGGGCAGGGTGGCGAGGAAGTCCGCGTCGCGGCTGCGCCAGTCCAGGCTTTTGACCTGGTCCGCCAGGATCACGCCGGCCATGCCCAGCCCGTCGGGGAGGGCGACCTCGAAGGGGTAGCCCTTGCGCTGGCTGGTGATCGGGCAGAAGATCGCCAGCCCGACCCGGCCATTATACGCGGCTGGCGAGAGCACGACCGCCGGGCGGCGGCCGGCCTGCTCGTGGCCGGCCTGGGGCGTGAAGGTCAGCCAGACGATATCGCCGCGCTCGGGGGTGTACGCCATCACCAGACCTCGTCGCCCGCCGGCGGGCCGGTGGGGGTCTCGCGGTGCAGATTGTCATCGTTGACCCCCGCCAGCAATGACTCGAGCGTGTAGGCTGCCGGGGCAACTGGCACGATCACGAGCTGCCCATCGATCAGGCGCACATCGACCAGCGACTCGTCGGCCAGGCCGGCCTCGGCGGCGAAGGACTTGGGGATGCGTAGGGCCAGGCTGTTGCCCCAGCGCTGGATGCGTGCGCGCATGGCGGTGCTCCTCGCGAACTCGTTCATGCCGTATCTACAAAGAAGATACACCATGTGCCCCCCTACGCGCAAGTGCGATCACATACTCGATATAGGATAGAATATATGCGCAGTATACTATCCCAAACCGGGTATGTCAATGGCCACCTGCGGCCAGGGTGCGGAGCGGGCGGATTCGGCCCTTGACAAATACATAAACTATACATATAATATATTGTAGTTCATACGGCATGGTCGGCAGGCGATCAGAACCAGGGGATCATGAGCTACTCGCTGGCATTCTCACAGGCTATCTTCACCGTCCTTTTTGTCGGGGACAAAGTGGAGCAAGGATTCTATGACTTTGTGCCGACAAAGGAGGTATCCGGCTCGCTGAACATCCCCAACCCAACGGCGGTAAAGATCCTGGGGAGCCTTGCCAGCGCAGGGATTATCGAGACCCGCGAAGGATTTCGGGGCGGGGTGCGGCTGGCAAAGCCGCCGCACGACATCACCCTGCTGGATGTCTTTACGGCGATTGAGACCGGCAAGCCTATGTTTCGGCTCGATCATGCCTTGCGCGTGAGCGGAGAGAAACCCTCGCGCGCCCAGCAGTCCGTCTTCACCATCCTCTCCGATGCCGAGGCGGCTATGAAATCCCACCTGGCGCAGACCACCATCGCGGATGTGCTGGCAACCCTCTATTAGTGTTTTTTTACGTATAACTATATATATTACATATATAGTTTAACAATCACTCGATAACAAGGAGGTCGATCATGAGACTGAACGTGCTGCTGCGGGTCATCGGCGTTGTGCAACTGGTGTTGGGGCTGCTGTACCTGCTCGTGCCCATGCCCTTCCTGGCGCTGATGGGGTCCTCCGTGCCGCAGGCAGATATCGCCTACCCGCTGGGCATGCTGGCGGCGCGCTTTCTGGCGTATGGGGCGGGCATGTTCTTTATCGCTCGCGCCCCGGAGCAGCAGCGGTTCTGGATCAACAACATGATCATGATCCAGGCGCTGGACCTCGCGGTCGGGCTGTTCTACACCGCAACCGGCGCCGTGAGTCTGAGCTCCTCCGGGTTCCCCATGTTCAACGCCAGCCTGTTCATCATCTTGCTCACGCTGTGGCGGCCGCAGCCGGCGACCCCAGCGGGGGCCGGAGTATGAACGGCGCAAGCTTCTTCCGCTACGTGCAGGACTCGCCCTGGTATGCCCATGTTTCAATACCCTGCCGGCTGGGGCCGCGTAGCACGTAATCCGCACAGGATGGCGTATACTAGAGCCATGACGAACCTACCAGACGACTTCACGATCCTGGCCGTGGAGACCTCGTGCGACGAGACGGCGGCGGCGGTGGTGCGCGGCGGGCGCGCGGTGCTCGCCAACGTGGTGGCCTCGCAGATGGACATGCACCGCCGCTACGGCGGGGTGGTGCCCGAGGTGGCCTCGCGCCAGCACATCCTGAGCCTGGCCCCGGTGGTGCAGGAGGCACTGGCGGCGCTGCCGGGGGGCTGGGCCGACGTGGACGCGATCGCCGCCACCCACGGCCCCGGCCTGAGCGGCGCGCTGCTGACCGGGCTGAACGCGGCGAAGGCCATGGCCTGGCAGCGCGGCCTGCCCTTCGTGGGCGTGAACCACCTGGAGTCGCATATCTACGCGAGCTGGCTGGAGGCAGGGGACAGGGGACAGGGGACAGGGGACAGGGGACGAGATTCAGGTGATCCGCCCGAGTTCCCGCTCATCGCCCTGGTGGTCTCGGGCGGGCACACGCTGCTGGCGCTGCTGCACGGCCACGGGGACTACGCGATCCTGGGGCAGACGCGGGACGACGCGGTGGGCGAGGCCTTCGACAAGGTGGCGCGCATCCTGGGGCTGGGCTACCCTGGCGGGCCGGCCGTCCAGAAGGCCGCCGAGGGCGCCCAGGGCGCCCCGACGCTGCCGCGGGCCTGGCTGCGCGGCAGCTACGACTTCTCGTTCAGCGGCCTGAAGACGGCGGTGCTGCACAAGGTGCAGGAGCGCCAGGAGCAGAACTCGCGGCTGACCAAGCCTGGCCCGAAGGGAAAGGGCGGGCGCCTGGAGCCTCAGCCCTCAGCCCTTAGCCCTCAGCCCTCCCTGGACCCGCACTGGGTGGCCCAGATGGCCCACGCCTTCCAGGAGTCGGTGGTGGATGTGCTGACGGCCAAGGCGGCGGACGTGGCGCGCGAGCACGGGGCCACGGCGATCATCCTGGCCGGCGGGGTGGCGGCCAACACGCGCCTACGCGCCGAGCTGGCCCGCCGGGCCGACGTGCCGGTGCGCTTCCCGCCGATCGCCCTCTGCACCGACAACGCCGCCATGGTGGCCGCGGCCGCCTTCTACCGCTTCGCGGCCGGGGCGCAGAGCGGTTGGGATCTCGACGTGACGCCGAATTTAAAATTGGGCGCGGCGTAGGGCCGAAGCATTCGGCCCAGTCGCAAAGCGACTGGGCCGAATGCTTCGGCCCTACATGCGCCGGTGTGGGAGTTCGTACAAACCGTGATTCTACGGTATTCGGGTTCCATAAGCCTACTCTGTTAGTACATATTCGTGAATTTATAGCAGACTATAATGGCGAGGTTGATAGATTTAAGCGCGCTGAGCGTGGCACGAACATAGATGACTTTGTTAATTATACCTCTATTAAGTGGAGTAGAGATCTTAAATTAGACTTACAGCGTGGCAATTACGCTGTATATGTGAAAAATAAGATAAGAGAGAGCCTTTATCGACCATTCTGTAAGCAATATCTATTTTTTGACAGGATTCTCAATGAAGAAGTCTATGTGTTTCCGAGTATTTTCCCGGATGTTCGGTCTGAATTAGAAAACGCGGTCATATGCTTTAGTGGTGTTAGTCATGATGTTTTTTACTGTCTGGTCTCAAATCGCATTGTCGAAATGAAATTTTCTAATTCAGCCAATGGTGGCACCCAATGCTTCCCCTTCTATGTCTACGACGAGGACGGGGGCAACCGGCGCGAGAACATCACCGACTGGGCGCTGGGGGAGTTCCGGGCGGCCTACGGGGAGAGCGTCACAAAGCGCGACATCTTCGACTACGTGTACGGGCTGCTGCACCACCCGGCCTACCGCGAGCGCTACGCCGAGAACCTGAAGCGCGAGCTGCCGCGCCTGCCGCTGGTGCCGGCCGAGCACTTCGCCGCCTTCGTCGAGGCCGGCCGGCGGCTGGCCGAGCTGCACCTGGGCTACGAGCAGGCCCGCGAGCACCGGCTTACCTGGATCGAGAACAAAGATATCCCCTTCTCCTGGCGGGTCGAGCGGATGAAGCTCAGCGCCGACAAGACCGCCCTGACCGTCAACCCCTCGCTCACCCTGGCCGGCATCCCGCCGGAGTGCTTCCGCTACCGGCTGGGCAACCGCTCGGCCCTGGAGTGGGTGATCGACCAGTACAAGGTAAGCACCGACAAGCGCAGCGGCATCGTGAGCGACCCCAACCGCCCCGACGACGAGGAGTACATCGCGCGGCTCGTCGGCCGGGTGATCACAGTCAGCATAGAGACCATGCAGATCATCGACGCACTGCCGGGGCTGGAAGCGCCCGAAGCCTAGACCGCTACGACCTGCGCCGCGATCCCCTCTGCTGGCGGGCGACTACCACGATCTCGGCTTGTGAAACGCGCCGGTGCTATCAGTCAGCGCAGGCGGGAACTGGCTGTTCTGTAGGATGCGCTGGCGGATCGGCTTGACGAACGAGGCGTACTGATGGAGCTGCCGGCTCAGGCTCTTATCGGGGTAGAAGATCCCGATCGGCAGGCGCAGCTCATCGCGCACAATGCGAATTGGCTCGCAGAGGTCGGAGTCGTTTGTCACGACCACAGCCTTCTCGAAGCGCTGGCTATGGGCGTCGTGAACCAGAGTGGTATCATAGAGGGCGCGGTTAGCGTCAGTTAGCCGTGCCTCGGCCGTCTCGCGTGCTTAACTCTTCCCGGAGCGCACGCGGGGCGGCTTCACGCATCTGCCTTCCCCATTTCTTGCGCGAGCTTGTCGCGCGTCCATCCGAGCTTATCGGCGAGTTGCTGGGCGAAGATCCGGTATTGCTTCCCCACTTTCGCGTGCTGAAGCTCCTCCTTCTTGCACATGGCCACCACGGTCTGATCACTCACCCGCAGCACCTTCCCGACTTCCTCTGGTGTCAAGAGTTCGGCTGACATTACACCAATCACCCCCTCTCAGTCGCGCAAACGGCGTATTCAGTGCGATTGTACCAGATATCTGAAATTACTACAATAGTCTAAGTAGACAAAATAGTCTAAATATGATATAATGTCTCTATTACACAAAGCAACGCCGCCCCGGTGGACAGACCGAAGCGGCGTAGAAACCACAGAAGGAGTGACTTCTATGGCAAGACACAGGATACCACAGACCGGCAAGCACATTGCCTTCGACCCCGAGACGCGCGACTTCGCCCTGTACTACGACGGTGTATAGATCGGTTATGCGCCCACCGAGAGCGCCGGTCAGCTCCGGCTCGATGAGCACGCCTACAAAGTGCTCACTCATCGCCAGCCCGAGGTGTTGACGATGAGCGCCGGAAGCAAAGCTATTGCCCATCTCATCGCTGCGTAGGAAGAGCAACACAGTCAGGTGCTGCCGTCGGCAACACCTGACTGTCATCAGGGGAAATATATGAAGCGCGCGATTATCTACAGTCGAGTGTCGAGTGATGAGCAGGCCGATAACTACAGCCTGCCGAGCCAGGAGGCTGCCAGCCGGCGCTATGCAGAGCAGCAGGGCCTCACGGTCGTAGCGGCTGTATCCGATGTCATGAGCGGGGCAATCCTGGAGCGCCCCAGCTTAACGAAGGTGCGCGATCTGATAAGGGCGAAGGCCGTTGATGCCGTGATCGTCTACAGCTCGGATCGCCTGACGCGCAGCGTTGCCCATGCGATGCTGCTGCGGGACGAGGTAAAGACTGCCGGGGTTGAGCTGCATACCGTGGCGCGCGGCATCACTCAGGACTCGCCCGAAGGCGGACTCATGGAGACTATCGAGGCGGCCTTCGCCGAATATGAGCGGCTGAAGATCCGCGAGCGCACGCAGCGCGGAATGCGCCGCCGGCTAGAGAGCGATCTGGGGCATGGGAATAAGCTGCCCTTTGGGTATCGCTACACCGACGATCAGCGCGTTCACATCGAGATCGATGAAGAGGAGGCCGCGATCATTCGGATGATCTACGGCTGGTATCTCGAAGGGTACGGCACCTTACAGATTGTTGGGCGGCTTAGTGAGCTGCGCATCCCAACGCCCGCAGATCGGCGCTTCTACATCAAGAAGGTGAAGATGCGTGAGCGGGGCGAGTGGAGCGGCAACACAGTTGGGGCCATGCTCCACAACCCTGCTTATAAGGGCGATCTACTGTGCCGGCATGGCAAGGACTCCTTCATCTTCAGTATTCCACCAATCATCGATCCGCTTGAGTGGGAAGCGGTCGCGCATATACGAGAGGAGCGCTATGCACGCATCAAAGTCGGCCGTAAGATGAACTCAAAGTTCTACTTGCTAACCGGGCACGTCAAATGTGGTATGTGTGGGGCTGCCTGTGCTGGCTCGCAGGGCGGGCGGGGTATCCATCACTATTACCGCTGTCATCGGATCAAGACGACGCACACCACCTACCCGCCCAAGTGCAACCTGCCTCAGTTCCCCTGCGAGGCTCTCGACGATATTATATGGACTTGGATCGACGCTGAGGTATTGAGCGAGGATCGCATCCGCGCAGCCGTCGAGGGGCTGGATGACAAAGCTGAGAGCGAGCGCGATCGTATCTTGGGCGAGCGCAATATCATCGCCCGGCAACTGGAGATTCTCGATGCACAAGCGAGCAAGCTCATCGAGCTGTATACAGCCGGTGTGTTTAACCTTGAAGAGATCGCGGCGCAGAAGCAGCACCTTGATCAGGCGAGGGAGAGCTGCCGATCAGCGATTGAAACGATGGAGCAGCGGCTTACAGGGATGGCGACAGCCCAAGATCGCGCCGATGAGCTGTGCGAACTGGTACGTGCTATCCGTGACAACCTCGCCCAGCTCACGCCTGAGAAGAAGCGCCGCTTCATCGACCTGCTCGGTGTCGAGATCACGCTAACCCATGAGGGCGAAGCGGGTCGGGGCAAGCGACCCGCCCGCTTCGCCGACGTGATCTGTCATCTGACGCTCGACGCCATCCGCCTGAAGATCGCAGGTGTTAGTATGGATACCACCACGCCTTTTTCTCCATAGAAAAGTCCCAGTGGACGTGCTTCGTCTCCAGGAATGCCTCCAGCCCCTCCTCGCCGAGCTCGCGCGAGCCGCCGCTGAGCTTCATGCCGCCGAATGGCCCGGCGTCATTGTCGGTGAGCGGGTCGTTCACCCAGAGCGTGCCGGCCTTCACCTCCTCGAAGTACTGCTTGACCTTGCGCGGGTCATTGGTGTAGAGGTTGGCCCCCAGGCCGTAGTCGCTGTCGTTGGCGAGGGCGATCGCCTCGTTGAAGCTGCCGTAGGGCATGATCGGGATGGTCGGCCCAAACGTCTCCTCGCGCATGATCCGGTAGCTGTGGTCCACGCCGCTGAGCACGGTCGGCTCGTAGAAGTAGCCGCGGGGCAGCTGGGGCGGCCGACGCCCGCCGGTGAGGATCTGGGCGCCGCGCGCGCGCGCCTCCTCGACGTGCTCCTCGACCTTGGCGCGATACTTCGCGCCCACCAGCGGGCCGATGTCGACGCCCGGCTCGCTGCCGGGGCCGAGGCGCAGCGAGCGCACGAAGTCCACCAGGCGCTCGGTGAACCGCCGCGCGATCCGCTCCTGCACGTAGACCCGCTCGGTGGAGGTGCAGACCTGCCCGGCGTTGAGCAGGGCGGCCCAGGCCACGCCGGGCACGGCCACGTCCAGGTCGGCGTCATCGGCCACGATGAAGGCGTCCTTGCCGCCGAGCTCCAGGTGGGTGCGCTTGACCCGCTCGGCGGCCAGGCGGGCGATCTCGCGGCCGGTGGCGAAGCTGCCGGTGAAGGCGACCATATGCGTGTGCGGGCTGACCACCAGCTCGCGGCCGACGTCGCCGTAGCCGGTGATCACGTTGATCACCCCGGGGGGCAGGTGGTCGCAGCAGCGCTCGGCGAACATGAGCGCGCTGAGCGGCGTCATCTCGCTGGGCTTGAGCACCACCGTGTTGCCGGCGGCCAGGGCGGGCGCGACCTTCCATGACATCAGCAGGATGGGGTAGTTCCAGGGGACGATCGCGGCCACCACGCCGTAGGGCTCCTTGAGCACCATGGCCAGCTGCGATGGCTCGACCGAGGGGATGACCCGGCCGCGGCTGTTGCGCTGGAGCTCGGCGTAGTAGTCGAAGCAGCTGGCGCTCCAGGCCATCTCGTCGCGGTTCTCGTTGGTCGGCTTGCCGCCCTCCAGGGTCAGCAGGGCCGCCAGATCCTCGGTGTGGGCGCGGATCTTCTGGGCGATGGCGTGGAGGGCCTCGGCGCGCTCGTGGGCGCCGGCGCGGCGCCACTCGCGGGAGGCCCGGTTGGCGGCCTCCACGGCCAGGCGGGCGTCCTCGGGGCCGGCGTGCGGCGCGTGGTCGATCAGCTCCTCGGTGGCGGGGTTGATCACGGCGAAGGTGGCGCCGCCGGCGGCGGGCGCGGCGGCCCCGTCGATATGCATCTCGGGCATCGCTGGCTCCTTAGACAAGATTGCAGATTGCAGATTGCAGATTGCAGATTTGGTACAATAGAATGCCATTCACGGCATCAAACTGTAAAGCAACCTGAAACCTTGTCTTACGCTTCACTGGCTCACACTGCTATTGAACAGCATATTACCGTAAAGATGCAAAGGAAATGCGCTAGTTCGTCTCATTGACGCAGCGCGCCGGCCCAGGCTATGATAGTTGTGATAACAGTACCATTGAGGTCACACATGATACTTTTCTTCCCCGGATCCGAGCGACCTGCGCGCAGCCAGCACTCGCGCCGCAGAGCACACTGCCGCCCATCACTCCACATCTACCGCCGCTCGCTCATCCGGAGATTTGGCCTGTGTGAGTCGCGCCGGCCGGCCTACGTGCTCGACACGCTGGCCCGCGAGCTGCTCGCCTCCCGGGTCGCTTGAGACAAGGTTTCAGGCGGCAGGTGGCAGGTGGCAGGGGTTGCGCATTGGGATGCCTTGCCCTATAAAGCGCTCTGGAGCCTTGCCTAAAGTAGAGAAAGCGACGCCAGGGGTGTGCTGAGGCATCCCCTGGCGTCTTTTGATTCTCACCTCTAGGCTAGCCGCAGGGCCTGGCGCTTCATATAGGCCAGGATGGCGCTGACCCCGTTGAGCCGCTGCGGACTGAGCACCTTGTGCAGGCCCATCTCCTGGATGAAGTCGGCCGACACGGCGGCCACCTGCTCGGGCGTGGTGCCGCGCAGGCCCTCAGACAGCAGCGACGCGTAGCCCCTGGTGGTCGGCGCCTCCGCAGGCACATCCATGTGGAAGCGCACCCCCTCGCCCTCCCGCTCGGCATAGACGAAGACCGGGCTCATGCACTCGTGGACCTGCTCCATGTTCTGGTGGCCCTGGAGCGACTCGGGCAGAGGCGGCAGGCGGTCGGCATACTCCAGCAGCAGCTCCAGCTTCTCATCGCGGTCGCTCGCGCGAAACTCCTCGACGATCTCGCGCAGGCGCGGCGGCAGATCTCTCTCTGGCATCCCAGCTCCTCCGTAAGGGCGCAGCAGCGCGGCGCTGCTGCGCCCTTACATTATCTGCCGCCCCGCTGCTGGAGCAGCCCGATCAGCGCGTTTAGCACGCGGGCGCGGTACTCGGTGGCGGTGGCCACATTCCGCTCGTGGATCTCAAAGAGCGTCCCGTCGAGCTCCAGGCCGCCGTCGCGACCCTCGCGCATCGGCACCACCGTCTTGCTGTCGCCGTCGAGCTGGACCATCGTGTAGGCGCCGGGGCGCTCTTTGTCCAGATCAGGCATGGCGGAGGCACTGGTCAGCACGTAGAAGGTCTTCACCTCCATCGAGGAGGCGTCCTCGATATAGGCGGCGACCTTCTCGGCTGCGGAGCGGATCGAGTTCTCAAGCTCGGTTGGCATGGGGGTGTTGCTCCTCTGTACAGCTTAGCTGCCCCGCATATCGCTGAGCAGCTGATCGACAAACTTCCAGGCGGCCGGCAGCGCCGTGACGGCGCCCACCGGGGAGCTGATCATCGTGGCGACGATCGTCGCGCCGCGCAGCACGGTGGTGAAGGTGCGCAGCAGCGCCGCCCGCGACTCCAGGGCCAGGGCCAGGGTGCGGCGGTGGAGGTCGGCCTGATCGGGGCTCAGCCCGGCCGCCAGAAGCGAGCGCACGTCGCCCGTCCAGCCCACGCTGGTGCGCCCGATCAGCGCCCGGCCAAACTCCGTCTCCACCACCGCGTAACTCGTCAGGGTCTCGTGAATCTGCGCGGCGAAGGCGCGGAACTTCGCCTCGGCCTCGCCCCACCCGGCGCTGGCGGTCTCGCGCAGGCCAAAGCTGCTCGCGCCGCTCTCGGCCGCCCGCAGCTCGCCGATCAGGCCCATCAGCTCAAGCTCGGGGGCCGGCGTCCGTCCCGCCGCGAAGCTGGCCCCGCCGCCAGCCACCCGCCGCATGCGGCCCTCCGCCGTCTCTAGTGCGGCCCCCTGGGCGCGCAGGCCGCGCCCCGCGTCGTCCAGGGCCGCCCGCGCCGCCTGCGGGTCGGCGGGCAGGCGCGCCCGCCAGACCGGCGCGCCCGCCGCGGGGGCGGCGCCGGCGCTGAAGGAGGCGGGCGGGGCCGGGCGGGTTGTCCACGGGCCGGGCGGCGCGGGCGCGCCCGCCACCGGCTCGATCACCTCGAAGATGGCCATACGGTGTCTGGTAGGGCCGAAGCATTCGCCTTGGTCGCTTTGCGACCAAGGCGAATGCTTCGGCCCTACGTCGTCATTTTAACGCCCCAAGGAGCCCGGCGGCGGCGCCGGCGATGGCGCGGATCATGTCGGCGCGGTTCGTCTGGGCCTGCTGCACCATGCTCACGTGGATGGCCCACAGCTCCTCGTCGAGCTGGCCCTCGCGCCGGGGCACCACCACCTGAGTGTCCCCGTCGAGTCCCATGCGTGTCACCGCGCGCAGCTGGGCGCCGTCAAAGTTGCCGCTGCGGTAGTCCACGCTGGCCAGGTCGTCGGCCACGTAGGTCTCCACCTCCAGATGGGCGGCGTCCTCGATCGCCCGCTTGAGGGTCTCGCCGAGCTGCTCGGCGAACTCCTGAAGCGACTCGGCCAGCTTCTTCATCGTCTCGCCGCCCTTATCGCCCCCGCCAAAGAGCCCGCCGAAGCTGTCCCCCGCGCCGCCGGCCTGGGCCGGCACCACCCAGCCCGGCGCCCCGACCCCTGGAGCGCTCGGGGCTGCGGGCGCGGGCGTGTCTGCCGCCGGTGTCTGTGCCGGGGGCGGCGCGGCGCTCGCCGCCGGTGCGCTCACTGACGGGATCGTCGCCCGCCCGGCCGGGGGCGGCGCATCGCCGAGGTCGGCCAGAGGCAGCCGCACCGCCGGGTCGCCGATCACCACATAGCTGCGCGCATCGTTATGCTCCGTCCACCTCGTGGAGAGATCGTATGGGTCTACATACATGCCCCTGTGGGCGTTCTCCAGATCCTCGGTGAGCACGGTCGCCAGCTCGGCGTAGCGGTTGTTAAAGAACTCGAGCGCCCCGCCCACCGGCGCGCCGTCGAACATCATGCGGCGCAGGGCGCTCTTGAAGGTCTCGATCTGCCGCCCGCCGCGCGCATCGCTGAACGAGAAGGTCCACGCCCGCTCGACGTGACCGATCACCGCGAGGGCGCCGCCGTTGGGGTGGCCGAGCAGGCGCTGCGGCAGCCGCGAGATAAAGGCGTGGGGCGCGATCGCCGACGAGAATCCCTTCTGGTGCGGGAAGTCATCGTCGCGCGGGGTGCCGGCGCCGAAGCAGGCGAAGCAGAAGGCGATGGTGCCGAGCAGGCGGGCGTCTGCGCCGAGGTCATCGCCGGACAGGTAGAACTCCGGCGGGATCGCCCCGCGCCACCGCCGCGGCCCCGGCCAGTCCTGGCAGAGGATGGCGCCCTGGTGCGCGATCTGATGCGGGTCGCCGTTATCGAACTCCACCCCGTGGCTTGCGGTGAAGAGCAGGGCCGGCGTCTCATCGCCGCCGAGGAGCTGGCTCAGCCGCGCCTTCCTGGCCGCCTCGCCGACCACCGTCTCGACCGACCAGTCTCTGGCGCGCGGGTTCGTCTGGATCGACTCGGCGAGGGGCAGCACCAGATCGCTGGCGGCGCGCGTGGTCGCCGCGTCGTCGTCGTTGCGCACGCCGAAGAAGACCGCCCTTCGCGACAGCTTCACATCGCCGCGCTCGGAGGCCACCACGCTGCGGGCGTAGCGCGCGTACTCGTCGAGCGTGTCGAAGTGGATCCGGCCGACGGCGTACTGCACATCGATCTGGTACTGGAAGCGGTAGGGGATCTGCTCGGGGTCGCCGACGATCAGCAGGTAGTAGGGGAAGAGGTCGGGGTCGACCGGGCCAGAGGTGGCGGCGCCCTGGCGGCGCAGGAAGTCGGCCTTGCTCTCGCCGGGGAGGTAGCTGCACTCGCGGTAGCGCGGGCCGGCCTGCGCGCTGCGCCAGGCCAGCAGCTCGCCCAGCGCCTCGCGGATCGCGGCCGACTGCTGGCCGTCGGCGAAGATCACGCCCCAGCCCGTCTGGGAGAGATCCTTCGCGTCGACGCCCTCCTTCAGCTGGAAGCCGCTCTCGGCCACCTGGAGGGCGCGCTCCCTCAGCTCGTCTAGCTGGGCCTTGTCCGGGTCGAGGCTGGCGGGGCTCGGGTCATCGCCGCGGATGAGGGCGGCGAGCTGGTCGACGGTGAGCGGCTGGTGCCCGTAGGTCCCGCGGCTGGCGTTCACACCGTTGAAGAAGAGGAGTTCGCTGGCCATAGATCCTCATCGGGTAGCAGGGAGAGGCGGCCACGAGTGCCGAGGCCCAGAATCCCGTCGCGCATAGGGGGGCCTATCGCTCCGCGCCAGCCAGCGTCGGCGCGCGGCCGGCGGGCCGAAGGCCCCTCCTGTCTACGAGTCAATCTGGAGGATGTACCCTTTGCCGCGGACATTGAGCAGGTAGCGCGGCGCGCTCGGGTCGGGCTCGATCTTCTGGCGCAGGTGGTGGATATGGGGCTTGATCAGCTCGCCGGCCTCAAGCTCGCTCGTCTCATAGCCCTGGGCGCAGCGCACCAGCTGGGTGTAGGAGAGCATCTGGCCGGAGTGCTCGGCGAGGCAGAGCAGCAGGCGAAACTCGGTGGGCGTCAGGTTCAGCAGGCGCTCGCCGAGCGATGCCGTCTGGTGCCAGGTGTCCATCTGGAGCTGCCCGATCATCACCACGCGGTCGTGGCCGGCCGCGCCCGATCCTGAGCCGCCCGCCGGGGCCGGGTCCGCCGGCTGTGCGGCGGGCGCATTGATCGAGAGCTCCTGCACCGCCTGGCCGATCGTGCTGATCAACGAGGCCTGCCGCTGGCGCCGGCTCCGGTCGGCCAGCGCCGCCGCGACCCGATCAATAATCTGCGAGGGGTCGCTCGTCTTCAGCATATAGTCGAAGATCCCGTGGTGGATGCCCTCGATGGCCGACTCGAGGGAGCCGTGGCCGGTGAGGACGATCACCTCGGTATTGAGCTCGCGGGCGCGCAGCGCCTCAACCACCTGGATCCCGTTGATCCCAGTCATCTGAAGATCAACCAGCATCAGATCAAACGACTCGGAGTTGAAGAGCGACACCGCCTCCTCGCCGCTCGATGCCGTTGTCACCGTGTGACCGGCACGTCGGAGCAGGGCGCTGAGCGTGAGCCGAATATTCTGCTCGTCGTCAACCACAAGAATATTTGAAGAGTCACTCATGTCGTTTGCGCTCCGCAAAAAAACGCTCTATAGTTGGCCGCAGTACGTTATGCCATCATAGCATGTGCGGCTTTGCGGTGTCAACGCGCTGCCGCGCCGACATAGGGCATGTGCAACGTCCTGAGCGCCCTCTGGATGGCGGCTGAAGTCGCGCCGGTGGGGCGCGTTGCGCTAGGCGTCGGCGCAGGCCGACGCCGGATCCGCCCACGAAGGTGGGCGGTCGGCGCAGGCCCCCGCGACGCGGCTTCAGCCGCCAGCGACGTTGCACATGCCCTGCGCGCCGACACATGTGGGGTATACTGTCGCATCAAGTGATGTGTGCGCCGCTCGTATGGTTCTGTATAGGTGACACGCCATGGGTGAGATAGAGCAGCTACAGCAACGCATCGCCGTCCTGGAACGCACGCTCGCCGAGATGAAGACGCACACCGCGCTCGTCGAGCGCGAGGCCGCCCTTCAGATGTCACGTGCGGTTGAGCTGAACGCGCGGCTCAGCGCCATCCTCTCGATCTGCGCCGCGCTGCTGATCAGCCGCGGCGTGGAGACGATCGTGCAGCTGGTGGTGCGCGAGGCGGTCCACCTCTTCCCCGGGACAAGCGCGGCCCACCTGTTTCTGATCGACGCCGACCAGAGCACCCTGGTGCTGCGCGCCTCTAACAACCCGGCCGTCATCCTCACCCGGCCCGGCGAGGGTCTCTCGGGCAAGGCCTTCCTCTCGCCGCGGGCGATGCTTCTGGTCGGCCCGCAGGTCGAGAGCGCCCTGGAGGATATGAGCGAGGAGCAGATCGCGGCGCTGAGCGCGAGCATGGAGCACTGGCCTCCCTACAGCGCCCTGCTGGCGCCGCTACGCGTCGAGGGGCAGCGCTTCGGCTCTCTGGTGATCTATGGCGGGGTGAACGCCCATCTCTACCACCCGCGCGACCTGCCCTTCATCCAGGCGCTCGCCGACCTGTGCGCTGTCGCGATCGATGAGCTGAACCAGCGCACCCGCGCCGCCGAGCTGGAGCGAGACCTCACGCTCACCCAGACGCTCCACGCCGAGGCCGAGGCCCGCCTGAACACGGCGCAGGCGCAGCTCCTCCAGAGCGCCAAGCTGGCCGCCGTCGGCGAGCTCTCCGCCTCGGTGGCCCACGAGATCAATAACCCGCTCTACGCCGCACGCAACAGCCTCTACCTTGTCGAGCAGGATCTCCCCGAGGAGGCTCCTGAGCGCACCTTCCTCGCCATCGCCCAGCAGGAGCTCGGCCGGATCGCGCGCATCATCACCCGCATGCGCGACTTCTACCGCCCCGCCAAGGCCGAGCTGGCCGCGACGAATGCCAACTCGCTGCTGCGTGAGACCCTGGAGCTTGTGCAGACCCACCTGCGCCATAGCCGCATCAACGCCGCCGCCGATCTGAGTAACGAGATCCCGCTGATCATCGCCCACGCCGACCAGCTGCGCCAGGTGTTCTTGAATATTATCCTCAACGCCTGCGACGCCATGCCCGACGGCGGCGACCTGCGGGTGAAGACCCGGCTCCTCCAGGCGCGCAGCGAGTCCCCGACGACGATCGCGATCGATATCTGCGACACGGGCGTGGGCATCCCCCCCGAGCATCGGCCACACCTCTTCGAGCCCTTCTACACAACGAAGGCGAATGGGACGGGCCTCGGCCTGGCCATCAGCGCCCATATTGTCACGCAGCACGGCGGGAGGATCCTCGTTGAGAGCGAGCGCAACCAGGGCACGACGTTCAGCATCCTTCTGCCGACAACGAATGAGTGATGTGTGCGCTATGAGCAACCTTGCTTCTGGTTATCGCTTCGTCACAGAAAGTTGCAGCCTCCCACCTCCTGACGCCTGTTTGGGCTGGTACGATAATGCCAGGACACCATTTGTCCACTGGCATTTAAGGATACGACCATGCCACACAGGCAGATCCAGATATGTGACGACGACCCGGCAGCGGCGCTGATCACACAGCGCGGCCTTCAGGCGCTCCTGGGGGAGTCCTACGGGGTTGTCATTGCGCCCACACCAAACGCGGCATGGCTCGCCTGCGCCCACGGCGATGTCGAGCTGCTGATCGTCGACCCCGGCGCTGGGAGCGGCTCCGCGAGCGCGCTTGTGCGCGCCATGCACGCCTTCCGCCCCACGACACCGGTCTTTGTCCTCACCGCCTATGACACCCCCGGCCTTCGCGCGAAGATGCGTGATCTCGGCGTCAGGTATTACGTCGCCAAGCCGATCGACTTCAAGGATCTGCTGCCGCTCGTCACGGCGGCGCTGCATATCGCGCCGATAGCCAACTCGTTCCCGATCAGGATGAACGCCCACTGCTCTCACTAGCGGTGGTCTGTGCCCCGCCAGCCCCTCCCTTCGCCCCTCCCACCCGCGACGAGGATCGACCCTCGGAACGTGAGCAGATCGGTTGACTTCTCGGCATGTCATCCGGCGCTGGTTGCAGCCGCTCGGCTCTGCGCCCAACGCTGTCAGACGCGCGCGCGCAGGTGTGTGAGCCGTTGGAGGAGCGCTGCTCGCGGGGCGGGCGTGTCGCTTTATCCCTCTCTCTCACCGATAGAAACGCGTGCCGCTGCGCCGCCGTGCGCAACAGCCGCAGCGCCGCCGGCGTCGAAGCGGGAGGCTCTATGGTATGATAGGTGCAATCTTTGGGAGTTGCCAATGCGTGGGTTTCAGCTTGACTGGCGATGGGTCGCCCTCATTCTGTTTGTCGCTCTGCTGGCCAACGGGCGCTCGCTGCCCTGGCCGGTGACGGCCCTCGCGCTGGGGGCCGGCGGCATCTACCTGATGGCGCTGGGGTGGCGATCCGCAGGGCGCGGCGGGCGCGGCGGGCGCGGCGGGCGCGTCACCTACTGGCGCGGCCAGCGCATCGAGCTGCCGAGCCCCCCCCGGCGACGTTGGCCCGCGATGTGGGGCGAGCTTGCGCCCGCTCTCATCTACGCCCTGATCGGGCTGGCCCTCGTGCTTGTGGCCATCAGCATCGTCCTGAACCAAGTTCTGCTGCCTGGCGTCGTGTAGGGCATTACGATTTCATGTTTGCGGGCTGAATCCACAAGGGGTGGTGCCTTGCGGCACCACCCCTTGTGAAGAGAGGAGAAGGAGATGTCGAGAGTATAACATCTTCTTCTGGCCATGCATGTGTTCTAGATCACATATCTCATTACATTGGCTTAATCTTTTTCTTCGAGGCTTAATACTATGATCGCAAACGGCTTGTTCCAACGCAAGCGGCTGATCACCGAGCGGCAGGCGGAGCTGCTCACGCAGCTGCGATCGCTCATCGAGCGGCTCCGCGACGGCTTCGAGCGCTTCGGCGCCGACGCCGACCCCGGCGACATCCGGACGCTCAATGATGTCCTTGAGCACCTTGAGGAGCTGTTCCTGATCGTGGTGGCCGGCGAGTTCAACGCGGGCAAGTCGAGCTTCCTGAACGCCCTGCTGGGCGACCATGTGCTCCCCGAGGGCGTCACCCCCACCACCGACGCGATCACCCTGCTCCAGCACGGCGAGCAGCAGAGCAGCGAGCTGCGCCCGAACGGGCTGCGCGTCCACACCCACCCCGCCGAGGTGCTGCGGCAGCTGAGCATCGTGGACACGCCCGGCACCAACGCGGTGATCCGCCACCACGAGGAGCTGACCCGCGACTTCATCCCGCGGGCGGACCTGGTGCTCTTCGCCACCTCGGCCGACCGCCCCTTCACCGAGAGCGAGCGCGGCTTCCTGTCCCTGATCAAGGAGTGGGGCAAGAAGATCGTGATCATCCTCAACAAGATCGACATCCTCACGCCCGACGAGCTCACCCAGGTGCTCAGCTTCATCCGCGAGAACGCCCGCGACCTGCTGGGCGTGACCCCGGACATCTTCCCGATCTCGGCGCGCGAGGCCGTGCGCGCCCGCAGCACCGGCGGCGTCGAGGGCGAGTCGCTCTGGGCCGGCAGCCGCTTCAGCGCCGTCGAGGAGTATATCATCGACCACCTGGACGAGGAGGCCCGGGTGCGCCTGAAGCTGCTCTCGCCGCTCGGCGTGGCCCAGCGCCTAGCCCGCAAGTACCTCCAGGTGACGGAGGTGCGCCTGGAGACGCTGCGCGAGGATCTGGCGACAATTGAGAATATTGAGCAGCAGATCAGCATCTACCGCGACGACCTGAAGAACGATGTGCAGTACTACCTGAACGAGGTCGACGCGATCATGCGCGAACTGGTCGAGCGCGGCGACCAGTTCTTCGAGGAGCACATCAGGCTCACCCGCCTGCCCGACCTGATGAACGGCGACAAGCTGCGGGCGGCCTTCGAGCGCGAGGTGGTCGGCGAGGTCAGCCAGCAGATCGACCAGAAGATGCACACGCTGATCGACTGGATGATCGAGAAGAACCTGCGCCTGCAGCAGAGCAACGACGAGTACATCAAGCGGCGGGCCTCGCAGCACAGCCAGAGGATCATCGGCGATGTGGGCGGCACCTTCGACTACAACCGCAAGACCATGCTGGACACAGTGGGGCGGGCGGCGAGCGAGGTGGTGGCCACCTACGACAAGGAGGCCGAGTCGCAGCTGCTGGTGGACGAGGTGCGGGCCTCGCTGGCGGCGACGGCCCTGGCCGAGGTGGGCGCGGTTGGGCTGGGCGCGCTGCTGGTGGCGCTCTTCCACACCGCGCTGCTCGACATGACCGGCATCCTGGCGGCCACGCTGGTGGCGGCGGGCGGGTTCGCGCTGCTGCCGGCGAAGCGGCGGCAGGCCAAGAAGGCCCTGCGCGAGCGGGTGGGCGAGCTGCGCGAGCAGCTGCGCGGCAGCGTGGAGCGGCAGTTCGAGCGCGAGGTCGAGCGGTCGCTGGGCCAGATCCGCGAGCGCAACGCGCCGTTCACCCGCTTCGTGCGGGCGCAGCGCGGCCAACTCAGCGATCTCCAGCAGGTCTTCGCTGACAACGACGTCGGCCTGGAGCAGCTGCGCAAAGAGATCGATCACTGAGG
>NZ_JAIEWN010000003.1:324275-329809 GCF_019599295.1 Oscillochloris sp. ZM17-4 | reverse complement strand
ACTCTG
Source organism: Oscillochloris sp. ZM17-4 (assembly GCF_019599295.1). Taxonomy (GTDB): domain Bacteria; phylum Chloroflexota; class Chloroflexia; order Chloroflexales; family Chloroflexaceae; genus Oscillochloris. The sequence continues at coordinate 329,803 of NZ_JAIEWN010000003.1, read as the reverse complement.
CGTTGTTGACCGAAGCTAGGCTTTCGCCTTTACTCCAGCTTTGTTCACGTGAACCCACTTGCTATCGCAATTTAGTTATGAAGGTGCATACTGGACAAACACCAGGAAAAAACAAAACCAGGAAGCGCCCGGTAAACCGAACTCCCCTGGCGACGTCTCTGAAATAAAATTTCAGCGCGGTTCGCTTATGTTTTACCTGTTTGGTCTACTCATTGCTGAGTGAGGCCTCGTTCATTCCAGCCCGCGTAGTATATCACCCTGGTACGGGGTTGTCAAATCATTTTGCACAAATGGGTTTATGGCTCTCTGAAGCCACAAACCCTCTCTTACTATGCTGGTAGTAGGCACAAGTATTGGATCAATATTATGAACGTGTTATGGGCGCATTATGCGAACTCTGCAAGCTCGGCCCAGCGCATGAAGCTCGTCTCAATGTCAACCTCAACCGCAGCAAGATCGGCGGCCAGTTGGCTGTAGCGGGTGTGGTCGGAGCCGGCGCTGTTGAGCTGGCCGCCGATAGTGTCTCGCTGGGCCTCTAGCTCGGCGATGCGCCGCTCCAGAGTCTCAAGCTCGCGGCGCTCCTTGCTGCTCAGCTTGCGTGGCCCGGCGGGTGCCTTCGCGGGGGCGGCAGGCTTGGCCGCCTTCGCGGGGGCGGCAGGCTTCGCGACAACCTTGCGGGCGCGGCGTTCAGTATAGGTGCTATAGTTGCCGGGGTACTCGACGATCTGGCCCTCGCCCTCGAAGGCGAAGATGCGGCCGACGACACGATCAAGGAAGTAACGATCATGGGAGACGGCGATCACCGCGCCGCTAAAGTCGTCCAGATAGTCCTCCAGAACACCGAGGGTCTGGAGATCGAGGTCGTTGGTCGGCTCATCGAGGATGAGCAGGTTCGGGTTGTGGATGAGCTGGCGCAGCAGGTAGAGGCGACGCCGCTCACCGCCGGAGAGCGTGGCGATCGTGGCCCACTGCATCTCGGGGGTGAAGAGGAAGCGCTCGAGCATCTGGGTGGCGGCCACGAGTGCGCCGTCGCGCCCGCGCACCAGCTCGGCTACCTCACGGATATAGTCAACGACCCGCATGGACAGGTCGAGGCCGGCGCTCTCCTGGTCGTAGTAGGCCATGTAGATCGTCTCACCGACACGGATCTCACCGCCATCTGGCTGAACACGGCCGGAGATCAGGTTCAGCAGGGTCGATTTCCCACTGCCGTTTGGGCCGATGATGCCGATCCGGTCGCTCGCGGTGAGCTCTAGGCTGAAGTGATCGATCAGGGTGCGGTCGCCGTAGCGCTTACTCACGCCGTGCAGCTCAAGCACACGCTTACCGATGCGGCGGCCGGTGCCCACGTCGATCTCGACACTGCCCTGGGCCGCCTCGGGGCGCTGATCAACTAGAGCTTGGGCGCGCTCAACGTGGGCCTTCTGCTTGGTGGTGCGGGCCTGGGCTCCGCGACGCAGCCAGGCAAGCTCGCGACGCATGAGGTTCTGGCGCGCATCCTCGGCGGCAGACTCGCGGGCGATCCGCTCGGCCTTCTGCTCGAGAAAGCTGGCGTAGTTGCCGGCGTAGCTACTAAGGCGACCGCGGTCGAGCTCGATCATGCGCGACACCAGCCGATCAAGGAAGTAGCGGTCGTGGGTGACGAGGAGGAGGGCACAGGTGCTCCGCGAGAGGTAGTCCTCCATCCAGGAGATCGTGTCGGTGTCGATATGGTTGGTGGGCTCGTCGAGGATGAGCAGGTCGGGCTGATCGACGAGCGCGCGGGCCATGGCCACGCGCTTGCGCTGCCCGCCGGAGAGGATAGAAATCGGGGAGTTGGCGTACTCGGCGAGGCCCAACTCGGTGATGATCGTGTGGGCGGCCGACTCCGCGTCCCATGCGCCGAGGGCATCCATCTGCGGCGTGAGGGTGCTCAGGCGGGCGAGCAGGCTGGCGTCGTCGGGGCGCGCGGCGAGCTGGGCGCTAACCTGCTCGTACTCGCGGAGCAGACGCACGGTTGGCGAGTCGCCGGCGAAGACAGCCTCAAGCACCGTCTGCTCCTCGGGCAGCAGAGGAGCCTGGGGGAGGTAGGCAACGTGGGTACCGCTGGCGAGGACGACGCGGCCGCTGTCGGGCGGCTCGATGCCGGCCACGATGCGCAGGAGCGTGCTCTTGCCGCTGCCGTTGACGCCGATCACGCCGAGGCGATCACCTCTGCTCATGCCGAAGGTGACATCTTCGAAGAGGGGGCGCTCGGCATACTGCTTGCTGATAGACTCGATCGAGAGGAGATTCATGGCGTCTACTATACCACTCATCGAATGCTCATCGTGATTCTAACGGGGCGCTAACACTAGGGGGCACCTGGAGCAGGGTTTAGGGCGTACCATGTATACACACGATACGCCGCACATGCGGCGATGGAAGGAGTGTCTTATGCTTCCACGACAACCACAGCGGCCAGATGGCCAGCAGCCCAGCGGGGGGGCGAGCATGTTTGGCGGCCCCGGTATGCGCTGGCTGATGATGCTGCTCGGCCTAACTCTGGTCTGGAATATCTTCACCCTGCGACCGACGACGCCGTCGATTGATCTGCCATATAGCGCATTCCTCGACCAGGTGCAGGCGGGGAATGTGACGAAGGTTGAGCTGAATGACCAGCAGGTACGCGGCGTGCTCACCACGCCGGTCGAGGCCCCGGCGGGCGAGACGGTGAGCGGGGGGACGCTATTCGGCGATGCGCCGACGAAGGCGGATCAGTTCACCAGCACCATCCCGACGGTGGGCGACCAGACCCTGCTGCCGCTGCTCCGCGAGAAGAAGGTTGAGATTGTCGCCTCGGTGCAGAACCCCTCGATCTTCTGGAACATCCTGCTCTCCTTCGGCCCCGTGCTGCTGATCGGCGGCCTGTTCATATATATGATGCGCCAGCAGTCGCGCGGGCAGCAGAATGTGTTCAGCTTCGGTCGCTCCAAGGCCAAGTCGCATACAGGCGAGACGCCGACGGTGACATTCGGCGATGTGGCGGGGGCCGAGGAGTCCAAGCGCGAGCTGACCGAGGTGGTGGACTTCCTCAAGAACCCGGATCGCTACAAGCGGCTGGGCGCGAAGATCCCGCGGGGCGTGCTGCTAGTCGGCCCTCCCGGCACCGGCAAGACCCTGCTGGCGCGGGCGGTGGCCGGCGAGGCCGGGGTACCCTTCTTCAGCACAAGCGCCAGCGAATTTGTCGAGCTGTTCGTCGGTGTGGGCGCCTCGCGGGTGCGCGACCTGTTCGACCAGGCGCGGCGCAACGGGCCGGCGATCGTCTTTATCGATGAGCTGGATGCGATCGGCCGCCAGCGCGGCGCGGGCATGGGCGGCGGCAATGACGAGCGCGAGCAGACGCTCAACCAGATCCTGGTCGAGATGGACGGCTTTGAGACCGCGGTCGTGCCGGTGATTGTGATCGCGGCGACGAACCGGCCCGATGTGCTCGACCCGGCCCTGCTGCGGCCCGGGCGCTTCGACCGCCAGGTGACGGTGGGCCTACCCGATGTGCGCGGCCGCGAGGCCATCCTGCGCATCCACCTGCGCGGCAAGCCTGTCTCGACCGATGTGGACGCCTCGATCGTGGCGCGGCAGACGCCGGGCTTCGCCGGGGCCGACCTGGCAAACCTGGTGAACGAGGCGGCGATCCACGCGGCGCGGCATATGGCCCGCCAGGTCACGGCACAGCACTTCCGCGAGGCCCTGGACAAGATCGTCCTGGGCACCGAGCGGCCGGTGCTGATGAGCGAGCAGGAGCGGACGGTGATCGCCTACCACGAGGCCGGCCACGCCCTGGTGTCGAGCCTGCTGCCTGAGTCTGACCCGGTGAATAAGGTGACGATCATCCCGCGCGGGCGGGCCCTGGGCGTGACGGAGTACCTGCCGGAGGGCGACCGATTCAACTACTCGCGGGAGTTCCTGCGCTCGCAGCTGGCGACGCTGTTCGGCGGGCGGGCGGCGGAGCAGGTGGCGATCGGCGAGATCACGACGGGCGCGGAGAACGACCTGCAGCGGGCGACGCAGCTGGCCCGGCGGATGGTCGGGCGCTGGGGCATGAGCGATGAGATGGGTCTGCTCTTCGCCAGCGAGGGCGCGGAGAACCCCTTCCTCGGCCGCGAGATGGCTGGCCCGCGCGACCACAGCGAGGCGACGGCGGCGCGGCTCGATGATGCGGTGCGGAAGCTGCTCGATGAGCGGATGCACACCGCGATCGAGCTGCTGACATCGAACCGGGGGACGCTCGACCACCTGGCGACGGCGCTGCTTGAGCACGAGACGCTCGACCGGCTCCAGGTGGAGGCGATCGTCCGCGGCGAGGATCTGCCGCCGCCCACGAAGGGCACGGCCGCGCCGATCACGCTGCCGCCGAGCGACCGGCCGGCGCCCCGGCCACGGCCAGGGATTATGCCTGCATAGAGCACTGAGGCACTGAGGTTCTGAGGCACTGAGGCACTGAAAGGTGTCGTATGATAGAGCCGCCCCGATGGGGCGGCTCTTCATATAGATGGGGTTTCTTATGATCAAGCAGGCGCTCGCGGGCATCCACGTGATCGAGGTGGCGTCGTACATCCCCGGGCCGGCGTGTACGCAGATCCTGGCCGGGATGGGCGCGCGGGTGACGAAGGTGGAGCGGCCGGGGGGCGACGCGATGCGCGCGATGGAGCCGCTGGACGCCTCGGGCGAGAGCCCACAGTTTGTGGCGCTGAACCGGGGGAAGCAGAGCGTGACCCTGGATCTGAAGTCGGAGGGGGGCGCGGCGGCCCTGCGCGACCTGGCCGGCGCGGCGGATGTGCTGGTGGACGGCTTCCGCCCCGGGGTGCTCGATCGGCTGGGGGTGGGCGCGGCGGCGCTGCGTGCGTTGAACCCGCGCCTGATCTACTGCGCAATCAGCGGGTTCGGGGCGGCGCCGGGCGATAGCCTGATGGCAGGGCACGACCTGAACTTTGTGGCGCGATCGGGCTTCCTGGCGATGACGACGGCGGCGGGGGAGCCGGCGGTTCCGGGCGCGCAGCTGGCCGATATGGCCAGCGGGCTGGTAGCGGCGACGGCGATCCTGGCGGCGCTGCAGGCCCGCGAGCGGACAGGGGAGGGGGCATTTCTCGATGTGCCGATGGACGCGGCGGCGCGCTGGCTGATGGCGCCATGGCACGCCGTGGCCCAGGCCGGGATCGCGGTGAGCGCCGAAGCCGGGCATATACTCTCGGGGAACCTGGCCTGCTACCGGATCTACCGCACGTCGGACGGCAGGCACCTGGCGGTGGCCGCGCTGGAGCGACACTTCTGGGACCGCTTCTGCGCCGCGATCAACCGCCCTGATCTCTCCCCGCGCCACGACAACACCGACCAGGCCGCGCTGATCGCCGAGGTGGCGGCGGTGATCGCCGGGCGGCCCCTCGCCATCTGGCGCGAGCTCTTCGCTGGGGTGGACGCCTGCGTGACGCCGGTGCTGACGGTGGCGGAGGCGGCTGAAACGGGGGAGGCGAGGGTTGAGCTGCCGGTGAGGTAGCCGAAATAATGTGTTA
>NZ_JAIEWN010000003.1:314827-324175 GCF_019599295.1 Oscillochloris sp. ZM17-4 | reverse complement strand
AACAATAATGTTGAATGTTGAATACTTCTCTCAACATTCAGCATTCATACGGCGACGGGGAGAGCGATGGTGAAGGTGGTGCCCTGCCCGACGGTGGATTCCACGGAGATCGTGCCGTCGTGGGCGTCGATGATCGCCTTGGCGATGGCCAGGCCCAGGCCGGATGCGCCGTTGTCGCCGCGCTGGCGGGCCTTGTCGGCGCGGTAGAAGCGGTCGAAGATATGGGGCAGGTCCGCTACGTCGATGCCGCTCCCGGTGTCGCACACCTGTAGCAGCACCTGGCCGCCCTGCTGGCTCGCCGAGAGCGTGACCGCGCCATGCGCTGTGTAGCGCAGGGCGTTTGAGACCAGGTTGTTGAGCACCTGGGCCATGCGGTCGGTGTCCACGGAGATCGAGGGCAGATCCTGGGCGGCGTCCACATGGAGGGCCAGCCCCTGCTGCTCAGCCTGGACAATGTAGGCGAGGCCGGCGCGCTCGATCAGGGCGACGGGATCAATCGCCCGGCGGCTGAGCGGCATCTCGCCGGAGTCGGCCAGCGAGAGCACGCGCAGATCCTCCACCAGGTGCCGCAGGTGTTCGACCTCGCTGTGCATCACGCCGTAGAGGGCGGCGCTGCCCTGGATACGCCCATCCTTCAGGCCCTCGGTGTAGCCGCGCAGAATGCTGAGCGGCGTGCGCAGGTCGTGGGCGAGGTCGGCGGTCATCTGCTTGCGGGATTGGCTAGCCCGGGAGAGGTCGCTGCTCATCTGGTTGAACGAGGTGGCGAGCCGGCCGATCTCGTCGCGGGAGCGCACGCGCACCTGCTCGCCGAGGCTGCCCGCCGCCATCGCCTGGGTGGCGGCGGTAAGCTCGCGGACGGGCCGGGTGAGGGTGCGGGCCAGGAGGCTGCCGAGGACGAGCGCGATCAGGGCGGCGACGCCGGCGCTGATCGCGGCGGCCCAGGCGACCCGCTGGATGAACGCCATCTCCGGCAGCGGTGCGCGCTCACGGTCGGAGGGGCGGGCGAGCTGATCGGCGCTAGGCGCGAGCACATAGCCGACGACCTGTCCGTTCACGCTGATGGGCTGGCTCGCGAGGCTGTCGTCATCGGACATGCCGGAGCCGACGGGGTGGGAGCGGCCGCCGAGGACAACTGTCCGGTCAGCGTTGAGCAAGGTGATGCGGCGGCTGTAGAACGTGAGCCGCGAGTCTGCGGCGAGCGCTTCATCGACCCCCGCCCAGCTGCCATGGCCCGCGTAGTAGCTGCCGAGGATCTGGGAGATCGCGTCCTGATCGCGGGTCGAGAGAAAGCGGTCAAACTCAGAGCGCGTGCGCATCCCGACCAGCAGGGCGACGAGGAGCGCGCCGACGACGCCGACCAGCAGGAAGGCGAGGGTGAGCTTGGTTGCGAGGGTGTGGATCATGACGATTGCAGATTGCAGATTGTCGATTGCAGATTGTGCATAGCATATTCAGATGCGATCCACATACGGCGACTCGAAACAAAGCGGCCGGATACCGGCCTACGAGCCAGGCGCCTTGGGCAGCGCGAAGCGGTAGCCCATGCCGTAGACCGTCTCGATATACTTGGGGCGGCGCGGGTCGGGCTCAATCTTGATGCGCAGGTTGCGGATGTGGACATCGATGGTGCGCTCGTAGCCCTCAAGGGCGTTGCCGGACATGCGGTCCATCAGGTCGAGCCGGGAGAAGACTTGCCCCGGCGCGGCCATCATCGCGCCGAGGAGCTCGAACTCAGAGGGCGTCAGATCGACATACTGATCGGCGACGCGCACCGTGCAGCCAGCGCGGTCGAGGACGATGTCGGCGGCGCGGAGGAGGTCGGGCTCGATGGCGGGCCGGTATGCGCGGCGGAGGACGGCGCGGATGCGGGCGATCAGCTCGCGGACATTAAAGGGCTTGGTGAGGTAGTCATCGGCACCAATCTCCAGGCCAATGATCTTATCATCGTCGGCGACCCTGGCGGTGAGCATGATCACGGGTGCGACGCCCTCCTTGCGGTATGCGTTCATAAACTCGTAGCCGCCCATCTCGGGCATCATCAGATCGAGGATGATCAGGTCGGGCTTCTCGATACGCGCCACGTACAGCGCCTCGCGGCCGTTGCTGGCCTGGACGACATGGAATCCCTCCTGCTCCAGGTAGACCCGGAGCATGTCGCGGAGGTTGCGCTCGTCGTCGACGATCAGGATGGTGTGGGTCATAGGCAGGTAGCACTGAGCAAAACGCTTGAGGCTCTGAGGAACTGAGGCTGGCGGCTCGCTCCGCTGCAAATTGCAGATTGCAGATTGTAGATTGGGCACAGCGCGATCAGACGCTATATATACGCTCCCGTACGCCAAAAAGGCTGCGTGAATCTGCACTAGCGCCGCTGTGGGCGGAGGCCGTCGGTGAGCCGGCTGATCAGCGTGCTGATCGCGATGATCACCGCGATGATGACCAGGTTCTTCAGCAGCTCGAAGGCGGCGGGCATACCGCGGCCGCCCTCGTGGTCGCCGCGGCCCTCCCCGCGCCCGAAGGCGCCGCCGGGGAGGAAGCCGGGCGGGCGGGAGCCCTCGGCGGCACCGGCGGGCGGGCGGCGCTCGAAGCCGTCGCGCCCGGGGCCGATGCCGCCCGAGCCGGAGGAGGCAGAGGAGGCGAAGGCCATCGTCGCGCCGACGACCAGCAGGGCAGCGGAGAGGATGATCAGCACGCGGGCGATGATCTTCACTGGGACACCTCCTGCCGAGGCTTCGCCGTCGGCCGCACAAGACCGAAGATGCGCGCTGTCGTCTTCAGGACCCACTGCCAGTGCAGGGCGAGGTGCAGCCCGATCAGCAGCACCGCGATGTTCGAGGTTGTGCTATGCAGCCCGCGCCAGAGGAAGCCGCGCGGGAGGCGCAGCCCAAAGAGCGGCAGTGCGACCTCCGAGATCATGAGCCCGGTGAAGGTGAGCAGCGTCACATCTATAAAGAGGGCCAGGTTGAGCAGGTAGCCCAGGCGCGAGCTGGCGCGGGCCTTGCGCAGCATCGTCTTGCTCAGAGCGACGATCCACTGCCAGTGCAGGAGCAGGTGGACGATGATCGCGGCGGCGAAGGCGATGCCGAGCCACTCGTGGATGCCGATCCCGCTGAGGCGGGGGGCGGTGGCGATCAGGAAGGCGATGAAGGTGGCGACGTCGATGAGGAGGTTGCTGCGGGCCCGGATATAGGTTCGGTGTTCCGGCTTCATGGTTCCAGTTCTCTATGCCGATAGCGGTGAAGCCATAGTAACAGGAACATTTTCAGGGATTGTTAAGGCTGATCAGGGCTCGGGCACCTCGCGCGGGAAGGTGGCGCGGTGCTCGACGCCGTCAAGCTCGGCGACGACGGTGATCTCCCAGGTGCCGCTCATGGTGTAGACGGTCTGCACGTTGTAGCGGCCCTGGCCCGCAGCGGAGGCCACGGGGCGGTTGGAGCCCATAGGCATGGCCGGCATGAGCAGGTCGATGTAGACGGAGGCGTCATCGATCAGCTGCCCCTTGGCGTCAGCCAGAGTGATGGTGAAATCCTGGGTCGCATTGACCTTGGGGGCATCGGCGGCCTCCAGGCCAATCGTGATCCCGTCGACCGTCTGCTCCTGGCGGACGGTGGGCGGGCCGGACGGCGCGGAGCAGGCGGCGAGCAGGGTGAGGATCACGAAAGGCGCTGGAGCGTGGAGGGCGCGCGGGCGTTTGGAACACGAAGGGCGCGAAGGGCGCGCGGACGCGGAGGGCGCGAAGAATGCGAACAGCGCGAACAGCGGTCGCAGAACGAGCATGAGCAGGAGGGGGCGCGCCTCAGCTCTCGGGCGGAGAGTCGAGGGCGGCGCGTAGGCCCGCCGTGAGGAGTGGCAGGCCGGCGATCTGCACGATATGGAACAGGCCGTTGTGGTCGAGCGGGATGCCGCAGCATGTCAGCTCCAGGCTGCTGGATTGGACGGCGGCGGCGATGATCGAGAGCAGGACGCCGGCGGCCATCTGCTGGGCGCCGGCGAGCCGGCCGCTCTGGGCGAGGCGGGCGTAGGCGCCGAGGGCGAAGAGCATCGCGGCGGCCTCGTAGATGATAAAGATCACAAAGCCGCGCTGGAGGCGCTCGCTGGCGAGGTAGAACCCGCCGGCGCTGAGGATCAGGCCGGGCAGGGCGCGGCGGGCGACCCGCTCGCCGAGGAGGTCGCCCACGGCGCCGGCGGCGAAGAGGGCCACGGTGACGCCCAGGGCGAGGTTGAGGGGGCGCCAGAGGATCTCGCGGCGGCGCGGCGACAGATCCAGGCCGTGAACGGCCACGCCGAGGGCGCCGGCGAGGCCCATGGCCCCGAAGGCGCCGGCCCAGATGCCGGCCTTCCATGGGTGGCCACGGCGGCGACCAAGCAGCTCGGCGGCGTAGCGCAGCGAGATGGCGGTGATTAGCGCGTCGGTGGCGGCGGTGGTGCGCTCGGTTGGGCTCTCAATGATCCGAGTCATAAGGGGACAGGCGACAGGGGACAGGGGACACTTGTGGCACACCGCAGGGCATACGCTATCGCGATGTCCGGCTATACCCTGTCCCCTTTGCCCTGTTCCCTGGTTAAAGGATGATCTTGCGCTCGGCGAGCAGGCGCGAGCGCATCTTCCGATACAGCTCATCGTAGTTCAGCCGGCCCATAGTGATCTCATATTTGTAGGCCTGGAGCATCTTATGGATCTCAGCGTCGAGACGCTCCTCGATCATAAGCTCGTCAGTGATGATATCGTTAATGGCCAGGCGCAGGTCGCTATCGCTGCTCTGAAAGAGCACCCCGTCGACCTCGGCGAGCTCATCGACGATGGCGGCGGCGAGCAGTTCGATCTTCTCAGGTGAGAGCTTCATCGGCACCTCGCAGCATTGCAGATTGCAGATTGCAGATTGCAGATTACGGAACTCATGATCCGCACCTACACTATAACACCAACCGGGCAAGCCGCGCTGCTACGCCCAGTCTGCAATCTGCAATCTGCAATCGCGCTAGATCACCCGCTCGTTGCCGCCGTCGACCGGCACCTGGGAGGCAGTGGTCTTGGCGAAGAGCGGGCCGCACATCTCGGCGGCCAGCTCGGCGACATCGCGGCTGGTGACCTCGATCTGCATGACGTTGTTGGTCTTGTACTGCTCCACCGTCAGGCCATAGTGCTTGGCGCGGGCCTGGAGCACCTCGTCCGTCCAGAGTCCGGTGTCGAAGACGGCGTTGGGGTGCAGCGAGTTGATCCTGATCCCGTCCTGGCCCCACTCCAGGGCGGCCACGCGGGCGAGCTGGTTGAGGGCGGCCTTGGAGGCCGAGTAGGCGACGGCGCCCGGCCCTGGCGCGGGCACGTTCTTCGAGCCGATGATCGCCACCCGCCCGCGACGGGGCGCATGCTTGAGCAGGGCGTGGGCCTCGCGCATGAGGATCATGTTCGCGTCGAGGTTGATCGTCATCGTCCTACGCCACTCGGCGGTGGGCATGTCCGCGATGCGCCGGGAGGGCGGGAAGATGCCGGCGTTGAGGATGAGCATATCGAGGCCGCCGAAGGCGCGGGCGGTGCGCTCCAGGGCGGCGATCAGCTGCTCCTCGCTGGTGACGTCGCAGCGGACACCGAGGAAGTCGGGGCGGTCGAAGAGCTGCTCGATGGCGGGGTTGATATCGAGGCCGACGACCGCCGCGCCGCGGGCCAGCAGCGACTCGACACATGCCTTGCCGATGCCGGAGGCTGCCCCGGTGACCAGGCCGATCTCGCCGGCGAACATGGGCGTCCGACCCTGGAGCGTGAGCTTGGCCTGCTCCAGCTCCCAGTACTCGGCGTCGAAGATATCGGCGGCGGGCTGGGCCTGGTAGGCTTCCAGGGCCGAGGCCTGCGCGATGATCGCCATCGTGTGGCGGTAGATGTCGCCGGCGATGACGGCATCCTGGGCGCTGCGCCCAACCGCGACCATGCCCAGGTCTGGGTCGAGCACCACCCGCGGCGCGGGGTCGAGCATGGTCAGCTGGCGACCGGTGCGGGCCTGCTGCTCCTGAAAGAAGGACTCGTAGGCGGCGCGGAAGGCCGTCACATCGCGGCCGATCATCGGCGCGCGCTTGGTGCGGATGACGTGGTCGGGCGTGGCCGGCCCCTGCTGCGAGATCATGCCGACATCCGCACGCTGGGCGAAGCGCAGGCACGGCTCGTCGTCGTGGGTGGTGAGGATCAGCGGGGCGCCGGCCGCGTCAGAGAGAGCCCGGCGCAGCGAGGCGAGCTCCTGGCGCAGCGGGCGCTGCGGGTCGGGCAGAGTCACCGGCGCGGCCGGGACAGGGTATGCCGCCAGGTAGGCCTCGGCCCGGCTCACCAGATCGATCATGCTCGCATAGGCGGCCTCAGCCGTCTCGCCGAAGCTAAACAGGCCGTGGCGCAGCAGCACCACGCCGGCGGTGCGCGCCGAGAGCTCGGCCGCAAAGAGCGCCGCGCAGCGCTTCGCCAGGGGGAAGCCCGGGCGCTCGTAGGGCACGATCACCACATCGTCGCCATAGATCGTGCGGATGCGCTCGGCGCCGCCGGGGGTGTTGGTGATCGCCAGCACCGCGTCGGCGTGCGAGTGGAGGACGTACTTCGCCGGCAGCAGCGCGTGCAGCATGGCCTCGACCGAGGCCGGGGGGGCTGCGGCGTTGATCGCGCTGCCCCGCAGCTCGTTGAGCCACTCGGTGTCGGAGAGGGTCTCAAGGGTGGTCAGCCGCCGCAGGTGATCCAGGCGCACCGGCGCGAAGCCCTTCGCCTCGACAGTCGCCAGGTCGGAGCCGCTGCCCTTCACATAGAGCACCGTCTCGGGCTCGCCGAAGATGTTGGTCTGCGCGATCTTGACCGACGTATTGCCGCCGCCGTGCAGGACGAGGGCCGGGTCCGCGCCGAGCAGGCGCGAGGCGTACACGCACTGGCCGAGGTCGCCGGGGAAGCGCGCGGCGTCCTCAGTGTTCCATTGGTTTTGCATATTTTTTCACCATAGAGGGGCGCAGCAGCGCGACGCCGCTGCGCCCTTACACCGACGGATACCAGACCGCAGAGGGGCGCAGCAGCACGACGCTGCTGCGCCCTTACGATGTCGGACAGGTAGAGTCGATGAGCTACTAGGCCGGCACGGCCTCGTTCTTGATCGTCATGTAGAGGTCGCTGGCCTGGGCCGGGGTGAGGCCCTCGTGGATGAGCGCCTGCAGGCCGCGGGCGGCGGCGACGGGGTGCTCGTCCTGCCAGACGTTCCGGCCGAGGTTGACGCCGATCGCACCGCGCTCGATGCCGTCGTGGACGAACTCATAGACCTCAAGGATCGTGTCGCACTTGGGGCCGCCGGCGATCACCACCGGCACGGGGCAGTTCTCGGCGACCTTGTGGAAATCCTCGCACCAGTAGGTCTTCACCGCCGTCGCGCCGAGCTCGGCGGCGATGCGGCAGGAGAGGGCCAGGAAGCGCGCGTCGCGCTTCTCTAGCTCTTTGCCCACCGCCGTGACGGCCATCACCGGGATGCCGTAGGGCTCGCAGGAGTTGATCAGGGTGGCGAGGTTGTTCAGGGTCTGGTGCTCGTAGTCGGAGCCGACAAAGACCGAGAGGCCGACGGCCGCGGCGTTCAGGCGGATGACCTCATCGATCGAGGTGGTGACGCTCTCGTTCGCCAGGTCGCCGCCAATGATGCTGGAGCCGCCGGAGACGCGCAGGATGATCGGCACCTGGGTCGCAGGGTCGATGCTGGCGCGCAGCACGCCGCGGGTGACGAACAGCGCGTCGACGTAGGGGAGGAGCGGCTTGACCATCTCGCCCGGCTTCTCAAGACGGCGGGTCGGGCCAAGGAAGTAGCCATGGTCCATGGCCAGGAAGAAGCAGCGCCCATCCGGTTTGGTGATCTGCGACCAGCGATTCTGTTTGCCCCAGTCCATTGCAGCAGGCTCCTTAGCATTGATTATATGTCAAAGCTATGACACAGAGGGAAATGGCGACATTATAAACTGTCGTGTGCCGCTGTCAACTTTGGGGGTTGAGGGTTGGAGGTTGGAGGCTAGGAGGTGCGACGATGTCGCAGGGCAATGCGCGCCTTGCGGGCGAGCATGATCACAAAGAGGCCCCAGCCAAGCCAGGCGACGAGCCCGCCGCCAAAGCGCGAGATCAACAGCGTGACCAGGATCAGGGCGCGGATCGCGCCAACAGACAGGCGCTTCCAGCGCGACGTAACCGGCTCCGCCTCCCAGTTGATCTGGCCGATACGCGGCAGCAGGCCACGCTCGACGCAGCCCTCAAGCGAGAAGACATAGATCACGTCAGTGTAGCGGGCCGCCAGGAGCAGGTCGCGCTCCAGCGCATCGCCCGAGAGCGGCGGCAGATCGTCGGCGGAGCTATCGGCGACAGAGCCGCTGATCGCGCCCACGCCGATACTGTCGGCGGATGAGCCATAGCTCGCGATCAGGGCGCCGCCAATATCATTGCGGAGCGCGTCGATCGGCAGGCTGCTGTAGCACATCAGCACCTCCACATCGGCGGGCAGGCCGACGATGTCAAAGGCGCGCTGGATGAGCGTCGTCCCAGCGCGCCGATCATCGGCGAGGATGGGCAGCTGGTAGGCGTGAACCTCGTAGCCATCGTGGTGGATCTCGCCGATAAGGTCGGTGTAGGCGGCGCGGGCGGCGGCGAAGAGGACGTTCTCAGGGGCGATCCAGAGGCGGCGGGCCATGTCGCTCAGGCCCCAGCGCTGGATGCGGTCGAGCTCGCTCGACGGGGGCTCGATATCGATGCCGACCGCATGGAAGATCAGCCCGTTATCGCGCGACCAGACGTGGAAGCTGCGATAGCGCTCGATCGCCTGGGGGTAGTTCTGTAGGTGGAACCAGCTCCCCTCGCTCTGGGGCAGCTGAAGCCAGGCCACCACCTGGATGCCAGCGCTATTGAGGGTGCGGACGACGGACACGAGGTCGGGGGTGAGATCGCGGAGGGCGAGGGCCACGCCATAGCCATAGGACACAAGATCACTCAGTAAGCTAGAGCGGCCGAGAAGATCAAGCCATCCCTTGCCATCAAGCTCACAGAAGAAGATCAGGTAGGGGCGCCCATAGCTCGGCGGCGCTGTTGGGGTCGTCTCGCGTGATACCTGCACTGATCAGCTACCGATACTATAAAGAGAGTCACACTGTGCCATTACGGAAATAGCCCGTAAAGCCCAGCAGCTTTAGCGCTGGGATATAAGCGGAGGTGGTGCCCATCCAGTCAATGGAGATCCCCCGTAAAGCCCAGCAGCTTTAGCGCTGGGATATAAGGGCTTCACCCGCTTTAGCGGCTTTAGCTCTCCGATACGGCTCCCTAATGCGCTAAAGCGCTTGTAGTAGAACGAATAATCTGGTATACTAGAGCTA
>NZ_JAIEWN010000003.1:293949-314727 GCF_019599295.1 Oscillochloris sp. ZM17-4 | reverse complement strand
GTGCTCGTCGCCGTGCTCGTCGCCGTGCTCGTCGCCGTGCTCGTCGCCGTTGGCGTGCTCGTCGCCGTGCGGGTCGCCGTCGCCGTGCGGGTCGCCGTCGCCGTGCGGGTCGCCGTCGCCGTGCGGGTCGCCGTCGCATCGGTGGGGGCGATAGCCGATGAGGTCTGGCTATTATTTGGCGCGACGATTGGCGTCGGCGGGACAGGAGATAGGCCCGCCGTCCGCGTCGGGGGGACAGTCCGCGTCGGGGGGACAGTCCGCGTCGGCGGGGCCGGGGACTCGCGCGCCACAGGCGACACATCAGGCTGGCGCAGATCAAACGTCGGCGTAGTGGTCGGCGTCAGGCTGGCAGAAGGCGCGCCCTCATCGCCAGAGACTCCAGGGCTGGGCGCCGTAAAGACCGGGAAGGTTGGGGAGGGCGTAAGGCGAGGCGAGGGCGCGCGGGTAGGGGCCGATAGGCCCGCAGGCGCGGCAGGCGTAGCGACGGGCACGGCCGTCGGCGCAGGGGTCGGCGGCGGCATCGGCGTCGCGAGCGAGAGGACGACCACCGGAGCGTCGGGGGCATCGGCGGGGAGAGTCGCCCGTAGGTCAGACACCAGCGCCGCAGCTCGCCCCAGCGCCGCAGCGTCGGGGCTCTGGGCGGCGGCGCCCTGGAGATCCATGGAGGCCCTATCGATCAGGCGGCTGAGGCGGACGAGGGCCAGGCGGCGCGCCGAGGGGCTCGCCTCCTGAAGCGCGCTGAGGGCACGGGGAAACTGCGTCTGAAGCTCGGCGACACTCTGCTGGTACTGGTCGAGGCGCGCACCGGCGCGCCCGGCGAGGGAGCTGATCTCAACAACGCGGCGCTCAACCATCGCGACCGCCTGGTCAATGCGGGAGTCGGGAGTGATCGCGAGGCGCAGGTGAGTCTCCTCAGAGAAGAGCTTCCAGGGGTAGAGCGCATCGCCGGGGAGCGTGCGGGCGGCGGCGACATCGACGCCGACGAGCGCCATCGTGCAGATCAGAAGCGTGGTGAGGGCGGCGGTGGCCATACGAGACATCCTGCGGCGGAAGAGCGCGGCGAAGAGCTGGGAGAGCGAGCGGCCGATCTGCCAGCCCGACGGGGCGGGGGGCGCGTAGGCGTCGCGGGCGATCTGCTCAATCTCACCTCGGCTGCTGGCGAGCCACTGCTCAAGAGAGGGCGGCAGCGCGGCAGACGCCTGGCGACGGATCGCCACAGCGGTGCGCAGCAGCGGCTCCAGCTCAGCCGCATAGTCGGGGTAGCGCTGGAGGCACTCATCGACGCTCGCCCCGGCGCGCATCTCAGCCAGGGCCATATCGAGGATAGATGTCAGATCAACGCGCAACGCTTAATCTCCGGTCGGGCCTTCGAGTGGGACTGATGACATATCCGCGAACGGGCCAGCAGAGGCTGCCGAGGCATCGGAGATCTGGCGCTCATCAGACTCACGGCCCATGATGCGCTGAAGGCGGTGGATGGCCCGGTGCTGAAGCGCCTTAATGGCGCCCTCGGTCCGGCGCAGCGCGCCCGCGATCTCGATATTGCTCATATCGGCGAAGAATCGGAGCGTCAACACCTGCTGCTGGTCCGCCGTCAGCTGCCCGATCGCATGCTGAAGTGCCACACGATCCGTGATCGTGCGGGCGTCGTCCTGGCTGCGCAGGTCGATCAGATTGTCCTGGCGGTCGAAGGATGTGGAGATGAGGCGGCGCCGGCGCTGGTGGCTGCTGAGGACATTTGAGGCGATGGTGTAGAGCCAGCCAAGGAAGGACTTCTCGTCACGGTACTCGAAGCGTGATATCCCGTGAATAACCTTAATAAAGACCTCCTGGGTCAGATCCTGGGCGAGCTCGTGCTCGCCGACCCGAAGGTAGATATAGCGCAGAATGAGCCTAGCGTAGAGGTTATAGATCTCGCTGATTGCGCCAGAGTCACGCGATTGTGCGCGGCCGATGAGGCTGCGGAGGTCATCAGAAGGGAGCATGCTTACGAGCACGCCTTGCGAGGCTCCCGGCGCAGATAGGCGCTACCCTTCTACAGAGTCAAACGCCGAACCCACCCAAAAAGTTTCGCACGGGCGCACAATGATCATCATATATAAGAGCAGCTGACAAACCATGTGGCAGCAGATGCTCTCACAGATAGCAACCGGCATACCAGGCGGCGAAAGATTCTTTGTGCGGATGGGTACATGGTTCATTATAGCGAAGCGGGGGAACGCCGCCAGGGGAAAATTTGGTTAAGGGGGAGGCCCGGAGGCTACAGGGCCGGGTTGCGCGGGGCGCAGGCACCGGGTATACTGGCGGATCGGGATCGCGAAGGGCGCGGAAGGGCGCGGAAAACGCGAACGCGAAGGGCGCGAAGCGTGCGTCTCGTACAGTATGCCGGGTTGGGAGAGGCGCGGAGAGGGCTTGTCCCTCTCCACACCATCCCTATTTAACCCCTTCAGGTACGCTCAGACGGTGTACTCGCCTGAAGACACTTATCGTTATGAAAGATACAGATTGTTATGAAGCTTGCGATCATTGGGCTGGCCAATAGCGGGAAGACGACCGTGTTCAACGCGCTGACCCGCGGCACGGTGGAGACGACGGCCTACTCGTCGGGCCAGCTGGAGCCGAACCTGGCGATGGTGAAGGTGCCCGACAAGCGGCTTGAGGCGCTGGCGCTGATGTTTAAGCCGCGCAAGGTCACCTACGCCGACGTGCAGTATGTGGATGTGGCAGGGATCAGCGGCGGCGGCCAGCAGGGCGGCGGGCTGCCCCCGGCGCTGCTGAACTACCTCGGCACCGCCGACGCGCTGCTGCACGTGGTGCGCGCCTTCGCCGACGAGACGGTGCCGCACCCCGAGGGTTCGGTGGATATGGCCCGCGATATCGCGACCGTCGATCTGGAGCTGATCTTCTCCGACCTGGCGATCATCGAGAAGCGGCTGACCCGGCTCACCGCCGAGATCACGAAGATGGCGACGAAGGATAAGGAGCTGCGCATCGCCGAGCGCGACCTGCTGCTGCGCCTCCAGGCGGCCCTTGAGGCCGAGACGCCCATCCGCAATGTGGAGATGAGCGATGAGGAGGAGCGCATGATCCGCGGCTACCAGTTCCTCACCGCCAAGCCGATGCTGGTGGCGCTGAATATGGGCGAGGATGCGATCGGCAGCCCGCCCACCCTGAGCTACCCCTTCCGCAACAGCGCGGTGGTGGCCCTGTGCGGCAAGATCGAGGCTGAGCTGTCCCAGCTCGATGACGCCGACACCGAGTCGTTTATGGCCGACCTGGGCATCAGCGCGCCGGCCCGCGATGTGGTGATCCAGCGCTCCTACGAGCTGCTGGGGCTGATCAGCTTCCTGACCGCCGGCGAGGACGAGGTGCGGGCCTGGCCGATCCGCCGCGACACGCCCGCCGTCGAGGCCGCCGGGACGATCCACTCCGATATCCAGAAGGGGTTTATCCGCGCCGAGACGGTGGCCTACGACGACCTGATGAGCGCGGGGGGCATGGCCGAGGCGAAGAAGGCCGGCACCGTGCGGCTTGAGGGGAAGACGTATATTGTGCTGGACGGTGACATCTGCCACTTCCGGTTTAACAAGTAGCGGGGCGTAGCGTAATGTAAAGGCGCAGCAGCGCGGCGCTGCTGCGCCCTTACTGTTACCCGCCGATCTCGGCGATGGCCTCGTCGGGGTCGATCAGAGCGGCCGGGCCGGCGATGTGGCCGCGCACCGTCTCTAGGCCCAGGCCCAGGCCGTCGATCGCCGCGACCACGGCGTCCTCGTGGTCGCGGTGGGTGATGAAGACGACGGTGGGGCCGGTGTCGGTGGAGGCGTAGACCGGCACGCCGCGGGCGCGCAGGTCGTTGCACATGCGGAAGAGGGCGATATTCTCGGGCTCCCAGCCGATCAGCTTGTTCTCGCGGCTGCCCGACATCGTCACGCCGTGCAGGCGCATGCTGTCCATCTCGGCGAGCTGGCCGACGGTGCGCCAGTCGCCGGCCCTAATCGCGCCCAGCAGCTCGATGATCTCGTCGGCGCGGCTGAGCATCCAGCTCTTGAAGAAGCTGCTCTGCGGGGCGTCGTGGTGGGCCGACTCGGTCTTCAGGCCGACCCGCGAGTCGATCGGGACGGTGATCAGGCGAGCCTGGTCGAGCTGGCCCTCGCCGTCGAGGCGCACGGCGAAGCTGTCGGCGTGGGACAGGCCGGGGTAGCTGAGCCAGAGGGCCAAGCCGCCGGCGGCGCTGCGGCAACCGGAGCCGGCCAGGAGGCGGGCGAAGCAGCTGAGGAAGCGCCGGTTGCCGGCCAGATCCGGGCCGTAGAGGGCGGCCAGGGCGGCCAGGGCCAGGGCGGCCGAAGCCGAGGCGCTGGTGCCGAGCCCCTTGCCGGGCGTGCGCGACTGGAGCACGTTGCGCGAGGTGACGCGGGCGCGGGTCCGCGCGCCGGTGAGCCCGCGCACGGCGTCGAGGGTCTGCACGATCCGGTCGAGGTCGCGCCCGGCGGCGGGTGCGCCGCCGATCGCGGCGCTGTCCTCGGCCAGGTCGGGGCTGAACTCGACGCAGGTGGTGGTGTGGGCGGCGCTGTTGTTGAGCGAGATCGAGGGCAGGTAGGCGATGCGAGAGGGCCAGTCGCTCAGGCCGTGGTACTTGAGCACGCCCTGCATGGGGAAGGCGCGGGCGGCGGCCCGCCCGCGCGGGCGCGGGTCGGGGATGGCGCGCGGGTAGGGCTCGTAGGCCACACCGTGGGCCTCCAGGGCGGCCAGGATGCGCTCGTGGCCGGCGCGCATTACGTCGATGGTGTCCTCGAAGCCGGTGGGGATGGTGGTATTCATAGCTTGTCACATCGTCACATCGTGGGGGTGGCTCTCGATCTGGCCGGCCATGGTGATGCGGATGAAGCGGGCCTCGCGGCGCAGGGTCTCGACATCCTTGGCGCCGACGTAGCCCATGCCGGCGCGCAGGCCGCCGACGAGCTGGAAGACCGTGTCGCCCAGCGGCCCCTTGTAGGCGATCATGCCCTCGATGCCCTCGGCCACCAGCTTCTTGCCCTCGCCGCCCTGGAAGTAGCGGTCGCCCGAGCCGCGCTTCATCGCGCCGATGCTGCCCATGCCGCGGTAGGTCTTGTAGCTGCGGCCCTCGTAGAGGATAGTCTCGCCGGGGCTCTCCTCGGTGCCGGCGAAGAGCGAGCCGATCATGACGCTGTGGGCGCCAGCGGCGAGGGCCTTGGGGATGTCGCCGGAGTACTTGATGCCGCCATCGGCGATCACCGGCACGCCGTGGCGCTCGGCGGCGCGGGCGCACTCCATGATGGCGGTGATCTGGGGCATGCCGGCGCCGGTGACGACGCGGGTGGTGCAGATCGAGCCGGGGCCCTGGCCGACCTTGACGCCGTCCACGCCGCGCTCGATCAGGGCGATGGTGGCGGCGGCGGTGGAGACGTTGCCGGCGATCAGCTGGACGCTGGGGTAGGCCTCGCGCACGCGCAGCACGGCGTCGAGGACGCCCTGGGAGTGGCCGTGGGCGGTGTCGATGTTGAGCACATCGGCGCCGGCGCGGATGAGGGCGCCGGCCCGCTCGATAAAGTCGCCGCCCGCGCCGATCACGGCGCCGGCCCGCAGGCGGCCCTGCTCGTCCTTGCAGGCGTTGGGGTGCTCGATCTGCTTCATGATGTCCTTGACGGTGATCATGCCGCTGAGCTTGCCGCGGGCGTTCACCACCAGGACCTTCTCGATGCGGTGCTTGTGCAGCACGGCCTTGGCCTGCTCCAGGGTGGTGCCCTCGGGCACCGTCACCAGGTTCTTGCTGGTCATCAGGTCG
Source organism: Oscillochloris sp. ZM17-4 (assembly GCF_019599295.1). Taxonomy (GTDB): domain Bacteria; phylum Chloroflexota; class Chloroflexia; order Chloroflexales; family Chloroflexaceae; genus Oscillochloris. The sequence continues at coordinate 308,924 of NZ_JAIEWN010000003.1, read as the reverse complement.
CTGATCGGACGGGTGCGGTCCGTCTCGAAGCGCAGGTCGCGGTTGGTGAGGATGCCGACCAGGTCGCCCTCGACGGTGCAGATCGGCACGCCGCTGATCCGGTACTCGGCCATCAGGTCGAAGGCGTCGCCGACGGTGCGGTCGGGCGCGAGGGTGATCGGGTCGGTGATCATACCGCTCTCGGAGCGCTTGACCTTGCGCACCATCTCGGCCTGCTCCTCGATCGACATGTTCTTGTGGATGAAGCCGATGCCGCCCTCGCGGGCCAGGCCGATCGCCAGGCGGTGCTCGGTGACGGTGTCCATGGCCGCGCTGACGATCGGGATGTTCAGGCGCACCTTGCGGGTCAGCCAGGTGCCCACGTCGGCCTTGGCCGGCAGCACCTGGGACTCGGCGGGCACGAGCAGCACATCGTCGAAGGTGAGGCCCTCGCGGGCGAACTTATCTTCCCACTCGATGCTCATCGGGTGTCCTCCTTGGGTCATTGCAGATTGCAGATTGCAGATTGCAAACTGCCGGCAAGCTACAAAAAACCCCCGCGCAGGCAGGCGCAGGGGGCAGCGATGTCGACTGTAGATGCTGAGATGTGGCTTTCGGAGCCATGGCGGGCGGGATGACCTCGTTCACGCATAGGCGGCCGACAGGTTCCCGGTACTATACCGTGTGGCGGGCGGATCGTCAACATGGGTGTGCAACGTCGCTGGCGGCTGAAGCCGCGTCGCGGGGGCCTGCGGCCGACCGCCCACCTTCGTGGGCGGATCCGGCGTCGGCGCAGGCCGACGCCCGGCGCAGCGCGCCCTGCCGGCGCGACGTCAGTCGCCAGCCAGGGGGGCGCGCAGGGCGTTGCACATGCCCTGGGGGTTGGGGGTTGGGGGTTCCGATCTGCTATGATACGCTCAGCACAGTCGCCTGCAATCTGCAATCTGCAATCTGCAATCTGCAATGCATAGGAGGCCCCATGGCCGACTTCCCCACCGAGGGCGCGCCGCCCTTCATCAACCGCAAGCTGAGCATCGCCGAGTGGAACAGCTACGTGGCCGGCTACGACTTCGGACGGCTGGCCCCCTCGCGGCTGGTGCTGCACCACACCGCCGTGCCGACCGAGGCCCAGTGGGCCGGGCTGAGCACCATGCGCGGCATGCAGCGCTTCTACGCCGGCAAGGGCTGGACGTCCGGCCCGCACATCTACACCGGGCCAGACGGGGTCTGGCTGGCCACGCCGATGTCGCAGATCGGCATCCACGCCGGCACCGGCAACGGCTCGCTGGCCGCCGGCTGGTACTCGATCGGGCTGGAGATGGTCGGCTCCTTCGACCACGTGCGGCCGGCCGGGGCCGTGTGGGAGCACGCGAAGGCGGTGATGGCCGGCATCTCGCGGCGCCTGCAGATCCCGCCGCGCCAGCTGATCTCCTTCCACCGCGACTACACCAACCAGAAGAGCTGCCCGGGGTGGGCGGTGACGAAGGACTGGGTCTGGGGCGAGGTGGAGGCGTACATGAGCAATGTGGCCCCGCCGCCAGCGCCGTCCCCCGGCCCGATCGGCACGCCCACCCCCAGCGACGAGGCGCTGCTGGAGGCCTTGCTCAACGAGAGCTACGGCAAGCGCTCGGGCGCCCAGGGCTACAACCCCGACTGGGCCTTCCACCAGTACGCCGTCAGCCACAGCCTGGGCATGCCGATGGGCCAGAGCACCAAGCTGATGGCCGACGGCAAGACCTACAACTACCAGCCCTTCGCCCGCGACACGCTCTACTGCGAGGTGCCGAACTGGGGCGATGTGAAGACGCTCTCCGGGCTGCTCGGCGGCAGCATCCCGCCCTCGGGCCTGGGCCGCATGCTGCTGGAGGCCACCTACGCCTCGGGCGGCGCCACCTTCCACGCCGACTGGGCCATGCACCAGTTCGCCATGACGACCAAGCTCGGCCCGCCGATCGGCAACAGCGCCCAGATCAGCGTGGACGGCAAGGCCTACGCCTACCAGGCCTTCGCCGCCGACACGCTCTACAACCTGGTGCCGAACTGGTCCGACATCAAGATGCTCAGCCAGATCGCCGCCGTCACCGACCCGGCCGGCGTCCGCCTGCGCGACGCGCTGCTGGCGGCGACCTACAAGCAGGCTGGGGCGACCTACCACCCCGACTGGGCCTTCCACCAGCTGGCCCGCGGCTTCAATATCGGCGCGCCGCTGGGCGAGGGCTCGCAGATCAAGCTGGAGCAGACCACCTACGCCATCCAGGTCTACGCGCTGGACGCGCTCTACAACGTGGTGCCGAACTGGAGCGCGGTGAAGCGGCTGCGCGACCTGGCCAGCAGCCAGGGCATGGCGGTGCTGGGCGCGGCGATGGAGGAGGCCGACGCCCCGCAGCCCGACGGCGCGTGGGAGCCGCCGACGGCGGTGGACCTGCACATCGTGCGGGCCAGCCCGCAGGCGACGGCCTGGGGCGAGCGCGGCGGCCGGGCGATCGACATGCTGGTGCTGCACGGCCTGCCCGGCGCGGCGGATGACACCCTGGCGGCGATGACGGCGCTGGGGTCACGCTTCGCCACCCACTACTACGTCGGGCTCGACGGGGCGATCACGCAGCTGGTGGACGAGGACAAGGCGGCATGGCACGCCGGGATGGCTACGCTCAGCGGCACCTGGTACAACCTGAACCGCAGCAGCATCGGCGTGGGGCTGGAGCGCCCGGCGGGCTGGCCGGCGGCCCCGGCGCAGAACACCGACGCGCAGATCCTGGCCCTGCGCTGGCTCATGCGCACCATCGACCTGCGCCACGGGATCTCGGCGGAGGGCGTGCTGCTCTGGGGGAGCCTGGCCTCCAGCGACGCGGACAGCCTCGACGGGCTGCCGCTGGATGTGCTGCGCGAGGTGCTCGCCTAGCGGCGGGCGGGCGGGAGGTGTAAGGGCGCAGCAGCGCGGCGCTGCTGCGCCCTTACGAGTCGCGGGAGCGCGGCCCGCGCAGGATGCGGCGCAGGCGCTCCCAGGGCGGGCGGGCGCGGCGGGCGTCCTCGGGCGCGGCGGGGCGCGGCGCGTAGGCCGCCGCCTCGTAGGCGTCGGTCAGCGCGGCGATGTCGTCGGCCGCCTCGGGCAGGTGGCCGCGCAGCTGGGACTCATACTCGCGGGGGGTCTGGGCGCGACGCCGGCCGATGCCGCGCCCCTCGGCGCGGCGCAGGGTCGAGAGGTAGAAGTAGCGCACCAGCTCGCCGGGCGAGAGGCCGCGCAGGCGGAAGCGGGCGCGCGGCGACGGCCCGCCGTCCGGGCCGCGCGCCCGCTCGGCCAGGGCCGCGCCGACCTGGCGGGCGTAGCGCCGTGTGCCGCTCCAGAGCGCGCTGAGCGCGGCCCAGAGCCGCGCCAGAGCCCCCGTGCGCAGCCAGTAGGCCGCGCGGCCGGCCCAGTCCTGCCGGCGGGCCACCAGCCAGATCGCGTAGCCGGCCAGGATGACTACGCAGGCCCAGAAGATGAGCGCCGGCAGCAGCGGCGGGTCGCGCACCAGATCGGGCGCGGGCGGCGCGGCAATCGGCTGCGGCACCACCGGGGACTCGCCGCCGCCGCCGCCCGCGCCGAAGCCCAGCAGCGCGAGCAGCATGGCCGGGATGCTCAGCAGCAGCCCCATCAGGGCGATCACCAGCAGCCCGATGTCGATCATGATCACGGCCAGGATGTTCAGGGCCGCCACACCGCTCCCGCGCATGGCGTCGAGCAGGCTCATGCCATAGCTGCGCGGCAGGAAGAGCGTGAGCAGGCCGACGCACAGGATCACGGCCAGGCTTGAGCGGCCCCAGCCCCGCAGCACCCCCGGCTCCACCTCGCTGCCGTCGAGGTGCCAGCGGGCGCGCAGCAGCCCCAGCCGCGCCCGGCTATACAGCGTCATCGCGCAGAGCAGGTAGATCATGCCGGCCGCGCCGCTGGACGCGCTCAGGGCCAGCGGCGGCCCGCCAATCCGGCTCACGTTCACCACCTGGGCCACCAGGCCGACCAGGATGATCACGCCGCCCCAGGCCAGCCCCGCACTGAGCCGGCTGAGGGACTGGATCTGCCGGCCCTCGGCGGCGCTGCGGAAGACATCGGTGTCGATGGTGCTGTCTGATGGGCGGCTCTCGCCGCGCGGCTCAAGCTCGTCGAGCTCGATCATCGCCCAGCGCACGAGCAGGCCCACGGCCAGGCCAGCCGCCAGGAAGACGAAGAAGATATCGTCCAGGGCCGCCAGCGGCGAGCGCAGCCAGAGCTGGCCCATCGCCGGCAGGCCCGCCAGGCCCTGGCTCAGGCTGGCCACGGCACGCATCAGCACCGCCAGAGCGAACAGCTCGGCGGCCATGTAGCTCAGCCCGCTGGCGATCAGGTCGCGGTCGCGCCGCATGCGGTAGCGGATCAGGGCCGCCTCGACGGCCACGACGAAGCTAGCTGCCACTATATAGCCCGGCCGCCAGCCCGGCAGCGCGCGCACAAGCACGCCCGACAGCACCAGCGTCAGGCTGGCGAAGAGTGCGGCGAGCAGCAGCGCCGCCGGCAGGTTGAGCCGGGGTTCCGGCTGGGTCGGGCTCGTCATGGGCATATCTACGACATAAGCAGTGACCGCATCACCATGCGATCACACCGGAGGATGAGCATTTGTGAACGATTGGGATATCGCAACATGAGGAGTGGCAAGATCACAACCAGCCGTATGCAAGGACTCAGTATATAATACCTATATCCCAGATATATGGTGGAGTTTTCCTCTAGCACGGCGGGCGATAGGCCTACCCGCCCATGGTCTAGCGTTGCACAAAAAAGGGAGTGCTATGGCAGCAGTCATTCTTGACGGGCGGGCGCTGGCCCGCGAGATGCGGGAGGATCTGAGCCTGCGCGTGGCGGCCTACGTCGCCCAACACCACCACACGCCGACCCTCGGCGTGATCCATGTCTATGGCGACCGCTCGGCTGAGCGCTATGTCCGCAGCCTGCAGATATACTGCAACCGCGTGGGCATGAACTTCAAGTACTACCTCCTGCACCACACGGCCACCCAGCGCGAGCTTGAGAGCGCCATCCACACGTTTAGCTCCGACGTCAACGTCGATGGTGTGATCATCCAGATGCCGCTGCCCGCCAAGTACGACAGCGCGGCGGCGGTCTCGCGCCTCGATCACCGCAAGGATATCGACGGCGTCCACCCGATCAATGTGGGCCTGCTCAACCAGAACAAGCCGAGCCTGACTCCCAACACGCCGACTGGCGGCATGCTGATCTTGGAGCGCTACGGGATTGAGCTCGCCGGGCGCGACGCGGTGGTGATCGGGCGCAGCGCGATCGTGGGCGGCCCGATGTCCACCATGCTGATGAATGCCGAGGCCACCGTCGAGATCTGCCACCGCGCCACGCGCAACCTGGCCGACAAGGTGCGCCGCGCCGACATTGTGGTCACGGCGGCCGGCAAGATCGGCCTGGTGACGGGCGATATGCTCAAGCCCGGGGCCACGGTGATCGACTTCGGCATCAATGTTCGCCCCGATAACACCATGTGCGGCGATGTAGACTTCGCCAGCGCGGTCGAGGTGGCCGGCGCGATCACCCCCGTCCCCGGCGGCACCGGCCCGGTGACGACGATGGTGCTGCTCAATAACGTGCTCACTGCGGCCATGGCCACCCACGTCGACACCGACGACGAGATGAGCCAGTGCTGATGCTGTATTGGGAAGATGGGCCAGCTTTGCTGGCCCATCTTCCCAATACAGCACGCATGGTGTCGCCAGCAATAACAGTGCGCATGGTGAGGGTGTGGGAGAGCAAAGCTCTCCCACACCCTCACCTCTTTACGGCCAGCGCGAGACGGTCGCCCCGCTCTCCAGGCTCACGCCGTACAGCTCATCGGCCGCAGCCCACGCCGTGCGGTTGCCCCATGCAACGCCGCGGATATAGCTGCTGCCATCGTTGACCTTCAGCTGCGTGTGGACGCTGCTCGTGCCATCCTGTAGGCTTAGCAGATCGAACCAGATCACCTCCGGGTCTCCCTGCTGCTCGATCAGCGCCAGCGCGTCGCCGGTCAGGTGGGCGGCAAATTCCCCGCTGTCATATAGGCCGTTGATCGGGTCGCTCGCCGTAAGCACGCGCGCCCAGCGCTGCTGGCCGCTCTGCGGGTCGATCAGCCAGAGCTCCAGCCGCGACGAGCCGCGGGTGCGCTGGGCCAGCACCAGCAGCGCGTCGGGCCGCGCCTCAAGCGGGCGCAGGCTGTAGTCCTCGGCGCCTAGCAGCAGGCGCACCTCGCCCCGCGCATCTACGGCATAGAGATCCTTCCCCGCGCTGAGGTAGATCGCCCCGTCGGCCAGCAGCGTGTTGTCCTCGTCGAAGCTGCGGAATGCCTCATTATACGTACGCTGCTCGCCTCCGCCCGCGCCCATCTCCACCCGCAGCAGGCAGGAGGCGCCGTTGAGCAGCCAGTAGAGCGCCCCCGCGTCGGCGTCGGCCAGGAACCGGTCGAAGTAGTGCGGCCGATCAACATAGCTGCTCTCGGCCTCCTGGCAGGTCGGCTCGATCATCCGCGCCAGCCTGCCGTCGCGCGGGTCGTAGACAAACAGCCCGGCGTCGCTGCCGCCCTTCTCCAGGCTGTCGAGGACGCCCACCATGTCGCCGACACGCACCATCTGGCGCGTGGCCTGGTTGAGGCGATGGCTCCAGAGCGGCGCGCCCGTGGCGGCGCTGAAGGACTGCAGCTCGCCGTCATCGCTCAGGGCCACCACCGCGTCGCCGAAGACCTGGAGACAGTTCAGGCAGCCGTTGTTGAAGATCTTGTCGGTCAGCGGGGCCTCCCAGATCTTGCCGCCGTCGGCGCGGCTCAGCCCGATCAGCGTGGCCCCGTCGGCGATGATGACCGACTGGTCGCCATAGGCCACCACCCAGGAGGTGCCGCCATCGCCCAGTGGCGGGCTCTCCCAGAGCACCGCGCCGGCGTCGGGGCTGAAGCGCATCAGCGTGTCGCTCTTGCGGTCGTGGTTGCGGCTGATCACCAGCAGGTCCGGCTCGCGGGTGTCGCCATCCAGGGCGATCGGCGCGCGCCAGACCAGCCGGCGGCCTGGGGCGGCCCCGCCGACGATCTGGACGGCGACGGTGGGCGTGACGGCGACCAGCACCGGCGCGGCCTGGCCGTTGGCCCGCGCCGCCAGCTCGTTCATGCCCACGCCCAGAAAGGCGGCCATGCCGGCCGCGCCGATCGCCACCCCGAGGATCAGGACAACGAGGAAGATCGTGCAGCCCACCCGCGCGCGGCTGTTTTCCATGTGCGCTCCTCTTGTGCGGTGTTGACGCGATACGCCCACACAAGGATAATACAGCATACGCAAGCGTAGCCCAGTGGCGCACCCCACTGAATCTTTCAGGATCCCTATATGGGCGCAGCAGCGCGGCGCTGCCGCGCCCCAGCACTATGAACACACTCATCGGCGCCTCGCTGCCGCGCCCCGACGCCCTGGACAAAGTCACCGGCGCGGCCCGCTACCCTGGCGACCTGGTGCGGCCCGGGATGCTGCACCTGAAGGTGGTCTTCGCCGGGCGGCCCCACGCGCGCATCCTGGAGATCGACAGCGCCGCGGCCCTCGCCGCGCCCGGTGTCGTGGCCGTCCTCACCGCCGCCGATGTGCCCCACAACGCCTACGGCCTGATCGACGCGGACCAGCCGGTGCTCTGCGCCGACGTGGTGCGCTTCGTGGGCGACAAGGTGGCCCTGGTGGTGGCCGAGAGCCGCGATGCCGCTGAGGCCGCCGCCCGCCTGGTGCGAGTGAGCTATGAGGATCTCCCTGTGGTGAGCGACCCCAGGGCCGCCCTGGAGCCCGGCGCGCCGCTCGTCCACGCCGGCCACGGCAGCAACCTGCTCTCCCACTGCCCCATCCGCAAGGGCGACGCCGCCGCCGCCCTGTCCGCCGCCGACGTCGTGCTTGAGGGCGAGTTTAGCACCTCCTGGCAGGACCACGCCTTCCTCCAGCCCGAGGCCGGCGTGGCCTACGTGGACGAGCAGGGCCGGGTGGTGATCGAGACCGCCGGCCAGTGGCTCCACGAGGACCGCCGCCAGATCGCGTCCGTCCTGGGCCTCCCCGAGGAGCAGGTGGTGGTCCGCTACGCCGCCATCGGCGGGGCCTTCGGCGGGCGCGAGGACCTCTCGGTGCAGCACCTGCTGGCCCTGGCCGCCTGGCGGCTGGGCCGGCCGGTGGCGATCGTCTGGGGCCGCGACGAGTCGATGCTGGCCCACCACAAGCGCCACCCGATGCGGGTGCGCTGCCGCTGGGGCGCGCTGCGCGATGGCCGAATCGTCGGCGTGGAGTCGGAGGTGGTGGCCGACGGCGGGGCCTACGCCTCCACCAGCGCCGAGGTGATCAAGGTGGCGGCGCTCTTCGCCAGCGGCTGCTACGAGGTGCCGAACATCAGCGCCGACGGCTACGCGGTGTACACGAACAACCTGCCCTCGGGGGCGTTTCGCGGCTTCGGCGCCCCGCAGGCCCAGCTCGCCAGCGAGGTCATGGTCACCCGGCTGGCCCACGCCCTCGGCATCGACCCGGCCGAGATGCGGCGGATCAACCTCTACCGCGAGGGCAGCATCGAGCCGACCCAGAGCCCCCTCCCGCCCGGCGTGAGCGTGCGCGCGTGTATGGAGGCGGCGCTGGGCGAGCTGCGCTCGCGATTGCAGATTGCAGATTGCAGATTGCAGATTGGAGCGGCAAGCACAGCGTCGCAGCCACAATCTGCAATCTGCAATCATCAATCTGCAATCAGGCGCGCCTGGGGCCTGGCCTGCGGGATCAAAAACCTGGGCTACTCCTTCGGCTTCCCCGAGCAGGCCACGGCCAGCGTCGCGCTGTTCGGCGGGTCGCAGGTCGAGCGGGCGGAGGTGCGCGCCGGGGCGGCCGAGGTCGGCCAGGGGGTGAGCCTCATCCTGCGCCAGATCGCCGCCGAGGGGCTGGGCCTGACCCTGGATCAGGTGGCCCTGATCAGCGACGACAGCGCCGAGGCGCCCAACGTCGGCTCGGCCTCGGCCTCGCGGCTGACGATCATGGCCGGGCGGGCGGTGCAGGACGCTGCCGCGGCCGCCCTGCGCGAGTGGCGGGCCGAGGAGCGCCCGGCCCGCGCCACGGCGCAGTACCGCCCGCCGGCGACGACAGCGCTCGACCCCGTCACCACCGCCGGGCGGCCGAACTACGCCTACGGCTACGCGGCCCAGGCCGTGGAGGTGGAGGTGGACACCCGCACCGGCCTGGTGCGCGTCCTGACGGTGATCAGCGCCCACGACGTGGGCCGAGCGATCAACCGCCAGCAGGTCGAGGGCCAGATCGAGGGCGGGGTGGCCCAGGCGCTCGGCTACGCCCTGCTTGAGCACTTCCAGATGCGCGAGGGGCAGGTGCTCACGCCGCACTTCAGCAGCTACCTGCTGCCCACCGCCCTCGACACGCCCCCCGAGATCGTGCCGATCATCCTGGAGCTGGCCGACCCCGAGGGCCCCCACGGCGCGCGCGGCGTGGCCGAGCTGCCCCTGGTGCCCTTCGCCCCCGCCGTCGCCGAGGCGATCTACAACGCCACCGGCGCCTGGGTCTGCGACCAGCCCTTCACCCCTGAGCGGGTGCTCGCCGCGATCCGGGCGCAAACGTAGGGCCGAAGCATTCAGGCTTGTCGCTATGCGACAAGCCTGAATGCTTCGGCCCTACGGCGTCCCCCACAAATGCACACGGCGTCCCCCACGAATGCACATCACACCCGCCACAAGCGCACCGTCCCATCGGACGACCCGCTGGCCAGGATGTCGCCGGCGGGGCTGTAGGCGAGGTGATCGACCGAGCCGGCGTGCCCGGCGTGCCCGCTTATCGGGCCCGGCTCGCGCCGGCGCGAGCTAGACTTCCCGCGAGCCGGGCCAGCGATCTTCCAGATCTGCACCTGGCCGGAGGCGTCCCCGCCGGCCAGGCTGCGCCCGTCGGGGGCGAAGGTCAGGCCCACCACCGCCGGCCCCGGCCCTGCCAGGGATGCGTGGAGGGCGCCGCTGGCGACCTGCCAGATCTGCACATGCCCCGTCTCCGCGCCCGTCGCCAGGGAGGCGCCGTCGTCGCTGAAGGCCAGGCTGCGCACCCGGCCGGCCACCCCGGCGATCGTCATCTGCGGGCCGGACTGCTCCCCATCGAGCACGCTCAGACGCCAGATCTGCACGGACCCGCCCTCGGCGGCCACGGCGAGGGCCTCGGCCCTCGGGCTGAAGCGCAGCACGCGCGGTCGCCCGCGCAGGCCGCGCAGCACGCGCCAGAACTGGCCGCCCTGCGCGCCGAGCTGCCAGATCTGCACCGTGCCCTCGCCGTCGCTGCTCGCCATGAGCCGCCCGCCCGGGGCGACCGTCGCGCTCTGGGTGGCCCCGTGGGTCTGGAGCAGGATCGCGCCCTCGCCGCCGCCAAGCGGGTATGATCGCACTGTGCGGTCGACCGCCGCAGTGATCAGCCGCCCGCCGTCCTCGGCGAAGGCCAGGCTGCCCACCGCGCCACGGTGGTCGATGTGATGGCTGAGCGGCGCCGCCGCCTCATACAGCTGGTGGATCGTCACCGCGCCGTCGCCGCCGCCCACCGCCAGCCGGCCGCCGTCAGGGCTGAAGGCCAGGCCAGTCACCCGGCCGCTCAGCGGGCGCAGGGCCGCCACCTCGCCGCCGTCGGCGACGCGCCAGATCAGCAGCCGGTCGTCCTCGCCGAGGGTGGCGACCTGGTCGCCCTCAGGGCTAAAGCTCACGCCGACGACCGGCCCGCTGTGGCCGCCGAGGGTGCGCCGCAGGGTGCCGTCGGACAGCTGCCAGATCCGCGTGGCCCGGTCGGCGGCCCCGCTGGCGATCAGGCTGCCATCCGGGCTGAAGGCCAGGCACTCCACCGCCCCGCCGTGCCCATCGATGCTATGCAGGAGCCGCCAGCCTCGGGCCGCCCAGATCCGCAGGCTGCGCCCGCGAGACCCGGCGGCCAGCATGTCGCCGGATGCGCTGAAGGCGAGCGCCTCGACCGCCCCGCCGTGGCCGCTGAGGGTCTGCACGAGCGTGCGGTCGAGGGTGCGCCAGATCCGCACCGTGCGGTCGGCGCCGCCGGTGGCGAGCAGGGCGCCATCCGGGCTGAAGGCGACGCTGGCGACCTGGTCGGGGTGGGCGGGGATGCTTGCCAGGAGCGGGCTGGCCAGCGACGCCACATCATCGCCGCAGCGCCAGAGCCTGACGCTGCGGTCGTCGCTGGCCGAGGCGAGGCTGCGCTCATCGGGGCTGAAGGCCAGGGCGCGGATGATGCCGCCGTGGCCGCTGATCTGGCTGCGCATGCTGCCGTCCTGAAGGTCCCAGATAAAGATCTGCGCGCCGCCGGCGATCGCCAGGAGCCGCCCGCTGGCGCTGAGCGCCGCGCGGCGGGCCGGGCAGTCGATCGACCAGAGCGGCCGAGGGTCGCCGATATCGATCAGCGCGACGCCGCCGCCAGAGACCAGCAGCGCCCGGTCGGCGGCGAGCATGATCACGCCGCGGGCGCTGCCGCGCCCAAGCCGACCCGCCTGGCCCTGGCGCTCAAGGGCGGCCAGGGCGTAGCGCCCGCGCAGGCCGAGGGCCGGGATCACCGGCGCGGCGGGCGGCTCCGGCGCAGGGGGCGGCGCAGCGGCGCGGCGCAGCGCCTCGGCGTGGTCGCGCAGGGTGGCGAGAAGCCGCTCGTAGCCGCTGTAGCCGAAGAGCTCGATCGCCGTCGCCGCCGCAAGCGCATCGGGCATGTCACAGACGCCCAGCCTCAGCGCGATCACCAGGCCGACCGGCGGTCGCCCTAGCCGCACCACGTCGATCAGCCGGGCCATATCGGCGACGGGCTGCCCATCGGGGCCAGCCGAGCGCCGGGAGAGGCAGAAGATGACCGCGTCGGCGTCGGCGACCGCCGCCCGCAGGGTGCGCAGCATACCGGGTCGCCCGGCCAGTTCGTCGGCCATGAGCCAGGGCAGCTGCCCATCGACGCGCAGCCGCTGGACGATCGCACGGGCGGCCGGCACATCCTCGGGCGCGCAGCCGATCACAACCCGAAGCGGCGCGCCTGTCCGATTCGACATGGGAACTCCTGGGGAATAGCCTGTAGCGCAGGGGCGACCTGTAGTATATCACAGCGTATCTGGCGATTTCTATAATACATATATATGTCTCGCGCATACCTCCTGAGATACAAAGGGGTTCTCCGCCATGGATATGACACTAGATGCGCCCACCGACCAGCAGCGCCGGCTCGAGATGACCGTGCTGATGACCCCTGACACCGCCAACTTCTCTGGCAACGTCCACGGCGGCCACGTGCTCAAGCTGCTCGACCAGGTGGCCTACGCCTGCGCCTCGCGCTACTCCGGCGGCTACGTCGTCACCGGCTCGGTCGACCAGGTGATCTTCCGCGAGCGCATCCATGTCGGCGAGCTGCTCACCTTCCTCGCCTCGGTGAACTATATCGGCGTCAGCTCGATGGAGGTGGGGATCCGCGTGACCGCCGAGGCGATCACGAGCCGGGTTGTGCGACATGTGATCACCTGCTACTTCACCATGATCGCCATGGACGAGCATGATCGACCGCGGCCGCTGACGCCCCTGAGGATCGAGACCACCGATCAGCGCCGGCGCTGGGCCGCCGCGCAGCTGCGCCGCGATCTGCGCCGCGAGATCGAGACGCGCAGCCTGGAGATCCGCCATCACCCCGAGGATCTCCTGCACGACCGCGACGATCACGCGTAGGGAATGCTGAATGCTGAATGCTGAATGATCCGGATCGTTCAGCATTCAGCATTCAACATTCAGCATTCACGGCATCCCGCCCCAGCGGGCGATCTGCTCGCGCCCGAGCAGGCCGAGCTGGATCTCGTAGGGCGTGCCCGCCTGGACCGGGTGGTGCTCGATCCGCGCGCGCTCGAAGTACTGCGCCGCGTAGCGCTCCCCGCTGGCCTCGTCGGCGACGGGGGCGGCCTCGGTGAGCGGCAGCCCGACCAGGTCGATCCCGCCGGCCTGCTCCCAGGCGGCCAGGAAGGGCGGGCAGAGCCGGCGGCCGGTCTCGGGGAAGATCCGGCACTCGGGCGGGGCCTCGGTCTGATAGGGCAGGCTGCGCCAGTCGAAGCCCTGGCGCTGCAGCGCCGCCTCGCCCAGCCGCGAGAGCTGGATCACGTAGGGCGTGCCGGACAGCTCGGGGAAGTGCTCGAAGCGGGCGCGCTCGAAGTACTGGACGACCCGCGGCCGCCCGCTCCCCGGCTCCGGCTCGACGATCTCCTCGGTGAGCGGGTAGCCGAAGCGGGCCAGCCCGCCGCGCGACTCCCAGAAGGCCCGGATGTCACCGCCGATGCTGTGGCCGGTCGCCGGGAAGGCCCGCCCCGGCCGCGCCGGCGGGTCGTACTCGATATACAGCGGGGCGCCGAGCTGATCCGGGTGGATGACGATCTGCCCGCCGGCGCTCGCCAGCAGGTAGCGCACCTCACCATTCCAGGCCCGCACCAGGGCCTCGCGGCAGCCGCAGGCCACGGTGATCATCGGCGCAGATTCGCCCGTGCGCCAGAGCACATCGACCCGCCGCCCCCCGCCCGCGTAGCGATGCCAGAAGACGCCATCGCTGCCATCGAGCGTGACACCCTGGAGCGACAGGCCGCCCAGCATCTCCGTCATCGTCCGGTAGGCCAGAAACGACGGCTTGCGCAGGTCGCCGCGGGCCGGGTCGAGCGGGTAGGCGCGGCGCAGCAAGCCATAGCGCGACTCGATCTCGCCGGGGCTGGTGGTCGGCCGCTCGTAGGGCGTGCCCGGCGGCGTATCGTCGCGGAAGTCGTACCAGAAGATCTTCTCAACGCTCGGGTGAGCCATCGCCAGCAGGTAGCTGCGCACCAGCAGGAAGGCCTGGGTGTCCTCATCGACGCCCAGATAGCTCTGGCTCGTCGACCAGCCCAGCTCCGTCAGCCAGATCGGCCGGGGGCCGTAGGCGCGCAGCACCGCGTCGAGCCGGCTCAGCTCCTGGCTAAAGGTGAGCGACTGGTCGCGACGCCAGGTGTCGCCCTCGGGGGTGTTGGGGCGGTAGGGGTGGATGGCGATCACATCGACGAAGCGCCAGCCGCCCAGCCGGCCGACCTGATCGAGGTAGTCGAAGTAGTCGTAGTGGCGCGGCGTGGGCGCCTCGCTCCAGATCGGGGCCAGCCCGCCCATAACGATCTTCGCATTGGGGTCGGCGGCCAGGGCGGCGGCGCGGCCGACCTCCAGGATACGCACGAAGTCGGCGACGGTGTAGAGGCCGCTCTCATAGCCCGAGGCGGCCAGGTTCGGCTCGTTCCACAGCTCCCAGTAGGTGATCTGGCCGCGGTCCCGCCCGTAGCGGGCGACCGCGCTGTACACATAGTCGCCCCAGTCGGCGATCCACTCCTCGGGGCGCGGGTTCTTGCCCTTGAACCAGGCCGGGTTATAGTCGAGCAGACCCAAGATCTGGATGCCGGCGGCGGCCTGCGCCCCGATCGCCAGGTCATAGTTATAGCGGCCGGCGTCGTCGCCGTCCCAGTCGTAGGGGCCGCCGGGGTGCTGCTGCACGCGATCCCAGAAGATCTCCTCGCGCTGCCACTGGACCCCGGCCTCGCGCATGAGCGCGACGGCCGCCGGGATCTCATCGGCGCGCACGCGGTTGCCGAGGGCGGCGACCACGCCGAAGGGGGTGCCCTTATCTTGCCAGGGCAGCCCCTGGGCCTGGGCAGGCGGAGGGAGCGTCGTGCCCGCCAGGGCGAGCAGCACGAGCACGAGCACGGCGCGGGTGAGCTGCGTGGGGTAGTGCATAGGTGAAATAGGCTATAGCGGCGGGCCGAACGGCTGAGCCAGCATTGGCGCGCCCGATCGCGCTCTGATGCGACCCTGTTCTTCGCTCTGCGCTCAACCGCTCTGCGCTCGGCTATATGTACAGACACAAGGCGGGGCAAGTGAAACTACATCGTAGCACAGCAGACCGGCACCTGCATGTGGCGTCGCAGACGATCTAGGGCT
>NZ_JAIEWN010000003.1:240126-293849 GCF_019599295.1 Oscillochloris sp. ZM17-4 | reverse complement strand
CGCAGCAGCGCGGCGCTGCTGCGCCCCAACAGGAACCCTATGACAATCAATCTGATGCAGGGCGGCGAGAGCCGCCTCACCATACGCTACCTGCCGCTGCTGGCCTGGTTATTCATTGGGGTGACGCTCTACGGCGTCGGGACGCTCGTCGCCGAGCTGGCCGCCGGGTCGCGGGCGATGGATGGCGGCACCGCCCTCGGGCTGGCCGGCCTGATCACGCTGGTGCTCTTCGTCGCCGTCGCCGCCGGGCAGTTCGTGGTCTGCACCTTCGACCGGGGCGGCGACCAGGTGCGGATCGCGCGCTACGGCCTGCACGGGCGGGCCGTGCAGACCCGCCCGCTGAGCGAGGTGGTGGGGATGGACGTGCGCGTGCTGCGGCGGGCCCAGCACCGCATTGAGCTGCGGCTGCGCTCCGGCGAGCGCCTGTCGCTGACCCCCTACTATGTGGTGGCCTACGGCACCGGCGGCATCGAGCGAATCGGCGCGCTGATCGGCGTCGAGCCGGTGACGATTATGCAGCGGGCGACGCTACGGCGCTAGGATGAATGTTGAATGTTGAATGTTGAATGTTGAATTGGCGCATCATACGTGCGACTTTTACCTTTTACCTTTTGCCTTTTACCTTGACATGCTGAGCACCTTCCACCTCAGAACCTTCCTGGCCGTTGTCGACGAGGGCAGCTACTCGGCGGCGGCCCAGCGGCTGCACATGTCGCAGCCGGCGGTGAGCCAGCAGATCCGCGCACTGGAGGAGCAGCTCGGCGACGTGCGGCTGTTCCGGCGGGTCGGCCAGCGCATGGTGCCGACCCACGCCGGCGAGGAGCTGCTGGGCAGCGCGCGCGAGCTGGTGGCCCTCGCCGAGCGGGCCGCACAGAGCATCATCGCCCTGCGCGGCCAGGTGACGGGGCGGGTGCTGGTTGGGTGTACGCCGAGCAGCGGCGAGCGGCTGCTGCCGCGCCTGCTGGCCGCCTTCCGTGAGCAGTTCCCCGCCGTGAGCGTGGAGCTGGAGGTAGCTCAGGCCGACGCCCTGATCGACGGGCTGGGCGAGCGCCGCCTCTCGCTGCTGCTGCTGGAGGAGCAGCAGCGCCGCCGCGGCCTGGAGTCGCAGGCCATCGGCGCCGAGCCCCTGTCGCTGCTGGCACCCAACGCCCACCCGCTGCTCAAGCAGGAGCAGGTGCCGCCCGGCGTGCTGCGCGAGCACGGCCTGCTGCTGCCGCGCGCCGGCGCGCCCCTGCGCCGGCTGATCGAGGAGAGCCTGCGCCGCCGGGGCGTGGCCGCCGCCGACCTGCGGGTCTCCCTGGAGGCCGACAGCATGACCGCGATCGTGCAGGGCGTGCGCTCGGGCCTCGGCCTGGCCTTTGTGCCGAAGATCTGTGTGCCCGGCCGCGGCGAGGGCCTCGGCGCGATCGATCTCGCCGGCCAGCCGCTCCAGCAGGAGTGGTACCTGGTGCGCGCCCGCGAGCGCGGCCTGCCCCGCGCCGTCCAGTCGCTCTACGACTTCCTCGCAGGCCCGCAGTGCCGCGCGCTGCTGAACAAGGCCGGCATCCTCGCGCCGGCCTGACTCCGCCTCAGGGCTGTTGCAACATCCTGGGGCTGCGCCCCAGACCCTACTTTTTGTTGAGGTTTTGGCGGCGAAGCCGCCAAAACCTCAACAAAAATCTTTGGGGGTGGCTTCGCCACCCCCAAACCCCCGCCATGCGGCGACATTGCATCAGCCGTGGACTCCGCCTCTAGCCCCTTGCCTGCGCCGCCGATCTCAGGTATTCTTCAGACGGTCAATATTGGACAAAGCAGATAAGTGGCGCTATGCGGCGCACGTAAGGAGAGCGGCGTGACACGTCAGCGCGTGGTGCTGATCACCATCGGGGTGATGATGAGCCTGTTTATGGCCTCGATGGAGAGCACGGTGATCGCCACGGCGATGCCGACGATCGTGGGCGAGCTGGGCGGCCTGGCCAGCTACAGCTGGGTCTTCGCGATCTACATGCTCACCTCGACGACGGCGGGGCCGATCTTCGGCAAGCTCTCGGACATCTACGGGCGGCGGCCGATCTACATGGCGGCGATCGCGCTGTTCATCGCCGGCTCGCTGCTCTGCGGGGCGGCCATGAGCATGCCGATGCTGATCGCGGCGCGGGCGCTCCAGGGCCTCGGCGCGGGCGGCCTGCTGCCCCTGGCCTTCATCATCGTCGGCGATATCTTCACCTTCGAGCAGCGTGCCAAGGTGCAGGGCCTCTTCTCGGGGGTCTGGGGCGTCAGCTCGGTGATCGGTCCGCTGATCGGCGGCTTTCTGGTCGACCAGATCTCGTGGCACTGGGTCTTCCTGATCAACATCCCGCCGGGCCTGATCGCGGCGGCCCTGGTCTGGACGGCCTGGCAGGACCCGGAGCGCGGCGAGGCGAAGCGCCCGGCGATCGACTACGCCGGCGCGGCGCTGCTGAGCGTGGGCGTGGTGACGCTGCTGCTCGGCCTGAGCGACCTGAGCTCGCCGCTGAGCTGGGGCCTGCTGGCGGCGGCGGCGGCCTCCACGGCGGCCCTGATCGTCGTGGAGCTGCGGGCGGCCGCGCCCATCCTGCCGGTGCGCCTGATCATGCGCGACCGCATGTTCGCCGTGGCCTGCGCCCACGGCGTGCTGGCCGGATGGGTGCTCTTCGGCAGCATGTCCTACGTGCCGCTGTTTGTGCAGGGCGTGCTCGGCACCACCGCCACCCAGGCCGGCTCGACCCTGACGCCCATGCTGCTGGGCTGGGTGGTCACCAGCATCGTGGCCAGCCGGCTCATGCTGCGCTTCAGCTACCGCTCGCTGGCGATCACCGGCATGCTCGGCTTTGTGCTGGGCACCTTCCTGCTCTCGCGGGTGCGCCCCGACATGGGCCAGCTGGAGCTGGTGGTGGCCCTGTCCCTGATGGGCTTCGGCATGGGCGCATCCATCCCCTCCTTCCTGATCGCTGTGCAGAGCAGTGTGGCCCGCACGGATCTGGGCTCGGCCACGGCCACCGTGCAGTTCAGCCGGACGATCGGCGGCACCTTCGGCGTGGCGGTGCTCGGCGTCATCCTGGCCACCTCGCTCACCGCCGCCCTGCAGGCCTCCGGCATCGCCCCCGACTCGGTGCCCCTGGGCGACCTGCTCGGCGGCGGCGGCGCGGCCTCCCTGGAGGGCGGCGCGCGGGCGGCCCTGGCCACCGCCCTCTCGCACACCTTCGGCTCGACCCTCTGGATCGCGATCATGGCCCTGGCTGTGACCTTCCTGGCCCCGCGCGGCAATGTCGGCGACCTGCGCAGCCGCCGGGCCGCCGAGGACGCGGCCGCCGCCGAGGGCGCGGTGGCGGCGCACTGATCAATAGCCGATAGGCGATAGCCGATAGGCGCATGGTGACGGCCAATAGCCGGCGGAGTAGCTGGCCGCTGCGTCGCCTTGTCGCCGATCAAGGCATCGGGTACAATTGGCGGCACCTGAGCGGCAGGAAATAGCCGGCCTATCGGCTATCGATATATCGGCTATCGGCTATATCATGGGAAGGGCCACGGGGTGAGCAGCCCGATTGAGGCGGTGCGCGGGATGCGCGATGTGCTGCCGGACGAGCAGCGGGCCACGGCCTATGTGCGCGCCGCCCTGGAGCGCACCCTGGCCGGCCACGGCTACCTGCCGATCGACCTGCCGATCGTGGAGCAGCGCGAGCTCTACCTGCGCAAGCTGGGCGAGGAGCTGGTCGGCAAGGTCTACGAGTTTAGCTTCGGTGGCCGTGAGCTGGCCCTGCGCCCCGAGTGGACGGCCTCGCTGCTGCGGGCCTACGTGGCGAACATGCAGGATCAGCCGCTGCCCCTGCGGATCGCCTACAGCGGCCCGGTCTTCCGCTACGAGCGGCCGCAGCGCGGCACCTACCGCCAGTTCACCCAGGTTGGCGTGGAGCTGGTGGGCGGGCCGGCGCCCCGCGCCGACGCCGAGGCCCTGGCCCTGGCCTGCGCCGGCCTCGACGCCGCAGGCGTGGGCGGCTACCGGGTGGTGGTGGGCCACATCGGCCTGATCCGCGAGCTGCTCGTCGGGCTCGGCCTGGAGGAGCGCACCCAGGGGGTGCTCGTCTGGAGCATGGAGCGCATGCGTGTCGATGGCCTGGATGCGGTGCGCGCGCGGCTCGGCGAGACGATCGCGGCCCCGCCGCCCGGGCTTGAGCTGCCCGCCGGCCTCGACGACGACCAGGCGGCGGCCTGGCTGCTCGGCATGCTCGACGCGATGCGGATCGACCTGAGCACCGGCACGCGCAGCCCGCAGGATGTGGTGGCCCGCCTGCTGCGCAAGCTGCGCCGGGGCGACCAGCAGCCCCAGATCGACCGCGCCCTCGATCTGCTCTCCCGCCTCGGCCAGCTGCGCGGCGCACCCGCCGAGGTGCTCCCGCTCGTGGCCGACCTGATCGCGCAGAGCGGCCTCCAGTCGGCGGCCTACGCCGAGCTGCGGGCCATCCTCGCGCTCCTCGCCGACCACGGCGTCGACCAGGGCCGGGTCGAGATCGACCTCTGCCTCGGGCGCGGCCTGCACTACTACACCGGCCTGATCTTTGAGATCTACGACGGCGACCAGATGCAGCTCTGCGGTGGCGGCCGCTACGACGACCTGGTCTCCGCCCTCGGTGGGCGCCAGCCTGTCCCGGCGGTGGGCTTCGCCTACGGCCTGGAGCGCGTGGCCGCCGTGGCCGCCGCCCCCCCCCCGCCCGAGGAGCGCGTCGCCCTGGTGGCGCCCGTCTCCGACGAGGACTACGCCTACGCCCTGGATGTGGCCCGCCGCCTGCGCCTGCGCGGCTTCATCGCCACGGTCGATGTGCGCGGGCGCACGCTCGCCACCAACCTGCGCGACGCAGCCCGGCGCGGGGTCGGCTACCTGGCCGTCGTCGGCGCCGAGGAGCGCGCCCAGGCCAGTTTCGTCTGGCGCGACCTGGCCAGCCGCGATGAGCGGCGGGTCGCCCTCGGTGAGATTGCAGATTGGTGATTGCGATGAGATTGCAGATTGCAGATTGCAGATTGCAGATTGCAGCGCCATTCGTCGATGCGAGCTTATGAAGCGTAGGGTGAGCCCAATCTACAATCTGCAATCTGCAATCTGCAATCACAGGAGTATCTGATGGGCGATCCGCCCGTGTGGGGGCGCTACTTCGAGCTTCGCCCGGCCGACCTCGCGGCGATCTGCGACAAGGTGCCGGTTGCCTACCTCCCCTGGGGCGCCCTTGAGTGGCACGGGCCGCATTTGCCCCTCGGCCTGGACGGGGTCGTGGCCGAGGCGGTGGCGAGCCGGGCCATCCGGCGCACCGGCGGCGTGCTGCTGCCGACCACCTGGTGGCCGGCCGGCGCCCTGCCCCACCCCAGCTCGCTCAGCGCCGCCGGAGCCTCGCTCGGCGATCTGCTCGACGGCCTCTTCGCCCAGCTCGCGGCGGCCGGCTGGCGAGTGGCCGTCATCGTCAGCGGCCACCACGGCCACGCCCACGAGCTGGCCATGATCGACGCCGCCGAGCGGGCGATCTCCCGCCACGGCCTGCTCGCCCTGGCCGTCCCGCCCCTGGCCCTGGTCGATGAGACAATGCTCGACCACGCCGCCCTCTGGGAGACATCCCTGGCCATGGCCCTGCGGCCGGATCTGGTGCGGCTTGATGCCCTTGGGCGCGAGCCCCTGCGCATCGAGACGAGCGCGGTGATCGGGCGCGACCCGCGTGACACTGCGTCGGCATCGATCGGTGTGAGCGCGCTCAACCTGGCCGCCGAGCGGCTCGCTGCCGCCGTCATCGAGCTGCGCGAGACGGATAACATGGCTCCGCTCCGCGCCCTCTACGCCCAGCGCCGCGCGCGCTACGAGTCCTTTGTCGAGCGGTTCGGCAGCGATGGCGAGCGCGCTACCCGTGCCTGGTGGGACGATCTGACACAGGAGAAGCCGGCGGGCGGCTGACGAGGGGACAGGGGACAGGGGACAGGGGACAGGCGGAGAGCGGCCATTTTTGAACCCTGAACCCTGAACCCTGAACCCTGAACCCTGAACCCTGAACCCTGAACCCTGAACCCTGAACCCTGAACCCTGAACCCTATGCTACGATTCGGCATTCCCTCAAAAGGCGCGGGCTACGACGCCACCCTGGCCCTGCTGGAGAGCTGCGGCCTGCGGGTGACGCGGGCCAACCCGCGCCAGTACACCGCCACCCTGCGCGGCCTGCCCGACACCGAGGTGCTCCTGCACCGACCCGCCGATATCGTCGAGAAGGTGGCCGAGGGCGGCATCGATATCGGCGTGAGCGGCTTTGACCTTGCACACGAGCAGCGCGGCGACGACGAGAACCTGCTGGTGATCTTCGACGACCTGGGCTTCTGGCGGGCCGAGCTGGTCTTCGCCGTGCCCCAGGGCTGGGTGGATGTGAGCTCCTGGCAGGACCTGGCCGACCTAGCGGTGGAGATGCAGGGCCGCGGCCGGCGGCTGCGCATCGCCACCAAGTATATCGACACCGTGCGCAGCTTCTGCTACAGCCACGGGATCAACGTCTTCGAGCTTGTCGAGTCCCACGGGGCCACCGAGGCCGCCCCCGGCCTGGGCTACGCCGACATCATCGCCGATATCACCGAGACGGGCTCGGCCATCCGCGAGAATAAGCTGAAGATTGTCGGCGGATCGATGCTGAAGTCGCAGGCGGTGATGATCGGCTCGCGGCGCAGCCTGCGGGCCGACCCGAGCAAGCTGGCCCCCGTCCGCCAGCTGCTGGAGCTGATCGAGGCCCGCCGACGCGGGCGCCTGTTCTACTCGCTCACCGCCAACGTGCCCGGCACCTCGGTCGAGGCCGTCGGCCGCAAGGTGACGGCGCGCCAGGGGCTGGCCGGCCTCCAGGGGCCGACGATCTCCCCCGTCTGGAGCAAGTTCGCCGCCGAGGGTGTCTCCGAGCCGCCCTGGTACGCGGTGAATGTGGCCGTGCCCCAGGAGGAGCTGCTGCCCGCCATCGACCACCTGCGCGAGATCGGCGCCTTCAGCATCACCACCGTCCAGGTCCAGCACGTCTTCCAGTCGCAGAGCGAGGCCTACGCGCGGCTGCTCGCCGCGCTCGCGGAGTAAGGGCGCAGCAGCGCCGCGCTGCTGCGCCCTGACAGACTTCCTAGAAGGAGCCCCTATGAGCGACACATATGCCGCCGCCGGCGTCGATATCGCGGCGGCCACCCGGGCCAAGCACCTCATGGCCGCCTCGGTGCGCGCCACCCACGGCCCGGCCGTCCTGGCCGGCATGGGCGCCTTCGGCGGCTGCTTCGACGCCGGCCTGGCTCTGGCCGGCATCGAGGAGCCCGTCCTGGTCGCCAGCACCGACGGCGTCGGCACGAAGACCCTGGTCGCCGCCGCGCTCGGCCGCTACGACACCGTCGGCCAGGACCTGGTCAACCACTGCGTGAACGATATCCTCGTCCAGGGCGCGCGCCCGCTCTTCTTCCTCGACTACATCGCCTCGGCGCGGCTCGACCCCGAGCAGGTGGCTGCGGTGGTCGGCGGGGCGGCGGCGGCCTGTCGGGCGGTGGGCTGCGCCCTGCTCGGCGGGGAGACGGCCGAGATGCCCGATGTGTACGCGGCCGGGGCCTTCGACCTGGCCGGCACGATCATCGGCGTGGTGGGCCGCGCCCAGCTGCTGCCCCGGCCCGACATCGCCCTCGGCGACGCGGTGCTGGCCCTGCCCTCATCTGGCCTGCACACCAACGGCTACTCACTGGCCCGCCGGATCGCCGAGGCGGGCGAGGGCTACGACGCCCGGCCGGCGGTGCTCGGCGGCCAGAGTGTCGGCGAGGCCCTGCTGGCCGTCCACCGCAGCTACCTGGCCGAGGTGGACGCCCTGCGCGCCGCTGTGACGATCAAGGGCCTGGCCCACATCACCGGCGGCGGCCTCTTCGACAACCTGCCGCGCGCGCTGCCCGAGGGCATGGGGGCCACGATCCGCCGGGGCAGCTGGGACATCCCGCCGATCTTCACCTACCTGGTGGAGCGGGGCGGGGTGGCCGAGGGCGAGGCCTTCCACGCCCTAAACATGGGCCTGGGCATGCTTGCCATCGTGCCCGCCGAGGATGTGCCCGCCGCCCTGGCCTCCGTCCCCGAGGCCCGCCACGTCGGCGAGGTCACGGCCACCGCCGGAGTATTGCTCGTAGGGGTGTAGCAGTAGGATCGGCTCTGGCGCTATGCGCCAGAGCCGATCCTACTGCTGCGCCCCTACGGGGGCATACCATGGACATAACATACACCTCGGCGGCGGCGCTCTCGCTGGAGGCGCTCGCCGACCTGTTCACCCGCTCCTTTGAGGGCTACTACTACCCCGGCGTCACCACGGCCGAGGCCCTGGCGGTGCGCGTGCGCGTCGAGCAGATCGACCTGTGGTCATCTCCGGTGCTGCTGGCCGACGGCGAGCCGGCCGGGATCACGCTGATCGCCCGCCGCGGGGATCGGACCTGGTGCGGCGGCTTCGGCGTGGTGGCCGCCCAACGTGGCCTCGGCCTCGCCCACGCCCTCACCGCCGAGATGGTCTCCCGCGCGCGGTCATCCGGCGCGCGGAGGCTGACCCTGGAGGTGCTGACCCGCAACGAGCGGGCCATCCGGGCCTACCAGCGCGCCGGCCTGGCGATCACCCGTCGCCTGCTGATCATGAGCTGGCGCCCCGGCGACGACTGGCAGCCCGCAGATCTGCCGCTCGTCGAGATGCCGCCCGAGGCGCTGCTCTCCCAGTTCGCCGCCCTGCACCCGGCACCCGTCGCCTGGCAGCGCGACCTGCCGGCCCTCCTGGTGGCCGGCGGCCGGCGCGGCCTGTCCCTGCCCGACCCCGCCCTGGCCTACGCCCTCGTCTCCGGCGACGCCGAGAGCCTGCGCATCGCCGACCTGGGCGCGCGGGATGCCGAGGGGGCCTACGCCCTGCTGCGCGGCCTCCAGGCCCGGTCGCGCAGCTTGATCAGCGTCAATGAGCCGGCCGAGAGCCCGCTGACGGCGGCCTTCCACCGGGCCGGCTTTGTGGTGGCCGATGAGCAGCACGAGATGGAGATCATGCTCTGATGGGCGCGAGCGCAGCTCGCGCCCATCAGAGCGAGAATATAATGGAGGCGGATATGCAGCTGGGAGCGAAGCTTGCCGAGGGCAAGACCAAGGGTATCTACGCCCACCCGGACGACCCCGAACTGGTGGTGCTCTTTCATAAGGACGGGATCACGGCGGGGGACGGGGCGCGGCGCAGCGAGATCGTGGGCAAGGGCGCGATCGCCGGGCGCACCGCCGCTAACGTGCTGGCCTACCTGGAGCGCGAGGGCATCGCCACCCACTTCGTGGGCGCCCCCGCCGACGACATGACCGTGGTGCGCCGCTGCGCGATGCTGCCCCTGGAGGTGGTCATGCGCCGCCTGGCCACCGGCTCCTACCTGCGCCGCAACCCCGGCGTCGCCGAGGGCCAGCCCTTCGACCCGCCCCTGGTCGAGTTCTTCCTCAAGGACGACGCCGCCCACGACCCGCAGATCAGCGAGGGCGAGATCGTGTCCCAGGGCATCGCCTCGGCCGAGGATGTCCAGCGCATGATCGCCGTCGGCCGCGAGGTCTGCGCGGCCCTGGCGCGGGCCTGGGCCAGGCAGGACGTGACCCTGGTCGATCTCAAGATCGAGTTCGGCCGCCCGGCCGGGGGCGAACTGATCGTCGCCGACGTGATCGACAACGACTCCTGGCGGATCTGGCCGGGCGGCGAGAAGGCGCGCATGTTGGACAAGCAGGTCTACCGCAACGCCGCCGAGGTGGACGAGGCGCTGCTCGCCGCGATCAAGGATCGCTACCTCCAGGTCGCCGACATGACGGCGGGCTTCTGATAGCTGATAGCCGATAGCCGATAGCCGATATTGCGACCGGGCTATCGGCTATCGGCTATCGGCTATCGGCTATTTCCGCAGGATAACCACACACTCGACGTGCGGCGTCTGCGGGAAGAGATCCACGGGCTGGACGAGGTCCAGCCGGTAGCCGACGTTCAGGAGCGGGCCGAGGTCGCGGGCGAGGATGCCGGGGTGGCAGGAGATGTAGGCGATCCGCTGCGGGGACAGGCGGGCCAGCTCCTCCAGCACGGCGGGGTGGCAGCCGCGGCGGGGCGGGTCAACGATCGCCGCGTCGAAGGGCCCCTCGATGCGGGGCAGGGCGCGCTCGGCGGCGGCCTGGATGAACTCGACGTTGACGATGCCGTTGTAGGGCAGGCTGCGCGCCCCGTCGGCCACCGCCGAGGGGCTCTCCTCGATCGCCACCACCCGCTCCAGGCCGGCCGAGAGCGGCATGGCGAAGGCGCCCGCGCCGCTGTAGGCGTCGAGCAGTCGCTCGCCCGGCTGGAGGGCCAGCTGCTCGCGGATCACGCCGAGCATGCGCTCGGCCTGGGGCGCGTTCACCTGGAAGAAGGTCTCCGGGCTGAGGATGAAGGCCACCCCGCCCAGCTCGTCGTGGATGTCCACCGGGGCCGGCTGATCGTAGCCCGGCGCGTCCACGGCCACACCGGCCATGATGGGTGTGCGCAGGATCCAGGCCGCCGCCAGGTCGGCCAGATTGGCCGGGGAGGAGCGGTCGTGGCCGTGGAGCAGGCCCACCGCGTAGCCGTAGGCCGCGCTGGCCCGCAGCGTCACCCCCTCGACGGCCGACTTAAAGGTGGGCAGCACCTCGCGCAGGCCCGCGAGGGCCTCGTTCAGCGCCGGCAGCAGCAGCGGGTCGTGCTCCAGGTCGGAGACGTGGCGGCTGCCGGAGTAGTGGTAGCCGATCCGGTCGCCCTCGACGTGCAGGTGGGCGGTGTTGCGGTAGCCCCAGGGCTGCGCGGCGGCGATGATCGGCGCGACCGGCGGCGCGCTCAGGCCGGCCAGCTTGGCCAGCTGCTCGCGGATGATCTGCTCCTTCAGGCGCAGCTGGGCCGGGTAGGCGATATGCTGCCAGGCGGCGTGGCCGTCGTCGGCAGTGATGGGATCGACCCGGTCGGGCGAGGCGTGGAGCACCTCGACCACCGACCCGCGGGCGTAGCTCTGGCGGCGCTCGCTGATCTGGACGCGCACCGTCTCGCCGGGCAGCGCGCCCGTGACGAAGACGACCATGCCGTCCACTCTGCCAACCCCGTCGCCGCCCTGGGCGATCCCGTGAATATCAAGCGTTAGTTCTTCCATAGCCGGCCATGATACCACAGCATCACTGAGGCACGGAATCACTGAGGCACGGAATCACTGAGGCACTGAGGAGTTGAGGCGCTGAGGAGCTGAGGCACTCATCATCCTCAGCGCCTCAGTGATTCCGTGCCTCAGTGATCACCATGCACGACTCTGCGGGGAAGCGCAGTGTCACCAGATCGCCGTGGGCCGGCGGGGCTAGGTGCGGGTTGTTGAACACGTCGAAGTGGACGGCGCTTGCGCCGAGGCGCACCCGCACCCGCACGATCGCACCCAGGAAGGTCACATCCTCGACGCTGCCGCGCAGCTGGTTGGCCTGCGGGCCGTGGGCGCCGTTGGGCGAGATGATCTCCGGGCGCACGGCCACCGACAGGCGCTGCCCGGCCGCGCCGCCGCTGATCGGCTTGCCCAGGGCGATCTCCTGGCCGTCCACCCGCACCCGCCCGGCGCCCGCGTCCACCACCTCGGCCGGCAGCACGTTCAGGGTGCCCACGAACGAGGCCACGAAGCCGGTCTGCGGGAAGTTGTAGACCTCGAAGGGGCCGCCGATCTGCTCGATCCGCCCGCGGTTCATCACCACGATCCGGTCGGAGAGCGACATGGCCTCCTCCTGGTCGTGGGTCACATAGATCGTCGTGATGTTGAGCTGGCGCTGGATGGCCCGGATCTCCTGGCGCAGCGAGAGCCGGATCTTGGCGTCGAGGGCCGAGAGTGGCTCGTCGAGCAGCAGCAGCTGGGGCTGCGCGGCCAGGGCGCGGGCCAGAGCCACCCGCTGCTGCTGGCCGCCCGAGAGCTGGGCCGGGTAGCGCCGGGCGAACTCGGGCATGTGGATGAGGCCGAGCATCTCATCCACCCTGGCCCGGATCTCCGCGCGCGGCCGCCCGGCCACCCGCATCCCGAAGCCGATGTTGTCGGCCACCGTCATGTTTGGGAAGAGCGCGTAGGACTGGAAGACCATGCCGATCTTGCGCTTATTTGGCGGCGTGTCGGTCATATCGACGCCGTCGATCCGGATGTGGCCGGCGCTCGGCCGCTCGAATCCGGCCACCATGCGCAGCGTCGTCGTCTTGCCGCAGCCGCTCGGCCCGAGGAAGGAGACGAACTCGCCGCGCTCGGCCCTCAGCTCAAAGTGCTCAACCGCCACCGACTGGCCGAAGGTCTTGCGGACGCCATTGATCTCAAGGAAGCTCATAGGTTATACCCGCCGCCAATCTGCAATCTGCAATCTGCAATCGCCTAGCGAGGCCCGGCCATCTGGCCCTGGCCGGGCGTGCCCCGGCTGAGGAACTGGATCAGCCCGATCGAGGCCCAGGTCAGCGCGAAGCTGACCACCGCCAGCGCCGAGGGCTCGTAGACCTTGCTGCTGCTCAGCAGGCTGATGTACGGCCCGAAGGCGGGCTGGGCCAGCAGCGAGGCGATCGTGAACTCGCCCATGACGATCGCGAAAGTGATGAATGCCCCGCTGAGCACCGAGAGCAGCACGTTCGGCAAGATCACCCGCAGCAGGATGGTCGGCCAGCCGGCGCCCAGGATCTGGGCCGCCTCGGTCAGCGCGCGCACGTTGATCGCCCGCAGGCCGGTGTCCACCGAGCGGTACATGTAGGGGAAGGAGAGCACCACGTAGGCCCCGGTCAGCAGCACGCGCAGGCCCTCGCGGCTATTCGTCAGCGGCGTGCCGTTATAGGTGCGGGCCAGGCTGAAGACCAGCACCACCGCCGGCACCACAAAGGGCAGCAGGGTCAGCAGCTCGATCAGCCGGCGGGCCTGCGGCAGGCGCAGCTGCACCCAGTAGGCCGTCGGCACGATCAGCAGCACGCTGATCAGGATCGTCGCCATGGCCGTCTGGAAGGAGAAGGCGAAGCTGCTGAAGAAGTTGCCGTCGCGGAAGATGTTGGCGTAGGCCGTGAAGCCCAGCGTGCCGCGCTTGGCCTGGAGCGAGAACTGCATCGTCGCCGCCAGCGGGATGATAAAGTAGGCCGCCCCGAGGGCCAGCCAGAGCCAGGGCCAAAAAGATGCGCGCTTCATAATTAAT
Organism: Oscillochloris sp. ZM17-4; assembly: GCF_019599295.1. Taxonomy (GTDB): domain Bacteria; phylum Chloroflexota; class Chloroflexia; order Chloroflexales; family Chloroflexaceae; genus Oscillochloris. Next base: position 280,666 of record NZ_JAIEWN010000003.1, on the reverse strand, counting down.
GTTGAATGTTGAATGTTGAATGTTGAATGCCGCAGTGCTCATTCAACATTCAACATTCAACATTTGTACTACTTCCACCGCTCCGAGAGCCGCTGGAGCCAGGAGTACAGCCCGATCGTGATCGTCATGATCACGATCATGCCCAGGGCCAGGGCGTTGCCGAGGCCGGGGTTCGCCAGGGCGTCGCTGCTGATCTGCGCGCCGATCAGGATGGTGACCACGCTGGACTGGCTGCCGCCGCCGGTGAGGGCGAATGCGGTGGCGTGGGCGCCGAAGGCGTTGCCGAAGAGCAGGGCCATGGTGCCGAGGATCGCCGGCAGCAGGATGGGCAGGCCGACGAAGCGCCAGTACTGCCAGCCGGTCGCCCCCAGGCCCTCGGCGGCCTCGCGCCAGTCGCGGCGCATCGCGTCGAGGGCCGGGGCCATGATCAGCACCATCAGCGGGATCTGGAAGTAGACGTAGGTGATCGCCAGGCCCCAGAAGCTGTACAGGCTGAAGGCCGGGTAGAGGCTGACCCCCATCCCCTTCAGCCACTGGGTCACCAGGCCGAGCTGTCCGAGGGTGGCGATGAAGGCGAAGGCCAGCGGGATGCCGGCGAAGTTCGAGGCCACGCCTGAGAAGCCGAGCAGGCCGGCCCGCGCCCAGCTCGGCAGGCCGCCCACCGTGATCGCGTAGGCCAGCAGCAGGCCGAACAGCCCGCCCACGGCCGCCGTCACCGCGCTCAGCTCGATGGTGTAGATATACGAGCTGACGATGAAGGGCTGGCTCAGGTCGGCGATATTCTGGAGCGTGAGCCGGCCCTGCTGATCGAGAAAGCTGCGCACTACGATCGATGCCGCCGGCCAGAGCAGGAATGCCACGATGAAGGCCAGGAAGGGCACCACGCCCAGCCAGGCCATGCCGGGCCACCTGGGCGCCGCGCGCGGCCCGGGCGTATATGTCGTTTCGGTGGAGATCATTTGCGCCATAGTAGGGCCGAAGCATTCGCCGCCATGCGACTCCGCACACCTGGCTTTCCGCTGCGAATGCTTCGGCCCTACACTATTTACTTCACCGTCGCGCCGACCACGGTGGGCCAGCCCTTGGCGATCGTGTCGAAGGCCGCCGCGATCTGGGCCTCGCTGGGCACCGCCACCGGGGCGTCGGTCGTCGGCAGCTTGTCGAGCAGATCCTGCGGGATGGCCTTGCGCGCCTTCAGGTCGTCGAAGCGGACCGGGGTGGCGTAGCCCTTCAGCCAGGTCAGCTGGCCCTCGTCCGAGTAGAGGTACTCCATCCAGAGCCGGGCGGCGTGGGGGCGGGGCGCGTAGGCGCTGATCGCCTGCAGGTAGGGGCCGGCCAGCGAGCCGCTCTTGGGGATGATCACCGCGATGTCCACGCCGTCCTTGTTCTGGTCGCGGTTGCTGAGGGCGTTGTAGGTCCAGCGTAGCGTGATCGGCGTCTCGCCCTTGGCCACCGTGGCCGGGCTGGCCACCACCGGCAGTAGGTTGCCGGCGTCGTTGAGCTTCTTGAAGAACTCCAGGCCGGGCATGGGGTCATCGAGCGAGCCGCCGTTGTAGAGGGCGGCCGCCCAGATCGAGTAGATCGCCTGGGCCGCGCCGGTCGGGTCGCCGCCGAGCGCGATCTGGCCCTTGAACTCGGGCTTCAGCAGGTCGGCCCAGTCCTGGGGCGGGTTCGCGATCACCTGGGTGTTGACCTCGAAGGCCATCACGCCGTAGTAGTCGCCGACCCAGTAGCCGTCGGGGTCCTTCAGGGTGGCCGGGATGCTGTCCCAGGTGGCCACCTTGTAGGGCTGGACGAGCTTGTCGGCCTTGAGCTGGCTGCCCCAGTTGAAGCCGACGTCGATCACATCGGGGTTCTGCGGGCCGCTGTTGCCGGCGTTCGCCTTGATCGCCTCGACCTCCTGGGCCGAGCTGCCGTCGGGGTTGAGGTCGTTGTGCGTGAGGAAGGGGTACTTGGCGAGAAATGCCTTCTTCATCTCGCCATAGTTGGCCCAGCTGTCGGGCAGGGCGATCGTCGAGAGCTCGGCCTCGGCCTTGGCCAGCTCGATCAGCTTGTCCATGCCGCCGGCGGCGGCGAGGTCGATCGGGCCGGCGGCCGGGGCGGCCGGGAGCGGGCCAGGGACGGCGGTGGCGGCGGCGGCGGCCGGGGCCGTCGTGGCGGCCGGGGCCGCCGGGGCGGCCCCGCAGGCCGCCAGGGCGATGCCCATCCCGCTCAGGCTGCTCAGGCGCAGGAACTGGCGGCGGCTCAGCTCCAGCACGCGCTTCTTCTTCAGGGTATCGTCGGTGCTCACGGGTTCTCTCCTTCTCGGACAGCGTAGAGAATCTGCTGCGCCGGCGGGCACGATCAGCCGGGCCGCCCACAGACAGCTCTGTCCTGGTGGGGGCGCGTCTCGGTGAGCGGCACGGCTCGAACTGCCTCGCGCAAACACAGTGCAGCCGAGTGTAGCACCGGTGTGTGATCGGCCCGTGAAGGAGATGTTAAGCGGAGGTTATCGGTGTGGGGGCGGCGCGTAGGGACGCAGCGTGCTGCGTCCTACCTCCCCGCCATGATCTCGCGCAGCAGGTCGTGGGGCAGGGCGCGGGAGACGCGGCCCTGGAAGCCCGTGATCGTCTCGGCGGCGCAGAGGGCGTTGAGGATGGCCTCCTCGGTGGCCTCGGCCACGCCGTGGAAGAGCGGGTCGATCTGCTCGTGGGGCAGCATGCGCAGGTTGTAGGGGCCGGCGGGGCCGGCCGGCAGGTGGTTGCCGGTGGCGAAGGCCAGGAAGATATCGCCGCTGGAGTTGTGGCCGTAGCCGCCCACGCGGGCCAGCCCGGTGGTGGCGCGCTGGGCGAGCCGCCGGCACTGCACCGGCAGCAGCGGCGCGTCCGTGGCGATGATCACGATGATCGAGCTGGACGAGTCGTGTCTGGGCCAGGGCGTCGGCACGACCTCGGGGCCGATCAGCCGCCCGACCGGCACCCCGTCCACCCGCAGATCGCCGCGCAGGCCGTAGTTGGTCTGCACCAGCACGCCCACGGTGAAGGGGCCGCTCTGCGTCTGGGCCACCCGTGAGGCGGTGCCGATGCCGCCCTTGAACTCGTGGCAGTTCATGCCGGTGCCGCCGCCCACATTGCCCTCGGCCACCGCGCCGCCGCGGGCCGCATCGATCGCCGCGATCGCGTGCTCCGTCGTCACGTGGAAGGCACCGATGTCGTTCAGGTGGCCGTCGTAGGTCTCCGCCACCACCGGCAGGAAGAAGCTCTCGTAGAGCTCGCGGTCCACCGCATAGCGGATGATCGCGTCGCGCACGACGCCCACCTGGTGCGTGTTGGTGATCCCGATCGGCGCGCCGATCATGCCCGACTCATCGATCCAGGGCAGGCCGGTCATCTCGCCGTTGCCGTTGTAGACGTGGTAGGCGGCGAAGGCGTGATCCGACCAGATCCCGCCGTCGCGGGGGACGATCATCGTCACGCCGGTGCGGGCCACCCGCGGCTGGTCGTAGATCAGGGTGGTGTGGCCGACCAGCACCCCCGGCACGTCGGTGATCGCGTTCAACGGGCCGGTCGGCAGGTCGCCGATAGCAATGCCAAGATCGCGGGCGCGCGTCATGTCGCTTCGCTCCTCAGAGAGAGGTATGGAGAGAGTGAAACTCTCTCCATACCTCTCTCTTCACCTCACCTCAAACAGCTCTTTATCCAGCACCTCAATATCCACCGGGTACTCGCCGATGAAGCAGCCCTTGCAGAAGTTCCCCGGCTCGCGGCGGGTCGAGCGGATGAGGCCGTCGAGGCTGAGGTAGGCCAGGCTGTCGGCGCCGAGGTGGCGCTGGATCTCGGGGATGCTCATGCGGTGGGCGATCAGCTCGGGGTAGCTGGCCATATCGACGCCGAGGAAGCAGGGGTGGCGGATGGGCGGCGAGCAGACGCGGATATGCACCTCGGTGGCGCCGGCCTCGCGCAGCAGGCGCACGATCGGGCCGGAGGTGTTGCCGCGCACGATGCTGTCGTCGATCAGCACCACCCGTTTGCCGGCCAGGTTCTCGGCCAGGGCGTTGAACTTCAGCGAGATGCCCACCTTGCGCAGCTGGTCGTCGGGCTGGATGAAGGTGCGCCCGATGTAGCGGTTCTTGATCAGGCCCTCGGAGTAGGGGATTCCCGACTCCTGGGCGTAGCCGATCGCGGCGGGCACGGCGCTGTCGGGCACCGGGATGACCACGTCGGCATCGGCGGGCGACTCGCGGGCCAGCTCGCGGCCCTGCGAGACGCGCACGGCGTGCAGCGAGGCCCCCTGCAGCACGCTGTCGGGGCGGGCGAAGTAGATATACTCGAAGAGGCAGGCGGCCGACCGCGCGGCCGGCATGCGCGCGATCACCTGCGGCCCCTCCTCGGTAAGCATCAGGATCTCGCCCGGCTCCACCTCGCGCACAAACTGTGCGCCGATCGTGCCGAGGGCGCAGCTCTCGGACGCCACCACCCAGCCCCGGTCGCCGAGGCGGCCCAGGCAGAGCGGGTGCAGGCCCCAGGGGTCGCGCACAGCGAAGAGCGCGTCGCGGGTCAGCACCGTCAGGCAGTAGGCCCCCTGGGCGCGCACCATAAACACCCGCAGCTTCTCCTCCCAGGTGCGGCCCTCGCCGCCGGCGAGCATCTGGGTGATCACCTCCGAGTCGCTCGTGCTGGTCAGGCCCACGCCGCGCAGGAGCAGCTCGCGGCGCAGCGCGGCGGCGTTGCTCAGGTTGCCGTTGTGGCCCACGGCGAGCGGGCCGAGGGCGCTCTCGACCACAAAGGGCTGGGCGTTCTCCAGCTTTGAGGAGCCGGTGGTGGAGTAGCGGGTGTGGCCGATGGCGAAGTGGCCGACCAGCGGGCGCAGGTTGTCCTCGTTGAACACATGCGAGACCAGGCCCATCTGCTTATAGTAGCGCAGCCCGCGGCCGTTTGACACGGCGATGCCGGCGCTCTCCTGGCCGCGGTGCTGGAGCGCGTAGAGGCCGAAGAAGGTCAGCCGTGCGACATCGGCGTCGGGGGCGACGATCCCGAAGATGCCACACTCGTGCGCGGGCTTGTCGTCGCGCTCGAACGGGTCAAACTCGGGCATCGCTTCCCGCGTGCGGGTGCTCTCCATGGTGCGTGATCCTCCGCAGGCGCCACGCGCCCGCAACCTTTCCTCAATAATTGGTTAAGCCCTTTAACGAAAGTATAGCACAGCAAAACTCTGCTGCTGTCAGGCGGCTCATCGCGCAGATGACAATCTACCTGGCGGCGAACACCTCATCGACGCTCACGCTAAAGCCGTCCAGCAGCATTGAGTCGGCCCGCTCGCCAGAGCGAAACACCCCGTGGGCCACATAGGCATCGCCGACCAGCGTCAGCACGCTGATCGTCCCGCCGAGCGGGCTGACGATCCAGTACTCGGGGATGCCAGCCTCGGCATAGTCCGCCACCTTCTCCACCGTGTCGCGCTCCGGGTGATCATCGCTGACGATCTCGACCACGAGATCCGCGCCGAGCCAGAAGCGGTTCTGGGCGCGCGGATCGTCGGCGCTGCGAAGCAGCATAAGGTCGGGCTCGCGGTACCGCTCATGCCGGATCTGGACGCGCAGCGGGGCGAAGAGCACCGTGCCGTTCATCTGGTCAACAAAGGCAAAAAACATCCGGTAGAGAAATGCCAGAATCATCTGATGTTGTTGCGTCGGCATCGGCAGCACCTCAATAACCCCGTCGGTATACTCCATCAGGCGATTGGTCTGGTCGGTCAGCCCGAGGTACTGCTCAACGCTCCACGAGCCCTGGAGGATGGCAAGGTCAATCTCGGTCTCCTCGCCGGCGATCTTCATGCTCATCCGGGTTTTCTCCATCGCCACTGCCATGTGTGTCCTCCTGGGTGAGGGCTGCTGGCCATCTCTATTCCTCAGTATACCATTGCGCAAATCCCGGCCCTGTGCTACCCTCCCCTGTGCGATTGCAGATTGCAGATTGCAGATTGAGCGACGAGTCACACTCAACGCTCAACACCTAACACGCAACACCTATGCCAGCTATCGACCTGAACTGCGACTGTGGCGAGAGCTTCGGCCCCTGGCCCATGGGCGACGACTCCGCGCTGCTGCCCCACGTCACCTCGGCGAACGTGGCCTGCGGCGGCCACGCCGGCGACCCGGCGACCATGCGGCGGACGGTGCGGCGCTGCAAGGAGCTCGGCGTGTCCGTGGGCGCCCACCCCGGCTACCCCGACCTGCAGGGCTTCGGGCGGCGCAGCATCCCGATGGACCCCGCCGAGATCGAGGATATGGTGCTGGCCCAGCTCGGCGCCCTGCACGCCATCGCCCGCGCCGAGGGCGTGGAGCTGCGCCACATGAAGGCCCACGGCGCGCTCTACAACGACGCCGCGCGCGCCCCGCTGATCGCCCAGGCCATCGCCCGCGCCGTGGCCGCCTTCAGCCGCGACCTGGTGCTGGTGGGGCTGGCCGGCTCCGCGATGATCTCGGCCGGCGAGGAGGCCGGCCTGCGGGTGGCCCGCGAGGCCTTCGCCGACCGGGCCTACGAGCCGGACGGCAGCCTGCGCAGCCGGAGCCTGCCAGACTCGCTGATCACCGACCCGGCCCGGAACTTGCAGCAGGCCATGAGTATTATCGATAGCGGGTTCGCCCTCAGCGTCGATGGGCTCCAGGTGCCGATCTGGGCCGACACCCTCTGCATCCACGGCGACACCCCCGGCGCCGCCGCGCGGGCCGCCGCCCTGCGCGCGGGGCTCGTCGCCGCTGGCATCGAGATCCGCCCCTACTGAAGGGTTGTGCAACAATCTACGACGCGCCGCGTCAAACCGGCAGAGCTCGCCTGACCTATGAAAGAGGTGTCTCTATGCAGACAACCGGCAACGCATCGCGATTCAGCCTGGGCGAGATCATCGCCAATGCCGTGACCCACGGGATCGGGGCGGCGCTCTCGATCGCCGGGCTCGCGGTGCTGGTGGCCTTCGCCAGCCTCAACGGCGACGCCTGGCAGATCGTCAGCGTCAGCATCTACGGGGCCACCCTGATCTTCCTCTACCTCTTCTCCACGCTCTACCACAGCATCCAGGGGCCGCGGGTGAGCCAGGCGCTGCGCGTCTTCGACCACTCGGCGATCTTCCTGCTGATCGCCGGCACCTACACGCCCTTCACCCTGGTCACGCTGCGCGGCACGCTCGGCTGGACGCTCTTCGGGATCGTCTGGGGGCTGGCCCTCTTCGGCGTCGCCTTCCAGACCACCCTGCTGCGCCGGCACGTCGCGATCTCGCTCGCCCTGTACATCGGTATGGGCTGGGCGGTGGTGATCGCGGCCCGCCCGCTGCTGGACGCCCTGTCGCTGCCCGGGGTCATCCTGCTGGCGGCGGGCGGCCTGGCCTACACCCTCGGCGTGATCTTCTACGTCTGGCGCCGCCTGCCCTACCACCACGCGATCTGGCACCTCTTTGTGCTGGCGGGCAGCACCTTGCACTTCTTCGCGATCTTGCTGTATGTGATTTAAAGGTAGGGTCGAAGCATCAGGGTTGGCGCTCTGCGCCAACCCTGATGCTTCGGCCCTACATGATATCTATATGAGCTGGATCTTCCGCCCGATGGGCGACTCCGCACTGCTGATGGAGGCCGAGGACGACGGCGGGGCGGCCAACCGGGCCGCCCTCGATCTGGCCGCCGCCCTTGAGGCCGGCCCGCCGATCTGGCTGCGCGCCGTCGTGCCCGCCATCGCCTCGCTGCTCGTCTGCTTCGACCCGCTCGCGGTCAGCTACGCCGGCGTCGAGTGCCACCTGCGCGCCCTGGTCTCCGCCGGCGTCTCCGCCGGCGACCAGGGCGCCGGGAGGGTGGTGCGCGTCCCGGTGCGCTACGGCGGCGACGACGGGCCTGATCTGGAGGGCGCCGCCAGGACCCTCGACATCTCCCCCGCCGAGCTGGTCGCGCTCCACTGCGCCGGCCCCTACCGCGTGATGATGATCGGCTTTGCGCCGGGCTACCCCTACATCGGCCCGCTGCCCGATTCCCTGCGCATCCCGCGCCGGGCCACCCCGCGCAGCGCTGTGCCCGCCGGCTCCGTGGCGATCGCCGCCGGCCTGAGCGGGATCTACCCCGCCCGGCTGCCCGGCGGCTGGCACCTGATCGGCCGCACCGACGTGCGCCTGTTTGACCCGCAGGCCCGCCCCCCCGCCGCCCTCGCCCCCGGCGATATGGTGCAGTTTGTGTCATTGTAGATTGCAGATTGCAGATTGCAGATTGCACAAGAGATCGCCCAGACGAGGAGGACCCAATGCCCGAACAATCTGCAATCTACAATCTGCAATCTGCAATCGAGATCATCTCCGCCGGCCCGCTCATGACCGTCCAGGACATCGGCCGGCCCGGCGCACGGCGCTACGGGGTCTCGCCGGGCGGCGCGCTCGACCCCTTCGCCCTCGCCGCCGCGAACGAGCTGGTGGGCAACCCGCTCGCCGCCGCCGGGGTCGAGATCACCGCCGGCGGGGCGCGCCTGCTCATGCAGCGCTCGATGATCATCGCCCTGGCCGGCGCCGACCTCGGGGCGCGCCTGGACGGCCGGCCCATCCCGCTCTGGACGGCGGTCTTCGTCAGCGCCGGCGCGACCCTGACGCTGGAGGGGCGCCGGCATGCGTGGGGCGCGCGGGCCTACCTGGCCGTCGCCGGCGGCGTGGGCGTGCCGCTTGTCCTCGGCTCGCGGGCCACCGACCTCGCCGGTGGATTCGGCGGCATGGACGGCCGCCCGCTCCGCGCCAGCGACCAGCTGCCGCTGGGCGATACGGCGGCCAGCCTCGTCCCCCTGATCGGCCAGCGCTGGCCCGAGTCCGCCCGCCCGCCCTACTGCGCGGAGCCGAGACTGCGGATCATCCCCGGGCCGCACCTGGAGTGCTTCGCGTCCGACGCCCTGTCTACGTTGGCCGCCGCGACCCTGCGGGTCAGCGATACGTCGAACCGTATGGGCTACCGCCTGGAGGGCCTGCGCCTGCCCTACGCCCGGCCGTGCAGCCTGCCCTCGCTCGGCGTCATCCCCGGCACCATCCAGGTGCCCCCCGACGGCGCGCCCATCCTGCTCATGGCTGACGCCCAGACCACCGGGGGCTACCCGGTGATCGGCGCGCTGATCAGCGCCGACATGCCCCTGGCGGCCCAGCTGCTCCCCGGCGACACCCTGCGCATGCGGCCGACGACCCTGGACGAGGCCTACGATGCACTGGGCGCGCAGGCCGCCGCCCTGAGCCGCCGGCCCGACCCTGGCGAGGGCGATCTGCTGGCCGCCCTGGCCGGGGGGTAGAGCAGGGCGCAGAGCGCAGAGCAAACGTGGAGCACCAAGATGGTCATGTACCAGAACAGCCTCACCGGCGTGGACGCCTCGCATCTCCAGGGCTTCTTCGTCGGCTGGCCGAGCCCGCCCGCGCCGGCGACCCACCTGCGCATCCTGGCCGGCAGCAGCCATGTGGTGCTGGCCCGCGAGGGCGAGCGTGGGCCGGTCGTCGGCTTCATCACCGCCGTGAGCGACGGGGTCTCCTGCGCCTACATCCCGCACCTGGAGGTGCTGCCGGGCCACCAGGGCCGGGGAGTCGGCAGCGAGCTGCTGCGGCGCATGCTCGCTGCGCTGCGGCAGATCTATATGATCGACCTGATCTGCGACGCCGACGTGCAGCCCTTCTATGAGCGGCTGGGCATGCGCCCGTACAGCGGGATGATCCTGCGGAACTATGATCGCCAGAGCGGGGAGTAGCAAGGGGCCGGCACCATGTGTGTGGCGCCGGCCCCGGTGCGGGTGGTGTGGGCCTCGGGCAGGGTGTCTCGTGTAGATTCAAGCAGCCTTTTTGGACAAGATGCTGCGTGCTGTCTCATCGTGACGCCTAACCCCCGACTCCCAACTCCTAACCCCTGCGCTGAAAGCGCACTAGGCTGGGCCGCCCCTCGATATGACCGCGATCATGATATTGCTCAGCACCAGGATGAGCAGCACGACGAGGGAGGCCATCGGCGCCCAGCGGCCGAGCGCGCGCAGGGGGTTCTTGGCGCCCAGGGCCATGTGCGCCAGCCCGGCCGCGATCAGGCCCAGGATCGGGTGCAGGATGAAGGGGAAGCCCATGTAGCGCGCCATCCCCCCTGGCAGAGTCAGCAGAAAGACCCAGTAGATGACGCCGAGCGTCACCTGGAGGTCGACGAGCACCGGGAAGAATCGCTCGATCGGCCCGCGGGCCGCCCCCGGCTTGTACACCACGGTCATGTAGATCGCCACCGCGACGATGAGCAGCGGCAGGATCATCTCCCCAAAGATACGGTGGATGTTGAAGATGAGCAGCATACCAGGACTTTCTCGGCCTTTCGGCACCTATGCGTCTGTCACGTGTCGCTGTAATAGTCAGGTTTGACTATTAGTGACTAAGTTACAACATTCACGAGAAGTTGTCAACCCACATAGGAGAGCGCAGAGCGTAACACGCTCAACGCTCAGCACTCAGCGCTCAGCGCTCAGATCGGCTCATTACGCTTGACCCTCTCATAGAGGGCGACCGTCTCGGGGAGCGGCTCGATGCCCATATCGCTGCGGAGCGTCTGGGCGCAGCGGGTGTAGCTGCGCATCGCCTGAGAGCGGCTCCCGGCGCGGGCGTGGGCGCGCATGAGGGTCTGGTAGGCCTCTTCGTAGACGCTGTCGTGGCGGAGCACCCGCTCGCAGAGCTGGATCGCCTGGGCCTGCTCACCGTCGTCGCTGAGCCGCTGGGCGTGGCCGACGGCGGTGGCGAGGTAGCGGGCGATCAGGCGCTCGCGCTCCTCGATCGTCCAGAGGTCGTAGAGCGACTCGGCCAGGTAGTCGCCCCGATAGAGCTGGACGGCGATCTGGGCGTTGCGGCGGGCAAAGTCGGGGTCATCGCGGGCGGCGGTTCCGGCCACGCGCAGCTCGAACTCGTCCACATCGATCCAGACGCCGTAGGATGGGGCGAAGCTGTAGGCGAGGCCCTGGCGGCGGATGAAGAAGGGCTGGACGCGCGGCGGGCGGTGCGGCTCCAGGGCGGCGTTGAGGGCGTTCAGCGTCACCTTAAACTGGCGCTCGGCGGCGTCGAGGTCGGCCTCGGGCCAGAGCCAGGCGCAGATCTGCTCGCGCTGGATCCAGTGGCCGCGGTAGGTGAGCAGCAGCTGGAAGAGCTGGCGGGCCTTCTCGCGCTGCCACTCGCGGGCCTGGATCTCGTGGGCGCCGCGCCAGACGCGGAAGGTGCCGAGCATCTGCACCCGCAGCGTGTAGCCGGGGTGGTAGTCCTCCACCGCGTCGTCGGCGGCGATGTTGGGGAAGCCCTGGCGGAGCAGCTGGCGGGCCAGCTCGACGTGGCGCGAGATGCCGCGCCCGCGCAGCAGGAGCGGCACGATCGTGGCCATATCGCGCGGGCCAAACAGGCTGGGCGCGATCAGCACGCCCACATAGCCCTGGGCCGCCACCAGGTCGAGCAGGGCGACGATCTCAGGGTCGGCGCGGGCCGTGTCGGCGGTGCGTAGGGCGCTCAGGGCGCGCCAGAGGTGGACGATCGCCTGGCCGTAGACATCGCCGCCGCGGGCGAACCGGGCATGGGCCTGGTCGAGCCAGTGGGCCGCGCGCTCATCGCCCATGGCGGCCGCCGCGCCGCCGAGGGCGAGCATCAGGCAGGCGGCGGTCCACTCATCGCCGGCGGCGGCGGCGATCTGGAGCCCATCCTTGGCCTCGATCTCGGCGCGCACCAGGTCGCCGGCGTGTCCGTGGAGCAGGGTCTGCCCCATCAGCCCCTCGGCGCGGGTGCGGGCCACGCCCACCTCGCCGATCAGCTGCATGCCGGCCGTGTAGCGGGCCTGGGCCGGGGCCGTGTCGCTGGTGGCCACAAGCTGATAGGCGTGGCCGAGGCGCAGCTCGGCGATCGCCTCGGTGAGCCGCGCCCCGGCCTGCTGGGCATCCTCCAGGCTGCGCCGGGCCATCGCCAGGGCGCGGGCGCCGCCGCCGAGCATGGCGTAGATCAGCGAGAGCAGCAGCAGCGGCTCACGGTGGGCGCCAGTCTGCCGCACCGGGTCGCCCGCCGCGTCGCTGCGCAGCTGGTCCTCAAGCTGCCTGCGGGCCTCGTCGAGCCGCCCGGCGCGCAGCAGCAGGCGGGCCGGCAGCTGCTCGACGGAGCTCGCCTCCTGCCTCCTGCCTCCTGCCTCCTGCCTCCTGCCTCCTGCCTCCTGCTCCCGCGCGGCCCGCTCAAGGATCAGCGCGACATCGGCCCGACCGCGGTTGGCCCAGTTCTCGGCCTGGAGCCGCAGGATGCTGGCCCGGCTGGCGGCCCGCTCGCGGGGCAGCAGCTTCAGCGCCCGCTTGAGCAGGTTGGTCGCCGGGGCGGGCTGCACGGTGTCGAGGTAGACCTCGGCCTGGCCGCGCAGGGCGCGCACCTGGCCGTCGACATCGCCGACGGCGGCGAAGGCCGCCTCGGCGGCGCCGTAGGCGGCGAGTGCGGCGTCGAAGACGTCCAGGTGGCGCAGGGCGGCCGCCTGCACCTCGATCAGCGCCGGCGGCTCGCCCATGAGCGGGCGCAGGTGTCGCACCCAGGCCAGGGCGCGCTCGGGCTGGCCGGTGGCGAACATGGCCTCCGCCGCCGTCGCCAGCGCCCCCACGGCCCGCGAGTCGCCGGCGGCCGCCAGGTGGTGCAGCACCGCCTCATCATCGGCGTGGGCGCGGTAGTGCTCGCTCAGCCGCAGGTGCAGATCGTGCCAGTTAGCGACTTCGGCCCGGGCGCGGCGCACCAGAAAGGCGTGGAAGATCGGCTGGAAGGTTGGGGGACCCTCGGGCGTGTCTGAGAGGAAGAGCCTGCGCCGTCGGATCGTGGCGATCAGCTCGGCGGCCGTGGCGCCGTCGGTCAGCAGCGCTGCGGCCTCTGGCTCAAGCCGGCGCAGCGCCGAGGCGCGCAGGACAAAGCCGCGCAGCTCGCCGGGGAGATCGCCGAGCACCTCATCGGCCAGGTAGGCGTCCAGGGGCGCGGCGTGCGTGTCGCTGGCGCGCAGCCCGAGGGCGGCCCGCCAGTCGCCGGCCCCGAGGGCGGTCTGCATCGCGAGCGGCCACCCGCACGCGGCCGCGACGATCTCATCGGCATCGGCGGGCGGCGGCTGGCTGGCCCGGGCGCAGAGGTTTCTCAGCTCGGCCGAGGTGAAGGCCAGATCCGCAGGCCCGAGCTCCAGGAGCTCGCCGCGCAGGCGCGCGGTGTCGATCCCCGGCAGAGTCGGCGCGGCCCGCGTGGATAGGGCCAGGTGCAGGCGCAGGGGCTGCACCGCCGTCAGCCGCTCGATGATCGCCCGCAGCCCCGGTCGATCATCCGCCAGGTGGTAGTCGTCGAGCACGAGCAGCGTCTCATCATCGAGGGCGGCTGCCAGCTCGTTCACCAGGGTGTCGAGGGCTGCAGGCAGGTTGCCGGAGTCGGCCAGCGAGCCGATCCGCGCCTCGTTGATCGTGACCACCGGGCGGAAGGCGGCCGCGAGGTGGCGCAGCAGCAGGCGCGGGTCGTCCTCGGCGCTGATCCGGCACCACGCCGCCGGCCAGCCGCCATAGATCGCCAGCGCCGCCAGCGCCACCGTCTTCCCACTGCCCGCCGGCGCCGCCACGGTCGTCAGCGGGTACTCCATCGTCTCGGCGAGCAGCGCCTCCACGCGGCTGCGGCGCAGCAGTCGCGCGGGCTGGGCGGGCGGAGTCAGGCGGGTGAGCAGCAGCCCGCTCCCGCCGGCCCCGTTGCCGCTGAACTCATCTGTAACCACCTGGCGTACCATACACCTGTGCCCGGCGGCGTCGCCGCCGGGGCGTACACACGTATATCACATAGAGCGGCCTGTATAGGGCTATTGTACTCTTGAGGGATACAAGCCATGAGCGATGATACCACGCCTCCGGAGGAGGAGCCGCGCCAGCCCTACGCTGGCGCGGCCGATATGATGCTCCGCTCGGTGCAGGCCTGGAACGATCTCCTGACCACCAGCACCGACATGGCCTTCGATGTCGTGCTGAAAAACTGGGACTACAGCCGCAGCCTGCGCAACTCCGCAGAGCAGGCTGTCGCCGACACCATCAGAACCCAGCAGCGCCTGAGCCGGGAGATGCGCCAGGCATGGCAGGGCTACTCCGATGACGTCAAGGAGATCATTGAGAAGAGCGGGAAGTAGAGAATGTTAAATGTTGAATGTTGAATGCTGAATGCTGAATGTCCGACATTCAACATTCACAATTCATCATTCAACATTACATAAATACCCCCCCGTTCACATTGATCTGCTGCCCGGTGATGTAGTCGGCGTCGGCGGCGAGGAACAGCACCGCCTTGGCCATCTCCTCGGGCATGCCGAAGCGGCCCATCGGGATCTTGGACTTGATCTGATCCTGGACGGATTCGGCCACCTTCGAGAGCATATCGGTCAGGGTGAAGCCGGGGGCCAGCGCGTTGACCGTGATGTTGTACTTGGCCAGCTCGATCGCCGCCGTCTTGGTGAAGGCGATGATCCCGCCCTTCGACGCGGCGTAGTTCGCCTGGCCGAAGTTGCCGGCCTGCCCCACGTACGAGCTGAGGTTGATCACCCGGCCGTACTTCTGCTCGATCATGATCGGCATGGCCGCCGAGGTACACCAGTAGACGCTGTTCAGATTGGTGGTGAGCACCGTCATCCAGTCATCATCAGTCAGCTTGCGCATCGACTTGTCGCGGGTGATGCCGGCGTTATTCACCAGCACGTCCAGCCGACCCCAGGTTTCGGCAACCTTCTTGATCATTGCGCGGGCCTGGTCCGAGTCTGAGACATCCGCCTGGGCGAGCATCGCGGTGCCCCCGAAGGCCGCGATCTCATCGGCCACCTCCTGCGCGCCCGCGATATCGTTGTTGTAGTTGATGGCGACCTGCGCGCCCTCCTTCGCCAGCAGCACCACGATCGCCCGCCCGATCCCCCGCGACGCCCCCGTCACCACCGCCACCTTCCCGTCAAGCTTGCCCATTGCGCTAACTCCTCTCTGTAAGGGCGCAGCAGCGCAACACTGCTGCGCCCCGACGACTTCCTAGATCCGCTCGAAGATCGCCGCGATGCCCTGGCCGCCGCCGATGCACATGGTGACGAGGGCGTAGCGCCCGCCGGTGCGCTGCAGCTCGTAGATGGCCTTGACGCTGAGCAGCGCCCCGGTGGCCCCGATCGGGTGGCCCAGCGAGATGCCGCTGCCGTTGGGGTTGGTCTTGTCCATCGGCAGCTCCAGGTCCTTGGCCACGGCCAGGGCCTGGGCGGCGAAGGCCTCGTTCACCTCGAACAGGTCGATGTCGCCGAGCGACATGCCGGTGCGCTCCAGCAGCTTGCGCACCGCCGGCACCGGGCCGATGCCCATGTACTTCGGCTCGACGGCGGCGTGGCTATAGCCCACCAGCCGCGCCAGGGGCTTGTAGCCGCGCCGCTCGGCCGCGCCACGCTCCATCAGCACCACCGCCGCCGCCGCATCGTTGATGCTGGAGGCGTTGCCCGCCGTCACCGAGCCGTCCTTCTGGAAGACCGGCCGCAGCTTGGCCATTCGCTCGATCGAGGCGTCGCGGCGGACATTCTCGTCGGTGTCGAAGAGGGTCGTGCCGCCCTTCACCTTCAGCTCCACCGGCATGATCTGGCTCTTGAAGAAGCCGCCATCGATCGCGCGCACCGCGCGCTGGTGGCTCTCGACCGCCAGGGCGTCCTGCTCCTCGCGGCTGATCTGCCACTTCGCCGCCACGTTCTCGGCGGTGACGCCCATGTGGCAGTCGTCGAAGGGGTCGGACAGGCCGCCGACCAGCATGTCCACCATCTTGGCGTCGTTCATGCGGGCGCCCCAGCGCATCGCCGGCACGGTGTAGGGGCTGCGGCTCATCACCTCGGCCCCGCCGGCCACCGCCGCGTCGACGTCGCCCAGCATGATCGCCTGGGCCGCCGACACAATCGCCTGGAGCCCGCTCCCGCAGAGCCGGTTCACATTGAAGGCCGGCGTCTCTACGGGAAGGCCGCCCTTGACGGCGGCCACGCGTGCGAGGTACATATCGTGCGGCTCAGTGTTGATCACATGGCCGAAGACGGCGTGCCCCACCTCGGCTGGGTCCACCCCGGCTCGCGCCACCGCCTCGCGCACGATCATGGCCGCCAGCTCTGACGGCGGCTGATCCTTGAGTCCACCGCCAAAGCTGCCGATGGCGGTCCGAACACCACTGAGGACGACGACCTCACGATCGCTACTCATGCTATGACCTCCTTGTCGATTTCGGGCACGCTAGCACATGACATACGGCGAATATGGGCGTGAGTGAATGGGCACAACCCCTGCTCGGCGCATAGCTTAGGCAATGTGCTCCCTCAGCGTGCTCTGGCACGCACGATTCAGCGCTCTCTCTTGCCGGTTGCCTTGTCGTAGCTGGGATAGGTGTTATTATACCAGTATTGTTGGCCTGGGCAGGGGGGGATTTGCAACAGATTGTGCTATGTGCAGCAAAGAATGGTGGTGCGACTACCGCACGAGCGAAGTAACTCAGGTGTAACTATCTGTGATACAGTTCACCTATCTCACTTCCCGAGAGCTGAAACATCCCCAACGCTATTTCCATAGGAGACAGATCATGTCGCAGCGCATTGAGGCGGTCGGCAGCGTAGCACTCAAAGATGGCCGGACCGTGACCATTCGCCCGCTGATGGAGCAGGATCGCGCCGCTCTATCGAACTTTGGTCTGGGCCTGCCGAAAAATGATCTGCTGTACCTCGAGGATGATTTTCAGAACCCTGAGATTATTACCCGCCTGATCAATGCCAACGCCGCTGAGAACTGGCGGCAGGTTGTGGCCGTCACCGACGATGGGTCGATCGTCGCGTACAGCGGCGCGCTGCGCCTGCCCGGCTGGTCCTACCACGTGGCGAACATCCGCCTGATCGTCGACCGGGGCTGGCGCCGCAGCGGCCTGGGCATGTTTATGGCCCAGGCGATCGTCGATGCGGCCCGCGAGCTCGGCGCCGCCAAGGTGACGGTGGAGATGCTGGCCGCCCTGACGGCGGGCCAGGCGATCTTCAGCCACCTCGGCTTCGCCGTGGAGGGCCAGCTCGCCCGCCACGCGATCGACCGCGATGGCAACCTCCACGATATCGTGATCATGTCGGCCTTCGTGCGCGTCTAGCCTGCGCGCGGCCCGCCTCCCCAGATAGCCGCTGTGTGTAGCTCAGCTACGCACTGCGGCTATCTGGGCGTGCGCCGGCGACAATCGCCCTTCAGACCGATGCCGGCCCTCTGGGGCTAGGGTATGCTGGCTGCGGCTGCGCGGCCAGACGGAACTGCACATGCGCCTCGACACCCCCTCGGGCTGTCCTGGCGCCTCTCGGCGTTGAGGAGATGTAGTGTGGTACGGACATGCTGGCAAAGCCAGCATGTCCGTACCACACTACGAGTTTTGAGATGGATGACCGTATGGAACTGTACCTCGCGGTCGCCGCGCGCTCCTTCCGGCGGGCCACGACCTACCGCAGCGCCTACCTGGCCGGGATCATCACCAACGCCTTCTTCGGCGCCCTGGTCTGCTTTGTGTACCAGGCGCTCTACGCGGGCGGCGGGCGGGTGGCCGGGCTGAGCCTCAACGACGCGATCAGCTACGCGTGGACGACCCAGTCGCTGATCTCGATCGGCGGGGCCTGGATCGTCAGCGCCGGCATCTCCCAGTCCATCCGCTCGGGCGACGTGATCACCGACCTGTCCCGCCCCTGGAGCTTCTACCTCTACTGGCTGAGCCGCTCCTTCGGCGAGCGGGCCTTCAACCTGCTCGTCCGCGGCGCGCTCACCTACCTGGTCGGGGTGCTCTACTTCGGGGCGCGCCTGCCCGCGCCGGCCGACCTGCTGGCCTTCCTGCCGGCGATCATCCTGGCCATGCAGGTCTCCTTCGCCTTCAGCTTCATGGTCAACCTGACGGCCTTCTGGCTGCTGGATAGCACCGGGGTCACCCTGCTGTCAAACGTGATGCTGACCTTCCTGTCGGGCTTCATCCTGCCGGTGGCCTTCTTCCCGCCGGCGCTCCAGGCGCTAGTCCACGCCCTGCCCTTCGAGTCGATCACCGGGCTGCCGACGCAGATCTTCCTCGGCCAGCTCGCGCCCGCCCAGATCGCCCGCGCCCTGGCGACCCAGGCGGCCTGGGCGGCGGCGCTCACCGCCCTCGGGCTGGCCATGCAGGCCGCCGCGATGCGCAAAGTTGTCGTGCAGGGGGGGTAGGGGCGGCTCGCGAGCCGCCCCTACGGAGGAACAATGATCCAACTCTACCTCACACTCATCGGCGCGCGGGTGCGCTCGCAGATGCAGTACCGCGTCTCGTTCTGGCTTGAGCTGCTGGGCTTTCTGCTCGTCACCGGCCTGGAGTTCGCGACGATCGCCATCCTGCTCGGGCGCTTCGGCTCGGTGGGCGGCTGGGGCCTGGCTGAGGTGGCGCTGCTCTATGGGCTCACCTCCTTCGCCTTCAGCCTGGCCGAGATGGTGGGGCGCGGCTTCGACTCGCCCTTCGAGCGCATGATGGTCATGGGCGCCTTCGACGGCGTCCTGGCCCGCCCGCTCGGCGCCTTCTTCCAGGTGCTCACCGCCGACTTCCAGCTGCGCCGGCTTGGCCGCACCGCCCAGGCCGCCCTCGTGCTGGCCTACGCCTTCAGCCAGATCCCGATCGTCTGGACGCCCGATCGGCTGCTGCTGCTGCCCGTCACCGTGCTCTCCGGCTTCCTGATCTACCTGGCCCTGATCGTGATCGGGGCGACCTTCTGCTTCTGGACGACCACCACGCCCGAGGTGATCAATGTCTTCACCTTCGGCGGCGAGCAGATGGCCAGCTACCCGCTGAGCATCTACCAGGAGTGGCTGCGCGCGGTGTTCCTGTTCCTCATCCCGGTGGGTTTTAGCAACTACCCGGCGGCGCTCTACCTGCTGGGCCGCGCCGACCCGCACGGCCTGCCGGCCTGGTCGGCCTGGCTGGCGCCCCTGGCCGCCGCCGTCTTCTTCGGCGCGGCCCTGCGCTTCTGGCGGTTCGGGGTGAGCACGTATGCGTCGACGGGATCGTAAGGGCGCAGCAGGAAGATGAATGAGCGGCGGCGCGCCGCCGCTCATTCATCTTCCTGCTGCGCCCGTACAGGGGGAGGAAGGTATGGCCTTGATCGAGGTCGAGAATCTCCAGAAGTCATTCTCCCGCCCGGTGCGCCGGGCTGGGCGGCTCGGCGCCCTGCGCGGGCTGCTGGCCCGCGAGTATGTGACGATGGAGGCGGTGGCGGGGGTCTCGTTCACGCTGGAGGCGGGCGCGATGGCGGGCTACCTGGGGCCGAACGGGGCCGGCAAGTCCACCACCATGAAGATGCTGACCGGCATCCTGGTGCCCAGCGGCGGGCGGATCGAGGTGGGCGGGCTGGTGCCGCACCGCCAGCGCGTGGCCCACGTGCGCCGGATCGGCGTCGTCTTCGGGCAGCGCACCCAGCTCTGGTGGGATCTGCCGACCATCGAGTCCTTCGAGCTGCTGCGCCACGTCTACAAGATCCCCATGGCGCGCTACCGCGAGAACCTCAAGGCCTTCAGCGAGCTGCTTGAGCTCGGGCCGTTCCTCGACACGCCGGTGCGCCAGCTCTCGCTGGGCCAGCGCATGCGCGCCGACCTGGCCGCCGCGCTGCTGCACGACCCGGCCATCCTCTTTCTGGACGAGCCGACGATCGGGCTGGACGTGGTGGCCCGCGAGCGCATCCGCGGATTCCTGAGCGAGATCAACCGCGAGCGCGGGGTGACGGTGATCCTGACGACGCACGACCTGTCCGATGTGGAGCGGCTCTGCCAGCGGGTGGTGCTGATCGACCACGGGCGGGTGATCTACGACGGCGGTCTGGATCAGCTCAAGACCCGCCACGGTCGCTGGCGCACGCTGGTGGTGGATCTGGCCGACGCATCATGCGCGCCGCTGGTGGAGATGGCCGATCTGGTGCGCCAGGAGGGGCCGCGGGCCTGGCTGCGCTTCGACCGCGAGCGCACCAGCGCGGCGGCCCTGATCGCCGAGGTGGCCGCGCGCTACCCGGTGCGCGACCTGACCGTCGAGGAGCCGGAGATCGAGGCGATTGTGCGCGGGATCTATGAGCGTGGGGTGGGGGTGATCTGAGGAGGGGAGTGTGGCGGGCAGGGAGAGAGAATCTAGAAACGCCGCATTCTGCATTAGAATGCGGCGTTTCGTGTTTTGTTGGATGATGTTTGCGGCGATGTTTGCGCGCAAACATCCTCACTCGCCCGGCTTCTTCCGCTTCTTCTTTGGCTTCTTCTCCTCCTGGCCCAGCTTCTCGAACAACTTCTCGAACTCTGGAGGTAGTGTCGCGGCCTCGGGTTCGCGGGCGTCGTTCTCTGTGTTGGCATGCGCGGGCGATTCGGGCGCTCCACACTCCGCATCCGTGTCGATGATGATGATGTTGTTTTCCGCGTCCTGATGCTCGCTCGGCATTGCATCTTCACCACTCCGCATCGAATCGCCATGGGATGCAGAGCGGGTGCCGAGTAGCGGTGTGGTGCGGGCTGCCGTAGGTTCATCCAGCATGCCGTAAAAGGCATCGAGCAGATTGGGGTTGCCGAAGAAGGCTCGCGCCACCTTACGCGGGAAGCGCGATCGGGCTGGCTCTAAGATGCCGTCTCGCTCCAGCCGCCGTGCGATCTCGTCAAACATATCCCAGGAGATTTGTCCGCGAATACCCTCCATCGCCAGCAGCTTGGAGCGCACAAAATCACCGTTCAGCTGCCGACAGGCCACATCAAGCAGCAGCTTCGCGTTGCGCACGAACTGGCGCTCGTCCGCGTCGCCCAGGCCGCCGTCTGGTCCAAACTCCGCGACGCGCGATACCTCTAGCGTAACCTGCTCCGGGGTCACATAGCAGGTCTGGATCTCGCTGGTGCGCCCGGCCACGCGCAGGATGGCCCGGCCGGGAGGCAGATTGACCGCCTCGCTGGTCTGGATGATCAAATTGCTTTCGCGCCAGGTCGCACAAGAAAACGCAATCCTGTTCTCAAAGTTCGCGGTGATCATCGAGTCGATCACCTTGCTCTGCACCATCTGGGTGCCGATGCAGATCGTGACGCCGGCCGACCGGCCGAGTGATGCAATCCGGGTCATCAGCAGCTTGGCCCAGCTGCCCACCGACTGCTTGCCAATCTTCGTGGTGTCAGTGGTCAAAATTGCAAACTCATCGACTAACAGAACAATCCTCTTGAGCTTCTGGCCAGTCGAGCGCTCCAGGGCGCCGATCGAGGTGACGCCGGCGCGCTCGAAGATCCGGTTGCGCTGCTCAATCTCCTTGTATGCCTGGCCGAGCAGGTTCAGCGCCGACTCGGGGGCGACCGCGATATGGCGCACGATGCCGGCCTGGTCGCGCTTCCCCATCAGGCTGCGGTACAGCGAGAACTCGCTGCGCTTCATATCAACGAGCCACAATTCCATCGTGTCCGCGCTGTTGCGGCTGATGAATGTATTGATGATGCTGTGGTAGAGCGTCGTTTTACCGCCCCCTGTCGCGCCGGCGATCAGGAAGTGTTTGTACTCCATCAGATCGCCAACAACCTGATCGCCGGCGCTGTCGATGCCCATCGGCACCGCCAGGATCGGCGCATCGGGCGGCATCGTAAAGCTGTTGAGCGAGTAGACATCTGGGAAGGCCGCCCCGCCCAGCGACACCACGTAGCAGAACTGGCCGCTGGCCAGATAGTCTGCTCGCACGCCTGCGTTGAGCCGATCCACCAGCGAGTTGATGATCTGCTCGTCGCGCAGCTCGTCGGTGGTGCGGCCGATGGGCAGGCTGCGCTGGTCGAGCGGCAGCCATAGCTCATTCTGCGTCATCAGCAGCGGGTAGACGTAGCGCATCCGCCGCCGCTTGACCTTGCCCTTCTTCATTACGACCCGGCTGGCGAAGCCAAGCCGCGCCAGCTCAGCCAGCAGCGCATCGGCGTAGCGCTGCGCCTGGCGCCGCCGCCGACCGGCGGCGCTGTCGTGGCTGCGCAGATACTGGTTGATCCAGCGTGTAAGTGGAGAAATGACAACCCGAATTGGCGTGAACAGCAACTTGAGGAGGCGCATAATGTTCTCCTTGGTTGGAATCTTTCCTATTATCATTTTATCCGTTCATCATTTCAATACTCAACGTCAGTTCTTCAAAAAGAGGCTGCTGCAAATGTGAAAAGAGGCTGCTGCAAATGTGAAACCTTTGCTGTATTATCGGCGTATGGACACGACCGTCCTCATTCAGTTGCCGGATGGGACCTGGGCGATACTGAATCGTTCGATGGATTGGGGCCAGATCGTTATCATCCTGCTGTTGGTGGCACTGATGACGCTCTACATCTACGATCTATGGCACCGCACACGCATTTAACCTACCTCGCAAAATCCTCCCGCATCGGCATTCGCCCGTGGCATCGCCGCCATGATCGGCGGCAGATCGACCACTGGCCGCCGTATACCCCCACTCTCCCCGCTCATTGGCTGGCAGCGTCACGCGCCAGCGGTGAGCGGCTGTCATATGCCGTCGATCTGCTTGGCGTACACCTGACCGGGCGGATCAGCCTCCTGATCAGCGATAGCGCGGCCCGGCTCGGCATCGCGCTGCACCCTGGACATCTGGGCTCCGGTCTCGGCACCGAGGCGATGAGCCTGATGCTGGTCGTCGGCCGCCAGCTGGGGTTGTCCACGCTGCAGCTGGATGTGGCGGCGGAGAATATCCGCGCCGCCCGCTGCTACCAGCGCGCTGGATATGTCGCCGTCGGCGAGATCTGGCGCGGCGGCTATCGCTATGAGCTGATGGAGCGCGGTCTATGAAGCGCATCAACTGGTGGTTTGTTTTCGGCACTGCGGCGCAGCTATCCCTACGCGTTTTTAGCCTCATCCTCGCCGTTTATGTCGGGCTGGTCGGCGCCACGCTGCTGCCGCCAGGGTTTGACGATGTCCTGCGCGCAGATGCCGTCCGCGTACTGGCGCAGCTCTCGGATCTCATGTTGGCCGGACTCGCGGTAGAGAACCACGCGGTGGTGGCTTCCATGCCAGCTGCTTTTGTGACCGGCCTCGCGTTCGTGGCTGCTTGGAATGCCTGTAAAGACATCGTGGCCGATCTCAGCACCGATGCGGGGGTCACAAAACGCGAGTACATCCTGATGGCTCGCTGCGCGGCGCGCGGCTGCTCACTGAGCATCGCAGAGAGCGAGGGGTATGTCGCGGTTCGTCCAAATCAGTCACGAGAACGGCTCTGGCGGATAGCTGATGTTGAGCAATTTCTGCTCGATCTGGAGGGCACGGATGCACCCGCTTCAGCAGATCCTGT
Organism: Oscillochloris sp. ZM17-4; assembly: GCF_019599295.1. Classification (GTDB taxonomy): domain Bacteria; phylum Chloroflexota; class Chloroflexia; order Chloroflexales; family Chloroflexaceae; genus Oscillochloris. The sequence continues at coordinate 257,364 of NZ_JAIEWN010000003.1, read as the reverse complement.
CAGCGATCGCGCTCATGCTGCTGCTCAGTGAGTTCTTCGACGCGATCGGCTATATGCTGTTCGGTCCAATGGACGATTAATGCTCTCTCAGCTACCAGCGTACCTATCGGCTGTTGCAGGGGACGCACTGAACTACGAGCTGCTGCTGATCATCACGTTTACGCTGTTGCTCGATATCCGGCGCCTGCTCCAGCGCGGTCTGCGCTGGTATCGCACGCAGAGCCAGATGCCCGAGGATCGATTGCGCGCCGCTCTCTGGAAGTTGTTGCGAGGTCAATAGCGCCGGGATAGTGTAACTGGAAACACGCTGCGCCTGTTACGCAGTAATGCGGGTTCAAATCCCGATCCTGGCCCCACGGCCCCTTGTATATCCGCTCTTAGCCCAAGGAGATGTCCAACAGCTACCCTTCCCGCTGAACTGCAGGCGGCCCTCGATGTCTTCCTGCTCCTGCTCAACTCGCTGTTCGACCTGGTCATCGGCATCCTCTTCCCTGCGACGCCGACTGCCCTCTCTGTCATCAGCGACTTCGGCCTTCTGGTCGCCCTCGTCTTTGGCACAATCGCCGTCGTCAAGAAGTTCACCAACTGGTAATCCGCTGGTGAACTGCACGCAAACAGGGCGGCAGGGGACAACCCTGCCGCCCTGTTTTGTTTAGGGGGAGGGGGGGAGATGAGCGCAACTCAAGGTGCGATTTATGCGCTGGTGAAGTGGCTTATCGACAACACACTGTCGTCGCATGTGGGCCAGATCGCGGTGCCCTTCGTGATCATCCTCCTCCTCTTGCGCTTTTTCGTTTGGACGAAAGCGACGGCCAAGGGCGAGCGGATGGACTCTATGCAGGCCGAAATGGAGTCGCTGCGGAGCGATCGAGAAGATGCGATTGTCCAGTATCAGACAATCCGCAGCTCTGGCTATCGCGAGCTGCGCGACCAGGGATTTTCGACCCGCGAGATTGCCATTCTTCGCCGGCAGCGAGCTGGCAGAGCGCTGCCCAGCCGTGAGGCTCAGCAGCGAAATCGCCGATTGAGGATTAAGTGATGACGCGCTGGAAAAAACGGCAGTCCGCATTGCTGTCCATGCTGCTGCTGCTTGCGCTGCTTGTATGTGCGTATCCTACTCCCTCGAGTGCAGCTATTGCCAATCCCTCGTTTACGGGTGTTGTCAATCCTGCGCCGTCTACGAACATCACCGGCGTTGCACCAGCGGGGGTATCTGCGTCAACCATTCAGATCGCCTTACTTGTCGGATACGATGCGATTGTGTCCGTCTCCCCGTTCGATACTGGATGGACGCTGATCTCAAGCGCTGACAACGGAACGCACTGGGCGCAGGCGTACTACCGTATCGGAGTTCCTACATCCTATCGATTTGACTACGCGCTACCTTCGCCGTATTCGGTCCTGATGATAGGTTCGTATGCTGGCGTTGATCTCGCATCTCCAATATCTGGAGTTGGGGCACCTTCGTATGGAACATCAGCAGCGCGCTCAATGGCGTCAGTTAATGTCGCTGCTGATGGATCTCGTTTGTTGTGGTTTTCCGCCGGATACAATCTCGCCGGACCCACCGCGCCGCCGCTGCCGTGCGCGGTGGGCGACCGGATCGGCGTGCCGGTTGCGCCGGGGACTGCGCAGCTGTATATGGAGATAGGCGTGCAGTTCGTCGTCTCAGGCGCCAATATCTGGCTCAACATCGGAGCCACCGCGCGGGAAATCCAGGCTGGCCAGTACACCTGGCAGCTGGCCAGCGGACCGTACACGGCCTACTCGCTGACCGGGCCGGCCGAGGTGTGGATCTGCGCCGGCACGGCTGCCACGTTGACGCCGACCGGCGCGCCCACCTGGACACCTGGCCCGGTTGATGTGCCCACGGCCTACTGTATCCCTGTGGCCGCCACCGCGACGGTGATCTCCTACGCGATGCCGAACCTGTCGTTCGTGATCCCGCTGCGCGCCTCCCCCACGGCCACCATTACCGGCACGGCGATGATCAGCATCACTGCGCTGATCGCCCTGGAGCAGACGGTCCTGGCCGGGGTGGAGACGCCGGCGGCCGGCATCGCGACGATGACGGGCACGTTCTCCTGGTCGTCCGGCCAGCAGGCCGGCGCAACGGCGCTGGCGATCGCCCAGCCGGCCCTGTCCTGGATGGCGATCGTCAACCCCAACAATCCGGCCTGGTCGGTGGATGGTGGCCCGCTCTGGGCGCTGGAGCCCGCACTGCTGCCGATCATGCCTGTGCTCGTGGCGCTCGCGTTCGCGTCGTTCGCCCGCCTCGCGCTGTGGATCATCGACTGGATCATCAAGCTGATCCGGCTGGTGCTCGCGCTGATTGAGCTGATCCCCTTCATATGAGCCACGATATCCTCGAAATCTCGTCGGTGCCGCGCCAGCGCGCCGAGCTGAAGGCGCTGATTGGCACGGCCCGGGCCGAGCGGCGCACGTCTCATCTGATCCGATTCGCCGCGGCTAATCTCGCGGCCTGGTCGCTGATCATCCCCATGCTGCACGGCTGCAACGCGCCGAGCGCTGCGGTGGTATCATCTGCCTCCTACACTGTGTTTTTGCCTGCCGTAATACACGGGAAGTAGACTCGACATGAGCGATATACTGATCACCATCGCCGGTGTGGGTCTCTGCACCGGGCCGCTGTGGGGGGGCGCGCTGGGCTACTTCCTGGCGCGGCGAGGCTGGCAGCTGCGTTCTCCGTTCCACCTAGCCAATGATAATGAGGAGGGGCCAGATGTCTGACATATCACCGTCGCCTCGTGTTGAGGACCATATCCTGAAGGCTCTGCGCTCTAATCCACAGCAGAGCCTCCAGGATATTGCGATCGTGACGAGTTTTGCGCGCTGCACCGTTGAGCGCACCATCAGGCGTCTGGAGTTGCGGGGTCAGATTAAAAAGGTGACTGGGAAGGGCAGAATCCCCAACCGGTACGAGATTCCCTAGCCGATGTTTGCGCGCAAACGTCAGCCCCCTGGCACTGCCAGGGGGCTTTGTGTTGGGCGATGTTTGCGCGCAAACGTGCCTGCCTACCACCCCGCCGGCAGGCAGTCCACCGCCGCCCGCGCCTGCTCCGGGTCCACCAGGATGTAGCGCATGGTCGTCTCTAGGCTGGAGTGGCCCAGCAGCACCTGGATGCTGCGCAGGTCGCCGCCGTGCCTGAGGATCTGGGTGGCGAAGCTGTGGCGCAGCTGGTGGGCGGTGAACCGGTACGAGAGGTTCAGCACCCTGGGCAGCCGCCGCATCAGCGACTCCAGCGAGCGGCGGCTGATGTCTTCGCCGTCGATGTTCTTCAGCACGCTGCCCGTGCGCTCGGCCTCGGGCACGTGCTCCAGATTCAGCCTGAGCATGCTGTGCAGCGGCACGTTGCGGTCTTTCCCGCCCTTGCCCTCGTAGACCATCAGCAGCCCGTCATCCAGGTCGATATGCTCCCAGCGCAGCGCCGCCGCCTCGGCCAGGCGCAGGCCCGAGAAGAGCATCAGGATGATCGCCAGCCGGCCGCGCTTCCACATGCTGTGGTGATAGCGATTCTCCGGCGGCTGCTTCAGGCTGGCCAGCAGCTCGCGCAGCTGGGCCGGCTTGAGCGGCCGCGGCGCTGTCAGCTTCTTCTTCGGCCATTCCACGTCGCGGGTCGGGTCGTCGTCGATCATCCCCTCGCGCCGGGCCCAGCGGCAGAAGCCGCGGATGCACGACAGCCGGTTGCCCATCGTCGCCCCGGCCATGTCGTCTTCTGATAGCTTCTCCTGGTAGCGCCGCACCGCCGCGCTGGTGACATCCTTGATCGTCGCGTCGGCGTCCATCCAGGCCACGAAGAGGTTCAGCGTGTAGACGTAGGTGCGGATACCCCTCGGGCGCAGCTTCTTGGCCACCAGCGAGCGCCGGAAGGGCTCCACCAGGTCGCGCAGCGGCGTCCGCACGTCGGGCCGGTCGGCCGGCAGCAGCACCAGCTCGCGCCGGGTCTGTACGGTTGGCTCTGTCATTGCTCTTTCCATACTCACTACTCCTGCTCACCACGGCGTCGTTTCGCAATCGACTGGAGTGTTGGGCCTATGGCCTTGGCTGTGAGATCATCTTCGCTTCCGCCCGCACCGTCTGGATACGCTGCTTCTACAACTGACATAGTCGCGCTGTCCGGGTTGTCGGCCTCGATAATGCGGTTGACGATAGCGATCGAGTGGATCGAGTTGTCGGCATTGAGGTAGGTGATCTTGCCAGTGACCCGATAGAGCGTCCCACTGCCCTTCCCCACTGGGCGAGACAGTATTGAGGTGGCGAAGCCGCTGCCCTCAAGCCTCATCGTGAAGAGAAAATGTTTCTTGCCGCCGCAGTAGGGGTGCTGGCATACGATTTCTACATCGCCGAGCAGTTCCTCAGCCGATAGCGAAATGTCGTTGCACGTATCGCATCGCGGGCACGTAAACTCCAGATAGATCCTCCCTGGCTCATGCCAGCTTTTCTTGTCTGACGCCTTAAGCTTCAGGTCGTACAGGTCGACTGTATCGCTGCCCATCCCCTACCCCCTCACCTTGCTGATTACCAGCCTCCACAAGCAGGCCCAGCGGCAGGCCGTACACCAGGCCGAGCAGGCCCACGCTGAAGCCGATGATAAATGCGCTAGTCTTCACCGCTCGCCCCCTGTGAACCTCGCAAGGTCTTGCAGAAAATCCGACCGCATAGACTCATTCATCCAACTCCAAAACACGACGATGAATACAAGCACTCCGACAAAGAACCCGGCAGCCACGTACTCATCATCCCACTCGTGCAGCGGCATCGCGTTCAGGGTCCGCAGCGTGGCCAGGAGTGCGCGCAGGGTGCCGGTGAGAGCCGCAGATGCCGACTGCCCCCAGTAGCGCACGGTTGGCAGCGCCAGCAGTGCGCCAATCACAATGACGCCGGCGATGATCAGCGGTGTCACCCCTCGCCCCCTTCCGCCCGGTACGCCCCGTCGTCCTGCCGGATCACCCGCCCGGCCTGCTCCAGCGCCCACAGCGCCTGCGATACCTGCACCGGCACCACCTCCAGCCCGGCGGCCTGGAGCAGCGCCGTGATCTCGCGCGGCCGCAGCGGCCGCCCGGCCTGGCGCAGCGCCGCCAGCACCGACTCGGTGCGCGGCGCCTCGGGGATGTCTACCAGCTCCACGATCTCGGTGATCCGCTCCGTCACCCGCCGGTACACCATGCGCCCCGTCCGCTCCCTCGGCCGCACCCGGCTGCTCACCACCTCGGGCAGCGCGGCCCGCGTCGCCGCCGGCGCTGGCCCCCGCCGGGCCTCTAGCGCCGCCAGCCGCGCCTCCAGCGCCGCCAGGCGGGTCGCGCTGATGTCTGCGCCCGTGAACGACTCGTGCAGCCGGCGGTAGCACTCGCGCTTGTAGCGTAGCAGCTGCTCGCGGTTCTCCGGCTTGATCCGCTCCGCGCTCACCCCGAACAGCCACCCGTGCAGCATGTCGTCCGGCAGGCAGACCATGTCGTAGCGCTTCCCATCGGTTCCAGTTGCCTGTATTACACAGGCAACTGAATTGAGAACTTCGTCGCGCATAATCCGCTGGCGCTGCGACTCCCAGTCGATCCCCAGCGCCTCGCAGACTCGCTTGACCGGGACATAGATCCCGCCTTCGGCCTGTACCGCAACCAGGTTGTCGCCGTAAAACTCCACCGCCCGCTGGGTGATCGCCGTCACCCGTGGCATACCCTCTACGGCCTCGGTTTCCTCGTTCATTAGTGTCCTCTCGATGCAGTTGAGTGAGTTGTTCTCAGAGGAGTTATACCATAGCTGTATCTCCTGTCAAGATACAAGATTAAGATATTGACAATGTATTCTTGTGTGGTATCCTTGTGTCGGATAGATGGCAGGCAGAAAGGAGGTGACATGACGTACCTGCGAATAAAAGAGCTTGCTGAAGCAAAAGGCTGGAACATTCAGCAGCTCTCTTGGAATGCGCGGCTATCCTACAGCAGCGCTCACGCACTCTGGAATGACAAGCCCAAGCAGCTCGATAGACCGATGCTTGATCGCGTTGCTCGGGCTTTGGAAGTGAATGTGAGCGACTTGTTTGGGGGAGAACCAACAGCGCAAGAGGGGGACAGCCAGCCCCTGCTGTTAGCCGCGTAACTACCTAACAGCAGGGGTTTCGACTGTGAGCGACTGTGCTGAGCAATTGGAACCTGAGCAGCACACCGCACCGCGATTGTAGCATCCCCAAGCGAAAAACCCCCTCCCGGCCCCTACGCTCTGTGTAGGGTGGGCGAAGCATTGTTTTGAGAATGGCTTATTATAACCTTTCTCAAAACCGGCTATACTAGGCAAACTCGCACTGGGGCGCACCTTACCAATTAAACCGAATTTCAACTAAACGCAAAGCGGCCCGCGCCGGGGATGGCGCGGGCCGCAGAAGGTGCGTTTTCTCAGGCCGACATCGCCTGATTATTGAGGTGGGCTTGCAAAATGCCTCATAGCTCGGTTGCGTTGCCCGCCTGAAAGGCGCGAATAGCGTCATCAGCCAGAGCGTCCAGGCGTCCGGCCGCAACATCGGCCTCCAGCTCGGCATCCCACTGCTGCGCATCCCGCTCTTCATACCAGGCCCGCAGCGCCCGCGCCTCCTCCTCCGACAACCGGAGGATGGCCGTTTTAATCTTCTCAACCCTCGTCATCGTCGTCATTTTGATGTACCTCCCCGCCCCCCATACCAACGCGGCCCGCGCTGGGCAAAGCGCAGGCCGTAAAGAGAGAATTGCCTGTCGATTGTATCACACGCCAGAAGGACACGCATGCTACCAGAGGCTGGTATATGGCTTCAACACGCTGCGAACACTGCGGCGGCGCGCTGCGCCCGCGCGAGCCCGGTTCTGCTCAAAGCGCTGCCAGCGCGCCGCCGCCCGCCGCCGGCGGCGCGCAATCGCCGCCCTGCTCGACCGCCGCGACCCCCAGGTCGCGGTGTTTCTCAAGGAGTGTGGACTATGACCTACGCACCATGTTTGCGCGCAAACATCAGGGGATGACCTATGGCCAACGAGGAACCAGACGACCAGATTCGCCCCATCTCACGGTTCCAGCAGGAATCAACCACCGTCCCCCATTGGCTGATAGCCCGAACCGATCTGACCCCAACCCAGCGCTTTATCGTCATCAGCCTGCTGATGTTCGAGACCCTGAAGGAGGAGCCAACCCAGTCCGACATCGCCGAGCTGCTGGGGCTCAAGTCGCCCCGCAATGTCCAGATCCAGCTACAGCCGCTGCTCAAGGCCGGCATTGTGAGGAGCCGACCGCGCGGCGGAAATCGTCCGGCGCTCTACTTCATCTACAACCCCAATTCTCCGCTTCCTAAACGCAAGAAACGGGGTGGACACGATCATTTGATCGTGGACGATCAAATGATCGTGGACGATCAAATGATCGTGGACGATCAAATGATCGTGGACGATCAAATGATCGTGTCCAGATCGCGCAGCCCAACGCGCCAAACCGGGAGGGACACGATCAAAAGATCGTGTCCACCCCCACATGTAGAAGAAGAAGTACCACTTCTTGATTCGGATTCTTCTGATCAAGGTACTACTACTCCATGCGCCGCGCGCGATTTTGAACCGACCCCGCTCTACTTCTGGCTGCTCGAACAACACGTATCCGCCGCCGGCGAATTCGCACACCTGGACTTCGAGGCCGCCAAGGCCGACTTCCTCGCACGACGCGCCCAGGGCTGGTACCCGGGCCGGATCGTCAAGGCGTGGCGCGAGTCGCCGCCCAGGCCGGGCATGCGCGAGGTTGAGCCTGAGCCGTATACGCCGGAATGGTTCGCCAAGATGCAGCGCGAAAATCCCGGCTGGCGGCTAGGCGGCGACACATCGGACCTAGACATCGAGGAGGAAGCCGCGTGAACACACAGCAGGTTCTCAGCCGGGTCGCGCTGGCGTTCGAGGTCGAGCCGGCGCAGCTCCAGGCCGGCAGCCGCAGCACGCGCCTGGTGCAGGCCAGGCAGGCCGCCGCCTGGATGCTCTACTTCAACCAGCGCCACTCCTACAGCGACATCGCCGCAGCGCTGGGCTACCGCGACCACTCGACGGCGGTGTGGGCGGTGCAGGCCGCCGCCAATCGGGCCAAGCGTGATCAGGACTACTCGGACAAGTTGGGCCAGATAGCGAGGATGTAAATGCGAACGATCCAGATCGAGCTGCACCTGAGCGACGAAGAGCAGGCCGTGCTGCGCCGGCACCACCAGGAGCTGAACCAGATGTTCGCCGAGAGCAACCAGATGCTGGCCAAGCTCGGCATGGCGCAGGCCCGGCCGCTGGCCGAGTCGGAGGTGTGCCAGATGCTGTTCAAGTCGGCCCTGGAGCGCGAGCGCAAGCTGCTGCAGCTCCAGGATGGTCGGAACGACCCGGAGTGGATTAAGCGAGCCGTCCGGCAGGCGCTGGATGAGCTGATGATCGGAGGCGAGTGATGGCCGAAGAACGTGAGGAATGAAAAAGGCGCGGTGCTTACACACCGCGCCTCCGCCAGTACCACGAATGGCACCCTGAATGGCCCTCTCAATCTACCACGAAAGGACAACATTGTGGACACCGAATCGCGCAGTTGTGTCGCCCGCCTGCTGGACATTCGCTATTTCGTCCTGGCCGCGCGCAACAGCATGCGGCACGCCGAGCCGGCCAGCGCGCTGTTTATGCTATTCGTCTTCGGCCTGATAGCGCTGCTGCTGGCGCCCGTCTACATCACCTTCGACCTCAACTCAACCTGGACCTTCACCACCGGCTTGCGCACGGCCGCCGAGCCGGCGATCAGCCAGATGTCCGCCCAGACCGAATCACTGCTCCAGCTGAGCGTGGGGGCGCTGCTCAGCGGCATCATCCTAACCAGCTTCACTCTGCTGCCGTCGCTGTTCGAGCTAGCCTTCCCCACCGTCGCCCACCCGCTGCTGAGCCTGATCCTCTGGCTCTCGATCATCTTCGACTACATCACCGACTGGCAGAAAAGCTGGGATCTCGTCGGCACCTGGGTCGACAACCCCACTGTGCGCTTCCTGATCACCGTGCCGCTCTGCGCCTTCTTCAGTATCTTCGTGCAGGCGCTGCTGGTCATCTCGATAACCGTCGTCATCTTCGCGGTGATCACCCTGGTGAGCGGCGGCAAGCGCCAGGCCGAGGCGGTCATCATTCGGCAGTAGGGGGTTACTATGGCGCTGATCACCGGAGAGGAGCTGGCCCGGGGGCTGCTGATCGGCCTATTCGGCGGTGCCGCCGGCGTCTGCACGGTTGCGCTGCCGGGCTCGCCGATCTGGATCGTGCCGGCGGGGATTGCGGTCGGTGGCTGCGCGCTCACCGTGCCCGAGGTGCGCCAGGAGATCACCCCCTACCTGGCGCAGCTGCCGGCGCCGGCGCAGCTGCGCCAGCTGCCCGCCCAGCTGCGCCAGCTGCCCGCCCAGCTGCGCCGGGCGCTGCCGGCGCCGGCGGCGCCGGCCGATGTTTGCGCGCAAACATCGGCCACCGGGCGCACGCCCAAGGCGCAGGCAGCGCAGCAGGAAGCGGAGCCGGCCGCAGGCGAGCTACAGCGCCAGCTTGAAGATACCCCGCACCGGCTGATCATCGGTCACACGCGCGGCGGAAAAACGACGCTCATCCACGCCATGGCTACCGACTGGGCCGCGCGCGGTGAGCGGGTGCTGGTGGGCGACCCGGACGCCGCGCCCGGCCTCTGGCCCGGCTGCGAGGTGCGCGGTGCCGGCGACAACATCGCGAGCATCGGCGAGCTGCTGACGATTGTCGACGCAGAGGTGGCCGAGCGCCGCGCCCAGCGCGCCCAGGGCGTGCGCCGGTTCCCGGTGCTGCACCTAGTCATTGATGAGGCCCAGGACGTTTTGCCCGCCCTCGACGGTGGCCTAGAGCTGTTCGAGGACGTGGCCCGTCGGGGCGGCAAATTGAATATTCGTATGACCGTAGGGGTTCAGGACAAGATGGTCGGCACGCTGGGGCTGAAGGGCAAGAGCGAGGTACTGCGCAACCTGCAGATCGCCGACGTGCTCAAGGGCCGCGACGGGCGGCGGGTGGCGGTGCTGCGCGACGCCGAGAGCGGCAAGAAGATCAGCCTGCCCATCCCCGAGCTCACCGACCCGGAGAGCCTGATCACCACCCCGGCGGCAGTCGCAGTGCCGCGACCGGCAGAAGGAGTGACAACTCAGATCGCGCCTGATGATTTGCTGGCGTACCTCCTGGCCGAACCCGCGCCTAGCGCATCACAAAGCGTAGGCGCACCCGCGACTGAAACTGCGACTGCGACTTACACAGCAGGCGCAGGCGCAGGCGCGGCAGGGGTGGTAATGAGCTTAGGCGCAGGCGCAGGCGCAGGCGCACCGGGCATCACCCTGAACGTCAACGCCCGCGCTGAGGCCATACCTCCTGGACGTGTGCGCCCGCGCCGAGGCCGTGGCCTGAATATGCACCGGCGCCGACAGCTGGCGCAGGAGCAACAGCAGGATGAGAGGAAAGCCGAGCTGCGGGCTGCGTATGAGGCCCGCAAGGCAGTCGGGATATCACACCGCAAGGCCTTCGCCGAGCTGGGCGGCAGCAGCGAAGAAACCCGCGCCTGGTGGCGAGCGGCCCCAGGCCCAAAAGGGGTAACACCGTGAAGACTTCCGACGCAACCGCCCAGGCTGCGACCCGCGCTATGGACACGATCCAGCGCTGCGTAGACATCCTGCACGACCTGGCTGCGGCCAACCCGGCCGCAGCGACCGCGACGATCGACGCGCTGCGCTGCTACGACACCCCGGCCGCCGAGGCTCTGGCCTGGCACATCGAGCGGGTGGCCGAGGCCCGCCACGGCGCCGCGCAGCTGCGCCGGGCCAGATAGGAGACACCGATGATCAGCGAGCAAGAACTCCTGGGCAACCTGCTCACCCGGCGCCCGCGGCGCGGCATGCGCTGCGACACCTGCCGCCACTACGAGCCAGATCCGGCGTGGAAAGGTGAGGGCTACTGCCGCGAGTTGGTGGGCCTCTGATCATAGTCAGCTGGACTATATGGGCATCCCCAAGGCATCGCCCCTTGCATGGAAAGACGACCAATGAACATTAACCCGCGCTGGAAGATCGGCATCGCCGTGCTGGCCGTGCTGTTGCTCTCCGCACCGTCCGCTGTCGGCGTGTTCCGCGCCCTGGAGCCGACCCGTGGGGCTATCGCATCCGCCCTAGCCGCTGGCGGGTTCGAGCTGGCGTACTTGAGCCTCAGCCTACTGTCGCTGCGCCCCGATCTGCGCCGGCAGGCCCGCGCGGTGGCCCTCGGCGCAGTGGCCACCGCGATCGCGCTCAACGGCCTGGCCGACTACGCCCACCGCGTTCCGGGCGGGCTGGCGAACTGGCTGGCTGCCCAGCACCTGTTCGATCCGCTGGCCCTGGCGCTGTCGGTGGCCGAGTCGGCCCCGCTGGCCGGGCTGGCCTTCGCCCTGGCCTCGCTGCTCCACCGCCTGGCCGAAGAGCCACCGCCAGAGCCGACGATGCTGGCCGCCACCGCCGAGACTGACGATGCTCCAGCCGAGGCCGCGCCGCCAGCGCTGGCCTGGGCGCGTGAGGAATTTACTGAGCCGCTATTGGTCAATCTATTGGAGAGCGACGCCAATACGGATGGCGTAGCTGGCAATAACAGCAATACGCCAGAAGAGCCAAAGGTCGTCTACCGCTGCCGCCAATGTGGCACCGAGGGGCTAAGCAAAGCCGAGCAATTGCAGCACGGTCGCAGGCACGCCGCCGAGCGGCGCGCAGCAGAGCAAGGAGTCAATCAATGATCACCCCAACCCTAGTTCACCTGTCGCTTATCGACGACAACCCCTACCAACCACGGCTCAGCTACGACGAGGCGGCGATCGCCGAGACAGCCGCGAGCATCAAGGCCAACGGCCTGCTCCAGATCCCGACGGCGCGCCAGGTCGGCGAGCGCTACCAGCTCGCCTTCGGGCACCGCCGCCGCCGGGCATACTCGCTGCTGGCCGAGACCGACCCGGCCTACGCCCAGATGCCGCTGATCATCCGCGAGCTGGATGACCGCGCCATGGTCAAGCAGACCTGGAGCGAGAACAAAGACCGGAGGGACATCAGCCCCTACGAAGAGGCGCGGGCGATTGATCACTACATGCGCGCCTTCGGCTGGAGCCATAAGCAGGTGGCCGAGGAGCTGGGGATCGACAGGTCCACAGTCACCAACAAGGTGGGCCTGCTAAAGCTGCCCGCCGAGCTGCTGCGCCTGTTCGCGGGCGGAGAACTGAGCGAGCGCCAGATGATGGCGCTCAAGCCGCTGGCCGAGCTGCCCATCAACAGCTGGGATACGCCGATCTCATGCTGGGTGAGGGGCAACAAGATCAGCGCGCTGAGTGAGATTGTGCCGCTGATCTCCAAGATCCCGGCCGACGAGCTGCGCCGCATCGTCGATGATCTGCTAGACAAGGTATCGGTGAGCCTGGAAAAAGTGAGTTGGCCCTGGCAGGCGCCGCTGCCCGTCGACGGCGTGCAGAACCAGAACTGCAAAGAGTGCGCGATACGGATGCGCGTTTCGAACCGCTGCCCGTCGCTGCTCTGCGCCGAGCTGAAAGAGAAAGCCGCGCGGCGCATCGCGGCCGCGGCCGCGGCCGCGAAGGAGGGTCTGCCTGCTGATGCCGTAGGTGGCTACGGCGAGTACGACACGCTCAGCGGGGTCAAGCGGTCGGATATCAAGAAAGAGGCGAAGTACCGCAGCTGTAGCAACCTGGTGGTTGCCAAGGTGAGCTATGGCGCTCACCCGGTTGAAGGCCACACCGGGTACTCCATGGTCTGCAAGTCAACCCGCTGCCAGTGCAAGGCCGCGCTAGAGAAGAGCGCCGACCCGGCCAAGAGCGACGCGGCGCGCAAGAAGGCCGACAGGAAGCAGATCCGGCAGATGTACAAGGAGCCGGCCGAGGCCGCGCTGGCCGGCGCGCTGGCCGACGTACCGGCGGGCATGCTGCGGCTGATGTTGCGCCGGATGCACTACAGCGCCAGCCAGAAGCTTGCGCCCGACGCCAGCGCCGCGACGATCGCCACAGCGATCGCCGAGCAGCTGGTGAGGGAAGAGATTAAATACGATGAGGACGCCGGCAGGCTCGACGACTCGCGCCAGAAGCTGGAGCAGATGCTGACCCTGGCCGGTATTGAGCTGCCCTGGAAGAACCAGCCGCAGCCCGAAGCTGATGATCAGCTCTTTCACCTGCTTGAGGATCAGGTGTCCCAGGTGCGCAAGCTCCTCGCAGACGCCCACGAGCTGCGCGAGCTGCCGATCGCCCCCGCCTATCTGGAGCAGGCCGAGCAGCGATGCGCCACGATCGCCACGATCAATCTGAATGTGGCCGAGGCGTACCAGCGCCAGATCGAGACGCTGCGCAACAGCCTACAGCCGGCGTCGCCAGAGACAGAGAGCGCCGACGGCGATGTTTGCGCGCAAACACCCGCGCTCACCCCTCTGGAGAGCGGCGAGCCGATCCCCTTCCCAATGCTGAAAGACTGGGTTATCGAGCTGCGGAACCGCATCACGACCGGCGAGAAAGGCGCTGCGATTGAGCAGTCAATCGAGATCCTGGGCGATCACCTCCAGCTGCTCACTGATGACGAGGGGGTGTCAGATGAGGAGTACGAGCAGGTATTGCGCGACATTGACGACCTGGTGGATATGATTGGGGGAAGGTAATGACCGCAATACGCTGGAAACTGGTGTTTGAGCGCACGATCGCCGCGCTCTTCTACCTCTCCTGGGGACTGCTGGGTCTGGTCGCCCTGGCATCGGTGGGGCTAATGTCGCCCTACCTGGGCTCTCTGGCCCGCTGGCGAGTACTGGATCTGCTAATGTGGCTGGGTGTGGCGGGGAGGGATCAGCAGATTGTGGTCGTCTTCCTGGTGCTGATCCAGTCAATCATCCGCCAGATGATCGGCCTGGGGCGGCAGTTTATGCCGGAGGATGAGTGATAGGTGTAAAACCTTCGCCGTCGTGACGCCCCTGCAAGCGCAACATATGTAGGAAACAAGTTGCACATAGCCCCCCGAGCGGTCTGGGTTCAGACCGCTCGGGGGGCTAACTTTTTACAGTCGCGTTACGCCCAATGCGGTAAACTGGCCCTGGTGGCTACCGCCTCAAGTGTAAAGCTATACGTTCGCAACCGAAAGGACTGACACAATGCTCCGCTCGATTTTCGGCTCATTCGCTCGCAGCTACGGACGCCAGCTCGGCCGGGTCGCCGCCCGCCACACATCCTGGCTCGCCATCCCGGTTTTAATCGGCGTGATCTGGTACGGCATCGCCGAATATGGCAGTATGCAGCAGATCATCGCGGTCGTGCTGCACGCAATTGGCCGCTAGACGCACCAGGAAGGCCGCTGAGCGAATCAGGTGCCAGCGGTCGCGTCTGCCCGCTTGCGCCTGCTGTGTGCCCGCTTGCGCGGCCTTGCGGGGAAGACGGGCCTTCCCGATTGCCGACCGCCCAGCAGCGCGATCAACTCCCGCGCCACACACAGATCGCCTTCGTCTACCTGCACGAGGGGTTCAGGCTGGATGACCTGAATCCAGCCAGCTCGTATCCAGTTGTAGATCGAGCGGCGTTCGAGGTCGTACTTCTCGGCCGCCTCGGTCACATAGATAGCTTGGCCCGCAGCGCTATCCTGGGCAACGCAAAGGCGGGCAACTATCGCTGCGGCCTGGCTCAGATCGCAGATGTGCTTATTGCCGGCAATGACGCCGGCGGTAACAAGGTGCCTCAGCATCACGTCATCGATGTTGAGAATTCGGGATGCGTGACTAATCTCCACGCGCTCAGTGGCAATACTCATGGTGGTGTCGTTTCCTTTCACCACGAGTGTAGCATGGGGGTTGAGGATCGGCATATGCACCCCGAATCAGCAGATCGGCGGGCAGGGAGAGATTCGAACTCTCGACAGCATTGCTGCTGTACGGCATTTCCAGTGCCGCGCACTAGACCAGACTATGCGACCTGCCCGTATGATGAGGGGACAGGGTACAGCGGACAGGGGACAGGTTTGATCTGTCGCGTCTATACACTGGGAACTACCCCGTCATGGGGACAGGGTACAGCGGACAGGGGACAGGTTTGATCTGTCGCGTCTATACACTGGGAACTACCCTGTCATCTCGAACGGCGAAATCTTACCACATGAATGCAGAACAGGCAACAGCCGGCGTACGGCTGCTGCCTGTCCCCTGTCCCCTGTCCCCTGTCCCCTGTCCCCTGTCCCCTGTCCCCTACTTCTACTCGACCGTGTACTCGCCCTCGACGACGCCGTCGTCCTTCTTGTCGCTGCCGGTGGCGCCGGGCTGGCCCTGGGGCGCGCCCTCCTGGTAGGCGCTCTGCGAGATGGCGTACATCGCCTGCTGCAGCTCGCCGGTCAGGCCCTCCATGCGCTCGCGGTTCTCCTGGGCCACCGCGTCGCGCAGGTCCTTGATCAGGCCCTCGACGCGGCCCTTCTCGATGCTGTCGACCTTATCGCCGAGCTCGCCCAGGGTCTTCTCGCTCTGGTAGGACAGGCTGTCGGCCTGGTTCTTCAGCTCGATCAGCTCGCGGCGGGCCTTGTCCTCCTCGGCGTGGGACTGGGCGTCGCGCACCATGCGCTCGACCTCGTCCTTGTTCAGGTTGGTGCTGGCGGTGATCGTGATCCGCTGCTCCTTGCCGGTGGCCTTGTCCTTGGCCGAGACGTTCAGGATGCCGTTGGCGTCGATGTCGAAGGTCACCTCGACCTGCGGCACGCCGCGGGGGGCCGCGGGGATGCCCTCAAGCCGGAAGCGCCCGAGGGTCATGTTATCGCCGGCCATCTCGCGCTCGCCCTGGAGGATGTGGATGTCCACCGCCGTCTGGCCGTCGGCCGCCGTGCTGAAGATCTCGCTCTTCTGGGTCGGGATCGTCGTGTTGCGGTCGATCAGCTTGGTCATCACGCCGCCCAGGGTCTCGACGCCCAGGGAGAGCGGGGCCACATCGAGCAGCACCACGCCCTTGACATCGCCGCCGAGCACGCCGGCCTGGATGGCCGCGCCCACCGCCACGACCTCATCGGGGTTGACGCTCTTGTTGGGCTCCTTGCCGATGATCTTGCGCACCAGCTCCTGCACCACCGGCATGCGGGTGGAGCCGCCGACCAGCACGACCTCCTGGATGTCCGAGGCCTTGAGGCCGGCGTCCTTGATCGCCTGGTTGACCGGGCCGCGCAGGCGCTCGGTGAGCGCGCTGGTGAGCTGCTCGAACTTGGCCCGGCTGAGCTTCATGGCCAGGTGCTTGGGGCCGCTGGCGTCGGCGGTGATGAAGGGCAGGTTGACCTCCGTCTCGCTGACGCTGGAGAGCTCCATCTTGGCCTTCTCGGCGGCCTCCTTGAGGCGCTGGAGGGCCTGGCGGTCCTTGCCGAGGTCGATGCCCTGGTCCTTGCGGAACTCATCGGCGATCCAGTCGACGATCGCCGCGTCGTAGTCGTCGCCGCCGAGGTGGGTGTCGCCGTTGGTGGCCCGCACCTCGACCACGCCGTCGCCGACCTCCAGCACCGACACGTCAAACGTGCCGCCGCCAAGGTCGAAGACCAGGATGGTCTCGTCCTTCTTCTTGTCGAGGCCGTAGGCCAGGGCGGCGGCCGTCGGCTCGTTGATGATCCGCATCACCTCAAGGCCGGCGATCTTGCCGGCGTCCTTGGTGGCCTGGCGCTGGGCGTCGTTGAAGTAGGCCGGGACGGTGATCACGGCCTGGGTGACGGGCTCTCCCAGGTAGGCCTCGGCGTCAGCCTTGAGCTTCTGCAGCACCATGGCCGAGATCTCCTGGGGCGCGTAGTCCTTAGATGTCTGCGGCACGCCGATCCGCACGTCGCCGCGGGCGCCCTTGGTGACCTTAAACGGCACGATCTCGCGCTCGGAGGGGGTGTCGTCGAAGTCGCGGCCGATGAAGCGCTTGATCGAGTAGAGCGTATTCTCAGGGTTGATCGTCGCCTGGCGCTTGGCGGTCTGCCCGACCAGGCGCTCGCCGTTCTTGGCGAAGGCGATGACCGACGGGGTCGTCCGGTTGCCCTCGGCGTTGGGGATGACGACGGCGTCGCCGCCCTCCATGACCGCCACGCACGAGTTGGTCGTCCCCAGGTCGATACCTACAATTTTACCCATTATGGCCTCCTCAAATGAATTATGAATGTTGAAGTGTGAATGTTGAATGGCCTGAACAGGCGCCTGTGCTGAATGGCGATCGACCATTCAACATTCAGC
>NZ_JAIEWN010000003.1:215770-240026 GCF_019599295.1 Oscillochloris sp. ZM17-4 | reverse complement strand
CGATCTGCTGCGCCAGGGTGATCAGCCAGGCGGCGGCGGCGAATGCGCCGAGCGAGAGGGTGACGCCCGAGTGGGCCAGAAGGCCGGCCGCGAGGGCGGCGGTGGCCAGGGCGGAAATCTGCCACCTGTCGCCTGCCGCCTGCCACCTGCCGCCTGCCAGCAGGGCCACGAAGCCCATGGCGATGCTCTGGCCGCCGATATTGGCCAGCTCGCCCCGGGAGAACGACTCGAGCGCGGTGATCGGCAGGAGGTAGCAGGCCGCCCCCATCAGGGCGGCGCGCCGCCCCGCGCCGGCGCGGGCGAGCAGCACGGCGATCATCGGCACGAGCAGGCTGTCGAGGAGCGCGGTGCCGACCTGCATTAGCGCCACGCGCTCGCCGCCGGGGATGAGCAGCAGGCCGGGCAGCAGCGGGATGTATGCGCCGGTGGGGTAGGGCGCCTGGCCGCCCCCGGCCTCGCTCGGCAGCCCGGCCGTCTGGTAGACGTTGCCGAGGCTGAGGGCGTAGAGCTTGTTGGCGTGGAACCCCGAGTCTGAGTAGAGGGCGTGGGGGTGGAGCATGCCGCCCGCCCGCAGGGCGATGGCGAGCAGCGTGAGGGCGAGGATCTGGCGGGCGAATGGCGTGGTGCCCCCCAGCCCCCTGGTCGCCGCCCAGCCGATGGCGGCGGCCAGGGCGGATGTCAGCCCTATGCCGGCCAGCGTCGGCGCGAAGATAGTGGCCTCGGGGCGGGCGAGGGCGAGGGCGAGGGCGAGGGCGAGGGCGAGGGCGAGGGCGAGGCCGGCGCTCAGGCGCGGGCCGACGCTCAGGGCGCGGGGCACGCCATAGGCGGCGGCCAGCGCGATGGCCAGCCAGCCGATCTGGGGCCAGGCCGGGGCGCGCATCCCGCCGCCGGCCTGGGCGGCGCGCAGCTCGTAGAGCACAAACCCGAGCTCGCGCGGGTCGCCCGGCGCGGCGAGCGGCTGCGTCCGCAGGGAGATGCTCAGATCTCCCGCCGGGCCGGCGGGGGCCAGGATGCGGTAGCGCCGGGGCTGGTCGGGCGGCAGATCGACGGCGACCGGCATGCCGTCGATCTGCCACTCGCTCGGCGTGGGCCGGTCGCCGGGCTGGCCCCTGGCGACGACCTCGATCACATAGGGGCCGCCGCCGAGGCCGGGGACGCTCACCCGCGTGTCGCCGCTCGTCCAGCGGTAGGGGCGCTCGCCGGGGGCCAGGAGCTGCCACCACCAGCACTGCTGGGCGTCATCGTCGGGGCAGGCGGCGCGGTCGGGCGGCTCCGAGCCATTGATCTGGCTCAGGAAGGGGTCCTCGTCGAAGCGGCGCTGGCTGGACACGTCCCCGCCGGCGCGCAGGGTGATCTGGGCGGGCAGCTGGTAGGCGAGCAGCCAGAGGATGAGCGGGAGCAGGAGGCAGGCGGCAAGTAAAGGGGACAGGAGATAGGGGACAGGGGACAGGGCGCGGGCGGCGAACCGGGGACGGCGAGCAGCGCCTGTAGTTGCACTGCTCGTGCTGCTTCCCTGTTCCCTGTCCCCTGTCCCCTGTCCCCTCACTTCTGGCCCCAGGTGATCACGATCACGCCGGCGACGATGATGCATGCGCCGACGATGCGGGCGGGGGTGATCGTCTCATTGAGCAGGAACCGCGAGGGGATGAGCAGGATGACATAGTTGAGGGCGAGCAGCGGGTAGGCGAAGGAGAGCTCGACGCGCGAGATCACGCCGAGCCAGAAGAGCGATCCGCCGAAGACCAGGGCGAAGCCCAGGATCACCCGCCAGTCGGTGAAGGTGGTGAACAGCACGCTGGGTGAGAGCGAGAAGGCGCCGACGCGCTCTGAGACGTGGCTGACCCCGATCTTGAGCATCACCTCGCCGATGACGGTCAGGACGCAGGCGGTGAAGAGCAGTCCGTAGACGAGGAGCATAGCGCGTCTCTCCGCTGGGTTACGCTGTGAGTTGGTCATGGGATGCGCTTGAGCACATAGACGGCGTAGTCGCAGATGCCGGAGCGCATAGGGTAGGCGCGCTCGACGGCGAAGCCGGCCCCGAAGATCGTGCGGTAGTCGGCCTCGGTGCGGATGTGGCCGCCGCGGTCGAGCCAGTGCATCAGGTGGCCGGCGGCGTTCCGCCAGTCGGGCGGGGGGATGTCCTCCATCACCAGGGCGGTGGCGCCGGGGCGCAGGGCGCGGTGGAGCTCGGCCATGGCCGCCGCCGCGATGTCGTCGGGCAGGTGGTGGAGCACGCCCAGGATGAGGGCGGCGTCGAAGCTACCGTCGGCCAGGGCGAGCCCCTCGCCGCTGCTGGCCATGTAGCTGCCGGGCCGGTGCTGGCCGGCGAAGCGCAGATAGGTGGTGGAGAGGTCGATCCCGACGTAGCGGCCGGGCGGGAACTCGCCGGCGAACTCGCCGGTGCCGCAGCCGAAGTCGAGGAAGCGGCGTCCGTCGCCGGCCCATGGCCGCAGCTCGCGGGCGATGGCCAGCCGCTCGCCGTGGAACCCGGCCTCGACGATCCAGCGCAGGGCGTTCCAGAGCCTCGGCGCGGCGCTGAGCTGGTCGAGCAGGTTGTCGGTGGGTGTGGTTGTCATCATGTTTGCGCGCGGCCGGCTCGCTGGGGCGCCACGCGGGCGACCTTACCCGAGTGGGCCAGGCAGATAATCGAGAGGCCGAAGGGGAATGTCCCGCCCATGCTCAGCCACGCCGACTCCAGGGCCATCGGCCAGCGCAGGGCGGCGTTGAGCAGGGGCGCGGGGGTCGTCATCGCCGACTCAGCGCCCCGGTCGGGCGTGACACGCTCCAGCAGACGCTGGGCTAGGGGCACGGGGAAGAGCAGGCTGAGGGCGTAGCTGACGCGCTCGACGTAGAACCCGGCCTCGCCGAGCAGAGATGTGGCGCCGCCGGCCGTGTAGCGCCGGCGGGTGTGGACCTGCCGGTCGTGGCGGGAGCGCAGGAACTCATAGGCGGGCAGGCGGATGAGCAGGCGCCCGCCGGGGCGCAGGACGCGCCGGGCCTCGGCGAGGGCAGCCGCCTCGCTGGGCACGGCGCGGTGGTAGAGCACATCGAAGGATGTGACAAGGTCGAAGCTGTCATCGGCGAAGGGCAGGGCCGTCACCGAGCCGCGGGCGAACATACCGGGGATGCGCCCGCCGCCCAGGCGGGCCGCCTCGGCGCTATAGTCCAGCCCCACCACCTCGCCGTAGCGCCGCAGGAAGATGGCGTCGCCGCCGGTGCCGCAGCCGGCGTCGAGGATGCGCAGGCCCGCCCGCCCCTGCATCACTGGGTCGAGCATGGCTGCGTTGATCGCGCGCATGCCGCCGTACCACCAGTGGTCCAGCTCGACGGCGGCCATGACTTCGTACTCGGTCTTTTCCATGAGGGTACAGGGTAGAGCGGGTGCAGGTTATGTGATGTCGTGCCGAGGGCGAACTATAGCAGATGCCTTCGGCCCACGCAAGTATAGCTGAAGCAGCGGCGCGTAGCGGTGGTACACTTGTGGTGGTAGCGAGACACGTCTATGATACCCGTTTAGATCTGGTGATCCAGCCGGATCACCCCAGCGACGATAGTGATCGCCTCCTTGCGGAGGTATATGGCATACAGACGATGAGACAGCTCCTCGCCCATCTGCCCTATCAGATAGCCGCCGATCTCGCCCGTGGGGCCGACGATATTGTCGGGCGCACCCACCGCGATCAGGCGGTGACGCTGTTCGCCGATGTCTCGGGCTTCACGCCGATGAGCGAGGCTCTGAGCCGCTTCGGCCAGGATGGCACCGAGGATCTGACGACTCTGCTCAACGACTACTTCGCGGTGATGATCGATCTGATCGCCTCCTACGGCGGGGTGGTGGCCTCGTTCGGCGGCGACTCGCTCACCGCGCTGTTCATGATCGGCGACGGCGCGGGCGCGGCGGAGGCCTCCGCGCGCGCCGTGCGCTGTGCCCTCGATATGCAGCTGCTCATGGTGCCCTACCAGGGTATCGAGACGCGGGCCGGCACGTTCAGCCTGGCGATCAAGATCGGTATGGCCGTCGGCCCGGTGCTCGTCACCGTGGTGGGCGACCCAGAGGTGCGCCTGCAGAGCGTGATCGCCGGCCAGCCGCTGGAGCGCGCGGCGGAGGCCGAGCACCTCTCCCACAGCGGCGATGTGATGATCCACCGCGATCTGCTCGCCCTCGTGCCGGCGGCGGTTGCCGCAGAGGATCGCGGCGACTATCGGCTGATCGTCGACCTTGGCGGCTCGCCCAGCTATGCGCCGCTGCCCCCCCTCCCGCCCGTCGATGAGTCGCTGCTGCCCACGCTCAGCGCCTTCCTGCACCCCTCGCTCGCCCGGCGCCTGCTCGATGGCCAGGCCGGCTTTGTGAACGAGCACCGCAGCGTGACGGTGCTCTTCGTCGGGTTCAGCGGCTTCGACTATGACGACGACCCGCTGGTGGGCGCGCGGCTCCAGGCCTATATCGCTCAGGTGGCGCGGATCGTGGAGCGCTATGACGGCGACCTGAATAAGGTCGATATGGGCGACAAGGGCAGCAAGCTCGTGGTGATCTTCGGCGCGCCGATCTCCCACGAGAACGACGCCGAGCGGGCCATGCGCTGCGCCCTCGCGCTGCGCGAATTAAGGATTGAGCATGTAGCATTGAACATGCCGGATGTCGAATCTCAGCAAATACCCCCCAATTCAACATTCAACATTCAACATCCAACATTTTCGATCCGCATCGGCATCGCCTCGGGCCTGGTCTACTGCGGGCTGGTGGGCGCGGAGATTCGCCGCGAGTACACGGTGATGGGCGACACGGTGAACCTGGCGGCCAGGCTGATGCAGGCCGCCGCGCCGGGCGAGGTGATCGCGGCCAGCGGCGCGCACCGGCCGGTGGCCGACCAGTTCCTCTGGACGCCCCTGGACGCCCTCCAGGTGCGCGGGCGCTCGCGCTCGGTGCCGGTCTACCGGCTTGAGCAGGATCAGCAGCGGGCCAGCCGCCACCAGGAGCCCTCGTATAAGCTGCCGATGGTGGGACGCGAGGAGGAGATGCTGGCGCTGGAGGAGCGCCTGGAGCTGGCCCGGGGCGGGCGTGGCCAGGTGGTGGGGATCTGCGCCGAGGCGGGGATGGGCAAGTCGCGCCTGGTGGCCGAGGCGATCCGCATGGCCGCCCGGCGCGGCATGACGGTCCACACCGGCGAGTGTCTCTCGCACGGCGGCAGCATCAGCTACCTGCCCTGGAACAGCCTGCTGCTCGGTATCTTTGGGGTCGATCCGGGCTGGTCGAAGGACGTGCAGCTGCGCCACCTGCGCGAGCGGGTGTCCGCCCTTGCCCCGCAGGTGCTGCGCCGCCTGCCGGTGCTCGCCGGCGCGATGAACCTGCCCGTCGATGAGACTGATCAGACCCGCGCGCTCGACGCGCGAGTGCGCAAGGACGTCCTTGAGACGACGGCGCTGGAGTGTCTGCGGGCCGTCGCCGTGAGCCTCGGGCCGGGGGCCGGGCTGCTGCTGGTGATCGAGGACTGCCACTGGATCGACTCGCTCTCGCACGACCTGCTCGATGTCGTGGCGCGCGGCATCGCGGGCCTGCCGGTGATGATCCTGCTGGCCTACCGGCCGCCCGAGCACGAGCACGCCCGCCTGCGCGTGTCCCGGCTGCCCCACTTCCGCGAGCTGCTGCTGCGCGAGTTCAGCCTGCGCGAGACCGAGTGGCTGATCGGGCTGAAGTTCGGCTACCTCTTCGGCGCGCGCGGCGTGCTGCCGGCCAGCTTCGTCGAGCGGATCACCACGCGCTCGCAGGGCAACCCCTTCTACATCGACCAGATGATCAACTACATCCAGGATCAGGGGATTAGCCCGTCCGACACCAACGCCCTGGCGATGGTGCGCCTGCCCGACAGCCTGCGCTCGCTGATCATCAGCCGGATCGACCGGCTCAGCGAGCAGGAGCAGATCACCCTGAAGGTAGCCAGCGTGGTGGGCCGGGTCTTCCGGGCCAGCTGGCTCTGGGGGATCTACCCGCAGATCGGGCGGCCCGAGCAGGTGCGCGCCAACCTCGACCGGCTGAGCAACCTCGACCTGACGCCGATGGAGAAGGCCGAGCCTGAGCTGGAGTATCTGTTCAAGCACATGATGACCCAGGAGGTGGCGTACGAGAGCCTGGCCTACGCGACCCGGGCGATGCTGCACGAGCAGGTGGGCGACTACATCGAGAGCCGGTTCGCCGCCGAGGTCGAGCGCTACCTGGACATGCTGGCCTACCACTACGGGCGCAGCGAGAATCTGGGGCGTCAGCGGCACTACTTCCTGCGGGCCGGACAGGCGGCCCA
The DNA here is from genome assembly GCF_019599295.1 of Oscillochloris sp. ZM17-4. GTDB lineage: Bacteria > Chloroflexota > Chloroflexia > Chloroflexales > Chloroflexaceae > Oscillochloris. Next base: position 233,730 of record NZ_JAIEWN010000003.1, on the reverse strand, counting down.
GGCGGCCTACGCCAACGATATTGCGCTGAGCTACTACCGCCGCCTGCTGCCGCTGCTCGCCCCGCCCGAGCAGGCACCGGTGCTCCTGCGCGTCGGCGAGGTGCTCCAGCTGGTGGGGCGCTGGGCTGAGGCCGAGGCGGCCGTCGGGCAGGCCCAGGCGATCGCCGAGGAGGTTGGCGATGTGGCGGGTGTCGCCCGCTGCCAGAACGCCACCGCCGAGCTGCTGGCCGCCCGCGGCGAGTACGATGCCGCCATGGCCATCCTCGATGTGGCCATCCCGGCCTGGGAGCGGCTGGGCGACCTGGCTGGCCACTACGAGGCCCTGCGCATCTTCGGGTCGATCCTGATCGACACCGGCGCCTACACCCGCGGCCTGCGCTCGATCGAGCACGCCCACGAGCTCGCCGTGCGTCTGGACGACCAGGCCCTGATCGCCCGCTCGATCGGCGCGATGGGCGTGGCCTATATGGATATCAGCGACTACGAGATGGCGCTCTACTGCCTGGAGCGCAGCGCCGAGATGGCCGCGCGCCTTGGCGACTGGGGCCTGCTGGCGCGATCCCGCGAGAGCATCGGGTCGATCTCCCTGAACCAGAGCCAGCTGGTGGACGCCCTGGAGATCTTCCACGAGCTGCTGCTGCGCGCGGTGGAGATCGGCGACCGCTGGGCGGCGGCCCGGCTCACCCACGAGATCGGCCGCGCCCACACGCTCTACGGCGACGCGGGCACCGGGATGGGCTGCTACGCCCGCCAGCTCGCCGCCGCCCTGGAGCTGGGCGAGCGGCGCGACCTGGCGATCGGCCTGGGCTACCTGGCCTACGCCTACGCCCGCCTGGGCAAGCACCGCATGGCCGAGCGGGCGGTCGAGATGGCGATCTCGCTCTGCGACGCGATCCGGCTCGTCTACTGGGCCTGCGAGTTCCGCCACGACTGCGCGCAGCTGCTCACGGTCCAGGGGCGCTACGCCGAGGCCTCGGCGCTGAACGATGCGGCCCTCCAGACGGCGCGCCGGCTCGGCAGCAACAAGGCGATGCAGCTCCAGGCCGTCCTGCTGGCGGCCAGGCTGCGCGTGCTGCTCGGCCAGGAGCCGGCCGAGTCGGCCATCCCGCCGCTGGCCGAGCTGGACGAGGACTGGTTCGGCGCCGGCGAGCGGGCGGCCATCCACTATGCGATCTGGCAGATCGACCCGGGCCGCGAGGCGGATCGGCTGGCCGCCGCGACGACCTACGCGGCGCTGGCCACGGCCATGCCCACGGCGCTCTTTCGCGCCCGCGCCGCCCGGCTCACCGGCGGCATCCCGGCGGCCCCGGCCCCGCTGCCGGCCCTGCCCGCCGTGATCAGCACCGCCGCCGCCCCGCCCTTGCCCGAGCTGATCGCGCAGATCGAGCAGATGATCATTGCGGCGTAGGGGCGGCTCGCGAGCCGCCCCTACGCCGCACAGGGCTTCTGCAACGTCCTGGGGCTTCGCCGCCCCCGCACCCCCACCAGGAGGTGACGTTGCAGAAGCCCTGCTACACCGCGAGCCGCCCCTACGTCGCGAGAAACGTCTCTACCCGCCGGTAGATCGCCTCGCGGTGCGGCCCGTGGGTGAGCATCTGGTGGCCGGTGTCGTCCCACCAGACGAGCTCGCGCTGTGGGCTGGAGACGCCGCCCAGGATGATCTGCGGGCTGCCGAGGGGTGCGACATCATCGGCGCGGCCGTGCATCACCAGGATGGGGGCGCGCACGCGGGGGAGCGCCCGACGGGCGCGGGCCAGGGCCATGCGCAGCTCGTCGATCGCCCCGATCGAGATGCGGATCTCGCCGCGCAGGTGCGCCTGCACCTGCGGGTCGTCCAGGTCCACATCGGGGGCGCGGCGCAGGATCTGCGCGCGCAGCTCGGGTTCAGCGAAGCTGGCCTGGGCCAGCGGGTAGTACCAGGGCATCACGTGGCGGCCCACGGCCAGGATGTTCATCTGCCAGTCGCCCTTCAGGTGGATCGGCGTGGCGAGAATGGCCAGCCGATCGACGGGCAGGTCGGCGGCGGCGAGCAGGGCCAGCGCGCCGCCGAGCGAGAAGCCGACCAGGCTCACGGTGGCGCAGCGTGCGCGCAGGTAGGCCAGCCCGTCGGAGACGGCGGCCAGCCAGTCGCCCCAGCGCACGGCGGCCAGCTCATCGGGCGGGCCGTGGTGGCCGGGCAGGCGCAGGCCGAGCACCGTGTGCCCGGCGCCGGCCAGGTGCGCGCCGAGGCCCTGCATCTCGTCGGGGCCGCCGCTGAAGCCGTGGACGAGCAGGCAGCCGCTCGGGCCGCCGTGGTGGAGGAATGGGTCTGTCATCGAGATAAAACCGTAAGGGCGCAGCAGCGTCGCGCTGCTGCGCCCTTACGGACATAGATGCGTGCCGCTACACTGTGATCAGGTGGCGGAACTCGCTGAGGCTGACCGGGCCGATGCCCTGGATGTCCACCAGCTGGTCGACGGAGGTGAAGGGGCCGTGCTCATCGCGGTGGGCGACGATCCGCGCGGCGAGGGCCGGGCCGATGCCGGGGAGGTCGATCAGGGTCTGGAGCTCGGCGTCATTGATATTGACCGGGCCAGCGGGGGCCGGCTCGGCGGCGGCGCCGAGCGACGGCTCATCGTGTGTCTCGACAGCCTCCTCGGGGGTGAGGGGGGCGAGGGACTGCTCGTGGGTGGCCGGCGGCTCCGGCTCGGCGTGCGAGCTGACGACCTCCTCGGGGGTGAGGGGGGCGAGGGACTGCTCGTGGGTGGCCGGCGGCTCCGACGGCGCGGGCGGCGGCTCCTCAGCCCCCGCGGCTGGGGCGGCGGCGGGCGCAGCGGCGGGCGCGGGGCTGATTGGGGCAGACGGCGGCGCCCCGCGGTGGACGCGGGTGACGATCCGGCGCGGCCCGCTGTCCGGCGCGGGCGATTCTGCGGGTGCGGCGGCGATGGTCGCCCTCTCACGGGCGGACGGCGGCGACGGCGGCGCGGGGGACATAGCCGGGACGATCAGATCATTGGCCTGACTCTGGCGCCAGCGCCAGATCGTGTAGCTGATCCCGGCGACCAGCACCACCCAGATAAGCCTGCGGGGCCGAAACATAACGTACACTCCTCCAAACCGCAGCGAGGGTCGCTCGCTGCTAGGCAGGGCCGCTCGCCTTTCCAACCAGCGAGCGCAACAGCGACAGATTCTCCACATCCTCGGCCATGTCGTCGCCCTTGGGCGTCTCGATGATCATCGGCAGGCCGGCGAAGCGCGGGTCGTTCACCAGGAGCCGGAAGCCCTCCAGGCCGATGCAGCCCTGGCCGATCGCGCTGTGCCGATCCACCCGGCTGCCCAGGTCCTTCTGCGAGTCGTTCAGGTGGAAGCACTTGATCCGCCCGACGCCGACGATCCGGTCGAACTCGGCGAAGGTGGCATGGTAGCTCGCCTCGTCGCGGATGTCGTAGCCGGCCGCGAAGATGTGGCACGTGTCCACACAGACGGCCATGCGGTCGTGGTGGGGCACCAGCTCAAACAGGCGGGCGAGGTGCTCGAAGCGGTTGCCGAGGGCGCTGCCCTGGCCGGCCGTCGTCTCCAGCAGCACCGTGGTGCTGCCGCCCACGCCGGACTCGAAGATCCGGTTGAGCGCGACCGCCTCGCGCTCCAGGCCGACGTCCTCGCCGCTGCCGGTGTGGGCGCCGGGGTGGGTGACGATGTAGGGGATGCCGAGCAGATCGCAGCGCTCCAGCTCGTGGCTGAAGGCGGCGATCGACTTCTCCCAGAGCTCGTCGGCCGGGGCGGCCAGGTTGATCAGGTAGGAGTCGTGGACGATCACCGGGCCGATGCCGGTGCGCCCCTGCTCGGCCTTGAACGCGGCGACCTCCTCGGGCGGGATGGGCTTGGCGGCCCACTGGCGCTCGCTCTTGCTGAAGATCTGCATGGCCTCGCATGCGACCGACTCGCCGCGGGCGAACGCCTTGGAGACGCCGCCTGAGATCGACATATGGGCACCAAACGGCATTGATCTCTCCACGCCCCGCGCGCCGGGGCTTCTGTGATCCGGGTAGTCTTGTAATTATAGCAGATACAGTGTGCGGCGCGGATTCGGTAAGGATGAAGGATGAAGGATGAAGGATGAAGGATGAGGCGGCCAGCCGGGCGTAGGCCAGGCTCATCGCCAGGGTGCAGGCCGCCTGGAGCAGCGCCAGGGTCGCCGCCACATCCAGCCGCAGCAGCTGGGCCACCTGCCGGTAGATCTCCACCTCAAGCGTGGCCATGCGCGGCCCGCCGAGGATGACCACCACCCCGAAGCTGGTGAAGCTGAAGATGAAGACCAGCAGCGCCGCCGCGCCGATGGATGGCGCGAGCAGCGGCAGCGTCACCTCCCAGATCGCCCGCCGCCGCGAGGCACCCAGCATGGCCGCCGCCTGCTCCAGCCGCGGGTCGAGGTTGGCCCAGAGGCCGCCGACCATGCGCAGCACCACGGTGTAGTTGTAGAAGACGTGGGCCAGCAGCACCAGCCCCAGGCCATTCGGGATGCGGATCGGCGGCCCCGCCAGCCCCAGCAGCGCCTGGAGCCCGACGTTGACCAGCCCGCGCGGGCCGAGCAGCGCGCCCAGCGCCGCCGCCACCACCACCGTCGGCATCACAAAGGGCACCCCGGCCAGCGCCCGCAGCAGCGCCTTGCCGGGGAACTCGTGGCGCGCGAAGACGTAGGCCCCCGGCAGCCCCGCCGCCAGCGTCAGCAGCGTCGAGAGCGCGGCCAGCCCCAGGCTGAACCCGAGCACCCGCCAGGTGTAGCCGTCGGCCAGCACCGCCCACAGCCCGCCGAGGCCATCCGCGAAGCTCAGGCGCAGGATGGCCCAGAGCGGGTAGAGGAAGAAGAGGGCGATGAAGATGATCGGAATGCTGAATGTTGAATGTTGAATGTTGAATTGAGGCAGGCTGCCACGCCTCGCCCGTTGCTTCAGGCGAGAGTCATGAGATGGCTGTGGATTGATGTTGTTATTCAGCATTCAACATTCAACATTCAACATTATCGAAGCACGATCTCCGTCCACGCCGTGATCCAGCCCTCGCGCCCGGCCTCGATCTGCGCCGGCGTCAGTCCGGCGCTCTGGGCGGGCGCCTCGGCAAATTTGGTGAAGACCTCGGGCTGCGGCGCGCTCGGCAGCGCCGGGTAGACGAACATCTGCAGCGGGATGTCGGCCTGGAACTGCGCGCCGAGCATGAAGTCCACGAACTGCCTGGCCAGATCCTCCTTCTGCGTGCCGCGCAGGATGCCCACGAACTCGACCTGGCGGAAGCTGCCGCCGGGGGGCAGCAGGTTGCCGGTCGGCGGCTCGGTCAGCTTGCCCTCGCTGAAGTAGACCTCGGCGGCCGGGCTGGTGGCGTAGCTCACCACCAGCGGGTAGGGGCCGGCGCCGCTGCTGCCGCTGAACTGCGTGTAGTAGGCGTCGCTCCAGTCGTTGCTCACGAACACCTCGTTGGCCCGCAGGTCGCGCCAGTAGTCCTTCCAGGTGTAGGCGCCGTCCTCGCCGAAGTGGTCGATCGTGGCCAGCAGGAAGGCCAGCCCCGGCGAGGAGGTGGCCGGGTTCTCCACGGCCAGCTTGCCCTTCCACTCCGGCCTGGTCAGCTCCTCAAGCGTGGCGGGCGGCGTCAGGCCGGCCTGGGTCAGCGCCGCCTTGTCGTAGTTGATGTTCACATAGCCGAAGTCCACCGGCAGCAGCCGGTTGCTCGGGTCGAGCCGCAGGTCGGCGGGGATGGCGGCCAGGGCCGGCGACTCGTAGGGCAGGAAGATGTCGGCGGCCAGGGCGCGGCTGAGGAAGGTGTTATCGACGCCGAAGAAGACGTCGGCCAGGGGCGCGGACGTGCTGAGGATGGCCTGGTTCAGCGCCGAGCCGGCGTCGCCGGCCTTGATCACCTGCACCTTCGCGCCGCTCTGGGCCTCGAATGCGGCCAGGACGTCCTCGCTCACGCTGAAGCTGTCGTGGGCCATGACGGTCAGGGTCTGCCCGGCGGCGGGCGAGGCGGCGGGCACGCCGCTGGTCTCCGGCGTGATGATCGGCGGGGCGGTGGGCGCGCTGGCGCCGGGCTGGCCGCAGGCGGCGAGCAGGGTGGCGGCGAGCAGGATGGTCAGTCGCTTCATGGGGCTCTCCTTCGGTAAACAAAAAAGCCGCCGACCTGTGTAGGAGTCGGCGGCTTATGCAAGCTGCTGGCGCTTCCCTACGCTGGAATAACCCAGGTCAGGTTCCACGGGTCAGCGGCGTATGTGGCCGCAATCTCAGCCGGGCTAGCCCCGGCACCCCGAGCAGTATTTGTCTGTGATGCGCGCTATGGTAGCACGAGGGCGGTCGGGAGTCAATTGCGCGCACATGCACAACTCTTACACTGCGCGCCGGAATCCCTAAACCCGTTATGCTATACTTATCTCGGCTGTTGGTTGTCGTATCGCCACCCGGTGAGCGGCAGCGGCGCCCGGGCCTCCCTACCACACCGCCCCAGCCACCCCCCGCAGGTGCCGCCCTGAGATCGGCAGCGAAGATAACGAGCGAGGAAAACGAGATGAGACTTGAGCGCTTCACCGAGAAGGCGCAGGATGCCTTTCAGGCCGCACAGGAGATCATGCAGGAGCAGCACCACACCCAGCTCGATGTGGAGCACGTGTTCCTGGCCATGCTCCGCCAGCGTGATGGCCTGACATCTCGCGCCATCCAGCGTTTGAATGTTGACCCTGAGGCGGTGGCCGCGCGCGTCGAGCGCGAGCTTGAGAAGTCGCCGAAGGTCTATGGACAGTACGGCTTCGGCAACCAGGTCTATGTCACCCCGCGCACCCAGCGCCTGGTGAAGCGGGCCGAGGAGGAGGCGAACCGCCTGGGCGACCAGTATGTGGGCATCGACCACCTGCTGATCGCGATGGCCGGCGAGCGCGAGGGCGCGTCGGCGCGCATCCTCAACACCTTTAATGTCGACCAGGAGCGGATCTACCAGGTGCTGATGGAGATCCGTGGCTCGCAGCGCTCAGACGACCCCGGCGCCGAGGGCCGCTACGAGATCCTGGAGAAGTACAGCACCGATCTGACCGACCTCGCCAAGAGCGGACAGCTCGACCCGGTGATCGGCCGCGAGGCCGAGATCACTCGCGTCATCCGCATCCTCTCGCGGCGCAGCAAGAATAACCCGGTGCTTGTCGGCGAGACGGGCGTGGGCAAGACGGCGGTGGCCGAGGGGCTGGCCCAGCGCATGAGCACCGGCGATGTGCCGCCCACCCTGCGCGACCGCAAGCTGCTGGCGCTGGACCTGGCCGGGATGGTGGCCGGCTCGAAGTTTCGCGGCGAGTTTGAGGAGCGCCTCAAGGCGGTGATGGACGAGGTGCGCAGCGCCAAGGGCAAGGTGATCCTGTTCATCGACGAGCTGCACACGGTGGTCGGTGCGGGCGCCGCCGCCGGCAGCATCGACGCCTCGAACATGCTCAAGCCGGCCCTCTCGCGCGGCGAGATCCAGGTGGTGGGCGCCACCACCATCGACGAGTACCGCAAGCATATCGAGAAGGACGCCGCCCTGGAGCGGCGCTTCAGCCCGGTCTTCGTCGAGGAGCCCGATATCGCGATGACGATCGAGATGCTGCGCGGCCTGCGCAAGCGCTACGAGGACCACCACCAGCTCACGATCAGCGATGAGGCGCTCAGCGCGGCGGCCAACCTCTCCAGCCGCTATATCAACGACCGCTTCCTGCCCGATAAGGCGATCGACCTGATCGATGAGGCCAGCGCCAAGCTGCGCATCGATATCTTCGCCATGCCCCAGGTGTTGAAGGAGAAGGAGGCCGCCCTCCAGCAGCTCCAGCAGGACGAGGAGGACGCCGGCGCGCGCCGCGACTACGAGCAGGCCGCCATCCTGCGCGCCCAGTTCCTGGCCCTCCAGCAGGACTTCGACACCGGCCGCGACGCCTGGCTCAAGTCGGCCAACCTCGACGAGATCGTCGATGACGAGGACGTGGCCCAGATCGTCGCCAGCTGGACGGGCGTGCCGGTCAGCCGCATGCTGGAGACCGAGCGCGAGAAGCTGGTCGATATGGAGAACCGACTCCACGAGCGGGTGATCGGCCAGCACAACGCGATCGTCTCGCTCTCCGACGCCATCCGCCGCGCCCGCAGCGGTCTGCGCGACCCGCGCCGGCCGATCGGCAGCTTCATCTTCGTCGGCCCCACCGGCGTCGGCAAGACGGAGCTGGCCAAGGCGCTGGCCGAGTTCATGTTCGACAGCGAGGACGCGATGACCCGCGTGGACATGAGCGAGTTCCAGGAGCGCCACACGGTGAGCCGCCTGATCGGCGCGCCCCCCGGCTATGTGGGCTACGACGAGGGCGGCCAGATCACCGAGCAGATCCGCCGCCGGCCCTACCAGGTGGTGCTCTTCGACGAGATCGAGAAGGCCCACCCCGATGTGTTCAACGCCCTGCTCCAGGTGCTCGACGACGGCCGCCTGACCGATGGCCAGGGCCGCACGGTGGACTTCCGCAACACCGTGATCATCATGACCAGCAACGCCGGCACCGAGCACCTGCGCGGCAGCGCGATCGGCTTCTCGGCGCCCGGCAAGGGCGGCGCGAAGCAGGTGGACCTCAAGGAGGCCCGGCGGAAGGTGGACGAGGCGCTGCGCCAGGCCTTTCGCCCCGAGTTCCTCAACCGCGTGGACGAGATCGTGCTCTTCCACGAGCTGAGCTTCGAGGACCTCACCCGGATTGTGGATCTTCAAGTTGGCGATCTGATCGAGCGCCTGCGCGATCAGAAGATCGCCCTGACCCTGACCCAGGCCGCCAGGGAGTACCTGGTGAGCGAGGGCTACAACCCGGTCTATGGGGCGCGCCCGCTGCGCCGCACGGTGCAGCGCCTGCTGGAGACGCCGATCTCGCGCGAGCTGCTGCGCGGCGTGTTCAAGGAGGGCGACACGATCCAGGTCGACCTTGAGCAGGGCCAGCTGGCCTTTCATCGCGGCGGCGTGCTGGCGATGGAGAGCAAGCGCCCGGCCGAGCCGCTCGGCGCCTGATACGGCCCGCTGTCGTTGAGAGGGGTTTGGGGAGAGCGTATTCTCCCTGAACCTCTCTTTTTTATTAAGATAAGGTAAAAATCGTGTCACACAGCAGATTGCAAAATAGTCATAATGCTGGTATTCCTCACTCCAGCGCCCTTTTCTCTGCGATATTCCTACGTAGGGGTAGGATCATCGCATACTAGACAAGTAATCGAACTGCGGTATGCTAAACGGCACAAGCCTCCAGACAGGAGGAGTCACCGCATTACACTCATCAGAGAAGAACGTGACATCAATGCCGACCCCACTGAACAGCATGTCGCTCGGATCGCCCAACAGCCAAAGCCGCCGATTGCGCGAGGCATTGGCCAGCTTCGGGGCCTTCTTCGCCGCCGGGCGCCGCGAGGGCGACCCGCTGCCGACCCTGCGCGATCTATCCGCCGACTGGCTGCGCGCCGAGCATCTGGAGATCGTCGTCCCCGCCGGCACCGGAGCCCTACAATCTGATGATCCGGGGCGGCTCTGCGGGCCTGTCCTGATCGGCCGCCGGGCGATCGGCCGGATCGAGGCCTATCGATCTCGCCCCTTCGATGATGAGGACCGCGCCCTGATCGGCGCCCTCGGCCAGATCGTCGGCGCCGTGCTGGAGCACTCGGCGCAGCAGAGCCGGCTCGACCAGCTCGACCACCAGGCCCAGGCCAACGCCGACACCCTCGACCGCCTGCTGGGGTTCGGCCGCCTCGTGGTGAGCGCCGCTGCCGACCCGCAGCACCTCGCCCTGGCGCTGGTGACCCAGGTCCCGGAGATGGTCACGGGCGAGCGCGCCAGCCTGCTGCTCATCCCCGACCACAGCGCCGACTCCCCGGTGCTGGCCCTGAGCAACGGCACCTTCGCCAGCGTCGAGCGCGCCCGCGAGGTGCGCGACAGCGGGCTGGCCGGGCTGGTGTTTAGCTCGCGCGCGCCGATGATCATCGATGAGACCGACACCGACCGGCGCTGGCTGGCCCTCCAGGCCCGCGAGAATGACGCGCCCACCCGCTGCGCCATGGCGGTGCCGCTGATCTGGGGCGAGCGGCTGCTCGGCGCGCTGACGGTGACGACCACCCAGACTCATCTCTTCGGCACGCCGCAGCTGGACCTGCTGGAGCTGGTGTCCTGCCACATCTCGCTGGCCATCCACGCCGCCAGCGCGGACGCCTACCTGGCCCGGATGAGCGACACGCTCAGCAGCGCGATCTGCGACATGGAGGCGGCCCTGGCTGCGGCGCGCTCGGGAGATGTCGCCGCCCTCGACCGGATGCAGGCGCTGCTCAGGCAGCTCGCCGTCGATGAGCGCGCGATGCGCGAGATGGCCGGCCTGGCGGTATAGACTCACCTCCCAGCGGGGCTGTGGGGCGGCTTCGCCGCCCAAGCCCAAGAAAACCGGGTCTGGGGCTGCGCCCATGCGCATCACGTTTAGGGCTGCCGCCCTAAAAACCAGCGGGCACATGCTGCACTGATGGTGCTGCGGCGCGGCGTAGCCGCGCCGCAGCACCATCAGTTTTGTGTGGGAGAGCGAAGCTCTCCCACATCCTCGTGATCCGGGGGGCTGCGGCGCCCGCCGAGCACCGCCTGGTGACGCCGAGCGCCATGGTCGGCCGCTCGGAGGACGCGACGGTGACGATCGCGGGCGACCCGCTGATCTCGCGCGCCCACGCCCGAGTGACCTTCCTCGGCGGCCGCGCGCAGATCGAGGATATGGGCAGCAGCCACGGCACCTTCGTCAACGGCCGCCGCATCGCCGGGCCGACGCCCCTGCGCCCAGGGGATGTGATTATCATGGGCGAGACGACGCTGCGGTATGAGGGATCTTCATTATGAGCACAGAGCCCTGGCGCTCCCAGGCCGACCGCGTCCGCCGGGCGATGGCGGCGGGCGGCGCGGTGACCTTTGAGGAGCTGCTGCTGGTGCGCGACATCGAGGGCCGCCTGGCCCGCCAGCTTGAGCCGCCGCCCGACGCCGTCCCCCGGCCCGCCGCCGTCCTGCTGCTGCTCTACCCGCAGGCGGGCGAGCTGCACCTGCCGCTGACGGTGCGCGCCGGGCACCTGCCGACCCACAAGGGCCAGGTCGCGCTGCCCGGCGGCTCGACCGACCCCGAGGACGATGGGCCGGCGGCCACGGCGCTGCGCGAGGCCGAGGAGGAGCTGGGCATCCCGCCGGCGAGCGTGGAGGTGCTGGGCGCCCTGAGCAGCTTCTACATCCCGCCGAGTGGGTTTATGATCACGCCGGTGGTCGGGCTGAGCGCGGCGGCCCCCGAGCTGCGCCCGCACCCCGGCGAGGTCGAGCTGGCCTTCAGCGTGCCGCTCAGCCAGCTGCTCGACCCGGCCACGGTGGTGACGGAGGAGTGGGAGCTGCGCGGCATGAAGATGCAGGTGCCCTTCTTCGCCCTCGGCGGCCAGAAGGTCTGGGGGGCGACGGCGATTGTGCTCAGCGAGTTTGTGGCCAGAATCAGGCGGGCGGGGTGATTACGCACATCATATGTAGGGCCGAAGCATTTTGGGGGTTGCCGCGTAGCGGCAACCCCCAAAATGCTTCGGCCCTACGATTACGACAATGGGTATGTTGCCGCCAACAATTGCTCGGGCTTGCCCCGGTACTCCTCCCAGGCGATGTCGCCGGCCGCGATGCCGCCGAGGGTGCGCCAGAGCCCGGCGTTGACCGGGGCGGGCAGGCCGACGCGGGCGGCCTCGGCGGCGATGGCCCCGTAGAGGAACTCGCCCTCGGAGCGCCGCCGCCCGGCCCGCAGATCGCGCAGCAGCGAGGGGTCTTTGCCGCCGCGCCCGCCGGCCACCACCTTGCGCAGCACCGGGAAGAGCAGCGGCGCGGGCAGCCAGACCATGGCCCGCGAGAGCAGGGCCGCCGGGTAGCTGGGCAGGTCGATTGGCCGCGCGCCGATGCGCCGCATCACGGCCAGCGCCTCGCGGAAGGCCCGCCGCTCCATAGCTACCAGCCGGCTGTCGGCGTAGACCTCAGCGACCGACATGGCCAGGATGGCCGCGCTGGCGTTGCCGAGCATGTTCAGCAGCGCCTTCGACCACTTCATAGACCGATGGTTCTGGTAGGTCTGCGTGCGAAAGCCGGCCGCCGTCAGAGCGGCTACCCAGGGGGCCAGCGCCGGTGTCCGCCCGAAGGGGGCCAGCCCGATCCCGCCCTCTTTAGTGACGGTGATCTCCGTCGGGCCGGCCAGGTCGACGGATGTAGTGATCGCGCCGGAGATGATCTGCTCGGGGCCGAGCGCCTCGGCGAGAACCTCCTCGTTGCCGATGCCGTTCTGCAGGGTGAGGACATTGGCCGCGCCCAGCGGGCGCAGGGTGGAGATCGCCCCCGGCGTGTCGTAGCCCTTCACGCAGAGGATGGCCAGGTCGGGCTGGCGACAGTCGGCGGGAAGGTCGGCGACGCTAGCGGCGACGCGCAGCTGTGGCACGGGTATTGCGGCGGCACCCTTGAGCGAGATGCTGAGCGGGCGGGCGGCGAGCGCCTCCACGCTGCTCGGGCGGGCCAGCAGGGCGACGGGCGTCTGGCCGGCGCGAGCCAGGCGGCCGGCGACCAGCAGGCCGATCGCGCCGCCGCCGACGACGACGATGGACATGGGGACTCCTTCGATCTGGCGGGGGGCGTGCTACAATGCGGGTGCCCCGACGCCATTGTACCAGGAGACAGCGATGTCATCACTGACCCATAAGGTCGAGCCCGGCAGCACGATCAGCCTGAGCGACTACGCCCCGCGCTACGACGGCGAGGTGAAGCGCAAGGACGCCGAGGCCGAGCTAGAGACGCTGACCACCGAGCTGGACGAGCTGCAGGAGCTGCTCTACGGCGCGGGCACCCACAGCCTGCTCGTGGTGATGCAGGGCATGGACACCAGCGGCAAGGACAGCACCGTCCGCACCGTGTTCGGCAAGGTCTCGCCGCTGGGCAGCTACGTGGCCCCCTTCAAGGTGCCCACCGAGGAGGAGCTGGCCCACGACTTCCTCTGGCGGGTACACAAGGTGACGCCACGCAAGGGCCAGATCGGGATCTTCAACCGCTCGCACTACGAGGACGTGCTGGTGGTGCGGGTCCACGGCTACGTGCCCGAGAAGGTCTGGAAGGCGCGCTACCAGCAGATCAACGACTTCGAGCGGCTGCTGGCGGACAGCGGCACGATCATCCTCAAGTTCTTCCTGAACATCTCGCGCGAGGAGCAGGAGGAGCGGCTGCGGGAGCGCGAGCAGGAGATCGAGAAGGCCTGGAAGCTCTCGGCGGGCGACTGGCGCGAGCGCGAGCTGTGGGATAAGTATATGGTGGCCTACGACGACGCGCTGGGCAAGTGCAGCACCAAGCACGCGCCCTGGCACATTGTGCCGGCCGACCGCAAGTGGTTCCGCAACTATGCGGTGGCCAGCACGATCGTGGAGACCCTGCGCGGGTATAAGGACACCTGGATGGAGAAGCTGGAGAAGATCGGCGAGGGGGCGAAGGCGGAGCTTGAGGCGTACCGGGCGGGCGACGGTACATGACCCCCGACGACCCCATCATCGTAGGGCCGAAGCATTTTGGGGCGGCGCGCTTTGCGCGCCGCCCCAAAATGCTTCGGCCCTACGCGGCGCCGGGCGCGGCGCCGGGCGCGGCGCCGGGCGCGGCGCCGGGCGCGGCGCCGGGCGCGGCGCCGGGCGTGGTGCCGGGCGCAGGTCACGGGTCACGGGTTACGGGTTGATGACCAGCGCCTCCACAACCTTATCCCATGTGATCCCGTCAACCAGCGGCCGGCCGGCGCGGCCCATGCGCTCGGCGAGGGCCGGGTCGGCGGCGAGCGAGTCCAGGGCGCGGGCGAGCGCCGCAGGCTCGGGGGCGCAGATCAGCCCGCCCACCCCGTCCTCGACAAACTCAAGCACCCCGCCGGCGTCGTGGGTCGTCACCACCGGGCGGGCGGCGCCGAATGCCTCGACCGTGGCGAATCCGTAGTCCTCGTCCACCGGGGCGTAGTAGACCGCCCGCGCCCCCGCGTAGAGATCAACCAGCTCGGCGTCGCTGACGAAGCCGAGGAAGCGCACCCGCTCGCCGAGGCCGAGCCTGGCGGCGATCCCCTCCAGGCGCTCGCGGTCGGGGCCGGCGCCGGCGAGCAGCAGCGGCATCGGCGAGCGCATGCGCGCAGCGGCCTCCAGCAGCAGATCCAGCCGCTTGGCCTGATCCATGCGCGACGACGAGAGGATGTAGTCGCCGTAGGGCCCGGCCCGCAGCTGCGCGGCGTAGCGGCTGGGCGGGTAGAGCGCCTCGCTCTCGATGTTGTTGAATCGCCGCAGGCGGGCGCTCACATTGCGCGAGATCGTGTAGCGGGCCTGGCACTCGCCCAGGCCGCTGCGGTCCATGCGGAAGATCGCGTCGCGCACCTGGCGGTGGTCGGGGATGTTGATGAAGTCGCTCAGCGGCGTGCCGTACCAGTCGTAGGCCTGGCGGTGCTGGTGGACCAGCCAGACCACCTTGCGCGGGTGGCGCACCAGGTACGAGGGGAACTTCGTGCAGATCACCTGGTCGACCGGCTGGTTGTTGAAGTGCGTTATGTCGAGCATGCGCCAGGCCAGGGCGCTCTCGGGGATGCGCTCGACCGGGCTCCACTGGTAGGGCAGGGCCACCACATCGACGGTGTGGCCGCGCTCGCGCAGGGCGTCGCGCAGCCCCTCGACCAGGTACTCGGCCCCGCCGCGCACGAACGGCACCTGGGCCGTGCAGATCAGAATACGCGTGGCTGTCATAAAGTGAAACCGTAGAGGCGCAGCAGCGACTCTGGTTTTGGGCGCCCATCCAGATAGGCGGCGCCGCTGCTGCGCCCTAACTCAGCACAAAGCCCGCCGTGCGGCGGGCGACGGTCTCCCAGTCACAGGTCTCTAGGACATAGGCCCGGCCGCGCTCGCCGAGGGCGTGGCGCAGGTCGGGGCGGGCCAGCAGCATATCGAGGGCGGCGGCGAACTCGCCGAAGGAGCCGAAGGCCAGGCCGCCGCCGCTGCGCCGGGCGTGGTCGGCCGTCACCGCGCAGCTGGAGTGGACGAGGGCCGGCGCGCGCTGGAGCCATGCCTCCATCAGCACAATGCTGAAGCTCTCGTACAGCGAGGGCTGGATGAAGACATCGGCGGCGGCGTAGGCGTCGTGCTTATCCTGGTCGCCCTGGAAGCCCAGGTCGAGCACCAGGTCGGCCAGGCCAGGGGTGTGCCCGGCGGATGCCAGGCCGAGCGCTCCCGCGCCCATCAGGGCCAGGCGCAGCGCGCCGCCGCGCCGCGCCCAGTACTCGCGGGCGTAGGCCAGCAGCAGCGGGGTGTTCTTGCCATCGTCGCGCCGCCCGGCGTAGAGCAGCAGCGGCGTGTCGCCCAGGCCGTGCCTCTGGCGGAAGCGCGCGCCGTCGCCGCGGGGCGTCAGGTCGATGCCCTCGCCGGCCACGCAGATGCGGGCATCGGGCATGCCGTAGAGCGCGCGGGCAAGCTCGGCCTCGGGGTGGCTGTTGGCGAGCATGCCGCGGGCCAGCCCGAACATGTGCCGGTAGGTGGCGTATCGGGCGTAGGGCTCGTCGTGCAGGCAGGCCAGCAGGTAGCTACGCTGCGGGGCCAGCAGCGCGCCCCAGAAGGTGGTCGGGAAGGGGTAGGGCAGGAAGACGAAGCGGTTGTCCGCATCGTCGCGGGCGGCCCAGATCGCCGCGTACAGCTCATCGCTGCCGAGCAGCGAGCGGAGCAGGGCCAGCTCGTGCGAGGCGAATCCCGCAAGGGGCGGCAGCAGCTCAGGGCGCTCGGCGAAGAAGCGCGGCAGGTGGTCGGGGCCAGCGGGCGAGGGGCGAAAGCGCCAGACCGGCACGCCGAATGCCTCGCCGTGGCCGGGCGGGTAGTGCGGGCGGCTGCCATTAGGCTGTCCGGGATCGCCGGGCTGGAATGAGTCGCGGCCGGTGCTGGCCCAGACCCGCACCGGGTAGCCGAGGTCGCGAAGGGTGCGGGCGAGATCGCGGGCCTGCGCCTCAGCGCCGCCGGCGCTATCGGGGCCGAACCAGGGGAGGACGAGAGTAATCATCGCTGGGCGCGCAGCGCGGCGACCTGCGCCCGCAGCTCGGCGTCGGCGGCGATGAGGTGGGGCAGCGCATCGGCGATGGCGGCGTTCGCGCCATTCTGCTGCTCGACGATCGGGTTGATCATCCAGCGCAGGTACTGGCGGACGCCCTTCTGCGCAAGGGAGCGCGCCCTGACGAGCGGCGTGTCGTTGGGCAGATCCCAGTGGGCGCTCACGGCTGCCCGCTCGGCGGCGCGGGCGGGCAGCGGGCGCAGCGCGAGGTCGGGCAGCGCGGCGGCCGGCTCAGCGCCCGCGCCCCGCTCGACCAGCCGCTGGAGGTGCGCCGTGGGCGGCGCGTCATCGACCGGGGCGGGCGGCGGCGGGCCGGGCGGCGGGCCGGGCGGCGGCACCTGCTCGCGCTGGCGTCGCAGGTCGGCCAGCTGGTCGCGCAGCTCGGCGTTCGCCTCGATCAGCAGCCGGATGGAGCGCGCGCCGACATCGTTGAAGGCGTTCTGCTGCTCGACGATCGGGTTGATATACCAGCGCAGGTAGCGGCGCACCAGCTTATGCACCAGCAGCCAGCCCCGCTCGTACAGGCTGCGCCCCTCAAGCGGCCAGTGGGCGCTGACCACGCGCGTGATCTCAAGCTGCTCCGCTGCGCGGTGCAGCTCGCGCTCGATCGCGCTCAGCGGCGTGCCCGCCTGGCCCTCAGCCTCGGCGACGCGGCGCGCGCGCACCTCGGCCCGCAGGGCGTCCAGCACAGCAGCAACATCTGTCTCAGCATTGGTCATACGCCATTCAACCTTCAGCCTTCAGCCTTCAGCCTTCGAGCTACCCCGCCACCGACTTCTTCAGCAGATCCGTCACCACCTTGCCGCGCACCTGGGCGATATCATCCTGGTACTTGAGGATAGCGCCGAGGGTATCCTCGACCACGCCCTGGGCCAGCGATGTCTGGTCAAGGCGGACCAGGGCCGTCACCCAGTCCAGCGTCTCGGCGACGCCGGGGAGCTTGTAGAGGTCCATGCGCCGCAGCTCCTGCACAAACGTCACCACCTGGCGCGAGAGGCTCTCGCTGGCCTGGGGGATGCGGGCGCGCACGATCTCCAGCTCCTTATCGAGGGTGGGGTAGTCCACCCAGTAGAAGAGGCAGCGGCGCTTGAGCGCGTCGTGGATCTCGCGGGTGCGGTTGGAGGTGATGATCACCGTGGGCGGTGTGGCGGCGCGCACCGTGCCGATCTCAGGGATGGAGATCTGCCAGTCGGAGAGCAGCTCCAGCAGGAAGGCCTCGAACTCCTCATCGGCGCGGTCGATCTCGTCGATCAGCAGGATCGGCGGGCGCACCATGCTCTCCTCGATCGCCTGGAGCAGCGGCCGCTTGATCAGGAACTCGGGGCCGAAGATATTCTTGATCGCGTCGCCGCCCTGGGCCGCCGCGCCCTGGGCCTCAAGCATGCGGATCTGGAGCATCTGGCGGGCGTAGTTCCACTCGTAGATCGTCGTGCTGACATCGAGGCCCTCGTAGCACTGGAGCCGGATGAGGTGGCGGTCCAGCATGCGCGACAAGGTCTTGGCGATCTCGGTCTTGCCGACGCCGGCCTCGCCCTCCAGGAGCAGCGGCTTATCCATGCTGAGGGCCAGGAAGATCGCGGTGGAGAGCGACCGATCGGCGATATAGGCGTGTTCGGCGAGGGCCGCCTGCAGCTCATCGATCGTAGCGAACGTCATCCTCTTGTAGCTCCGGTGCTGGTGCGCGCAGCGGCGCGCGATGGTGGGCGGTGCTTCTATTGTACACCGAAACCCGCCGCCGGCGGCAGCATGGGGCTGCGCCCCATACGCATCAACTTTAGGGCTACCGCCCTAAAACCCGACGTTGTTTTGGCCAAAATGGCCAGCTTCGCTGGCCATTTTGGCCAAAACAA
>NZ_JAIEWN010000003.1:214144-215670 GCF_019599295.1 Oscillochloris sp. ZM17-4 | reverse complement strand
GCGCCCCTGGCCCACAGCTCGGCCTCGACGATGCCCTCGCCGCCCCGCTCGTACGCGGCGGTGATCGCCCCGCCGCAGCGCAGCGCGTCGCCGGGGCGGGTCTTGTCGCGGAAGCGCGTGCTGAGCGAGCGCAGCCCCGTGGGGCCGGCCAGCGCGGCGGCCACCCGGCCAAGCTGGCCCATCACCAGCATGCCGTGGGCGATCACGCCGTCCAGGCCCGTCGACCGGGCGTGGGCCTCGTCCACATGCAGCGGGTTGTGGTCGCCCGAGGCCTCGGCGTAGCGCGCGAAGTCCTCGGCGACAAGGGCCGGCACCCCCAGCTCAGGCAACACCTCGCCAACCCGGATATCATCATAGTAGCGCATAGTGCTCACCCAACACTCAACACTCAACACCCAACACCCAACACTCAACACTCAACACTCAACATTCAACATTATCCCCCCCGCACCACCACCACCAGCCGGTCGACGATCGCCAGCTCGCCGCGCTGGTTATGCAGGCGCGTCTCCAGAGTCAGCAGCTCGAAGGGGCCGCTCTGCCCGCGCTTCTGCTCCAGGCCGACGACCGTCGTCGTGGAGCGCAGCGTGTCGCCGGCGAACACCGGCGCGTGGTAGCTGTAGGACTGCTCGCCGTGCAGCAGGCGCGGCAGCGGCGCGCCGAGGGCGGCCAGATCAGCCAGCAGGGCCGGGTTGGCCCACAGCCCGTAGCAGGTGGCCAGGGTCGGCGGGGCCGGCAGGTCGGGCAGGCCGGCGGCCCGCGCGGCGGCCAGGTCGTGGTAGGCAGGGGCGAGCTCGCCGACGGCGGCGGCCAGCAGGCGCACCCGCTCGCGCTCGACCGTGTAGGTGTAGGGGCCGAAGCTGCGGCCCAGGGTGTCGGCGCTGATCATATCCGCTCGATCTGATCAATCGCCTCGCGCGGGGCGACGCCGTGGGCGATCACCCGCGTGAGGCCGGGGAGGTAGGTGTCCATCAGGCGCGCGGCCGGGTAGAGCGTGTTGCGGATGAGCCGCTCGCTGAGCGCCTCGCCCTCAAAGTCGATGCTCGACTTACAGCGCACCTCGCCGCTCTCGTAGCTCAGCTCGAAGTTGCCGATGTAGGCCCCGTAGTTGGCCCGCGTGATGAACTCGGCCACGGCGGGCAGACGGGCGGGCGGCGCGCTGAGCGGGGCCAGGGCGTAGCAGATCAGCTGCTGGGCCTCCGAGCGCAGCTCGGCCAGGCAGGCGAAGCTGCCCCCCGCGCCGCCGTAGGTCAGCGCGAAGGCCCGCCGCCCGGCGATCCGCTGCGGCCGCCACCCATCGACGGAGAGGAATGTCGCCAGCGTCGCCAGTGCGCTCGGCCCGCCCGGGGTGTCGTCGTGGGTCTCGCTCATCGCCAGCTCCTTTGCGTAGCGCTGATCGTACAATAACCATGTTGAATGTTGAATGTTGAATGTTGAGTGTTGAGCTATAGTACCGCAGTAGCCTATAGCGTGTCAAAGATGTCTTCCCCGAAAACTTGTGTTATCTGTTGCCAGCAGATACAGTA
>NZ_JAIEWN010000003.1:196885-214044 GCF_019599295.1 Oscillochloris sp. ZM17-4 | reverse complement strand
GCCCAGCAGATCCAGCGCGTAGACGGCGTGGTCGCGGGCGAGATCCTCGGCCACGGCCTCCCATGCCTCGGCCATGCCGGCGAACCCGTGGACGAGCATCACCGCCGGCCCCGCGCCCCACGCCAGGTAGCGCAGCCGGTGCCCCTCAATCGTCACAAACCCCTCACCCATCATGCCCCCGTAGGGGCGCAGCGTGCTGCGCCCGATCCTGCGCCCGATCATGCCCCGCCCCCCCACGCCAGCGCAGCACCGCCCCGAAGTGCGCGCCCCACGCGCCGAGGAAGCCCCCGCAGAGCGTGTAGCCGCCGGCGAAGAGCAGCCCCAGGATGCTGAAGGTGACCGGGCCGATCAGCCGGGCGCGCCGCCCGCCGGCCCAGACCGTGTGGACGGTCAGGTAGTAGAGCCCGTAGGCCAGCGCCGAGAGCGGCAGCGACCAGAGGCCGATAATCGTGCCCAGGTGATGGAAGAGGTAGCCCCGGAAGTAGAGCTCGGTGGCGAAGGTGTGGAAGAGCGCCAGGGCGACGGGCACCGGCCCAGAGGGCACGAAGCCGCCGCGGTTGCCGAAGCCCATCAGCGCGCCGACCGCGAGGGCCGCCAGGAGCCACGGCGAGAGGCCCCAGCCGAACGAGCTGAGCTCCGCCCCGCCCACCAGGCCCACGCCGACGAGCGCGGCCGACGCCAGCAGCAGCCGCCGCACATACATCCAGACGCTCGCCGGGTCGTGGGCGCTCTCCGCCGCGCCCCACCCCCTCCCGACCGCCCCCCACCACGAGACGCCCCAGAGCGCCAGGTAGCTCGCCGCCGCGTAGAGCAGCTGCGCCGTCGTTGTCATCGCGAGCCGGCCCCTTTCATAGAATTAGCCGTAGGGGCGACCCAACGTGGTCGCCCGCACATGCAAAAACGTTCGTGACGCCCGATCACGCCGGCGGGATGATCGCCGGCACCTCCTGGGCGGCCACCTGCTGGTTGAGCGCCGGGACATCGCCCGCCAGCAGGGCGTCGAGGGCCGCCAGCTGCGCGTCGATCCGCGCCGACAGGTCGGCGAACACCTCGCGCGACTGGCGGGTCGGCGCTCCGTCTCCACCGGCCACCACGTTGCTCAGCGAGGCCAGCTTATGGTTCAGCCGGCTGGGGATGTTGATCGTATCGAAGGCCGTCTTCGCCCTCGTCTGCACCAGCTGCCCCTCGACCTCGGTCAGCCGCGCGATCAGCGCCCGCGCCGCCGCGCGGATGGCGGCCACCTCCTCGCCCGCGCCCAGCCGCTCGGCCAGGCCCTCCGCCTGCATGCGCACCGCCCGCAGCCGCTGGATGGCCGCGTGGGTCGCGCTCAGCTTGTCGCGGATCTGGAGCAGCAGCGCCTCCTGGGCATCCAGGTCGGCCTGGCTCGCCGAGGTGCGCGGGTCCTGCAGCAGCTGGAAGCGCTGGCTCACCTGCGCGTCGCCCAGGGTCAGGCGGGCCTCGTACGCGCCGGGGGAGACCAGCGGGCCGAGCAGCGCCGCCTCGGTCGTCGGGTCGCCCGGCAGCTTGCGGGCGTCGGCGTGGCGCATGCTCCAGACAAAGCGGTTCATGCCGGGGTCGGCGGGCAGCCAGGGGCCGCCGTCGCCCCCGCCGGGCGGGCGGCGGGTGAAGCTGCGGATGAGCTGGCCCGCGCCGCCCAGGATGTCCAGCCGCAGCTCGGCGTCCTCCGCCGGGGCCTCGGCCAGGTTGTAGTGGATGATCACCCCGGCCGGCGGGTTCTCGCCGGCGTCGAGGAAGGTGCGCAGCTCCTCGCCGTGCGGCCCGGTCCGCTGGGTGAAGGTGCCGACCGTGCCCAGGCCGAGCATATAGTTCTTGCCGGCCTCGCCGCCGCGCCAGGGGGCCAGCCCGCCCAGCAGGCGCACGGTGTCGCGCGGCCGGGCCATCCAGAGCCGATCGCCCGCCCCGGCCAGCTGCCGCAGCGGGGTGATGTCGTCCAGGATCCAGAACGAGCGCCCGTGGGTGGCCGCCACCAGGTCGTCGTCCTTGATCACCAGATCGTGGACGGGGACGACGGGCAGGCCGCCGCCCAGGGGCTGCCACGCCGCCCCGTCGTCGAACGACACGTAGACGCCGCGCTCGGTGCCGGCGAAGAGCAGCCCGCGCATCTCACGGTCGGCCTTGACCACGCGGGTGTAGGCGCCATCGGGAACGCCCGCCGTGATCGACGCCCAGCTCGCCCCGTAGTCGCGGGTGACGAGCAGGATCGGCTGCTCCTCGGCCAGCTTGTAGCGGGTGGCCGCCAGGTAGGCCGTGCCCGCGTCGAAGGGCGACGGCTCGATCCAGCTGATCAGGGTGCGCGCGGCCATGTCCGGCGGGGTGATGTTCGCCCAGCTCGCGCCGCCGTCCCTGGAGAGATGCAGCAGCCCGTCGTCCGAGCCGGCCCAGAGCAGCCCCGGCGTCAGCGGCGACTCGGCGAAGGCGAAGATCGTCGCGTAGTGCTCGGCCCCGGTGCAGTCCTTAGTGATCGGCCCCCCCGACGGCCCCAGCGTCTCCGGGTCGGCCCGCGTCAGGTCGGGGCTGATCGGCTCCCAGCTCTCGCCCAGGTCGGTGGACGTGAAGGCCACATTGCCACAGGTGTAGAGCAGGTTCGGGTCGTGGGGCGAGAAGAGGATCGGGAAGGTCCACTGGAAGCGGTACTTCAGGTCGCCCGCGCCCCAGCCGCCATAGATCTCCGGCCAGACCGTGACCAGGCGCAGCTGGCCGCTGCGGTGGTCGTAGCGCTGGAGCGCGCCGCCGCCGCCCGGCGAGGAGCCGACCGCGCCCACCAGCACGATGTTCGGGTCGTCGGGCTTGATCGCGATGTGGCCGCTCTCGCCGGTGCCCGCCGGGTAGCTGGCCGTCCAGGGGATGCAGCCCAGGTTCGTGGCCCGGCTGGGCGTGCTGATGCTGGAGTTGTCCTGCTGGGTGCCGTAGACCCGGTAGGGCGTCTGGCTGTCCACATTCACGTGGTAGAACTGGGCCGTCATCTGGTTATAGATCGTGCTCCAGGACGCGCCGCCGTTCAGGCTCACGCAGGCCCCGCCATCGTTGCCCTCGACCATGCGCCGTGGGTTCTGCGGGTCGATCCAGAGGTCGTGGTTGTCGCCGTGGGGCGTGGTGATCTCGCTAAAGCTTTTGCCGCCGTCGGTCGACTTCCAGTACTTCAGGTTGAGGATGTGAACCGTGTCGGCATCGGCGGGGTCGGCGAAGACGTGCATGTAGTACCAGGGCCGGTGGCGCAGGTTGCGGTCGTCGCTCACGAGCTTCCAGGTCTCGCCGCCGTCGTCGGAGCGGAACAGGCCGCCCTCCTCGGCCTCGACCAGCGCCCAGACCCGGCCGGCCTGCGGCGCGGCCGACACGCCGATGCGGCCCTTCAGCCCCTTGGGCAGGCCGGGCCGCTCGGTCAGCTCCGTCCAGGTGTCGCCGCCATCGGTGCTCTTGAACAGGCCGCTGCCGGGGCCGCCGCTGGTCAGGCTCCAGAAGTTGCGCCGCACCTGGTAGAGGCTGGCGTAGAGCACCCTGGGGTTGTCCGGGTCGATGCAGAGGTCGATCGCGCCGGCGTCGGGGCCGCGGTGGAGCACCAGATCCCAGGTGGCCCCGCCGTCGCGGGTGCGGTAGACCCCGCGCTCCGCATTCGGGCCGAAGGCGTGGCCGAGGGCGGCCACATAGGCGGTGTCGGGGTCGCTCGGGTGGACCCGCACCCGCCCGATGTGGCGGGTCTCGCCCAGCCCGACGTTGGCCCAGGTCTTGCCGGCGTCCGTCGAGCGGTAGACCCCATCGCCAGCGATCACGTTGCCGCGCAGACATGCCTCGCCGGTGCCGACATAGATCACATTCGGGTCGGACTCGGCCACGGCGAGCGCGCCGACGGCGGCGCTGGTGAAGAAGCCGTCGGAGATATTCGTCCAGTAGCTGCCGGCGTCATCGGTCTTCCAGACCCCGCCGGCGCAGGCGCCGAAGTAGAAGGTCGCCGTATCGCGCGGGTCGCCGGCCACGGCGACGACGCGCCCGCCACGGGGCGGGCCGACGCAGCGCCAGCGCAGCGACTGAAGCAGTCGGGCGTCCACCGAAGGAACCGCAAGGGAGCTGCGGGGCTTTAGCCCCGGCAGAGGAATTGCGGCGCGGCGCATGGAGGACTCGCACCTCGCATCAGCGCGCCGCGAGTCCGGGTGTGGGTTCGTTGGCATCTGGTCTCCTCGGATAGGCGTAGCCGTCTGCCCGGTGCAGCGCGGTACAGGTCGTGGCTGGCACATCAATCCCGTTGAGCTTGAAAGAAGGCTTGGCCCGAATGGCGACCCGGCCAACGTGCGTGCCGACGTACTTCCCCTTCACGACGACCGACCGCACGATGTCGCCGGTCTGGAAGCCAAAGTGGCGCTTCTTGCGCTGGCGGTGCCGGATCGGGAAGCCGTACTTGTTCAATCCGGCCATTTGGCGATTTCCGTGGCCGGTGGCGATGATGTGAAGCGGGCGCACCCCTCGGGTATCCAGCACCTCGGGCGTGCTGGCCCCGACACAGGCGGCGTCGTGCCAGTGGACCTTCTCCAGCCCCAGGCGGGTGCGGTTGTATTTGGTGCGCCCGCCGGTGCCGACTTCGACCGGCAGGCCGGTGGCGGCGAGCCGCCCGTAGAGCGCCCAGCGGGTCGTGTTGACCGCTGCGGCGTCCTTCAGCGGGCGGCGGGACTGGGCCTGGATGTCGGGGTGCCCGAACTCCGCAGCGGTCTGGGTTCCTTTCTTGATGTTGCACGGCTCGCAGGCGAGGGCGAGGTTGCTGATACGGTCGGAGCCGCCCCGCGCCCTCGGGACGATGTGCTCGACCTGGAGCGGGGTGTTGGCCGCACCGCAATAGGCGCAGCGGCGGCCCCACTTCTCCAAGAGAAATTCGCGTACCTCGTAGCCGGCCAGCGTGCCCTGCTGGTACTCCACGCCGCTGATCTCGGCGTGCTCCAGCAGCTGCGTGTCGAAGCGTGCACTGCCCGCACACTGTATCTGCTGGCAACAAAAACTTGTGTTATCCTCAGGGCATGGAAGGGCGCAGCAGCCGCCCATACAACCGCTACCTGGAGATGCGCCGGGGCTGCTGCGCCCCAACATATACTACCGCTATGATCCCTCAGACCCTCACCATCCAGAACTTCATGTGCTACCGCGCCGACGACGGTGGCGCCCCGCTCGGCCTGAACCTCGACGGCCTGCACGTCGTCTGCCTCTCCGGCGAGAACGGCGCCGGCAAGTCGGCCCTGCTCGACGCGATCACCTGGGCGCTCTGGGGCGAGGCCCGCACCCCCGACGACGACCTGATCGCCCAGGGCGAGAGCGAGATGCTGGTCGAGCTGGTCTTCCAGCTCGGCGACCAGCAGTACCGCGTGGCCCGCCGCCGACAGCGCGGCAAGACCGGCAAGCGCGGCGGCATCTCCAGCGGCAAGACCTTCCTCGACCTCCAGGTGCAGGACGCGGCGGGCTGGAAGCCGATCGCCGAGGCCACCGTGCGCGAGACCCAGGCCCGCATCGACGACCTGCTGCGCATGTCGTACCAGACCTTCATCAACGCCTCGTTCCTGCTCCAGGGCCGCGCCGACGAGTTCACCTCGCGCACGCCCGCCGAGCGCAAGCAGGTATTAGCCGACATCCTCGACCTCGGCGAGTACGCCTCCCTGGAGGCGAAGGCCCGCGAGCGCGCCCGCGACCTGGACGGCCAGCTGAAGGGGCTGCGCGGCCGCATGGAGCAGCTGGAAGAGAGCGCCGTGAAGCTGCCCTTCTGGGCGCAGAGCGCGCAGGATGCCGAGGAGCAGGTCGAGCGCATGGGCGCGCAGGCCGAGCAGGCCGAGCAGGCCCAGGCCCAGGCCGACGAGCGCCTGCGCGCGCTCCAGGCCCAGGCCGAGCGGCGCAAGACGCTGCTGCGCGAGCTTGACGCCCTGCGCAAGGCGCAGGCCGCCCGCGAGCAGGAGATCGCCACGCTGCGCGGGCGGATCGCCGCCGACGATCTGCTTATCTCCCGCCGCGAGCAGATCGCGCAGGGCGTGGCCGACCTGGCCGCCGCCCGCGCCGAGCTTGATCGCCTGGAGGAGCTGCGAGGCCAGCACCAGGAGCTCGACGAGCGGCGGCGCGAGCTTCAGCTCCAGCTCAAGGACGCCCTTGGCGAGCTGCGCGCCGAGCTGGCCCGCCTGACCAGCCGCCGTGACGGGCTGGCCGAGCGCGCCGCGAAGATCGCCCCCTTGCAGAAGCAGATCGCCGCCGCCGAGCGTCAGATCGCGGATCTTGCGCCCCTGGGCGATGAGCGCGAGCAGCTTGATCGCCAGCGGGCCGAGATCGAGCAGCGCCTCGACCACCTATCGGCGCTGCGCCTGCGCCAGGGCGAGCTGGCCGCGCAGATCGCGAAGCGCGAGCACGCGCTGACGTCCGCGCGCGAGGAGAGCCAGCGCGCCATGCGTCGGCTCGACACGCAGCTGGCCGATGTGCCGCGCTGGCAGCAGGACCTCGATGCCGCCCGCGCCGCCGCCGAGCAGCTTACCCAGGGCGAGGCCCAGCTGGCGACGCTGCGCACACGGGAGCAGGCCGATGTAGAGGAGGTCAGCCAGCAGCGCGCCGAGTGCAAGCGGCTCAAGGCCGCCGCCGATAAGCTCAAGGCCAACCAGAAGATCCTGGCCGACGCCGGCGGGGAATGCCCGGTCTGCCGCAGCGAGCTGGGCGTCGAGGGCGTGGCCCACGTCCAGGCCCACTACGAGCAGGATCTGGCCGAGCTGCGCGCCGCCTACAGCGAGGCCAATCGCGCGGCCGACGCCGGCGACGCCGGGCTGAAGCAGACCCGCGCCGCCATCGCGGAGCTTGAGCCCCAGCTTGCGCGCCTGCGCCAGACAGCTGCGCACGGCACGTCACTAGAGGCCCGGATCACGCAGGCCGATGCGTGGCGGGCCGAGCGGGCCGAGGCCCAGAAGGCCCACGACAGCGCCGAGCAGCAGATCGCCGCGAAGGACTTCGAGCCGGCGGCCCAGGCCGAGCTAGCGGGCATCGACAGCGAGCTCGGCGCGCTGGGCGACCAGGCCGAGCTCAGCAAATCCCGCGCCGCGCTGGACAAGCGCCTGCGCGAGCTCGACAAGCAGCTCCAGGGCCGGGGCCGCGCCGAGGGCACGCTGGCCTCGCTCCAGCAGGAGCTCGCCGCCGTGCAGGCCGAGGCCGAGGCCCTGCCCGCCGCCGAGGCCGAGCTCGCCGCGCTCCAGCGGCGGATCGACGAGGGCGACTTCGCACACGACGTGCGCAACCGGGGCCGCCAGGTGACGTGCCGGATCGGGCAGATCGGCTACAGCCCCGAGGATCACGCCGCCGCCCGCGAGCTGGCCCGCGGCCTGGAGCGCTGGACGGAGGAGGAGCACAAGCTCCAGCTGGCCGAGCAGCGCCGCGAGGCCGACCAGAAGCTGCTGGAGCAGGCCGACGAGCTGCGGGCCAGGGACGCGATCGAGCTGGAGCGTCTCACCCGCGAGGACGCCCTGCTGGAGCAGGAGCTGCGCGGGCTGCCCCAGGCCGACGCCGACGCCAGGGCCAGGGCCGACGAGCTGCGCCGCGCCCGGGGCGCGCTCCAGGCCGCCCAGAACGACCTGGTCGAGAAGCAGACCCACCGCCGGCGCGCCCAGGCCGACGCCGAGCAGCTGGAGCGCGAGCGCGAGAACGAGCGGGCCATGGCCCACCGCCACGGCCTCCTCGCCGAGCTCGGCGAGGCCTTCGGCAAGAAGGGCGTGCAGGCCATGCTGATCGAGCGGGCCATCCCCGAGATCGAGGACGAGGCCAACCGCCTGCTCGGCCGCATGACCGACAACCAGATGCACCTCAGCTTCGAGATGCAGCGCGAGGCCAAGTCCACCGGCAACGTCATCGAGACCCTGGAGATCAAGATCGCCGACTCGCTCGGCACCCGCGTCTACGACGCCTTCAGCGGCGGCGAGGCCATGCGCGCCAACTTCGCCGTGCGCATCGCCCTCTCGCGCCTGCTGGCCCGCCGCGCCGGCGCCCGCCTGGAGACGCTGGTGATCGACGAGGGCTTCGGCGCCCTCGACGCCCTCGGCCGCGAGCGCATGGTCGAGGCGATCACCGGCGTCCAGGACGACTTCCGCCGGATCATTGTGATCACCCACATCGATGAGCTGAAGGATAAATTCCCCGCACAGATCGAAGTGACCAAGACGCCAGCGGGGTCGAGGTGGGAGCTGCGGTGAGCCTGAGCAGTAGCCCGCGATCATGGCCGAACATCTCCACAACCGCCGCACGAGCGAAGCCGAGACACCATGACCACCCCCCCCCGCCTACGCCGACCTGAAGATCAGTCTGGAGCGCGAGGCCAGCGGCGGCTACCGCGTCCGGCTGAGCTTCCGACTGAATACCAGCGCCGCAGACGAGGACTTCGGTGCCCGCTCGCGTACGCCGGCGGTCTTCGACCTGGATGCCCTGCGCGCCGCCAGCCTCGACCCGCAGGAGTACGGCCGGCTGCTCACCGCCGCGCTGCTGGCCGATGAGCAGGTGCGCGCTGAATTCATCAGGGCGCGCGCACGGGCGCAGAGCATCCCCCTGCGCCTGCGCCTGGCCCTCGACCCTGCAGACGCCGCGCTGCACGCGCTGCGCTGGGAGTGGCTGCAAGACCCCGACGACGGCGCGCCCCTGGCGCTCAGCCAGCGCGTGCTGCTCTCGCGCTACCTGCCGGGCGGCAGCGGCGAGCCGATCACGCTCCCTGATGGCTGTGATCTCCGCGCCCTCGTGCTGATCGCCAGCCCCGCCGACCTGCCCACCTTCCGCCTGGCCCCGCTCGATGTCGCCGCCGAGCAGCGGCGGATCGTGGCCGCCCTGGGCACGATCCGGCCCACCCTGCTCGCCAGCGGCACGCCCGCAGCGCCGACGCTCGCCAACCTGCTGGGCCACCTGGGCGATAGCTACGAGCTGCTGATCATCGTGGCCCACGGCAGCCAGCAGGGCGACACGCCCTACCTCTGGCTGGAGCGGGCCGACGGCAGCGCGGACTAGCTGCCCGCCAGCCTGCTGAGCGAGCGCCTGGCGCACGCGCCGCAGCGCCCGCAGCTGGCCATCCTGGCCGCCTGCGCGGGCGCCGGCCGCGACGACGGCGCGGAGCCGCTGGCCGCCCTCGGGCCGCGCCTGGTGGCCGCCGGGGTGCCGGCCGTCGTCGCCATGCAGGGCAATGTCAGCATCGCCTCCGTCGGCACGCTCCTGCCGACCCTGCTCGCCGCGCTGCGCCGGGACGACTGCATCGACCAGGCCATGGCCGCGGCCCGCCTGGCCGCCGAGCGCGAGCACGCCGACTGGTGGCGGCCGACCCTGACCATGCGCGTGCGCGACGGGCGGCTGTGGGATTACCCCGCGCCCGCGCACCCGCTGCTGCCGCAGATCGTGCCGGCGTTCTATCAGCGCGATGAGGCCGGGCAGCGGATTGCTCCCGCCGCGCAGGGGAAGCTGGACGAGATCGCAACCGTGCTGCACCGCCTCTTAGGGATCGCCGATGATGCCGGTCGCGCGCTTGAGACAGGCAACCCGGCCCTGGCCGAGCGCGGCCTGGAGCGCTGCCTGACGAACCTGCGCAGCTTGCAGGGGCAGATGCCTGGGTTGGGCCTGCGCACTGAGCAAACCGAGCGCTGGAAACCCACGTTTGCCCAGTGGGAAGTCACCCTCCAGCAGGCCATCGAGTGCCAGCGCACGCTCTCGCAGGGCGAGCTGCTCAACCCCTTCCAGACCGGCAACCCGCTGCGGCCCGAGCGCAAGGATCTCTTCAAGGGGCGCTGCCAGCCCTACCTGCTCCAGCTGATCGGCGGCCAAACCCGTGGGCCGCGCCGGTGACGATCGCCACCCTCCCGTGGAGATCGAGGAGCATAGCTGCGCCTTTTGTATGCCCATCCCCCGAGAGGCTGGCTGAGGCATTGGCATGCGGCCGGCGGCCATCTCAGGAGGCGCGCGTAGATTGTTGACAACGGTATGCGGTA
The DNA here is from genome assembly GCF_019599295.1 of Oscillochloris sp. ZM17-4. Lineage (GTDB taxonomy): Bacteria > Chloroflexota > Chloroflexia > Chloroflexales > Chloroflexaceae > Oscillochloris. The sequence continues at coordinate 204,073 of NZ_JAIEWN010000003.1, read as the reverse complement.
CTGTAGCACGTACCCGAATCAGCGTCAACAGCCGGCGCAAGCGCACCAGGGCATGAGCAACGTCCTGGGGCTTCGCACCAGACTCGATTTGTTATTGGGTTTGGGCGGCAAAGCCGCCCAAACCCAATAACAAATACTGCGGGGGCGGCTTCGCCGCCCCCGCACCCCCACCGGGAGGTGCCGAGTCTTAGGCCCTTCCTGGCTGCGCCGCCGGCAGCTTCTCGGGCGCGCTACCGAAGATCCGGTCGGTGAACTTGACGTACCAGGCCGCCGCCTGCACCTGGATAATGTAGGCCAGGGCGATGATCAGCGCGATCTCCGAGCCATCCTTGCCGAAGGCGGTCATCGCCACCGCCAGGGCGATCGAGAGGTTGCGCATCACGCTGCCGTAGACCAGGGCGATCGCATCGCCACGATTAAAGAGCATCTTGCCGACCAGCGTGCTCAGCAGGAAGTTGAGCGCGTAGAGCAGCAGCAGCGGCAGCGCCAGCCGCAGCAGCAGGGCCGGGCTGCTGATGATCGTCGTCGCCTTCAGGGCGATCGCCGTAAAGACGATCCCGACCACGCCCACGGTCGAGATCATGGGGAAGCGCCCCTTGACCTGGACGTTGTAGCGATCCACCCCATAGAGCTTGATCAGCCCGCGCTGGGTGGCGTAGCCCGCCGCCATCGGCAGGAACACGATCAGGATGATCTGGCTGAAGATGTCGGACAGGGGTACGTCGATCGCCGTGCCCATCAGCAGCTTCAGGTAGACCGGGGTGGCGATCGAGCCGATCACCAGCCCGATCACCGTCATCTTGACCGCCGACAGCACGTTGCCCTTGGCAAATCCCGTCCACGAGATGGTCATGCCCGAGGTCGGGAGCAGCGAGGTGAGCAGCAGGCCTACGGCGATCAGCGGCCGGTCGGCGAAGAGCAGCCGGCCCATGGCGAAGCCGACGAAGGGGATGACGCCAAAGTTGAGCAGCTGGGTGGTCAGCTGGAGCCGGGTGTCGCCGCCGGTGAAGACCTGCCTGAGGTTGAGCGTCACCATCATCGGGTAGACCATCAGGAAGGTCAGCGGGGTGATCAAGCTGCGCAGCGGCGCGGGGTTAGCCCACGAGCCGTACAGCAGGCCCAGCACCATCGCCGCCGGGATGCTCCACACCAGGTGCTTCTGCAAAAATGCGAGCGCCTTCCACATCGTCTGCTCCTTCACGGTATACTGCGCTAATAGAGGTGGTATCCGCATCTTGAGATGCGCCCGAGCGGGCAGAGGTTTCAGCAGTTGTGGCAATACAACCAAAATAGTGGTTGTCTATTTGGCATGGGGCGAGGCCGAGCCCCCCTGTGCTACAATACGTCCCGAAACCATCAATCTGCAATCTACAATCTACAATCAAGAAGCGGAGCACCAGCCATGGATATTGTTCTCGCCGTGCTGCGGTACGGGTTCGCCGCCGTCCTGGTCGTCGAGGCGGTGATCGTTGGACGGGCGCTGTTCACCCTGGCCATGGAGAAGGCCCGCCCCGCCGAGCCCGCGCCAGCCCAGGAGTAAGCCCCCCGTGCGCCACCGCATCCTGCATATCTCCGACGTCCACGTCGGGCCGCCCCACCGCCCCGAGATCGCCCAGAAGCTGATCGCCCAGGCCCACGAGATCAAGCCCGACCTGCTGGTGATCTCGGGCGACTTTGTGCAGCGCGCCGACTTCGCCGACCAGTGGCGGGCCGCCCAGAAGCTGCGCGCCGCCCTGCCCACCCCGCAGCTGGTGGTGCCCGGCAACCACGATGTGCCGCTCTACAACGCCCACCTGCGCCTGCTCAACCCGCTCGGCCGCTACCGCCGCTATATCAGCCGCGACCTCAACCCGGTCTTCGAGCTGCCCGGGCTGGTCGTCGTCGGCGCATGCACCGCCCACGGGCTCACCCTCGACGGCGGCCGGCTCAGCAAGAGACAGGCCGACACGCTGCGCAAGACGCTCGCCCGCTACGGCCCCGACACCTGTAAGGTGGTCGTCTGGCACCACCCGGTGCTCACGCCGCTCGGCATCCACCGCGACCGCACGATGGACGACGCCGGCGCGGCGATGGCCCTGCTCGACGAGTGCGGCGCCGAGCTGCTGCTCTGCGGCCACGTCCACGTCTCCTATGTGGGCAACACGCTTGATGTGGCCCACGGCCTGCGCCAGGGCACGATCATCTGCCAGAGCGGCACCACAACCTCGCGCCGGGGCTACGGCCGCGAGCAGGGCAGGAACTCCTGCAACCTGATCGAGGTCGAGGACAACGCCATCCGCATCAGCCAGCTGCTCTACACGGAGGACGCCGGCCGCTTCGTGCCGGTGGCCGAGCACGCCTTCCCACGCCTCTCCTTGGACACCTACCATCTGCCGCGCGCGGAGTAGGGGCGCAGCAGCGTCGCATACCGCCCCAGGGCGACATCTCACAGGGGCTGCTGCGCCCTTACCGAGGCTGCGCCCCTGTCTGGTGATCATCTGCTGCCTGCTGCCCCTTACCCTCCTGGGCTGCGCGACGCGGCCGGACGACGCCGGCCCCGCCGACGCCGCCCGCCGCTTCGTGGCCGCCCTGGAGGCCCGCGACGCCGGCGCGATCATCGACCTGCTGGAGCCGAGCGACTGGCGCCGGGAGATCGGCCCCGAGCTGCGCAGCTACCTCGGCATGGTCAGCGCGCTTGAGCTGCGCGACGCGGCCTACCGCGTCGCCCGCAATGACGGCGCGACGGCCCAGGTGCGGATCAGCGGCACCCTGGTCTACGCCCTGGCCGAGGGCGGGGCTAGCGGCGAGCGCCCGGTCGACCTGAGCGTCGAGACGGTGCGCGTCGGCGACTCCTGGTACCTGCGCAGCCTCGACCTGCCGCAGCCCACCGGGGAGGGGAGGGTCAGGGAGGGCTTTGCCCTCCCTGAAACCCATCCCGCTTCCACGAGCGGCAAACCCTCAGCCCAGGGCCTCAGCCCCAATGACCCGCTCTACCCCGACCAGTGGGCGCTGGGGCGGGTGGGCGCGCCCTGCGCCTGGGGCGTCACCACCGGCCGCGAGGACCTGATCGTCGCCGTGATCGATAGCGGCGTCGATATGTCCCACCCCGACCTCCAGGGCCGCCTGCGCAGGGACGGCTTCGACTTTGTGGATAATGACGGCGACCCGCGCGACGAGAACGGCCACGGCACCCACGTCGCCGGGATCATCGCGGCGGCCCTGGGCAACGCCGAGGGCGGGGCCGGGCTCGCGCCCAGCGTGCAGATCCTGCCGGTGCGGGTGATGGACGCCGCGGGCGTCGGCGGCGATAGGCGCATCGCCGCCGGCGTGGGCTACGCGGTGGACAAGGGCGCCCGCGTGATCAACCTCAGCCTCGGCTCGACCCTGCTCCTGGCGACCCCCGAATCCTCGCCGCTGATCAGCGCGGCCATCCGCCGCGCGCTCGACGCCGGGGCGGTGGTGGTGGTGGCCGCCGGCAACGACTTCGTCCCGCTGCCGAACGCGATCGTGGGCGGGAACGAGGACGTGATCGTGGTGGCCGCCGCCACCCGCGACGACCGCCGGGCGGTCTTCTCGAACTCCGGCCCCTGGGTCGATGTGACCGCGCCCGGCGAGCGCATCCTCTCGACCATGCCGACCTACCCGGTCTTCCTGACCAGCGACGCGCTGCCGGAGAACCAGCGCTTCCGGCAGGGCTACGACTCGATGAGCGGCACCTCGCAGGCGGCGCCGTTTGTGTCGGCCCTGGCGGCCCTGCTGCTCTCCCTGCACCCGGAGTGGTCGGCGGCCCAGGTGACGGCGGCGATCACGGCGTCGGCGGCCGACATCTACCCGAACATGCCCTCGTACTACCGGCGGCTGCGCCTGCTGGGCAGCGGGAGGATCGACGCCTGCGCGGCCCTCGGCGGCGCGGCGGCGGCCCCCGCCGGGCTGAGCCCGACCGCGCTCGGCCTGGGGGCGGCGGGGATTGTCCCTGATCCGGGCCGGCAGCCGCGCCGAGGATATCGCCGCCGCCGAGGCGGCTGTGGCCCAGGCGAAGGCCGCCCGCGACGGGGCCACGGCCGCCTATGAGAACGCCCAGGCCGCGCTCCAGGACCCGCAGCAGCTCAACGCCCAGGTGATCCAGGCCCAGGCCGCCCGCGACGCGGCCCGGCGCGCCCTGGACCAGGTGCGCGCGAGCAGCCGCCCCGAGGATATCGCCGCCGCCGAGGCGGCCCTCTCCCAGGCCCAGGCCAACCTCCAGACGACACGGGACCGTCTGGCGGCGGCGAAGGCCCAGGCCGAGAGCGGGCTGGCCCAGGTCGCCAACAACCTGCGCAACGCCCAGGACGCCTACAGTAAGATCTACTGGGACAACCGCGAGCTTGAGAGCAAGCCCGGCGACCTGCCGCAGGCCCGGATCGACGCCGAGTCGGCCGCACTGCGCGCCGTCGAGAACGGGAACGAGTCGCTCGCCCAGGCCCAGGTGGCTCTGGAGAACGCCCACCAGGCTGAGGTCAGCGGCGTGCAGGCGGCCCAGGGCCAGGTGGATGCGGCCAGCGCGACCGTGACCAAGCTGCGCAACGGTGCGCGCCCGGTCGATGTCGCCGCCGCCCAGACGGCACTGGCCAACGCCCAGCGCGTGCTCGACCAGGCCATATCGATGCGCGACGACCCGCAGCAGCTGCGCGCCGCCGCCGACGCGACGAAGGCGCAGCTCGATGCGGCCCAGGCCCAGCTCGACCAGGCCCAGTCGCGGCTGGAGCTGGCCCAGGCCGGCGCCCGGCCCGAGCAGGTGCAGGCCGCCGAGGCCCAGCTGGCCCAGGCCCGCGCCAACCAGCGCCAGGTCGAGGTCCAGCTCGCGAAAACCACCCTGACCGCCCCGCGCGCCGGGCTTGTGCTCAGCCGGCCTATCTACGAGGGCGAGCAGGCCAGCCCCGGCACCGTGCTGATGACGATCGGCGACATCAGCACCGTCCGCCTGACGCTCTACATTGGCGAGCCCGACATCGGGCGCGTCCACCAGGGCCAGGCCGCCCATGTGACGGTCGACAGCTTCCCGGGGCGGGTCTTCGACGGCGTCGTGACCTACATCGCCGGGGAGGCCGAGTTCACCCCGCGCAATGTGCAGACCCAGGACGAGCGGGCCACCACGGTCTTCGCCGTGCGCGTCGAGCTGGCCAACCCCGACCACGCGCTCAAGCCGGGCATGCCCGCCGACGGGATACTGGTCGAGTAGGCTGCTGAGGGCTGCGCCCTCAAACCCACGTTTGTTGAGGTTCTGGCGGCGTAGCCGCCAGAACCTCAACAAAAAAATAATGCAATGAGCGACGCGATTATCACGACCGATCTTACCCGCTCCTTCGGTCCGATCCACGCGGTGGCCGGGCTGAACCTGCGCGTCGCCGCCGGACAGATCTACGGCCTGGTCGGACCCGACGGCGCGGGCAAGACCACCACTATGCGCCTGCTCTGCGGCGCGCTCCGCCCCGACGGCGGCAGCGCCACGGTGATGGGCGTCGATGTGGCCCGCGACCCCGAGGGCGTGCGCCGGCGGATCGGCTATATGCCGCAGCGCTTCAGCCTGTACGGCGACCTGACGGTGCGCGAGAACATGCGCTTCTTCGCCGAGGTCTACGGCGTGTCGCGCGCCGAGCAGGAGCCGCTGATCCAGCGCCTGCTTGCCTTCAGCCGGCTCGGCCCCTTCCAGGGCCGCCGCGCCGAGGCGCTCTCCGGCGGCATGAAGCAGAAGCTGGCCCTGGCCTGCGCGCTCATCCACCGCCCCGACGTGCTCATGCTCGACGAGCCGACCACCGGCGTCGACCCGGTCTCGCGGCGCGAGTTCTGGGACATCCTGCGCGACGCGGTGATGCGCGACGGCATGACTGTGCTGGTCTCGACGCCCTATATGGACGAGGCCGACCGCTGCCACATGGTCGGCTTTATGCGCGAGGGCGCGCTGATGGCCTCGGGGACGCCGCGCGAGCTGCAGGCCATGGTGCCCAGCCTGGTGCTCGAAGTCCAGGCCCGGCCCTACCACCTGGCCCAGGAGCGCCTGCGCGCGCTGGATGGCGTGCGCGGGGTGCAGGTCTTCGGTGACCGGCTGCACGTGATCGCCGACGGCTCGCTCACCGAGGAGGCGATCCGCGGCCAGCTCGCCGGCGACGCGATCACCCTCGGCGGCGTCCGCCGCATCCAGCCGACGATGGAGGAGGTCTTTATGTACCTCCAGGGCGCGGCGGCCGAGGTGCGCCCATGAGCGCCGCCTACGCCGTGGAGACCGAGGATCTGACCCGCCGCTTCGGCGACTTTGTCGCGGTGGACCGGGTGACGCTCCAGGTCGAGCCGGGCGAGGTCTTCGGCTTCCTGGGGCCGAACGGATCGGGCAAGACCACGACGATCCGCATGCTCTGCGGGCTGATCGCGCCGACCGAGGGCCGGGGGAAGGTGCTGGGCTTCGACATCGGGCGCGAGAGCGAGGCGATCAAGGCCCGGATCGGCTACATGTCGCAGAAGTTTAGCCTCTACCCCGACCTGAAGGTGCGCGAGAACCTCCAGTTCTACGCCGACGTCTACGGGGTGCCCCGCCGCGAGCGGGCGGCGCGCATGGCCGAGCTGGTGGCCATGGCCGGGCTGCGCGGGCGCGAGGGCGAGCTGACGGCGAACCTCTCGGGCGGCTGGAAGCAGCGCCTGGCCCTGGCCTGCGCGATCGTTCACCGCCCGCGCATGCTCTTCCTCGATGAGCCGACCGGCGGGGTGGACCCCGAGGCTCGCCGGGCCTTCTGGGAGCTGATCTACGATCTGGCCCAGGAGGGCGTGACGGTCTTTGTGACCACGCACTACATGGACGAGGCCGAGCACTGCAACCGGATCGGCCTGATGTACGGTGGCCGGCTGGTGGCCCTGGACACGCCGGCGGCCCTCAAGCGCGGCACGATCGACGGCGATGTGCTGGAGATCGAGGGTTCGCCGCAGGATCAGGCCCGCGACCTGGTGGCGGCCCACGCGGGCGTGCGCGAGGTGGCCCCGCACGGCGCCCGGCTGCACGCCATTGTGGACGACGCGGCGCTGCGCGCCCCGCAGATCATGGCGGCCCTGCGCGCGGCGGGCGTCGAGGATGCGCGGGCCGAGCTGATCGACCCCTCGCTTGAGGATGTCTTCGTCACCCTGGTGAACCAGCAGGCGGCAGAGCCGCCGCGAAGCGGCTGATCGCCCCGGCGGCGGCGGGCC
>NZ_JAIEWN010000003.1:178619-196785 GCF_019599295.1 Oscillochloris sp. ZM17-4 | reverse complement strand
CTGCTCGGTGCCCTGGCCATCGGCGGCCTCGGCCTGCTCTGGGCGCGACGGGCGATCTGGCCGGGCGCGGCGGGCCTGCGGCTGGCCCTGGCGTCGCTCTGGGCGGGCGCCCTGATCACCCAGGCGCTGCTGCTCGTGGCCGACCAGGGCGTGCGCTGGTCGCTCTTCCTCTACCCGGGGCTCTGTCTGAGCGCCGGCCCCCTGCTCAGCGCCCTCTACGCCCGCGGGCGCGCCGGGAGGGCCGTCGCCCTCCTCGCCCTCGGCGCCACCCTGGCCTATGGGGCGCTCGTCTGGCTCGTGCAGATCCGCGACTACTACCACATTTGATAGCCGATAGCCGAAATTTCGGCTATCAGCTATCGGCTATCGGCTATCGGCTATTGGCTATCGGCTATCGGCTATCGCTAGCAATATCGCGCACCAGATCGGTGATCGACAGCACCCCCACGGGGCGCATGCCCTTCTCCGCATCCTCAACCACCACCACCCGGTGGATATGCCGCTCCATCATCTGCTTGCTCGCGTGCTGCAGCGAGTCCCCGGCGTGTACCGAGACAACATCGGTGACCATAATATGGCTCGCGGTCAGCCCGCGCCAGTTCTTCCAGTACTGCTCGTACAGGCGCGCGTTCACCAGATCAGTCCGTGAGATCAGGCCGATCATAGTGCCATCCTCGTTCACGACCACCAGGGCGCTGATATCCTGCTCCGACATCTGCCGGGCAATATCCTGAATAGGCGTCTCGCGATCGCAGGTCATCACCCCGCGATGCATCACCTCACCGACCAACCGATCCATCGGGCAATCCTTTCACAACCAGATAAGGTTTCAGGTTGCTTGACAGTTTGATGCCGTAAATGGCATTCTATTGTACCAAATCTGCAATCTGCAATCTGCAATCTGCAATCTTGTCCCACGTGGGAATGTATCATCCGTCATAGCGAGTGTACCCCGACTAAGATTCCCGGTCAACCCGCCTACTTGCGCGCCCAGGCGGCCAGGTTCCATGTGAACGGCGCAGTCGGGTCGGGCCGCACGCCCACAATCGTCGGGCTGCTGATCGTCAGTTCCACCCGCTGGAAGAGCGGCAGCACCGGCAGCTCCTGGGTGAAGAGCTGCTGCTGGCGCAGGTAGGCCGCCCCCCGCTCGCTGATATCGATCGCCGTGGTGGCGGTGCGGATCGCCTTGTCGGCCTCGAAGAAGCACCAGCCGGGGAAGTTATTCCCCGTCCAGCGGTTCGCCTCGCTGGGCACGCCGGCGCAGCTCCAGCGCTCCCATCCGCGCGGGTCGGGGCCAGCGATCCAGGCGAACAGCGCCAGATCGAAGTTCCGCCGGTAGAGCGGCCCGTCCAGGCCATACAGCTCGGTGGCGGGCATCGCGCGCACGTCGAGCGTCACCCCGACCGCCGCCAGGTCGGCCGTGATGTGGTCAGCCGCAGCCTGCCGCAGCGGAGACCCGGCGGTCGTCACCAGACCCAGCGTGAGCGGCTGGCCATCGAGCTCGCGCAGCCCATCGCCGTCACTGTCGATGTAGCCGGCCTCATCCAGCATGCGATTGGCATCGTCGGGGCTATACGGGTAGCGCGTGAGCTGGTCGAGGGGGGCCGACGCCCACTGGCCGGGCACGATCCAGCTCTCCAGCACGCCGCCGTAGCCCCCCAGCAGCGTATCCACAAGCTTCTGGCGGTCGATCGCCTGAGCGATAGCCCGGCGCACCCGGATATCCTGGAGCAGCGGGACGTCCAGGTTAAAGTCGATATGCTCCCAGATCGGGCTGGGGACCGCCGTCAGGACGAGCGACCCGCCGGCCGCATCGGCCTTCAGCGCGCCGGCCACATCGGGGCCGGGGAGCTCAAAGCTGGCCACATCCAGACTCCCGCCGGACACCGCCCCCCGCAGCATCTCGACGCTGTCGCGGAAGATAAAGCTCACCGCCGCCGCCGGCTCGGGGCCGGGCCAGTGCGGGTTGCGCTTCAGGCGCAGGTTGCCCGGGTCGCGCCGGTCCACCGTGTACGGCCCATAGCCCACCGGCAGCAGCGCGAACTCGCTGGTGGCGAAGGTCGCCGGGTCAACATCGCGCAGCAGGTGGCGCGGCAGAGGCGTCCAGTAGCTCGTGATATAGGCCGGGTCGGTGAAGTCCGGCTTCAGCACCGCCCGCGTCGTGTGGTCGTCCAGCCTCTCGTAGCGGTCGAGCAGGGCCAGCCGGCTGTCGGCCTCCTGGCCCAGACTGACCTTCTGGGCCAGCTCGTAGGCGAACAGCGAGTCGTCCGCAGTCACCGGCGTGCCGTCGGCCCAGCGCAGATCGGGGTTCCAGCGGTAGGTCACGCTCAGCTGCTGCACCTGCGTGATCACCCCGGTGTTCGTGGTGGTGATCACGCCGACTGAGTCGAGAAAGACGTCGGCCGAGCTGACGCTCACATCGCCATTCTGCTCGCTCGGCACGCGATCCAGCACGCCGGTGGTGGTGTAGGTGTAGCTCAGGGCCAGCAGCGGCGATGGGAAGATCAGCTCGCTGATCGGCGCGGTGATCCGCTCATCGGCGCTGTCGCTGTGGTAAGGCAGCAGGTCGCCCGGCTCCGCCGTCAGGCCAAGCCGCAGGCTGCCATCGGAGGCCGATGGCACCGCCGCCGCGCTCGGGGTCGGCGCAGACGCCGCTGGGGCGCTCGTCTCGACGCTGATCGGGCTCGTGCCCACCGCCGCCGTGGTGGGCCGCGCCACGCCCCCCTCAACCTGGCAGGCGGTCAGCGCGAGCAGGGCGGCGGCGATGATATATCCAAGTGGTCGCATGGGGTATGGTATCCTTATAGGTGATTCATGTCACCGCAGTTTGACCGGGCCATAGCTCACCGGTATACTACACGGAACATGCGCAAGTTCCTCATGCCGCGATGCAAAGCCATAGAGCCCTGCGCGTTATGAACCAAAGGCGCTGAGACAGACGCTCTCGTGCTGGCCAGAAGACATCGGCGGCCCTCCATAGTATAAATCAGGTTACGCGAATGCTTTATCTGCTCACGGCAGAGACCCTCCCTGTCGATCAGCTGCTGAACACGGCGATGCCGAAGGTTGTTCAGCAAGGACGCGATATCTACCAAAGCGGCCGGGCCCAGGTGCAGCACTGCGAGCCGACCAACGCCATTATTAGTGTCGAGGATGGGCCGGGGCCGCCGATCCAGTGCGTGATCCGCCTCTCGGGCAACCAGGTCGGCGTCACATGCTCCTGCCGCTACGGCTACGCCTGGGGTCTCTGCCAGCACCGCGTCGCCGCCCTGCTCCAGCTGCGCGACTACCTGAAGCTCCACCCGCCGAGCCTCTGGCGCGCCGTGCTCGACCAGGCCATCCAGCCCGGCACCCGGCGCAGCAGCGCCGTGTCCACCTCCGGCGCCGCCCTGATCTTCAGCCTGCAGAAGCGCGGGACGATCTGGTCGATCCTACCCTACAACATCGCCGGCAAGTACCTGCCCGTCGACCATCGTGGCGACCCGGAGGTGATCGCCGAGACGATCGCCGGCCGCGACCTGCTCTCCCACATCAAGCCCATCCGCAGCCAGGTCAGCCCCGACACCTACCCGAATATGCCGATGGAGCTGCTCGCCGCCGCCAACACAGCCGTCGCCTCCGGCGCCGGCTACGGCTACTGGTACACCAACCACAAGGCGCTCACCGCCGTCTTCGGCATGCTTCACAAGGGCCTGGTCTACGCCGGCGATGAGCTCAACCCGATCCAGCAGCGCCTGACGATCGGCGAGGAGAGCGGCGTGATCGAGATGGATCTGGGCAAGGTCGGCGACGACCTCGACGTGAGCTTCAGCCTGCACGCCGGCGAGGAGCGCATCGCCCTGCGGCCCGGCCACGTCGAGATCATCGACCGCGACCCGCTCTGGATGCGCGTCGATGATCGCCTGATCGCTGTCACCGATATCCCCGTGGCCGCCGAGACGCTGATCAGCTATCCGCGCCTGCGCATCCCCGCCAAGGACCAGACCGAGTTCATGGAGCGCTACCTGCTGCCCCTGGCCGAGAGCGTCCCCGTGCGCGGCGATATGGTCACCTGGCAGCATATCAACGCCGAGCCCGAGCGACGGCTCTACCTCAGCGAGCGCGAGCGCCAGCTGGTGGCCGAGCTGCGCTTCGGCTACGCCGACTACGAGCTGCCCTACGAGAAGCACCTGCCCCCGGCATCCACCCGCCGCATCCCCGACTCGACCACCCTCGCCCGCATCACCCGCCACCCCGATGTCGAGCAGGCCAGCTGGCAGGAGCTGAACAGCTTCGGCCTCAAGCGCAGCGATGTGCCAAACGAGTTCCTGCTGCGCCGCAACCTCCAGCCGATCGACTTTCTGCTGCGCGAGGTGCCCAAGCTCGCCAGGGCCGGCTTCGTGATCTATGGCGAGGACGCCCTCACCATGGCCCGCGTCAACCGCAGCACCCCCAGCATCTCCTTCCGCGTCAGCTCCGGCATCGACTGGTTCGATGTCACGGCCGTGGTCAACTTCGGCGACCAGGAGGTCGCCATGAAGGACCTGCGCCGGGCCATCCGCAAGCGCGAGAAGTTCGTCAAGCTGGCCGACGGCTCGATCGGGGCCATCCCCGACGAGTGGATCGAGCGCTACCGCCACATGTTCGCTATGGCCGAGGAGCACGAGGGCGCCCTGCGCCTCTCCGAGCACCACGTCGGCATCATCGACCAGGCCCTCGCCGAGGCCGACCGCGCCCAGGCCGACCCGGAGTTCCAGGCCCGCCGCGACCGCCTGCGCGACTTCGAGAAGATCGAGCAGAAGCCCCTGCCCGCCGGCTTCACCGGCACCCTGCGCCCCTACCAGAAGGCCGCCTACGACTGGCTGCACTTCCTGCACAGCTACGGCTTCGGCGGCTGCCTCGCCGACGATATGGGCATGGGCAAGACGGTGGTCGCCCTGGCCTTCCTCCAGTCGCTCCGCGAGCAGCGCCCCGACGGCCCGGCCTCCCTGATCGTCATGCCGCGCTCGCTGCTCTTTAACTGGGAGCGCGAGGCCAAGCAGTTCGCCCCCGGCCTGCGCGTCTACGTCCACGCCGAGACGACCCGCACCAAGGACGCCGCCGACTTCGCTAAGTACGACCTGGTGATCACCACCTATGGGATCATGCTGCGCGACATCGAGCTGCTGCGCCAGTACCGCTTCGACTGCGCCATCCTCGATGAGTCCCAGGCGATCAAGAACCCGCTCGGCGAAACCTCGCGGGCCGCCCGCACGATCAACGCCGACCGCCGATTCGCCCTCACCGGCACCCCCGTCGAGAACAGCGCCCTGGAGCTCTGGTCGCAGTTCGCCTACCTCAACCCCGGCCTGCTCGGCAACCTCGACTACTACCGCGAGGAGTTCGTCAACCCGATCGAGCGCAAGCAGGACGCCGACAGCGCCCAGTTCCTGCGCAAGATGGTCTACCCCTTCATCCTGCGCCGCACCAAGGAGCAGGTCGCCCTCGACCTGCCGCCGCGCAGCGAGGAGCTGCTCATCGTGGAGATGGAGCCGGCCCAGCGCAAGCTCTACGCCAAGACGCGCGACTACTACCGCTCCCTGCTGCTGGGCATGATCGAGGAGGAGGGCCTCGCCGACGCGCGCATGAAGATCCTCGAGGGCCTGCTGCGCCTGCGCCAGATCTGTAACCACCCCCGCCTTGTGGACGCCAAGTTTCGCGGCAGCTCCGGCAAGTTCGACCTGCTCATGGAGACGCTCGACACCCTGCGCTCCGAGGGCCACAAGGCGCTGATCTTCTCGCAGTTCGTCCAGATGCTCACGATCATCCGCGAGGCCCTCGACACGCGCAAGATCCCCTACGCCTACCTCGACGGCTCCACCCGCAACCGCCAGCAGGAGGTCGACCGCTTCCAGAACACGCCCGAGCTGCCCTTCTTCCTGATCAGCCTGAAGGCCGGCGGCGTCGGCCTCAACCTCACCGCCGCCGACTATGTCATCCACGTCGACCCCTGGTGGAACCCGGCGATCGAGATGCAGGCCACCGACCGCACCCACCGCATCGGCCAGACTCGCCCAGTCTTCGTCTACAAGCTGATCACCCGCGAGACGGTCGAGGAGAAGATCCTGCTGCTCCAGGACCAGAAGCGCGCCCTGGTCGAGCAGCTGATCGCCACCGAGGGCGGCGTCTTCAAGTCGCTCACCCCCGCTGATGTCGCCGTCCTATTTACCTAGAAGATCGTTCTATGCTCGCATTGGTGCGCCGCAAGCGCACCAATGCGAGCATAGAACGAAAGGTCTTCCACGCTGCCGCAGGCGCGCGATCTCAGCCAGCGGGCGCTAGCCCACACGATCCCCCGCGCCGGGCATGCCGCCCAGCCCGGTCGCAGCCCACGCCGCCCGCTCCACCGCGCGGGACAGCACATCGGCGGCAATGCTCCCCAGCACAAGCATCGGCGGCCCCGCCCGCCGGCCCGTCGCCAGCGCGAAGACCGTGTCTCCGTCGAAGGGCGTGTGGACGGGGCGGATCGTCCGCGACAGCCCGTCCTGGGCCATCTGGGCGAGCTTCGTCGCCTCGGCCTTGGTCAGCCGCGCGTCGGTCGCCACGATCGTTAGGGTCGTGTTGCGCACCTCGTCGGCCCGCCCGCCGCCGAGGGCCGCCAGCATGGCCGGGTCGCGCAGCAGGCGCATCGTGTCGGCGAAGCCCCCGACCGCCGCCCGCGCCCCGGCGATGATCCCGCCGTGCTCCTCCCAGACATCGCCGAAGGCGTTCACCACCACCAGCGCGCCCACCGTCGTGCCGTCGGGCAGCGTCTCGCTCCAGCTGCCCACCCCGCCCTTCATCGCCTGGGCCGGGCCGAGCGCCTTGCCCACCGTCGCGCCGAGCCCCACGCCCACGCAGCCCTCGGCGACAGCGGGGCCGGCGACCTCACAGGCCGCGTAGCCCAGCGCCGCGTCGGGCCAGACCGGCGCGCCGAAGGCCAGGTCGAAGATCACCGCCGCCGGCACGATCGGCACCCGCGTGACGCCGACATCGAAGCCGTGTCCGCGCTCGTGGAGCCACTGCGCCACCCCGCCGGCCGCCGCCAACCCCAGCGCGCTGCCGCCGCACAGGGCCACGGCGTGAACCTGCTGAACCATATTCACCGGGTTCAGCAGGTCCGTTTCGCGCGTGCCGGGGGCGCCGCCGCGCACATCCACCCCGCCCACCGCGCCCTCCGGGCAGAGCGCCACCGTCACCCCGGTCAGCGCCTCGCGGTTCTCGGCGTGGCCGATCAGAATACCCGGCACATCAGTGATCGCTGGCGTCATCGCGTAGCCCCTTCATAACAAAAATATGACAAGGTGACGGTTATCACCTTGTCATATTGCCACTCAGTGACTCAGTGTTCTCTAGCGGCGGTCAGAGGGATTGAGCCTGCTATAGGAAAGCGCGAGCGCAGCGAACCACCAGATTCAGTGCCTCAGTGCCTCAGTGCCTCAGTGCCTCAGTGTTCTATGGCGGCGGTCAGAGAGATTGAGCCTGTTATAGGACGGCGCGAGCGCAGCGAGCCACCAGATTCAGTGCCTCAGTGCCTCAGTGCCTCAGTGCTCTAGCGCGCCACTTCCTCAGGCTTCGGCGGCCGGTAGCCGCCGGCCTGCACCGTGGCCGCCCGGCGCGACGCGGCCGTGCCATCGTCGCCGCAGTACGGGCAGATGCTCCAGGTCAGATCGACCACCCGCGCGCAGCTCTCGCAGCGGCGGCGCAGCGACGTGTTGCAGTGGGGGCAGAGGATGAAGTCCGGCTCGATCGGCCGCTGGCACTCCGGGCAGATAAACTTCTCCTCGATATCGTTGCGCAGGTACTCTTCCTCAAGCGAGCGCTCATACTTCTCGGCCAGAGTCTGCGGCGGGCGCAGGATCATATGCAGCGGGATGCCCACAAAGGGCAGCAGCAGCACCAGGCCCACCGCCAGCACCTGCACCGACACATCCTCGCTGCGCCGCCGGATGTCGCGGTAGGTCCACAGCACCGACGCGGCCCAGAGCAGCACCAGGTAGGCCCCAAGAAAGACGCCAAGGATCTGGAGGATCGGCACCAGATTGGCGAGAAAGTTCTGAATAGCTTCCATGAAACCTCAGTAGGCAGAGCGCGGGCAGCCAGGTAAAGGCTCGCAAGCCAACCCCCAACCCCCAACCCCCAACCCCCGGCTAGAGCCGCGCCGTCTCCGCCTTCAGCACAAACACCGTCGCCCCGCCCACCTGCACCTCAAGCGGCGCCGGCGGGTAGAACTCGCCGGACTCGGCGATCGGCGGCATCGGCGAGACATAGCGCGTGCGCGTCGAGCAGTGCTCGCGCACCGTCTTGATCACCACATTCACCTGTGCGTCCTCGACGCTCAGCATCAGGGTGACGTTCCCCTCGCGGAGGAATCCGCCCTGGCTGCTCAGCCGAGTCACCCGAAAGCTCTGCTCAGTGAGCGCGTCCACGAGGGTGCTGGCATCCTGATGTTGTACCACCGCAAGTATCAGCTTCATGCATCTGCCCCCAGGCGCGTCACACGCTTCAGCATCGGCTCAACCTCCTGCGCAATCTGCTCCGCCAGCGCACTCACCGGCTGCTCAGCCGTGAGCTGCCGCCAGCGATCAGGGTCGCGGCGCATCAGCTCGGCGAACCCGGCGGCCACCCGCTGGTGATAGGCGAGGTCGCGCGCGTCCAGGCGGTTCCACTCGGGCGGCGTGGTGAACGTTGAGCCCGGCGAGCTCTGCTCGACCCGCCCCTTCGCCACCTGCTTGCGATACAGGCCATCGTCCACCGGAAGATCGAGGTAGAAGGTCAGGTCAGGCATCAGGCCACCCGTCGCCACCGTGGTGATCGCCTGGAGCTCATCGAGATCTCGGCCGAGACCATAGCCCTGGTGGGCAAACGTCGAGTCGGCGTAGCGGTCACAGAGCACGATCCCGCCCGTGTTCAGGTAGGGCCGGATCAGCTCGCTCACCAGCTGCGCCCGCGCCGCCGAGAACAGCAGCGTCTCGGTGGTCGGCGCCATCTCTGTATGCCTCAGATCCATCACGATCCGCCGGATCATCTCGCTGATTCGAGTGCCGCCGGGCTCACGGGTCAGGATCACCGGGTAGTCCATTGCCTGGAGCCGCTCGTAGAGCAGACGGGCCTGCGTGCTCTTTCCGGCACCCTCAGGCCCCTCAAATGTGATAAATAGGCTCATAGGCACATTATAGCCGCTCTGCGCCGATTGTGCGCAACCGGCTGGGGTATGGGGTGGCTTCGCCGCCCCATACCCCAGCTGTTGTTATTGGGTCTTGGCGGCTGTGCCGCCAAGACCCAATAGCGTTGTGGCTCGGCGTCGCACATCGCGTTCAGGTGCGCGGCACCGCCTCCTGTCCCCTGTCCCCTACCGGTAGATCTTGACCCGCCGGTTCGGGTCGTCGCCGCGGCTCTCTGAGCGCAGGTTATAGCGGTCGGCCATCTGGTGCTGCAGCCGGCGGATGTAGCTGCTGCGCGGCGTCAGCTCGATCGCGCTGCGCTCGCCGTTCATCAGCTGGCCGATCGCCGTCTCCAGCTCCACCATAGCGTCCTCGATCACCTCGGAGCCATTCGTGCGCTGGGCACCGCCGCCATCCGGGCGATCCTCATCGCCCTCTGCCTCGTCGCGCAGGTTGAACACCTGGGCCAGCTGGCGCTCCATCTGGGTGATCGTGTTGTTCCGCAGCACGTACACCGGCACGCCGTGCTCCTCGGCCTGCTTCAGCCGCTGGGCGCTCTGGCGGTAGTAGTTCTTCAGCGTCATCACCAGCGTGGCGTCCTTCATATCGCGGACGATCACCGCCGGCACTCGCAGCCGCTCGATCGCCGTCTCCAGCCGGTTGCGGCTCACTCCGAACGGAAAGATACGCTGGGTCGGCGCCCCCGGGCCGACGACGCCACCTGTGCCGCCCGTGGGGCCGCCTCGATCACGCAGGCGCGGCCCGCCGCCGGCCGAGCCCCGCTCGCCGCCGCCGCCGAAGCGCTCGCCGCCACCGCCACCGCCGAAGCGCTCGCCGCCGCCGCGGGCCGGCGACACCCGCCGCCCGAGGGCCGGCGCGTCGATCAGCTCGCGCCGCACCGTCTCCACCTGCACCACCCCGTCCGCATCGCGTGAGCGCAGCTCGGCCGGCGGGTCCTCCCCGCGCAGGATGGCATCCACCGACGCCGCAACATCGTCATAGACCGTCACGCTGTCCCAGCTCTCGATCTCGACCAGCACATCGAAGGTCGGCGGGGCCTTGCGCTCCAGCACTGTCTTCTGCGTGCCGCGCCGGCGCGCCTCCTCGTCGCCCAGGGTGACGGCCTGGATGCCGCCGACCAGATCCGACAGGGTCGGGTTGATCATCAGGTTGTCGAGGGTGTTGCCGTGGGCCGTGCCCACCAGCTGCACGCCGCGCTCGGCGATCGTGCGCGCGGCCATCGCCTCAAGCTCGGTGCCGATCTCGTCGATGACGATCACCTCGGGCATGTGGTTCTCCACCGCCTCGATCATCACCCCGTGCTGCTCGGCGGGGCGGGGCACCTGCATGCGTCGCGCCCGGCCGATGCCGGGGTGCGGGATATCGCCGTCGCCAGCGATCTCATTCGAGGTGTCCACGATCACCACCCGCTTGCGCAGCTCCTCGGCTAGCACGCGCGCCGTCTCGCGCAGCAGCGTCGTCTTGCCCGTGCCCGGCTTGCCCAGCAGCAGGATGCTATTCCCGGTCTCCACCAAGTCGCGGATGATCGCCACCGTGCCAAACACCGCCCGGCCCACCCGGCAGGTCAGGCCGATCACCGTGCCGCGCCGGTTGCGCATCGCCGAGATCCGGTGCAACGTGCGCGGGATACCGGCCCGGTTATCCTCGCCGAAGGTGCCGATCCGCCCGATCACATAGTCGATGTCCTCCTGAGTCACCTCGCGGTCGCTCAGAAAGCGCTCCTCATCGCGGTAGCGCGCCTCGGGCAGCCGCCCGAGATCCATCACCACCTCAAGCAGATCCGCCGGGTCGGCGTCGCCGGCCTGGATGGCGTCCGTGATGTGGGGCGGCAGGGCACCGAGCAACAGGTCGATATTATTCGTCACGTCAGGTCGATCAGACATAGTCTTATCCGTCCTCCCTCGCCGTGGAGATACGTGGGGCATTAACCCGAGGCTCGAGCCCCGGCTCAAACGAAGGTGCCAAGAGCGGCCGGCGCACCGCAACGACGGTGCTCTTCACCAGAAGCGCCTGCTCGCCGATCGGCTGGAAGCCGAGGGCCTGACATGGGGCGATCAGCTCCTCCTGATACTCGCGCAGCACCAGGTAGATCGGCCGGGTGTCGCTGAGCTGGGCCAGCCCAAACCGTAGCGCCTCAACCACCTGATCGCGCGCGTCTGGCCGGATGAGCAGGCTGAAGACGTGCCCAGAGATCCCGCTGCTGAGCCGCAGGTAGGCCGCCAGGTCATCGTCGGGGCCGAGCACCCAGGCCACGCGCCGATGGCGGCCGATCTGCTGTGGCACCGAGATCGACCAGTGGCGCGCGTTCCGCACCTCGGCGTGCTGCACAAGGTGCGGCGTCACCGCGCCGTAGAGCTTGTGGATGGCCCAGTAGTCGCGCCGTGACTGCATGCGCATCGGGGCCAGCGTGGTGCGCTGATCCCAGTCTGGCCCCGAGAGGTGCATGATCGTCTTGTGCGTGTAGGCCTGAAAGCCGAGCTGGCGAAAGATCTCGCGCACCTCAGTGTGCTGGCTGGGGGCGGCGGCGTAGAGCCGCTGGACGTAGTTGTGGCCGGCGTTGATGCAGAGCTGCTCGAGGAGGCGAAACCAGACATCGTAGTCGCTCGGCAGGCGCGAGGCCCGCACCCCCGAGGTGCCCAGGTAGACGATGTCTTGCTCGGGGCGCCCGCCCCGGCCGAGGGCCTGGGCGACGGCGTTGACCCCGCGCTCCTGGGCGATCAGCGTCGCCCGGTCACGCCCATTCCCCTGGGCCAGGCAGCGCAGCGCAAGCCACGCGGGCCGGTGGGCCTGCGCGAGCAACTCATCGGTATAGAGCACCACCTGGTTGCGCGGCTTGCGTCGTAGCGACCAGAGGTCACCGGGTACGACAGAGCGGATCATAGTGTGATTGCAGATTGCAGATTGCAGATTGTAGATTGGAGCAATCTGCAATCTGCAATCTGCAATCTACAATTCCAAAAAGTAGCGGTGCACGCGGTCATCGCCAGTGAGCTCGGGGTGAAAGGTCGTCGCCAGCATCCGGCCCTGCTGCGCGGCCACGATCGCGCCTCCGGGGAGGCTGCCGAGGGCGCGCGCCAGCGGGCCGAGCGACTCGATCTGCGGGGCGCGGATAAACACCCCGTGGAGTGGGGCGTCGCCGAGGGCGGGCATATCAATAGGTAGCTCAAAGCTATCAAGCTGGCTCCCGTAGGCGTTGCGTCGCACCGCCATATCCATCACCCCAAGGCCCGGCTGGCCGCCCTCTTTGGCGTCGAGTACCGTGCGGGCCAAGAGGATCGCCCCCGCGCACGTCCCCCAGACGGCCAGGTCGCGCCCGGCGCGCGCGCGGAGCGGATCGACCATGTGGTAGAGCGTCAGCAGCCGGCCGATCGTCGTACTCTCCCCGCCGGGGATGATCAGACGATCCACCGCCTCCAGATGTTTCGGCAGGCGCACCTCGATCGCTGGCACGCCGATGCGCCGTAGCACATCGATATGCTCACGGAAGTCGCCCTGAAGCGCCAGTACGCCAACTCTCATACATACTACCCGTTATCGTGTCGTCGCCGCGTCGCGGCGACGACACGATAACAAAAAGCCTTTACCAGCCGCGCTTCGCCATCAGTTGCTCGGACGGGATCTGGTCGATGTTGATGCCGACCATCGCCTCGCCCAGGCCGCTGCTCACCCGGGCGATGATCTCCGGGTCGTTATAGTGGGTGGTCGCCTCGACGATCGCCCGCGCGCGCTGCATGGGGTTGCCGCTCTTGAAGATCCCCGACCCCACAAAGACGCCGTCGACGCCCAGCTGCATCATCAGGGCGGCGTCGGCGGGGGTGGCGATCCCGCCGGCGGCGAAGTTCACCACCGGCAGCCGGCCGGCCGCCGCAACCTGCTTGACCAGCTCGTAGGGGGCCTGCAGGTTCTTCGCCGCCGTGAACAGCTCGTCCTCATCCATGCTGTGCAGTCGGCGGATGTCGCCCTGCACCGTGCGGAAGTGGCGCACCGCCTCGACCACATTGCCCGTGCCGGCCTCGCCCTTGGTGCGCAGCATCGCCGCGCCCTCGGCCATGCGCCGCAGGGCCTCGCCCAGATTGCGGCAGCCGCACACAAACGGGATCTTGTACTTGTGCTTATTAATGTGGTGCTCCTCGTCCGCCGGGGTGAGCACCTCGCTCTCATCAATATAGTCGATGCCGAGCGCCTCGATCACCTGAGCCTCGACAAAGTGACCGATCCGGGCCTTGGCCATCACCGGGATGGTCACCGCAGCCTTGATCGCCGCTATCAGCTCAGGGTCGCTCATCCGCGCAACACCGCCCTGGGCGCGAATATCTGCGGGGACGCGCTCTAGCGCCATCACCGCCACCGCGCCCGCCTCCTCGGCGATACGCGCCTGCTCCGGGGTGACAACATCCATGATCACGCCGCCCTTGAGCATCTGCGCAAGGCCTACCTTTGTTGTCCAGGTAGACGTCTCCATCTCAACACCTCAATTCACGCTCGATTCCAAAAAAATACAACAGTACACGAGCTATTCTACCATAGCCCCTAGCGTCGCGGCAATGAACGTGCGCCCCCTCACGTTTGACAAAGCCAGAGGTGGATGCTATACTTTTTTATCGCTGCGCAGCGGCGCAATCGCGTGTCCGTGTGCTACACCGGCCTACTCTAAGGCGTAGTCAACACTACGACCAGACGTAGGTCAGGTTATTATTTTGTCTCGACAAATCTGTTACCTATCCCGGGCGTCTGACACAGGAGTTCTTGATGCCGACGATCAACCAGCTCGTTCGAAAGCCGCGTAAGCCCGTCGTAAAGAAGACGAAGGCGCCCGCGCTGCGATTCACGTACAACTCGCTCAAGGGGAAGCTGACCCGTGGCAAAGGCTCGCCGCAGAAGCGCGGCGTCTGCACCAAGGTTGCGACCGTCACCCCCAAGAAGCCGAACTCGGCCCTGCGCAAGATCGCGCGCGTGCGCCTCTCCAACGGCCTTGAGGTGACGGCGTACATCCCCGGCGAGGGCCATAACCTGCAGGAGCACTCGGTGGTGCTGATCCGCGGCGGCCGCGTGAAGGATCTGCCGGGCGTGCGCTACCACATTGTGCGCGGCACCCTCGACACGCAGGGCGTGAACGGTCGCAAGCAGGGCCGCTCGAAGTATGGCACAAAGAAGAACGCTCAGCCGGTTGGCAAGAAGCGCTAGTTTGGGCAGCCAGCAGGCGCACGGCCCCCGCCTGACGCCCAGTGAGGTAACGTACCATGTCCCGCCGAAGCAATACGGTCAAGCGCGTCATTCTGCACGACGCACGCCACGACAGCCTGCTGGTGCAGAAGTTCATCAACAAGGTTATGGAGCGCGGCAAGAAGAGCGTCGCAGAGCGGATCGTCTACACCGCCATGGACATCGCCGCCGATCGGCTCAAGAAGGCCCCGCTTGAGGTCTTCGAGCAGGCGCTGCGCAACGCCAGCCCCTCGATCGAGGTCAAGCCCAAGCGCGTCGGCGGTGCCACCTACCAGGTGCCGATCGAGGTCAAGAGCGAGCGGCGCTACGCCCTGGCGATGCGCTGGCTGCTGATCTCATCCCGCGGTCGCAGCGGCCGGCCCATGGCCGAGCGGCTCGCCACCGAGATCATGGACGCCTACAACAACACCGGCAGCACGATCAAGCGCCGCGAGGACGTGCATAAGATGGCCGAGGCCAACCGCGCCTTCGCCCACTACGGCCGCCTGTAGCCTATAGGCATGCGATGTAGGGACACAGCGTGCTGTGTCCGCGAGAGAGAGATACCAGGCCGGCACGGATGTGATGAGAGCGCACCCGTGTCGAACCCTCCACAGGAGTAAGTGACAGGTATGCCACGCCAGATAGAGCTCGATAAAGTCAGAAATATTGGCATCATCGCCCACATCGACGCGGGCAAGACCACGACGACGGAGCGCATCCTGTTTTATACCGGGCGCACCTATAAGATCGGCGAGGTTCACGAAGGCACCGCGACGATGGACTGGATGCCCCAGGAGCAGGAGCGTGGCATCACTATCACCTCCGCGGCTACCACCGCCTCCTGGCGCTTCAAGGATGTAGACTACCGGGTCAATATCATCGACACCCCCGGCCACGTCGATTTCACCGTCGAAGTTGAGCGCAACCTGCGCGTGCTCGACGGCGGTGTCGTGGTGTTCGATGGCGTTGCCGGCGTTGAGCCCCAGTCCGAGACGGTCTGGCGTCAGGCCGATAAGTACAGCGTCCCGCGGATCTGTTTCGTCAACAAGATGGACCGCATCGGCGCGAACTTTGACCGCTGCGTCGGCATGATCATCGACCGCCTCGGCGCGAAGCCAGCGGTCATCCAGCTGCCGATCGGTGCCGAGGACACCTTCCGCGGCGTGATCGACCTCTTCGCGATGCAGGCGACGATGTATATGGACGACCTCGGCAAGGATATGCGGGTTGAGGAGATCCCCGCCGATATGCTTGCCACCGCCCAGAAGGCCCGCGCCGACCTGGTCGAGATGATCGCTGAGACTGATGATGAGCTCACGCTGCTCTACCTTGAGGGCGAGGAGCTTGGCGTCGATGAGCTCAAGCGCGGTCTGCGTCAGGCCACCATCGATGGACGGCTGGTTCCGGTGCTCTGCGGCGCCGCCCTCAAGAACAAGGGCGTCCAGAAGATGCTCGATGCCGTCATCGAGTATCTGCCCTCGCCCCTCAACCGCCCGGCCATCCAGGGCTCGCTGCCCGGCCAGATCCTTGGCGATGAGGGCGTTGAGGCGATCACCCGCGAGGCGAGCGATGAATCACCCTTCGCCGGACTGGTCTTTAAGATCGTCGCCGACCCCTACGTCGGCAAGCTGGCCTACTTCCGGGTCTACTCCGGCACAATCGAGAAGGGCAACTATGTCCTGAACTCGACCCGCGGCCAGCGCGAGCGGCTCGGGCGCATCCTTCAGATGCACGCCAACCACCGCGAGGATATCGAGTCGGTCTACGCCGGCGATATCGCCGCGATGGTCGGCCCCAAGCAGAGCTTCACCGGCGATACGATCTGCGACCCCGATAACCCCATTGTGCTTGAGGGCATCCGCTTCCCCGAGCCGGTCGTCGAGCTCGCCATCGAGCCGAAGACCAAGTCCGACCAGGACAAGATGGCCATCGCCCTCAACCGCCTGAGCGAGGAGGACCCGACCTTCCGGGTCTACACCGACCAGGAGACCGGGCAGACGATCATCAAGGGCATGGGCGAGCTTCACCTTGAGGTGATCGTCGACCGCATGCGCCGCGAGTACAAGGTTGAGGCGAACCAGGGCAAACCCCAGGTCTCCTACCGAGAGACGATCACCCAGGCCACCGAGATCCACACTCGCTTCATCCGGCAGACTGGCGGCAAGGGGCAGTTCGCCGAGGTGAAGATCCGCTTCGAGCCCCAGGAGCCCGGCGCCGGCTTCGAGTTCGTCAACGGGATCGTCGGCGGCTCCGTCCCCCGCGAGTATATCGGCCCGGTCGAGGCCGGCATCAAAGAGGCCATGCAGACGGGCGTGATGGCCGGCTACCCGGTGGTCGACCTGAAGGCCACCCTCTACGACGGCTCCTTCCACGAGGTGGACTCGTCCGAGATGGCGTTTAAGATCGCCGCCTCGATGAGCCTCAAGGACGGCGTCCGCAAGGGCCGCCCCCAGCTCCTCGAGCCGATCATGAAGGTTGAGACCACCACCCCCGAGGATTTCCTCGGCTCGGTGCTCGGCGACCTCAACTCGCGCCGTGGCCGCGTGGATGGCATGGAGGCCCGCGCAAACGCCCAGATCATCAAAGCGTTTGTGCCCCTCGCCACGATGTTCGGGTACACGACCGACCTGCGCTCGGCCACCCAGGGCCGCGCCACCTCTTCGATGGAGTTCGATCACTACGAGGGCTTGCCCGACCACCTCGCGAAAGAGATTATCGAGAAGCGCACAGGCAATTAGTAAACGGGGGAGGGACGGAGCCTCGTTCAGCGAGGCCCCGTCCCTCTTAGTGTGAGCATGGCCGATCTGAATCTGCTGGCGCCTCCGCCCTGGGACGACTACGAGTTACTCGACTCAGGGAACGGCGCAAAGCTTGAGCGTTTCGGCCAGTATACGCTGGTGCGGCCCGAGACCCAGGCGATATGGTCGCCGAATCTGTCAGAGCGCGAGTGGCAGCGCGCTGACGCCGTATTCGAGAAGGTGCGCGGCGAGGACGGGGCTGGGATCTGGCAGCAGCGCCGCCAGCTCCCCGAGCAGTGGCTCATGCACGATGATCATCTGGCATTCTGGGCGCGACCAACACCCTTTCGCCACACGGGGGTCTTCCCAGAGCATCGGGCCCATTGGGCCTGGATGCGCCGTCAGCTAGCCAGCCGGCGCGCACCACGTGTCCTCGTATTGTTTGGCTACACAGGCCTGAGCAGCCTTGAGGCCGCTCGAGTCGGTGCCCAGGTAGTCCATGTCGATGCGTCAAAGCCGGCACTGCGCTGGGCACAGGATAACCAGGAGGCGTCGGGGCTCACCGACAAGCCAGTGCGCTGGCTGATCGATGACGCGATGAAGTTTGTGGCCCGGGAGATCCGCCGCGGACATAGCTACGATCTCATCCTGATGGATCCGCCGATCTTCGGGCGCGGCCCGAACGGCGAGTTGTGGCGGCTCACCGAGCAGCTGCCGGGCCTGGTCCGTGAGTGCGTCAGCCTGCTGAGCGAGAGCCCGCTGGGGATGCTCATCAGCGCCTACGCGACAAATATCTCGGCCCTGACTATGCAGAATGTCCTCACGGAGGCCATGGCCCACTACCAAGGGACGACAAGCGCTGGCGAATTGGTATTGCGCGAGAGCGCATCCGGTCGCCTGCTCCCTGCGGCAATCTACGCCTGCTGGTCAAGCGGGGCGGCACCCCACCAAGAGCAGCATCCGGCTGTCTGAGCATTTCGCATCTAGCATACGAGGTTTGTAACACTATGGCGAAGCAGAAGTTCGAGCGCACGAAGCCAC
>NZ_JAIEWN010000003.1:146262-178519 GCF_019599295.1 Oscillochloris sp. ZM17-4 | reverse complement strand
CCGCACCGTCGGCGCCGGCGTCGTCACCAAGATCATCGAGTAGCCGTTTGTGATCCCTGGCCGTGAGGTGGCGGCCCAACTGTGTGGCCGCCACCGCCGACATCTATAGCCTCGTTTGAGGAGCGTGATATGGCTAAGCAGAAGGTGCGTATTCGCCTCAAGGCGTATGACCACAAAATCCTGGATCAATCGGCCCGCCAGATCGTCGAGGCTGCTGAGCGCACCGGGGCGCTCGTAGCTGGCCCCGTGCCCCTGCCGACCAAGATCGAGAAGTACAGCGTGATCCGCTCAGGCTTCATCGATAAGAACTCACAGGAGCAGTTCGAGATCCGCACGCACAAGCGGCTTATCGATGTGCTTGACCCGAGCCAGCAGACGATCAACGCCCTAATGAAGCTAAACCTTCCCGCCGGCGTGGACATCGAGATCAAGCTCTAGAGGTTCGACAGACGACATAAAGACGGACGACGAACGCTGTTTCTCGGAATTCTTTGGTCGTTAGTCGTTGGTCGTTGGTCAAAGAAGTAAAAGGCAGCCGCTGCGCACTGACGTATGCTGCGGAGGTAGCAGTAATGATTAGCGGGTTGTTGGGTCGAAAGTTGGGGATGATGCAGGTCTTCAACGACAAAGGTGAGGTGATCCCGGTGACGGTGATCGCCGCCGGCCCCTGCGTTGTCACCCAGGTGCGCACCGTTGAGCGTGATGGTTACGCTGCGGTGCAGATTGGGTACGAGCAGGTAGAGCCGCGCAAGCTCACCAAGCCGCAGCAGGGGCATCTGAAGGCCGCCAATGCGATGCTGCGCTATCTGCGTGAGTTCCCCGCTGATAACCCCCAGGAGCACACTCCCGGCGAGGTGATCAACGTTGAGCTGTTCCAGCCTGGGCAGAAGATCGACATCTCGGGCACATCCAAGGGCCGCGGCTTCACCGGCGTGGTGAAGCGCTGGGGCTTCCACGGCGGCCCGAAGACGCACGGACAGAGCGACCGCCATCGCGCCCCGGGCTCGATCGGCGCCGGAACGACCCCCGGCCGCGTCTGGAAGGGGCAGAAGATGGCGGGCCGCATGGGCGGGAAGCGCATCACCATCCAGAACCTTGAGGTCGTCGAAGTGCTGCCCGAGAAGAACCTTCTGCTCGTGAAGGGCTCGGTGCCCGGCGCCCGCACTGGCCTGATCGAAATCCGCCGTGCGGTGAAGGCCTAGATATAACTATGCACCCTCTCCGCCAGCAAGCTGGCGGGGAGAAGGCTATAGGAAACAGCAATGGAAGCAACTCTCTATAATCAGGCCGGCGAGCAGATCGGGAGCATCGAGCTCAACGAGGCCATCTTCGGCATCGAGCCGAATATCCCGGTCATGCACCAGTATGTGCTGATGCAGCAGGCGAACGCCCGCCAGGGCACGCAGAGCACCCGCGGTCGCGGCGAGGTTCGCGGCAGCACCAGGAAGATCTACCGCCAGAAGGGCACAGGCCGGGCCCGCCAGGGCTCCGTCCGCGCCCCGCACCGGATCGGCGGCGGCATCGCCCACGGCCCGCACCCGCGCTCCTATCGGCTCCAGATGCCGAAGAAGATGCGCCGCCTGGCCGTGCGCTCGGCCCTCTCGGCCAAGCTCGCCGCAGCGCAGATCCGCGTGATCGACTCGCTCGCCATCGAGAAGCCGCGCACGAAGGATATCGTCAAGTTTCTCAGCGACCACACGCTGAGCGGCAAGACCCTGATCGTGATCGCCAGCAAGAACGAGCAGACCGGGGTCATTCAGCGGTCGACTAATAACCTGCCGAATGTGAAGACACTGCTCGCCAGTTACCTCAATGTGCGCGACCTGCTCACCTACGATACGGTGGTGCTGCCCAAGGCCGCGATCGAGGTGATCGAGAGCTACCTGGGCGCCGGCACGGCGTCTGCTCAGAGCGAGGAGGAATAGCGATGCCGACGCCGCATCAGATTATCGTCCGCCCGCTGATCACTGAGAAGAATACGATCCTTATGGAGTCGAACCAGTATTCCTTCGAGGTGCTGCGCGAGGCGAGCAAGCCCGAGATCAAGCGCGCCATTGAGACCATCTTTAGCGTCACGGTGACGCGGGTGAACACGCTGAACGTCCGTGGTAAGATGCGCCGACGTGGCCGTGAGTCCGGCTACACCAAGGACTGGA
This sequence comes from Oscillochloris sp. ZM17-4, assembly GCF_019599295.1. GTDB lineage: Bacteria > Chloroflexota > Chloroflexia > Chloroflexales > Chloroflexaceae > Oscillochloris. The sequence goes on along the minus strand of NZ_JAIEWN010000003.1, from coordinate 176,363 downwards.
AGAAGGCGATCGTCACCCTTGCCGCCGGCGACCGCATCGAGATCTTTGAAAGCTAGTCACAGTACGAGGGGACAGCCCCCTGTGCCCTGTGCTATGTACCTGGAGCAAAGCGATGGGTGTACGCAAGTACAAACCAACCTCGGCGGGCCGGCGCAACATGTCGGTGTCCACCTTCGAGGAAATCACCAAGAAGCGCCCTGAGCCGGGCCTGATCGAGCCGCTGCGAAAGCAGGCGGGCCGGAATAACACCGGGAAGATCACCGTGCGCCACCGTGGCGGCGGCCATAAGCGCTTCTACCGCATCATCGACTTCAAGCGCAATAAGTTCGGCATCCCGGCGAAGGTCCAGGCGATCGAGTATGACCCGAACCGCACGGCGCGCATCGCGCTGCTGGCCTATGTCGATGGCGAAAAGCGCTACATCATCGCCCCGGTGGGGCTGAAGGTCGGCGATGTGCTCGGCAATGGCCCCGACGCCGATATCCGTGTCGGCAACGCCCTACCCCTCGCGTCGATCCCCCTCGGCACGCAGATTCACAATATTGAACTGGAGATCGGCCGCGGGGGTGTCCTGGTGCGCAGCGCCGGCACCTCGGCCCAGCTGATGGCGAAGGAGGGTGACTACGCCACCGTCCGTATGCCCTCCGGCGAGACGCGCATGATCCACATCCGCTGCATGGCCACCATCGGCCAGGTCGGCAACCTGGATCATCAGAACATCCGCCTCGGTAAGGCCGGCCGCTCGCGCTGGCTCGGTCGCCGGCCCCACGTGCGTGGGTCGGTGATGAACCCGCGTGACCATCCCCACGGCGGTGGCGAGGGGCGCTCCCCGCGCGGTATGAACCCGAAGACCAAGTGGGGGAAGCCCGCCCGCGGTGTGAGGACACGCCACAACCCGCGCAGCGATCGGTTTATTATCCGGCGGCGGAAGCCCTAATCGGGCGAGTGTGGGCGATGCCCACACGACGCTGTTCTGACAGGAGGTTCTATGGCTCGCTCTTCAAAGAAGGGGCCGTACGTCGATATTCGGCTCCTCGATCGCGTCGAGACCATGAATCGCACCAGCGATAAGCGCGTGCTGCGCACCTGGTCGCGTGACTCGACCATCTTCCCGCAGATGATCGGCCACACGATCGCGATTCACGACGGCCGTCGCCACGTCCCGGTCTATGTCACCGAGAACATGGTCGGCCACAAGCTTGGTGAGTTTGCGCCGACCCGCTTTTTCCGCGGCCACGGCGGCAAGAAGGCGGATAAGCGCGGCAAGATGAAGTAGTGATGCCCTCGGGTGTCGCGCTGAGCCCGGTCAGCTCGCACGTGAGGCGGGCGTTGTACGCGAATCGTGAATTGTGGTACAATTGGCGGGTTTGCGTGCGAGCTGAACGCCGTCAACCACGCGGCCTGGCCGCAGACGAGTAAGGCAATGGAAGTCAAAGCTATAACCCGATATGTGCGGATCTCGCCGCTGAAGGTTCGCCTGGTGATGGATGTGGTGCGCGGGATGCCGGTGGATCGCGCCCTGTCGACCTTGCAGTATATGCCGCAGAAGGCGGCGCGCGAGGTCTTCCGGACGATCAAGTCGGCCGCCGCCAACGCAGAGAACAACTTCGACCTTGACCCGAGCGACCTCGTGGTTAAGACGATCTATGCTGACCAAGGCCCGGTGCTCAAGCGCTTTATGCCACGCGCCCGCGGTATGGCCAACAGCATTCGCAAGCCGACGACCCACATCACGGTGATTGTGGACGACGGCGAAATCTATTAGGTAGCCAGGACTAGGAGGTTGTCTTGGGACGAAAAGTACATCCGATCGGCTTCCGCCTCGGCTACATCAAGGACTGGCAGTCGAAGTGGTTCGCTGAGCGCACCTACACGGAGCAGCTCCACGAGGATCTGGCGCTCCGCAAGCTGATCGCCAAAGAGCTGCAGAACGCTGGCGTCTCGCGGATCGAGATCGAGCGCTCGGCGAACAAGATCGAGGTGACGGTCTTCACCGCCAAGCCCGGGATTGTTATCGGCAAGCGTGGCGCAAATGTCGACCTGCTGAAGAATACGCTTGAGCAGAAGACCGGCAAGAAGATTAAGCTCAACATCCAAGAGATCCATCAGCCCGAGCTCGACGCTCAGCTGGTGGCTGAAAGCATTGGCGAGCAGATCAGCAAGCGTGTCTCCTACAAGCGCGCCATGAAGCAGGCGGTGCAGCGTGCGGTTCGCCTCGGTGCCCAGGGCGTCAAGGTGCGCTGCTCAGGCCGCCTCGGCGGCGCCGAGATGTCGCGAATCCAGAACGAGAGCGAGGGCCGCGTGCCGCGCCACACGCTGCGCGCCGACATCGACTACGCGCAGGTTCACGCGCACACCACCTATGGGCGCATCGGTGTGAAGGTGTGGATCTATAAGGGCGAGGTCTTCCCCGACCAGCTGGCGAAGGCGGCGGTCGAGCAGCAGACGAGCGCGCCCAGCGCCCCGACCGAGCGGCGCGAGCGCTCGCCGAGGAGGAATGATAATGCTGCTTCCTAAGCGCACAAAGTACCGCAAGCAGCAGCGCGGCCGCAATCGGGGCCTCTCCTACCGCGGCAGCGGCGTTGCCTTCGGTGAGTATGGCCTGATGGCGCTGGAGAGCACATGGATCACCAGCCGCCAGATCGAGGCCGCCCGCCGCACGATCACCAACTACATCAAGCGCGGTGGCAAAGTCTGGGTTCGGATCTTCCCCGATAAGCCAGTCACCCAGAAGCCCGCTGAGACCCGCATGGGCGGCGGCAAAGGGTCGGTCGACCACTGGGTGGCGGTGGTGAAGCCGGGCCGCGTGATGTTTGAGCTCGGCGGCGTCAGCGAGACGATCGCGATGGAAGCGATGCGCCGCGCTGCACAGAAGATGCCGGTCCCCTGTAAGATCATCACCCGGGACGAAGTGGAGGAGGCGCCCAGTGAAGGCGAGTGAGCTGCGCAATCAGGATGACGAGAAGCTGCGCGCCCAGCTGAAGGGCTTCGATGAGGAGCTGTTCAATCTGCGCTTCCAGCAGGTGACGGGGCGCCTGACCAACACTGCGCGCTTTACGCAGGTCCGCAAAGATATTGCGCGCATTAAGACGGTCCTGCGCGAGCGCGAGTTGGAGATCTAGCGTGTGACCACTGGTCGCCGCAGCGACCATCACGGAGCAAGACGATATGACTGATCAGCAGACGCCACGCAAGATCATGAAGGTCGGGCGTGTGGTGAGCAATAAGATGGATAAGACGGTGGTCGTGGCGGTGGATTACCTCAAGCCCCACCCGCTCTACCGCAAGATTATCCGCAAGACTAACAAGTTTCACGCCCACGATGAGGACAACACCTGTAAGGTGGGCGATACGGTGCAGATCGAGGAGTCTCGCCCCCTCAGCCGCACAAAGCGCTGGCGGGTGACCGAGATCGTGAAGCGCGGTGAGGAGTAAGAGCCATGATCCAGCCTCAGTCTCGCCTGAAGGTTGCCGATAACACCGGTGCCAAAGAGATCATGTGCATCCGCGTGCTCGGCGGCTCGCGGGTGAGATACGGCCGGGTTGGCGATGTGATCGTCGCCTCGGTCAAGCAGGCCGCCCCTGGCGGGTCGGTCAAGAAGGGCGAGGTGGTGCGAGCGGTGATCGTGCGTACCACCAAAGAGTACGGTCGCCTTGATGGGTCGCATATCCGCTTCGACGACAATGCGGCCGTCATCATCGGCAAGGAAAACAACCCGCGCGGCACGCGCATCTTTGGCCCGGTGGCCCGTGAGCTGCGCGAAAAGCAGTTCATGCGGATCGTGTCGCTGGCACCGGAGGTGCTGTAATGCATGTCAAGATGGGCGATGAGGTGCTGATCATCGCTGGCAAGAATAAGGGCGAGCGCGGCAAGATCAAGCGCGTGATCCCCAAAGAGGGCCGGGTGGTGGTCGAGGGCTGGAATATCGTCAAGCGCCACACCAAGCCCCGCGGCCCCGGCAAGCCCGGCGGCATTATCGAGATGGAGGCCCCCCTCGATGGCTCCAATGTGATGCTGATCTGCCCCAGCTGTGGGCACGCGGCGCGCACGGGGCATCGCTTCCTTGAGGAGGTCGATCATAAGGGCCGCCCGCGGAAGGTGCGCTTCTGCAAGTCCTGCGATGCGGTGATCGACAAGTAGCCATTCATGCTCAGGGCCGGAGCTGCGCATGCCTGCGCCTCCTAGCCCCTGGAGAGAGATCATGACAGTCCGTCTGCGCGAAAAGTATCGCTCCGAGATCGTCCCTGCGCTCATGCAGGAGTTCAAGTATACGTCGGTGATGCAGGTGCCCCACCTGACGAAGATCGTGGTGAACGTCGGCGTCGGCGAGGCCGTGACTAACTCGAAGGCGCTCGACGCTGCCGTCGCCGACCTGACGACGATCACTGGCCAGAAGCCTGTGATCACCAAGGCGAAGAAGTCGATCGCCTCGTTCAAGCTCCGTGAGGGCATGTCGATCGGCACGATGGTGACGATGCGCTCCGAGCGTATGTACGACTTCCTCGACCGGCTGATCAACCTCGCCCTGCCGCGTATCCGCGACTTCCGCGGCATCAGCCGCCGATCATTCGACGGCCGTGGCAACTATAGCCTAGGGCTACGCGAGCAGATTGTGTTCCCAGATATCGACTACGATAAGATCGATAAGATTCGCGGCCTCGAGGTGGTAATTGTGACCACCGCTACCGATGATGAGCACGCCTACGCGCTGCTCAAGCGTCTCGGTATGCCATTTCGCGATTAGTCTGGGCCAGGAGCGAAGGCTAACTAGTCCAACTGTTTAGGAGGAAACATCCTTGGCGAAGACCTCACTGATTGTAAAGGCATCACGCCCGGCGAAGTTTAAGGTGCGCGAGTACAATCGCTGCAAGACGTGCGGGCGCTCACGCGCGTATATGCGCAAGTTTGGCATGTGCCGCATCTGCTTCCGCGAGAACGCGCTGAAGGGTCTGATTCCGGGTGTCGTCAAATCGAGCTGGTAGAACATCATAACGTTGCGGGCGACCGGCCACGAAGCGGCTACTTGCCGCGCCGGCACCCGACGTGTGAGGAGGCACACTGTGAGCGTTAGCGATCCTATCGGCGATATGCTGACCCGCATCCGAAACGCCTGTATGGCGCGGCATGTAGTTGTGAATATTCCTGCGTCCAAGATGAAAATGGCGATTGCCGACATCCTGAAGCGCGAGGGTTTCATTAAGGACTATACCCTGATCGAGGGGAAGCCCTTCAGCACAATCGCAATCACACTCAAGTATATGTCCGACCGGCGCCCCGCCATCACTGGCCTGCGTCGCGTGAGCAAGCCGGGTCTACGCATCTACACCAAGCGCGATGAGATTCCGCGGGTGCGTGGTGGTCTTGGTCTGAGCATTCTCTCGACCCCCAAGGGTGTCCTCGCCGGCCACGAGGCATGGCAGGAGCGGGTGGGCGGCGAGGTGCTCTGCTACATCTGGTAGCGCCCACGGAGGAAACGAATGTCGCGCATCGGTAAGAAACCTATCACCCTTCCTAAAGGGATTACGGTGGAGATCAGCAAGGACAACCTTGTGTCGGTGAAGGGGCCGAAGGGCACGCTGCACCAGCAACTCCACCCCGACATGATCATCGAGCAGGAGAGTGGTGAGCTGACCGTGAAGCGCCCTTCTGACGGGAAGCTGCATAAGTCGCTCCACGGCCTTACCCGCACCTTGCTCTCCAATATGGTCGTCGGCGTCACCGACGGCTGGCAGCGGGCGCTGGAGATCAATGGCGTGGGCTACCGCGCCCAGCTTGAGGGCCAGACTCTGGTGCTCCAGCTTGGCTTCTCACACCCCGTGCGGATTGACCCGCCAAAAGATGTGCAGTACGCGGTCGGCGAGCGCAAGAGTGCCAACGACCCGCTGCCCGTCTTCGTGCGCGGGATCGACAAGCAGGTGGTCGGCGAGGAGGCCGCGCGTATTCGCGGCCTGCGCCCGCCGGAGCCCTACAAGGGCAAGGGCGTGAAGTACCTCGAAGAGAAGGTTCGCCGCAAGGCCGGCAAGGCCGGTAAGGCGCGGTAGTCTCGTCTGGCGGCTGCGGGCGCATTTGGTGCCCGCAGCCCATAGCAATGCAGTAGTGCTTGCGATAGGGGATATAATCTCTATTGCGACAGTGAGGAATATATGGCGAAGCGATCTCCGCGCGAATTGCGTATGCGCCGGCACAACCGGCTACGCAAGCGGGTCAGTGGCTCGCAGGAGCGGCCACGGCTGAGTATCTTCCGCAGCAATGTCCATATCTATGCCCAGGTGATCGACGATACGCTCGGCCGCACGCTGGCCGCCGCATCGACAAATGAGAAGGCGTGGGCTGAGGCTGACGAGACGAAGACGAAGACAGAGCAGGCAGCGCTGGTCGGTAAGCTTGTCGCCGAGCGCGCGCTTGAGGCCGGTGTGACGAAGGTCGTCTTTGACCGTGGCGGCTTTAAGTATCACGGGCGGGTGAAGGCTCTGGCCGACGCTGCCCGTGAGGCTGGCCTCAACTTCTAGTGCCCCTCGGGCAGCTTTCCGGAGGAACTGTGAAGCGAGAACGTATTAACGCTGAGTCGCTTGAGCTTGAGGAGCGCGTCGTTCAGATCAACCGCGTCTCGAAAGTCGTCAAGGGCGGTCGGCGCTTTAGCTTTAGCACGGTGGTTGTGGTCGGCGATGGCAAGGGCCATGTCGGCGTCGGCATGGGTAAGGCCGCTGAGGTGCCCGAGGCGATCCGCAAGGGCACCGAGGCCGCGAAGAAGAACCTTATCCGGATCCCGCTCGTGAACACCACCATCCCCCACGAGGTGATCACGAAGTTTTCCGCGACGAAGGTGATGATCCGGCCCGCCGCCCCCGGCACCGGGGTGATCGCCGGCCGCGGCGTCCGCCCGGTGGTGGAGGCCGCTGGTATTAAGGATCTGCTCTCGAAGGTGTACGGGAGCAATAACCCGGTCAATGTGGTCAAGGCAGCGTTTCAGGCACTCAGTGAGCTGATCTCGCTTGGTGATATGGCGCGCCGCCGCGATATGACCACCCAGGAGCTGATCGCTCGGCGCACCCGCCGGGAGTCGACGGACCAGGAGGCGGCGGTATGAGCAAGCTGAAGATCACATACAGCAAGAGTGTCATTGGCTATGCCAAGGATCAGAAGGAGACGGTTGCCTCCCTCGGTCTGCATAAGCTGAAGCACTCGGTGATTAAGCCCGATAACCCCTCCATCAGGGGCATGATCTTCAAGGTCAAGCACCTGGTGTCGGTCGAAGAGGTCTCCGACGAGGTGACGGAATGAAACTACACGATCTGAAGCCCGCCGAGGGCTCAACCCATAAGAGCAAGCGCGTCGGCCGCGGCGCCGGCTCGGGAAAGGGTAAGACGAGCGGCAAGGGCATGATGGGCCAGAAGGCCCGCTCCGGCCCTGGGCCGTATCGCACCTTCGAGGGTGGTCAGAACAGGATCGTGAAGCGCATGCCCTACAAGCGTGGCTTCACGAACATCTTCCGCGTCGACTATGAGGTGATCAATGTCGGCACGCTCACCGAGTGGCCGTCCGGCATTGAGGTGACGCCAGAGAGCCTGCTTGAGGCCCGCGCCGTGCGCCGTAAGCGCATGCCGGTGAAGGTGCTCGGCGATGGCGAGCTGAGCGCCGCGCTGACAGTGAAGGCGCATAAGTTCTCGGCCAGCGCCCGCGAGAAGATCGAGGCCGCAGGCGGCACCGCTATCCAGCTGGAGTGGGGCGTCGAGCGCCGGTCGCGCTCGCGCGGTGCCAACTACGGCGGTCGGAACGCGAAGAAGAAGGCCCAGGACTAGGTACCAGCAGGTGTCGATGCCGGCAGCAATAGCGCCGGCGTCGGCCTGCTTCATGCAGATCTTCCAGAGGGTATACAGATGCTTCAAGCTGTTCTACGCGCCGTCCAACTGCCCGACCTTCGGCGGCGAATTCTTTTCACTCTGGGGATGCTGCTGATCTTCCGTCTGATCGCGCACATCCCCGTGCCCAACATCAACCCGGCGTCGCTCCAGCAGCTCCAGGATGCGCTGGCGAACAACCAGCTCGCCCAGCTGCTAAACATCTTCGCCGGCGGTGCCCTGCAGAATTTTTCGGTCGCGGCGATGGGGGTCTACCCGTACATCACGGCGTCGATCATCATGCAGCTGCTCCAGCCCCTCATCCCGGCCCTTCAGGAGCTGTCGAAAGAGGGCGAGCAGGGCCGGATCCGGATGAACCGCTACCAGATGTGGCTGACCATCCCGCTGGCCTACCTGCAGGCCTACGGGCAGACGCTGACTCTGGAGCGGACCGTCAACCCAACGAATGATCTGGCGGCATCGCTATTCCGCTCACCATTCGATATCGTCGGCAACTTCCTGCCGACCTTCACGATCCTCACCTCAATGGTGGCGGGCACCATGCTGCTGGTCTGGCTCGGCGAGCAGATCAACGAGCGCGGCATCGGGCAGGGCATCTCGGTGATCATCTTCGGCGGCATCGTGTCACGCCTCCCAGGCCTAATCGTCCAGGGCTTCCAGGTGAGCCAGGCCGGCGGAGTGAGCACCATCATCGGCGTGATCGGCTTCGTGGCCATCGCACTGCTCACGATCATTGGCATTGTGCTCATCCAGGAGGGGCAGCGCCGCATCCCTGTGCAGTACGCGAAGCGGGTGCGCGGCAACAAGGTCTACGGCGGTCAGAGCAGCCATATCCCGCTCAAGGTGAATATGGCCGGCATGATCCCGCTGATCTTCGCCCAGAGCATCATCATCTTCCCCGGTATTATTGCCTCATGGTTCTACCAGCCAGGCGGCACGGGGATTGGAAACGCGATCGCTGGGTTCTTCTACACAACATTCAACCCGACCGGACAGAGCGGCGGCATTGTGTATATGATCCTGCTGTTCTTGCTGACCGTCGGTTTCACGTACTTCTATACCGTCGTGCTGTTTAGTCAGCAGGACATCCCCGATAGTCTCCAGCGCAACGGCGGCTTCATCCCCGGCATTCGCCCAGGGAAGAAGACTGAGGAATATCTGGGCCGGGTGTTGAACAGGATCACGCTGGTTGGGGCGCTGTTCCTGGGGCTGGTCGCAATTCTGCCCTTCCTCACCCAGACGATCACGGGGCTACAGCTTGGGCTGGGGAGCACGGCGCTGCTGATTGTGGTCGGCGTGGCCATTGATACCATGCGTCAGCTCGAGTCCCAGCTGATCATGCGCGACTATGAGGGCTTTCTGAGCCGCTAAGCATCGGCACGGATTGCGAGGAGCTGGGCTGGCTCGTGGACAATATCGACATCGATGTGAGCCCACGCTTCTCGCATCAGGTTGACACAGCCTTGCCAGTTTAGTGGTATAGTAAGCGATCTCTATACGTATGGTGTCTGGGCATTGTTCCGTGCCGGAGTTGCCAACGACTTGTACGCGAAGATATGGATGTTGGACGCGCGGGAGTGCGCGCGATCGATACGCATGAGGCACCGACTATGACCAACGTTATTCTGCTTGGACCTCCTGGCGCGGGGAAGGGGACGCAGGCAAAGACACTCTCAGAGCGGACGTCGCTAACCCACGTGGCGAGCGGCGACCTCTTCAGGGCGGCGCTGCGTGAAGGCACCGAGCTGGGCATGTTGGCGAAGTCGTATATGGATCGTGGCGAGCTTGTGCCAAACGAGGTCGTCATCCGCATGATACTTGAGCGGATTGCACAGCCTGACTGTGGTGCTGGCGTAATCTTCGATGGTTTCCCCCGCACGCGCGAGCAGGCCACTGCGCTTGAGGCGGCGATGGGCGAGCATCACAACCAGATCGATGCAGTGCTCTACCTGCGCGTACCACGTGATGTTCTGCTGCGGCGTATCGCAGGGCGGCAGACTTGCAAAACTTGCGGGGCCACATATAATATCTATTATTTCCCGTCCCACCGGCCGGGAATTTGTGATGCCTGTAGAGGCAAGCTGTACCAGCGGAGCGATGACTCGATAGAGACGGCAGAGCATCGCCTCGACGTCTACTTTGAACAGACGATGCCGCTCATTGAGTACTATCAGCGTCAGGAGCTGCTCCATGAGATCGATGGACAACGTGAGATCTCTCTGGTGACAGAGGCGATGCTTCATGCGTTGAAGATCAATCCTGAGCTGACGGCTCCACCGAAGGAGTGATATGTCCAAAAAGAAGGACGTGATCGAGATGGAAGGCACGATCACGGAGCCACTGCCAAATGCAATGTTCCGGGTAGAGCTTGAGAATGGCCACGAGGTGCTCGCACATATCTCAGGCAAGATGCGGATGAACTATATTCGTATTCTTAAAGGCGATAGAGTGCTGGTTGAGCTTTCACCATACGATCTGACTCGCGGTCGGATTACCTATCGCTACAAGTAACTATTGCCTGTATCATACCCGCTGTTGGCGACAACACAGCATCCGGCGGCACCTGCGCCGCCGCTACGGGAGGTTATTGTGAAAGTTCGAGCTGCGGTGAAGCCGCGCTGTGAGTATTGCAAGGTCATCAAGCGCAAGGGGATCATCCGAGTGATCTGCTCGCGCACGCCGAAGCACAAGCAGCGCCAGGGTTAGTCGGCGGCATACGGCAGTTGGCGATCCTACGCCCGGCTGTTTGCTACGCGCGGGTCGGGTGGAGTGGAGGCGCGAGCGGCCAGTGGCCGTCGCCGATAGCGTTTATACGAGGACGTTCATGGCACGTATCGCTGGGGTAGATATTCCCCGCAACAAGAAGATCGAGATCTCGATTCGGTACATCTTCGGTATCGGCCCCTCGAATGGCCTGGATATTATTCATAAGGCCAACGTAAACCCGGAGACTCGGGTGCGCGACCTCACCGAAGAAGAGGTCGGCCGGATCCGCGAGATCGTGGATCGCGAGTACCGCGTCGAAGGCGACCTGCGCCGCGAGGTGCAGCTCAATATCAAGCGGCTCATGGATATCGGCTGCTACCGCGGCCTGCGTCACCGCCGCGGGATGCCAGTGCGCGGGCAGCGCACCCGCACGAACGCGCGCACGCGGCGCGGGCGCAAGGGCCAGGCGATCGGCATTAAGAAGAAGGCCAAGAAGTAACAGCGTATCGAGCGATAGCTTCCTGCACAGGTGGGCCTCGTGTGCCCGCCTGTGCCAGTTGTGTGTTAAGGAGACACCTATGCCCCCGAAAGGTCAGAAGTCCGGTGCGGCAACCCGTCAGCGTGGCAGGCGTCGTGAGCGCAAGAACATTCCGCGCGGGCAGGCCCATGTGTTGAGCACCTTCAACAATACGATCGTGACGATCACCGACCCCTCGGGCGCGGTGGTCTGCTGGGCGAGCGCCGGCCAGGGCGGGTTCAAGGGCTCGCGCAAGAGCACACCGTACGCCGCCCAGGTCACGGCCGATAGCGCCGCCCGCAAGGCCATGGAGAACGGGATGCGCTCGATCGAGGTATTCGTGAAGGGCCCGGGCTCCGGCCGCGAGGCGGCCATCCGCTCGCTCCAGGCCGCAGGCCTTCAGGTCTCTGCGATCACGGATGTGACGCCGATCCCGCACAATGGCTGCCGCCCCCCAAAGCGCCGCCGCGTGTAGGGTTGGATGATCGCAATGGAGCCGATGGGGTGACCGTGGACGGAACCGCAGGGCACGGCCCAGGCGCCCACCACGGTAGTTCAAGCGGACGATGCTCCGCTCGCTAAGCGCCCATCCCTCGGCGTGATGATGACAGTATGGCGGGGAGAGACCCGCACAATTGGAGGCATGACCTAGCATGGCGCGATATCACGGCCCCGTAGGAAAAATCAGCCGCCGCCTTGGCATCGGGATCACCGAGAAGGGGCAGCGGGTTCTCAATAAGCGCTCGTATCCGCCGGGCCAGCACGGGCCAAATGCGCGACGCCGCCAGGTGTCCGACTACGGCCTACAGCTGATGGAAAAGCAGAAGGCCAAGTATATCTACGGCGTGCTTGAGCGGCAGTTCCGACGCACCTTTGAGCAGGCGTCCCGGCGTAGTGGTGTGACCGGCGAGTATCTGTTGAGCTTGCTGGAGCGCCGCCTCGATAATGTGGTCTACCGTCTGGGCATGGCGACGACGCGGGCGCAGGCTCGCCAGCTGGTGACCCACGGACATATCACTGTCGATGGGCGCAAGACCAATATCCCCTCATATACGCTGAAGGTTGGCCAGGTGATATCGGTGCGCACCGAGAGCCGCCGCCGCCCATACTTTAAGAATCTGGTCGATAGCGGCGAACTCAATAAGTATCGGGCACCTGACTGGCTGCGCCTCAGCGCCGCTGATCTCTCCGGCACGATTCTTGCGCTTCCGCGCCGTGAGGACGCCGAGGCTGGGATCAATGAGCAGCTGATCGTTGAGTTCTACAGCCGGTAAGAGCTTCTGGAGATGGTAGATTGCAGATGGTCGATTGTGGAGCTCTCTGCAATCTACCATCTGTCATCTGAAATCTTTAAAGCTTTAAGGAGGCTTTCCGTGCTTGATATCGCCATGCCCAAAATAGAGGTTGTGCAGGCGGCTGAGAATTATGGGCGCTTCAAGATCGAGCCGCTTGACCCGGGTTACGGCCATACGCTGGGCAATGCACTGCGCCGCGTGTTACTCTCATCAATCCCTGGCTCGGCGATCACCAAGATAAAGATCGATGGGGTGTTTCACGAGTTCTCGACGATTGAGGGTGTAAAAGAAGACGTCACCGAGATTGTGCTCAATATTAAGGGCGTTCGTCTGCGCTCCTACGCTGAGCGCCCGGTGAAGGTACTGCTGACCAAGCGCGGCCCGGGCATCGTTACCGCTGAAGATATCGATGTGCCGAGCAATATCGAGCTCGTTAACCCGAAGCACTATATCTGCACGCTCGACTCTGACTCGGCACGGCTTGAGATTGAGATGACGGTGGAGCGTGGCCGAGGCTATGTCTCCGCCGATCAGCGCGATGTCCTGCCGATCGGTGAGATCCCGGTCGATGCGATCTTTACGCCGGTCCCGCGGGTTAACTATGTGGTTGAGAACACACGTATCGGTCAGGCCACCGACTTCGACCGGCTGCTCCTGGAGATCTGGACGGACGGCACGGTGAAGCCAGGCGATGCGCTCAGCCATGCGGCGCAGGTTCTGGTGCAGTACAGTCAGACGATCGCCGACTTCAATCGCCTGGCGATTGAGGAAGAGGAGTCCCCCGCGCCAAGCGGCCTCGCGATCCCGTCAGACATCTACGATACGCCCATTGAGGATCTCGACCTGTCAACGCGCACCTACAACTGCCTCAAGCGCGCCGATATCACCAAGGTGGGCCAGGTGCTCCAGATGGATGAGAAGGCGCTGCTCTCGGTGCGTAACCTCGGGCAGAAGTCGATGGAAGAGATCCGCGACCGGCTGGTCGAGCGTGGCTACATCACGCGGACAACAGACGCTGATGGCGAGACGGGCGAAGGGGAGCCGGCCGCACTCGAGCCGGCTGGGGCAGAGTAGTCAGACCACACGAACGGGCCACCGGCAACAGGTGCATGGGCACCGCTGTTCCCGGTGGTCGTAAGGATACAACAATGCGACACCGACACGCTGGGAAATTGCTGAGTCGCTCGTATGAGCACCGCAAGTCACTCTACCGTAACCTGATGATCGAGCTGATCGATCATCGCCGGATCAAGACCACCCTGGCGAAGGCCAAGGCGGTGCAGCCCGAGATGGAGCGGCTGATCACGATCGCCCGCGAGGACACAAACCACGCGCGCCGTATGGCGCTCTCGAAGCTGGACAGCAAGGAGGCGATGCGGAAGCTGTTCACGTTCGCACCCCAGGAGTACTCGGGGCGCAACGGCGGCTATACGCGCATCACCAAGCTCGGCCCGCGCCTCGGCGATGGCGCCGAGATGGCGCAGATCGAACTGGTCTAGCGGTGCGGAATGTCGCCCTGCGCCTGGCCTATGACGGCACCGACTTTGTCGGCTCACAGTACCAGAACCAGGGCCGCACGGTGCAGGGTGCGTTGGAGCAGGCTTGGGAGGAGCTCACCCAGGAGCGCCAGCGCATCACCCTCGCCGGGCGCACCGACGCCGGCGTCCACGCCGCAGGCCAGGTGGCGAATATCCGTACGGCCACGAAGCACTCGCGGAAGACGATTCTCCGCGGGATGAATGCAAAGCTTCCAGCTGATGTGGCGATCCAGGCGGTGTGTGATGTCGGTATGGACTTTCACGCACGGCACTCGGCGCATCGGCGAGCGTATCGCTTTCTGATCGATAACAACGTCTCCTGGCTGCCCACGCAGCGGAACTACGTGCTCTATGTCGAGCAGAAGCTCGATGTGGCGGCAATGGCAGAGGCGGTGATGCGGCTAGAGGGGACACACGACTTCGCGGCGTTCTCGGCCCTCGTCCCGGATCAACGCTCGACCGTGCGAACGTGCTACACCGCACGCCTGAGCGAGGTAGAGACCTTCGGCAGGCGCCTGATCGCGATAGACCTGGCTGCCAACGCTTTTTTACAACACATGGTGCGGGTGATCGTCGGGACTGTTGTCCTGGCCGGCCGTGGGAAGATCACCCCTGATGGCTTCCAGCGCATCCTGGAAGGCCGTGACCGCAAGGCAGCCGGACCTACGGCGCCAGCCCACGGGCTGACACTGGTCTCGGTCGGGTACCCGACCGGGCTGGTACGTTGGGACGATGAGGACGTCGAGAATGCGATAGGCAGATGACACCCTGCCAGTCATAACAGTTTTGAGGTCGGTTGGGCCGTGGAGCGGCGCGGCCGGCAACCAGACACGACACAAGGATAGCAGCAGTGAAGACCTACCACCAGAAACCCTCCGAAGTACAGCGCAACTGGCTGCTGGTCGATGCCGACAACCAGGTTGTCGGTCGGCTCGCCACCCAGATTGCAACGCTCCTGCGCGGCAAGCACAAGCCGACCTATACGCCTTCGCTAGACGGCGGCGACTTTGTGATTGTCATCAACGCAGAGAAGATCAAGATCACTGGCCGCAAAGCGGATCAGAAGGTCTACTACCGTCATAGCGGCTACCCGGGCGGGATCAAGGCGACGCCCTACAAGATGATGCTCACCAAGCACCCTGACCGCATTCTACGCATTGCGGTGAAGGGGATGGTGCCGAAGAACCGTATGGGCCGCCGCCTGATGACCAAGCTGCGGATCTACGCCGGCTCGAAGCACCCGCACGCCGCCCAGCAGCCGATCGCATGGACGCCGCGCTAAGAAGGAGATAGATTGATGGATGCGAAGCGCTACTACCAGGGCACCGGGCGGCGGAAGACGTCGGTCGCGCGGGTGCGCCTGTTCCCCGGCAGCGGGGAGTTCGTGGTCAATGGCCGGAGCCCGGAGGACTACTTCGGGGCGCGGGATCTGCTCCAGCGCAATGTCCGCCGCCCGCTTGCCCTGACGAACAACCTGGACAGCTTCAATGTGCTGGTAAAGGTGCGCGGCGGCGGCGTGGCGAGCCAGGCCGGCGCGGTGAGCCACGGCATCGCTCGCGCGCTGCTCGACCTCGACGCCGACCTGCGGGCGGTGCTGAAGAAGGCTGGCCTGCTCACGCGTGACCCTCGCATGAAGGAGCGCAAGAAGGTTGGCCTGAAGCGCGCGCGTAAGGCACCGCAGTACACCAAGCGGTAAGACGGCCGAAGGTAGCTGCTTAGGGGAGGGGGTGGGTTCGGGGAGGGCGATGCCCTCCCTGGCCCTCCCCCTTTCTTGAGACTCATACGTATGCGAGTCATCACCGGCAAAGCCAAAGGGCATACGCTTAAGGCCCCAAAGGGCCTTAGCACCCGCCCAATGCTCGATAAGGTCAAGGGGTCGCTCTTCTCGATTCTGGAGGGCTACGGGCCGATCCGCGGGCGTGTGCTCGACCTCTATGCAGGGACGGGCTCGCTTGGTATCGAGTGCCTCTCGCGCGGTGCCGGCGCGGCTGACTTCGTTGAGCAGAGCGCGCACGTGTGCGCGATCATCGCCGACAATCTGCGCCACACCAAGCTCGACCAGCTCGGCAAGGTACACTGCATGCCGGTAGATCGCTTTCTCCAGATCCATCGGGGGGGCGGTCACTATGATATAATTGTTATGGATCCGCCTTACGCCGATCCGCAGATCGAGCACACGCTGACGACTGTGGCTACGATTGGGGTAGGACACCCCGGCAGCCTGCTGGTCATCGGGCACTCGCCGCGTGTGACGCTGGCGGATAGCTACCCGAAGCTGAGCAGGATCAAGTTTCGTCGCCTCGGCGACTCGTGCTTCTCGATCTATGAGCTCGATGGCGAACCACCGGACGAGGCAGAGTAGATCCACCGTAGGCGCGCTCCTCAGCAGCCCCACAGAGCGAACACCTGTATGCGCATCGCCGTCTACCCTGGCAGCTTCGACCCCGTAACCTATGCACACCTGGATATTGCCGAGCGGGCAAGCCGGGTGTTCGATAGGGTGGTGATGGCCGTCTTCGACCGGCCAAAGAAGAACCTGCTCTTCACCACGGAGGAGCGCCTGGATCTGCTGCGCGAGGCGGCGCAGGGTCTACGCGGGGTTGAGGTCGCGAGCTATAGCACGCTTACGGTCGATTTCGCCCGATCCGTCGGGGCCTGTGCGCTGGTACGTGGGCTGCGGACGGTGAGCGACTTCGAGGCCGAATTCCAGATGGCCCAGATCAACCAGTCGCTCGACGCGACGATCGAGGTGGTGCTGCTGGCGGCGGGCCGCCAGTACGGGCACATCAGCTCAAGCGTGGTGCGCGAGATGGCTGGCCTGGGCCGCGACCCTGTGGAGTTCGCGCCGCCGCATGTGGTCGCGGCGCTGCGCCAGAAGTTCGCGCAAAGGGGGTGACGGCCATCGAACTGGACGATTTGATCGATGAGATAGAGGATGCGCTGGCAGAGGGCAGGCGCGTGCCGTTTAGCGGCCGGCTGCTGGTGGATGAGGAGCGCATCCTGGATATCATTGATCGGATGCGGGTCGCGATCCCTGAGGAGCAGAAGCGGGCCAGACGGATCATCCAGGAGCAAGAGCGACTGATCGCCGAGGCTCAGGCGCGCGTCCAGCAGGTGCTTGAAGAGCGCGGGCTGCTCGATGCGATTAACACAGAGCGCGCGCGGCTGCTCCAGCAGGCCGAGCAGGAGGCAGTACAGGTGCGGGCCGGGGCCGATGACTACGCACGACAGGTGCTCGAAGACCTCGATGAGCGCCTGACAAAGCTGGTGACGAGCGTCCGCAATGGGCTGAGCACGCTTGGCGGCAGCGATGCGCCTACGCCCGAGCCATAACGGCGCGTTTGACAATATCGAGCCCCCCGGCCTATAATGCGGCGTTTGTAGCTCATGGGATCAGCGCCGCGCACGGACATGTCAACCATTAAGTTTAACGTCGCACAGCTGTTGCGCGAGATAGTCGGCGGGCGGAGAGAGTACACCTTCACCGAGGAGTCGCTCCCGCTAGACAATCAGCTTGTCCTCCGTTCGATACGCGGGGAGGTGCGCTTCACACGCACCGTCACCGGCGTGTATGCCCGGGTACGGGCGCGGGGGATGGTCGAGCTGATCTGTGTACGCTCCCTTGAGCCATTTGATCACCTGGTGGAGCTCGATTTTAGCGATGAGTTTCACTCGACCGTCGATGTGATGACAGGGGTCGGGATGCCGAAGCCGGAAGAGGACGACCCGTACCTGATCAATGAGCTGCACATGGCTGACATCGGCGATGCCATCCGGGACTACACGATCCTGGATCTGCCGATCAGCCCGGTGAGCCCCGCGTACCGCGATACGCCAGTGAGCTACACAGTTCAGTCTGATGATATTGATGATGATCAGACGGATGATGTGGTGGATAGTCGGTTCGAGGCGCTAAAGGCCTGGGCCGCCCAACAGAACAACAACCAGAGCAGGAGCTGACACAACCATGGGTGCACTACCGAAACGAAAAGTATCACGCCACCGTCGCGGCAATCGCCGCCAGCACCTGGCGCTGACCGCGCCGACGCTGGTGACCTGCCCGAAGTGCGGCAATCTGATGCGCGCGCATATTGCCTGTAAGACCTGCGGCACCTACAAAGGCCGCCAGGTCATCACCGTCGCAAAAGAGACATCCGATAACCGCTAGGGCCCGGTCGTCCTGCGGTAGCGTGGTGACAAGGGGCGGCCGGCCGGTGTTCTCACCGCGCCGGCCGCCCCTTGTGTATAGTGAAAGGCAGCGAAGGAGTGAGCAGCTCACGTTATGCGGCGATCACCGGCTGGGGCATGGCCGTCCCGCAGCAGGTCGTCACCAACGATGATCTCGCGCAGCGGATCGACACCTCGGACGAGTGGATCCGCTCGCGCACCGGGATCGCAGAGCGACGGATCGCCGGCCCTGGTGAGTTCACCTCAACGCTCGCCACGGCAGCCGGCCGCGAGGCGATCGAGCGCGCCGGCCTATCGCCCAGCGATATCGATATGGTGATCGTAGCCACATGTACCCCCGACCGGCCCTTTCCCGCCACCGCATGCGCCGTGCAGGCGAACCTGGGGATCAAGCGCGCGCCCGCCTTTGATATTGCGGCGGCGTGCAGCGGGTTCCTCTATGGCATGAGCGTGGGAACCAGCATGATCCAGAGCGGGGCGAGCCGTACGCTGCTCCTGATCGCCGCCGATATCTTCACCCACCTGATCGACTGGAATGACCGTAACACCTGCGTGCTCTTCGGCGATGGGGCCGGCGCCGTGGTGCTCCAGGCGACGGAGCAGCCCCTGGGCCTGATCAGCGCCCAGATCGGGGCCGCCGGCGAGGGCGAGACGATGATGGCGGTCGACGCCGGGGGCACGCGCATGCCGGCCACGCCCGATCTGCTTGATCAAGGTAAACAATACGTTTATATGAACGGCCGCGAGATCTTTAAGCACGCGGTGCGCGAGATGTGCGACTCGGCGAAGCAGGCCGTGGCTGAGGCTGGCCTGAGCCTTGACGATATTCGCCTCGTGATCCCCCACCAGGCCAATGTGCGAATCATCGACGCGGTCGCCAAGCGGCTCGAGATCTCGATGGATCGGGTGGTGGTCAACCTCGACCGCTACGGAAACACCTCGGCCGCATCGGTGCCGATCGCTCTCTACGAGGCCGTCCAGCAGGGCCGCGTACGTGATGGCGACTATCTGCTGCTCACGGCCTTCGGCGGCGGGCTCACGTGGGGCTCGTCGGTTATCCGATGGGGGCGACCGTAGGGCGATTGCAGATTGCAGATTGCAGATTGCAGATTGCAGATTGAGCACATCAGCACGCTCTGCATAACGCCAAATGGTAACGGCATTGATGCGGCAACATGTGACGGCGAGGATAACGGACGATATGAGCATTGCGTGGGTATTTCCAGGCCAGGGTTCGCAGGCGGTCGGCATGGGCAGCGACCTCTACGAGCAGATCCCTGGCGCGCGCGCGATCTTCGACCAGGCCGATGAGACCCTCGGCATCCCCATCAGCCAGCTGTGCTTCGAGGGGCCAGAGGCCGAGCTGACCGCGACGGAAAATGCGCAGCCGGCCCTGCTGACGGTGAGCACCGCGCTGATGCGGGCGCTGGAGGATCTTGGCGGGGCAGGGCTGGCGCGACCGATAGCGGTGGCGAGGACGATCTGGAGCAGATCTGCCAACAGGTCAGCGCCGACTCAGAGTCGGGCGTGGCAGCCGGGATCGTGGTGGTGGCAAACTACAACGCCCCCGACCAGCTGGTGATCAGCGGCGGCGCGCGGGCGGTCGAGCGGGCCGGGCTGCTGGCCAAGGAGCGCGGCGCCAAGCGCGTGCTCCCGCTCAAGGTCAGCGCGGCATTCCACTCGCCGCTGATGCGCCAGGCATCCGAAGGCATGGCGTACGAGCTGGAGCATGCGGATGTGCGCGACCTCGCGGTGCCCCTGATCGCGAATGTAAGCGCCCAGGAGCTGCGCACCGCAGATGAGGTGCGGCACGAGGCGGTGGCGCAGGTGGTGGCACCGGTCCGCTGGATCGCCTCGGTGCAGGCGATGGCCGGGCGCGGATGCACCACCTTTGTGGAGATTGGCCCGGGCAAGGTGCTCACCGGCCTTATCCGACGCATCGCACCGCAGGCACGGCTGGTGACGCTCAGCAGCGTGGCAGATGTGCGGGCATTCGTCGCAGAGAGCAGCTCATGATGCTTCATGATCAGGTTGCGATCGTCACCGGCGCGTCGCGCGGGATCGGCCGCGCCATCGCCCTCGACCTCGCGCAGCAGGGCGCTCGCGTGCTGGTGAACTACCGGCGCAACGCTGAGGCGGCCGAGGAGGTGGCGGCGAAGATTCGCCGCGGCGGAGGCGACGCACTGGCACACCAGGCCGATGTGGGCGACGAGTCTGCGGTGACGAAGATGTTTGAGGCGACCCTATCACGCTGGGGCCGCCTCGATATTTTGATAGGGAACGCCGGTGTCACCGCCGACGCCCCGCTCATGCGTCTGAAGCCAGAGCAGTGGGCGCAGGTGATCGAGACGGATCTGACCTCGATATTCCTCTGCTGTAGGGCGGCCCTGCCGGCGATGCGCAGCCGCCAGTACGGGCGGATCATCACCGTCAGCTCGCTGGCTGGCCTGGCCGGCAATGTCGGTCAGACAAACTACGCGGCGGCAAAGGCCGGCCTGATCGGATTCACCCGGGCCCTGGCCCGCGAGGTCGCCGCCGAGGGCATCACCGCGAATGTGGTCGCGCCGGGCTATATCGACACCGATATGGTTGAGACGATCTCGCCCGCGCTGCGCGAGTGGGCGCTCAAGACTATCGCGATGCGCCGATTCGGCACGGCCGAGGAGGTGGCGGCGGCGGCCAGCTTTCTCGCCTCGCCGCGCGCGTCCTACATCACTGGGCACGTGCTGACGCTCGATGGTGGATGGGTGATGCCGTAGTGCGCGTGTTGAGTGTTGAGTGTTGAGTGTTGAGTGTTGAGTGTTGACAGCACCGCGATGTCGTTAGACGCGCAGAAATACGCCAGAGACACCGTCTGATACGGCACGAGGAGAAGGACATGGAATTCACGGGGCAGGTGGCGATCGTCACCGGTGGATCGCGGGGGATCGGCCGCGCCGTTGTGCGCGAGCTCGCCCGTCGCGGGGCACGCGTGCTGTTCTGCTATCGTGAGCGGGCGGCGGCGGCGGCCGAGACCCAGAAGATCGTGGCGGATGCGGGCGGCGTGGCCGAGGCGATGCAGGCCGATGTCTCCGACCCAGCCACAGGCGCAGCGCTCGTGGGGGCCGCCCTCAATCGCTGGGGGCAACTGGATATTCTGGTGAACTGCGCCGGGCGGGTCGGCTATGGTGCCATCGAGACGATGAGTAGCGAGCGCTGGCGAGAGAGCATCGCCACGAACCTCACCGGCGTCTACCACACCTGCCGCGCGGCCCTGCGGCCGATGATGCAGCGCCGCTACGGGCGAATCGTCAACCTCTCGGCGCTCCACGCCAACGGCGGGTTCCCAGGCCAGGCCGACTACTCGGCGGCCACGGCCGGCGTCCTCGGGTTCACGCGCTCGCTCGCCCGTGAGGCCGCCGCCTGGTCGATCACGGTCAACGCCGTGGCGCCAGGCTTTGTCGAGACGGAGCAGCTCGACGTGCTGCCGGACGAGGTGCGGGCCTGGGGTGAGGAGATCATCGCGATGCGCCGGGCTGGCCGCCCCGAAGAGGTGTCATCGGCGGTGCTCTTTCTCGCATCGCCGATGGCCTCCTACATCACCGGCCACACCCTCGCGGTCGATGGCGGCTGGAGGATGTCGGGCTGATCCGCACACAAAGGGGCCGCAGGCACTCGTGCCTGCGGCCCCTTTGTGTTTGAGATTTTCTCGGCTTTTTCCTCTTTTATACGTGTCTTGCTACGTCCGTCCGAAGTCCGTTCGTGATCCATCCGCTGAGCGTACAGGTCGTCCGTCTTCCGAGCGTCCAAGCTTGACGCCTCAAGAGACCAGCTTCGCCGTTTGTGTTTCGCTGCCCGCCTACTTATCCGCTGCAGACCCCTCAAGCTGCTCTCCAAGGAGCGATTATGTCATCTCCTGCCGTATGGCGGTGTGTGCGACAGTCGCTCTGTCAGCTTTTGCCTTTGGGTGTGGCTCCGTCTGTGCGTAGGGTTCTTTTTTGTCCCGTACGCTGTGAGCTTTGCACTGGAGGCACCATCTGGTTCGCAGAGCATCCGGTCGCTCCTCAGCGACCTGGCGCTTGTCTGTTAGTCTCCTTGAGCGGGCGACATGCCCGGTCATTTCACCTAACGTACGCGTCGTCCACGTAAATCACTTTACAGTGGGGTTCAGCGCTTACCATCCGGCTGCACATGTTCGGCTGTACAGGTTCACTGGTCAGTTGCTGTTCTCTTGAGGCTTCGTGGCTATAATAGCACTGTGACGCACTAAAATCAAGTAGTCTATCGCATATTAACGATGATAGGCCAAGATTACGAGGCTCCCCAGCGATCTAGGGCAACAAGATGCCCTAGACACGATGCACAGTAGTTATTAAATGTGTAAAGTGTTTCTTGGAGCATCAGCGACAACGCGCTCGGTGATCGCCTTGCCGGAGAGCAGCACGAGCGGGATGCCGCCGCCCGGATGCGTGCCGCCGCCGACGAAGTAGAGGTCGCGCAGGCCATGGGCGCGCAGCGGCGGGCGCATGAAGGCCGAGAAGGGGTTGTTCGAGGCAAGGCCGTAGATCGCGCCGCCGGCGGCGTTGTAGCGGTCCTGGATGTCCGCCGGGGTCCATATCTGCTCGTACACAATATGGCTGCGCAGGTCGGACAGGCCCATGCGCTCGAGCTTGGCCAGCACCAGGTCGCGGTAGGGCGCGGACTCACGCCCCCAGCGCACGCGCGGTCCGAGGGCGGGGGCATTGACCAGGACGAAGAGGTTCATATGGCCGGGCGGGGCGTGCTGCGGGTCGCCCAGGCAGGTCGCGGCCACATAGACGGTGGGGTCGACGGCGGGCACACCCTTCTGGAAGATCGCCTGAAACTCACGCGGGTAGTCGGCACTGAAGAAGATGTTATGGTGGGCCAGCTGCGGGTAGGTGTGATCGACGCCCAGGAAGAGCACGTAGCCGCTACAGGAGGGCTCCAGACGGGCGAGGCGGGCGGCGGTGCGCCTCTGACCAGGGAGGAGCGCCGCATAGGCGTAGCGCGGGTCGGCGTTGACGATCACGCGGGCGGCGGGGATACGCTCGCCGCAGGACAGATGTACCCCGCGCGCGGCGCCGCCCTCAAGCAGCACCTCGGCCACGGCGGCGCCGGTGCGCACCTGCACGCCGAGCTCCTCGGCGAGGCGCAGCAGGGAGCGGCCGAGCTCGTACATCCCGCCGCGCACGTACCAGCCGCCCTCGGCCATCTCGATATAGGCGATCACATTGAAGGTCGCCGGCGAGAGGTAGGGCGACGAGCCGTTGTAGGTGGCGTAGCGGTTGAAGATCTGGCGCAGGTAGGGGCTGCGGAAGTGGGCGCGCACCGCCGCGTCGACGTTGCGGAGCGCGTCGATCCGCGGGCCGTCGCGCAGCAGCCGCGGGGTGATCAGCTCAGAGATACCATCGAAGGGCTTGAGCAGAAAGTTATCGGCCACCGCGTCGTAGATCCCGGCGGTGTGAGCGAGGAAGCGGAAGAAGCCGGGGACATCGCCGGGGCTAACCCGCTCGATCTCCTGGATGAGCTGCGGGAGGCGCTGCCATGCGTCGAAGCGCGTGCCGTCGGGCCAGAGGTAGCGGCAGGTCGGCTCGATCTGATCGAGGCTGAGGTAGTCCTCCATACGTCGCCCGGCGGCCGTGAAGAGCTCGCGGATGACCCAGGGCATCGTCAGGAGCGAGGGGCCGGTGTCGAAGGTGTAGCCCTGCTCCTGGACGAGGTTGAGCTTGCCGCCGACGCGATCATTCTTCTCAAGCAGGGTGACTGGGTAGCCGGCGGCGGCGAGACGGATGGCGGCGGCGAGACCGCCGAGGCCGGCGCCGACGATGATTGTCTGGTCGTTCAAGGAAGTCACACATATAGTGTAGGGCCGAAGCATTCGCCATTGGCGCTCCGCGCCAATGGCGAATGCTTCGGCCCTACAACAATCAATTACCAGCCCTTTTTCTGTCCGGGCATCTGGGTTCCGAAGATGCTGGGCGGCAGCTTGAAGCCGTGGGCCTCCAGGCGCGGGGTGAAGCGCGGGCGCACGCCGGTGGGGCGCATCTCCGTCTGGATTTTGCCCTCGGGCGTCTTGCCGAGCAGCTCCAGCTTGAAGATATCCTGCAGCACCACCGTCTCGCCCTCCATGCCCTGCACCTCGGTGATATAGGACACCTTGCGCTGGCCGTCGTCGAGGCGAGTCTGCTGGACGATCACGTCGATGGCGGCGGCGATCTGCTCGCGGATAACCTTCAGGGGCAGATCCATGCCGGCCATCATCGACATCGTCTCCATGCGGGCCAGCGCGTCGCGGGGGGTGTTGGCGTGGAGGGTGGTGAGGGAGCCGTCGTGTCCGGTGTTCATAGCCTGGAGCATGTCTAGCGTCTCGCCGCCGCGGCACTCGCCGATCACCACACGCTCGGGGCGCATACGCAGCGAGTTCTTCACCAGGTCGCGGATGGCGACCAGGCCGCTGCCGTCCACCTCAGCAGGCTTCGCCTCCAGGCGGACGACGTGATCCTGGGCGAGCTGGAGCTCGGCGCTATCCTCGATCGTGACGATGCGCTCGTCCTCGGGGATGAAGTTGGAGAGCACATTGAGCAGGGTGGTCTTGCCGGAGCCGGTGCCGCCGGAGACGACGATATTGAGCCGGCTGATCACACAGGCGCGCAGAAACTCGCCCATCTCGGGCGACATCGAGCCAAAGCGGATCAGGTCGTCGATCTTGAGCTTATTCTTGGAGAACTTGCGGATGGTGACGGTGGAGCCATCGATGGCGCAGGGCGGGATGATCGCATTGACGCGGGAGCCATCGGGGAGGCGCGCGTCGACCATCGGCCACTTGCGGTCGATGCGACGGCCGAGGGGGCGGATGATCCGGTCGATGACCTTGAGGACGTGCTCATCGTTGACGAAGCGCACGGGGGTGAGGCGAAGCTTCCCCTTCTGCTCGACGTAGATCATGTTGGGGCCATTGACCATGACCTCAGAGATCGAGTCATCGTTGAGGAGCTGCTGGAGGGGGCCGAAGCCCATCAGCTCATCGCAGACCATGGTGAAGAGCTGCTTGACCGCCGAGTCGGGCAGGCTGACGCCGGCCTGCTGGTAGACGCGGGCGAATCGCTCCTGGAGCAGCTTCTCGCTCTCGGCCGAGCGCTTCAGCTCGCTCTGATTGCCGAGGGAGGCCTGGATACGGTCGACGACCCAGAGGGAGAGCTCAAGCATGCGCTTGGGGTCGGTGGCGGGCACCGGATCCTCCACCACGGCGACCGAGGCAGAGGCAGGGGCCGCGCTGCGCGGCTCAGAGGGTGCCACCGCGACCGGAGCAGCGTCCGGGATCGGGCTAAGGGGCATGGGGGAGGGGCCGCGCACCGGTGCGGTGGCAGTGCTCTCGGGGGGCTGAGTCGTGCCGCCAAGGCGTTTGAGCAGAGACATAGGTCACGTACCTCCTGGTGGCCGCCGAGGCGGCGGGTATAGCTGGTGGCCTAGCCAAGTTTCACGAAGTAGGCCTCACAGGCACGGTCTATCAGATCTTTATTCATCGCGGGCTCGATGCTCCGGTACTTCGCCTCATCGAGGATCTGATCGCACAAGTCGCGCGGGTGGCAGGAGCGCAGGTCGCGCCCGGCCTTCATATAGTGCTCCTGGATCAGATGGCGCAGGCCGTCGTCGCTATAGGGGATCTTCTTCTGCTTGCAGACGATCTGGAAGATCGCGCGGAACTCCGCGGGCGAGGGGTTGGGCACCTCGATCTTGTGGCGGATACGGCGCAGGAAGGCGTCATCGACGAGATCCTTCGGGTTCAGGTTCGTCGAGAAGACGATCAGCACATCGAAGGGCACCTGGAGCTTCTTGCCGGTCTGGAGGGCGAGGTAGTCAAACTTCTTCTCCAGGGGCACGATCCAGCGGTTGAGCAGATCCTGGGGGCGGCACTTCTGGCGGCCGAAGTCGTCGATCAGGAAGAGGCCGCCGTTCGCCTTCATCTGGAAGGGGGCCTCATAGATCTTGGCGATCGGGTCGAAGATCAGCTCCAGCTGCTCAAGGATCAGCTCGCCGCCGACCACCACGCGCGGGCGCTTGCAGACAACCCAGCGCGCATCGGGGAAGCTGTGGGCCGTCTGGCGCGCCGGGGCGCCGGGGAAGGGCGTGGCCACCTCGGAGTGGCCGACCTCATTCTGCTGCACGATCTGGTGGTTAAGCGGGTCGAAGATCTTAATGATCTGGCCGTCGATCTCCACAGTGTAGGGGATAAGGACATAGCCGCCGAGCATGTTGGAGATACCCTCGGCGATCGTCGTCTTCCCGTTGCCGGGCGGGCCATAGAGGAAGAGCGAGCGGGCCGAGTTGGCGGCCGGCCCGATCTTATCAAGCATCTTCTCATTCACCACAAGGTGGCTGAAGGCCTGGCGGATCGCGGCCTGGTCGATCACCATCTCGCCGACGTTCTGGCGCTGAACCATCTCGATATACTGCTGGAAGGGCACCGGGGCGGGGCCGGCGTAGGATGAGCGCTCCAGCACCTCAAGGATCTTCGACCGGCCCTTGTTGGCGATCACATACTGGAACGAGCGCTCGCTGAAGCCGCCCTCGGCGCCGATGATATCGACAAACTCCTCAAGCTTGAGGAACTCCAGCACCTTGTCGATAATACCGAGGAAGGGCAGCTTCGTCATCTCCTCAAGGCGCTGGCCGGTGACCGCGCCGGTGAAGTAGATAATCTTGAGGATCAGATCGGTCAGGAAGCCCATCGACAGCCCCGAATCGGCGATGGAGCTGGGCTGGGCCGGGATATTGGGCATCTTCGTTTCCTGAGATGGGCGTGATGCCGGCTGGGACGTCGGGATCTCGTGTAGCCTGAACGTCATCGATCCTCCTTCAGCAGACGCGCTGCCGGACCCGGTTCATCGCAGAAACAACGGGGGAATTTCTCCGCACCTCGTAGTATAAACCCGCGCATCGGGGATCGCAAGGAATCGCGGAGGGCGGGGTGCGGCGGAACGTCTTGTTAGCGCGAATCCTCAAGGTTATCGTCATCGTCAGACATATCCCGGTCGATCTCCTCGAGGCCGAGCTCCTCCTCCTCATCGCCGCCGATGTACTCCTCCTCGCCGGTATCGACATCATCGCTCGCATCATCATCGTCGATAACGTCCTCATACTCCTCGTAGCGCAGGCTGGAGACATACATCGCGCCCTCGCCGAGCTTGCCGGGGAAGGAGATCCGGCCGCGCTGGCTGGGGTCCTGGTAGGTCTCACGGATCAGCAGGCGGACGATGCGCGGGTCGGTCTGGGCGATCGCGGCGATGTAGCGGTTGCCGCCGCTGATCAGCTCGGCGAGGCGCTGTCCGAGCTTCGGCTCCAGGCGGCCGACCACATTGCCATCGGCGTCGATCACATAGACCGTCTTGCCCTCGATACGGAAATCCATCTTCTCGCCAGTGACGAGGGCGTCGACGGCGGGGCTGCGCGGCACGTCGATCAGGGTTGTCAGGGCGGTGCGGCCCGTCTCGGTGATGAAGAGGCGCAGGTCGACCTGCTGGCGCGGCGTGCGGCTGACCTGGCCGTGGTCGAAGCCGCGGGAGAGCAGGGCATCGAGGCGGGCGATATTCTTGCGGGCGATCGCATTCGTCGGGAAGAGGCGCAGGGTCTGCTGGTAGGCGTCGTGGCTCTCGCTGTAGCGGCCGAGCTCCATCAGAGCCTTGCCCATGCGGTTGTAGGTGTCGGGGTCCTCGCCGAGGGAGAGGATCTGGCGGTTGAAATCCAGGGCGTCGGCCCAGTTGTTCATCGCGGCGAGCTCGACAGCCTTCTCCTGAAGCTTGCGGCGCATCCGCATCTTTTCATCTTGCTTTGCCAAGGTATCGCTCCTACATCTTTCTCAATTGTGACCTATGCCATCTCGGATCAAGCGGGACGGGCAGCGCCCTGGAGCGCCCAGGGGCTCGTCTGGGTGATCTGGACGCGGGCGAGGCGTCCGGCCCAGTCGTCGGGGTGGGAGAAGAAGACCAGCTTATTGCCGGGGGTGCGGCCACGCCACTTCCCGCGCGACTCGCCCTCGACGAGGACCTCAAGGGTCTGCCCGAGCAGCTGGGCGTTGCGCTCGGTGGCGACCCGCTCGTGGAGCTGCTCTAGGGCGCGGCGGCGATCCTGCTTCTCGTCCTCGGGCACGGCGAGGGCCGGGTCGAGCTCTTGCTCGGCGGCGGGGGTGCCGGGGCGGGCGGAGAAGGCGGCGATATGGATCTTATCGAAGCGGATCTCCTCGCAGAGGGCCATCGTCTGGGCGAAGTCATCGGCCGTCTCGCCGGGGTGGCCGACGATCACGTCGGTGGTGAGCGAGATATGGGGCATGGCCTGGCGGATGCGGGCGATCAGGGCGCGGTAGCGGGCGGTGGTGTAGCCGCGGCGCATGATCTTGAGCAGCTTGTCCGATCCCGCCTGGACGGGCAGGTTTACCTCGGGCATGCAGCGCGGCAGGCGGGCGACCGTCTCGATCAGATGGTCGGTCATCCAGGCCGGGTGCGAGGTGAGGAAGCGCAGCCGGAGCAGGCCGGGGGTCTCGTGGACAGCCGCGATCAGGTCGGCGAGCTGGGGGCGGCCGGGGAGGTCGTGGCCCCAGGAGTCGACGATCTGGCCGAGCAGGGTGATCTCGCGGGCGCCGCGGGCGACGATCCGGCGCACCTCCTCGACGATCTCCTCCAGCGGGCGCGAGCGCTCGCGGCCGCGGCGGAGCGGGATCACGCAGTAGCTACAGCTCATGTTGCAGCCGTACTGGATGGGCACGTGGACGGAGACCGGCGGGTGCTCCTGGTCGCGCACGGGGAGGGCCGGCTCATCGAGGGTGTAGACCGAGTTGGGCGCGAGGGAGACGACCTCATCGACCGCCGAGGGGGAGACGAAGTGGTCGACCATGGGCAGCTGGCGCTCGAAGATCGAGCGGTTCTCGGGGCCGACCATGCAGCCCCAGAGGACGACCTGGGTGTCGGGCTGCTCGCGCTTGACGCGCACAAGCTCGCCGAGCTTGCCGAGGATACGCTCCTCGGCGCTGGCGCGCACGCTGCACGAGTTGAGCACGATGAAGCTGGCCTCATCGGGGCGGGCGGCCGGGCTGTAGCCGACGCCCTGAAGGGCCGCCTCAAGGCGCTCGGAGTCCGAGATATTCATCTGGCAGCCGACCGTCCAGACATAGTAGCGCCGCGAGCGCGGGGTGGCGTCGCGGTCGGGCCGGGGCCGCGTGTCGAAGAAGACCAGATCCTGCATGTGTAGTGTTGAATGCTGAATGTTGAATGTTGAATTCAGCATTCAACATTCAACATTCAGCATTAGGAATTACCAGACAATAATCGGCAGGCCAAACTCCAGGCTCTTGGCGGCAGCCGCGCGAAGCAGCTCAAGGCAGCGGTAGGCCTCAGAGTTCACGGAGACACCGGCCTTGACGAGCAGCGGGGCGAGCTCGGCCAGCTCGCGCTGGAGGCGGGCGGAGGAGCCGAAGAAGGCGTTATCCTCTTCGCCCTGGTCATCCTCAAACGAGAGCCAGATCGGATCATCGAAGTCGGCGGGCATATAGTAGCTGTTGATGCCCTGGAGGTTGATCAGGTGCTGGAATCGCGACTTCACCAGATCGTCCCAGACATCGGTGACAGCGCGGTCGAGATCATCGTAGATCACCGGGCCGTCCTCAATAACCTCGGCGACATCCTGATCGTGCTCCAGGCGGGCGGCCAAGCGCGAGAGTTGGTAGAGCGCGCCCATATTCTCCAGCGCGCCCTCCCACACCTCAGTGCCGGGCTGGCTCAGCAGGTCGACGTCGACGCCCTCCTCGCGCAGCTGATCCTGCACCGCGGCGACCGACTCTTTCTCCTCGTCGTATGCGGCGCGGTCCTCATCGGGGCGCACCGTGATCATCGAGCCGACCACCAGGTCGAGCTCGGAAGCTACCTCACCGCTCATTGTGGCACTTTCTCCTTGGGCGCAGAGCGCATATGGCTTCTAGTATACCATAGCAGCGTTTGGAACGCGGAG
>NZ_JAIEWN010000003.1:110953-146162 GCF_019599295.1 Oscillochloris sp. ZM17-4 | reverse complement strand
CAGACGCCTGCGCGGCTGCGGGATGGTGCCGTGGGAGGCGAGATTATGGGCGTAGCGGGTGGTCTCGGGCAGGCGGTAGCGGGTGGTGCAGGCCATCACCAGGTCGGCGGCGCGATCGAGGCTCACGCGATGCCCCGGGGAGACATAGACCGGCCTGACGCCGGCGCGGGTGCGCAGTACGTAGCCGACAGGCTCGCCCCGATGGATGAGCGGTGCGCGCCCGCCGCGCTCGTCGGGAACAGGGTCGTGGAGGCCGACCAAGAGCGACTTGGCGCAGCCGATGGCGGGGATGCCGGTGAGCACGCCGAGGTGGCTGGCGATGCCGAGGCGCCGTGGGTGGGCGATCCCCTGGCCGTCGCAGATCAGCAGGTCGGGGGCGACATCAAGCGTGTCCAGGGCCGCGAGGATCGCGGGGGCCTCACGGAACGAGAGGAAGCCGGGGATGTAGGGGAAGGGCGCGGGGCTGCGGGCGATGGCGTGGGTGACGGGCGAGAGCTCGGGGAAGGAGAGCAGCACCACGGCGGCCCGGGCGACCGTCCCATCCTCCTCGAACCCGGCGTCGACGCCGGCGACGGTGCGCAGCGGGAATTCTTCGTCAGCGACGATCACCTGTCCGCGCAGCCGCTCCTGGACGGCCAGGGCCTCCTCGATTGTCGTGGGCCACTCCATAAGCGTAATGGTGAATGGTGAATGTGCAGCATTCACCATTCACCATTCATAACTACTCCGCGTAGCGCTCCTCTTTCCAGGGGTCGGCGTTGTTGTTATAGCCGTAGCGCTCCCAGAAGCCAAGCTTATCGTAGGACAGGAACTCCAGGCCGCGCAGCCACTTCGCGCTCTTCCAGAAGTACTTGCGCGGGGTGAGCAGGCGTAGCGGGAAGCCGTGCTCCGGGGTCAGCTCCTCGCCATCGAACTTATAGGCGAGCATGGCCTCATCGTCGAGGAGCACCTCGAGCGGGACATTTGCCGTGAAGCCCTGGTCGCAGTGCGCGATCACAAACTGCGCCGCCGGTTTGAGGGCCGGGATATGCTTGAGGAACTCCCTAAACTGCACGCCCTCCCAGCGCGTATCGAGCTTGCTCCAGCGGGTGACGCAGTGGATGTCCGTGGTGATCTGGATCGTCGGCAGCGCGCGGAACTCCGCGAAGCTCAGGCTAGCCGAGTCCTCAAGCTCGCCCCAGACGCGCAGATCCCAGGTGGCATCCAGATCCGCATACTGCGGCACGCTGCCATAGTGCAGCACCGGAAACTTCTCCGTCACATACTGCCCAGGCGGCACGCGATCCTCCTGGCCGGTGGGGGTGCGATCATATTTCTGCTTGAATGAGTCAAACATCGGGCTCTCCTTTATGATCGGGCTGACGCGGCGCGGGGAGCGGCACGGGGATCATGTCCATTATACCCAGGATTCTGTTACACCCGCCCCTCGGAGCCCGTGACACACACCTCGTGTTAGCCGGCCGGCTCCAGCAGATAGATCCCGCCCGCCCGCGTGCTCGCGGCGATCTGCTTGCCATCGGGGCGGAAGGCAAGGGCCATCACGCTGCCCGAGCCGAGGCGGATCGTACTCAGCCGCGCGCCGCTCTGCAGGTCCCAGAACTCAACCGTGCCGACAACGCTCCCCGTCACCAGCAGCTTCCCATCGGGAGAGAAGGCGAAGCTACTGAACCAGTGGTCGTCGGCCGGCGCGGTGATCGTGCGGATCGCCGCGCCGTCGGACGCGCTCCAGATCCTGGACTGCCCAGACGACGATCTGCGAGGTGCCCGCGTCCTGATTCGTGACGGCGGCGATCTGCGAGGCGTCGCGGTTAAATGCGAGCGAGAAGGCGGCCCCGTTCAGCCCGCGCAGGGTGCGCAGGAGCCGCTGGCTGCTGACCTCCCAGATCGCCACCTCGCCGCGCTCATTGCCGGCGGCGACAAGGCTGCGGTCGCGGCTCACCACGAGGCTGAGGGCGAATCCCGAGAGGCCCTGGAGCTGCCGGTTGCGGTCTTGGCCGGTCAGGTCGATGATCACAACCTCCCCGGCGTCGCTGATCGCGGCCAGCTGTGTGTCGCTGACAAAGCCGATGAACTGGCTGGTCGGCGCGCCGCCGTTCAAGTTCACCTGGCGATCGTTCGGGAAGATATGCAGGCGCACCGTGCCGCTGGCGCCGCCGGAGCCGAGCACCGTGCCGCTATCCGAGTAGGCCAGGGTCGTCACCGTGCCCTGGGCCAGCAGCAGCGTCCGCTCGGCCTGTCGGCTCTGGGCATTCCAGATCGTCAGCGAGCCGGCAGTGTCGCTGGTGACCGCGAGGCGCTGGCTATCGGGGGCCCAGCTCAGGCCGATCAGGCGCATGCCGCGCTGGGTGAGCGAGGCGCGCTCAGTGCCGGTGAGCGGGCTCCAGAGGCGCACCGTGCCATCGAGGCTCGCGCTGGCCAGGGTGCGGCCATCTGGGCTGTAGCTCAGCCCGCGGATGACCACCCAGTCCTGATGGCCCTTCAGCTCGCGCTGGAGCTTGCCGCTGGCCGCGTCGAGCACGTAGATGCTTGTGCTCACCGAGCCTACGGCGATGCTCTTGCCATCGGGGCTATAGGCGACCCCGGTGAGCCAGTAGGGCTGGTTGGTGGACGGGTCGGTGGGGGCCGTGTAGCTGAAGCCGGCCCAGGGCTGCCGGGAGGCCACGTCCCAGAGGCGCAGCGTGCCATCCCGCGATGCCGAGGCGAGGGTCGAGCCATCGGGCGAGAAGGCGAGATTGCCCAGAAAGTCCGTGTGGCCTTCGAGCACGCCAAGGGGCTGCCCGCGCGCGACGTCCCACAGGCGCACGGTGGTGTCGGTGCTGCCCGAGGCCAGGGCCGCCCCATCGGGCGAGAAGGCCAGGCTGCGGATCCAGCCGGTGTGGCCATCGAGGCGGCGCAGCTCCTGGCCGGTGGCCACATCCCACAGGATCACCGTGTTCTCATCCTGCGCGCCCGAGGCGAGGATCGCGCCGTCCGGCGAGAAGGCCAGCGCGCTGATCGTGCCGGTGTGCCCGATAAGAGTCGGCCCCTGGTCGAGCGTATCGCCCGTGCGCAGCTGGATCGTCTTGCCGACGC
The DNA here is from genome assembly GCF_019599295.1 of Oscillochloris sp. ZM17-4. Classification (GTDB taxonomy): domain Bacteria; phylum Chloroflexota; class Chloroflexia; order Chloroflexales; family Chloroflexaceae; genus Oscillochloris. The sequence continues at coordinate 143,090 of NZ_JAIEWN010000003.1, read as the reverse complement.
CGACAGCGAGCACCTGTCCGCTCGGCGCGTAGGCAACGGAGCCGACAGCATCCTCCTGGATCTGCTGGGTCTGGGTGAACGTCTCGGTCGCCGAGGCGACGCCCCCGGCGGTAGGCGCCGGCTGCTCGGCCGCCGGAGTCGTCGCCTGAGCGGCGCCGCCGGCGGGGGCGGGCGTGCTCATCGCGACGCCGCCGCTCAGCAGCGGGATGCCGGCCCCGGTATAGATCCGGTAGCCGATGAAGGCCCCGACGAGGCAGATCAGCAGCGTCATCAGGGCCAGGGCCGCCACGATCGCGATCAGGCAGCCGTTGCTGATCCGGGGCGACGGCCGCGGCGCGGACTGGGGGGCGGCCTGGGGAATCACCTGGGTGTAGCCGCCGGCGAACTGCGGCTGCGGGGCCGGCGCGTAGGTGCCGGGCGCCGGCTGGCCGTAGGGCGGCGCGGGCGGCGGCGGGCCGACCACCGCTGCGGGCTCGGCCGGGCGATCAGGCTGTGCGGGCGGCGCGGGCGGCGGCGCTATGGCCGCATCGACTGGCGCGAGGGCGCCCAGCGGGCGGCCCGCCATCAGCCGCACCGTCTCCAGGGCGCTGCGCATCTCACGGGCGCGCTGGTAGCGGTTCGCCGGCTTCTTCTCCAGCGCCCGCAGGGCCAGCTGCTCGGCCAGAGCCGAGACGCGCGCGTTCAGGGTGCGCGGCGCGTTCAGCGGCGTGCCCGCGTCGCGCTGCGCAGCCGTGGGCGGCGGCCAGCCCGTGAGCAGCTGGTAGAGCACCGCCCCGATCGCGTACAGGTCGCTCGACGTGGTCGGCTCGGCCTGCGTGTCGTGCAGCTCGGGGGCCCGGTAGGCCGATGGCTCGGCACCCACGTGACGCACCAGCGCGAAGGGCGCGAGGCTCAGGCCGCCGTCAGGCGACGACCACAGATCCGTCGAGCGCAGGTCGCCCAGCAGCAGCGGCGGGTTGCGCTCGTGCAGCACATCCAGCGCGCCCAGCAGCCGGTCCACCAGGTTCAGCACCTCGGGCTCCGGCATCGGCCCGCTGCGGTCCCGCGCCACCCGGTCGAGGTCCTGGCCGCCCGGATCATCCGCGACCAGATAGTAGTCCGCCGCCTGGGCGAAGTGGTCGCGCAGAGCGAGCAGGCCCGGCGTGCTCACCGTAGCGATCTGGCCGGCCAGGGCGCGCACATCGTCCATCACGGGCGCGCCCACCTGCGGCAGCTCGGCGACAAGCACACGCAGCGACGAGCGCAGGTCGATCGCGCGGTAGATCACGCAGTCGGGACGCTCGTCGACAACATAGGTAATCCGGTAGTGTTCGTACAGAGTAGACTCGAGTGCCAGCATCATATCCTCAGGGTCTGCTGCGGCGACGTGCGCCACGGAAGCATATCAATAGCCCGTGGCTATGATTTTCATTGTACCAGCTTGATCGCCGTGACGCAGCAGATGTTCGCGGACGGCGTAGGGACGCAGCGCAACGTCCTGGGGCTGCGCCCCAGACCCTGCTTTTGTTGGGATTTTGGCGGCTTCGCCGCCAAAATCCCAACAAAAAAATCTTTGGGGGTGGCGAGCCACCCCCAAACCCCCGCATGGCGGGACGCGTAGGGACGCAGCGCGCTGCGTCCCTACGCGTCCCTACGCCGTCGCCGCCGCCGCCGCGAGGTCGCCCCGGGCCACCGCCGACTCGATCCGCTCCACGCAGAGCTTCCCGCTGATCGTCGCCCCCTCGATCGAGGCCAGGAAGTGCTGGCGCGTGTAGTCGCCGGCCAGAAACAGGTTGCGCACCGGCGAGGCCTGGTCGGGCCGGTACTGGTCCACCCCCGGCAGGGCCTGGTAGACCGAGTTCGGGATGCGCACGATCGTATGCTTGAGCAGCGTTGCCTCGCGGGCGACCGGGTGCAGCCGGGTGAACTCATCCATCACAAAGCGCACCAGCTCATCATCGGGCATGCCGATCAGCTTCTCGGCCGGGGCCACCACAAACTGCATGATGCTCTGGCCGCCGTTGTGGTACTCCGGCGCGACCATCGCCATGTCGGCGTAGACGCTCAGGTGCGTCCCCGCGCTGAACAGCAGGTTGTCCACCCCGGCGATCTGCCGGTCGAAGAACAGCTGCATGGTGATCACCGGCGAGCCCTTGAGGTGCTTCAGGTTGTCGAAGTAGTCGAACTGCCGCAGCGCGTCCGGCAACACCTTGCGCAGGCTGTGTACCGGCATCGCCGAGACATAGGCGTCGCCCTGGATGACGCTGCCGTCGTCGAGCACGAAGCCCCGCAGCTCGTTCGCCGGCTCGTCGTAGAGCATCGAGGCCACCCGGCGGCCCAGCAGCACCTGGCCGCCCAGCCCCTCGATCTGCCCGATCAGCGGCCGCCAGATATTCGTGTCGGGCGAGCCCTTCACCAGCGCCATCTTCGGCGCGTTCTTCTCGTGGGCGAAGTGCAGCATCGCCGTCAGCGCCAGCTTCGCCGAGACCTTATCAGCCCGCTGGAAGTTCAGCGCCAGGGCCATCGTGTGCATCACCTCGTCCAGCGAGCGCTGGCCCATGCCGTGGCGCAGGTGCCAGGCGGCGTAGCTCTGGTCGTCCTGCTGGTCCACATAGGACTGGTCGCCGAAGATCGGCCGCAGCAGGCCCAGGCCCATGCGCAGCTTGTCGCCCAGGGTCAGCGGCGTAAACTTCAGCACCCCGGCCAGCCCGTTCAGCGGCGTGGGCAGCCAGGGCACGAACGAGATCCCGGCCATGCCGTGGCGCTCCGAGGCGAAGATCATCTCCGCCGGCTTCCAGTTGAAGGTGTCGCCCAGGCCGTGCTCGCCCAGGAAGCCCAGCAGGGTATGGTAGGCCCCGAAGAAGACGTGCAGCCCGCTCTCCACCCAGTCGCCATCGGCGTCGCGCCAGGCCGACACCTTACCGCCCGGCACCTCGCGCTTCTCCAGCACCACCACCTCGTGGCCGCGCCCGGCCAGCGTGCGCGCCACCACCATCCCCGAGGGGCCGGAGCCCGCGATAATCACCCGCATCGTATCCACCTCGATATATGTATCACCGCAGCGTAGGGGCGCAGTAGCCTTCGGCTGCTGCGCCCCTAGACATATCATGAATCCGTTATAACATGGCTCCCCATGCGGCGCAAGGTGACGCGCCCCGCGCGCGGCGCCGCCCCACAACGGGAGACCCCATGTCACGCACTGCCCCTATCGCCCTGGCCGCCCTGGCCATGGTCGCCCTCACCCTGGCCGAGTTCATCGGCCCCCGGCTGCCCCGCACGCTGCACCTGCCCCCCCAGCAGCAGGTCAGCACGAGCAACCCGCTGGTCGGCGTCCACACCCGGCTCAACGGCGTCGGCGATGAGGCCTACATCCAGCGCAGCCTAGAGCAGGTGCGTGAGATGGGCGCCAGCTGGGTTGTCGAGCTCTTCCCCTGGGCCTACGTCCAGCCCCGCTCGCGCTACGGCTACGACTGGTCAGGCTCCGACATGGTCATCGAGCACGCCCGCCGCCAGGGGCTCCAGGTCGTCGCCCGGCTCGACCTCGTGCCGATCTGGGCCAGGCCCGCCGACGCCACCGACCGCTACCTCGACCCGGCCCGCTACCAGGACTACGCCAACTACGTGGCCGCCTTCGCCGCCCGCTACCGGCCCCTCGGCCTGCGCCACATCCAGATCTGGAACGAGCCCAACCTGCGCTTCGAGTGGGGCGAGCGCCCGCCCGACCCCGGCGCCTACGCCGCCCTGCTCAAGGTGGTCTACCCCACCGTCAAGGCCGCCGTCCCCGACGCGATCATCATCGCCGGGGCGCTCTCGCCCGGCCAGTCGATCGACGGCGGCGCGACCCGCATGGACGACATGCAGTACCTGGCCTCGCTCTACGACGCCCAGGCCGGCCCCTTCTTCGACATGTGGGCCGTCCACGCCTACGGTGGACAGGAGCCGCCCGACGCCGCGCCCGCCCCCACCCAGGTCAACTTCCGCCGCATCGAGCTGGTGCGCGCCCTGCTCGACCGGCTCGGCGGCCAGGGCAAGCCGATCATCATCACCGAGGGCGGCTACAACGACCACCCGCGCTGGAGCGCCGCGATCAGCCCGGCCAGCCGCATACGCTGGACGATCGCCACCTACGAGCAGGCCCGCGGCTACCCCTGGCTCGTCGCCGTCGCCCTCTGGCAGTTCAGCACGCCCTTCTCCACCCACTCCTACCCCGACAGCTGGAACTTCGTCGCCCCCGACGGCACCCCGCGCGCGATCTATCTGGCGGTGCAGGCGTACGCAGCCCCTAAAGCAAAACCCTAACCACTCCGCGCCCTCCGCACCCCTTCGCGCCCTCGCGCCCTTCGCGTCCTTCGCGTCTTCCGCACCCCTTCGCGTCCTTCGTGATCCAAACCCCCTTCGCGTCCTTCGTGATCCAAACGTCCTTCGTGATCCAAACGCCCCTGCCAGAAGCGGCATGGTATAATCTTCGCGTCCGACCCAAACCATAGAGGGGGCATCCATGGGGCGACACCTGATGCTGGCGCTTATCATCGGCGCGGCGATGCTGTCCGGCTGCGGCGGCGGCGGCGGCGGCGACAGCGTGCAGAGCGGTGTCCAGGAGGGCATGCGCCTCCCCGATGCCGAGTTCACCCGCCTGGAGGGCGGCAAGGTCAAGGTGAGCGACCTGCGCGGCAGGCCGGCGGTGATCAACTTCTGGGCCACCTGGTGCGGCCCCTGCAAGGAGGAGATCCCCCTGCTCCAGCAGGCCTACGGCGCCGACGAGGGCGCCGGCTTCCAGCTCATCGCCGTCACCGAAGAGAGCAGGGGCGAGGTCAGCACCTTCGTCGAGGGCAGCGCCATGAGCCTGCCCGTGGTGCTCGACCCGGGCGGGCGGGCCGGCCAGCGCTACCGCATCCAGGGCATCCCGACCACATTCTTCCTCAACAGCGAGGGCGTGATCGTCATCCGCCACACCGGATCCCTCACCCCCGGCACCCTCCAGGTCTTCCTGGAGCTAAAAGCCAGATCGCCACGAAGGTGCGGCGGCGCAGAGGGAGACCCCTGCATCGTCGCACCTTTCGTATAGCCCGTCCTCATCTGCAATCGTACCTAAGGAGAGCAGCCCATGCCCGCCCAGACCGCCTACCACTTCGCCCGACGTGTCGCCCAGCTTGAGCCCTCGGCCACCGCCGCCATGGGCGGCCGGGTCGCCCAGATGCGCGCCGCCGGGATCAATGTCATCTCCTTCAGCGTCGGCGAGCCCGACTTCGACACCCCCACCCCGATCAAGGACGCCGGCATTGACGCGATCAACCACAACCACACCCACTACACCCCCGCCGGCGGCACCGCCGAGCTGCGCAAAGCCATCGCCCTGCGCGCCAGCGCCGACAGCGGCCTGACCTACGGGGTCGGCCAGGTCACCACCACCGCCGGGGCCAAGGAGGCGCTCTACCTGGCCTTCCAGGCGCTGTGCGATGAGGGCGACGAGGCGATCATCCCCGCGCCCTACTGGGTCAGCTACATCGAGCAGGCCAAGCTGGCCGGTGCCACCCCGATCACCCCGATGACCACCGAGGAGAGCGGGTTTAAGCTCACCCCCGAGCAGCTGGCCGCCAGCCTCAGCCCGCGCACCCGCATCATCGTGCTCAACTCGCCCAGCAACCCTACCGGCGCCGTCTACAGCGCCGCCGAGCTGCGCGCCCTCGCCGATGTCCTCCGCGACAGCGAGGCGATCGTGATCACCGACGAGATCTATGACGCGATCTGTTATGTCGAGTACGCCCGCTGGCTCAAAGTGGCCCCAGAGATGGCCGACCGCACCCTGATCATCAACGGCGCCGCCAAGGCCTACGCCATGACCGGCTGGCGGGTGGGCTACGCGGTCGGCCCGCAGCCGATCATCACCGCGATCAAGGACATCCAGAGCCACACCAGCACCCACACCGCCTCGATCTCGCAGTACGCCGCCCTGGCCGCCTACACACCCAACCCCGAGATCGAGGCCACGGTGGTCGAGATGGCCGCCCAGTTCCACAAGCGCCGCGACCTGATCCTCGACCTGCTCGCCGAGATCCCCGACATCACCTGCAACGTGCCCGACGGCGCCTTCTACGTCTTCCCCAACGTCACCGGCCTGCTCAACCGGCCCCTGCGCGGCGATACGGTCTGCGCCACCAGCGATGAGCTGACCAACTACCTGCTCGACGAGGCCCACATCGCCGCCGTCTCCGGCGAGTCCTTCGGCGCGCCGGGCTTCATCCGCTTCTCCTACGCCACCAGCGAGGACCAGATCATCGAGGGCATGCGCCGCTTCGCCGCCGCCCTCAACTAACCACTAGCAGCGTCGCCTCGTGCGGCGGCCCGCAGGCCGCACGAGGCGACGCCCAAGCCCGCCCAGCATATGAACCAGAACGCCCGCGCCCGGCTCGCCCGCGCTATCGCCATCGCCACCACCGTCCTCTGCGCCGGACTCCTGATATCCTTCGGACGTCACGCCACCTGGTGGCTGCTGGCGATGGCCGTCCTCACCTGGCTCCAGACCCGACGGCTGCGCCGCGATATCAGCACCAGCGGCCTGCCGCTCCAGATCTTCCACATCGCCGCCTGGTCGCTCCTCGGGCTCGCCGTCGTCGGGCTCCTGCCAACGCCCACCCGCACGATTGGCGACGCCATCGTGCTGCTGGTCGCCGCCGGCCTCTACATCCGCGCCAGCACCCGCCGCATACGATGAGATTGCAGATTGCAGATTGCAGATTTGACCCGACAAAACGCCCTGCACAATGTCACATGCTAAGCAATGAGCCAATCTGCAATCTGCAATCTACAATCTACAATTCCCTATGAGCACACTCGCCGCCCTCGTCCCCCGCCTCGCCGGCCGGCGCATCCTGGTCGTCGGCGATGTCTCGCTCGACGAGTACCTCTTCGGCCGGGCCACCCGCCTCTCCCGCGAGGCGCCCGTGCCCGTCCTTGAGCTGATCCGCCGCCAGATCATCCTCGGCGGGGCGGCCAACCCGGCCCGCAACATCGTCGCCCTCGGCAGCGCGGCCGCCCAGGTCAGCATCGTTGGCGCAGACCCCGAGGGCAAGCAGCTGCGCGACCTGCTGCGCCAGGACGGCATCGCCGCCCAGGGCCTCGTCACATCACCAGACCGCCCCACCACCCGCAAGACCCGCATCCTCGCCGACGAGTCGCCGCGGCTGCCCCAGCAGGTCGCCCGGCTCGACCGGCTCGACCGCTCGCCGCTCGCGCCCGCCGAGGAGGCCAGCGTCATCGCCGCGCTGCACGAGCAGATCCCCGCCGCCGACGCCCTGATCTGCTCCGACTACCAGCTCGGGCTGATGACCCCCGCCGTGATCGCGGCGGCCCGCCAGCTCTGCCGCACCCACGGCGTGCTCTTCACCGTGGACGCCCAGGGTAGCTCCCACGCCTACCACGGCGCCGACCTCTTCCGCTGCAACAACCAGGAGGCCGAGGCGGCCCTGGGCCTGCGGCTGGAGCGCGAGGAGGACTTTGTGGCTGGGCTGTCCCGCCTGCGCGACGAGCTCCAGGCGGGCCTCGTGATCGTCACCCGCGGGCCGCACGGCCTCTCGCTGATCGGCGCGGGCACAGGATACCAGCACCTGCCGGCCGTCCAGGTGAGCGAGGTCTACGACACCATCGGCGCGGGGGATACCTTCATCGCCGTGGCGACCCTCGGCCTAGCCGGCGGCCTCGCGCCCGTCGAGGCAGCCCAGATCGCCAACACGGCGGCGGCGCTCGTCGTGCGGCGGCTTGGAAACGCCGTCGTCTCGCCCGATGAGCTCGCGGCCGCCCTCGTCGCCCCGCCCGCACCAATAACAAAGCACGACGCGTAAGCATCGTGCTTGTGCCCCAAAAAACTGCTCGGGCCACAGAAGCTATGCGGCGTTGAGCCGCTTGAAGCCAGCGAGGGCATCATCCTCATTCTGGTAGATCTCGGCGTACTGCGCCAGGCCCACCATGCGGAAGATCTTCTGAAAGTGCTGCGAGAGGCCGCTCACGGCCAGCTTCTGGCTGTTGCGGTTGACCTCGGTGACGATCCCGATCAGGATCGCGATGCCAGCGCTGTTGATATAATCGTTCTGGCGAAAGTTCAACAGCACGAATCGCGAGCCCTTATTTGTCACCTCGCGGTACGCGCTATTAATCTTCTCCTCGGCGAAGGTAGTCACATCACCGACGAGATCGATGATCGCCACGCCATCGCGCTCACGGGTGCTCACCGTCAACTCATCTTCCAGCATCATGCGCTCCTCCAAGCTTATCGACAGCCGTCAGAGACGACAGCAGCAATCCAGGACATCTACCACAACCGAGGATCAGTGCTATATCGGCGACACCATGACGGGCATATGCCGAGACGAACGTGCGCCGACTATCTATACGATACACAGCCCGCGTCGCTCAACAGCTAAGGCTCACCGCCCGGTGGCGCTGAAATGCAAAGCGAAAGCAGTTTCCCGCATCATCACACGATACAAAGCCAGACTCGTCGCAGAGCTGGCTGATCAGCATCAGGCCCATCCCGCGGAGCGACCCGAGGCCGGCCAGCTTCTCAACCATGCTCAGCGGCTCAGAGCTCGGCGCGAACGGGCGCACCCCCTGGTCGCAGACATCAATCACCAGACGATCATCATCGACGCGGCAGGAGATCTCGACGCGCAGATCTGGCTTCAGCGAGTTCCCGTGCTCGATCGCATTGATACAGGCCTCGCAGAGCACTGTCTTCAGATCATCGATCCGATCATGCGGCATCCCGAGCCGCCGCGCGAAAGCGGCGACGGCGTCGCGAGCGATCAGCTCGTAGCCAAGCTCATTTGGGAGAGTGAGTTCCATGCTCATAGGGTGTGTTGTGAGTGTCATTGTTCGAGATGGATCACCATACGTACCTGATTGCCACCGCTAGGCGCCGTAGTAAACTCAACCTCGTCCATCAGCTCACGAATCAGCCAGATCCCCCACCCGCCCTTATCAGACTTCTCCAGCACGTCGGCTATCTGCGGGCTGCTCGTCGTACAATCCTGATCCAGAATCTTCCGGCCCTGATCTGCGACGCTGATGATCAGCTCATCATCGCGAGCCGTAAGCAGCACCACCACCTTCATCGCAGCGTCGTGCTGATTCCCGTGCTCGATCGCATTTGTCACCGCCTCGCTGATCGCTGTCTTCAGCGACTCCACCCGGTCGACATGAAAGCCCATGCGCCGAGCCAACGATGAGGCGGTGTCCATAGCGACACGCTCATAGCCAAGCCTGCTCGGCAGGCGCAGCTCGATGATCTTTTCAACAGGCTCATGTGAAGTGTCGTCGCTTTTGCCCATAAGAAAGGTGTGCATGGGCCGCCGGGGAGTGCGGCTCGGCTAATGACAGAAGCCTGCTGAGCGGGCGTGTGCGCACACACGCCTACCGCTATGTACACGAAACACGCTATGCGCAATGCCTCACCATCATAGCACAGGCTCTTATCAGGTTGCAATAGGACGGAAGTTCGATCGGCCGATATGACTATCGTCCCCAGCAACAACGCAGGTAGCCGCGCGCGGAGGATTGGCCCACGAAACACGCAACCTTTTGCTACAGGCAACGTATATCTGTTGTGGAACAGCGATGCGCATGCTAGAATAGGCTGCGTCACACTGGTCGTCTGTTCCAACTCGCCGTACAGTGTTGTCGGATGCGACAAACTCGCTCTTTAAGGAGGAATCGACCATGTCTATCCTGGGCCGAATCAAGGATCTCGTCAGCGCCAACGTCAACTCTATGCTCGACAAGGCCGAGGACCCTGAGAAGATGGCGAACGAGTACCTGCGCCAGCTCACCAATGAGCTCTACGAGGCGCGCACCGGTGTCGCAGCCGCCATGGCCGATGAGACGAAGCTGGAGCAGCGACGGATCTCAACCCAGGGCGAGGCCGACCAGTGGCAGTCGAAGGCCGAGGCGGCCCTGCGCGCCGGCGATGAGGCGCTGGCCAAGGCCGCCCTCGCGCGCAAGGTGCAGGCCCAGAAGCTGTCCGACCAGTACCGCCAGCAGGAGGTCGCCCAGGAGGAGCAGGTCAGCGCCCTCCAGGACGCCCTGGTGGATCTGGAGACGCGGATCGCGGAGGTGAAGGCGAAGAAAGAGCTGATCATCGCCAAGAAGAACCGCGCCGCAACGCAGGAGGCCCTCCAGCGCACGACCGCCAGCATGGGCCGGATCAGCGCGATGGACAAGCTCGATGATCTTGAGGATAAGGTCGACGACCGGCTCGCCAAGGCCGAGGCGATGGCCAAGCTGGAGCAGGGCTCGCTCGAGACGAAGTTCCGCAACCTGGAGAAGGATCAGGAGGTCGACTCGGAGCTGGCCGAGCTCAAGCGGAAGATGGGCCTGAGCTAAAATGAGGGGACAGGGGACAGGGGACAGGGGACAGGGCAACTCCCTGTCCCCTGTCCCCTTGTCTTAACGGGCGCGCTCGTAGCAGCTGCGGCAGCGCGCCTCGTACAGGTCGAGGCCGCCCACCACGATCGTCGGCGCGTCGGCGGGTGCCGGGCGGCCGTCGATCAGGCGCTGCGAGCGGGTGGCGTAGGCTCCGCAGCGCACGCAGATCGCGTAGAGCTTGTCCACCTGCTCGGCCAGCGCCATCAGCTGCGACATCGCCGGGAAGGGCTCGGCGCGGTAGTCCTGGTCGAGCCCGGCCACCAGCACGCGCAGCCCACGGTCGGCGAGCTCCTGGCAGGCGGCGACAATATCCTCCGGACGGTCCTCTAGAAAGTGTAGCTCGTCGATGGCGATCACCTGGATATCCTCGGCCCCGGCAATCACCTCCCTGATTGAGCTCACCGGCACCGCCTCCAGCCGCGCGCCGCTATGGCTGGCGACATGGCTGCTACTGTAGCGCGTGTCGAGCCGCGGCGTGAAGACCTTGCATGACTGACGGGCGATCTGCACCTGTCGCATCCGCCGGATCAACTCCTCAGTCTTGCCGCTGAACATACACCCGCAGATCACCTCGAGCCGGCCGCCCGAACCTGGACGTGTCACGTACTTTCCTCCTCCGGATCATCGCTCGCCGCCACACGGCAATTGCGCATCGGCCCCACAAGAGGCCACGCCCCGGAAGACCATGCGCGACGGCAAAAAGGATGCGGGAGTATACCACGTTTTCCCCATCCACACGGATAAAAAAGAAAGATCATGCCCCTATGAAGCGAATCACCGAGGATGAGCGGCTGCTCCGCACCGACGCCAACGACCGCCCCCGCGACTTCACCCACACCGATCCATGGCGCGTGCTGCGGATCATGGGCGAGTTCGTCGAGGGATTCGATACCCTCGCCGGCACTGGCCCCGCCGTGACCATCTTCGGCTCCGCCCGCGTCCGCGAGGGCGACCCGGCCTACACCGCCGCGATCGAGACGGCGAGACTGCTGGCCGAGGAGGGCTTCGCGATCATCACCGGCGGTGGGCCAGGCCTGATGGAGGCCGCCAACCGAGGCGCCCGCGAGGGCGGCGGCCCATCCATCGGCTGCACGATCGAGCTACCCTTCGAGACCGGCGCCAACCCCTATGTCGATCTCGAGATCCGCTTCCGCTACTTCTTCGTCCGCAAGACGATGTTTATGAAGTACGCCTCGGCCTTCGTGATCTTCCCCGGCGGCTTCGGCACCCTCGACGAACTGTTCGAGGCGCTCACGCTCATCCAGACCGGCAAGGTCCACAACTTCCCGATCGTCCTCTTCGACTCGGCCTACTGGGCCGGGCTGCTCAGCTGGGTGCGCGACACCATGCTCCCCAGCGGCAAAGTCAGCCCCACTGACATCGACCTGCTGACCCTATGCGACGACCCGGCCGAGGTCTGCGCGCTGATCAAGGCCTCCTACACCGAGCGGCAGGCCAGCGCCGACCGCCAGGATGCCGAGCAGGCTTCCGCGAGCAACCTGCGCCGGGCCGCAGAGAAGAAGCGGAGGCCATAATGCGCCAAGGGGCCATTGAGTGGGAGGCCGGCGCTGAGCTCACCGCGCTGCTGCGCCGCTACTACCGGGGCGAGGCCGCGCTGTGGGGCGAGATACAGGCCATCGTTCACGCCGACCTGCTGCGCCAGGGGCTGCCCCTCGCGCCGCGCCACCTGCGCTTCCGCGCCAGCGAGACAGGCTACATGGTGATCGTCGAGGACGCCGAGGGGTACGCGAGCCTGTAGGGACGCAGCGCGCTGCGTCCCTACAGGCTCGCGTTCTTCGCCCGCGACTGCGCGGCCAGGCCCGCTTTATAGGCCAGGACCTTCTCCAGCAGCGCCGGGTCCGACGCGGCGAGGATCTGCACGGCCAGCAGGCCGGCGTTCCGCCCGCCGCCGATAGCCACGGTGGCAACCGGCACGCCGGCCGGCATCTGCACGATCGAGAGCAGCGAGTCGAGCCCGCTGAGCGCCTTACTCTGCACGGGCACGCCGATCACCGGCAGGGGCGAGTAGGCGGCGAGCATGCCGGGCAGGTGGGCGGCCCCGCCAGCCCCGGCGATGATCACCCGCAGGCCGCGGGTGTGGGCGGCCACGCCGTACTCGGCCATGTCCTGCGGCGTGCGGTGCGCCGAGACCACCCGCAGCTCGTAGGCCACCCCAAACTCCCGACAGACATCGGCGGCGCCCTGCATCGTCGGCAGGTCGCTGTCGCTCCCCATCACAATTCCGATCATCCCTGTCGCCTCCCAGCGGGGGTGCGGCCCCACGGCAAAACTCAGATATCTACGAGGTCGGCCGCGCGCAGCGCCAGATCCTCAGCCTCGGACAGCGTCGCCCCCAGGGCGGTGACATGGCCCATCTTGCGGCCCACCCGCGACTCGCGCTTGCCGTAGAGGTGGATGTGGGCGCCCGGCACGGCCAGGGCGGCCCGCAGCGCGTTGGGGCCGACCGGGCCGGCGCGTCGGCCGAGCAGGTTCACCATCACCGCCGCCGGTGCGCGCAGCTCAGTGGGGGCAAGGGGCCAGCCGAGCACAGCGCGCAGGTGGTTCTCGAACTGCGAGGCGACGCAGGCCTCGATCGTGTAGTGGCCGGAGTTGTGCGGCCGCGGCGCAAGCTCGTTGAACAGGATGCGCCCGTCCGCCAGGGCGAACAGCTCGACGCCAAAGATGCCCACGCCCGCAACCGCCTCCACGGCCGCGATCGCTAGAGCGGTGGCCGCATCCGCCTCAGCCGCCGAGATCGGCGCGGGGGCGCGCACAATATGGCAGATATGCTCGCGCTGCACCGTCTCGACCACCGGGTAGGCCCGCGCCTCGCCATCGCGCCCGCGCACCACCATCACCGCCAGCTCGCGCACAAAGGGCACGAACGCCTCGACGAGCAGGGGGCTGCCGCCGCGGGTGAGCCGCCCCCAGGCCGGCGCGACATCCTCGGGGCCGCGCAGGGTGGCGTTCCCATAGCCGTCGTAGCCGTTGCGGCGGGCCTTGAGCAGCAGCGGCCAGCCCATATCGCCAGCAGCGGCACGAAGATCCTCGGGCGCAGCAACCCCGCAGAAGGCGGGCACCGGGATCCCCGCCGCCGCGATGCGCTCCTTCTGGAGCAGCTTGTCCTGCACCAGGGCAAGGGTCGCTCCGCCGGGGAAGACCGGCAGGCCGCGGGCCTCCAGGCCGGCCAGGATGGCCGCGTCGATAAACTCATTCTCAAGAGTCACCAGATCACAGCGTCCGGCGAACGTGTCGAGCAGGGCCGGGTCGTCCCACGCGCCGACAATCTCGGCCTGAGTGAGCCGGCCGGCGGGGCTATCAGCACCGCGCTCGAAGATCACCGTCTCCACGCCAAGGGAGACGGCGGCCTGGGTGAGCATCTGGGCGAGCTGGCCGCCCCCAAAGATACCTAGTCGCGTCATGGTGCGTTATCATAGCGGCAGTTGCGACGCCGCGCAAGCGAGAGTGGGGCGCGGCTCCGGGAAGATGGTATAATGGGCGGAGTATGCCATATCCCGGCCGTGCGCGGCCGTATACCAGTAAACCAGGGAGAACGCGATGCCCACCACAACCCGCAGCCAGCGCCGTCGCCAGCCGACGCGCACGCAGCAGCGCCGCACGCCGGCCAGGGTGATCGAGCCGCCCGACTACTCGCGCGACTACGCCTACGTCCGACGCGACCTGATGATGATCACGCTCTGGGGCGGGCTGCTCTTCGTCGGCATGATCGCGTTCTACTTCTTCATCTAGCCACAGGGGCGGCTGTGGCTGAGGATGACGACCGGATCCGCAGCAAGGCCGCCCGCCTGCGGCGGATCGAGCACCGGCTCTACAACACCCCTGGCGGACTACGCGCGACCGATCTGGCCGACGACTGCGGGGTGGCCCGCCGCACGATCTACCGCGACCTCATGGCCCTCGGCGAGATGGGCGTGCCGGTCTGGGAGGATAAGGGCCGGTTTGGCATCGACCGAGCCACCTACCTCTCGACAGTGCGCCTGAACCTCAACGAGGCGATCTCCCTCTACTTCGCCGCGCGGCTCCTCACCCACCACAGCGACGAGCACAACCCACACATCGTCTCGGCCCTCGACAAGCTGGCGGCCGGGCTGCCGGATCAGACGATCTCGTCCCACATCGCCCAGGCCGCCGACGTGGTGCGGTCGCGCCCGGTGCGCTCCGACTATATCCGCAACCTGGAGGCGCTGACCCGAGCCTGGGCCGACCGGCGCATGGTGCTGCTGCGCTACCGCGCGCCGAACCGCGAGATCACCGAGCGCGAGGTCGCCCCCTACTTCGTCGAGGTCTCGCGCAGCACCCCGGCCGCCTATGTGATCGGCTTCGACCGGCTGCGCGGCGCGATCCGCACCTTCAAGATCGAGCGGATCGAGCGGGCCGACCTGCTCGACGAGCACTACACGATCCCCGACGACTTCGACCCCTACGTGTTCCTCTCGAACGCCTGGGGCGTGATGGACGACGCCGAGGTGGGCGTCCACCTGCGCTTCGAGGCAGAGGTGGCCCCACGGGTGCGCGAGAGCGTCTGGCACCACAGCCAGCGCCTCGTCGAGCGCGACGATGGCGGGTGCGACCTGCTGATGACCATCGGCGGGATCCGCGAGGTGATGCCCTGGGTGCTCAGCTGGGGAGCCGACGTCGAGGTCATCGCGCCGCCGGAGCTGCGCGCCGAGGTCTACGCCCACAGCACGCGCATGGCCGCGCTGTACAGCGCGTAACACCCGCCGAGGCTTTAGTGCGTTAGGCAGACGCATAAAGGGGGCGGGCCACAGAGTGGCCCGCCCCCTTTATGCGTCTGCTGAGTCTAGGCCTCATCGCCGTAGAGCTCCTTGAGGAGGCTCTTCTTCGGCTCGGGCGCGCTGCGGGAGCTCTTCTGCTTCTCGATGCTGGCCTGGCGATCCTGGGCCGCGCTCAGCCGCCGCATGAAGCGGTCGACCTGGCCGGCCGTATCGACGATGCGCTGCTCGCCCGTGTAGAACGGGTGGCAGTTCGCGCAGATCTCAACGCGCATGCCGGAGCGCGTCGAGCCAATCTTCCAGTTGGTGCCGCAGGTCGTGCAGACGATCCCGTCGGTATTATAGTTAGGATGAATACCCTTCTTCACCGTAGTGCTCCATCTTCTGGGAGGGGCCGGGCGCGGCCGGGTTACCTCCCGCTAGGTTCCGATGCGCGGTCAGCTAGTCGGCGGCGGCGGCCGTCTCGGCCAGCTGCGCCACCGGGACGACGCTCACCATCTTCTGGTCGCGCGAGTATGGCTTGAACTCAACATGCCCCGCGACCATCGCGTAGATGGTGTAGTCGCGGCCGAGGCCGACATTCTTGCCGGGCTTGATCTTGGTGCCGCACTGGCGAACAATAATGTTCCCCGGCGCGACGAGCTCGCCGCCATAGCGCTTCACGCCGCGCATCTTCGGCTTGCTGTCGCGGCCGTTGCGCGAGCTGCCCATCCCCTTTTTATGTGCCATAGTGGTTTCTCCCGAGCTTTCAGATAGTTCACGGCGCGCGGGCGAGGGCAGCCTACGCGAGAATATCGCTAATCTTGATCTCTGTGTAGCGCTGGCGGTGGCCGGTGCGGCGGCGGTAGCGCTTCTTGTTGCGGTACCGGAAGACGATAATCTTCTCGCCCTTCTTCATGCCCAGCACCTCTGCCTTCACCACCGCTCCGCTCACCAGCGGGGCGCCGACCTGCACCGCATCGCCATCGCCAATCAGCAGGACTTCGCCCAGCTCGATCTGGCTCCCCGGCTCAACATCCAGCAGGTCGATGTTCACGACCTGGCCCTTCTCAACGCGGTACTGCATACCGCGGTCACGAATAATCGCGTACACGTCCATGCTCCTTGGGCAGCGGTGCAACAGATCTCGTTACGGCTGCGCCAACCGTCACGCCGGTGCTGCTACATCAGATGGTTTTAGACAACAAGAAAAGAGAGCGGCTGAACCGCCCTAAACCTTATGCATTATAACAAAGTCGGCGGGGGGTGTCAAACCTCCGCGCTCTAGCCGCCGCGGGCGATGAGCAGCACATCCTCGCATGCGCGCATCACCGCGATGCGGGCCCAGCCGAGCGAGGCCTGGGGGCCGATGGCGATCAGCAGCAGCAGGCTGTCCATCGTGGCGATCATGATGCTCAGATCCTGGCCCTCGTGGATCACGAGGCGGCCCGGCTGACGCTGGCCAAGGTTCCGGCTGATCTCGGTCATGGCGATGGTGTTCCCCGCCGCCAGGGCGGCCACCACCGTGACATTAATATCGCGCTGGCGGCTCCAGTGGGTCAGCACCATGCCGCTCATATCGGCCAGCACCGCGCAGGCCACATCCGGCTCCATCGCCAGATCCTTGAGGGCCAGGCGCATCTGCTCGATCTGCATATCCGAGTAGCTGCGGCCGCTGCTCCCAGCCCGGTTAGGCGTCAGGCGCATAGCGACCGGGCCATCGCTGAGGCTGCCCGTCTGCTTCTTGGCGCGGAGGGCCGAGAGTCGCTGCCCGAGCGGGCCAGTCGCGGTATGCGCTGGGGCGGGCGGCGGGGAGGGGTGCAGCATAACCTCGGGCGTAACTGGCATGGACACGGCCAGCTCCTCCAGCGAGTGGATCGCCCGCTGCGAGGGGCGCGGCATCTGCCCGATCGGGTTGAGGAGCATATCGACCGTCTGACGCAGCCGGTCTGGCTCCACCGGCTTCGCCAGCAGGCAGTCGATGTTCAGATCGGCGGCGCGGTCGGGGGTGAGATCCTCAGGGCTGACCGTGAAGATGACCACGGCCGTATTTGGGTCGAGCTCATGCACCCGCCGCACCAGATCGAGGCCATTCATCCCAGGCATCTGGATGTCGGTGAAGAGCAGATCGACGGGCTGGCGAGCGATATGGAGCAGCGCCGCCTCGGCTGAGGAGACCGCGTTCACAATGTATGGCGAGTCGTCGCTGAGGGCCAGCGTGACGATCCGCCGAATATCAGGGTCATCATCCACGATCAAGATGCGCTTTGACATCAGATCGACCTCCATGCGACGCCTCCGCCGCCCAGGCGGGGTACAGCGCAGATGTACAGACAATGAGAGGGTTCCACCAGTATAGCGCACGAGCAGACGATCTGCCCGCCTCACGTCTCACTATTTCCTAACAAGACAACGCTGCCCGGATCACTGATTAGTGATCCGGGCAGCGATTAGCTCACAGCACAGCTATAGCGAGGCGACTATGCCCCTGCTCGTGCAGTTTCAAGCGACCTTGTTGGGCACGAGGCAGGGCGCTCGCGCGTTGCAACGCCCAACCCCCGACTCCCAACTCCTAACCCCTGCGCTGAAAGCGCACTACGCCAGGCGAATATGCAGGTCGCGCAGCTGGCGCTCGTCAACATCCGATGGCGCGTTGGTCATCAGGTCCGTGGCCTGCTGCGTCTTGGGGAAGGCCATCACCTCGCGGATAGTGCTCTCGTCGGCCAGGAGCATGACGATCCGGTCGATGCCTGGGGCGATGCCGCCGTGCGGGGGCGCGCCATACTCGAAGGCCTCAAGCATGTGGCCGAACTGCGCGAGGGCCGTCTCCTGGCTGATGCCCAGCAGGTCGAAGAGCTGCGACTGCACCTCGCGGCGGTGGATTCTGATGCTGCCGCCACCGACCTCGTAGCCGTTCAGCACGATGTCGTAGGCCTTCGCGCGCACCTTGCCGGGGTCGCTCGTCATCAGCGGCACGTCCTCGTCCTGTGGCGCCGTGAAGGGGTGGTGGACGGCGTCCCAGCGATTCTCGTCAGGGTTCCAGTCGAGCAGCGGGAAGTCGACCACCCAGCCGAAGCTGAGCAGGTCCGGATCGGCCAGGCCCAGGCGCTGGGCAAACTCGCGGCGCAGCTTGTCGAGCGATGCGGCGACCACGCCGGGCCGGTCGGCGACGATCAGCAGCAGGTCGCCGGGCTGGCCGCCCATGCGCGCGATGATCGCCTGCAGCTCGCCCTCGCCGAGAAACTTGGCGAAGGAGGAGCGCACGTCGCCGCCGTCGGCGGGGATGGCGGCCCAGGCCAGCCCCTTGGCCCCGCCGCCGCGGGCGATATCGGTCAGCTCGTCGATCTGCTTGCGCGAGTAGCCGCCGCAGCCGGGGGCGCGCAGGCCCTTCACCTGGCCGCCGCTCTCCAGGGCGACCTTAAAGACGTTGAAGGGCGTGGCCGCCAGGATGTCGCCCAGCCCCACCAGCTCCAGGTCGTAGCGCAGGTCGGGCTTATCGCTGCCGTAGCGCTCCATCGCCTCGGCGTAGGTGAGGCGGCGGAAAGGGGTCACGACACGCTTATGCGGCACCACGGCGGCGCAGAGCTGGGTGAAGAGGCGCTCGATCAGCTGGATGACATCCTCCTGATCGACGAAGCTCATCTCCATATCGAGCTGGGTGAACTCGGGCTGGCGGTCGGCGCGCAGGTCCTCGTCGCGGAAGCAGCGGGCGACCTGGAAGTACTTATCGTAGCCGGCCACCATGAGCAGCTGCTTGAGCTGCTGGGGGCTCTGGGGCAGGGCGTAGAACTCGCCGGGGTGGACGCGCGAGGGCACCAGGTAGTCGCGCGCGCCCTCGGGGGTCGACTTGATCAGGATGGGCGTCTCGATCTCAAGGAAGCCCTCGGCGTCGAGGAAGTCGCGCATGAACTTGATCACGCGGTGGCGCAGGATCATATTGCGCTGCATCCGCTCGCGGCGCAGGTCGAGGTAGCGATACTTCAGGCGCAGGGACTCGTCCTCGCCGCCCTCCTTCGCAATGTAGAGGGGCGTGGTGCGGGACGGGTTGAGCACGCTGGCCGACAGCGCGGAGACCTCGATCGCGCCAGTGCCTAAGTCCGGGTTGACCGCGTCGGCGGGGCGGGCGCGCACCAGCCCGCGGATCTGAAGCACATACTCGGAGCGCGCCTCGCCGGCCACAGCGTGAACCTCGGGGCTGGCCGTATCGAAGACAACCTGGGTGATCCCGTAGCGGTCGCGCAGGTCGATAAAGATCAGCGGGCCGTGGTCGCGGCGGCGGTGAACCCAGCCCGCCAGCGTAATCTCCTGGCCGACATGCTCCGGGCGAAGCTCGCCGCAGGTGTGCGAGCGATACATAGTCACTCCTGATTGCAGATTGCAGATTTGTAGATTCCAGCACATACGATCCGCCGCATTATAGCACGCTGCTGCGCGGGGGCTGTTCTGCGCTATAATGCTGCCAATCCCTTAGATTTGTATCTTCGTAGCGCATAATGTGGCCGTGAAGCAGTCAGCCCCAAGCCCACAGGTATCGCCCGCCCGCCGGCGACGCATCACGATCCTCGGAGTCACGATTGACGATCTGACCGAGGGCGAGGTGATCGCGCAGGCCGACGCGCTGATCGCCGCCGGCGGGCCGCACCAGCTGGTCACGGTCAACCCCGAGTTTGTGATCGAGGCCCAGGCGAACCCCACCTTCCGCGCGGCGCTGGCCGACGCCGACATCGCCACGGCCGACGGGTTCGGGCTGATCCTGGCGGCCCGCTACCTCGGCATGCCGCTGCGCGGCCGGGTGACGGGCGTCGAGCTGACCAGGCAACTGGCCGGGCTGTGCGCGGACAGGGGCTACCGGATGTTCCTGCTCGGCGCGGCGCCCGGGGTCGCCGCCGAGGCCGCCGCAGCGCTCCAGGCCATGTACCCAGGGCTGATCATCGCCGGCACATTCGCCGGGTCGCCGCAGGAGCGCCACGAGCCATTCCTACGCCAGCTGATCGCCGCCGCCCGCCCAGACGTGCTGCTGGTAGCCTACGGGCACCCGCAGCAGGATCTCTGGATCGCCCGCAATCAGCCGGCGCTCCAGGTCCCCCTGGCGATCGGGGTCGGCGGGACCTTCGACTACCTCTCGGGGCGGGTGCCGCGCGCCCCGGCACCGATCCGCCGGATAGGTCTGGAGTGGGCCTACCGGCTAGCGCGGCAGCCGAGCCGCTGGCGGCGGATCATGAACGCGGTGCCGCGCTTCGCCTGGCGGGTGATCGCCCAGGGGAGCCGGGCATCTCGCCAACCAAACAGACACCCAGAAGTGTAAGGGCGCAGCAGTCGCCCCAAGCGCACACCTGTAAAAGTACAGCCCTTGCAGGGCGACTGCTGCGCCCCCTTCAGCACAACCATACCCGGAGAGGATCTATGTCCCACACTACCGCCGAGAAGATCGAGGAGCTGCGCCGCCGCCGGGCGCAGTCGCTACATAACGATAGCGCGGCCGAGGCCCGCCAGCACGAGCGCGGCAAGCTCACCGCCCGCGAGCGGATCGACGCCCTGGTAGACCCAGGGTCCTTCGTTGAGCTCGACGCCTTCGCCGTCCACCGCACCTCGGCCTTCGGCATGGAGAAGCGCAAGCCCCTGGGCGACGGCGTGATCACCGGGCACGCCACGGTCGAGGGCCGGCCGATCTGCCTCTTCGCCCAGGACTTCACCGTCTTCGGCGGGTCGCTTGGCGAGGTCTTCGCCGAGAAGATCTGCAAGATCATGGATCTGTCGGTGCGCATGGGCGTGCCCTGCGTCGGCATCAACGACAGCGGCGGGGCGCGCATCCAGGAGGGCGTGGTGAGCCTGGGCGGCTACGCCGAGATCTTCTACCGCAACGTGCTGAGCAGCGGCGTTGTGCCGCAGCTCTCGGTGATCGCCGGGCCATGCGCCGGGGGTGCGGTCTACTCGCCGGCGATGACCGACTTCATCATGATGGTCAAGGGCAGCAGCCAGATGTTCATCACCGGCCCCGACGTGATCAGGACGGTCACCGGCGAGGAGGTGGGCTTCGAGGAGCTGGGCGGGGCGATGACCCATAACGCGCGCAGCGGCGTGGCCCACTTCGCGGCCGATGATGAGGCCCAGTGCTTCGAGCAGCTGCGCACCCTGCTCTCCTTCCTGCCGGCGAACAATATGGACGACCCGCCCTACGTCGCGCCGAGCGACGACCCGGAGCGCATGGACGAGTCGCTCCAGACGCTCATCCCCGACAGCCCGCGCAAGGCCTATAACATGGTCACGGTTATCGAGTCGGTGGTGGACGATGGCTTCTTCTTCGAGGTGCAGCCATTCTGGGCGCGCAACATCGTGATCGGCTTCGCCCGCCTCGACGGCAACGTGGTCGGCGTGGTGGGCAACCAGCCGGCGCACATGGCCGGCACGCTCGACATCGACAGCTCGGCGAAGGCGGCGCGATTCGTACGCTTCTGCGACGCCTTCAACATCCCGCTGGTGACCTTCGTGGACGTGCCGGGCTTTATGCCGGGGACGCAGCAGGAGTACGGCGGGATCATCCGCCACGGGGCCAAGCTGCTCTACGCCTACTGCGAGGCCACCGTGCCCAAGCTGACGGTGATCACCCGCAAGGCCTACGGCGGCGCCTATGATGTGATGGCCTCGAAGCACATCCGCGCCGACTTCAACTTCGCCTGGCCCACGGCAGAGATCGCGGTGATGGGCGTGGACGCGGCGGTGCGGATCATCTTCCGCAAGGAGCTCGGCGAGGCGGCGGACCCGGCGGCCCGCATGGCCGAGCTGGTGGAGGACTACCAGGGCCGCTTCGCCAACCCCTACGTCGCGGCAGAGCGCGGCTATATCGACTCGGTGATCGAGCCGAAGGAGACGCGCCCGGCCCTGATCAAGGCCCTGCGAATCGCCCGCACCAAGCGCCAGAGCATGCCGTCGCGCAAGCACGGGAACATTCCGCTGTAGGACGCAGCGTGCTGCGTCCTACAGCGGGCGCTGGCGGGGCATGCCGGGGAGGCGCGGGTAGCGCGAGTCGGTCAGCCGCACCTTCGTGATGATCACCACCGCGTGGGCGTCCAGGCCGGGGATCTCCACCGGCTCCACGCCGACGAGCTCGCCCCCCAGAACATCGATAGCCCGCGCCGCCGCCGCCGCCTCGTCGTGGGCGGCGGCGCCTTTTGGGGCCAGCATCCGCCCGCCGACCCGCAGCAGCGGCAGGCCATACTCGACCAGAACCCGCAGCTCGGCCACGGCCCGCGCCGTCACGAGACCGTACCGCTCGCGCTCGGCGCGGTCGCGGCCAACATCCTCAGCCCGCGCGGTGAGCACCCGCACCCCGGACATGCCCAGCTCGTCCGCCATATGCCGCAGGAAGTCCGCCTTCTTGCCCACCGACTCGACCAGCGTGATGCGTATGCTCGGCCGTAGGATCTTCAGGGCCAGGCCAGGGAAGCCCGCCCCGCTGCCGATATCGGCCAGGCTCGCCGGATCATCGCCCCAGAATCGGGCCAGGCTGAGCGAGTCGAGAAAGTGGCGGCGGTAGATCTCGGCCGAGTCCCTGATCGCCGTCAGGTTGATCCGCTCGTTCCAGAGCCGAAGCTCACGGTCGTATGCGGCGAACTGCGCGATCTGGCCGGCATCCAGCGGGATGCCCCAGGCGGCGCAGGTCTGGGCGAGCTGATCTTCTGGGGGGTGCATATCAGCGCTCTCGATAGAGCCCGTGCTCGGCGATATAGTCGAGCACGGGGTCGGGGATCTGGTAGCGGGCGGGGCGGCCGAGGGCCAGGCGGGCGCGCAGGTCGCTGCTGGAGACGTCGAGGCGCGGGCCGGCGATCAGGGTGCAGCGCTCGCCGACGCCAGAGAGGCGCGACTCAAGCGCCGCGAGGTCTAGGCTGTAGCCGGGGCGCCCGACAATAGCCAGGTGGACCAGCCGGGTGATCTCGGCGGCGCGATGCCAGCGCGGCAGGTCGCGGGCGGCATCAGCGCCGAGGATAAACACGAGCTCCGTAGCGATGTCAAGCTCAGCCCGCAGCGTGGAGAGCGTATCGACCGTGTAGGAGGGCGGGGGGCGGCGCAGCTCCAGGTCAGAGACGGCAAAGTGCGGGTTCGTGGCGCAGGCCATGCGCGCCATCACAAGCCGCTGCTCGGGGGTCGCGCCCTGTGCGTCGTCTTTCAGCGGCTGGCGTGCGGCGGGGACAAAGAGCACCTGTCCGAGGCCGAGGGCATAGCGCGCCTCCTCCGCGATCGCCAGATGCCCGATGTGGATGGGGTCGAACGTCCCCCCGTAGATCCCGATCCGCTGCGCGCTCGTCACCGTCGTCTATCCCCCAGCATAAACACAACAAGACGCGCAGGTGTTATACCACACCTGCGCGATCACAAAGCCAATAGTACGGGTGGTGTCTGCGGAGAGGCTGATTATTCCGCGCCATCCATCTCGCGAGCGTCCTGAAAGAGGTGCCAGAT
Organism: Oscillochloris sp. ZM17-4; assembly: GCF_019599295.1. GTDB lineage: Bacteria > Chloroflexota > Chloroflexia > Chloroflexales > Chloroflexaceae > Oscillochloris. Next base: position 119,505 of record NZ_JAIEWN010000003.1, on the reverse strand, counting down.
AATCCACGAGATATCGTGCTGATCTTCAGGGCTGATATCGTCCACGTAGGCGCGGATCAGCTCGGCCACATCGGTGCGGGGCAGCATATACACGCGAGAGCCAAGCGATTCGTGGAGCTGGAGGGCGAGCGTATCGGCGAGGTCGAGCATATCGCGCTCAGGGAGACGCCGGTCGGTGCTGTAGCGATACCCGCGCATATGGCCTCACTGGGAAAGTGCAGGGCGCTAGCGGCGGCTATCGCGCAGGCGCGGACGCCGGTCATCGTAGCTCGCCTCATCCTCATACTCTTCCGCATAGTGCGGCTCAACGCGCAGCCGCTCCGTCTGCCCGGCGCGGCGCGGCAGCAGGGCGTTATCGGTCAGGCTCTCGTGGATATAGTCGAGGTAGCCGCGGATATCGTCGTTATCATCGAGGCTGCTGAACGGGACGGCGGCCCCGCTGACCGTCTTCACGCTCTCGCCGATATCGCGCAGCGTGCCATCGATGCCCTTCACCAGGCCACGCATCACGGAGGCGAGCTCCTCCTTCTCCTGGACGGTGAGGTTCGCGAAGCCGATCAGCGCCTTCTCCTGGGCACGCAGCAGGGTGGCGCGCAGGATCGCAATGTCGGCCTGGGTCTGGAGCTCATAGCGGCGCACCAGGTGGGCCTGGCGCACCTGCTCGACCAGCTCCTCGCTGGTGACCGGGGTCCAGAGCAGGGCGGGGATAATAATAAACCCGATGATCCCGATGATCACCTGCTGCAAAATCAGCCCGCTGTTCGCGACGACCGGTTGGATGGCCCACCAGCTATACTGAATCTCAAAGGAGTAGTACAGGAGGTAGAGCGATGCGGCGATGATCACGCTGTAGCCCCATGTGCGCGCGTTGATCTTCTGGAGCAGCATGCCGCCCGGCGACCAGGGGATGAGGAATGAGGTCAGGCTTGGCGGGGCAAGGACAAGAATAGCGGTAAACGCAACCGCAACCACCTGATTACTCGTGAGCTGACTCTGTACACCCCACCAGTAGACAGCTGACCCCACCATTGCGATGAAGGCGAGTATGGCAAGAAGCGACTTGGCAGTGAACTGCCAGCCGCCGCTGTTGCGGCGCCGCTGCCCGCGAACCATGTCGAGGTATCTGCTGCTCACGATCATTCCTTCCGACAGCCGTCAGCTGCTCAGGTATGCAAGCGCTGGCGGCAGTTGACACATTATAGCACAATTGTTCTGCGGATCAAATATCCCTTTTGATGGATATTCCGTCTTTATTGCACCCAGCATCGCCCGCCGGCCAAGGCCGCAGGATATGGAGCCAGCCGAAGGGCCGGGCTGAAGCTACGCTGATTACCTTAGCGCGGACGCGCCCTGCCCATTCGCATGATGGGCAGGGCGCGTCCGCGCAGAGCAATACGTCATGATCGCACATGTGTGCGAGGAATAATAAGACGACCGGCCTCAGTAGAGCCGGTCGAGCAGAGCTTTTATAATTTGGATGGCGATGCTGAGGCGTCGGACGCCCCACGGGCACCCAAGCCGGCGTGTCCATTCTATAAAACCGCTGAATGAGGCTAAATCGTGAAGCTGGCATGCCTTCTAATGATACCTCTACCGAGGCGCAACATTCGGAGTCACAAAAACGTAGGTCTCAATCCAATCCTCACCCCCAGCAGCAGCGATCCTCGCGATAATCGCCGGTGAGAGCGCAGTAAGACCATAGCTTTTATTCACCTGGTATGGCACCTCCAACGCCTCAATCCCCTGTCCACGGAGCGTGAATTGAGCCTGCGCAAGAAAATCGCCAGTAAATGTGCCTAAAATAACATGCTGCTGATTGATTGGATCGTACCACCAAAGTTCACTGCTTAAAGTCGTATAGTTTTGCTGCTGATCAAATACTCTTCGATTGATTTCCTGTGCCCGCCAGCGCTGCTCATTCGTCAGAGGCTGCCGAGTCGGCAGGGTAAATGTTGCTTCAGGTGTTGGAAGCACCTGATCGATCACAACAGTTGCCGTCTCAGTTGGCGCTAGGGTAGGCTCTGGAGCAATGATATCAGTGGGAAACAGTGCTTGTGTGGGAGCGACCGACGTCTCCGAATCCACGGCAGTAGAGATCGTGGGGGCACGTATGCTTGTCGCCGATGGAAGAGCCGATGGCGGAAGACCAACATTGCTCTGCCCACTCTGAAGAGCTTCCATACAGCCGCTCAGTATCACCGAGGCAACAGCTGCTATGAGAACAGCAACAACCCATCGATACCTGCCGAGAAAGGGGAAACGCTGCCTTTCCCGCAGAACCATTCGCACACTTCGCACAATCGCTCGGTTTTCTTCGCGTGCCCTTAGCGCGATCTGGGACCAGAGGCGCACGACATTGCGTCAGCACAATAGACCTGTGCGATTTTACCACATGTTGACTATTTACGACTCATAGTAGGACATTACGCTTTGGTCACAGATTGACATAGTACCGATCACCAAAGACGTATATGTGTTCTTCTTATCACACACTACTAACCCAGATGGTATCATGCACCACAGCGGGTGTCAAGAGCCAAGTGTCAAGGCTTTTCAGAAAATACCGAAAGGACAGGGCAGCAGTCGTTGGCGCACTGCTGCCCTGTCCTCCACATCTACCGGCGTCAGGCCTATCGTGTACGACTTACGCTAGGCAGCTCGGCGGCGGATGAGCAACGCTCCGGCGACGAGCATCGTCGCAGCCAGAACCAGGATGAGCCCCAGAGGCGAGACATCACCGGCGGCAGTATTCGGCAGGCTGGTGGGGGCAGCGCTCGACGCCGCGACCGGGTCGCTCACTGCCAACTCCGGCTTGATACTTGCGACGACGTTCGTCGCGAAGACGCTATAGATCTTGCCGGCGGCAAGGCTCGTGCCAGGCAGGTCGATCACAACAGCGCTGGCACCGGCGGGCGTCACCTGCAGGTCGTAGCTACCGGCAGGAACCTCCAGGTAGTCGCTGGCATTGGGGAAGGCCAGGCCAGAGATGAGGGTGGTGCCACTCGCGAGCTTCACATCGACGGCCGGGGCATCGGGGGAGAAGTGGTAGACCCGCACCTTGGCCTGGCCACTGGCCGGGGCGCTCAGATCGTCGACGATAATCGTCGGGGAGATCGCGGCAACCGGGCCGGTCGCGGCGATGGTGTAGGCCTTACCGGCCTCAACCGTAGCATTGGCGTCGATCACCGCGTCGCTCGCCGGCGCGCCAGCGGGGGTGACCTGCACGCGGTAGGTGCCGGCCGGAAGATCGAGGTAGTCGCTTGCCGTAAAGAAGGGGACATCGCTCAGAGTCTTGCTGCCGTTCACATAGACATCAACGGCGGGAGCGTCGGGCGAGGCGTGCAGAACGCGAACTTTGGCAGTGCCCTGGGCGAAGGCCGAGGGGATCATGGCCAGGGCGAGGAACAGAGCGGCGAGGCTCAGAACAGTTGCCTTACGAAGAGTCATTGGGTTCCTCCTAAGTACGCAGAGATGCGCAGTGTGTTTCTCTTGAGCGCTGGTGGCGATTGAGGTTGCCCACGGGCCAGCCGCGACAATGGCTGCGGGTGAACATCTTTCGCAAATGACTTGCACACCCAGGCGCTCTATCAACCTCTACGCGCGCTTGCACCAGGTGGATGTGTCTGACCCAAAGATCTCCTAAACAGAAACGGGCGCCGCGACGTATTGTCGCGACGCCCGTCAGCACCGCAAGAGCGGCAACGCGCGATCTAGCGATGGAAGATCACTGGTCGAACCCGCAGCATCAGACCTAAATCGACGAGGATGTGGATGAGCACAACCGTCCAGATATCCTGGTACAGCCAGAAGCAGGCGCTCCAACCAACAACCAGGGCGACCTCGGCCATAGGCCGAAGCTTGCGAATCGACTGCGAGCGCGGCGACTCATCGAGATGCGGCGGCAGCAGGCGCAGCCAGAAGAGCCCGTGGATGAGGCCGCCATAGATAGAGAAGAAGATCAGCCCGACCACAAAACCGGCGACACTGGCGGCTGCGGGGGCGAAGAGGCCGACGGCCCAGGAGCCAAGCATCGCGCCAAGCCAGTACACAACGGCGAATGCGAGCGTCTCGAAGAAGCCATTGCCAAGCGAGAAGATCAGGGTGGGCAATGGCAAAAACGGCCGGTCATCGTGTCGAGCGACCAGCACATAGAGCACCTGGCTTAGCGCGAAGGTGATCACGAGGTAGGCCACAAACCCCAGGTTCGCGAACGTTGTAGGAACTGCCCACGATCTGAGCCAGCTCTGGAGCGCGACAACACCCAGCACAAGCGAGATACCCCAGTAGATGAGGATAGCCCGCTCGGGGTGCGCCATGCCCATACGTACATACGTGATCTCGGACTTGGTCGTCGTCGCGTTTTCTAGTTGGACATCCATGGGATGCTCCACATTATTCGTGATTACTGCCCAGGGCTCATCGCACAGCTTTTGCAACGCATACATACAAGGCTTGTCCAGGAAATGCCCGAGATCATGCCATATGTAAGCGCAAACGTATTGATCTGCGCAATAAGATTGCTTATATGTAATAAGTATACTACCATCTGCCTAAAATGACAAGAGGGCCGCACCGTTTGTGCAAGCCCTCTCTCGTCATCACCAGCCCGCGTGCTATGCGGGCACACGCAGCGCTCAAATTGTGTTGGTTCCGCTACTCGGCGGGAGTATCCTCGTGATGGAGTGCTGGACGCCGCGCACCACGCGGGAGGTTGAGGATCTCAGCGCCATCGTCGTCATCATGGCTCTGGTGCGCCCCGTGCCCCACCCCGTACTCCGTCACCAGGCTCGCAGCGCGGATCCGTCGCTCATACTCACGCTCGACCACCGCACGTAGCCGCCCCAGCCATCCATCTCGCTCTGCCATAGCCGCACCACCTTATGTATCATCCATACTATCATCCTCAGGCGATAGGAGCGGCATCTATTATACACGAGAGGATCGCGAGGGCAATGCGATTAGGCGGCCTCACGAAAGTACTGGCCGTTGATCAGCTCGAAGACCAGTTGATCCAGCGTGACCTCGGCCTCCTGGTAGGTACGAGCGAAGCCCACAAGCTCGCCATCCAGGTACATGGCAAAATCCCGCGTCTCCGGGTCATAGACGATTTCTTTCTCGTACATCGTCGTCTGCCTTTCCGGGCCTCGCCCGTGATGATGGTGTCGTCCCGACGACGGCGGAATCACCGTCGTGATAGTTGTATTTGCCCTACTCACAGTATAGCACGAGTGTTCTGTTTTTACAAGTGGCTGTGTGAGACAGCTCCTACTTTGACAAGGGCTAGCGCCCGGCGGTATGATGAGGCGTCATTATCCGCTAGCAGGAGGGTACGGATTGCGTAGCTGGAAGTTATGGGTCGGCCTGCTGATAAGCGCCATCTTCATCGGTATCGCGCTCCAAGGCCTTGATCTCGGGAAGTTCTGGCAAACCCTCCGCAGCGCAAACTACTGGTGGCTCGTGCCAGGCGTGGGTGTCTATGGAGCTGTTGTCTGGGTACGCACGTGGCGCTGGCACGCGATGCTGACGCATATCAAGCCGATCCCGACACGCCGGCTCTTCCCGGTGGTGGTGATCGGCTACATGGGCAACAACGTCTACCCGGCGCGGGCCGGCGAGGTGCTGCGCAGCTACGTGCTGCGCCGCAAGGAGGGGGTGCCGATGAGCGCCTCGCTCGCCACGGTGGTGCTGGAGCGGCTCTTCGACGGCCTGGTGATGCTACTCTTTGTGTTCGCCACGCTACCCTTCGCGCCGCTACCGCCCACCTACCGCTGGCTGGTGATCGGCTTCAGCATCCTATTCGGGGTGGCGCTGCTCACCTTTATGCTCCTGGCAGCCCAGCCCGCGCGGATGAGCCGGCTCTACACGCTGGCCGTCGACACCTTCGCCCCGCCGGCCATCAGGCCGCGCATCCACGGGCTCTTCGACCGATTCATCATCGGCCTCCAGTCGCTGCGCAGCCCGCGCGAGCTGGCGGTTATCTTCCTCACCTCGACAGTCATCTGGCTGGGCGAGACGCTCAAGTACTGGTTTGTCATGCACGCCTTCCCTTTCAGCGTCTCCTTCCCAGTGCTGATGCTGATGACGGCGGTGGTGAACCTGTTCACCACCATCCCTTCGACCCCGGGCTATGTCGGCACCTTCGACGCGCCGGGGATCGCCGTGCTCACCCAGTTCGGCGTCCCGCAGGCGATCGCCACCGGCTATACCCTGGTGCTCCACGTGGCGCTCTGGCTGCCGATCACCGTGCTCGGCGCATTCTATATGCTGCGCGAGAGCATCGGCTGGCGCGATATGGAGCGGGCCGCAGCGATCAAGGAGCACCCGGGCGACGCGCCCAACCCCGACTCGCCTGAACCTGAGCGCGATGATGTCGCCCCTGGAGTGCTACCGTGAAAATTGCGATTGTTGGTGCCGGCATCGCCGGACTGTCGGCGGCCTATGACCTTGCCCGCGGCGGCCACGAGGTGGCGGTCTTTGAGGCCGGCCAGGTGGCCGGCGGGCTGGCCGCCGGCTTCCGCGATGAGCGCTGGGACTGGCCGCTGGAGCGCTTCTACCACCATATCTTTCAGACTGACGCCGCGATCATTAAATTGACGGAGGAGATCGGCTTCACCCGTGAGCTGTTCTTCCGCAGCGCGGTGACGGCGCAGTGGTGGCATGATCGACCCTACGCCCTGGACGGCGTGCTGCCAGTGCTGCGCTTCCCGGGGCTCCCCTTCCCCGACCGGGTGCGCTTCGGGGCGGCGATCGCCTACCTGAAGTATGTGACCAATAACTGGCGGCGGCTTGAGGGCACCACGGCCGCGAGCTGGACGCGGCGCTGGATGGGCAAGCCGGCCTACACGACGCTGATCCGCCCGCTGCTTGAGGGCAAGTTCGGCCCGCACGCCGACGAGGTGAACATGGCCTGGCTCTGGTCGCGCTTTAAGGCGCGCAGCTTCAAGCTGGGCTACTTCCAGGGCGGGTTCCAAGGCTTTGTCGATGCGCTCCAGAGGGCGGTTGAGGCCAAGGGGGCGAGAGTCCACCTGAACACGGCGGCGAGCGCCGCCCACCAGCTGGAGGATGGCCGCTGGGAGCTGATCACGCCGGGGGCGCCGGCGATCACCTTCGACCAGCTGCTCGTCACCGGGTCGCCGCAGCTGCTGTCGCGCCTGGCGCCGCAGCTGCCCGCCAGCTACCTGGGGCAGCTGAAGCAGCTGCGCTCGATGGGCGCCGTCGTGCTAACCCTGGCCCTGCGCCAGCAGCTGCTCGACACCGTCTACTGGCTGATGCCGCCAAAGGGCGAGTTCCCCTTCCTGGCCCTCGTCGAGCACACGAACTTTATCGAGGCCGAGCACTATGGCGGCGACCGGCTAGTCTACTGCGGCGACTATCTGGAGCCAGACCACGAGTACTTCCGGCTGAGCGAGGACGAGCTGCTTGAGCGCTTCCTGCCGGCGCTGAAGCGGGTGAACCCGGCGTTTGAGCGCAGCTGGGTGCGCGCCCACTGGCTGCACCGCGAGCCCTACGCCCAGCCGATCGTGCCGCTGAACCATAGCCGCAACATCCCGCCGATCACCACGCCGCTGCGCGGGCTGCACTGGGCCAGCATGAGCCAGGTCTACCCCTGGGACCGCGGCACAAACTTCGCCGTGGAGCTGGGACGGCGGGCGGCGGCCGAGATCACTACGGCCACGTAGCCTGTCGAGAGACGCTCTGTCCGTTTGACCAGCGCCTGCCTGACTGCTATAATACCGCTTCGGTATCGGATGGTCACAAGATGGCCACCTGTCGCCCTGCCAGGAACGCCAGGGCCGCAGCACCTTCCAAACGCAGCGATCAGCGCCAGCCGTATCGGTCTGGCTGTTGGTCATGTGCGGATTGCTGCATCTGATAGACGAAGGAGTCGCGCTATTAGAGACCGGTTTCGCATCAACAACCGTATCCGCGCGCGTGAGGTTCGCCTGATCGACGAGAACGGGACACAGGTCGGGATTGTCTCGGTGCGCGAGGCGGTTGCTCTTGCCGAAGAGCGCGGCCTCGACCTTGTTGAGGTGGCCCCTAACGCTGTGCCGCCCGTCTGCCGCCTGCTCGACTACGGCAAGTTCCGCTACGAGCAGAGTCAGAAGGAGCGCGAGGCGCGCAAGAACCAAAAGCAGGCAGAGCTCAAGCAGATCCGCCTGATGCCCAAGACCGACGATCACGACATGACGGTGAAGGCCAACCAGGCGCGGCGCTTCCTGCTGCGAGGCGACAAGGTCAAGTTCAACGTACGCTTCCGCGGGCGCGAGATGGCCCACCCCGACATCGGGCGGAAGATGCTAGAGCAGATCGCAGAGCAGCTGCGCGATATCTCGGTGGTTGAGCAGAAGCCGCTGATGGAGGGCCGCGTGCTCTCGCTGCTGCTCGCGCCCACCGCCAAGGTGATCAAGGCCGCCCAGCAGGCGCAGAAGGCCCAGGCCCAGCAGCCGCGGCTGGCGAAGATAGCGGCGGAGAGCGGGGGTGAGTCGAGCGCTGAGCCAGAGCTCGACGACGAGGAGCTCGACGACGAGGAGCTCGACGACGAGGAGCTC